>NZ_JAGGLB010000008.1 GCF_017874215.1 Paenibacillus eucommiae
TGGAGGAGTTATTTACTGACTTTGATGATGAAATGCTTATGGGATTGTATCAAGGTCTATATAAACTTATGGAAAAAACAGCTCAAGAACAAGGGAGGAAATAATATGGCAGTTTATATGAATGAAGTATCACGCACCTTTGGTGAGTATTTACTAATACCAGGTTACTCATCTGTAGAGTGTATACCGGCAAATGTTAGTTTACAAACACCCTTAGTGAAATTTAAAAAAGGAAATAAACCTCCTATGTCTTTGAATATTCCTATGACATCAGCAATTATGCAGTCTGTTTCTGATGATACAATGGCAATATCTTTAGCAAAAGAAGGTGGACTTTCTTTTATTTACGGATCACAATCTATTGAAAGTCAGGCACAAATGGTTGCTCGTGTTAAAAGTTATAGAGCTGGTTTTGTTGTTAGTGATTCTAATATATCTCCTGAAGATACTTTAGACGAACTGTTAATGTTAAAGAAGAAGACTAATCATTCGACTGTAGCAGTAACAATTGATGGAAGTTCTAGAGGTAAATTATTAGGCATTGTAACTAGCAGAGATTATCGAGTTAGTCGGATGACTTTAGACACTAAAGTTAAAGATTTTATGACACCATTCGAAGACTTAATCTGTGGTAATAAAGATACCACATTAAAAGAAGCGAATAATATTATATGGGAGCACAAATTAAATTGCCTTCCAATCATTGATGGTGAACAAAGATTGATTTCTATGGTATTTCGAAAAGATTACAATACTAATAAGGAAAATGAGAATGAGTTGATTGATGAATCAAAAAGATATATGGTTGGTGCAGGTATTAATACTAGAGATTATGCTGAACGAATTCCAGCATTACTTCAAGCTGGAGTAGATGTTCTTTGTATTGACAGTTCCGAAGGATTTACAGAATGGCAAAAGATTGTTCTTGAATACATCCGGAAGAATTATGGTGATATCGTAAAAATTGGGGCAGGAAATATAGTTGATAAAGAAGGTTTCCGTTTCCTTGCCGAAGCTGGTGCCGATTTTGTAAAAGTAGGAATTGGCGGCGGTGCAATTTGTATTACACGAGAACAAAAGGGCATAGGAAGAGGTCAAGCTACCGCATTAATTGAGGTAGCGAAGGCTCGTGATGAATATTTTAATGAGACAGGAATCTATGTACCAATTTGTTCTGATGGAGGTACTGTACACGATTATCACATTACATTGGCACTAGCTATGGGAGCAGATTTTCTAATGTTAGGAAGATATTTTGCCCGATTTGATGAAAGCCCCACTAAAAAAGTGAATATAAACGGTAATTATATGAAGGAGTATTGGGGAGAAGGAAGTACAAGGGCAAAAAATTGGCAGAGATATGATTTAGGCGGTGACGAAAAACTTTCTTTTGAAGAAGGAGTTGATTCGTTTGTACCATATGCAGGAAGTTTAGAAGATAATGTTGGGCTTTCTTTAAGCAAAGTACGTTCAACAATGTGTAATTGTGGTTACCTGACAATTCCTGAACTACAAAAAAACGCTAAGTTAACCTTAGTTTCTTCTACAAGTATTGTTGAGGGTAGTGCACACGATGTTCTACTTAAAGATAGTCGTCAGATATTGTAACAAATAATTGTTAGCGAATCCCTTCACTAGATATATTAGATTTTTTATATAAATGAAATGTAGCTTTAGTATGTTAAGGAACTGTGATTACAGTTCCTTTTTCTTTGATGAGGAACAGACCAGACTTTCAGATTTTCTTGTCTAATGACACAAAAGTGCCTACATTCTGACGGGACTACAAGTACGTAAATCAGATGACAAGAATATATCTGCCTAAGGATCCGTTAAATCACATTTTTCGTGTTTTATTGTTGAAGATCAGCTTTTTTCGTTATCCTAAGAGGGAATAAGTACAAGTTCTTGTCTTTTAACGGTACAAGTTCTTGTCCTCCGACATATAAGAATGTCGAGTGACAAGAACATAGTCCGATTAATATCCACCTAAATGGTGGCTTTTTTAATTTATCGGAACATATTCTTGTCATTCCTCCTTGTCAAGAATATGTTCCGATTGCCGACAAATACCAAGATTATAGACCGATTGCCGACAAAAGAACAATAGTATCTCCAGGGCTCTTTTTTTATCTAAACAGCAACAGCTTTGATTAATTTGAAAATATCAAACGTTGTATTGTTATCAAGAAAATCATTATTAATTAGTATACTATTTGATATTAACACCTGCACTTGCATAACCTACAACGGTATTCAAAAGCGTAGTTCCTGCAGCTGTTGCTGAAAATACCATTAATAAACGATCTCCTTCGGATACAGAAATATCCAACCCAGAATTTGTCCCCCTGCTGCTGGCGCCAATTGCAATTGGGCCCGGGATAGGTGGAGATAATGTTACACTAGCACCTGGAATTGGACTAAAGATGTTGGTTGTGGTTTCAGTGAATAATTGAGCTGTGATGGTTATAGTGGTTGTTACAATAGCCAGTGCCACTGTTGCGCTAAAAAATCCAGAAATAGAAGTTATCGTTCCATCACGGGGTACTGAAAATGCCATATTAAGAAGCGTGCCACCAGCACCTGTAAGATCTATCACTCCACCTGCAAGAGCAATATTAGTAGCTGAATTTCCAAATCCTATGAGACCCGTAGTTCCAACTAACCCAGTCGCTAGGGTAGTCAATGTAACTGGAAGTCCAGATGCATAAGGAATTATCGCACCAGGACCCGCATCGCCTTCTCTACCTCTTCTGCCCCGGGAACCTCTTGGGCCCTGAGGTCCTCTAAGCCCACGAAGACCTTGTGGAGCTTTCACACAAACTTTTGGTGAAGGACAAGTCACCTTCACTACTTTCTTCTTTGGACAACTCATAAATGAACACCTCCGATTTAGTATGCTCTATCTTATGAATTGTCTCTTATTATAGATTGGACTTGCATCCCATTTTCAATAGACTACAAACCATTTTATGGAAATTAGTTTTGAATGGTTTTTTGAAGTAGTGACGGCGATCTAATAGGCCCCTTTGTAGAATTTTGATAACGGGATGATGAAACCAAAACAGCACATGGAACCTTTACATGCTTAGGTCCATGTGCTGCTTTATGTGGTGATACAGTTGTTTTAAGTTCTTTCCTTATTTCGGCTTCGCAGTCCAGCCAATCCAATTAGTCCCAGAAGTCCAAGCCAACCCCAATCATTTCCATCATTATCAGTTGCGTTAGCCCTGTAATTATTATTAGTATTGTTACTACCTGCAGCTGTTGCCCCATTTATGTTCGTTGAGCTGACGCTTTGCACTCCTGAATATGAAGTCGGGTGTTCCATATCCATTTTTTGATTTTGATGCGCAAAAGCCGGTACCGAAAGGATAACAGCCAAGATGATTGTTACAAAAAGTGAAATAGTTTTTTTCATTTAATGGCCTCCATTTTTATTATGTTAAGCTTTCACTAATTCCGGTGTTTTGATTTGAAGAGGGGGCGGGATAAGCCAGCCTTTTTCCTTATTCATTCTTAATAAACGGAGGCCCATTGCGGTTTTTGCTACATGATATTTTGCAAAGAGGGCACCGATATCTTCACGCACGGAAGAACCCATCACTTGGCTGCAAGTCACAAGTCCGATTGAATTATCCGCGGATATGGCCGCCGCGATCTCCGGATCACTGAATCTAGCTCCAACAGGAATGTCTTCTAATTTTGCTTTCGGCTTATCGGGGAGCGCTGGTGCTGGAATAACACCATTATCTTTAAGCAGTGTGTCGCACTCTTTCTCTTCTTGTTTCGCCTCTTTGATCATGTCTTCAACCAAATTCTTTAAATCCTTATCACCGGCATGGTTGAGATAAGACTGATAACAAGAAACAGCACTTTTCACTGCCACCGAATAACTCCACACATTAAATATTTCGCCATAATGCATAGGCTCGTCCTTTGGATTACCACTAAGTATTCCCACTAAATGTTTTCCTCCTTTAAAATATATTCAATTGATAAGATCCCCACTTTGCGCTAAGTATTCGATCTAGAAAGTATTTTTTTAATTAAAACTAAAAGAGCCCTCACCTGGGCCGTGAGGGCCACTTTATATTTTAAAATCATTAAGCAGTCTCGATTGCTTCAATGGCGTCTGCAATAGTTTCGAACCTCTGGTCCTTGAATCGTTTCTTATTGATTCGGTACCCAACGCAGTCATCATCAATATCCGGACCATCACGTACTTGAATATCAACACCGAGATGCGTGTGTACGGTTACCCACATCAAGATATCCCCCTCAGCCCCATAAGGGGCAAGCACAGTTTTGTATATATTTTATTCGGTCAATCCTAAAGTGTTATTAACGTAATAACGCTTGCTGGAAGCCTGATTCCCTTGCATTTAAATTTATCGGATCATATTCTTGTCAATTCTCCATGTCAAGAATATGGTCCGATTGCCAAATGAGATTAAGAATGTATACCTGATTCCCGAAGTATGGTTATAGCGCCATTAAGCTAACGGGCAGGATAGTTTGGTTATAATGGTTTTTCCCATAACATTTCGTAAGGGGTGTGTTAGTCTGATTTAGAGGTGGGAGATATATCATGGAAGTTAAACTTATGCCTGTTAAAGTTGAACAAAAAGAAATCCTCTACAACCTATATCAATATTATCGTTATGATTTTAGTCAGTATACCGAGGAAGATTTGGGCTTAGATGGACGTTTTGATATAGACTTGGAACACTATTGGGAAGACCCTAGATGGAACCCTTATTTGATATGTAATAAGGAACAAATCATTGGGTTTTTAATTATACTTTTTGAGAATTACGATACGGATCCCGATCCAACACATGTCATATATGATTTTCTAGTCCTCAATAAATATAGGAGAAGGGGTTTAGGGAGACTAGCGGCTGTTCAGGCGTTTAATTTATACCAAGGGAATTGGAAAGTGGTCCAGATGAAAATAAATGAGCCAGCAAAACATTTTTGGCGGGATGTAGTGTCGTTGCTCTGTCAAAAAAGAACTGTGTATAACTTTAAGAGAAGTTGTCCCAGGTGGAGGGCTTAGCGCACTACACTAGCGGATCTAGTCCAAAGTTGAAGGAAAAGAGAAAACCTTAATGCCTGCCATCAAGGCTTTCAATGAACCTCATACGCAGGATTACTCACTTATCTGTGGAATTGTTTTACATTGTTTCGAAAACCAATGGGGTGGTGGTTACTATTATCGATGATGTTTTTAATCAGGTTGAGTACCAAGTCAGGTTTGAATGGGGAGCTGAAGGAGTTCGGCGATTGGCACCATTATCACAAGTTATAGTCATCATAGATGTACTATCATTTACAACTTGTGTAGAGGTAGCGGTCTCCAGAGAATCTTTAGTGTTTCCATATATTTATAAGGATGAATCAGCAGTAGCTTTTGCTGAATCGGTCACAGCAACGCTAGCAGGTAAGCGCGGTCAAACACCCTCTTTATCTCCAAACACTTTGTTTTCTTTGACACCACAAACTCGGATTGTATTACCTTCACCGAACGGTTCAACGTGTACAGTTATAGCAAAAGAGTCAAATGCAACCACAATTGCTGGCTGTCTACGCAATGCATTCGCTGTTTCAGAATATATAAACGAGCATTTTCCTGGTGAAGTAGTAAGTGTAATTGCCTGTGGTGAACAATGGAAAGGTGGTATGTTACGTCCTGCCATTGAAGACTTAATAGCAGCTGGGGCAATACTAAGTCGTTTTAATCAGTCGTGTCTCTCACCAGAAGCTAAGTTAGCTGTTAGTGCCTTTAAACACGCAGAGGGCGATATACAAAATATTTTAAAAGAATGTTCATCTGGTCGTGAGTTAATAGAAAAAGGATTTCCTGAAGATGTTGTTATTGCAAGTGAACTTAACATTAGTCAGATTGTTCCTGTATTTCATGAAGGTGCTTATATGCAACCGGGGGCAAGATAACTCCGATCTGCGAATCACCATCGCACAGCAAACGACTCGGCGCAATCTCTCGCTTTATTGGCGCCATCAATGCGCCTTACCGTTTCTGCACGAGTGCTGCTTCGGTACTGGCGCATGAAAAATCAATATACCGCTGGAAAGTATTCTGAAGTATTTCGAGAAGATCTAAACAAATATGTACAATCGTTCAGTAATAGGACTTCTTCTATTCGTTGAAGTAACGAGGAACGTTAGTTCAACAAGTCAGCGGCAGTCTATAACTTTATTTTCTCGTTCATGGCTGCC
The DNA here is from genome assembly GCF_017874215.1 of Paenibacillus eucommiae. Taxonomy (GTDB): domain Bacteria; phylum Bacillota; class Bacilli; order Paenibacillales; family NBRC-103111; genus Paenibacillus_AI; species Paenibacillus_AI eucommiae. Next base: position 6,244 of record NZ_JAGGLB010000008.1, read on the forward strand.
GCCGTTTGAACTATTGGGAATCAGTCTAAAACTTATTTCTCAATACCTGAAGTTTTTCAAACTCTAAAACCGCGTCAAATTTGAGCTAACGGGTAACGTTAGTTGAACGAAACAAGGAGCAGTTTGCCGCGGCAGCTTCTCCTTGTTTTTATTAAGCTAAAGGGCAGTTTAGTGTAATACTCTAGGGTCTATGTGAGATTACATGGCTATTATTTTGCAACTTAGGGTTGCAATGGATACACCATTCCATTCAACTTACACTCGATTTAGGTTCTATTTCTTTTGTGATACTATTGGTGTGTACTTAACGTTGGAGGTGAAATCCCATTGCTCGATAATAAAAAAATTGGAAAAAACATATTGGATTTACGGAAAAGATTAGAGTTGACGCAGGTGGAGCTTTCCACATTATTGGGGGTCAGTCATCAAGCTGTTTCTAAGTGGGAACAAGGGGAATGTTTGCCGGATATTGAAGTGTTACTAAGGTTGGGACAGATTTTCAATAAATCCGTTGAAGAGCTTCTTCTGAGTGAGAGAATTACAGATGATGACTTTCTTGGTGAAGAAGTTGAACATTCTATTGAATCTTCGGGCCAACCAAGTGTATGGATTAAAGATCTGGAGGAAATTGGAAATCAAATTTCCCTTCCTAGTTTCAATACATGGTTGAGAAATACGAATGCAGAGTATGTAGATGGAGTGTTCCTTATCTATAGCCCGAACAACTTCACATCAGAATGGTTATACCATCGATATTCCTCACTCATAATAAAAACACTTGAGGGATTAACTGGTGCGACTGATTTCAAGATAGAATTCCGATCTATGGATGCAAACAATAGAGGGGATGGTATGATACCAAGTCGAACTACATTAAACTTAGAATCGATGTGAGTTATAAGCTAACGGGCAGATTTGCGTAATCAACTCTTATGGTATTTTGGTGTGACATGAGTGTACAATTAGATCATAAAGAGCGTTTCCATGTGGAGGTTATGTCTTGAAAGAAATTCTCGATATAATAGAGAAAAATTTTATAGATGAAATTTATTTAACTGGTTTCGTAGATACAGATGATATTGGAGTCACTGAATTTACGGCTCTAATGAGTTACTTATTTTTCGAATTTGATGGTCAACTTATAAAGATAGAGTCAGTTGATCAATATTCGAAATTATCAATTTCTAAAACAGTGTCAGTCCAATTAGAAATTGATCTGGAAGATGTTATCCCAGCAAAATCAAGAATCAGTAATATCATATTTAATAATCCATTAATAGATAATAAAGTCGCTGAAATCGAGTTTTTTAACTTGCAAGTAGATAATAATAGCGAAATAACATGTGATGCATTGAAAATAATTCTTCTAAATAAACAAGAAATATTCTTGGACCCATCATTTCTGGGAATCAATATTGGACCATCAGAAGTAGAAAAATTATGGAGAGATAATCAAGGAGTAGACTATGTAGTTACTCCAACTCGAATTAAACTTTAACAGTCTGGAACTAGCCATTTATTACAATGATTGGTTAAGCTAACGGGACACAATAGTTGAACAATACAAGGAGCAGTTGCCGCGGCAGTTGCTTCTTGTTTTTATTACGCTAACGGGCAGTTTAACACTAAAGCAGGATTTGGAAAATACTTGAAGAATTCTTACATATTATTTATTATGGGGTGTAAAAATGCATTTTTTCATAGGAATCGTTCCACCCGAAGAATATAAAGAACAAATTTTGCTATTTCGTACTAAATGGGCTAAGACATTTCGAAATCGATGGGCTAATAACTGCTTTAGGGATCTTGTGGAGCCTCATATAACTGTTAAAGCCCAAAGTGGACTTACGGAGGATATGAATTGGTTTGAAAAAGTAAGAGAAACTTGTTCTTCATTTCCAATTTTCCAGTTAACTTTGTCTGAACCAGCAACATTCGGAACAGCGGTTACATTCCTTAGCGTTGAATCGAAAGAGGTATATAATCTACACAAGAACTTGGTAGATGCGGTTTCCCCACCGCCCGAACTTATTGAAAGGCATATAGAGTTGGATCACTTCATTCCACATTTGACTTTGGGTCAAACAAAATGGGGCATGAATGAAGCAGAAATTATTGAAATGAAATTGGCTGCGAGAGAAGCATTATCTCCTTTTCTAAACTTCGATGTAACATTCGTGCGGGTATTTGATATTAAAAAAAACGTACCTTTTGAAGATATCAAACTTGCCAAGTTGTTCTAATCAGATCATTGAACTAACGGGACACGTTAGTTGAACGATACAAGGAGCAGTTTCCGCGGCAGTTGCTCCTTGTTTTATTACGCTAACGGGCAGAATAACTCAAAGGATTTTGAATATCCTGAGAGAAATATATGTAATAATAACCGTAAATCGGGAGGAATTAAATGGATGGAATAGTTTCAAAAATAAATGGTGTATCACTCTGGCATATAACTCAAGGGCAGGGTATTCCTATGGTGCTCTTACACGGAGGACCAGGGGCATATGACTATTTAGAGCCAATCGCCGATATGTTAGATAATCGTTACAAAGTTATACGGTATGAGCAGCGAGGGAGTTGGAGGTCTGAGAAAAAAGGACCCTATGATGTTGAAACCTTTATTGATGATTTAGAACATTTAAGGCTTCATTTAGGTATAGACAAATGGGTTGTGTGCGGACATTCTTGGGGGGCATCATTGGGTCTAGCTTATACTGTCAGATATAATTGTCAGGTTAAAGCATTAATTTATATATCGGGAACTGGAATAAACCCCGCATGGCATATCGATTATCGTATTAATCGACTTGAAAATATGAGCTTTGATGAAAGAGAAGAGTATACTCAATTGCGTTCAATCGTGAACCAAATGAGCGGTATAGAAAGAGAACACACCCGAAACCGAATACGTGAACTCAGTTTGAGGGCAGATTTATTTAACAAAAATAATTTTTCTATGCTTCCACGAGTAGATGGTCAATTTGTAAACAATGAAGTCAATCAAAAGGTTGACTGCAATGAGTACCTAGAAAATGATGAGTTTAGAAATGAAGTCATTTCCTCAATTACTGCTCCTGTGCTTTTAGTTCATGGTGAAGTAGACCCTCGACCATATAAATACGTGAAGGAACTTGCGAGTAACTTAAAGAATAGCGAGTTTAGATTAATCTCCCAATCTGGACATTACCCTTGGCTTGACAACCCCACTACTCTTGGGAAACTAATACATGACTTTGTAGCCCGAAAAGTTACTGGAATTTAGAGGGGGATTATTCCGTTAACGGATACGATATCGAAACAAAATATTGGAATAAGGCTGCTGGCTGGCACTGATCGGCAGCTTTGTTGTGCTAACGGGCAGGATAGCTTAAGCAATTCACGAATACTTAAAGTATATTTGGTTTTGTGAATTCGCATCACCTTGTTAGGCGAAATACTTGCAACAATCATTAAGGCCTGATATACCAATAAATCCAATAATCCTAAAATAATTGGAGTGTTTCGAATATGATGCGGAAATTAAACGATCAAATTAATTTTCTTGTTGAAGTAGATAAGATGAAACAAATATTTCGAAATACAATCCTTATGGATAAATCAAGGAAGGAAAATGATGCTGAACATACTTGGCATATGAGTCTAGCGGCTATGACTTTATGTGAATACTCAAACGATCAAGCTATCGATATGTTGAAAGTAATTAAAATGGTCATAATTCATGATATTGTTGAGATTGATGCTGGAGATGTTTTTGCATACGGTAATATAAACCTTAGTGAAAAGGCTATTAAAGAGAAGAAAGCTGCAAAAAGAATATTTGGGTTACTTCCAGATGGACAGTATAAGGAATTTCTGGAGTTATGGAATGAATTTGAAGAAGGAGCTAGCTCTGAAGCAAAGTTTGCACAAGCACTTGATTGTTTCATGCCAATATTACATAACTATCGAACTCAAGGACTACAATGGCAAAAATTAAATGTAACAAGTGAAATGGTACTTAAACGAAATAAAAAAATAGAGCTTGGGTCAAATAGATTATGGGAGTACATTGAAAGCATTGTCAGTGATGCTGTTGAAAAAAACTATTTAATGAAATAAACTACTTGCTGGTATTTCATAGAAGACAAGTACTTCGCCTAACACTGTATCCACGCTGCGGTCCTGGGGGTCCTCGGTCTGCCCGAGGAATTTCGGGGAAGTGGATCAGGCATTCACCTAACGGGTACGTTAGGTGAACGATACAAGGAGCAGTTTGCCGCGGCAGTTGCTCCTTGTTTTTATTAAGCTAACGGGCAGGATAGTTTTAATTACATAGAGAATATTTCTAATATATGTTTTTATTATTAGGAGGTAAAGTATGGGTCCAAGATTGGAAACGAGCCGGTTAATTCTTAGATTGTTTGAACCCTCGGATGCAAAAACAGTACAATTATTAGCTGGAAATGAAGAAGTTGCTCGGACAACGCTCTCTATTCCTCATCCATATCCTGATGGAGCAGCCGAAGCATGGATAGAACGTATTCGAAATGCATTCAATAATGGAGATATATACTCTTTCGCAATGATAAGGAAGGAAGATGAGGTGCTTATTGGTTGCGTAAGTTTACGTGTCGCCAAAAGCGAAAATCAGGCTGAGTTAGCATATTGGGTAGGTCATCCTTATTGGGGACAAGGATATGCCACAGAGGCTGCCCAATCAGTATGTAAGTTTGGCTTTACAGACCTGAACTTAGAACGTATATTTGCTGCTGCAATGGTGAAAAATCCAGCATCATACACCGTAATGAAAAAAATAGGGATGAAATCTGAAGATAACTTCCCTAAACAAATTTTAAAATCTGGCGTTTATGAAGAATTAGTTCATTACGCTCTGACTAATTAAACTATCTGGGAACGTTAGTTGAACGATACAAGGAGCCGTTTGCCGCGGCAGTTGCTCCTTGTTTTTTATTAAGCTAACGGGCAGGTTTGTTTAGAAAGTCCCTGATTGTATTTATCTATGCTTAATGTTAATCTAAACAATAGAGATGCAAACAAAGGAGCATAAACCTTATCATGTGGATTACTCTGTAAAGATTAACAATTTGAAAGGATGCCTGTAATAGTGACTACACTATTTTATTAGGTATGCTTTTCTTTAATCTTACAGGGTATGCAGGGAAAGGTGTATCATAAACCCATGCTGCGGTTACCTGATGGTATCCGCTTTTATTCGTGGAAAACCGTATCTCTATTGATTCCTATCTGCTTATCCTCCTACTAGCGAATGGAGGAACTTTATTATGAGATCGAAGTTAGTCTTGATTGAGGGATTTCCAGGATCCGGGAAAACAACAACTGCTCAACTCGTTCATGAAATTCTTACGGAAATGAACATTACATCTCAGTTGTTTTTAGAAGGAAATCTGGAACATCCTGCTGATTATGATGGAGTCGCTTTCTTTAAGAAAAATGAATGGGATGAATTATTGAGTACCCATGAAAAGTTTAAAGAGTTGTTGAGTAATCTCATGATTAAACAAGGTAACGATTACTTCCTAGAATATCGGAAAATAAAATATGAATACGGGTCAAGTTTTCCAGATGAATTGCTTCAGGCAGTTTTCAAACATGATATTTATGAATTGTCGCTAGATCAAAACAGGAAACTGATAACAGAACGATGGAAGAATTTTGCGGATCGTGTTTTGAATGGCGCAGACATCTTTGTTTTTGATTGTTGTTTTATACAAAACCCTGTAACCATGGGGATGATTAAACATGGTGCGAAGAAGGAAGACGTTATAAGTTACGTTATTGAACTGGCAACAATTGTGGAGCGACTGAATCCATTGTTGATTTACGTAGATCAGAACGATTTTGATCATTCTTTCAGAAAGGCTGTAAAGGAAAGACCTCAGGAATGGTCAGAGGGATTTATTGAATATTACACGAACCAAGGGTATGGAAAAAAACAAAATTACAATGGTTTAGAAGGAACGCTGCAGGTTCTTAAAGCAAGAAAGGAACTAGAAGAAGAAATTTTTAACGGCTTAAACATAACCAAGATAAAAGCTGATAACTCTTCTTATAATAAAAACGATTATAAGCAAGTTTTAGAGGGCATTTTATCAGAATATTTTTAAATCAACAAACTAACTAGAAATTGGATTTTAATGATTACAGGCTGAAAAATATGGAAATCTATTAAGCTAACGGGTAACTATAGCACAATAAGTAACCAGAACAAGGCTGCCGGCATGGATCGGCAGCCTCATTGCGCTAACGAGATTAGTGAAGTAACAATGATTAATACCTCTTAGTTATGGACAACTTAACCATTGAGGTGAAATCATGATTAAAATAAAAGCAATATTCATAAATGTGTTCTATTGCACAATATTTTTAACTTCTCAAGCTAATGCAACACCTGATGTTCCTCCTTTTGAAAAGCCTTATCTCGAAATCGGGTATAAATCAGTTGGAGAAGCATTAAAGGAATGTGAAACAGTTAATCAACGAGAACTTCAATTGCCGATTAAATTACCGCCTATACAATTTACTTATCACTTAGGTAGATGTGTAAATGACAAGGGAAATTATAACGATGAACTTCAAATAGAATACCTCCATGAAGCGCAGGGCAAGAACCACTATAATATTGATGTAAGACCTATTGAGCAGAGAATTGACTTTGAGAAATCGAAGAGAGGTAAGAAAAAGTACAAACTGAATGACGGTAGTGATGCACTGTATTTTTCAACTAAAACCCCAAAGTCAAGGGGAGGATTTAACATCTTAGTTTTCGAAAAAAACGGATGGCAGTATCGTCTGTCAGTGGATAGTCGAATAGAAAACCAAGTCACAGCGGATATGCTGATTGGAATAGCAGATTCATTACGCTAACGGGACACGTTAGTTCAACGATACAAGGAGCAGTTTGCCGCGGCAGTTGCTCCTTGTTTTTATTAAGCTAACGGGCAGTATAGTTGAAAATAAAGGAGAAACTTATACTAACTATACAGCGTCTTAATTTATGGGGGTGTTTTGATTGTCTAAAACCAAAAAGATAATGTATTATGCCGTATTTCTTATAGTGCTTTGTATTGGATGTTCATTGTATTATTTTAATCAGTACCATGTTAATAACGATAATGTATCCATACAATCTAATTTGAAAGACTGGTTAAATAGAAGAAGTAAAGAAGAAATTATACCTAATGTTGTAGATGTTGTGCGATTAGATAATTCAAATTCCTATATCGCTTTATTTCAGTTGGAAAATAATAATATTGGGTATTCGCAATTGATTAAAGGATTGAACGGTAAGCTCAAGATTGAACGATCAGGTTATGGCACTAATGTAGTATCCTATGAAAAAATAGAAACAAATAAAGGTGTGTATGGAATATTAATTGGTAAAAATCCCAATTTAAAAATGGACCATTTGTCAGTCAAACTAACACATGAAGAATTTGGTTTTACAACAGATGTTTCTAAGGACGAAATGTTCGTGAAGTACGAGAAACTACCAAGTGGTTTAAAAGAAACTTTCCAAGCTGAATTAACTTTATTTGATGAAAATAATAATGTAATCCAATAATGATTTTATAGAAAACTATTGAGCTAACGGGACACGATAGTTGAATGAAACATGAAGGCAGCCGGCCACTGATCGGCTGCACTGTTATGCGTTAAAACAGTATTTCACTTTTCTTGTAGAGAGTCAGAAAGAGCAATTAAGGACCTGGTGGACGTTGTAGGATGGTTACGTAATCCGTTTGAAAGCGGAAAAATTACTCCATTACAACAGGTACAAGCGAAAAGAACTGAAAAATCTGTGAATCTCATCATCAAGGGTTGTAACAATTACCAACTTCGGACTGGACGCAAAAGTAGAGGCAGGGTCTTGGACTTCAGTGGGATGGGCAATGTATCGCATGCTCGGGTATACGGAGCAACGACCGACGCTGCCGATGGTAATGGGACTGACAGGAAACGCGTTCCGGATCTCGGTTGTTCGCGACGGCGTAAATATCGGGGGAGACGGCCTACTCGTTCCCAAAACTATTATGGATTATTTTGTATGATAGGAATAAACCAAAGGGGGATGTTAATGAACCCAATTATGATTGATATTCCAAACGAGTTTTACACCGAACGATTACCGAACGATTAATGATTAGAATGCCAAAGCTAGGTGATGGAAAGGTCGTGAGTGAAGCTGATGAAGTGGGAACAGAATGAGCAAACCGATTATGATTCAGAAAACATTGAAAAACTGCCTTGGGTTCCTTTCACTGAGAATCTCTCATGCCATTTCAAACTATTGCGGTTTGATCTTAATACATAGGACGATACAATTAACCCAAAAGAGATCCTGCAAGCGCAAGACACAGCCCACTATTTTTCAGTGACCTGCCAATAACAATGATTGAGGTGACACTTAAGTCCTAAGTGGGATTTACCTTGCATTTGGATTTAATTAATAGGAGGAATTTCTAAATTGGGCATTGAGATAACGGTTAGAACTGAGAAATCAAAGAGTTATTTTAAATCAAATTTGAAAAGATTAATTGAAGCACCTGATACTGATACTTTAATACTCAGTTCTGGATTCTTTCAAGAAATAATTGTGCTAGAGGATCTTAACAAATGGATTTCTTCAACTTGTAGACATGTTGAAATAATTGGAACTAAGGCAAGATATCTTAATGATTATGATAAGAGTTATAAACACTACAAAGATTTCTCAAGAAAACTACTCTTCACAATTCATCCTAAGATAAACATAGAAACCTAATTTAATGAAACATAATTTCTTATCTCAAGATGAGAAAATAATAATTAGCAAAATTAAAAGGTTTCATAAAGCGACTAATATTAAGAGCTTTAAAGAATGTGGTCAATCCATCGATAATGTAATTAAAGTATCACGTTCTCTGCCAGTTGATGTAAAAAATACATTTCAAATAATTTCATTGATTATACAATAGAAAAATTGCCTTCAATTAGTGATTCCGATGCTGTAACTGAAAATAAGGTAAAAAAAATCCTTAATGAGATGAGTACAAATTTAAAGTTTAAATAAATGATCATATAAATTACGTACCTGGATAAACGTCCGACGGGGTGATGACTTCTTTTTGCACCATTGTATGAAGGTGGTCCAGGTTACAGCACTAAGTTTATACAGGGATAAAAATGGGGTTGAGTGCGAATAAGAAAGTGTAATTATTATTTCAGCTTCGCTGATGGTCTTGTAACTAACATATATAACCGGTAAAAGCAGATGTGTGGCAAACATAATCATGAAGAGGCCAGACGGAAAACCTCCATCTGGCTTAATTTATTAAGAGAAATAAGTGGGTGGCTTTCAACCACTATTCAAATCGTTCATTTCGCTCCCTTTCATGTTTCAACTCCCACTCACGTTCTAAACGAATTTCCTCAACAAATATCCTTTCTTCCTGTATAGCCCAATCCCTAATAATAGGATCTTCATGGTTTTGAAGTTCTAACAACAACGGTAATCGGGTCTGTAGTATCTCTGACCGTGACCCACTCCATGACGTTGGCCTAAAGGTTGACTTTAACTTGTTTAAAATGAGAATTGGATCAGAGGAGTTATCAATTAAATTCATTGCAAGTGGGGTCCACTGCAGACCAGTGCCAAAATTTCTATATGGTACAATAACTGACACGGCTACTGGATACCTTGTGGTAGGATCAACATTACACCATCTTAGGATAACTTCATCTTTAATAGCTAATATCGGATTACGTTGCGTTGCAATATCCTCTGAGAACAATTGGGCTATCCGATAATTTAGATGATCGCTTTTGCCAAGGAAAACATCCATGAAGACTAATGCATTTGAAGAAGCTAGTGAATATAAACTTTGATCATAATCTGTAGTGGAAATATCATAATTTTCCAATGCTATCGCAATTTTCGTAAGAACTATGCGAGCGTTTTCGGTCCCGGCTTCGTTATCGAAACAACAGTCGATAATGTTTGCTAGTGTATAGTCCTTTCGCAAAGCGTTCTTACGAGAAAATGTATAGTGGACGAGTAATTCTTGTCCTAATGTAGCAATTAATTCGCTAACATCATTTTTTGTCTTTCCATGAAGTCTCATTTGAAGAATATCAATAGCAACATCTATACCTTCACTCTGGGAAGATATTTTTCTCAACAATTCACAAATATCGATATCATCAATTGTTTCATGTGTTTTCCCGTAGGCTAAATTTCCATATTGCCAAATTGGTGCGTCCCCAAGTTCAAGTGATTGCATAAGCCGGGATACCCCTTTTTGGGTGATGTCTACGCTGGTTTGGATAAACGGAAATGCAACAGATAAAACCTTATTAGTAATAGCTTCGTCTAACAAAGCCTCGGACAGAGTAGTATTTGTTTTAGAAAGTGTATTTAAAAAACCTCTAAGTAACTGGTAATTACGTCTAGATTCATCAATTAACAATAATTGACCCAAGATATCATCCCAAATATCTCTTGGATCATCATTTCCTTCTGCTAAACCTTGTCCGAAATCAAATATCCTTATGCCATCATTACTTAAAAGCTCGGGTAATAGCTCGTTAAAAATATTCATTTGTGTTCTAATTTTGCGTCCAAATGAACGAGTTTTTTCTTCTACCAGTGCATAAATATCGCTTGCGTTCTCATCATCAACTGTATCGACCAAGTCAAGTGTAGTTCTAGTCCCAGATAGAGTGTATAATTTGATTTGATCTAAAAGATTAATCGGCTCTAAAAGGTCGGCTAATTTATCCAATCTAGATATTATATCCAGTTTCATATTCTTTCCATCATACCGTTTAGTACTCTTAACAGTAACCCATCCCTCACTCCAACTAACCTTTGCCGAAATGGTTCTTACAGCAGTCTCCAATTCATCATACATGGCAGCCCTTGTCCATAGACCTCGGAACTTCTTAGCCAAAAGACTCATAAGTTTAATTGAAGCAGGATTTTCAGAAACGGCCACTGTTACGACGTAATCAAGAAATAATTTATACCATTCCTTTATATCTTCTTTATTTTTCGGTGAATACCCAAAATCTCTTGCGTGAGCACCAAATTCAAAATTGTATGGAGAACTAAAATGCCAAGACTCTAATGCCGCACTTAACAATGAAACGCCCAAGTTTACTCGAACTTCAGATTCAGATTCTATTAATCTAGAAATAAGATTTAATCTTTGTACAGGAGTAGCGTGAGTACCGGATAAATAGATATAAAAAAGCGAATTTAATAAACTTCTTATTGAATCAGTGTTTTCATTTGAATTTTCCGACAATGCAAATTGGCACAGAAGATGGGTAGATCTCTCGAATAATTCTTGATCATATGCTATAGATCTAAGAAGTCGTGTGAAATATCTAAAATGATTATTTTTTCGAGTGAAAAAATATTCATCGTCTTTTTGATTAACAACATTCTCAATAGTAAAGAGGATTAACGCAGGATCCACCGGAGCGATATTTCTAAACAAGTTAATACCAAGTTCATCTAAATTTCTAATATCTCGTAAAATGCCTGTATCAGACAGCCAATCGCGTACAATTTCTTTTGCAGCAGCACAATTATGAAGGTAACCTAGTCGTCTAGAGAAGGAAGTTAACAACCTCTCAGAACCTCCACTTAGAAAAATTTTAGTGATATCGCTATTCGGGATGTTTTCCAATGCTCTTGCGGCAAGACGGTTAGCAACTGCGTGAGGTAAAACAGCTCTCCAATTACTTCTTTGTTGTACAAGATCACGACGTTTCAATTCACTAATATTTTCGTAAAGTTCTCGAACACTCATTTCTAATAAGGATCCCAAGAGCGTAAGTTCAGTATTTTCGTCTTCTCCAGTTCTGCAATCGAATGAATACACAAGGGAACAAACTTCTGCTGCTTTTTGTAATTTACTGTCTGGTATATTTCGTTGAAAAAATAATCTTTCAAATAATTCTTGGTCTCTTAGCCTGGAAATATCCTCTCCTCTTTCAATAGTTCTTGCTAGGGTGATAGCAATACGTGCATTTCCACCGGAGAATTCAGCTATTGTACGTACGCTTACTTGGCTAATGTGACCAAATCGTGCAAGCATAACCTTTTCAATTAATTCAACTGAAGCTGGTTCAAGATGATATACTTCTGTTTCTTCAGGTTGATCTTCTCTGACGTCATACTCAATTGTAATCAAACTAATTAGACTTCCTGCCGCTGAACATATGGAGGTTAATCGTCTATGCAAATCTGGTGGACAATTATCAATAACAAGTACAATTGGGTTTTGTAGGGCAATTAATCTCTCAGCAAAATTTCTTGGGTCTGGAAAGGGACTGTCACTACTGTCAGAGTAAAATACTTGAGATCGATTTAATGGCTTTTCACAGATTCGTTCATCAAACAAAGCTTGTATCAGTCGAGTTTTACCCACTCCAGACAACCCAACTAAACGAACCGAGGACCCTGGCCGGATAAGTATATTTTTAAGTTCATTTATACCATCTACTATGGAGATACCTTCTGGATTTGTATTTGTGGCATTATATAATCGAACATGTGCATCAGTAATGTACTCTTCTTCAATACCTCCGGGACAGTTAGCCCAATTGTCGTATGTTTTCCATCCATGAATTGGTCGTCCGATTTTTTCTCTTACCCATAGAACAAGTGCGGGATGTGTACGAACCCACCCAGCCACTCGTTCACGGTCGTAGAAATCAAGCTTGATTCGTGAAGAATTTGCGTAATCAGATACTGCATGCTGCATCGCTGCTTTTCTATTTCTTAATGATAAGTCCGATGTTGATCCTTGACTACTAACAATAATATAGGCTCCATCGGTATCTGCTAAATCTTTAATTACTTGTCTAAGTTCACCTTCTGGACGCATTTCAGAGATAATTTCAGAACGTGGCATATCAGGTTTTTTCACTTGAAATCCTGTACCTGACCTTGGTATAAAACTGTCATTATGTAAAGCAGCAGTTATCTCAACACGCACATCAAGCCCACCATCACTTGCATTTTGATGGCCACCCCAAGTAACCCCAGCGACAGGTAAACCTGCAGAACGCAACTCTGCTTCGCAAAGAAGGCCAACAAGTGATCTAAGATCTGTATCGTTTAATTCTTTTATATCATTACCTGTAATTTCAATCATACTAAACCTCCTATATATCTAAATAATTTGGCATCACTTACCGATATATCATGATTCATATTCTGCTTTATCCTAGGGACTCCAACGAGTGGATCTAGTAACTGTTATTTAGCATGATGTATGATTATATTTTAAGCGATTTTATGAAAGAACGATCAAATTTTATTGGTTAGAATCCTAGTATATAATGAAAATTAGAAAGCTGTCTGATATCTATTAATTAAAATCTTAATAAAGTGCTTTTCGATATTATAATCACGCTACAGCTTATTTAAATTGAATCAGAGATAGATTTTTTCCACCTCCTACGAGGAGCCAACTAGCTTTTTGCGCCAGATGAAAATTTCTGACCCGACACGTAGCACGAATTCAGTTTTTGAAGCAGCTGAGGTACTATTTTATCGATACTGGGACAAAATGCTGTTACGTCGTGTTCAAGTGATGCTTAGCAATCTTTGTGGCAGGTAAAGCCCAGAGCACTCGAAAAGTCACCGATAAAATAAAGGATCGGTTTGGCAGTACAGCCATAGTGATGGCATCTTCACTTACAACTTCTGGCCAGGCAATGGAGAGATCGCAAAAAATTGGAGGACATTATTAAGAGCAAGAAACTGAAAGGCAATGGTTTGTGGGAGTCAAGCCTTTTGATGCTCCCACAGCATCATGAGCAATCTATTAAACAACTACAGGCGACCAAGGCTAAAAACAGCCCGAGCTCGACGAGCAAGAATTGGAGCTGGTATCAGCAGCACTTCGGGAATCGATGAAAAGAAATGTGCCCGTCAAACTGACTATTTTCGGATAATTCGAGAACCGCTTTGTATAAGGTACTGTATTACAAGTGGAGGCGCAACGCTTTAAATTAAATACAATCGATTCCTATGATGGGATGGAGGGGAGGGAAGGATAGGAATAGCCCATGTACTCAAAGCAGAGTTTACTCATCTGTGGGGAATGATCAAGACATAGAAAAACGAAAAAGGCCTGAGGATGCTTCCATTCAGGCCTTTCTTTGTACCAGTGCTTCTGGATTTAGATTTATTCTAGCATGGAGCGGACTGGTTGTCTACGCAAATATTTAACGACTTAATGTATCGTCATGTTTCGTATAATTAAATGGTTTAACAAAACATCTGATTTATGAAAGGGAAAGACAGACACCTTATTTTCTCTAGGTGTCTGTCTTTTCCTTTTACGTTTTCGACTAATTTTCTTCAATTATCTCAGTAATAAACCATTTCACTTTTTTTATGTCTTTCTTATCTAACGGCCAAAGCAGCTCATTAATTTGATTCATTAAGATCTCTTTTTCGCCTTTAGAAGAACGAAGGTTCTTTTCAAACAAAAACAATTCGTGTGTCTGGACTTGGAGAGAATTAGCTATTTTTTGAAGGTTCAGTAACGAAACATTTTTCTCCGCACGTTCAATACCACCAATATATGAAAAATGAAAACCTGCCAATTCACCCAATTGTTCTTGAGTGAGACCTTTTTGTTTTCTAATGTCCCTAATTCGATGGCCTACTAATTTGAGAATTTGGTTTTCCATGATTACACCTCTAATGTCAGTGTAAACAATGGAATTGCAGGGGGACACCGACTGTTAAATATCATATTTTTATTTTGATACATATAAGTATTAATATTAAATTATTTGGTTATACATGTAGTAAAGGAGGGATAAAACATGAAAAAAAACAATGAATCAAAACTTCAATTTGGTTTGGCCCAAATAACACCTGAAGGGCTTTTATTTGAAGAACGCTCCTACACGAACGAAGCAATGATACGATGCGGCTGGTTTGAGCATGCATCCATTTATGGTGCATGGGAGATCCCTATATTATTTCATTCACAAATTCATAATGAAGTACTACTATTTGATTTACAATCCATCGAAGTCGCTACTAGTACAGAAGTGTCTGCTCTACAGGATAGTAGGGAAAGCCATTTATTAAACACCTATCAAGATAATCTTCAAGAGTTAATACTAATATTTCAGAAACATGAAATAAACAGATGGAATTAACATTATTTCATTAAAATAATTTCAATAAATGGAGGTTTGTTTAACTTGATGTTAAATAAAATTCAATTTGGTTTGGCTACTGTCACTTCACATGGTTTAAAATTCCGTAATAAATTGTTTTCAAACTCATTAATGATTAAAAATAACTGGTTTGAAAATGTAGCTTTGTACGGAGAATGGCAAGTTCCAATATTGTATCGCCAGTCTGATCTAACTGAAATCATGCTATTTGATTTAAATGAAATAGAAGTTGCGACATCCATTGATGAACCAAAAATCGTCAGCGAAGAGTATATCCAAGGATATTTTGAAGCAATAAAAAATATTAAAGAACAATTATCTCAACAATCCAAATCTATTAAGAATAGAAATTAGTTTAGTAGTTCATCTGAGTTAATTAGTAATACCCTACAAATCGTTAATTTCAAGAAATGATCTCAATAAGGTCCGTGTGAAGTGCTTGTGATATGTCATATAAAACATGTAACTGAACTTTATGGCGTCCTTTTTCAATATTAGTAACTGAGGCTCTTGAAAGCCCGATGATTTTCCCAATGTCACCTTGTGTAAGTCCTTGGGCTTTTCGTAAAGCTCGTATTTTATTGCCTATCTGAATGTAAATTGTGTGTTCCATAGGTCTATCTCCTCCTATTTGTTTCTAAATATCATTATTGACAGATTAATAGATTGATAGACTACACTAATGAGGCAGTTAATTTTTTTGTATATGTTTATAATTCTAAATTTATGGAGAAGAAAACTAATAGGTGATGACAATGTATAATCCAATCAGACTTCCACGTAACAAGCATTACGGCAGTAATTATTGGGAAGGTATAAGTTTCAAATATGATCGTATCGTTTCTTCATACAGTAATTTAGAATATGATAATTGGATACTAATTGAAACTGATCCTGAAATCATTGATTATTGTGAACAACCATGCAAAGTAAATTTTGTGATTGGTGGGAAGTTGAAAGGAACGATTTTCGATATGTGGTTGCATCACCGGCTTACTGGTGAAGAGTTTATAGAAGTTAAGTACTCTAATGAACTTAAGCCTGGGCATAAGAATTATGAAAGGAATGTAGAACAAATCGAAGTTCAAAAAGAATGGTGTGCAGAGCAAGGAGTCAAACACAGTATTAAGACCGAACAGGATATTCGTAAGAATCGCATTCTTCTCGATAACAAAAAACGCATCTTGTCGTTTGTCAAAGACACCAATATTGCAACATTATCCTTTTCGGAGCAATTTATTAAATATCTAACGGATCAACCAACATCTTTTTTTACTATTGCTCAATGGTTACCAGAACTCAACGTTTATCAAATTCACGAATTGATCTTCTGGCATATTTATCATGGTAATGTTAAATCAAATATTGAAACAGTGACGCTAGGAAACAATACGGAGGTTTGGACATGTCGAGACAAAAGCTAATAGAAAACCCGAATATTTTACCTGAGCAGTTGCATATAGACCTATGGCCATCTGTCGATACTCTATGTTTGAATGGATTTGATCGTAAAATCTTTGATCTAAGAAAAAAAGCAATGAAATTATACTTTGAAAACGCACTCACTCAAAAAGAAATTCATGAAATAACAGGTATTGAACCAAGGAATTTAAGAAGGTTAGTGCATAGATGTCTTGCTTTAAACCCAAATGGTGTAATTTGGGGGTTTAGAGCGCTTATTCCTCAGAAAAAAATTAAAGAGTACACAAAATTAAAGTCCAATAAAGGTCTGAATAATAAAGCAAAGACGGGGGAGTTCACTTTATTATTAAAGAAATATCCTAATATAGAGGAAAAGATTGTGAGTCTTTATCTTGGCCGACTTAATAAAGAAGCCAGGGATCCTGTTATGAGACCAAAGAACATATACAGGCATTTTATTAATTCTTGCAAAGAACAGGCAATCGCAATGAATGAATATCCCTTTAATACAGAGGATCAAGGATACCGCTCATTACAAAGGTATTTGAAAAAGGTGAGGGATACTCATTTCGGCAAAGCATCTGAGCGATACGGTACAGATTCTGCTCAAAAAGCACAAAACTCAGGAATTGGTGAACAGAACGAACCACAAATCATAAGACCTTACCAAATTGTACAATTTGATGGACACCGAATAGATGCAGTTTTTGCAATTAAACTTCAAACATTAGCTGGTGATGTTATTTGGACAGTTACTGAGAGAGTATGGATCTTAGCTTTTCTGGATGTTGCTACACGAAACGTATTGGGTAAATACATCAGCTTAAATAAGGAATATACAGCAGCTGATGTAATGATATGTGCTCGCAATGCAATTGTTCCAAAAACGAAATTGAATCTAACGATACCGGGCTTAACATATCACGATACTGGTGGTTATCCGTCAGAGGTATTCAAGGAGGCGGAATGGGCCACTTGGGAAGCATGCAGTTTAGACAATGCAAAGTCCAATCTTTCAAAATTAGTAAAGGATAGAATGCATAACCTAATCCGATGTAACACAAATCCTGGACCCGTGGCTAAACCGATGAGAAGACCTTATATTGAACGTTTTTTTCAAACACTAGAGGAAAATGGATTTCATCGTTCGCCTAGTACAACTGGGAGTCATTTTAAAGATCCACGAAGAAATGAACCCGACAAAAAAGCAATACAATTTTACATAAGCCTTGAGCATTTGGAACAACTTAGTGATGTGTTAATTTCAAATTACAATGGAATGCCACATTATGGTCTTGATAATTTGAGTCCATTACAAGCAATGGAACAAAGATTAGAACGGGGAATGCTACCAAAAGTAATGTCTGAAAATCTCCGATCGGAGTTATCTTTCTTGCAAATAAATACTTCCAGAAAAATAAGTGGCAATATTGAAAGCGGCAAACGACCTCACATCTATTATGAAGGAGTAGAATATAGAAACGAAATTTTATCTCATGCAGCTGATTTAATCGGTACAAAGTTAGAATTACATGTTTGTGTTGATGATATCAGATTTCTTAAAGCTTACCTTCCAGATGGTAGTGAGTTTGGCATGTTAGTTGCTACTGGAAGGTGGGGGGTTGTTCCCCACTCTATAAAAATGAGAAAGGAAATCATGAAACTAAAAAGACTAAAAATAATTCACTTCACTGAGCATGATTGTCCAGTCTCAATATATCAAGAGTTTCTGGTAATGGATTCTCAAAATAATAAAAGAAGTGCTAACAAATATGCAATTGTACAACAGGCTAAAAACAAACTTGAGAAAGAAGTGGAAAAAGAGAGACATCATGTAATGATCGAGCAATATAATCAAAGTATTATGGAGGAAGTAGACGATTCGCTTGTATTGTTAGAACAGTTTAAAACAATTTCTTTTTAGAATAGGAGAGATGAAACATATGATTAGACCTAAAAAGGAGGATTTAGAGTTTCAACCTATAGATATTCATAAATTAATAAATCCTATTACACCCTCTTCTTGTCATCCTATATCAACGGGTCAATACATTATTCCTACCAGTGAAATAACAAAGATGTTTCAAAAAGTAAAAAGCATGATTGAGGATCGATCTCCTGGGGGAATCATCTATGGCAGACCGAGAATTGGGAAAACAAGAGCGTTAAAGTATCTTCTTAATGTTCTTCCATCTTTATTAGGAGCAGATATACCTATTTTCTCTGCAGTATGTAATAGACATACAAAACCAAATGAAGACGTCTTCTTTAAGGAATTACTTACTGACTTTAACCATGCATTTGCGTCGAATGGTAAAGCAACTGAAAAAAGGGAACGTATAGTCAATCTATTTATTGAAAGGGGGGAACGGTCTGGACAAAGAAGGGTTGTTCTTTTTCTGGATGAGGCGGACAGATTATCTAGCCTACATTATGACTGGCTTATGGACATTTATAATCGTGTAGACAATGCGGAAATAAGTATGACTGTCATATCTGTAGGGCAATTAGCCCTTCAACAATTGCGAAGCAGTTTTGCTTTTCAGCAAAAAGCTCAAATTATTGGTCGTTTCATGGTGAACGAACATCAATATCGAGGTATGACATCTGCAAACGAAATCAAAGCATGTCTTCATGGCTATGATACTGCAGAATTTCCAGATAACTCGAAATGTTCATACACAAAGTTTTTCTATCCTGAAGCGTTCGAGCGAGGAGAGAGGTTTAGCGGCTTTTGTAATGATTTATACAATGCTTTTCTTAATTTGCGTCTTGAAAATGGGTTGTCAAAGAAATTTGACATACCGATGCAATATATCGCAAATGCAATTGAGAACATAATGAAGCATCATGGGGCACTAGGTGAAGGCGTCTACTGGCCAACAGTATCACACTGGAATATTGCTGTGAAGAAGTCTGGATATTTGGAGTCAGAAATATTGATGGACTTATTAGGAACAAAGATTACATGAGTGTAATATGTTGGAACAATGAATGGACTCAACCTTATGAATCTATGTGGTCAATACTTAATAAATTGATGGCAAGTAATCGAATTGAAGCAAGAGATGCTTTCTTTAAACTTTGTCGTGATAATTTAAAGGGAAAACAAATGATTGGTCTGTCTAACCGTTCTTTGCTATTGCTTGGTGGTTTAGATGCTAATGTTATAACCAAATCATTCGGATATGACTTGATAAAAGAAAATCAGCAATACATGATGAATATTATGTCTTGGCTCCCAGAAGGGCACAGAAATAATTATTTTGATAATAATTTGCGTTGGTGTAATGATTGTCTTCGGGATGGGTTTCACAGCCTTCTACATCAATTCAAATTAATAAACTACTGCCCAATTCATGAAAAGCTCTTGCAATCAATATGTATTAATTGTGAAAAGCAATTACAATTTGCATTTCTTTTAGAGAAAAAAAAGAATTGCGAATGTAATTTGCAACATATGAATTTAAATCGTGATATAACCTGCTGGAAATTCACTGACTACCATTTGAATTTACTTCCCTGGTTAGGTGTGAAGAACATTGACAAAATAAATTATTTTATAAATTTCGAAACAGCAAGAGATTTAAAAGATATACTCAGTTGTATATTAATATCACTTGGATGTGAGGCAGATTTAAAAGATAACTATCATCTTAACTTCTCGAAAATGGCTCCATACATACATAATTTAAAGTTGAAGAAAGAGCAGTGCAATGATTTAGTTGATCAGGCAAAAATCCTTTATGGAGGGGATGATAATTTTATTCTCTGCGATGATTTATACGAGTCGGTTAGACAAACATTTAAAGCAATCGATAAAAATTTAAGGAAGAGAATATTATCAACGCATCGATCATGTATAACTAAATTTATAAGCCTTTCAAAGTCGGAAGGGGAGGATATACCTGAAATATGCCCCTATGCATATGCTTATGTGTTTTGGAAACATTCACTCTTCAAATCAGACCGAGTATTTACTGAGAGAACAATTGGTGCATATTCTAAACAAAATATAAAAGTCCTACAATTCCCCATAAAATTAATTGAGGATAGGCTTTTGGATTTAGTATTAAGTTATATTTCGGAATTTAAAGTAATTAATGTTAATCAGATTGCTGGAATACGATGGCTTATAATGAAATATAGTAGCGAGCTCTTGATAGGCCATTTTACAAAATGGATGTACTTTGCAAAACAATATTCCACACAACATAGAACTCCTAATAATATAGAAATGGATCAAGCCCCTAAAGTCGAACCCTTAATCATTATTCCATACTCCAAATTATTTAAATTTTATAGTTGGAGAAATAAGAACGATGATATACATTGGAAAAATATCAATTTAAAGTGTCCATATGCTTCAACTAAGACGAAAAGGAAAAATAGTACGGAAATCTCACAACATCCTTTATCTTTAGCGCTGAATAATGATGATAGCAAAATTTCTAACTTTATGATGAATTATATAAACCGGTTCCGAGTGCGATAGATTTAAAAAATTGTGAAAAAATAATTATTAAATAATAAATTAAGACACATCAAATAGATATTATACTTAAATCGGTTGCTGCTGCAATCGGTTATTTCTATTATGATTAGGTTATTAAATTATAAGTTATCAATTTCTTGGAGATAATGATTTTATAAATCTAAGTTTGAGATAAGGAAGTCACAGATATGAAAAGAAATAAAATTATGGCCACTGAAAATAAGTATGCTGGAAATAATAAACTAATTACTGCCGAAGGTAATGAAGAATTGAATAAAGACACATGGGATGTGAGAGTTTTAGGTATTACATATATTTACACACGGAATGATTTTCATTTAACATTTAAAAATATAGACATTCAGTTAAGGCCTCTCCTAAAAAAATATGTTATAGATCGTTTATTTACAAAAAATTCTATTTCGTGGCAAACAGCAAGGAATGATGTATTTCATCTAAGGAAATTTTTCGAATTTTTTTGTTTGAAATATCCGGAACTTAATCATTTGAAAAACCTTGAAAGAGGTGATATTGAGGAATATTACATATTTCTAAAGGAAAGTAAATTAGGTGGTAATGACACAAAATATAAGGGAAAACCCTCTTCAGACTATTACTTATGGAGAATGATTGGTATTTTGGAAACCTTTTTGACTTACATACAAAGATACGAATGGGAAGAGGCTCCTCTAAAAGGAATTAGAAACTTAATTTATCAAGAGGACAGGCCAATTGTTAAAAATAAAAAAATAGAAGAATATGAGATCATTACAGATTTTATATGGGCACAAGTAATTGATAATCTAGATAAAATGATACCTCATTACATACCTATCTTATTGATCCTAGAATCAACAGGATTAAATTTGAATGATGTTTTAACACTTGATCTAGATTGTTTACATGAAACAAGTGAAGGCTTTCGTGTAAAAGTGACCAAAAGAATTGTGAAAAATCATAGTATTCCAGTTTCTAATGATATAGCAGAAATAATTAAGCATCAACGTAAAATTATAAAAACTCGATTTCCGGTGGAAATGAACCCCAGGAATTTATTATTTCTGAAGACCTCTGGCAAAGCACCAGGGAAACCATATTTATATATATCTTTTTACAGGCAACTCAACAATTTTTCTAAGGACAACAATATTAAAGACGAAATGGGCAATTCAGCACATTTTAATTCCAGGGCTTTCAGAAATAGATTTGGTATAAATCAACTGGCTTCAGGCAAAAGTGTTCCTGAAGTTCAAAAACTATTTGCTACAGTAACACCATACTTAGCCATGATCTGTGCCCAAATTAAAGATCGTGATTTAGATAAAAAGTGGGAAGAGACTAAAGAAATGTATGGATTGCGTTTAAACCCATTAACAGGGGAAACAATCACTACCTTTCTTGAAAATATGGCCGACGAACAGGGGATAAATCAAGAATGGTTAAGACGTAACCACGAGTCACTTAAGATGGAACATGGATATTGCGTTAGACCTTCTCAATCACATTGTCAATACATTCATCAACTTATAGAAATGCCTTGCATTCATCATAAATGCCAGAGTTTCTATGTTGATTCTTCGTTCTTACATTATTATTTGGATCAGATATCAAAGATGGAAATTGAAATTGAACGCTATAAGAATATGGGTAGATATAGATCAGCTGAAATACTTGAACCGAGATTATTCAAATATAGAGAAATATTAAAAAAAATTCAGGGGATTTCTTAATCTGAGAAGGATGATAGTCATGTTTATTACCTGGAATGAAAATTGGATATCACGTTATGAATCAGTATGGTCTATCCTTGAAAAAGCAAAGTATGTGAATAAAGTAAATACTAAACAGCTATTAACATATCTGGGCTATCCTACTCAAACTAAAGATTTATTAAATTTTGGGATACTGAATAATAATCATATTACAAATACATTTGGTATTTGCTTGTATAGTCATACTCAAAACTCAATTGAAGAGATGACAAAATTTTTACCAAAAAATATCGAGAAATCAATGCTGGTGCGAAACAAATTGCATTATTGTAGCGAGTGTCTTAGATATGGATACCATAGTTTATTACACCAAATAAAATTATTTTATTATTGTCCATATCATATGAGTCCATTAATGAACACCTGTCAATCTTGTGGAGATTCTATTTTATTTGAACCATCCTTAAGTCAACAAGAAAGTGGTTTCATATGTAAATGCGGGGGATTAATTTCAAATATCAAATTAAATCATTTTAATAATTGGATATTTAAACAAGATATTAGTGGGGCTGAATTAAAAGAATGGGTGAATTTAAAAATAGATGAAAATAATCGAATCGCTCACATGTATATAACAAATAATATATTGCTTGATAATAAAAATATACGTAGCATGTTTTTAGAAGTGAGTAGGGGAGTAAATCCATTTGCGAATAAACAAGTTTCTTTATTACAATTTCGCCCCATTAAATCCGATTTAAATAATACTCAAAATTTACACGATGAGATTTACGAATCTATAAGGCAAACCGTAAAAAGTGTAGAAAAATATCTGATACATAGAGTGATAGTAAAGCACCAAAAATGTATTGAGAGGGTAGTAACTGACAAAGGAAAAAGTAATGATACATGCATTTATGCTGTAACACTTTTGAATTGGAAAAGGTCCTTATTAGATATTGATTTAGTTCAAAGAGAAATGGGACCGGCAGGAAAGAATAAGCTGAAAAAATTTGATATTCTTGTGCATATTTTCACAAATGAGATTCATAAATTACTTGATTATTCAATAAAATACTTACAAAAAGCTAGCCTCAAAAACTGCAATTTTACGGCTGCTTTAAAGTGGATAGTAAACCATTTTATTGTTATGATTGCATTAACAAGTTTTTTTGATATATTGCGGTATGTTAATTCCAATATTGAGAAAATAAAAGTTAACAGAAATATATTAACTAATTTACCCAAAGAGATATTTACTGTTCCTTGTGTGTTTTATCATTTTCCTGATGATTTAATAAAAGACAATATTGAGATCTATTGGTTTAAGAATAAAAAAACAACAGCAGCCAAAGCTTATAAACACGCCTATTGTAATTGGATGCAATAGGCCGTGGCCGCATGTTTGCATAAATAATAACACCTATTGAATTGGTTTTAAGAATAAAAAAACAACAACACAACAGCCGCAGAGGAGCCAGCTAAAGAATAGGACAAGAATAGGACAATGTTTGTGTCTTTTATGGGATAATGTTTGTGTCGTCCGACAACATATTGGGAGGGATTATTTCGATTTATAGACATATGTATAAAATACGGGTTTTGTGAATATGTATATATTGAATTCTTAAAAATTAAATTTTTCTTCTTTTCCTGTTTTTCCAAAATCCCCTTTTGTTTTGATTATAAAACCAATTCCCCCCCCCCCATCAGTTTTTAGTTTAAGAAAAAATAAAAAATAAATTAATTCTCTTCAAAAGATTTGTTTTTCGTTGGGGTTATTGTTTGCTTGTGTACGCGTTAACAAACTAATTGCTTTCACTGGAACCCCAGTTCTCATAAATAAACAACACCCAAATCAAATGATTTTGATTTGGGTGTTGTGTTGTTTGCTCTTTTATTTGCTTTTATTACCTACAATATTTCGATATAACCTTCGGTTCCATGCACGCGAATTCGTTGCCCATCTTTTATCAGTTTGGTAGCATTTTCCACACCGACAACTGCTGGCAAGCCATATTCACGTGCGATAACTGCTCCATGAGTCATCAGACCACCAACTTCGGTGACTAGGCCTTTTATGGATATAAACAATGGTGTCCAGCCAGGGTCAGTAAAGGATGTGACTAATATATCTCCATCTTCTAGATTAGCATCTTCCATGTTCAAGATTACACGTGCTCGTCCCTCTATAACTCCGGAAGAAACAGGTAGACCTACAATAGATTCGGCTGGGAGATTTTCTCGTTTGTACTCACCTGTAATGATTTCACCATCAGACGTGATAACACGTGGTGGAGTTAGTTTTTCATATAATTTGTACTCGTCTTTTCGTTTGATGATGATCTGGTAATCCACTTTTTTGGTGCGTACGACTTCGTGAAGTTCTTCAAAAGTGAGATCATATATATCTTCTTTTTCATGAAAAACGCCTGCTTGAACGAGTTGTTCGGCTTCTTTCAGTAAAGCCTGCTTATAAACGAAGTAGCGATTAACCATGCCGTATTTTGGATATTCCCGATAACCGATGAAATTCCGGATTAGGTCGATCATTCGTTTTGTTTCTTTGGCTTTTTGTTCACCATCCGGTAATGGCTTCAATCGATCTATTAACTCTTGTTCTTTTTTCAAAGCTTCCTGTCGCCCTTGCTCAAACTTCTGATTGCTCGCATTAGGCTCAAAGTTTTTGATGTTACCCAGAATCATCGGGACGAGTGTAATCGGTTTTTCACTCCAACGAGTTTTAGAAATATCGATTTCTCCGGCACATCGCATTCCGTACTTACTGAGATAAGCATAGATAGCATCTTGGATTTCCTGTCCACCTTCAAACTTAACCAGTTCATCCAAAAAATTATCATCGCTTACATGTTGTAAATAATCAATGACTTCAGGGTATGGACGAATCACATCTGCGACATCCAATAGCGCCAGACCCATTTCCGAAGTAATATTGTTGGGTACAGATTGAGAAAGCGTATCTGCTGCGTTTTTTTCACCTAACCACTCGTTCATTTTCTCATTGATCCATGATGAGGCATTCATAGCAGCCATAAACACAGCCGAACTTTGGGGGTCAAATAAGATCTTCTTTAATTGCTGGATATCTTCCAGAATAAAATCAAACAAATCCGATCCCGATTTCGCTTGGATGTTTTGTTTTAACTCTTCTATCGATGTTTGACTACGCTTAATTAAATCAGAAACAATTGTCGGATCGTTCTCGAATTGTACCAGCATGTCTGTATTACTTCTGTTGGGAATCGGTGCTGTTTGATCATTTGGTAACAATTTTATAAAATCTCGCTCTATTATGGTCATGAGTGCGCCATTTATGAGCGGATCGGATCCCATCGTATTTAATAAAGTTTCCCGGCCGACAGGTGTAGCCAGTCTAGGTGCAACATCAACAAACAACCTCCCACCGGCTTTACGCATAGGTGCAGGAGTAATTAACAGGTAAAAAGACAATCCCAATGGTTTTATTGGATCTGTCATCATTTGTTGATGAGCAACGGATAGATAGACGTGATTTTCTTGATCATTCGCTTCAGGGATCGGGTATAAAGTAGTGATCGGCCGACTCTGGACAATATAAAAGGTATCATCAACCAAACACCATTCGATATCTTGTGGGCAACCAAAATAAGCTTCGATCTGTCTTCCTATGCGTGCTAGTTGTAAAATTTGTTGGTCAGTGAGTGTTTGAGTCTTTTGCTGATCAGGATTGATATGCTGTGTCTCTGTTCCACCTTCTTTTAGTCCATAGATAGCCAATTTTTTGCTTCCTATTATCTTATCGACAATTTTCTCTTCCTGTACTTTATAACAATCGGCAGATACCAAGCCAGAGACCAGTGCTTCTCCAAGCCCAAAACTGGCATCGATGGATAGGAGCTTTCGGTTAGAAGTAATCGGATCAGCGGTAAATAAAATCCCTGAAGCCTGTGGGAAAACCATCCTTTGAACGATAACGGATAAATAAACCTGGCTGTGGTCAAATCTGTTTTGCATACGGTAAATTACCGCGCGATCCGTAAATAGTGAAGCCCAACATTTGCTGATATGCTGCAAGATTGCTTCTTTGCCGATGATATTTAAATAGGTGTCTTGTTGGCCAGCAAAAGAGGCATGCGGTAAATCTTCAGCAGTCGCACTAGAACGCACTGCATAAGCATTTTCCTCACCAAACTGGGAAAGATAGCGAGTAACTGCTTTCACAACATCGGAAGGAATTTCTACTTCCATAATGATTTGTCGAATCTCCCTGCTGATTTCACCAATTTGATCTCGATCTTGTACTTTTAGTTTGGTTAGTCGATCCAACAAAGAATGATACGTTTCGTTTTGTTCGATGGTTTTTTGAAATCCCACCGTTGTAACACAAAATCCTTCTGGTACTTGTATTCCTTCAATTTTTGATAATTTCCCTAAATTTAACCCTTTTCCGCCAACGAGCAAAAGCTGCGTGTTTTCCATTTCCTGAAAACCGAGAACCAAAGTACTCATTCAACATCTCTCCCCTATCTCCATTAAATTAAGAAAAAACATTTGACAAGAGTTCGCCTGCATGGTAAAATTAAATTGTAAGATAACATAATTACGACCATTTATTTTGGTAAAGTCGTAATTTGATTATATCATCGTGTCTTTTTATATGCAATAAGAAAAACCTGATAAAACTATCCAGGTTCTTTTTTGATTTCCCGGCATCATTAGTCACATCAAAACCGTGGTTCTAGCCGATCTCCGTCGCTACATAGTTCCCCGTTCTTCATTTACTGGTACTTTTCAAACTCGATATTCCCGCTCCCATTTCGAACATGAAACGGATTATTACTACTTCCTATAATCACCATCCCTTGGTATCCCCTACTTGATAAATGCGAAAAGCTAAATCCCAATCTTTAATCTTTGGAATCCACTCCTCTTCAACATTCATAAAAAATCTCTCCTTCCATGGTTATGACAACCTTGATTGGAATCATACAATTGTAAAAATGCTGCATTTCATTCAGGTATCCGAAACATTTCTGAACCATGTATTTGCCTTGGAGTATAGGGCTCCAAACGCTTTGGACGCAATGTAATCACATCCCCACTTCCTTCTATAATCCCTCCGTTGTCATTTTACCAAAAAACTCGACGCTACTTATGGTAGGGTTCATCACTGTCTGCAACGGCAAGTTTTTGGACCG
Organism: Paenibacillus eucommiae; assembly: GCF_017874215.1. Taxonomy (GTDB): domain Bacteria; phylum Bacillota; class Bacilli; order Paenibacillales; family NBRC-103111; genus Paenibacillus_AI; species Paenibacillus_AI eucommiae. Next base: position 34,290 of record NZ_JAGGLB010000008.1, read on the forward strand.
TCCTATGCAGGTTTGCCTTTATGAGATTCCTTGAGGTGTCCTTCAAGATGTTGCATCACCCATCGCGTATATATGGAAAATATTGTATATTTAAAAAGCATTATTTCTGGGGAAGAGGTTGGAAATTATGGATGATTTCAAGAGTGTATACTGCAAAGGATGTTGGCAACAGATGAAGGTGCCAATCTTTATTCGCAGCCCAATATCTTTTCCTTTTCGTCTTATGGGAATAAAGCCCAGCCGGATGCATCCAAATCTATGCACGATTTGTGAATCTATGTTTACGAAAGTTAAGAAAAACAAACAGATCGAAATCCAGGCCACCGTCATGTTCGCCGACTTGAGGGGGTATACCCGTCTATCTGAACATGCCGATCCAGCAGACATTGCACGGTTGTTAGACAAATTTTATGACGAATGCGCGCCGGCCATTTGGAAGAGGGACGGCATTATTAATAAAATGATCGGTGACGCGGTGCTTTCTATATTTAATTTCCCCTTAGAGCGGCACGATCATGTCCATCAGGCTGTCATGGCCGGCATAGAGATCCAAAGGAATTGCAGAGATATGCAATCCGAATTTTCAACCATATCAGGTGTGGACGCCCCGGTCAAGATCGGGATTGGCATCCATACAGGTATGGCCTCTATCGGTGAATTTGGCACAGCTTATAAGGATTTTACGATTATTGGGTCTGTTGTCAATAAAGCTTCCCGAATTCAAGGCGCAGCCCAAAACGGAGAAATCTTGATATCAGATGATGCCTATCACAGTATCAAAGGCGATTATCCGCATTTGGAACCCCATACTTATAACCTGAAGGGTATTGACCAACCCGTTGTTGCCTACGCTGTTCCGTTGTAATGCAACCCTGCCGGTTTCAAAATGTAAAGAACCCTCTAATTTCGAGAGTTCTTTTTTATGTGCCCCTATTATTTGTTGAACTATCGGTTACCTGTTAATTTTAAAAAACGAGCCCTCGTACAACTAAACACGCCTTTGAAGCTTGACATTCGAAACAATACTCTATTCCACATGCTTCCTGTACTTTCCTGCCTTTGTGAATTTATATGCTAAAACGTAAAATCTGATTCTACTAAAAAATTAAAGGAAAAGTAAATGTAACGAAAGCTGCCCAAAGCCCATAGACCGGCAAATACTTAGTAACGGCATCTTGGATGGTTGACGGTCCTGTTTTGTTTTGTAGAAAACGCATATAGGAGAGCATAATCCAAATCAGATTGGCCCAGATAAGTATGTTTACGCCTAAAACAGCAAGTCTGTTGGGCGTGATCCCATAAAAAGAAAGCCTGAACACTATGGCTGATAAAGCCACACTATCAATGACAAGTGCAAGAACAATTAGGGAAAAATTTATATAATCAGAAATGTTCTTTTTCTTGTCTGTGCTGCTTTCGGTAATGGAAAATATGGTGACGGCCAATACAGCAAGAAGTATTCCGTTGAAAGATAGGAGGAAATCACGGTCCAAGAATGGATTTTTTCCAACCACAATAACCGTTATCAGATAGACCAACAATGTTGCCATTACAAGAGGACTGAAAATTTTGGCTATATAGGGTGCTATATTTTTAGCAAGTTTAAGGTTCCTTGTTACCAGGTAAGTAGCCACAATAGATAGCGCGGCAGCACCAAATAGAACAACATTTTTAAAATAAAATTCAGAAATATCCATGCCGACAAATTTAAATAACTGCATCGTTAATGCTGTTAGCAGCATTCCGCTAATTGCCATGCTGGCGTAAAGTATGCAAAGTTCCCCATTAAATTTAAGATAGGCTAATCTTATGCTGCCTCTGGCATAGTCATTTCCTGTAAATGCAAGACCTACTACTACCCATAGGAAAATGGGAAGGTGTATGTAAGCCAGGATAATACTGTCTGTCAGCTCAAGTGGCAGCAAATTCAGAAAAAATACGGAGATTAGGAATGACGATGCCAGGGTGTAAAGAACCTTTTTTTTCGGTGAATTATTGAATGCAAAATAGATGGCAATTAAGGGAAGTATACCAAACACAAGATTAATAGGGGCTATTGCTTCCTGTTCGACAAAATGAAAAAGGATTCTTGTAATTATCCCGGCCAAAATGGCTAAAATGCCCATGGATAGGAAATCTTTTTGAAACAAGGAAGTTTTTTCTGTATGTACCGTCTCCTTAAAATGTAATCTTTCATACCAAATGGCAAGAACCTGCGAATCAGGGTTTTGTTCCCAGGCGTGCGAGAATGACTTTTTAAAAGCTTCGGGTTCTTTTCTATACATTCTCTCCAGCTCATGGGGGTTAGCCATATTTTCAATAATCAGATTGTTAATGTCCATGGATGTACCTCCCCTAATAATTGTCATATTAAACCCTACTTTCCTTCGCGATGGTTTAACCAAACTTTTTTATGCTTGAGCGTCTTCGTCAATTTTGTATTCTAAAATATCTCCAGGCTGACATTCTAAAGCCTTACAAATCGCCTCTAAAGTAGATATTCGAATCGCTTTTGCCTTTCCATTTTTCAATATCGAAATATTGGCCATCGTTATTCCGACCCTCTCCGAAAGTTCTGTAACGCTCATTTTCCTCTTTGCCAACATTACATCAACATTGATGATAATCGCCATGTTATTCACCTCACACTGTTAAGTCATTTTCTGATTTTATCTCGATGGCATTTTTTAAAAGCTTTTGAAGAACAGCAGCAAAGACTGCAATCACCATGGAGGCAAAAATCATCACCATCCCGATTAGTATGAGACCCGGGGCATCATCTTTCTCCGCTATGAGATAAAAGAGTGGCAAGCCTGCCACATACAAGCTGCTGATTATGATTGCACAGAATTTAATATTCTTTAAAACGTGTACAGATAGCTCCGAGAAGGCTTTATTCTTGTCAATATAGCTTAGAAGTTTAAACGCTTGATACAAAGCAAAGTAAAAAGGTATCGCGGTTGCATACAATTCGATATAAACAAGATATTTCAAATAAGTATGATCTGGATACAGTTCTGCTGCAAAATTCGCTATCTCTGGCACCAAAAATATGCACAAAGCAAGAACCGGGATTCCCATAAAAATAACAGCTACCTTTAAAAAGAGTGTTTCTCGTTTCATAATTCGCACCTCACCTTGTTATTGTCAATCTGATTTTAATACAATATTTATCGTTTTGCAATATATAATTACTGATTTTTATTATATTATTGTTGTTATAAAACCCCCTTCACCTTTAGACAAAGCAAAAAAGCATTCCTCACTATCAAGAAATGCTCTATACCATTAATTTAATGGACCCAGTCCTATGTGTTCCTTTTATTTATTCAGCAATCGTTACCTGTCGCAGCTTAATCTTTAGTTGCTACTTTGTAACACTTCGATTTATGGGTTTTTAAAAAATTGCACGTGTTCAGACACCCACTGGGCAAAGGTGCGTGCTGGGCGGCCAGTGACCTTCTCGACGGTAGGAACCACTGTATACGCAGACTTAGGAGGGTTGGCATGCCAACCTATTACAAAATCAATAACGTCCTCTTGGGCCCCCTTATTCCGCATGCGTTCGCGGGCTTGCTCTTCAGTGAGCTCGACGAAACGGATATCCTTCCCGATTGCTGCACTGATCGTGTGAACCTTCTCTGGTATCGTCAGCACTTCGGGGCCGGTCAACGTATAGATTTTACCTGCATGACCGGTGTTGGTCAGAGCGGTTGCAGCCACACTGCCGATGTCGGCCGGGTGAATCATAGCATCCAAAGAGTCAGCGAATGGCTCCTTCACAACGCCTTCCGAGCGAATGGACTCTGCCCAGACAAGTGTATTTGACATAAACTCTGGTGGCGGCTGGAGAAAGGTCCACTCAAGGCTGCTGGCTTCGACAGCCTGCTCCACGGGTCCATTCACACCGCTCCACAATAACGTGACTCGCTCTACTCCAGCTTTCTTGGCCAGTTCAACAATTTCGGGTCCAGTCTGCAGCGGGCCGAAACCTTCACTGTTAAAAGTGATTAAGTGCATGCTGGTAACGCCCTTCAGCGCGGGCACAAGAGACTCCGGAAAAGCAAGGTCCCCATATACGACCTCAACCCCTTCTGGAAAATTTGCTTTTGTCGGGTTGCGCGTCATCGCACGCACATTATGACCTGCCTGGACAAGTTCTTCAACGATATAGCGACCCACATTTCCGGCCGCTCCTGTTACTAAAACCGTCATAGCTCATCCTCCTTGAATTCTTTTATCTCTTTTATCTTAGGTAGTTTTTCATTAAGCTGATTTGCTTTTTCAAACTTAATTCTGCATCTGCTAATGCTTTCTGCTGGCGAATAACATCATCCAGTTTTGTTTCATAGATTTGCAGTAATTCATCACAATACTCGTCTTTTTCGCCGAATTCATGGTTTTCGGGATATTTGCAATACATAATAGTTTTTATCTGATCCGTTGTGAGTCCTAAATTAAGATAGAGTTGAATCGTATGAATAACTTCGACAATGGAATCATCAAATTCGCGATAATTATTGTCAAGACGAGAAACGGTTATCAACCCTTTTTTTTCATAATGTCTTATGGATCGAATACTAGTACCAGTCTGTTTAGCTATTTGACTTATTTTCATTTTCATACCTCTACGCCCCTTTTTTTGTAACCTTTTTCATCATAAGGTATGACACTAGTGTAATAGTCAAGTTCTTTTTGTTTAGATATTGGAACAACATTTGGTAAGAAGCCACGTTAAAACGCAAAATAAAAAGCACCACTTGGGTGCTTTACGCTGAGCTGATATTTCGGCACTTGGGAAATGCACTGCAACGTAGAATTTACCATTATAATGACATTTATAACGACATTCGTTTCTACACTGGTCATAAGTCCTTTTTTTACACCCGCTTTTTATACACCCACATTGCAAAGAAATATGCTACGAGCAAAATCCCGACGCACCACGCAAGTGCAACCCATATATCATTGCCCACCGGTTGATCTGACAATAGTGCACGGATAGCTTCCACGATCGAGGTCACCGGCTGGTTTTCGGCAAAGGCGCGAACGACTGACGGCATCGACTCGGTCGGCACAAACGCCGAGCTGATAAACGGAAGGAAGATAATCGGGTAGGAAAAGGCACTTGCACCATCCACCGTTTTTGCGGTCAGTCCGGCAATCGCCGCGACCCAAGTTAATGCCAACGTAAATAGTGCGAGTATGCCGGCTACTGCAAGCCATGACAGGATCCCAGCTGGCGAACGAAAGCCCATAATCAAACCTACGAGAATGATGACGATAACCGATATGGCGTTGGATACCAGCGAGGTCAGCACATGCCCCCACAGTAAGGTGGAACGTGAAATCGGCATGGAGTGAAACCTCTCGAATATACCCCGCTGCACATCGGTAAACAGGCGGAATGCCGTGTAGGATATACCGCTAGCAATAGCAATCAGTAGTATACCGGGCAACAGGTAATTCACATAGTTATCCGTTCCGGTTTGAATTGCACCGCCGAACACATAGACGAACAGCAGCATCATCGCGATCGGCATGATGGTGACCGTGACGATGGTGTCCATACTGCGGGAAATATGGCGCATGGAACGTCCAAGCATAACACTTAGATCACTGAAGAAGTGTTTCTTTGCCTCCTCCATTTACTTCGCCTCCTTTTTGCCGACTATGGCGAGGAATATTTCTTCTAATGTCGGCTGTTTTTCAACATACTCCACCTTTGCGGATGGGAACAGCTTTTTTAGGTCCGAGAGCGTGCCGCTGGCGATAATCTTGCCCTCATGCAATATGGCAATTCGGTCGGCAAGCTGCTCTGCCTCCTCCAAATACTGCGTAGTCAGGAGTACCGTCGTGCCGCCGTCGGCAAGCTCCTTGACAATCTTCCAAACCTCGATGCGCGCCTCGGGGTCAAGCCCGGTGGTCGGCTCGTCGAGAAAAATGATCTTCGGTTTTCCTACGAGGCTCAAGGCGATGTCGAGCCTGCGGCGCATCCCGCCCGAGTAAGTAGCTACCCTGCGGTCTGCTGCGTCAGTCAGGCCGAAGCGTCTAAGCAAATCTTCCGCTACCAGACGCGGATTGTCGAGGTATCGTAATTTGGCAATCAAGATTAGATTTTCCCGTCCGGTCAATATTTCGTCCACGGCGGCAAATTGTCCGGTCAGACTGATCGCCTGCCGTACGTTTTCCGGCTTTAACGTGACATCGAATCCGTTTACGGTGGCGGTTCCGCTGTCTTGCTTGAGCAGTGTGGACAGGATTTTGACAACCGTGGTCTTGCCCGCCCCGTTGGACCCGAGCAGCGCGAAAATACTGCCCTCTTCCACCTCGAGATCTACGCCTTTTAGGACTTGAAGCTGCTTGTAGGACTTCTGCAACCCAGTCACTTGAATGGATTTATTATTCATTCTAATTCCTCCTTAGATAACCGTAACTTTTGACAAATTGGCCTCCATGCCTTTGAGTGCAGCAAAGGTCAGCTTATCCATCATCGCGCCGTCAAAGCAGATGGTCTTGATTGCACGATAAAACTTCTTCGACAAGGTAATTCCAGACAGGAAAGACACATTTTTGAGCGTAGCGCCTCTGAACGAAACTTCGTTTAATGCCGACTTGTCAAACTTAACGCCAATAAAGGTTTGCCCGTCAAGACACAGCCCACTCAGGTCGGAACTTTCGAAGTTCACGCCGATAAAGGAACAATTTTCAAAGATTGTTTTTCTAAGGTCGGTCATCGTTAGCGTGACGTCTGTCAGTTTTACGCCTGTGAATTTTGCTCCGGGCAGCCACGACTTGCTGAAGTTAGTACGTACAAGGATCGAATGATTGAAGCTTGCATTCGCAAGAGTAATGGCGGATAAGCTGCAGTCAGTCAGATTCGCGCCATCAAAATTAGCTTCGTTCACGTCGCTTCCCTTGAACGAACTGCCGGTCAAGTCTGCGCCCGCAAAGTCGGAACCACGCAATGCGCTAGAATTAAATTGTCCTTTATGCGCAATAACGCCCGCAAAGTCGCTCTTTGGCAAGTTGCTCGCACTAAAGTTTGTTAGTACTTGCCGCTCCAGGGAGCGGGAGAGATTGGCGACCTCCAGTATCGTTTCCTCGATGTCGCCGATGCTCTCAATGGTCAAATTAAACGCTGTTTCATCGTCTTTGCCCCCGGCAATAAGTTCACGGTACCTCTCCTGTAAATCGGAAAGCAGGTCAGATTTTAATTCGGTGACGCTTTTTATCCCATCGTATGGTGTAAATACGCCGTTCAAATAATTCGTCAATTTTTGATTCATATCATTAATTCCCCCTATAATAAGTTTTCTAGTACGCGCTTTGAATACTCCCAATTGCTTTTGTTGCGTTCGTAAGTATCTTTGCCCTTTTCGGTAATCCTGAAATACTTGCGCCTTCCGCCCTGAGATTCATCGCCCCAATACCACTCGATATCGCCGTCTGTCTCAAGCCGCCGGACGCTGGAGTACATCGTGGCTTCCTTTAATTCATACTCACCGCCCGAGCGCTCGGCAATCAACTTGACAATCTCGTACCCGTAACGGTCCGCTTCGGATAAGAGCCGTAAAATCATCGTGTCGGTATGTCCGCGCAGCAGGTCGGATGTAATTTTATTCTCACTCACATAATCACCTCGCATTTGTATAATACGACATAGTACTATGAGTGTCAAGGTAATATTTTAAGTTAGGTACTTTGTTTGAAAAGTAAGATATAAATTCATAACGATAGTTAAAATAAAGGGTTCTACACATTAGTCATGCCTAATATGTAGAACCCTTTATTTTATGTGATTTTCTTAAGTTTAGGTCTTGATAATTTTCAGTCTGAGTATTTGTTTTGCATAAGAATCCCAGTCTGCTTCGTCAGTGTTTATCTCTAAAGTAGGAATTAGCGATTGTTTTGCACACATGCGAAGTTTTTCCTGATCCTCTAAGAACTTCTGACAAGCCTCAGTTATTGTGGAATGGTTTTCCATTACAAATGATTTCCAAGCTTCGCCACGACTTTCAATAAATCTGGGCTCAACAGCATCTTGGGACAAGGTTAAGAGTACACAGCTTGCATTCAGCCTAGATAGTCGGTTTTCCAGAATCTCAATTTCTGCAGAATTTATAAACGCTGCCCGATGATTTACATGGAATCTCTCTAAAAGATAAAATATACCGTTCGATAGTTTCGTATGACCAAGTGAATCTATCCAATTGTATTGTTGCTCAAGATAATCAACATGACGATTTAAAAGTTGAATATGTTCATCCTTGTCCATCGATCTTAAGACACCTTGATATGAATGCAAAACTTGCGAATAGTGTTCACTTATTGCAATTGTCGTATTTTCATCATGTTGTGTTTGACTATGTAACCTCTTTATTGCAGAAAAGACTGATGTTTTTCCTGCAGTAGACATCCCTTCGATAATTACTCCCCGAATCATATTTCACCTCTTCAGCTCCGTTAGTCTAATAAAAAAAGGACGCTCCCGAAGCTTCACTTGGGCTTCGTCCTCCTCTTTATGTTACTACATCCAATTGTTAATTAATGCACATATGCGAGTAGCCTGATTAATGCACAAAAGACATCTATGTGACTTTGTAGATTTTTTCAGTTGCTAAGCAAGGACTATAGAATATTATATAGATTATTTTTTAATAGTGGGTCCCCCACTATTTTGGATTTTAAATTTTCCAATTACTGTTTTTCCATCAGCTTCATATAGAGGAATATAGCTAATACTACCTGGAACCTTCTTTTTTTCCATAGCTACTGCTTCCTCAGGCGACTTTGGTCTATCGCCTTCTAAGTCTTTTTTAAGCACGTACCCAATATTTCCGGCAACTCCATATGCTTCAATTAAATCCGGACCTTCTTCGGAATTTCTGACATCGCTGTCAGATCCATAAGTCTGTCCATTAGCATTCTTTGGAAATTTGGCTTTTACAAAGTTGTCAGAATTAGCTGATGTGAAATGAATCGTCAATGATCCTAATGCAACCATAACAACAAAAACGAAACTTGTGATTACAATTATTTTAAAAATCGGAAAGTTTTTCATGAAATTATCTCCAATAAAAATTAAATCCATCACTATAATACCACTATATCCCATAAATAGGTAGAGTTATCAATGAATTCTCCTCCAATGCCGATTTTTTCCTGGAACCAGAATACACCAAAGTTTCTGATTATTTCCAACCGATAAAAAAACTGCCGTAATTGGCAGCTTTTTTTATGATCGGTAGTTACTTTTTTGTTTCGCTTCTCGTATATTGAGCCAGCCAGAGCCAGCTACAAACCCGAACCTAAGGCGTATTTGCGTAATAAGGCATCTATTTCCTCCAACCTTACCGGCTTCCGCAGAAACTCCTGCATCCCTGCCGCAAAACAGGCTTCTCGGTCCTCGGGACGGGTATAGGCGGTAAGGGCTACGATAACAGATGAAGCCGGATCAGGTACTTGTTGACGGATTAATGAAGCCGCTTCGAGTCCGTCCATTACCGGCATCTGCAGATCCATGAAGATCAGATCGTAGCGCTTGTCCGGTTCAGCATTCATTACGGCATTCAGCGCTTCTTCCCCGTTCTCGACCACGTCCATGCCATAACCAAGCTTCATCAGTATAGAACGAAAAATCTTCTGATTAATCGGATGGTCCTCCGCCACCAGAATACTAAGCTTGCCGTAAGGCTCGGCAGGAACGACAGGCTCCACAGCAGGGACTTGATCTGCGCTCCGCATTGGGATTTCATTCACCTGCATAACGCCGGGAACCACATGCTCGCTAGTCAGCAAAGTGAAACGAAAGGTCGAGCCTTCCCCTACCACGCTCTCCACACTTATGTCCCCGCCCAACAGTTCGACCAGCTTCTTACAGATGGCCAGCCCAAGTCCGGTCCCTCCGTATTTGCGGCTCATGCCGGAATGCACTTGGGAGAAGGATTGGAACAGCTGGCTCACCTTGTCCTGCGGAATTCCGATCCCGGTATCCTCAATTACGAATTCAAGCAGCAGCTCTTTCTCCGTAGATCGGCTGATCAAGCCGCAGCTCAGATTGACGCTTCCATACTCCGTGAATTTCACCGCATTGCTGACTAGATTGACAAGCACCTGGCGCAACCGGACCGGATCGCTGATAATAAAGCCGGGAACTTCCGCCGCGATGCTGCAATTTATCGCCACCCCCTTCTCCGAGGCTGACACCGCGAACAGTTCGCTCACTTCCGTCAATGCATCCTCGACTGAAAGGGGTTCGGGATTCAAAACCATTTTACCCGCTTCAATTTTACTGAAATCCAGAATTTCATTCAAAATATGAAGCAAAGCCTCGCTGCTTTGGCTGATAATGTCCGCATATTCCCGCTGTTCCTCGTTCAGCTTCGTCTCAAGCATCAGGTCCATCATCCCGATAATCCCGTTCATCGGTGTGCGAAGCTCGTGGCTCATGATGGATAGAAAGTCAGATTTGGCCCGATCCGAGCGCTCTGCGAACTCCTTGGCACGGATGATCTCCTTCTCACCCGTAATGTCCCGGAACACGACTACCGCCCCATTGAGTTCCCCCTTGTCGAACAGAGGTGTAACCTGATATTCCACGAGAAAGCTTGTGCCGCTGCGTTTCCAGAATACCGCTTCGTTCTCTTTGAAAGTTCTGCCTTCGCGGATCGCTCTGATAATCGGAGAGGCGTCCGGCTTATACGGATTGCCATCCACATCTGTCTGCTGAATTAAGCCCAGATCGATGGGGTTAATCGTCTCATGATTCGGAATGCCCAGCAGTGCCGCTCCGGCAGAATTGATGAAGGTGGAAAAACCCTCGGCGTTCAAGCGGAATATCCCTTCAGTCAGCGCATTCAGTATTCTCTCATGCTCATAACCGAGCTTCTTGATCCGTTCCATGTAGAGCTTAAGATCCGTGATGTCCGTGGCAATGCCGTAGAAACCGTCTACCTTGTCATTGATAATAATCGGAACGTTGTTGATGCTGAGGTCCCTGATCGTACCATCCTTGGCAATCATGCGCGCTTCATATTCCTGAGAAGTTCCTTGGAGGACAAGCTTGGCTTTCTCGATGGATCTGGACAGGTCATCCGAATGCACAAGCGGCGTATTTTCCCCCGATTGCAGTTCTTCCAGTGTATACCCTGTCAGCGCCTGCATGCTGAGGTTAATGGAGCGGTATCGTCCAAGGTTGTCGAAGGAGCAGATCGCCGTCTCATTGTTGTCGAACAGGCTCTTGTATCGGCTCTCACTCTCACGAATGCGCTCGTCCAGCCGCTTGCGGTCTGTAATATCGCTGGATATCCCATAGACCCCAACGACTTGACCGTTTACAAGGATCGGAATATTAGCTACGCTAATGTCTACATCATGTCCTTCTTTATGAATAATCGTAATCTCATAATTCTGGGCTTCTCCACTGGCTGCAAGCTGAAAATGCTTGCGAGTCTTCTCCACATCCTTCTCGCTCACCAACGGACCATAGTACATGCCAATCAGCTCTTCGAGCGAATATCCCGATAGTTTCTCCAGATTGGCGTTAGCCGTTAAATAATTCCCCTCCAGATCCATAGAATACACAGCCGCAGGGTTATTATCGAACATGGACTTGTAGCGCTGCTCACTCTCCCTCAATCGCTGCTCCATTTGCGTCTGTTCGGTAATATCCTGGATGATACCTATCAATTGGCGGGATGCGCCCGAAGAATCCTTCTCAACCTCCCATTGGTTAATAATAACGCGGATTTCGCCGTTTGCCAGGACGATACGATGCACAATAGATCCGTTCTTCCCCTGCGCGACAGACTGGCTGACCTCCTCCATCGCCCGCACCACGTCATCCTGATGAACCATCCGGAAGATGGCTTCAGGTCCTTCGATTACGGAATCAAAAGCATTGCCGAATATGCGCATCGTTCCTTCAGACACATTGAGGTAAGGACCGGACAGATCCCAATCCCATGTGCCGATCTGAGCGATCCGTTGACATTGCGCCAACTTCTCCTCGCTCTTCTTGCGTTTAGTGACATTGCGTGCGACAGACAGTATTTTCTCTGTCTGATCCAAGTCATCCCATATGATCTTCGACCACACTTCAACCCAAATATAACTGCCGTCGCTGTGTCGAATCCTGCGCATGAACAAGTCATCTTCGGAGTAGAGCTGACCCGGCTTGCTCATTTGTACGACATCGTCGGGGTGGTAATATTCAATGCGTTTCTTCCCAATCATGTCCTTGGGATCAATCCCCAACACCTCCAGACTCGAGGGAGAGACAAAATGAATAACTCCGTCAGAATTGCTGACTGAAATAACATCTTGAAAGTTTCTTGTGAGAAGACTGAGTAAATTACGGTTATTAAGCAGCGGCAAATTTTCCTGGTTTCGGTGCACGAAATCGGAGAACTCGGCTATTATGAATCCAGTGGAAACGAAATCGACAGATGGAAGAAGGGAGAGCCTCTGCCTTACCCATGTTAGTTGACCATTAAGGTGGCGAATTCTCTTCTCAGTATCTTGCTTAGCATCTTGCTTATATCCTGACAATGAGCAGAAATTCTCCGCGGCTTCGACAAAGGATTGCCTGTCCTGTGGATCCGGACATAGCCAATCCAGCTCAGGAAGCACACCCCCTTGCGCTTCAGAGTCATATCCAAGCAGCCCCAACAAAGCCGGGTTTGTATATATTATTTTATAAGTGTGTGGATGAATTATTGCTATGCCATTCATCATATGTTGATAGGCAAGTCCAAATGGCAAGTGATTCTCCGAAGAAGCTTTGAACATACAAACAACCTCTCCTTAAGTAGTAGTATAGGATCATTATACTACTAAACGGTGAATGACATCTATTGCCCTATTGAAGGTTCTCCTAAAACCAGGGAGCTCGCCACTTCATGCGAAAAGCCGGAGGGGATAACAAAAAAACCATAGACCGCAAGCATCTATGGCTTTAACCTCATATGTCTATTCTCTTCGATAATGCTGATGGAAACTCTATCCTTCACTATTGTTAGCTACTAGACTTATTTTACCAACCTCCTATGATTACGAATGGCCTTGCGAATGCTCATACAGCTCTTTATAATGCCCCTCAAGCTCCAGCAGCTCCTGATGACTGCCCTGCTCCACAATTTCACCATGACTCATCACAATAATCCGGTCTGCCTGCATAATAGTGGACAGCCGATGCGCAATAACGATCGTCGTCCTGCCCTGCGATACGATCTGTAGTGCATGTTGAATCAGCTGCTCTGTATGGGAATCCAGATTGGCGCTCGCCTCATCCAGAATTAGAACCTTCGGCTTAAAGACGATTATTCGCGCGAAGGAGATCAGTTGACGCTCACCGGCGGACAGGCCGCTGCCTCGCTCGGACAGCTGTGATTCATACCCATTTTTTAGTTTTTTAATAATGCTGTCCGCACCGACAAACTCGCAGGCTCGAATAACCTCTTTGGGGGATATCGACTCGTCGAACATTCTTACGTTATCAATAATGCTGCCCGAATACAGATACGGCTCTTGTTGTATAAGCCCGACTAATCTATGCAGGGTCGCTTGCGGAATGTCCTTTATATCTGTCTCATCAATCCGGATGCTCCCCTCCTTCACATCATAGAAGCGGCACAGCAGGCTGATTAATGAGCTTTTTCCAGCACCTGTCGTACCTACGACGCCAATGAGTTCGCCGGATTTGATATGCAGATCGAGATTTCGAATAATCGGTACCCCTTCCTCATAGGAGAACGAGATGTGATTAAAGTCGATGCGTCCTTTCACCTTCTCCAGATTCAGGTTCGACAGCGAAGCCTGACGTTCGTCCGCTTCATCCTCCAGCTCCAAATTGTGCAGATCCAGCGGCTCATGATCGCGATCCGTAATATCCGGTTTATTGGCAAATACGCCCCAGATTCTTGTTACGGCGACAGTAGCAGACTGCAGCGTATTCCACTGTTGGGTAATCGTATTAATGGGTTGGAAAAACTGGCGGATATATGTGACGAATGCATACAGCACGCCGAATTCAAGCTGCTTGTCGAGCACTGAGTTCCCGCCGGCCAGAATGACGAATGCAATGGAGAGGTTGCTCAGAATATCAAAGGTACGGCCAAATATTACATTCGTGCCAATTTCCCGAAGATTCGCCTTGAAATACGAGCTGTTCCGCTCATCGAACTGCTTTTGCTGCTCCTTCTGCTGATGGAACACTTGTACAAGGTTCATACCCGACAGGTTCTCCGCTACAAACGCCACCAGACGCGATAATCTCGTTCTGGCAAGCTGATACGTCGTTCTCATATAGGAGCGGAAAGCAACTGCAATCCCCCATATAATCGGCAGCAAAATTAGACAATACAGCGCAAGCTGGGTGTCCAGCTGAAACATCAGAACAATAATGAAAATAAGTGTAAATCCATCCCTGAACAGGCTTAGCAGCACTTGATTAAAGAACTGGTTCAGTGCCTCGGTATCGCTAGAGACATGTGTAATCAGACTGCCGCTCGACATCCGGTCGAAATATCGCATGGACTGCTTCAAAATATGACCGAACAGCTGTTTGCGAATGCGTGCCACGATGCTTTGACCAATATTTTGCAGCAAATTGTTTTGGAGGTATGTAAATAACAGACTGGATATCGCCAGTCCCAAATAAATGCCGCAAATTGCGAGCAGGCCTTTGTAATCGTTTTTGCCGGAAAGCAAATTGTCATCTATCGCTATTTTTATTAAAAACGGCTGCATTAAATCAGAAAGAATAGCAATTAATGTGCAGCCAATTACAGCAATAAATGACCATAAATGCGGTCTTGCGTAGCCAGACAGCGCCCGGAAAGCCGATACATACTCGGGCTTCTGTTCCGGCATGTTAGGATCAGCCTTCTGATCTGCCTGCCAATTGTTAATCGCTTGTGCCGGTCGCATGTGGACTTCCCTCCTCCTGTATGGCATGCAGCGTCGCATAGAGTCCCTGCTGTAAGAGCAGCTCCGAATGTGTGCCCCGCTGAACAATCACACCATCATCAAGCACGATGATTTCATTAGCATGCTTGATCGCACTAATACGGTGTGCAATAATAATCGTCGTTTTATGGCTTCTGTCTATTTGGATCGCTTCAATAATATCCTTCTCCGTTATTGCATCCACAGCACTTACACTATCATCAAGAAGCATAACCGGAGCATTCTTGACAATCCCGCGAGCCAGACTGGTACGCTGACGCTGTCCACCGGATAAGGTTAAGCCCCGCTCTCCCAGCCGCGTTTCAAACTTGTTAGGCAGATCAACGATATTGTTATAAATTTGGGCATGCTTCGCGGCAGCCTCGATCGTTTCAAAATCCAGCGTGCTATCAGAGAAAGCAATATTCTCCTTGATCGTCGTACTAAACAGAAATCCGTCCTGCGGTACGTAAGCAATCTGAGTCCGCAAGCTTTCAAGTTTCAACGCTCTGATATCCGTCTCTCCATACCATATGGTTCCTGGAGGCGGATCATAAGTACGCAGAAGCAGCTTCATAAGCGTTGTCTTTCCACTGCCAGTGCGGCCGATTATCCCTAACGTCGTTCCCGCCTTAATGTTCAGATTTATGTTTTTAAGAACAGGACTGGAGGCTGGATCGTACGCAAATGACAAATTACGAACAGTAATGTCTGCATCACCGAAGTTTGCTTCCTTCGCATTCTCAAGCTCCACAATTTCCGGCCGCTGTGACAGCAGGCCATTCAAGCGGTCCAGTGAAGCGCGCGAGCGTTGAATCGTATTAATGACGTTGCCGATTTGCTGGAGTGGATTCATCATCATTCTAATATAAAGCGTCAAAGCGACAAATTTACCAAGTGTAATCTGTTTCGTTATCGTCAAATAGCCACCGAGGGCAAGCGCAATAATCAATGCCGCAGCTCCAAGAAAAGGAACCAACGCCTGAAAAAAAGACGAAACGCGTACGAGCCGCACTTGATTATCGCGAATTTTTTCTACGGTTTGACCAAACCGTTCGTTCATAATGTCTTCCACCGCAAATTTCTTCGTTACCCGAATGCCGCCAAACTGCTCCTCCGCCGTTTCCGTCATCCTGCCAAGCGATTCCTGCACCTCAAGCGATCGTCTTCTAATGATTGGACCCAGGTATACAACAATAACTGGAATGAGCAGCAGCGGAAATACGGAGGCTAAAATCAAATAATAGGGAATTTGACTAACAAGCATCATCGTAACAGCCGCTACAAGCAGCATTGTCGCATTCGCCGTCGAGTTGACCCCCATGGAGATCGACTCACGAACCGCAGTTACATCATTCATGAAGTAGCTCAGCAGCTTACCGACACCGTTCTTCGAATAAAAGCGTTCGCCCATTTCCGTAAAATGCAGGAACAGTCCTCTCCGCACGATAAATTCAAACCTTCTGCCCACATACATAATCAAATACATAGCCGATCCGTTAAACAATACATGACCAATGCCAATTACAAGCAGCATCCAGCTGTAATCGACAACCAATTCACTGGTCAGGCCTCCGCTTTGCAGCGTATCTGTAAACTCACCCAAGACCTTTGGATAAAAAACATGAATGGCATTAGAAATCAGATGAAAAAAAATAGAGATCAGGTACACATACCACGTTTTCCGAAAAAAGTCGGCCAATATTCGTTTTGGTTTCAAAAAGCGACCACTTCCTATTGTCAATAATTGTTATTGCGATGCATCCGTTTGTGGGAATTGCAGCTCATAAAGCTGATGATAACGCCCTTGATGGTCCAGCAGTTCACTATGCGTTCCATTCTCTACAACCTGCCCTTGCTCCAGCACATATATCTGATCTGCCTGTTGAATCGTTGACAGACGATGTGCTATAACGAGACAAGTTCGGCCTGGCAGCAATTGTGCCAAAGCATCCTGAATGTGCTGCTCTGACTCGGTATCAAGCGAAGCAGTAGCCTCATCCAGAATAATAATCCGGGGATTTTTCAGAATGGCCCTTGCAATAGAAAGCCGCTGCTTCTGTCCGCCAGAGAGCTTCACTCCCCGCTCGCCGATTTGCGTATGGTAGCCCTGTGGGAACGAATCGATAAAGCCAGATGCATTTGCCGCTTTAGCCGCGGCTATAACTTCCTCATCTGTCGAATGATGATTGCCGTACCTGATGTTCTCCTCAATCGTACCGTTGAACAATACGATATCCTGTGATACGATGCCAATTTGTTCTCTTAGCGAGGCCAGCGTAATATCTTTAAGTGAATAACCGTCAATCGTGATCTCTCCAGACTGAGGATCATAGAATCTGGCGATCAGATGCGCAATCGTAGTTTTTCCTGAACCGGATGATCCCACAAGTGCAGTCACCTTACCTGCCTCCAGTTCCAGATGAAAATCTTTCAGAACGCTAGTATCACTGGAATAAGCAAAATCAATCTGATTGAACACAATATGCCCGCGCACTGGCGGCAGCTTGATGGCGCCCTGCTTCTCAACGATTTCCGCCTCCGTGTTCAAAACTTCCATAATGCGTTCGTAAGCAGCAGCTGATTGTTGAATGGTATTCATAATTCGGCTAAAATGACGCACCGGATTTTGCAAGAGTCGCAAATAGGCAATAAAAGCAACGATCGTTCCAATCGTCATCTGATTCTTCATAGCCAGCCACGCACCAAACACAAGTACAATAGCGAGGCCTAGAAAATTAAGAAAATCAATTATAGGTTCATAAGCGGCTCGCAAGCGAGTCACCTGAATATTCGCATCCATATTCCGCTTGGTCCGCTGGGAGAAACGCTCCGACTCGTAAGACTCAGCTGTAAATGCTTTAATAAGACGTATACCTGTCAGCGTGTTCTGCAAATGGTCACTCACATCCGCCACGGATTCCTGGACCGTGCGGAACGAGGAGCGCATTCTTTTCGCAAATATTCGGGTCGTCAAAATCATAAACGGAAAAGTAGCAAGCAGCAGTAACGTTAGCTTCCAATCAATCCAGAGCATATAAATTGCGATCGCCGTAAAGGTGAAAAAATCGGTAAATAATTGCATCATACTGGAGGAAATCATTTGCTGTAGAATGCTTACGTCATTCGTAACCCGGGACATCAGATCACCAGTACGATTGCGGTCAAAAAAAGAAACGTCCAGACTTTGCATGTGGCGATATAAATCATTTCGCAGATTGTAAAGTACTCTCTGGCCGATAGAAGCCATGAGAGAGGCACTAATATAACGCAGGATACCGAGCACTATGGCCGATCCCAGAATGCCGCACATAATAAGGAACAGCTTATTAAAGAGCTTGTTGGGAATAATCTCATCAATGGTATAGCGTGTTAGCTGAGGCACGATGAACTCCAGCAGAGAAATCATGATGACGCAAACAACAGCAGCGAGAAGCAGCGGCAATTGCGTCCGGGCATGTGTATATATTCGCACGAACATACTGTATATGCTCGCAGGCTTTACCTTCTCACCGCTTCCGAATCTCCTCATCCCTCCCATACCGCCACCTTGATGAAAACTCCGAGCGGAGTCGCCCTTATTGCTCATACCTCGTCATCCTCACTGCCATTGATAATCGCTTCAGCCGTTATCTGGCGTAGCGATATCCGCAGATTATCGAGAATGAGGCGCAATTGAACGGCTTTGCTGCTATCACTCACGACAGCACGCTCCGCCGCCTTCAACAAATGCAGCAGCTCCTTGCCGGCTGGTGTCAGCCGCCGGTTCGGCTTGTTCCGGTCGCATGGGGCGGCCTCCTCTTCAACAAAGCCATACTCCCTGCGATCAGACCCGACAGCGGCATTTTCCTTCTCTTCCAGCAAATAAGCTTTGCCGTTATCCGTAATGTTAAATACCTTCTTGCCATCTTGCTTGGAGGCTTCCACAAACCCTTGATCCCTCAGCATCTGCAAAGTAGGATAGATGGATCCTGCACTCGGCTTATAGGTGCCCCCGGACTGCTCCTCAATCGCTTTCATCATTTGATAGCCATGCATGCTTTCCTGCTCAAGCAGCTCCAGCAATGCATATTTCACTCCTCCTCGGCTGAAAAATCGCTTGCCTGAACCATTTGCGTCCCTTTCCTGGCTATGATGCAAAAATAATCGTTCCTCTGACCGCCATTCATTGGACATTTCATACTCTCCTTCGTTAACGATATATCGTATTGATTTCTATACTAAACGATATATCGTTAATTGGCAATCCCTTGCTACAAATTTCTTCCTTTATGAGCATCCTCTAATTTTGTAGAACAAAATCTCGTATAACAAATTTTCACATAACAAAATCCAGTAAATAATCGTACTTTACTGGATTTTGCATAATTACAGTAAGGATTTAGAATTGACCTCTGGAAGGAGCCGAATTTCACTTCGAAAGTAAACCTTAACTTATAGACCCGCTTCATTGTTAACTGAGCTAAATTTTACATAGTGAATGTTGTTAGATGATTGGCATCATGAAATTGTTTAAGAGACCTTGCCAAAAGAAGCACTTTTAATAATATTTTCAATTTCCAGGAACCCGCGTTTTTGAGCATGCTGCAAAGGAGTTATCCCTTCTTTATCGCCAATATCGACATTTGCTCCGTGGTCAACTAGTAGTTGTACGATTTTTTGATGCTTCTCTCCACCGTTACCTAGAATTACTGCTTCTAATAATGCCGTCCAATGCAAATTATTGATATGATTGACATCAACATCCGAACGAGTAAGAAGTTCTTTAACCACTTCAACATGTCCACGTTCTGAAGCAGGGATAAGAGCCGTGCCTCCAAACCGGTTCGTAAGCTTTGTATCAGCCCCGGCATCAATGGCTAGTTTTACAATTTCGAGCATTCCTTCGGCTCCGGCATACAAGAAAACATTATTTAAGTTGTTATCACGAGCATTAATGTCCGCGCCCTTTTCGATAAGTGCCTTTACCGTATCTACCTCATTGCTATAAGTCGCTGCCAGTACGGCTGTTCTTCCGCGTCCATCGGTTGCATGGATGTCTGCGCCGTCTTCAAGCAGGTTCAGAACGCTTTCGATGTCTCCTTTTTCTGCTGAATAAATCAGTTGTTGGTTCATCGTATCCACCTTCTTTTCTTTAGTTTGCGTTTCTTTCGGCAAATTCTGCGAGGAACTGGGCGTGATATGACACGCAGTAAGCAGGACAACAAATACAATCATGAGGAGGCGGTGCATCGACATCACTCCTTTTCCTTCTATACAAATATGCTAACATAGAGATTACTATATGAAAAATATTAAAATAATAAGATTTATAGTCATTACACCAATAATTGAAAATAATGGAATAACGGCAGTTGTTTGATCCTTCTTTTTAGAACCGCACTACATTTATTATTAAAAAAACACCAACATTCTGAATATTTTTAATAATATTCAGAGAGCCGGTGCTATATTGAATATAAAAAGAAACCCGTATGGAACACTAGTCCGCATCAAATTTTGGATGGTGACGGGGACTTCTCAAATGGATTTGGCCATTTGGTGGATTGCATTTCAATTGTTAGCCTGATTTACACAGGCTGTTTTTGCAGGTTCACCAACCCTTGATCAAGCTTCAATGCCAGTTCATCTAGCGTCTCTTTTACATCAGCACCTTCGAATACAATCCGAGCCAACGCAGGATTGACATACTCATCCAGCAGTTGGTAGTAACTTGACGTGGCTGACAACGGAAGTTTGCTGCCATATGCCATTTCTGCCAGTACCACACCGCGCATCGGATCTAGATCATGACCGACATCTGAATACACCGAGCGAAGCGGTGTAATAAAGCCTTGTGTCACTATCTGGGTAAGCTCATTGTTTGTACAGGTTAATTCGTGTAGCAGACGCCAGGCTATTTCAGGGTGTTTGGTACGGGATGAGATGCCGAATCCGCAAATCCATGGTTCATTTATTCTTTGACCTTCACGGAAGTATGGTAATCCCACTATGCCAAGATCGTCCATTAATAGCGGCTGATTTTCATGAAGCATGATGAAATAATCTAAGATCATACCGGTTTTATTTTCAAGCAAATCAGTGCTTGTGAAGTAATCCTGAGTTGCACGGGCCACGCGGTGTTTGCGGACGAAATCATTTGCCCACATGATTACTTCGATAGCTTGCAGGCTGTTCGTATATCCCGAAGCACGGGTTCGGTCCGGAGATGTCCAATCCGTACCCTTGGATATCAATAGGAGACCCAAATATTCACGATGGAACGAGATGCGGGCAGCAAACCGTTCCTCATCTAGGTTTACATTCTCCCTTTGCAACCGTAGGGCCGTCTCAAGAAAATCGTCCCATGTCCAGTTTCCCTCCGGATACGGAATTCTAGCTTTATCGAACCATTTCTTATTGTAAAAAAAGCCCTTCATTGTAGCACTCAGCGGAATTGCAGTGATGCCCCCATCCATTCGCAAAAATTGAAGGATTGAAGAGTGAAATATAGCATCCATACCATCAGCTTCCATCCATGGTTGTAGATTCAGAAGCAAACCATCCCGATTGGCATCCGCAATATCACCATTAAACAGCTGGACGAGATCCGCCTTCAATTCTCCTGTGTAAAGCGCATTACGAATTTCACCACCCTGGAAAACCTCGATGAGTACACTCACTTCCGGGTTCTTGGTCTCAAACCGACTTGCGACAGCCTCTACTGCTTCCCTCTGCCAGGGTTCATCGATAAACACTTTAATTTCCACCTTATTCATCGCATCGTCCTCCAAGCCATTGATCTCTGATTTGTAATCAGTCAACATGCAACCGTTAGTGATCAAATTCTGTTCTTAATAAATGTTTCGAATTCAGCAACAGAGTCGAACTGGTTCAAAGATACATCTTCTGAACATAAATGTTCCTCTAGCTTCTCTATAAGGTGCACAACAGCTAACCGCGATGGCTCAAAATCTGTTGGATCAAGAAGAGAGACGAGATCTGGATACCCAAACCGATAATAAAACTCTCGATACTTCCCCGAATCCAAAATACCAGGCCAGCGTCCTTTTTCGGCTGCGTACAATGCTCGGGACAAACCATCTTGTACGCCAATAGCAACGAAAAATGCTGTTTCGTAATGACCTTTTTCGCAAGCAGTCAAGAGTTTGTTTAGCATTCCTTTTTCCTCTTCGTAGTAACCCTTCATTCGATCTTTATAAGAGCGAATTCCTTCTAGTCTATTTTTGCGTTCTGAAATCAGATTAAGAGTATCTTTAGTCAGTTGCTCACACGCAGACATAATTTCATCTTTAGAATGGCTGAACATAATTGTGTCCAGATATGGATCCAGTTGATCTGGCTTAATCGGAAAATTCATGACCTGCTCACGGAAATGGCCCCACATACGTGTATAGTAAGCTTGGTTCAACAAGGCAAGTGATTTAAATGCGGAAACAGCAATCTCTTGGGCCTGCGTTCGACAATAGGACATATAATAATTCACAGTCTGCAATAATGGTCGTACTCCACTCTCAGATGTTGCCATTCTTCCCGCACGTTCCCATCCGATTGGCAAGAAATCAAAACTTATACCATCGATTATAAACTGCAACTCTACTTGTCTTCCTCTCTCCGTGGCCGGTATAAAGAAGAAGTCCAAATCCGATCCCTACCCTGCAAATACGATCCATAGTTTCCAACAATATCAACATCTTGCGGGTATTGAGTCTTAATTTGATCGACAATAATATCTGCTACGGAAAAACATCAACCATTAAAAGAATCCCCCTTATGTAAACGTTCTTTTACTATATCACATTCACTTATGAAAAATTTTGTAAAGAATTCTTATAGTCAACTTATTTTCATTTAATTGTATCGTGAAGTTCAACTTCTACTTCTGTCGAATTGTTACTACCCCATTCATCTGATATTTCAAGATGCCATGATCTAACTATTCGTTCAAATCTGTTTTCATCAATCCACTTATGCAAAACTTCGTACGTATCCCTAATTTTATAATTAGGTCCTTTATGTTTGATTACTGCATACTTTTGTGGAGGTATCGTTAAAAAAACCATACCAACAGGTATTTCATTATACTGCTTTACTTCAACACATACCCAATAACCATCTTCTTCATCAGTGAAGTCTCCTACAATAAAAGCTCCTATTAATCTTGTTGGGGTTACAACTTCCTTAATTTCTTTAAGACCGTTTTTTAAAGTAATTGCTGCTCTGGGAATTTCATTAACATATTGATCACCTTCACAAACAACACGTAGTCCAACTAACTTCATCTCTTTAAGTTCAGTTACTCTCAAAATATTTCACTTCTTTCTTAAATTTTATTAAATTAATCATGTATTACATTCCAACAATGCCCACAAAGGGAACATGCGTTCTATATTATTATTTTACCATAATCTGTGAGATAAAGGTAGTCATTTAGAAGATTTTTTCGCAGAATTACCGGTTCTTTTTCGGGAGCCTGTTTTGGATTGTATGCAAATGTTGATCACTAATCATTAAATAAATCCAACGAATAATCGTTTTATTGGCTTTGAACCTTTGAATTATTGTAAAAAATCTCGCCCTAGAGCACTAAAGAGTGCGTTGGGCGAGATTCGATCTTTCTATTTCTTCTTCTTTAATGCATCTGGTAATACCATTAATGCTGGCACAAGCATCGGTAGCAGGATGTAGCAGAGCACCAACAGGCCAACTATAACCGCAGCGGCGAGCTCTATCAGCAAGATGAGTCCCGAAGGAATCAACGTTGCGAACGTTCCTCCCAAGATGACCATCGCAGAAATAATGACTCCGCCGACACTTCTGGCTGCCTTGACAATCGCTTCACCTGGTGCAATATCCCCGTACTCCTTGTACCTCATCATGAGGAATATACTATAATCTACACCGACCGCCACAATAACAATGAATGAGAAGAACGGTACAAAAGAGGAAACACCGTCCGCTCCGATTACATATTTTGTAACCAGGTTAGATGCGCTCATAGCCACGTAATAAGAAGCAAGCAGTGACAATACGATATATACAGATGGCCAGAACGCCCGGATAACGAACCACAATACCAGGAACACTCCGATGATTACGATAATCGCCGTGCTGTTGAAGGATTTGATCTGTGCTTTGTTCGTATCATACGTTGTTGAGCTCGGACCTGCAGCGCCGAATGTCGCACCCGCAAGTACGGAGCCCTTCAGGCTGCTGTCTATGGTCGAGTTGATCCGCTCGATTGTATCCAGAGCTGCTGGCGAATACGGATCATCTTTCAGAATAACAATCATCTTTGTGATCTTGCGATCCTTAGTCATAAAATTGTCTTGCGCCTGCTGGAAGCCTTCACTCTCCAGCGCCTCGCGTGGAATGAAGAATGTCTTAGTGCCGCTAAGCTGCTTCAGGAAATCCCCTGTTTTGCCCAAGCCATCGGAGATGTCACCAAGCCCCTGACCGCTTTTACCTAGGCCATCCTTCAGTTGAACCATGCCGCCGGACAGTTCCGCTAAGCCTGCATTCAGCTTCTGCTGCCCGCTTTTCACTTCAACCAAAGCGGCGTTCAGCTTCAGCATATTGGCCGCAATCTCACGGTTGCCTGCACTTCCTTGCTTTAAGCCCGTTGACAGCTCCGCAGCTCCAGCTTCCAAGCTGTTTAATCCTGAAACCAATTGCGTCTGACCTGCAGCAATTTGAGCAAGTCCATTGGTTGATTGGGAGAAATTCTTATTAAGCTTATCATAATTGCCATTGAGTTGGTCAAGACCCCCTCTAAGCTGAGCTAAGCCAGATAAAAGTCCCTCCCCCGTCTGCTTCAATACCTGATAATCTTCGTCGTCCTTTAATTCGTTATGCTTCGTTCCTAATGTATCGATGAGCGTGTTCATTCCAGCAAGTGTTTGTTCCAAAGCCGGAATACCACCTGACACCCGCTCATAACCGGAAGCCACATCTAGGTATCCTTTTTGCAGCTGGTCAAGCCCCTTGCTAAGCTGCGAAGTATTGGAGGCTATCTCTTTAAGACCTCCAGCAAGCTTCGTAATTCCAGTCTTTAAATCCCCGGCACCATCTGCGCCTTGGCCAATCCCGCTGGCAACTTGATTCAATGCATCCGTGATCTGCACATAACCCTGCTGCACCTTATCCGTTCCGTCCACGAGTTGATCTAGACTCGAGAAGTCGGGCACGACTAGCTTCTCTTGCATTTGACCGATGCCACTCTTGATCTGGTCTACGCCATCTTGGGTCGCCGAGATTCCCTTGCTCACTTCCTCGGTCTGGCTGCTTACGTAGAAATCCTCAATCTGCTCAGATTGTGGCTGTGTTACGCTAGCTACAGAGTTGACGCCCTCGACCGCCTTGAGCTCATTTGTGAGCTTATCTATGGTGCTCATAGCATCGTTGTTATCCATCGGCTTATCGCTTGAAACAACAATAGTTGTTGGCAGTGCCTGGCCGCGGCTGAAGTGTTCACCTACGATACTGAACCCTTTGGTAGAAGGATGATCATCGCCCAGCTCAGCGAGTTGGTCGAACGATAACTTTTGCCCGCTGGTCAGTAGTGCTGGAATAAGTAATATAATGATAACAACCGTTGTGACAATTGGGCGTTTCACGGAGAAAGCAGTCAGATTCGCCCAGAACCTACTCTCCTTATGTCCACCAACCTTCTTAGAGGGCCAGAACATCTTTGTTCCCAGCACCTTCATAATGAAAGGAGTCAACGTTAGAATTTCCAATAATAACACAATTGCACCAATCGCTACGACATTCGCTGATTTGTATATTCCGAATTCTGAGAAGCTAAGTGCAGCAAAAGCAATGAATACTGTCAATATGCTGTATACAATCGTCTTTCCAGCAGTCCGGTAGGAAGTAACGATTGCATCATCTACTGAGCTGCCGTGCGCCAATTCCTCCTTGAACCGGTTGAACAAGAGGATATTATAATCCGTCCCGATACCGAACAAGATGAGGACTAGCAGCATCTGTGTCACACTCGTGATGGGAAAATCGAACTTATCAATAATCTGCGCGGCAATGCCCATTGAGCACAAATAGGAAATACCGACCGCAATCAGAGAAACGAAGGGAATGACTAAGGAGCGGAACATGACTACCAGCACGATCAGAATGAACAATACCGTTAAGATCGCACTCTTTTCCACACCTTCGGTTGAGGCCTTGATGTAGTCATTCTGGATAAAATCTTCGCCGCTTAAATAATACTGAACATCTACTCCCTTAAGCACTTCTTCAAACTCGGCATGTATATCGTCAACGCTCTGACCTTGTTTGTCTAGAATAAAGCTGGCCATCAAGGTCGTACCATCCTCGGAGATGAGGGAGGACTTGGCTTCCGGTGTTGTGATGGGATCGATCAGCTGGCTGAGACCAAGCTTGGCCTCGTTGGCCTTCAAGTTCTCAATTCCCGCTCCAATCTGCTTCATATCTTCATCCGAGAGCTTATCCTCATCGAAAAATATGATAATATTATTCGTTCCGCTCGTTTCGTTCATCTGCCCGAGCAGCTTGCTTGCCACCTTGGATGGGCTATCCTCAGTTAGCGGATCCTGACCCCGTTCATGCAAAATTGCGTTGACATCCGGTTGGAATACAGTCAACACAGTCGTAGCTGCAAGCCAGATGATCAGAATCGCCCAGCGCCATTTAATAATTGTCCTCATATGTTAGAGTCCCCCCAGGTTACATTTGTCCCAACAAGGCAGCAATGCCTTCGGAATATACATGCATGTATTGATCAATTAATCGCTTTAACGTATCACCTTCTTCGTTATCTCTGAGAATGAGACAGATTCCCTCCACAATCGTAGCCGCCAGCATCCTGGCAAGCGTAATCCCTTCCTGGAGCTGCCGAGCTTGACCCGACTTCTTGATTACAATTACTTTATCCAGAATACTGAAAGCAAGATCCACCAGTTCCGGTTTGACCTTCTCGTATTTGGACCCATCGCTTCGATTAAGAAGGATCATGAGCTCCGAGCTGTAGGATTTGAACAATTCAACAATCGTGCCCTCGACTTTTCGAAAATAGCTAAGTATCTCCGGAGCATCTCTCGTCCTGCTATGCTCGATTTCTTGGCTGATTTCCTGCATGTAAGCTGCATATTGCTCATGGACAGGACCTACAATTGCGTCGAACAATTCTTCCTTATTCTTGAAGTAGCGATAGACATTTCCGCTTGTAATTCCCGCTGACTTGGCAATCTGACGCATAGATGCAGTTAGATAACCTTCCCGCTTGAACTCTGACAAGGCTGCTTGAACAATATTATGTCTAACCTCATCCTTCAGGATTTGCATAAGTAATCACCTGTTCATTATTGATTTAATAAAGATGATTATACGGATTCAAAGTCCAAGATACAATAGCGAACAAGCACGCAAATTTGACAAAATTGTTGCAATTATTTAGTACTGTCCTGCACAAGTATGGAGCATAAGATTATTCATCTACCTTTGCTAAAAAAGACACCTCTTCACTTTTATAAGGTGCCCTTCCCAAAAATGTTATTTGCTTATTTAAACTTATACACGTTTCCTTACTTAATCCTACAATTCATTTATCCGCTTTATACGGCATCCCCTTACTGCGAGGCATCAAGACGAAGCATCGATTCGAGTTCACCAGGAAAGAAAACAAGGTATACATGCTACCATTTGGAGATAACAAAATATTTTTCCCTTCAAATGTATAAATTGACAAAGAACTTTGCACAATACCCTTATACCCCAGATAGGAGTGATACACTAATGGCAAGAAGAAGAAGTAGTAATACGTTGCTCATTCCACAAGCTCAACAGGCACTTGATCAACTTAAATATGAAGTTGCTCAAGAATTGGGCATCCAAATTCCGCAGGATGGTTATTATGGAAACATGGCTACTCGTGATGCAGGAGCAATAGGTGGTCACATCACACGCAGACTTGTCCAAATAGCGGAGCAACAAATAACAGGGTTTAAACGTTAATTTGAGCTTTTACCCAGAAAAAAAGACTGTTCTACCCGCTTCTTCATTGGGGTAATAACAGTCTTTTTCTTTATATATTTAGGGGCTTGGGGAAGTTGGAGGGCTTGTCTCCTGCTTGCGCTTCGGCATACTTGTATACCAATTCTTGTTGTGCCCACGTGCCAATTTTGGCATGGTCCGTAAACGTTAACGGTACACCTTGTGCTTTGGGCTTTAGTGCATGAATTAGCATCACAATAAACTCAGCCCGGGTAATTGAATTGTCCGGTCTGAAGGTATGATCAGAATAACCGCTAATCAATTTCGCTGTTAGAGCTTGCTGAATATGCACCTCTGCCCAATGTCTAGCAAGATCGCTGAACTTGACAGACGATGGGGCTGGCTTCAGTAATCTTAGCATTAAGCTCCGTTTTATCCGCTACGGTTGTGGCTTGGCTGATCAAACCTGAGTTTTCACCCGCTGAATTATACGCCTTGACTATAAAGGTATAGATTGTACCTGGCTTTAAATTCACTACAGTATGCAAATAGACATTTCCGGTAATTGTCTCAAAGACAGGTTCACGATTATCGTCAAGATATATTCGATACCCAGTCACACCGACATTCGCTGTGGCCATTGGCCAATCTAATCTCACACTTGTTTGATTTACTTCCGATTATTATCTTTTAACAAATCCCACCGATACGGAAAGTCCAAGGGCGCATCTATAAACCGTATCAAGGCCCTATTTTAGCATAAGAAAATCTGAAAACAATTTGCAAATGTTAACTTTATGTCCTGTTTTTCCGACAAAAAAATAGCATGTGTTGTATACTGAAAGCAAAAGAATTTTGCCGGAATCTCGGAGGAACAATGAACCCCATACACGAACATATTCTATTAAAAACAAAAACAAGTATTCCCGTACCCCGAGAAAACTTAATAAATCGCAAGCGGCTGATAAACGCTATTACCAAGGGCTTGCATGGAAGATTAACTGCAGTTTGCGCGCCAGCCGGATATGGGAAAACAACGCTTATAGGCCAGTGGGCTCGCGTGACCAACCATCTCGCCGTATGGGTTTCTCTAGACGTAACGGATAACGATCCGGTCAGATTTTGGCGTTACATCTCTCACGCCCTGGCCGGTCCCTTCCCTGCCGACACTACGAAACGAATCACGTCGCTTATTCAAGCTTTACCTACAGTATCGATTCATACATTCCTTGATGCCTTAATTAACGAACTGTGTACTTTATCCCATCCGCTTGTCCTCATACTTGATGATTACCAAGCAATTAACAATCAGCGAATTCACGACAGTTTATCTTATTTTATCGATTATTTGCCAAATAGCGTTCATATGATTGTAGCAAGCCGAACCGATCTTCCTCTTCCAACGAGCAAATGGATTGCAAGAGAAGAGCAAGTCAATATTAATGCTCTACATCTACAATTTACGATGGAAGAGATCGAGTCTTTCTATCATGAGACAGTCGGCCCGCTTCTTTCCGCTCAGCATCTCAAAAAATTGCTGGATCGGACAGAAGGCTGGATCACCGGGCTTCAATTGGCAGCCCTTTCTCTTCGCTCTCATACGAATCGCGACCATTTTATTGAGGGGTTTAAGGGAAACAACAGAAGCGTGTCCGAATATTTATTTGATGAAGTATTCAATAAGCTTTCTGCCAACATCCAGCATTTCTTACTGCACACCTCTGTTCTTGAACGGATGGACGCTTTGATCTTCAACACTGTCACCCAACAATCGAATAGCAATCAAATTCTCGAACAACTTAGAGCTTTGAACCTCTTTATGAGCCCGCTAGATGATCAAGGCGTCTGGTTTCACTACCATCATTTGTTTGCTGAATTTCTTAGCAATGTGATTAAGCGCAGCGATCCTGCCGGGTGGCTTGAGACAAACCGTATAGCGAGCCAGAGCTTTGCTGCTAGGGGCATGATCGATGAAGCCATCGATCATGCCCCTAGCAGCTGAAGATTATTCTCTTCTCGAAAGCTTACTGGAGACACACATTGCAAACATCTTAAAGCGGGGAGAATTTACGAACTTGCTGCGTTGGTTTGAGATCGCCCTGCCAGAAACCACTTATTTTCCGGAATTATCTCTTATTTACGCTTTTGTTTTAACAGTAACCGGTCAGACTGAACGAGCTGCTGTGCAATTGCGAGCCATTGAACAACAGGTTGAGACTGTGGATAATACGGAAAGACACAAGCACATTCAAAGCGGGATTTTGTTCCTCAAATCCAATCTGCTTTTCTTTATTGGGAATTACGAGGAGTGGCAGTTATTTGTGGACGAAATTGAAGAAGGTATGTTGCCTGATACTGGGGTGTTTTATAATTTTAACTATAATTCAACTGAACCTCTTGTAAAACGAACCCCTATAGGACTTAAAGGGGTCACCTCACGAAACGGAAAAAATCGTACGCTAAGCAATTACATGAAAAAACCGGACCCTTTATTCTACAAAAGAATCCGGTTTTCGTAACCGGGTAGCTAGAACTCGTTGAACTAACGTTACCCGTCCCTCGTTTAACCCACCCCATGATCTAGTGTGTTTCTTGGCACGCGACTTCATCGGGCGTCAGTTTCAAAATTACTCCTCTTCTTAGCATGGTAATACAATCTGAAACGGCATACCCAATTCGTTATATTCACCAGCGATATTACAGCAAGCCATATAATCAGTGATGACATGGTGGTCCATAGTCCGAACCAAGGCAAAACTCGCCCACCGCCAATAAATGTTGTTAGTGGTGACAGAAACAAGAGAATCAAGATAGGGAACAGTGTCCCGACCGATGAAAGAATCAATTTTCCGGTCGTGATGCCCTTTTTGCTCCTATTGATACGAAAATGTGTATATACACCCCAAAGAATCGTCGCAATCACCAGCACAATAATAAACGCCTCGATGTTTCTGCTGTTAAAGATAGAAGTTTCCGCCTTTTCACCCTTTATAATCCCTGCAATCCCGTCGACAAAAGCTGAATAATCGACAAAAGTGTTTAAACCGGAGTTAAACATCATCGTGATGCCTAGCTGCTGATCCAAAAATATCGTTTCTTCCGCCTTATACGTCCAGAAAATTCCGCTATGGGAAATCGTCCGGCCTTCATGTCCATCCTCTTCTGCAAGCCAACCCATACCATACGGGCCGCTCTGTCCGGCTGTATGGTATTGTTCCATCAGCTCTGGGGCAAGAAGACTGCCATTATATTGAGCTAGCATCCATTTTGCCATGTCTTCTGCAGTTGAAATAATACCGGCGGGACCGTCAATAAACCATAACGGTTCGGCTTTTCTTATCGACTTTCCTAACAACAGATAATGCCCCTGAGGAATGGCAGGATTCTCAATGATTTGTTGCGTGGTACTGACGTTGAAGGTGTCTTTCATCCCGACTGGCGCAAAGATATGATCATAGAGATACTCGGAAAAACGTTGCCCGCTGATCCGCTCAACGAGAAGTGCTAAGAATTGGTAGTTTGGATTGTGATAGTAGTATTTCGTTCCCGGATCGGCGGCAAGCTTTACCGTATTCATAGAGGCGTTGATCTCTTGTAACGCTTGGAATTGAGCGGATTTCGTCATGTCGGGATTCACTTTATCGTTAAGACCACTTGTCTGATTGAGTAAGTTCCGGATCGTGATGCGGTTGACACGTTCGTCCGTGGGAGAGATGTTTGAAAAGTATGAGACATACGGAGCATCAAGGTCAATAAGTCCTTTATCCGCCAGCTGCAATACAGCCAATGCTGTTATGGATTTGCTCAAAGAGGCAATCGGGAAGGTCGTCTTAGTGGTTATTTTTCTTCCATCGGAATATTCACCGTAGCCTTGCGTGTAGAACACATCTTCCCCATACGCGATTGAAAGAGATGCACCGGAAATATGGTTAACTTTCATGGTTTTCTTTACATAATTATCAATTTCAGCCACGATCTCTGTTTTACCTCGAGTTTCAACAGCTGCTGCAGGAAATACGGAAATAAACACCGCCAGAAGCATGCAAATTAAACAAGCGAGGATACTTTTATACACGACAGTCATTTTATTGATCAGCACTCCTTATATTGAGATAAGGAAATGCTAACCCTTAAATATCAACTATTTATCAACTCGGCATAAAAAGCTTACGGTTACTTTTCCGCCGCCACGGGAACTGTTTGCAACCTGTAAGCCTCCCTGATGCTTTTCGCACAGTGTTTTGCTAGTGTAAAGCCCTAACCCATGATGCTCATTGGCTTCCGGCGCCTCTCCCCGATAAAAAGGGAGAACGGCTTTCAGCAACCCTTCATTGGAAAACCCTGGGCCATCATCGGTGACCGTTATGGAAAAGAAGCCGTTGCGAACAAGGTAATCGACTTTCACTTGACTGAAAGCATATCGAACTCCGTTTGCTATCATATTTTCAAAAACCTGCATAACGAGATCCAGATCGACAAACAAACTTGTCGAATCCGCATTCCTGCACGAGTCGTAGGTTTTACCTCTTAAGTCTGCAATCCGGCTGGCGCCGTCATCCAGTAAGGCGATGAGTGTGTCGATTTCAATCTCCTGTTTGTTTATCGGTATATCATCCAGCTTCTGAATCGAGCTCATGGCCTCTACATAACGCTCCATCCGCAATATATGAGATTCCATCGTTTTAATCGTGTCCAGAAGTTTTTCCTCGGATATTTTTTTTTGCGGCAGATAGCTGTTTATAAACTCGAAATATCCTTTCATGATTGACAACGGCGTTCTCAAGTCATGAGCGAAAATGGCACTTATCTGATTGCGTTCCTCGGCCGAGCGCCAAAGGGCTTTAAAATTGCTTTCCAGTTGGCTGCGCATCTTTTCAAATGCGCGGCAAAGGTCGCTCATTTCATCCCTGCTGTCATAGGAAACTTGAAACCCCAAATCGTTCGCCGAGATTTTCTCCGATGCGCTCATCAAGATTTCCAGAGGTTTTTTCAATTTCAGTTTATAAAAGAGGCTGGCCATCAAGACTAATCCGACTCCGATCGTCAACAACATCGCGATAATCTGAGCAGTTAGAACCCAATCGTTTCCGGAAGGATGATCGGCAAAGCGTCGCCGAATCCGATCGGCCCATTCGAATTCGAACACAATGGCTGTTAAAACGGCGACTAAATACACGCAATTTAATGCAATGAAGGATTGCAGCATGGTCATATTCTTCAGTCGAAGATAGCTTATTATTTTCGCCATTTATACCCTACACCCCAGACGGTTTCTACCTTGTTTTCGCAACCATGCTCTTTCATTTTAGATCGAATGCGTCTGATATGCTCAGCGATCACGGAGCTGTCACCTTCTTCGTCCGTTCCCCATACTCGTTCATAAATACGTTCTTTATCAAAAACCATTCCAGGATGTGTTGACAAAAGCTCTATGATATCAAACTCTTTTTTTGCCAAATAAATTTGTATGTCGTTACAGTAAAGCGCTCGCTCTGAATAATCTATGACCAGATCGTCGCTAAATTTAACCGAAGATTTCTTTTGATTTCGAATTTCTCTGCGTAAATGGGCATCCACTCTGGCGCCTAGTTCATGGATGCTGAACGGTTTTTGAATATAATCATCTCCTCCAGCCTGAAAACCGTTTATTTTATCCGCATCTTCTACACGTGCGGTAAGAAATAAAATGGGGCAGGACACAAAACTCCGGATCTTCCTGCATACGTCAAGACCGTTAATCTCAGGCATGTTGATATCCAGCAAAATAATGTCCGGTTGCTTTTCAACTTGCCGCAACGCATCATTGCCGTCCTTTGCCGTCAATACAAAATACCCGTTTACTTCAAAATAATCCCTCAGGAGTTTTCGAAGGTCATCTTCATCATCTATGATCAATATCTTTTTCATTTGCCCTTCCTTCTTCCCAAATATTTGCTCCCATCATTATACTACCAAGCTCAGCGCGGAACGAACCCCTGATCGCATCACTGCCAGCGATGCGGTCTCCCAGCTGAGTTAAGCCTCCTCTATTCCACTAAACTCCCGTTAGCTTAATCCCCCTAGTCTGCTTGTCATAATAAACTATACCTCAAACTGACGTCAGAAGACCACTTGAAAAGCGTCAGAATAGGATAGTAATTAATATTAATTGACTCATTCCGCAAAGGGTTATAGACTTATTCCTGACACTATTGGGATGAGGAGCTTTTTATGAAGGGTCAACGCATTGGTTATGTCCGGGTAAGCAGCTTCGAGCAAAATCCAGAACGACAATTGGAACAAGTTCAGATAGATCGGCTATTTACGGACAAAGCATCCGGTAAAGATACGCAAAGACCGCAATTAGAAGCGTTACTCGCGTTTGTTCGTGAAGGAGATATAGTGGTGGTACATAGCATGGATCGTCTTGCTCGCAACTTGGATGACCTATGGCATCAGTCGTGAGACGTTGTATCAATATCTGAGGGGAGACTAAACATGCCGCGTCGTAGCATCCTCACCTCAACCGAACGTGCCTCCCTCTTGGCATTTCCAACTGCCGAAGATGAGCTTATCCGGCACTACACCTTAAGTGAGCCGGATTTATCCGTCATCAAGCAGCATCGCGGTGGGCACAACCGCCTCGGCTTTGCCGTTCAATTGTGCTACCTGCGTTACCCCGGCTGCGTGTTGCCCACAAATACTCAACCGTCAGAGGCGCTTTTATTCTTCGTAGCACGGCAATTGCACCTCGATCCTGGTCTATGGCCGCAGTACGCTCAGCGGGTTGAAACCCGGCGCGAACACTTGCTGGAATTGCAAGCTTGGCTTGGGGTGACTCCATTCGGGACGTCTCATATCCGTAAGTTCGTCCATCATCTTTCCGAACTCGCGCAGCAGACTGACCGAGGCATGGTGTTGGCAACGGCATTACTGGATATGTTATGCCAACAACATATCATTGTACCGACCATCGATGTGATCGAAAGGGTGTGCGCAGAAGCACTCACCCGTGGAATCCGGCATGTATACGAGGCATTAACTGAGTCCTTGTCCGCAGACCTACGGAAAATGCTGGACAATCTGTTGTCTGTTCGTGAGGGCACCATGACCAGTTCATTGACTTGGCTACGGCAGCCACCGGGCGTTCCGAATGCCAAACATGTCATGGCACATATCGAACGGCTGCGAACTATTGGAACCTTGGGATTATCAGATGGTCTGGTACGTACCGTTCATCAGAATCGGTTAATGAAAATCGCCAGAGAGGGCAGCCAGATGTCCTCGCAGCATCTGCGAGATCTGGAATCCACCCGCCGCTACGCTACTTTGGTCGCTGTCGTACACGATACCCGAGCCACACTTATCGACGAAATCATAGATATGCACGACCGTATACTCGGGATGCTATTCAACCGAGCCAAACGAAATCACACCGATCGCTTTCAACAGTCGGGAAAGGCGATCAACGACAAGTTGCGTCTTTATTTCCGCATCGGTCGAGCACTATTGGAAGCCAAACAAAGTGGAGGTGATCCGTTTGCGGCCATTGAATCCATCTTGCCATGGCAGGTATTTACCGAGAGCGTCACAGAAGCAGAAAGATTGGCTCAGCCCGCAGACTTCGACTATCTTCCGCTGATCGGTGACGGTTTCAGCCAGCTTCGCCGCATTACTCCAACACTTTTGGAATCGCTTCAACTCAAAGCTGCGCCAGCCGCACGTGACATTCTGGAAGGGGTGGAATTACTTAAGAGCATGAATCAACGTCAAGTGCATAAGGTGCCAGAAGATGCACCGACGAGTTTCATTCGCAAGCGCTGGGAAAACGTTGTCCGCACAGAGGACGGCCTTGACCGTCGCTTCTACGAACTCTGCGTGCTGACGGAGATGAAGAACGCTCTACGCTCTGGTGACATTTGGGTGCAGGGATCACGCCAGTTCAAGGACTTCGAGGAGTATCTATTGCCGATACCACGCTTCACAGATCAACGTCAACGCCAAGAGCTTGGCTTAGCCGTAGACATCGATTGTGAACGCTTCCTTGAAGAGCGGCTGAAATTACTGGAACGAGCTGCCGGATGCTGCCATTACAGACAGTGGACTCAAAATCACCCCTCTCACCAACGCGGTTCCAGAAAAAGCAGATGCCCTGATGCGTCAAGCGTATGCGTTGCTACCACATTTGAAAATTACCGATCTGTTGTTGGAAGTGGACGGATGGACTGGCTTCACGCGTCACTTCACCCATATGAAGACCAACGATTCAGTCGCTGATAGAAATCTGCTTTTGACTGCAATCCTCGCTGATGGGATCAATCTCGGACTGACTAAAATGGCGGAATCCTGCCCCGGCGCGACCTACGCCAAGCTGTCCTGGTTACAGGCATGGCATATCCGCGATGAAACCTACTCGGCGGCGCTGGCCGAAGTGATCAACGCGCAGTCCCAACAATCCTACAGTACTTGGTGGGGAGACGGCACGACTTCATCATCAGTCGGTCAGTGGTTCCGGGCTGGCG
Source organism: Paenibacillus eucommiae (assembly GCF_017874215.1). Classification (GTDB taxonomy): domain Bacteria; phylum Bacillota; class Bacilli; order Paenibacillales; family NBRC-103111; genus Paenibacillus_AI; species Paenibacillus_AI eucommiae. Next base: position 70,712 of record NZ_JAGGLB010000008.1, read on the forward strand.
GCACAGGCCAAGCCGCCGGGCGTCACATTCTACACACATATATCAGACCAATATGCACCATTTCACATCAAAGTCATCAATGCCGCTGTACGCGATGCGACTCATGTACTGGATGGTCTGCTGTACCACGAGTCGGATTTACACATTGAAGAACACTACACCGACACAGCAGGCTTTACTGATCATGTTTTTGGCCTGATGCAACTATTAGGATTCCGCTTTGCACCGCGCATCCGCGACCTCAAAGACAAAAATCTATATGTGCACGGAGACATAAAAGCATTCCCAACGCTGGCAAGCCTGATCGGTGGCGGCATCAACGTAAAACACATCCGTACTCAATGGGACGATGTTCTTCGCTTAGCAGCGTCGATTAAACAGGGCACCGTTACCGCCTCTCTGATGCTTAGAAAGTTGGGCAGTTATCCTCGTCAGAACGGACTAGCTATGGCGCTTCGGGAATTAGGACGTATCGAGCGTACACTTTTCACGCTGGATTGGCTACAAAATGTTGAACTGCGCCGCCGGGTACAGGTTGGCCTGAACAAAGGTGAAGCCAAGAATGCTCTAGCCCGCGCCGTATTCTTTAACCGACTGGGCGAACTGCGTGACCGCAGTTTCGAGAATCAGCGCTATCGTGCTTCCGGCCTCAATCTGGTGGTAGCAGCCATTGTACTGTGGAATACAGTCTACTTGGAACGAGCGATACAAGCGTTAAGAACGCGCGGACGATCGATTGATGACAACCTATTACAACACCTATCACCACTCGGATGGGAACACATCAACCTGACTGGCGACTACACATTGCAACAGAGCAAGCAGGTAGCACCTGGCAAGTTCAGGCCGCTACGTCCAGTCAGTTACTCTTAGCGTACGATTATTTCCGTTTCGTGAGGGGACCCCTTAAAGGAGAACTCTCACCTGATGCAGAGTTGGTCGGCATACGGTTTACCCGTGTTCTTGAGTCGCATGGCTGGGGTAACTCTCTGATTAACCTGTATGTGAAACAGTCGATGTGCGAAGGGTTTTATGAATGGAATCGATTGGTTGATTGCCGGGCGCTTCTGCACCAAATCGGAAAATCCATGAGTACCACCCACACACCAGGGCTCTTTGTGCCACATCGAATCATGCAGGACCGGCTTTTCATGGCAGATGGGCAAGTCCAGCTTGCTCATGAATCGGTAGACGAAGCGATTGAAGCAGCCGCGAAGCTTAGCGAACTTAATTGGCTTTTGTTTTTGCGCGCTTTCAAAATTCAAATTTATTTATGGGAAGGATCGGTTGCACAGGCTAAGAAAGAAATAATCTTACTCCATATACCCAAAAATGATATGCCAACCTATAGTAGAGAGCTCGAATACATCACCTTGGTGCGTCTTTTGAGCAAGCAGCATAAATATTCGGAAGCTCTCCGACTACTGGAGCGGCTCAAGCCTCAATCAGCAAGGGAATGTCAGTTATCAAGCATAGTAGAGATTTCAATCCTGCAAGCTCTTATCGAACATCAAAGGGGACAAAAATCGGCCGCGCTGCGTTATATACATGAAGCGTTGATTATTGGCGAAGCGAATGGCTATGTAAGGAGCTTTCTTGACGAAGGCAGCATGATGGCGGAGCTGCTTCAATTGTATGTCCAACACAGAAGCCACACAATCCATTCATCGGAACTGAAAGAGGTATCTGCAACATACGTACGAAAGCTAATTGGTTTGTTCACTCAAAAAAAGGAAATGAATGCTCCCTCTCCTGCTTCCGCTTTGGTCGAGCCGATCACCCCAAGCGAATTAAACATGTTATATTTAATCCGAGATGGGGCCTCCAATAAGCAAATCGCGGAGGAGCTTGCATTATCAGAGGGGACAGTCAGGGTATACCTCTCTCGCATTTATGCGAAGCTTGGAGTCACTCCCGCAGTCAGGCCTGGAATGCAGCACAAAAGCTGCAGCTGTTGCGGTAAGAATAAAATCAGAAAATAGGAGGAATTTATATGGAAGATCCCATTCAATCCGGTACTTATAGAGTAGATAATTGTGGAAAAAAAGTATTCTCCGGTACTTATTATCTAAGTGAGGTTCTAAATAAAGACAGCGTGCCTCAATTATACCAAAATCATGGCTCATCGGATGAAGAAATTGAAAACATGAAAAAATGGTTATTGATCTTGAGCAGAATTGTTCACGGTGATGATATTACCTACGGCTGCACGGAACAACAAATCGATGAAGCGGAAGAAAGGTTAGGAATATCTCTGCCAAAAGAATTGCGTGTATTTTACCATACTGTGGGTAATGATGAACGGCTGACAGCCGATGGAGATGTAAAAAAGAGAGATCGTTATTTAACGATTGACCAGATCTATATGGAGGAAGGAAATATTGTATTTCGCATGAGAAAAAAAGAACCTTTTGCATTATCGCTGGATAAAAGGCAAATTATGTTCTTGGATGATGGGAACTGGTTTTGGGAGCCTTGTATGGAATCATTTTGCGAAAACACTATGATTGTTGCTTCTGTCTTTGCAATTAGTCATATGAAAAATTCCGCAAAGGGCAGATTGAAGGGCCAATTGGTTTCTTCACTTCAAGCAAGAGCGTTGGCAGAGCAAGCATTTTTCCCAACCTTTCAAGCGCTGGATACTTATTATCATCCGTTTTGTGCTCTTTTTTACCACGAGCAGGAACGCAGACTGGGCTGGTTCCGTTCCAATGGCATCATGTCAGATATCCTAATAGGAACACAAACTGCAGCGGACATTGAGGAATTCGGAGAAAAGCACGGAAATATCAAATTCAAATATGCCAATAAACATGGTGAGAGATGAAAAATCGCATAACTACACATAATACTGTAAAATATGTTTTAATAATAATGTAGACTTACAAATTTCAGAGCAAAGGAGCACATGACGATGGAAATAAGCTTTTTTTTACTACCCAAAGATGAAGTGGCCTTTATCGTCTCCTCCGCTTCCATGCAGGAAGCTATTGAACAACTAGAATTTCACCATTACACGGCACTTCCAGTTATAGACAACGAAGGAAAATACGTGGGAACGTTATCGGAAGGCGACATGCTGTGGAAGCTAAAGAACACGTCTGGACTCAGTTTTGATAACCTGCAGCAAGTACCCGTTCATGAAATCAAGAAACGGATTTATAACGAATGTGTTTCTATTAATGCCCAAATGGAGGATATGCTTGCATTAGCAGCTGATCAAAACTTCGTTCCGGTAGTTGACGATGACCGTACCTTCCTAGGCATCATTCGCCGAAAAGATATTATTGAGTATTATACGAAAAATATAACGGATTGAGGATCCATCATCTTCGGAACTTGTCAATAATAGCCCCCTCCTCTATATGAAGAATGACGAGCACAAGGCTCGTCATCCTCCTTTTCTCTTCTCTGATTGCTCACACTCCTGCGATACTCTAGAGTACCATTAGTTTACATGAAGTCGTAAGAAGTATAGAATGGATAGCTTTTTAAATATTTTTTAAAAATGGTTTAAAAGAAAAAATCGCGGATTTAACGTATCCTGGATAACTGGAATAATAAATATCCGTTAAAATTCCGATTGAAATTGCCGAACTTTCCGCTGCAGAGCAGCCAAAATTTGACCTGCAGCGGCGTAATATTGTTGACACTGGTCTGTCTATTACTCAAAGATGCATTCACTTGGGAATGCAGGTTCGTATCCATTTTCTGAAGCCCACTTTGCAGCAGCAAAAATTTTATCCTTATAATCCGGTTGATAATTAAAATAATGCGGATAAAAGTATTGTTCGTGAATCATCAGCTCAAGGAAGCCCTTATGATTAGCGTCATGCTTAAGCCGCTGCAGAGCAGGAACAATTTCATTCATTTGCAGCCTGTCCAATACAGCATCGATTTTGATGAAAATGAGATCTTCACTGTGATCCATCCAGAAGTCGCGCCCATTCAAATGGTCGATTTGCTTCTTATTCAAATAATAGGAGACCAGCGGTCTATCGTCCACGAAGTAAAAGTATCCAGTCAAGCCGCGAAACCCAAGTTGCCTTAACTCCCTGCATCCTTCGAGTGTCGCCTCTCCCCAATGAATAGTCGTAACCGGATCAAGAAGTTCCGCTCCAGCAAAACGGATAATTTCATTAGTCACTCGTTCATAATCACGTCTTATTTCAGCCGGCCCCGCTTCCTTATAGGGCATATCCGGTTCATTCTGCAAAGCATGAAACGTCAGTCGCAGCCAATCTGCTTGGGCCTTCCACTCATCCTTATAGGTATCGGGCATTTGTGTAAGGTCGAAACCATCTGTCTGAAAGTATAGATTGAGATGCACCTTAGTTCCGTATGTATCATGGACTTCCTTCAAAAAACCAAGATATGGATTATCAAAAATAGAGCGGTATGTATCACGATGCTCAGCAATGTCTTTAAGGAACCAAATATTATCGTCAATGGAAAGCCGGTACTTATTCGCGGCACCCTTTAACCAATAAACGACCAGTTCCTCTCTACGGCTTTCATCTTCAATTGTTATCACATTTTTGTAGCTTTCCAAAGCGATTTCAGCATAATATTCCTCGTTATAGGGCTTAATCGCTATACCATTTACTTTTATTACTTGATTACCTGGGGCTGAAATTGAGACATGAATATGTAAATGTCCTTCTCTAACTTCCCCATCGAAATCATGGAGCATGTCACCATCAACAGGGAACAAAACCTCCCAATCTCCGGTTGACTGCAGCCGTGTCTGATCCGTCATCTCCGTCTCACTTCCTCTTTTGATATCATTTCATAATAAGCTGGGATTATAAGTACCATTCATTTTCGTAAAACTTTTTCCTTATACGTCTTCAATGTATCATGTTCTGATTAAATCGTAAATTCCAAAACCTTGTTTATTTTCACTAATTATTAATGTATTTAATTATTTATATAATAAATTATTAATGTCATTAATTATTGTGAATTAGCATTCGCATTTCCTATTAACATTGACTTACATTCTTCACAATCACACTCCCCTTCACATCCACTCTCCCAGAAGCATCTAAAACTTCTTCTTTATCACCACACAAACTATATTCCAGCCTTATTGTGATAGTTTACATAACAATAGTTACGTAAATAATAAAACCATTAACATCACCCCACACCCCCATATTATTAACGTGAATACCAACACAAACCCAACGTTTTTCGGATCCTCCCCTCCTGCATAGCTGCAATTGGTAAATGACGTCGTTCTCTCACACTCAAGAAACCTCATTTGCACATTCGAGTCATTGACAATAAACAAAAAATAGTTTTAACTGTAATTAGTTCGATATGAAACTATTTAGTTCGAAGGTGCGATTATTTAGTTCGATATGAAACTATCAAGGATATGGAGACGATAAGATGAAAGATAACGATCCAAACAACATTCGCTTCCCTTGGGGGACAGGCGATTCTGTCCATGAGCTGATCAAACTGCTTTTTAATACGACCCGTCGCGAGATTGAAAATGCGATTCGGCCAGTTGGCGTAACCTCTCAGCAAGCTTTAGCACTGCGTCTGCTGACACATCAGCCCGGAATTACTCAATCAGAGCTGGAAGCCTTCTTACATATTGAAAAATCGAGCGTCTCCAACCTCATCAAAGGACTATGCGACAAAAATTGGGTAGAGCGGCGGCACCATCCTGATGATTCCCGAATCCGGCAGATCTATATTACGCCTGAAGGCCAGCGTATTAATGATCAGGCTGTTCCGCTAGTGGAGCAAATTAAAAGCCGTAGTGATGACATGTTATCCGAGGAGGAAGAAGCTATTTTGAAGCTGCTGCTGCGCAAGGTACTTCGCTCTTATCAATAATTAAGTAATAGTTAGTTTAAGAAAGGATAGGTATACACATGGAATCCTCTGCCCCACACTCACAAGGCCATGCAGATAAATTAATAAAAATACTCGCCTTTACTTTGGTTTTTTCCGTGATGAACGCTTCTATATTTAATGTTGTGCTACCAGTTATTAGCTTGGAATTCACCTTAACTCCTTCTCAGGTGAGCTGGATTCTTTCCAGCTATATGATTGTGTACGCTATCGGCTCAGTCATATATGGCAAGCTTGCCGACAAATACAAACTAAAAAACCTGCTGACATTTGGCTTAATTTTATTTGCCGCAGGTTCTATAGTTGGTCTATTTGCAACTCATTTCTGGATGGTCATTCTTGGCAGAGTAGTTCAGGCTGTCGGGTCCTCCGTTATTCCGGCAACTGCAATGATTATACCGGTCCGTTATTTCCCTCCCCATACAAGAGGAAGAGCTCTCGGAATTTCCGCGATCGGTCTCGCTTTAGGCGCTGCCTTGGGCCCTATCGTCTCTGGTTTAATATCCAGCTTTGCCAGCTGGCGCTTTCTGTTTCTGCTGTCCCTCCTCCCCCTGCTGACCTTACCTTTGTATAGAAAATATCTGGATAATGAAAAAGGAACGGCAAGCAAAATTGATATCCTTGGCGGCATCCTGTTAGCAGGTACCGTGGCTGCACTTATGCTTTCCATCACACAAGGAAATGTGCTTTTACTTGCGCTGAGCATCGTTCTATTGCTGCTCTTTATTATTCGTATCCGAACTGCGGCCGAACCTTTTATCAATCCAAAGCTATTCCAAAACAAGAAATATTCAGCAGGCCTGGTTATTGCCTTTCTTGTAACCTCGCTCGTATTCGGCTTGCCTTTTATAACGCCTCAATTCCTGACCAAAATTAATCATCTAACTCCGGCCATGATTGGCTTTGTCATGTTTCCCGCGGCTATCACATCCGCGTTGCTCGGACGTAAAGGCGGCAAGCTCGCGGATGAAAAAGGAAATACGGTTTTGTTTTTGACAGCAACCATGCTAATTTTTGTGTGCTTTATGGGGTTGTCCTCTTTTATCGGATATTCCGAGTGGATCATTGCAGGCTGCTTGATATTTGGAAGTCTTGGACAAACCTTTATGCAAATTTCCGTATCGAATACCATTTCACGTACGTTGTCTAAAGATCAGGTAGGGGTTGGAATGGGGTTGTTTTCCATGCTTGGCTTTATTTCCGGGGCGATGGCAACTAGTTTGATTGGTAAGGTGCTTGATTTCCGCACTAATGATTTTCATCTTAATCCTTTCATTAAGCAGCCTGCAGCGTTTGTTTACAGCAATATCTTGTTTTTCCTTGCTTTGATGATGGTCGGCGTAGCCTTCTTATATTGGACACAATTTGGTAGAAAAACGCGAGAAAGCTGATCGCTGCAGCAAACCTTAATGCTAGATTTTCTGCATTTTCCTTATCACCTTCTCTACCCGGCTTCGTTTAGAAGCCTTCTCAATATCATCCAGACGGGACGACAGGGTATCAATAAAACTCTTTTTATTCCCATCATGAATAACTGGCAAGGCTTGTTCCGCATACATCGGAAGTTGATTGGTCGGGCAATGCTTCAATTGTTCAATGAGTAAAGAAAATGCTTGTCCGGCATACTTTTCAATGGAACAAAGCTGGATAAGAATACGTACAGCCTGATCCTTGGCAATAACCGATCCTTTATCAGCAGCTAACATAATCGTTTCAAGCTGGGAAGCAATAAATTGCGGATTTTCTTCCGTAATGGCAGCAAGCGCCGTCATTGCTCCCCAGACAAGACGGTTGTTAGGATGACCCAGCAAATGAACGAATGTCATGCCATAATCTGTAATCAGATCTGGTTGTAGCGCGCCAATTTCATAAAGTACTTTGATACAATCACTTTGTACGTTTTTGTTCTTATGGCTTAGCAGATCTATCAACTCTTCCACCGCTGCCTCATCACCGTTGACTGCTATGGAGTGGGCCAACTCCTGATTGGGTACCTCATCCTTGCGGTTGAGCGAAACAGCCAACTTATCTAAAATGCTCATATTTTCTCCCTCACTATCTTCTGATTTTCTTATTGTATTATACTATATCTGTTTGTTTGCCACATGATTCTGATGCTTATTATGCTGATCACGAATAGGTGCTCATCAGCAATCCTATACAAGCAGCGCATGCCATGATCCGTAATGTAGAGAAAGCAGCGCAACGAGTATAGATACTACTCTCCATTTTCGGCCATAGACTTGCTACTACTCCTGTTCAATTCTATAATAAAAACAGCGAGGTGTCGGTAAAGATGAATATCATTAAAATCAAAGACCGCAATGAATTGGACAAAAAAGTAGTTTCCATGCCCTGGTATGTAGAAAAGTTTATTAATTATAAGCTTCCCGATCTCTCTCCCTCTTCCTTGCTGGAGTATATCCGTGATTATGAAACCTTCTTTTCCTGGCTTCGGGCAGAAGGCTTAACGGAGGGCGAATCTATTCGGCAAATTCCTATTGAGGATTTGGAAAAGCTGCATATGGATAGCATTGACAATTACAAAATGTTTCTTTCCACACGCAAGGAAAACGCCAATGTCAAAACGACCATTAACCGCAAGCTGTCCTCCTTACGATCACTTTTTCATTATTTGAGCCAAATTGCCGAGGATGAACAGTTCTACCCTTTGCTCAAGCGCAATGTTATGGCAAAAGTCGAAATTAAACGTTCTCAAAAGCCTAAGGATTCCGCCGCTAAGCTCGAAGGCAAGCTGTTGCAGGAAGAAGAAATCTCTGAATTTATCGATTATATTCAAAATAACGGGTACGAAACTGATGTAGCGAAAAATAAACAAGCCCTATATTCTTATCAGCTTAATAAAATACGTGATACTTGCATCGTTACGCTTATCCTTAACTCTGGTATTCGTGTCTCCGAAGTATACAACCTGAATGTCGATGATATCGACTTGAAAAACAAGGTTGCTTACGTCTACAGAAAGGGCAGCAATGACGATACCTTCAAAACACCTGTCTATTTTCGGAATAACGCCATTCAAGCCCTAACAGATTATTTAGCTTTACGTCAATCCCTTTACAAACCTGTAAAAAGGGAAAAAGCCCTCTTCCTTGCCATAGCCAATGGCAAAAAAGAAGGCGAGCGTATGACCAAACGGGCGATTCAGGAAATGGTAATCAAATATGCCAAACGCTTTGGCAAGCCCTATTTATCCGTTCATAAATTAAGGCATTCCTTCGCTACCGATTACTACTTGCGTAACGATTTGTATAAAACTCAAGAGCAGTTGGGACATGCTTCTCCAGAAACTACACAAATTTACGCTCATCTTACGGATAGAACGATGGCAGAAGCCATTGATAAGAACAAGGAATCCTGATGCTCAAAGTTAAATCCTGAAAACTATTTCAGGATTTTTTCGATTTCTGCCAGCTCTTCCGGCAGGAAGTTCAAATTATTCAGCGCTGCAATATTTTCCTCAATTTGCGACACTCGGCTGGCGCCAATCAACGCAGAAGTTACCCGTTCACCCCTAAGTACCCAGGCTAACGCCATTTGTGCCAAGCTTTGGTCACGGCGGCTTGCCAATTCATTTAGCCGATTGATTTTGCTTATTTTATCTTCAGTGATATCTTTTTCCTTCAAAAATCCACTCAATTTGGACGCCCGGGAATCGCTTGGAATGCCCGTCACATATTTATTCGTCAATAGTCCTTGTGCCAATGGACAAAAAGCAATGCTGCCCACACCATGCTCCTCAAGAACATCCTGCAGACCGTCCTCCACCCAGCGGTTTAACATACTATAAGAAGGCTGGTGAATAAGCAGCGGGGTACCAAGATCCTTTAGAATGCTGACTGCTTCTTTCGTTTGCTCAACACTGTAGCTGGAAATGCCTACATATAGCGCTTTGCCTTGACGAACAATCTGATCCAAGGCACCCATGGTTTCTTCCAAAGGTGTATCCGGATCCGGACGGTGGGAATAAAAAATATCTACATATTCAAGTCCCATACGTTTCAAGCTTTGATCCAAGCTTGAAATTAAATATTTCTTAGAGCCCCATTCTCCATAGGGTCCTTCCCACATATGATAGCCAGCTTTCGTTGAAATAATCAACTCGTCGCGATAAGGAGCCAGGTCTGTCTTCATCACTCTACCAAACATCTCTTCCGCTGATCCAGGAGGTGGACCATAGTTATTGGCGAGATCAAAATGGGTGATTCCAAGGTCAAATGCCCTCAACAGCATAGCTCTACCGTTTTCATGATTGTCGATTCCACCGAAATTATGCCACAAGCCAAGAGATATCGCCGGCAGCTTAAGACCCGATTTTCCTGTGCGGTTATACTTCATCTCTGCGTATCGATTGTGATTCGCTTGATATACCACTCATTTTCCTCCTCTTTTCCGGTTATGCCGGATTGTACTACATCTCTAAGTATAGGTTAAATGAACAGATAAAAAAAGAATGAAAACTTGTTCACATTTCAGTCTCTTCATTTAGTTTACATAATAATAATTATGTAAACTAATATTTCTGGTATCACCTTCAAGAAATGGGATAAACCTCTTAAGCAACCGCATAATCAAAAGACAACTGCATACATATAGATTGTACAAGGTATGGGACAAGGAACTCGTAATCTGTGGGGGGACATTTCATGGGCAAGCGAATGCAAATCGTTCAAGTGGCGTCCACCTATATTGGAACAGTTGTTGGTGCCGGGTTTGCCTCTGGGCAGGAAATCCTGCAGTTTTTCACATTTCATGGAACTCTGGGGTTAGCAGGAATAATAGTTACTACAGGCTTATTTGCCTGGATTGGGACCAAGATGATGGTGCTGGCACATCGCATCCAGGCGAATTCATATCACCAGATGAACACCTATTTATTCGGGCAGACCTGGGGCCGCGTTATCAGCTTATTTATATTTGTGATTTTGCTCGGAGTAACCTCCGTCATGCTGGCCAGCACAGGGGCCATCGTGGAGGAGCAGCTAGGGTTTCCCTTTCAGTGGGGCATTTTATTCACTATCACTCTCTCTTTTCTCGTATTGATCAAAGGCATGAAGGGTCTTCTCTCCATCAATTTGCTGGTTATGCCGATGATGCTCGGCTTCACTCTTCTTGTCGCTTCACAATTAGGTTTGAAGGGCTTCTATGCTGAAGTGTATGCGTATCCCGATCATGGTAAATGGCTCTTCCATTCCATAACGTATGCCGCTTTCAATCTAGCGATGGTGCAAGCTGTACTCGTTCCGCTGGGCTCAGAAATTAAGGACGAAAGTGTTTTGAAGTGGGGAGGGTTATTAGGCAGCCTGACACTGGGACTCATGCTCTCGATCAGTCATATGGCTCTTCATTACCACATGCCGCAAATATGGGATTTTGCTATACCAATGGCCGAAATCATTCGGAACCTTGGGAATGCTGTTCGGCTTCTCTTTCTAGTTGTGGTATTTGGCGAAGTATTTACAACCCTAGTCGGGAATGTGTTCGGTATGACACGCCAAATCCAGCAGGTATATCCTATCCCCCAAAAGCTGATCGTTCTTCTGCTTTTATTCGGATGCCTGCTGATTGGACAGATCGGTTACAGCTCCCTTTTATCAGCCCTTTACCCCGTCTTTGGTTACATGGGACTTTTCTTGATGGTCTCTCTCATGTTCAAACGGATGCCGGCTAAATCATAGCTATAAGCAAGGGGTCACTTCAGAAATGGCTTAACAGTCTCAATAATCTGGATTAAGTCATTAGAGCACTGTTCATACATTTGTTTGCCTTTTTTCTCTGTTGTAGACAAAGCAAATAATTCAATATCCGCTTCGCATTTTTTCAACGTGGCAAGCAGTTGTGCCCTGTTTTGGGGCTGAGGAACCTTTAACATATCGTCAAATAGATCGACATACAGCTGTCCGTAGGAATCTACCTGACCGAGAAATACATTTTCAATCGTCACACCAATTTTATCCAACTCAGTGTGCAGCCAGCCGCGATTCAGACCTATTGTGGCTAATGGTTCATCCATAATTTTTCCATCCATAATCACCACTTGTGGTTCTTGCTCCGGAGCTACTTTGATTCCTAAATGTTTAGGTGTCAAGGGTTGATTTTCTCTAGTTAGCAAAACGTTAATATCTCCGCTAGGCTCCATGATGGCAAATTCCACGTCAGCTACCATAAACACTTTTTTTGTTCGCAGCTGCTCCATAAGCTCATCCGTAGTGAGACGTTCTTTTTTTAAATTATCCTCTAAAATTTTCCCGTCTTTAATAAGCACCGTACCCTTACTATCCAGAAAATCTCTTGCCTTTTTACTTTTTATTTGTAAATATTCAATGCCTAATGAAAAACCAACCCATACCACGAGTGAAATAATACCCAAATACCAATTGGTATCCAAATCGAGTGAAATGTAGGCAGCCAGGCTCCCGATTGTGATTCCGGTTATGTATTCAAACAAAGAAAGCTGCGAAACTTGTCTTTTCCCTAATAGCTTGGTCATTAGAAATAAAATGACGATGGCTAACAACGTTCTTACGGCAACCTCTAACCCTTCTGGCATGCTTGTTTCCCTCTTTCTATTTCATATTACTTATGCATACTTATATGCTTTAAGATGTACAATCTTTGGAATGTATATACTTGTGCGGTTTCATAAAGGAACCTGGAACTTATCTTTTTTCAGGAAACGTATGCAACGACAAAAAAGCACCCTTCTAGGCGCCTCTTGTTTATCCCTGAACAATAAGTTTACATAACTATAGTTATGTAAACTTATCTCCGTAATGGATGGCACAGCTATTACCATTTTTTAAAGCAAAAAATCTCCCTCTACAGCAAATTCAAAATCCTCAACGTCATATATCTCAATCGGGATTTGAGCTTCAATCAGCTTTTCCATAAAATCCAATTGATCCGTTAAAAGTGGTGATTTTTCCCTGATTGCAGCTAGGATAAGCTCCGTCTCTATAGGATCGAATTCTTCCCCGTATTCTGCGTTCTCTACAGCATATAGCACCGTGATCGTAACGTCCTCATCTACTGGTAGTGGCGGACTTTTACGCCATGCCATTTGCAGCGCCTTTTCGATTTTTTTGCGATTAAACGAATCCTCGAAATAGGCGATAAGCTCGCCGATTTTTTTCTTAACGTGAACATCATCATCCTCAGTTGGCATGATCGGCTCCAGCCCGTCCTTCATCTCATATAACTCCATAATGCTTGTATAAGGAAGTATATATTCGACAGGGTATCCGGGCTTTAACAGTTGACCGTGAATCGCCAGCATAACTGCTTCCATAACAAAAATACGGGACATACCCGCTCCCCCCTTTTCATGCCAAATCATCACAAACCTTTGACGGTTATCCCCTCTTTATTCTAGATGGTCATGCAAAATCCTTCTTATAAAGGAAAAAGCCCGTTAACCGGCAACGATGATCAGCTTAAATCATCCTTACGATATAACGGGTTTAACAATAAGCACCCTAGACAGTTACACTTTCATCAGTCGGATGATGCGGCTTTTTTGAAAATTTGTTGGCGTAGGAAGAGGCTACATAGGAATCGGGCTTGATAATAGGCACCATACCCATTGACTCCACTCGACTTACCATTTCCTCCACGAACATGGCTGTTTTATTCCTCAGCTTATCTGCACCCGCATCAATGTGAATAAACATCTCAAACGAAGCACCTTGATAAAGAAATGGCAGCACGATGTCCTCCATTTCTGAGCGCCTCTGCTCATTAAAGAACATGGCAATTTCTTCGCTGTACATGGTTTCCGTGGACAGCTTCTCCTTCACAGAGTCCAGCGCTCTTGGTACAATAACCTGCCTATAGCAAGCCCAGGCACCTCTGCCCATACGCTGAATGACTACTCCGGTGATGAATTTGGTATGTCCTACGTGAACCTGACAATCCGTTCCGATAATGAACTTGTATGCTGCTTTGGGTTCCAACCGCATAAAATGAAGAATACGTTCATGAACCTTTTCCAGACTTAGTCCCTTTTCTGACGTATTGCGAAATTCCAGATCGTGAATCATGGTCAGATGATGGTGCTTCTTCTTCATAAGGTTCACCAGCGCCTCAAAGGTAGGGTTCCTTCCTCTACGAATTAGGAAAACTGCGATAAAGGATGTCTGTCTCTTCGCACTCCTACCTTTATTATATGACAAATTTCAAAAAGATCGAATATTCTTTCAATTTATCGGGCTGCCGCCGAATAAAAAGCGATATTCCCACGCATTTCCGCCAATCGTATCGATTCTTACCCCACCTGAAGCTACAGAATAAGTATGAAGGATTTGACCGTTGCCTAAATAAATTCCCACATGAGTGATGGCTTCTTTGGATTTATTCACACCAGCGTAATTTGCAGCCTTGGTTCCTTTACTGGACATAAAGAACAGCAGATCCCCACGTTTTAAATCCTTCCAGTTTGCTTTCACAGGACCCCGTGCTTTCACAAAATTTCCTTGAGCCTGAGAGTCACCCGGAAGCATAATCCTTGTCGCATCCCAAAATGCCTGTTGAATTAGATCGGAGCAATCGAACGTCTTGGTGTTTAGACGCGCAGATCCATACTCGTAAGGTGTTCCCATATAAGCTGCAGCCGCATTAATAACACTTTCAGTTCGTTCTTGCGGAGGAACAATAAGCCCCGTTATCGAAAAGTCTGTCGCTAGATAGGTTTTGCCGCTGCTCACATAACCGACAACACCGCTGAGATCCCTTGCCTTGTACCAGCTATCATTAATTTTCTCAAGCACCAATAGCTCTTCTCCTTTTGGAAAGAGGCGAACTTTGCTGCCATCTGCTGATGGCTTCGTACGAAAGTTAACTGTTGCAATGGTTTTGGCATTGCTAACAACCGATATGTATTTAGTGCTGGAGCTGACATAACCTACCTGTCCCTGAGCATCTCTGACTTGATACCAATATGAACTCGGTACACTTAAGACTGTTACAACCTCACCCTTCTTCAAATAACGTATAAATGCGCTGGAGGTGTCCAGACCTTTTCGAAACGAGACCCCTGCTGCTACCTCAGCTTTTGTAATGGCTGGCTCTGCTGCCGCTGCGGCTTGCGGTAACAAGAATACCGCTATTAAAAAAGTCATCCATACTACTAGAACCGCTTTTTTCATTCTGCAGCCTCCATGTTGTTATTATATTTCTAACCTTGTCCTTTTAGCTCACCTCCTGTAAATAAAAAGATAACCCAATGCTGACTGGTCAGCACGGGTTATCCGGACCACCGCTTTCAGCAGCTGGCTGGCATTGTGCCTTGCACATAAGCCCCTGTAGCTTTGCGTCGCAGCCTTTCGGCTGTTTTGCCTTTTTCAAGTGATGATGCATATAAACGTTATATCCCTATTATAATTTGTAGAGCCTAAGTGGAGAATAGGCGCTTGGTTATAATTCCCTTACGAACGAAGAGTAGCGTTTGGCCTATTGACCCGCTGTCATTTTTTGAGAGATTACTTTTTTTCCGCTCGGGGTCTATCGCCTTCATCCCAAAAAAGAACATAAGAAGGATCATTCTTCAGCTTAACGTTGCCAAGCTTCATCTGCCCTTCTTCCATCTCAATGATCTTCCAGGCCGCCGTGTCCCCGATTTCTTTTTCTTCCAAAAAAATCCCGGCTCCTTCCGCCGCCTCTTCCTCAGTAAGCCAAAATTTCACACCGTAATACTCCAAACGGTAATGATTTACAAGCTCGCAGGTATAAATTTGTGACGTGCTTGTATGCTGCAGAACAAATGGCATCTAATCACTCCTTATAAATAAGGATTTTCGTGCTTGGCTTTGAGCATATTCCATCTGCGTTCCACTTCATGCTCGAATGCATGTAACGATTCGGCATGCTCGGGTTTGGTCATATGCTTCGTCTTACCCATCGTTTTGAGCCAATCCGACAATGGTATCTTCTTGTTCTTATCCTCGGGATTGTAAGTTATTGTCGTTACCCCATGCTCTATTTCATAAAGCGGGAAGAAGCAAGAGTCCACAGCCGCACCCACAATATCTGAACCGTCGCTATCCTCAGAAAGCCAGTTTAAGGGGCAGGCAATTAGAATCTTGCCATACACCATGCCTTCGTTTTGAGCATACCACTGCGCTTTCGCTGCCTTTTTCACCAGATCCTGGGGGTAAGCCTCGGACCCCGTAAATACATAAGGGATATGCGTAGCTGCCATAATTTGCGCTGTATCCTTGTGATGGAATACCTTGCCCGCCTGCTTGGTACCAACGTTAGAAGTCGAAGTCCTGTGCCCCATCGGCGTGGAATAAGAAAGCTGTGCTCCCGTGTTCATATAACCTTCGTTATCATACTCTAATATGATCATTTTGTGATTTCGCAGAGCTGCACCTATGGCCGGTCCCATGCCGATATCCATACCGCCATCACCCGTAATCATCACGAATGTAAAATCGTCCTGCAAATTAAATTCATCTAATTCACCGCGGCGCTTACGCTCCCAGAACATCTCCACGACGCCCGATAAGGTCGCTGCCCCATTCTGAAACAGATTATGAATGTAAGTCGCTTTATGGGCAGAGTACGGGTAGCCTGTCGTTACAACCATTGCACATCCCGTATGGAACAAAGCTACAATATCCCCTTCGATGCCTTTGAAGAACAGCTCCAGTCCTGAGAAAATCCCGCAGCCAGGACAAGCGCCATGACCAGGAGCAATTCGTTTCGGTTTACCGGTTAGTGCGCGCAGCGGCGGAATCCGTACATTCAGCTTATGGGTTTCTTCATTGGGAGTGACCGTGATCAGCCCTGTTTTGAGATCCTCATACTTCATCGGGTTCATCACCCTCTTAGGAGACTTGGCAGGGTCTCCAGCAGAGTGGCCGTAATAATCAAATGGAACCGCCACTTTCCCCTCAGCTACGGCATCTATGGCAAACTGGAATAGATTATGGCCATCCTCCGAGTAAAAATCTTTGCCACCTAGTCCAAAAATACGGCTGATCACCATCGTATCGCGATTGCCATATGTGAACAAAGCCGCTTTAATTTCATTGACCATATTACCACCGTGACCGCCGTAAGAGTCGGCACGATCACCAACCGTCACAGCCTTGACATGCTGCAGCGCCTCGGCAATTTGCTTGGCTGGAAACGGCCGGATCATATTGGGCGCAATGGATCCTGCTTTAACTCCTTTTTCCCGCAGTTGGTCTACAACATCTTTAATAATTTCCGAAGCAGAATTCATCAGAAATACAGCTACCTCTGCATCCTCCATCCGGTATAGATCAAGAATCGGATAGTCACGTCCCGTTAAATCAGCATATTCACTGCGGATTCTATCGAACACGCTCTCCGCATTATACATCGCCACGGACTGCTGATAACAGTTGTTAATGTAGTCCGGTTCATTCATATAAGGCCCTACAGTTATCGGGTTATTGCGATCCAGCGTATGAGGAAAGTTCTTGGGCTGCTCGCCCACAAAAGCTTGCACATCCTCACGGTGGGCAAAGGTCTGCACCCGGCGTTTCTGGTGTGAAGTGAAGTAGCCATCTGAGGCAACAAGAACAGGTAAACGAACCTCTGGATCCTCTGCCAGCTTAAGCGCAATAATATTCATATCGTAAACAGCTTGTGGATCGCGGCACATCAAGATGGGCCAGCCTGTATTCAACGCATAATATAAATCGGAATGATCGCCATGAATATCCAGCGGCCCGGATACCGATCGGCATACCAAGTTCATAACCATGGGGAACCGTGTTCCGGATTGGACTGGCATTTGTTCAAGCATATATAAATAGCCATTGGCGCTGGTCGCATTAAATACACGCCCTCCTGCTGTAGATGCTCCATAGCATACACCAGCAGATCCATGCTCACCATCGGCCGGAATTAACACAATATCATGTTGACCGTTGGACTTCATCAGATCCAAAAACTGTGCAACCTCCGTAGACGGAGATATGGGAAAATACCCCATAATATGATAATTGATTTGATGGGCGGCATATGCGGCCATTTCATTTCCTGATTCGTAAACAATACGCTGCTCAATTTTCGCCTGCCCTAATTCCTTCTTGATATCGATCGCCATTGGTTGGTTCCACCCTTCTCCCTTGAATAAGTGAACTATATATCTATATCAGTTAGCTGCAAGATCGAATCTGTGAGGCGTACGGTGATCATCCGCATACCCGTCTGTTTCCCGTTCCCCCGATAATGCATCGGTCGGACAGGCCTGTACACATTTAAGGCAGCCCTTGCAGTATTGATAGTCAATACCCTGCAGGAACATCTGCGGACGGCCCTTCTTATCCGGCTGCTGCTCCCAGACAAAGCAGAAATCCGGGCACACATTATCGCATGATGCACAGTGAATGCACTTATCCTCATGAAAATGCGGCATCATACCAGCTCTTGAAATGCTTAAATCCTTGAGAATGCTATTCCCGGGATTAGTAATCATTCCTCCCATCGGCTGAGTTGCATAACCAAGTACCGGTGTATCGAAACGGACAAACTTAGGCATTTCTTCACCTTCTGGAAGCGCATACGTATGGAACTGAACTTCTTCATAACCTCGATCAAAAGTGCGAATTGCAGGCTGCACAGCCAGGGGATACTTCTTTTCCAGCGACTTGCGGATTACACCTCTCATCACTTCAGGATCAAGAAAGTCACACAACCGGAATAAGGCTCCTAGCATCGCCATGTTCACCCGGTTTTTCTCTTCTAGAGAAATCCCGATTGCATCAATAACAGCTATAGTTCCCCCTCTAAGGTTCATCTTTTCCTTCAATTCATCTGGAGTTTTCGTGGAGTTAACAAGTACCGTGCTGTCTTCATAAATACCACTAATAACGTTTACAGTCTTTGAAAGCGATTCATGAAAAATGCCTACTACATGCGGCCGTTCAACAGGAGAGGTGTCGCGAATATTCGTATGGGGATCACAAAACCGGATATGTGCTTTCACAGCAGAACCTTTTTTCTCAGAGCCATAAGAGGAAAAGCTGACACCATTAAGTCCGACTCCAACTACCCCTGCTTCTGCCAGCATCTTACCCGCCAAATTGGCACCAAGACCACCAATGGATTCCAGCCTAATCTCGAAAAAGCCAAGATTGTTTACTTTGGGTAATGTAACCATTCCATGTCTCCTTTCAAAAATAAATGTAGATTGAATAGTATGAATAGTTATTCTATTCTCATTGTATCAGTAAATTTACGCGAAGCAACCCTTTTTTCAGCCCAAAAATGCTACAGCATGTACTCCATAATTAAGCCGCAAGCGCCCAAATAAAAGGGGTGCACCTCATCCTCATCCTCCTTCTCCTTTTCCCTCTCCCTCTCCTTGTAAATCTGCCGGCACTCCCCTTCTTCACAATCTTCGCAGGTATGGATAGCTTCTTCAGTAAGCGGGTCATAGACAATTCCACATACTTGTGAGCTGACAGGTGCTATGAACAGTTGTTTGTTCAGCGCCATAATGATCGCTCCATTCTTTAAATTCATTTTGTAATCGCTTTCATAAAAGGATTTTATCCTTATTATACTTGCCACCAGTCAAAATGTCTGTCGAATATTTAATTTTTCTTTTCAAGCTCCTAACATAAACTAATGCAGGTTAGACAGCTGGGACAACTGAACTAGGCTTGCCAGCCGTTCTATGTTATTCTGGTAACTACAAGTAATCCAAAATGCAGCTGTGAGGAGGACTTCCCGTGCATCCTGACTTTCTAAAAATAAAATCGCTCGAAGGCGATCTGCGAATGTCACATAAGAAAAAGGATTATGGACTTACCGTCACAACTAAAGAATTAATTCTACACAAGCCTCATGTAAATTATTACTTCAAGCTTGATGATATCATCAGTATCGTGCCTTATGAGATTCAGCGCCTTAAGAACATAACATTTGTTAACTGGCGTTCTTCCAATCAAGAATCAACTAATTTATCGTCAGAATTACAACAATATAAACTTTTCGTCCAAGCGGCTACCGTTCACAACCGCAGTGGCATTTTCAAGCTCGGACCTACCGATGTTATCATCCCTATCCATGAACAAATGCTGCAAGCTATTTCTGAGTGTGGCATTTTGTCCGGCCTTGTTCTGGTAACCCATGAACGTTAATGCAGAAAAATGCCTTGCGGCGTCCTTTGAGGTTGCGTGTTCATGGCTTGAGTGCGTTGCGGACGGAAGGGCTGTGGGCTCCAACCGCTGTTAAAGATTTGTTCCCTGATTGAAAATTGATGAGTAGGTATGAACAAATCTTTAAAGGCGGACTCTACCGCTCTTCCACCCACAGCCATTCCCTCACTCAGCTACAATCGCACGAATCATACGAACACCAAGCTCAAACGGACTGCCAGTAGGGGGGGTCTCTTGGTTGGAGAAGATTTCTTAGCCGGGCACAGGTGCTGGGGATGAAGAGCCCGCGCAGATGAGCTGAGCTGATGCTTTAACGATGTTTTTCATCGTTAAAAGCATAGGGTCCGCTCCACATCCTTACTTTAACGATGAAAAACATCGTTAAAATCCCTTTTAATCACCCTGAGAGGCCAATTGGGCTCTTTTAACGATGAAAATCATCATTAACGTGACGGATTTATCTGGAACACTTGTTTTAACAATGAAAAACATCATTAAGTGAAGCACGCGCTCAATTCGCAGTAGTCGGGCTGCTTAGTTAACAAAAAAAGGCAGACATGATGCTTACTCATCACGTCTGCCTTTTTTCTTGCTGCACTATCCAGGCAAGAAGCTGCTCGCAGCTTCTATCTATCATCTCGTAAACCTCATCGAAATTGCCAGTGTAATAAGGATCTGGCACATCTGTAATTCCCCGCTCCGGATAAAATTCAAGCAGCTGCCGAATAACAACATCTTCCTTATTTGCAGCAAACTTCCTCAAATTGCTTACATTAGAGGCATCCATTGCAATAATCAGATCATAATCGTGGAAATCTTCCAGCTTGATAAGCTTGGAGATCATTCCTTGATAGCTGATATGATGAGCATCCAGAATAGTCTTCGTCCCCTCATGCGGCTCTTTTCCCAAATTCCAGTCGCCTGTCCCGGCAGAAGCTGCTTGAATGGAGGCTTCCAAGCCAGCTTTCTTTACTTTATGACGAAAAACAGCTTCGGCCATAGGTGAACGGCAAATGTTCCCTAAGCATACAAAGAGTACCTTTGTCATGACTGCCCGAATACGAGCTGTTTTTCTCGTAAAGTAAGCGTTCTGGCCGGGATATCCAGGACAATCTTGCCATCTGCGACTCCCCATATCCGCGTAGCGTAGCGCTCTGCGAGCTCGACCTGATGAAGGGTGGCAATGACGGATATGTTCTGATTTTTGCATAAGGATTTGAAATCATTAAGAATGAACTCGACCGATTTGGGATCCAGTCCGGTAACTGGCTCATCAACGACTAAAATTTTTCCGCCTTGAACTAGCGCTTTGGCAATGGCAACACGCTGCTGCTCGCCCCCACTGAGCGTACCAGCCTTCAGCTTGCCTTTATCCAGTAAACCTACTTTCTCCAAATAATCCATGCCGAGCACATGCTCATCCCGATTGACGGTTCCTGTCATTAAGCGCAAAATGGAGGTTTGATAAAAGCGTCCTTTCAGAACGTTCTTAAGTGCGCTTTTGTTCCGGTACAAAATCGGCTTTTCTTCAATATAAACAAAATCCTTACCCAGCTTCCAGCGATCAATTAATCCAGGGGAAGTGATGTCCCGGCCATCATAAATCAATTGCCCGGAGGACCATTTCTCCTTATGACTGATACATTTGAGTAAAGTGCTCTTTCCGCTGCCGCTACCGCCTATAACAGCAATGAATTCACCTGCATCGATCTGAAAGCTAACTTGAGACAGAACCTGATTGTCAGGAGGATATATTTTGTTTAAATTTCTAACCGTAATCATCGCAGCGACTCCTTATAGATGCTTCGAGTTAATCGCAAGAGCTGGGGGCTTCCGCGCTTCCAACTTCCACATTGATTTTCTCGGAAATCGTATCACGCAGCACGGACATCACCAATTGAAGCAAGTAGTTGATATCTTCTTGTGTTTGCTTAAACTCCGAGACAATAGGGATTCCGTCCAGTTCATCTTGCAGCACTTCAATTTCTTTTTCAATTTTATCAACCATTTTTTGATTTTTGAACGATTCGAAGGCTACAATTTCCTTTTGCTTTTTCTTAATCGCACTGATAAGCTTCTGAATATCGTCATTGGTGGCGATTTTTTTCTCTGCCTGCTGATAAAATTGCACTTCATTTGAAGTCGTAAGCAGAGATGCAAGCTCCATCGCTTTCGCAAGAATGTCTTCGCGCACTATCATTTCTGTATTGGTATAATGCTCTAATTGAGCACCCGAACGTTTTCCATGCTCTGACACTAGCTAACACACTCCTAAATCTCTTAATTTATTGTTCAAAAATGCATTGTTCTTAAATACTTTGTTCATAAATACAGCTTCTTTAAGACATCGCAATAGGTTCAGGTACAAGATCACCTTTAAGCACCCAAGTTTGCGGTTCCTTAACTTTTACATGCACAAGCTTGCCTATTTGATCCTTAGCCCCTACAAAGTGAACCATCTTATTGGTTCGTGTTCTTCCGGAGAGCACTTCAGCATTATTCTTGCTCTCTCCTTCTACAAGCACTTCCATTACCTCACCACGGAGCTTTTCATTGCTCATTTTACAATACTCATTGATCGCATCATTTAATCGGTATAAGCGCTGCTTCTTCACTTCCAAGGGGACGTTATCCTCCATACCGGCTGCAGGTGTTCCTTCTCTCGGTGAGTAAATGAAGCTAAATGCAAAATCAAAACCGACCTCTCTAACTAATGAAACGGTGTCTTCAAACTGCTCTTCGGTCTCCCCTGGGAAACCAACTATGATATCCGTTGTCAAAACCACATCCGGAATAGCTTGCTTAATCTTGGCCACTAACTGGAGATAATGTTCTCTTGTATATTTTCGGTTCATAATCTTCAAAATATCGGTATTGCCAGACTGTACTGGCAGATGAATATGCTCAACAAGATTGCCGCGCTGGCTTAGCACCTGGATTAAATCATCGTCAAAATCACGCGGGTGAGACGTCGTAAAGCGGATTCTTGGAATATCTATCTTATTGATATCATTCATTAAATCAGCAAAGGAATATTTGATATCTTCAAAATCCTTGCCATAGGCGTTCACATTTTGCCCAAGCAAAGTAATCTCCATAAAGCCTTGCCTTGCCAGATCCCTTACCTCTGCAAGTACATCCTCCGGCCTGCGGCTTCTTTCTTTTCCGCGTGTAAACGGCACAATACAATACGTACAGAACTTGTCACAGCCGTACATAATATTGACCCAAGCTCTGATACCTTCCCGCTTCTTGGGCAAATTCTCAATGATATCGCCTTCCTTGGACCATACCTCAACGACCATTTCTTTACTAAAATAGGCTTCCTTGAGCAGTGCTGGCAGACGATGAATATTATGAGTCCCAAAAATTAAATCAACAAAGCTATGCTTTTGCAAAATCCGGCTAACAACGGCTTCTTCCTGCGCCATGCAACCGCAAACACCCAGAATAAGTCCAGGCTTTTCCGCTTTCAATGATTTCAGATGTCCGAGCTCTCCAAACACCTTATCCTCCGCATTCTCCCGAATTGCACAGGTATTCAGCAGGATCACATCGGCCTGAAACTTGTCTTCTGTAAGCTGGTAGCCTAATTCTTGAAACAGGCCCTTCATCACTTCGGAATCATGCTCATTCATCTGACATCCATAAGTAACCAGATATACATACTTTTCTTTCCCAAAGTCTTTCATGTCTTCCGGAATAGAAAAATCATAATGAACCTTGATCTCTTCCTTGCCGCGCTTCTTCTCATCTTTGTAGTTGGGAGCAGAATTAATCTGAACGTTGCGTCCCTTAATGCGTAAAGTAGTCTTGCCATCTTCTTCGCTAATGATCTTCGCGTCTGAAAAGTCGAAGTATTTGGAGTAATCTTTCTCACCCTTGCCGGATTTTAAGTCCGGTGAGTTTGTGCTCTCCTTCGTCATTATGTGTCTCACTTCCTTTATGTTCATTTCAACAAATAATTATTTGTATTCTTTTAAAAATATTAATTTAAACACTAATAAGAAATTATACCACAATGCCCCCATCTTATCCATCTAGTACTAGCCAATACCATCCTGCTATTGTTAATGTACTAGACCTATTCGAGCCATTCCGCCAAATCTCCAGTTCTTACTCCAGCTGCATTTCCTTCATCTGTGTCAATATGCATATCGAGTGCAAATTGGTCTGATACTCGTGCGATCACCTGCTCGAAGATTAAGGGGCGCTCTCCGTTAACCCGCACTTTGAGAAGCTGCTTATCCCGGATCCCCCACTTCTCAGCATCCGATGTATGAAAATGAATATGCCGCGCGGCGACGATTACACCTTGTGAAAGCTCGATCTCCCCTTGGGGTCCCACCACCTTCAAGCCTGGGGTCCCCTCAATCTGGCCAGACTCACGAACAGGCGGATGAATGCCTAGCGCAAAAGCGTCGGTGCGGGAAATTTCTATCTGTGTCTGCTGTCTTGCAGGTCCCAAAATGCGTACACTGGCAAATTCCCCTTTGGGTCCCACAATCCCTACAGTCTCCTTTGCTGCGAACTGCCCAGGCTGTGATAACTCCTTCATCACCTGCAGCTGGTAGCCGTTTCCGAATAGGAGTGCAATATGCTCCAAGGATAAATGAATGTGACGTGCTGAAACTCCTATAGGTACCTGAAACATAGTTGTCCCCTCCAGTTTACATTTTTTATCAGTATAGCCTTGCAAATGAAAGGACATACGGTTTCCCATATGCCCTCATTTGTAACGCTTTTTTATTTGAATTCAGCAACGAGTTTATTGAACTCATCCTCAGTAATCTTAACATTTTGCTTGGCGAGCCCTTCTTCTTTGAAGCCAACTACCATATCCTCGTAGCTTTTCTTCGTTTTGTCCTGATAGATAATACCCGTCAGCATGCCGCCAGTTTCCATCAGCTTGGTCATCGCCATAACCCGGTTGGATGAATCGTAATCAGGAATCTCTTCCAAATCAACGATATTTTCTTTGAACCAGTCATAGGTGTTGATTTTATTGAAGGTTACGCAAGGGCTGAACACATTGATTAATGAAAAGCCTTTGTGCTTAATGCCCTCTTCAATAATAGCGGTCAACTGCTTCAAGTTGCTGGAGAAGGATTGAGCTACAAAAGTCGCACCCGCAGCAAGAGCTAATTCCAAAGGAGCAAGTGCCGACTCAATCGAGCCTTGTGGTGTACTCTTGGTTTTAAACCCTTCGGCACTACGTGGAGATGTTTGACCTTTGGTCAGTCCGTATATTTGATTGTCCATGACAATATAAGTCACGTCTATATTCCGGCGAATGGCATGGACAGTATGTCCCATTCCGATTGCAAAGCCATCGCCATCTCCGCCTGCGGCAATAACTGTCAGCTCACGGTTTGCCATTTTTAACCCTTGCGCGATAGGAAGCGATCTGCCATGTACACCATGGAAACCATAAGCATTTACGTAACCGGAAATTCTTCCGGAACAACCAATACCTGAAACGATAGCTAAACCTTCCGGTTCTAATCCGGCGCTGGCTGCCGCCCTTTGAATAGCCGCTTGAATGGAGAAGTCTCCACAACCTGGACACCAGTTCGGCTTCACATTGTTACGAAAATCTTTTAATGTTGCCATGCTAAGCTCAGCTCCTTACATTTTTGTTCGATCTCCGCTGGTAAGAACGGATTCCCATTATATTTAAGCAAGCTTTGAATTTTATCGCCATAACCTGTGTGCAGCTTGATTTGATCTGCTAATTGGCCTGTAGCATTGTTCTCAATTACGATAACTGTCTTTGCTTTTTCTATATAGGATTTGATGTCTTTAGTCGGGAAAGGGTGGATTAGGCGAACGGTAGCGTGGTTCGTCTTGATACCTTCCTTCGCTAATCTTTCTCTTGCCTCATCAATAGTTCCACCTGTCGAGCCCATTCCTATTAACAGGATATCGGGAGTTTCATGAGGAGCATCCACTTTAACCGCATCAGTAACTTTAATATGCTTCAGCTTCTCCATCCGTTTGTCCATCATTCTTTGGCGGTTTTCAGTGCTTTCTGAAGGACGTCCTGTTTGATCGTGTTCAACGCCAGTTACATGGTGGATACCATATTTAACGCCAGGCAGTACACGAGGTGAGATGCCGTCCTCAGTAAACTCGTAGCGTTTAAACAATTGGTTCTGTTCAGCTTCTTCTGGCTCAGTAACCAAATTACCACGATCAATTACTATGCGGTTATAGTCAAGCATTGCTGAAGACTGCTTACCTAGCGACAATTGAAGATCTGTCATCAGGATAACAGGACATTGGTACTTGTCTGCAAGGTTGAATGCCTCGATAGTATCATAGAAGCATTCTTCTATCGTGCTTGGTGAAAGTACAATCTTGGGGATTTCTCCGTGCGTGCCGTAAACCATTGCATTCAGATCGGATTGTTCTTGCTTCGTCGGCAAACCTGTACTTGGTCCTCCGCGCTGAGTATCAACGATAACAACTGGCGTTTCCGTCATACCGGCAAGACCAATAGCTTCCATCATCAGAGAAAGCCCTGGACCTGCAGATGCTGTAAGCGTACGCACACCGCCGTAGTTGGCTCCGATAGCCATCGTACATGCAGCTATTTCATCTTCAGTCTGGATGACTGTACCGCCAAATTTAGGTAAAGTCTTGATCAGGTATTCCATGATCTCAGACGCTGGTGTTATGGGGTAAGCGGGCATAAAGCGACAGCCTGCAGCAAGAGCTCCAAGTGCGATCGCATCATTTCCGATGATGAACATCTTCTGTCCACCATCAGCAGGCTCAAGAGCGAACTCATGAAGCGGTCCTCCAGCTAGCTCCAATACGGATTCTGCGCCTTTGCGAACTGCCTCGATATTCTTCTCGACAACAGCTGCCCCCTTGCGTCCAAACTCTTCTTCTACTGCTTTATTAAACACATCAATAGGCAGTCCGAGCAATGCCCAAGACGCACCCGATGCGGCCATGTTCTTAAATAAGGAAGTTCCCAGCTCTTCTGCAATGGCCGTAATAGGCACTGGAAACAGACGTGCTTGAATACCTTCTGGTAATACTGGGTTAAACTTGGCATCCGCCACAATAACTCCATTAGCGTTAAGCTCGTGCGCATTAAAATCGATGGTCTCTTGATCAAAAGCAACCAGGATATCCAAATCATCGGAAATCGCCCGAATAGGCTTAGTGCTGATGCGAATCTTGTTATTCGTATGCCCCCCTTTAATCCGCGAGGAAAAATGTCGGTACCCATACAAATAATAACCGAGTCGGTTCAGCGCTGTAGAGAAAATCCGGTCTGTACTCTCGACCCCTTCCCCCTGCTGACCTCCGATTTTCCAAGATAACTGACTAATCACCGTACGTCCACTCCTTTTGATTGGTAGCTGCGTGTAATAATAAGCTGTGCCGCATATCCTTTTTTGATAAAGAGGTATAAACAAAATCTTTCACTTATTATTAAAATTCTATTCCTTTAGTTGGTAAAAAGCAAGGGTTTGGAATGGAGCATAAAGATAGAATTTTTAGATGGAATACATATCAACAATAGATTGATCGTCAATTTTCTGGAAGATTCTGTAGTAAAAAAAGTTTCCAATTCCCAAATAAAAATTGTTCGACTTGTGTCTCTCTATAGTTTTGACATAAAACCTCAATTAAATTCTCAAATTTCCCTGAATTCTCCAAACCGTAAATCCATTGATCGATTCCGTCGAAATCTGAGCCAAATCCAAGATGCTTTTCCCCGCCTAAAGCGCAAATATGGTCGAGGTGCACAAGCAGATGTTTAATCTGGACCGGCTGCTGACTTTTCACAAAATAAGGAACAAAAGTTAGACCTATTTGTCCCTTTCTGCTAATTATAGCTCTGATCTGGTCGTCTGATAAATTTCTTGGATGGCCGCACTGCTGTGCCGAATTGGAGTGGGAAGCGATGAAAGGCTTGGAATACATGTCCATAAGCTCCCAAAACCCGGCAATAGATAAATGAGATACATCGACAATCATGCCGATTCGTTCCATTTCTTTAATAAGACGTTTCCCTTTGATGGTAAATCCGCCTTTTCGAGGCTCCATGACACCATCTGCTGCCCAGTTAGCATAATTCCATGTAATCCCTATAATTCTAACACCAGCTTGATACAAGTCCTGCACATAGGCAATATTCCCTGCCAGTGCATCTGCCCCTTCCAAAGTGAGTATGGCTCCTGTCTGCTCTGTATTCATTATTTCGTGAAAGTCTTTAATACTATTAACTATTCGCATTTGCGAATGATTGCCTATGATTTTTTTATAAAAGATATCTATCATAAGCCGCACATGCTCAAAAGTTGGCTGCTGAATTTGCTCTGGCATATAAATGGCGAAGCACTGGATCTTGACCTTTGACTTTTGCAATCTGGGGTAGCTTACGTCCAGCTCCTTTTCCTCTTTATAGAAATCGAGCCGCGGGTTTAAATAAAGCTTGGAGAGCGCATCACAATGAGCGTCAATGATATGCATGTTCCATCAATCCTTTCTTTGCACCTAGTCGGAAACGTAAAAAACCTGTCTACAGGGTAAACAGGCCGTATTGCTTATTTATTTTGTATGCTATTAGCGAGGTTCGACTATCAATTTAATGGCTGTCCGATCTTCCCCATCAATTACGATATCTGTAAATGCTGGAATGCAAATTAAGTCAACTCCACTAGGCGCAACAAATCCTCTTGCAATAGCTACTGCTTTGACGGCTTGGTTTAGCGCACCTGCACCGATAGCTTGAAGCTCTGCGGCTCCACGCTCACGTAACACGCCTGCCAATGCACCTGCTACAGAGTTTGGATTGGATTTTGCTGAAACTTTTAATACTTCCATGAAGAGTACCTCCTCGGGGGATGATGGATAGATTCCAGTAACCATCATATTCTAGAGAAGAGATAATAATTCCTCCTAACCCCGAGTCAATCTTGCAAACTTGTGGATTTAATCCATAAAAACGTGATCCTCATCATACCGGATTAGCTTAATTCCTTTGGCTAGGCCAGTCTGGTCGTTCAAGTCCATCACAACTGCGTGAAAATGCCATTTCCCTTCATCCGTTGTAAAACGAACAGGCAGCTGTGTTTTAAATTTCTGCAAAACAGAGACGCGCTCCATTCCGAGTACCCCATCTCTCGGCCCCACCATGCCTACATCCGTAACATAGGCAGTGCCTTGAGGCAGAATACGTTCATCGTGAGTCTGAACATGTGTATGCGTCCCTACAACCGCTGATACTTTGCCATCCAGGTGCCAGCCCATGGCAATCTTCTCTGAGGTTGCTTCTGCGTGAAAATCAACAAAAATAAATTTATATTTTTTCTTTGCAGTCTCGAGGATCTCCTCCACCTTACGGAACGGACAATCAATAGGTGGCAGAAAGGTTCTTCCCTGGAGGTTAATAAGAAGCAGCTCCTGGTCCTTCACTTTAATAACCGTATGCCCCCGACCCGGTGTTCCAGGTGGAAAGTTAGCCGGTCTGACCATTTTCTCATCCTGATCAATAAAATCAAAGATGTCTTTCTGGTCCCACGTATGATTGCCCATTGTAATTCCGTGAATACCCATCTCGTACATTTCTTTGGCAATCGCCGACGTAATCCCTCTTCCAGCAGCGGCATTCTCCCCGTTGGCGATAAAAATAGCGTTCGCATGTGTTTGCTTTAATCGCGGCATAATCGTTTTTAATGCTTTTCTTCCGACTGAGCCGACAATGTCCCCTATGAATACAACTTTGATAATCTTACACCTCACTTCGAATATTAAAACAAGGAAAAGTGGCTGTTTAGGCCACTTTTCCCATGTAACACTGTTATTTAGCGTATTCAACCGCTCTCGTCTCACGTATGACAGTAACCTTGATATGCCCCGGATAATCGAGTTCACTCTCAATTTTCTTCGTAATATCTCTGGCCAGCCGGAACGATTCGGTATCGTCCACTTTCTCAGGCTGAACCATAACGCGCACCTCGCGACCTGCTTGAATCGCATAAGACTTCTCAACACCTTCAAACGACTCAGAGATTTCTTCAAGCTTCTCAAGACGTCTGATATAGGTTTCAAGTGTCTCTCTCCGTGCCCCTGGTCTTGCCGCCGATAACGCATCTGCAGCTCCTACGAGCATTGCAATGACTGAGGTTGCCTCCACATCACCATGATGTGAAGCGATACTGTTAATAACGATGGGATGTTCTTTGTATTTCTTACCAATCTCTACGCCGATCTCTACATGAGAGCCTTCGACTTCGTGATCAAGCGCCTTGCCGATGTCATGAAGCAGCCCGGCACGTTTCGCCAAAGTTACGTCTACCCCGAGCTCCCCAGCCATTAATCCAGCTAGATAAGCTACTTCCATCGAGTGCTTCAATACGTTCTGTCCGTAACTGGTTCTAAATTTAAGTCTTCCCAAAATTTTGATCAGGTCTGGATGCAGACCGTGTACACCGACTTCAAAAGTTGCCTGTTCCCCGTATTCGCGGATACGCTCATCCACTTCCTTGCGGGATTTCTCAACCATTTCTTCAATACGCGCAGGATGGATACGTCCATCTGCGACTAGCTTTTCTAATGAAGTCCGGGCAATTTCTCTGCGGATCGGATCAAAGCCTGATAAAATAACGGCTTCTGGCGTATCATCAATGATAAGGTCAATACCCGTTAATGTTTCAAGAGCACGAATATTGCGGCCTTCACGTCCGATAATACGTCCCTTCATCTCTTCATTTGGAAGCGTTACTACAGATACTGTTGTTTCTGCAACGTGATCAGCAGCACATCTTTGAATGGCGAGCGTAATGATTTCTCTTGCTTTCTTGTCGCCTTCTTCTTTAGCTTGCTGCTCAATTTCTTTAATAAGCTGTGCCGTTTCGTGACGAACCTCCTGCTCAACATTGGTAAGAATAATGCTTTTAGCTTCTTCCATGGAGAGTCCAGAAATCCGTTCAAGCTCGGACAATTGGTTTTTATAAATCAGGTCGATCTGTGCTTGTGTATCTTCGATTCTCTTCTCTTTGTTGGCAACCTGCTCTTCTTTACGTTCTAAAGATTCGATTTTTTTATCCAGCGATTCCTCTTTTTGCAACAATCGTCTCTCTTGTCGTTGAGTTTCGTTCCGACGTTCACGAATGTCTTTTTCAGCTTCGGTGCGCAGCCTATGGACTTCGTCCTTAGCTTCTACAACCGTTTCTTTTTTCAATGCTTCCGCTTCTTTTTTAGCTGCTTCTCTAATTTGGTCAGCGGCATGCTCTGCACTGGAAATTTTCGCTTCTGCAAGAGATTTGCGGACAAAATAACCGGCCCCTAAACATAGAAGGCCAACAACGAGAATGATCGAGATCCAGATGGCAGTGTGCATCTTGTTCACCTCCTCGTTGGTTTCTCCAAGTTGTTAGTTTGGGATTCCTTCGGTTTTTTAATCCGTTTTTCAATTGTGTGGGTAGGTCATAACCCATGCTCCAGCCAGAGTATGGTTCTAATTGAATGGACACTCATAAATGGCTTATTGCCCATACGATTCATAAAGACAGTGCAAAAATTGGCGTTTTTTACAGCTGCCGATCAAAATCATAGAATGCTATGATCATGATTATTTATGAAAATATACACTGTTATTTTATCTTTTGTCGAAGAAGCTTGTCAAGCTATTGGCCAACTAATACCTCAAGTATCCGTTAATTGGGAATTTACAATTAATTAACACGGTTAAGATTTTAGTTAATGAGGTTAATCATCGAAGGATTCCTCTATATGAATATCCAGCTCCTCATCCTCTCCTGCAGCATCAATATGCTTCATAACTTTTGTGACCAAGCTGCCGACAAACCCCCTTCTCAGTAAAAAGCTGACCGTTTTTCTTCTACGGTCCTGCTTGGTTCCGGAAGTAACGCTCCACTTTTTTTCACCAAGCTTTAGAGCACTATTCCATTCTTCCTCTACGTTGATATCATCTAGAGCATCACGAATGAATTCCTGGTCTACCCCTTTTTGCTGCAGCTCCTGACGAATATAATTCCTTCCCTTACGCTGACCCGAAATTCGGTTTTCCGTTAGAATCTTTGCAAACTCTTTGTCGTTCATGTAGTTTTGCTGCTTTAAAGTGTCTATAGTAAAACTGATCGTGTCTTCTTCATATCCTTTTTCTTTTAATTTACGTTCTATTTCCTGAATGGAATGAGGCCGTCTTCCAATTAACTCTACAGCTTTGGAATATGATTTATGCCGTTCCTCATCCTCAATAATTTGCTTCGTTTGATCAACCTGGATAGATTCTCCCTTTATGAGACGATGTTTAATCAAAATATCCTCATGAACGGAAAAAGCATAAGCTTCGTTAATAAAAATATTATAACGATGTCTGTTTTTTTTCTGCTTCTCCACCTTAGTAATGATGAAAGCCTCAGCTTCTATGTCAGCTTCTATATGTGTCAAATTCGTCGCACCCCTTTACAAATTAAAAGCACCTTTAAAAGTTTAAAGGTGCCTTCGTACTATAATTTTATTCTAGACCTAATGCTGCAATCTCGTCTTCATCCTCATCCTCATCGTCCTCCAAATTCGGACTGATGACTTGAGTCAGATTGCTGCTTTCGCGTATTTTTTGCTCAATAATATTGGCGATTTCTTTATTTTCTTTAAGGAACTGCTTGGAGTTTTCGCGGCCTTGTCCTAAACGATCGTTATTGAATGAGTACCATGCACCACTCTTGTTAATGATGTCCATTTCAGTTGCAATGTCGATAATGCTGCCTTCTCTAGAGATACCTTCACCATACATAATATCCACATCAGCTTGTTTGAACGGCGGAGCCACTTTGTTCTTGACGACTTTGATCTTTGTCCGGTTCCCTATCATATCATTACCTTGCTTAAGTGTTTCCACCCGGCGAACATCCAAACGAATGGTGGAATAAAACTTCAATGCACGTCCTCCAGGAGTTGTTTCCGGATTCCCGAACATTACGCCAACTTTCTCACGAAGCTGGTTAATAAAGATTGCAATAACCTTGGACTTGTTAATAGCACCTGATAACTTACGTAAAGCTTGCGACATCAGACGTGCTTGCAGACCCACATGGGAATCTCCCATATCTCCTTCAATCTCCGCTTTTGGCACAAGTGCAGCTACAGAGTCAATAACAATAATGTCAACAGCACCACTCCGGACGAGCGCTTCGGCTATTTCCAAAGCTTGTTCACCTGTATCAGGCTGGGATAGCAATAAATCATCTATGTTGATTCCTAGCTTGCTCGCATAGGATGGGTCCAAAGCATGCTCTGCATCAATAAAAGCAGCTTGTCCTCCAGAACGCTGAACTTCTGCAATAGCATGAAGAGCTACGGTTGTTTTACCTGAGGATTCCGGTCCGTATACTTCAATAATACGGCCGCGTGGAAAGCCTCCAACGCCCAAAGCAATATCCAGAGCTAAAGAGCCGCTCGAAATAGTTTCAACCTTCATATGAGTGGATTCACCAAGCTTCATGATAGAACCCTTCCCAAATTGCTTTTCAATTTGGCGCAATGCCATTTCAAGTGCGGCGCGACGGTCTGTCAAGACATTCACTTCCTTTTATCGTAATTGGTATATTCTTATAATAACTTGTTTTCCGCTCTTTGCCAAGCATTTTTTCGAACATACATTCGTTTTTTTTTATTTCTCCCGTAATAAATGACTATTTGAGCCAGACAATGCACTTGTCTTACTAAGGGACGACGTGCAGAACGAAGTATCTCCTTAAACGCGCAACAAAAAACCGTAACAAAGGTATCACCTTGCTACGGTTCTTCCGCTAACAGATACTTTTATTATAAGCGAAACCTAGTTATTTATCAACTGCTTCCACAACTGGTACAGGGCATCTTTGGATGATCTCCATTTAATTGAATCCCTTGTTCCCGAGATTTGCAGCTTCTTTGTTATCCGGATGGATTCCTTGCCAACAAGGCCAATATATACGAGACCTATAGGCTTTCCTTCAGATAAAGAAGGGCCTGCAACTCCTGTTATGGAAAGGGCATAATCCGTTCCTGTAATTTTTTGCAAATTTTCGGCGAGCAGCAGGGCGGTTTCCTCACTTATCGCGCCAGGGGCACCCGGACCTTCCAGCATATCCATAGGTATATCCAGCAGTTGATGTTTAAGAGCGTTAGAATAGCACACAACGCCTCCTTTAAACACTTCCGAACTACCGGGCTCTGTTGTAAGCAAATCGCTTAGAAGCCCTCCTGAGCAGCTCTCAGCAACAGAAAGCGTCTGATTCTTTTCCTTGAGCAACTCAAGGACTACATGCTCGATCGGCACATCCTTAACAGCATATAAATGCTGACCGAGCCGCTTGCGGATCTCCGCCTCGGTTGAAGCTAGCTTAGGCTCCCCCTCCTCAGGTGTATGGGCACGGGTCGTCAAGCGTATCGTCACTTCCGCCTCTTTGGCATAAGGAGCAATCGTAGGGTCCGTTTGAGCGTCAATCATATCGATCAGCTCGTGCTCTAAACTGGATTCACCAATTCCAGCAAATTTAAGCATTTTGGAGTATAGAGGAACCTCATCCGTCATAACCGCTTTAAGCCAAGGCGTTGCATGCCTCGTAAACATCGGCTTCATCTCTTTGGGTGGACCTGGTAAAACGATAAAGTGTGTCCCTTCAAACGTAAGAGCGGCTCCAACAGCCAATCCTACATCATTTTGCAGCGGGTCGCTATTTTCAAATAGCAATGCCTGTCTTGCATTGGTCTCCACCATAGGAGTCTCTCTGTTTTGGAACAGCTTCGTTATCGTATCCATGGAAGGCTGATGAATAAAAAGCGCTTGTCCAATATAGTCTGACAGCACATCCTTGGTTAAATCGTCTTGTGTCGGTCCCAGACCGCCAGTACAGATAACGACATCGGCACGTGAAGCCGCAAGCTTAAATGAGTCTAATAACCTTGAAGCGTTATCCCCAACTACTGTTTGATAATAAATATCAATGCCCAGAGCCGCACACTCCTGAGCAAGAAACTGTGCATTGGTGTTAACAATCTGACCAAGTAGAAGCTCTGTACCGATCGCTATAATTTCTGCTTTCATGATAGTTCCTCCTATAATTCCGCATTAATAAAGAAGCTGTCTTCAAGGGAAAGAAAACACAATAGGTTCGCCCCTACTGTGTTTTTTCCGCAAAGTTTATAACATGTTTGTTTTTGACAAAATAATCGAAACCTGAATATACCGTTATGATAACAGCAAGCCAACTTGCTATCACATCAAAAGGGATGTCCAGAAAATTAAAAGGGAAATTATTAATCAATAAAGAGATAATGGCTGTAATTTGTACGGCAGTCTTCGCCTTGCCCCACTTGCTCGCAGCCAATACACTCCCCTCCAGCAAAGCGATCTGCCGCAGTCCGGTGACAGCAAATTCACGGCTTATAATGAAAATGACAATCCAGGCATCCAGCTTATCCATCTCGACTAATGAGATCAGCACAGCAGTAACAAGCAGCTTATCCGCTAATGGATCGAGTAGCTTGCCAAGATTCGTAACGAGCTTTCTTTTCCTGGCAATATAGCCATCCAAGCTGTCCGTGCTTGCCGCGATAATAAAAATCAAAGCGGCAATAATCTGATTGTAGGTAATACTGAATTCCTCAATCCTGATATTAGGAAACGGCACCTTGATCAGCAGGAAAACCATGATGATCGGCACAAGAAAAATCCTCGCTAAAGTGATGCGGTTAGCCAGGTTCATGCAACAACCTCCCCGGACAGATCAAACTCATAGGAATGTGTGATGCGAACCTTGGCAATTTCTCCAATCTTCAAATCAGCATTAGAGACGAACACCTCGCCATCAATTTCAGGCGCATCGTATTGCGAACGTCCAATATAGACGTCACTCCGGCCATCATAACGCTCGATAAGCACGTCAATTTCTTGACCAATACGGTTTCCGCCGCGAAGGTTGGAGATTTGACGCTGGATTTCCATCAGTGTATTGGCACGATGCTCCTTCACCTCTTCTGGAACTTGATCCGGCAGCCGGGCAGCGGGCGTATTGTCTTCTTTGGAGTAGGAGAACACACCCAAACGATCGAATTGCATTTCATGAACAAATTGCTTTAAGTTCTCGAAATCCTCGTCTGTCTCACCTGGAAATCCAACGATAATGGAAGTACGCAGGGCAACATTCGGAATGTTTTCGCGAATTTTACGAAGCAGCTCTCTAGTATCCTTCTGTCTTCCGGGTCTGCGCATCCGTCTAAGAATCGAGTCCTCGCTATGCTGCAGAGGCATATCGATATATTTGCAGATTTTCGGATTGGCAGCAATCGTGGCAATCAGTTCATCCGTAAAAAATCCCGGATAAGCATAATGCAAACGAACCCACTCGATACCTGGAACCTCTGTCACTTTGTTAAGCAAAGTAGGCAGCATAAACTCTTCGTAAAGATCGGTTCCATAATTTGTAGAATCCTGAGCAATTAAACTAATCTCTTTGACACCTTGCGAAGCAAGCTGCTGCACTTCGCCTATGATCGACTCCATACTTCTGCTGCGGAATGCCCCCCTCATAATGGGAATACTGCAGAAGGTGCATGCGTTGTCGCAGCCCTCGGCAATTTTTACATAAGCTGTGTAGCGCGGAGTCGTGACAAGTCTGGGCAGCTCTTGGTCATAATTAAACGCAGGATTGCCAACCAGAATCGGCTTGCGCCCACGGAGGGCCTCATCCACTATGTGATTAATCTTATCGAAATCTCCGGTTCCAACGATGCCATCGATCTCCGGCATTTCCTCCATCAGCTGCTTTTTGTAACGCTGCGTCAAACAGCCAGAGACAATCAATGCCTTTAACTTGGCGGTCTGCTTCAGATCAGCCATATCCAATATGGTATTGACTGATTCCTCCTTAGCTGCATCAATAAAGCCGCACGTATTTACGATAATAACCGTGGCATCTTCTTTATTGTCCACAAGCTGAAATCCGCGACCATGAATCAACCCCGACATAATCTCCGAATCCACCATATTCTTTTCACAACCTAATGTAACTACTTTAACCTTTTCAGTCATCTGTGAAACCTCCAATGATCCTTAACCATCCATTAAGTATAATACAAGCCCCATAGGCTGTCAAAAAAAGAAAAGCCCCGATTTCCCGGGACTTTCAGCTTCCAATTCTCTGTGCAGTTGCTTACTTGAGGTTAGTGAATTGTAAGTCGAGTGAAATGTCTGCTTTACGTAATTGAGTGATAATGGCTTGTAAATCATCTTTACTTTTCGCGGTTACACGAATTTGATCACCCTGTATTTGACTTTTGACCTTCAGCTTGGAATCACGAATCAGAATATTAATTTTTTTTGCATTTTCCTGATCGATGCCCTGCTTCAGACTGATTTTCTGCCTCACGGTTGAAGATGCCGCTGGCTCAATTTTGGCATACTCGAGATTTTTGAGCGTAATTCCTCTTTTAGCCATTTTGGAATGCAGAATATCGAGAACATTTTGCAGCTTGAATTCATCATCGGAAGTAACTACAAGCTGATCCTTCTCCAGATTAATGCTGCTCTTACTGCCCTTGAAGTCAAATCTGGTTTCGATTTCTTTCAGAGCCTGCTGGATAGCATTATTCATTTCCTGCATATCCACTTTAGACACAATATCAAATGAGCTTTCATTACTCATAAAAAAGCACCCCCTTTCCAATCATTATTACCCGGGAAAGCGCAGAATACGGCACATTTCTAGTTTTTTTGCAAATTCAGCTGAATTTTCTTCGGATTAAGCGAATCGCCTACAGGTACAATGGTGCCATTGACGCTCAATTCCAGGGCTTTAGCAGCACCTGTGTGCAAATAAGCTGACGTTTCCAGCTCAAAGGAGTCCGTATCTCCATCTTTATAGGTCGTTTGCTTCAAGAGTTTTCTGGTGTTATCCTCGGAAACAGAATCGATTCTTACCCAACAATCGGCCCCCACAATTTTCAATTGTATATTAAGCTTCTCAACGCCTGTAACTGTGTAGTAGTCAATACCTTTCTCACTATTGCTGAATTTAACTTCTGTGAGCGCAGGTGTAGGAGTAGGTGTAGGCACCGGGGTAGATGTAGGAAGTTGTCCACCCGGCAAAGTTCCATCCGTAGAATTAGGTGTATTTGTTGAAACATTCGTCTGATCCGTTATTCGAGTAGGCTTGTTGTCGGAAGGATCACCGCCATCCGAAGTTTTCTTGGGGGTCTGGAAAGCATAGAAATAAATAAGACCAAGAATTAATACAACAAAGCCGACAACCATAACGCTTGAAGCCAATCTGCTGAGCTTATCTGTATTGCGCGTACCATGCCTCTTCTTACGGAGGTTGTTATCCACCACAGTTTTTTCAGCAACATCTGTAGGTACAGTAGTTTGATAGAGGCTTAGCACTTCCGTTGGGTCCAGACCTACCGCTTCAGCATAGTTTTTGATGAAGGCGCGCACGTAAAAGCTCCCAGGCAGTACTTTGTAATT
The DNA here is from genome assembly GCF_017874215.1 of Paenibacillus eucommiae. Taxonomy (GTDB): domain Bacteria; phylum Bacillota; class Bacilli; order Paenibacillales; family NBRC-103111; genus Paenibacillus_AI; species Paenibacillus_AI eucommiae. The sequence continues at coordinate 109,241 of NZ_JAGGLB010000008.1, forward strand.
GCCCTCTTCAATAGCTTCCAAATACCTTTTTCTTATCTTTGTTGTTTCTTCCATATCATCTAACGTTATTTTCTGATCCAATCTTGCTTTTTTTAATATCGATCCGAGTTCAGACACTTAGATCACCTCCCGCAGATGCTCCTTATATTTGACGTTATGAAGTTTAAAAAGGTTCAATATTGGCTGTAAAGCTGTCATAATTAATCTCTTCATCCGGATTATGCCGCAGCTCGATGATATAATCGAAATGATTATATGTATATTCCGACTCCCGAATAAAAATATCAGGATGCTCGATAACCTTTGTAGAGGGCATAGCCATAATTTCCTGCAGCAAGGTGAAGTGCTTCTCATTAGAACGGATCGTGGATACGATACCATCAATGATAAAGACGTTATTCACAGAATTTTCATCCTCAGATAGCTGGCTGCGAACCGTTTGTCTTAACAAGGTAGAAGAAACGAACGTCCATCTTTTGTTGGCGCATACACTACCTGCAATGATGGATTCTGTTTTCCCTACTCTGGGCATTCCTCTGAGACCTACCACCTGATTGCCTTCTCTTTTGAAAATTTCACCTAAAAAGTCAACCAGCAGTCCCAGCTCATCACGAGTAAAGCGGAATGTTTTACGGTCATCCGAATCGCGTTCTATATACCTTCCATGCCTTACGGCAAGAATATCTACAAGTTTAGGGGTGCGAAGCGCATTCACAGTAATATTATCTACTTTTTTAAGCATTTTACCCAATAAATCAATTTTTTCTTCATCGTTGGTTTGCAGCAGCATGCCGCGGGTTCTGTCTTCAACACCATTAATAGTCACAATGTTAATATCCAGCATACCCATTAAGGAAGCTATATCTCCCAATAAGCCTGGACGATTCTTATGAATTTTATACTCCATGTACCATTCTTTTACATCCAAATGAATTCCACCTCTTCATTATCAATCATTAGCGGGAAAAAAGTAATTAGATTAAATTCTACAATATCTTTCAAAATCCTCCCTGGTCTTTCTTATTATCTGTTTAAAAAAAATCGGCGGACTTTTCAAGGCATGGAAAAGCCTCCGGGAGGAGGCTTTTACCCTTTGATCAATGAAAAATGAGTGTTAGGCTTGGTCCACTAGTTTTACCATAAGCTTGGCAATTGTGCGTCTTTCTTCTTCATTACCCACATCCCATAGCTCTTTAAGCACACGTTCCTGCTCATTCTTAGGATCGACCTTGTCGGCAAGGAATTCGCCAATTTGAAAAGCTAGCTTGCTGACCGTTTCTTCACTCATCCCAGCCCGTTCTGCTTGACTGACCCGCTCCGCTAAAAACTCTTTCCACTTTTCGAACACCTTTAGTACAGTAGCCATCTGTGAGTGCCTCCTTTGATTTTGTGAAAAAGTAATACACTTTCTAATCTTCACATTCATCAAAGGAAATATGCAAAGCAGTGAAATGGCAGTTTACGTTAACCAGCCCCCATTGGGACTAATAATTTGACCTGTGATGTAGCCGGATTCGGGAAGTGCCAGAAAGTAGACCAGGGAAGCTATTTCTTCTGGAAGCGCAAAGCGGCCCGCGGGAATTTCCTGCTGTAAAGCCGTCTTCTCTTCTTCCTGAAAAGCATTCATCATTTCTGTGTCCACAGCGCCAGGCGCCACCGCATTGACAGTAATAGAGGAAGGTGCCAATTCTTTGGCCAATGCCTTCGTAAAAGCATTCATTCCTCCCTTGGCTGTCGAATAGACAACTTCGCAAGAAGCTCCCGAAATGCCCCAAATCGAAGAAACATTAATGATTCGCCCATACTTGTTGCTGATCATGTGCGGAATAAATGCCTGGGTGCACAGGAAGGTTCCTTTTAAATTAATCGACATGACTTGATCCCAAACTTCCTCAGTCACATCAGAAAGCAAACCATAATGTGAAATTCCTGCATTGTTGACGACGATATCAGGAATCATGCCTCTTTGCTCCAGCTTTTCCCGCATCTTGATAATCTGCTCCTTAGAGCGGATATCTGCAGATACAGTAAGCACCTTGGAGCCATACTTCATACAGCCTCTGGCGACCTCATTTGCCGCTTCGTGAGACTGCAGATAGTGAATGATTACATTCATACCCACGGATGCAAAACGCTGCGCTATAGCCGCGCCAATGCCTCTGCTGCCGCCTGTAATCAATACCGTTTGCTCAGTGAAGGGCTTCGTCTGACTCATTCAGAATCACTGCTCTGTACAATCGAAATGGCCAGCTGATCCCAATTGAAATGCTCGCGGTAGCGTGCGTTCACCTGCTCCAGTGTCATGCTTTCATACATAGGTAAAATATCAAACAAGTCAATATCTTTAAACCGGTATTTCGTAAACTCGTTGGCAATCGCTTCGGGCGAGTTCAGCATCCGCAGGAAGTTGCCGATTTTCTTTTTCCGGCTGCGTTCAAAGGTTTCCCTGTCAATGCCATCAGTTCCAACCTGCTCCAATAATTCACGAATGCGGTTTAACAGCTGCTCAGGATCCTTGGTATCCCCTCCGATAACGGAGAAAGCGTAGCCGCTGCTGCAATTATATTCATGTCCGAAATTATCGGAAATCAAATTCTCATCATAAAGCGTTTGATAAATCGTGGAGCTTCCGCTAAAAAGAATATCCAGCACGAGCTTGGAGGTAATCTCCAGCTTCAACAATTCATTCCCCTCAAATCCAGGCGCAGGCTCCTTAAAGCCGAACTGGCATTTGGGTAAGGATACGGGCAGATCGATGACCTTCTTGACCATGGCTACGGAAGTCGGCTCTTGCTCGAAATGACGCTCAATGTGACCCTGAGGCTTAAACGATTTCGCCGCCTGGTTTGCTGCAACAAAAGAAATAATTTCCTCCGCCTTAACGCCACCCACTACAAATAAACTCATATTGCTGGGATGGTAGAAGGTATGATAACACTCATAGAGTGTTTCCTTCGTAATTTGCATAATGGAATCAACGGTGCCTGCGATGTCGATATGAACAGGATGCTTTTGATACATCGCTTCAATTAAGCCAAAGTAGCTTCTCCAGTCAGCATTATCCTGGTACATATTAATTTCCTGGCTAATAATCCCCTTTTCCTTTTCCACATTCTCATCGGTAAAATAAGGATTTTGCACAAAATTAAGCAGGGTTTCCAAATTGGTCAGCACATGATCTGTCGCCGAGAATAAATAAGCTGTGCGGTCAAAGCTCGTAAAAGCATTGGCTGACGCACCTTGAGAGGCAAAGGAAGCAAAGACGTCCCCTTCCGGCTCTTCAAACATCTTGTGCTCCAGGAAATGGGCAATGCCATCCGGAACTCTTACGCTCTGATTTTCCTGGACCTCAAAATGATTGTCCACAGATCCATACTGGGTGGAAAAGGTCGCATATGTCTTCTGAAATCCTTCCTTAGGAAGAACGTAAACATTCAACCCGTTGGGAAGCTTTTCATGATATATCGTTTCATTCAGATGTGGATAAGGAATGGTCTGCATCTTCTACTCTCCCTTCCGATCACGTAAGAAGTAAATGGTATCCAGCTTAATCTGCTTCGCTACTGCTGCAATATCGGGCACATCCACCTGCTCAACGGCATTAATTAATTCAGCAACCGTCCTCTCTTTGCCGGAAAGAATCGTGTTGAAATCAAAGGAAATCAGCTCGAAAGCAGAATCCTGCAGCTCTTTAAGCTGATTGCCAATCATCGCCCTAGTCTGCTTAAGCTCTGTATCGGTGATGTCCCCTTGCTCCATAAGCTCCAGCTGTTTTTTGATAATGGCTACAGCCTTTTCGTAATTTTTAATTTCAATACCGGATTGAAGCGTAAGAATCCCTTTGTGACCGTCCAATCTGGAAGATGCATAGTAGGCAAGGCTTTCCTTTTCACGGACATTGATAAACAGCTTGGAATGAGGATACCCGCCCAACACACCATTATACATGAGAGCTGCCGGATATTGATCATTTGCATAAGTAATTGGAGTACGCAAGCCCATGTTCAGCTTTCCTTGGTTCACATCCAGCTTTTCTACAACGGTCCGGGCTTGCTCCGCCGCTGGTTGAAGGACGGTTTTCAGGTAACTGGCTCCTTCTGTCCGTGGAATTTGAAAGGCTTTACCGACGATGCTCTCGACCTCTGCCAGCGTCGTGTTGCCAACGACATAAACATCAATCGGCGAGTTCAGCAGCCATTCTTTGTAATGCTCATAAAGCCGTGAGGATGTAATCTTCTGGAGATTAGCAATGGTACCTAAGGGATGAAGCCGGTAAGGCTCATCTTTACACATTTCCTCTATACATCTTTCAGCGGCATAGCGAATTTTATCGTTGATAACAGCTTCAATCCGCTTCTGCAGCGTTTGTTTCTCTGAAGTCACATATTTATCGCGGAAATGTCCCTCCTCCAGCACAGGCCTTGTCAGCGTTTGCCCGACAAATTCTAGCCCCTGCTTCAGCAAGGATTCATTGGATGAAACAAACCGGTCATTAATTATATCCATACGCAGCTGTACGATCTGATAATCACCGCGCTTATAAATGTCAAAACCAAAGCCTGCTCCAAAAAGCTCGTCGAGATATTCACGAAACTGCTTCGTTTCCGGATGCTGCTCGTTACCCCTTCTAAGTACGAATGGTGTTAGTGCTGTCTCAGTAACGTGATCCTCCGATAAAGGACTTCCTATGTATACAGAAATGGCAAAAGTCTTGAACTGATCCGTAGGCAGCACATGAATGCGAATCTGATTCAGGATGCTGCGTTCGAAGTGGATTTGTTTCAAAGGCTCAACTCTCCTTTCAATCTTCGAAGTTATCTTCTCATTATAGGCTTACATAAACGAAAGAAGCAACCGAGAGAGGCTCCTTCTTTCGCAGCTGTTACACTGTTCCTTGTATTTACAAATTATTTACAAAAAATGTGCTTGCCAATTTGTTTAACCTGTGGACGAGTCCAAATCCATTTGGAGGTAGCTGTCACTGGATTGAAATAATACAGGCAGCCTCCTGAAGGATCCCAGCCATTAATTGCATCCTTGACTGCTTTTCTGGCTGATTCATTTGGCTTGAGCCAGATCTGTCCATCAGCAACTGCAGTGAATGCCCCCGGCTGAAAAATAACTCCTGATACCGAATTAGGGAAGCTTCCTGATTGTACCCGGTTCAAGATAACAGCGGCCACGGCAACCTGACCAATATAAGGCTCCCCTCTGGCCTCGCCATAAACAGCATTGGACATTAACGTAATATCCTCTTCAGAGAACCCTAGATTGGAGGATGGTGTCAAATTCCCCGTTGGGCTTTGTGCAGGCGGGCTTGCCGCGGCTCCTCCGCCTCCCCCCCCACCTGTAGGAGCTGTAGGCTTCCAAATTTTTGTGGCTTCCCATAATCTTAGCTTCGTTTTGGGACCAACAATTCCATCCACTCTCATGCCGAATTCACCTTGGAATCGTTTGACAGCCTGCAGCGTTTTGTAGCCAAAATCTCCGTCAATATTTCCCCCATAGAAACCAATAAACTTTAACCTTCCTTGCAACTCATAAACATCTGTTCCAGTGGCGCCATATCTAACCGTATTTTTACTGAAGGTCTCCTTGCTAGTGTCACTGTTCTTCAACTGATATGCGGCAAATAGAACAAAAATGACACAAAATGTGATGACCATAATTCTTCTGTTCATTTTCCTACTCAACCTCTCTTCTCGCATTGCTGCCTTTTATTGCTTATTATGATAAACAGAGGTCGCTTCTATGCATGTGAGATTCAGTCCCTAATAGTGAATTCGTTTAGTACTTTGCCTAGCACCAGCGCATTTCTCCATGAAAACCAGAAAAATTGGTTTCATTTTCCTAAAACAAAAAACCACACGATGAAAGTGTGGTTTCTTGGATACTTTGATAATTGTATTTATAGTGATGGATGTCAGGAACTGACGCTGTTGTGGTGATACTGCTCAAGTGAGACTAGAACCTCACGGGGTTTGCTGCCCTCATAAGGGCCTACAACACCTTTAGCCTCCATAGAATCAATAAGTCTCGCTGCACGCGTATAACCAACCCTCATACGGCGTTGAAGCAAGGAAACAGATGCCTGCTTGGCCTCAAGCACAATTTGAACGGCTTGATCGTAGAGCTCATCTTCGAATTCAGGCTGCTCATCGGATTTCTCCTCTACCATAGGCACCAGCTCTTCTTGATAAATAGCCTGCTCTTGTGTTCTTACGAAGGTCACTACAGTCTCAACCTCCTGATCGGAAAGGAAAGCCCCTTGAACACGAATCGGTTTCGATGCCCCAACAGGCAGATAGAGCATATCTCCCCTTCCGAGCAGCTTCTCGGCACCAACCATATCAAGAATGGTACGGGAGTCAACTTGAGAAGAAACGCCGAAGGCAATTCTTGAAGGAATATTGGCTTTAATAACACCCGTAATGACGTCTACTGACGGCCGCTGTGTAGCGATGATCAGATGGATGCCGGCGGCCCGTGCCATCTGGGCAAGACGGCAAATGGAATCCTCGACATCATTGGCGGCCACCATCATTAAATCGGCAAGCTCGTCCACAATGATTACATAATACGGAAGAGGAGCTTCGGTACTGCTCTCGCTTAGCAAAGCGTTATAGCCCTCAATGTTTCTCGTACCGCTTTTGGAGAAAAGCTCATAACGCTTTTCCATTTCCACGACTATCTTCTTCAAAGCCAGAGAAGCTCTTCTGGGGTCGGTAACTACGGGCGCCAGCAGATGCGGAATCCCATTATACACATTCAGCTCAACCATCTTTGGATCAATCATCAGAAATTTAACTTCATTTGGCTTTGCTTTATATAAAATACTAGTAATAATCCCGTTAATACATACGGACTTCCCTGAGCCTGTTGCCCCTGCTACGAGCAAGTGAGGCATTCTTGCCAAATTGCCTACGATCGGCTGTCCCGAAATATCTCTGCCTAACGTAATGGACATCCTCGATGCTGCATCTTGGAAAGCTGCTGTTTCCATCACTTCCCGCATAGTGACAACCGATACTTCTGAATTAGGAACCTCAATGCCAATCGCAGCCTTACCCGGAATTGGCGCTTCCATACGAATGTCTTTAGCGGCAAGTGCCAAAGCTATATCATCCGTAAGGCTGACAATCCGGCTTACCTTGACACCTACATCCGGTTGTATTTCATATCGCGTAACAGCAGGGCCCCTTACAACCTCCAGCACCTTGGCTCTGACTCCAAAACTTTCAAGCGTAGCTTCCAGCTTTCTGGCGATAGCTTTATAGTCCGACATCTCTGAGCCTTTACCTGCTTCTGGTTTAGCCAGCAATTCAAGCGATGGCAGCTCATAATGGCTAATAATTTCAGCCGCTTGCACCTCTTGAAACTCCAAGCTTTCTGGTTCCGTCTCCCCATCTGCTGGATCTTGAATAGCCACAGATTGTGGGAGTGTTATCTTTTTAGGAGGAGTATGGACCTGCTGTACCTCTTGATGCACTTGCTCCTGAAAATCACGAATGACAGGAATATTTGAAAGCTCCTCTTGATCAGGCTTTGATTCACTCAGCACAGGAGTACTTGGAACCTTGTAAACGACCTTTTCTACCGGAGGCTCCGCAGCAAATTCTTCTTGTTCGGATAGAGCCTCGGCAACTGGAGCTTTCCGGGATCTACCAGACTGTAAGAGCTGTGTCAGCAAAGGCATCTTCTTATTTCTACTTGCTGGTATGAGAATTTCTTCGTCAAAATCGTCATCTTGCGGAATATACGCTGGAGTGCTGACAGGTTTAGGTTTGCTTGTAACCTTCTGGACGGGCTGAGCGGTTCTGGTGCCTCTGTCCTGAAGCCATTCTTTTACTCTCTCCTTAAGATTAAAGCCTGCTATCTTAAAGCGGCCACGAACCATATTTACGACGTCCACATAAGAAATTCCAGTTGCAAGTATAAAACCAATAGCAAACAATGCATATTGAATTAATCTGGCTCCCAAATCTGCGAAAAGAAAATGAAGGCAGCTATAGAGCAAAGCCCCGATCATCCCCCCGCCGATTTCGTGCTGCAAATTAATTTCCGCAGTCGGACTGGAGCCAAGCGCCTCGAGCAAGGTATTCCAAGTATGAGATATAATTTGCCCTTCCGTGAAAGCACCCTTGGAAAGAAACAAATCAATGTGATTCTTAATCAAGAGACCGAGGATAAAAAGCAATATCCCCGTTTTCTTCATAGTCTTCAGGGGAGGCCACGACCTCTTGATCATGGCGAATAGTGCTATGTATATAAAAATCAGGGGAATCAGTATGTCCCAGGTACCTACAAAAAAACGAAACAAATACATCAGAGATACTCCGACATGTCCCTGCTTGGCAAGAGCAATGACGGAAAAAATAAGAATGATAATCCCATACAATTCAAACAACAAGCTAGATTTCAGGGCCTTGCTTTTTTTCTTTCGTTTGGCCATAATTGCCACCCCCAATGAGCAATTATACCATAGTTTTCTAAGACGAGATACAGGCCCTTAGAAATGAGGGCTGTATTCGATCATTGTGCCTGGCGTATACCTTGGATTTATATAATCCTGCGGATTCGTACTGATAAGCCTGACGATCCTCGCCTGATTACTGCCTATGGGCTCAACCTGCATTGTGAGGCCATTTAGCTGAATTTCTTCATAATGAGGATGAAAGTCCTCCATGCCTTGGAAAATAACTTCTGAAGGGATAACAGAATAATAAATCACTGAATCATCCCTCCCTGATTCTGAGCCTTTCTTGCCTCAATCAGACGGTTAAGCTCTTTGATCGCATCCCCAATTCCCCCTACATGATCTATTAAACCGTATTTTACGGCGTCAGGACCAATAACAGAGGTGCCGATATCACGGGAAAGCTGGCCTGTCTTAAACATCAAATCCTTCAGCTTTTCTTCGGTCACTTGAGAGTGGCTCGTAATAAATCGAATGACACGCTCTTGCATCCGGTCCAAATATTCAAAGGTTTGTGGAACTCCAATGACGAGCCCGTTAAGGCGAATCGGGTGAATCGTCATTGTCGCTGTCTCAACGATCATTGAAGTTACTGCTGAAACGGCAATGGGCACACCGATACTATGCCCGCCTCCCAGCACGAGTGTAACCGTGGGCTTGGATAAGGTCGAAATCATTTCCGCAATAGCGAGACCCGCTTCGACATCTCCCCCCACTGTATTGAGGATTACAAGCACACCTTCAATTTTGGAGTTTTGCTCTGCGGCCACAAGCTGTGGGATGATGTGCTCATATTTGGTTGTTTTATTTTGCGGCGGCAGCACAACATGCCCTTCTACTTGACCAATTATGGTCATGCAATAAATATTCGATTCATTCGTAGGAGCTGTCGTTTGTCCGAGCTGCTGAATGGCTTCCAGTGTAGCATTTTTCTTCTCTTCTTCTACAACGGGATCTTGTGAATTCGGTTTATCAGTGGCTGACAATAGTAGTCCCCCTTAAATGTATTCCTGCTTATTCCTGCTTCTTAGTATGAATACCCTATCGATATTTCATGCATTATGCGGCGAATAAACATAGAAGAAGCTCTTCCCGTAGGAAGAGCTTCTCAAATATATTGCAAAAGGTTCAAGTGACTAGTGGTTGACTAGACTTCCATAATGATAGGAAGGATCATAGGTCTTCTTCTGGTTTGTTCATATAAAAATCGTCCCAAAGCATCTTTAACATGTGTTTTTAAAGATGCCCATTCGTTAATATTTTCATTCATTAATTTATTAAGCGTATTCGTTACAATCCGGTTAGCTTCATCGAGCAATCCTTCTGATTCTCTTACATAGACGAATCCTCTGGAAATAATATCTGGGCCCGAAAGAATCTTCCCATCCTGCTTACCTAAAGTTACAACTACAACCAATATTCCGTCTTGAGACAGCAGCTTACGGTCACGCAGAACGATATTCCCTACATCACCTACACCTAAACCGTCAATTAGAACATTACCGGCTTGAACCTTAGAGCCTTTGCGTGCTACGCCGCCTTGAATTTCCACTGTATCCCCATTGTCAATAATGAAGATGTCTTCTTTGGAAATACCAACTGATTCTGCGAGTGTAGCATGCTGACGCAGCATCCGGTACTCACCATGAATCGGTATGAAATATTTAGGCTTCATAATGTTCAGCATTAGCTTAAGTTCTTCTTGACTGCCGTGACCAGAGACGTGTACTCCTGTGATGGAGCCCGGCCCATAAATCACGTTAGCTCCAATACGGAATAGCTCGTCGACCGTACGGCCAACGTAACGTTCATTACCAGGAATAGGAGTAGCTGCAATGATGACAGTGTCGCCAGGCATGATATCTACCTTACGATGTGTAGAACGAGCCATTCTAGTCAAAGCGGACATGGGCTCTCCCTGACTTCCAGTGGAAAGAATGACCACGCGATCGGAAGCAAGCTTATTAATCTCTTCAGGTTCAATCAACATCCCCTCAGGGATATGAAGATACCCAAGCTCACTTGCAATCGAAACCACGTTGACCATACTGCGTCCGATAACCGTCACCTTACGCCGTGTAGCTACTGCAGCATCGATAACCTGTTGAATCCGGTGAATATTGGAAGCGAAGGTCGCAATGATGACTCTTTGCTTGGCTTTACGGAATACTTCTTCAATTTCAACGCCTACACTTCGTTCAGACCCGGTGTAACCTGGTCTTTCGGCATTGGTACTATCGGAAAGCAAGGCTAAAACACCCTTCTTCCCGATTTCCGCCATCCGATGAATATCCGCATATTGTTCATTCACTGGAGTTTGATCAAACTTAAAGTCTCCTGTATGCACAACGGTTCCCTCAGGAGTTTCCAAGGCAACTCCGACAGAATCCGGAATACTATGATTGGTTTTGAAAAAAGTAGCCGTTATACAACCAAGATTCAGAACCGAATCCGCGTTGATCAGAATTCTCTTTGTTTCGCCAAGCAGATTAGCTTCCTTCAGCTTAGTCTCTACAAGCCCCAGAGTCAGCTTAGTTCCATAAAGCGGAACATTCAACTGCTTCAGGACATAAGGCAAACCTCCGATGTGATCTTCATGACCATGCGTTAAAACAATACCGCGAACTTTATCTCTATTTTCTGTAAGATAGCCGATATCCGGAATTACGATGTCGATACCCAGCATGTCCTCCTCAGGAAACTTGAGCCCGCTATCAACAACAACAATGTCGTTACCATATTGGACAACGTACATATTTTTGCCGATTTCACCCACGCCGCCAAGAGCGAAGATCAGCAATTTATCTTGAATTTTCTTAGACAAGAATATACCTCCTTTATATGATTGGCGACGAATCTACATGATTAAACCGAACCAGTCACTTGCAACCATTATACATGATCAAAAACATCAATTACAAGTCGCTAACACATAGCGCTAGTATTCCCAAAAAAACAAAACCGATGCCGGGGCACCGATCCATTAGGCATTATCATTCAAAAAGTGATTGGATGAACTGTCCTTCCTGCTCGGAAACGTCAACTAGAGGCAGCCTGACTCCACCTGCGTCCATCCCATGAAGCCGAAGGGCGTGTTTGATAGGAGCAGGACTTGGCACGCGGAAAATGCCTGTGAACACCGGGTGAAGCTTACGATGCATTTCAGCTGCTTGCTGAATGTTGCCTTCTAGATAATACTTTATCATAGATTGCATTTCTTTTCCAATCACATGACTGGCAACACTAATAATTCCTGAGCAGCCTACAGCGAGTGCAGGCAAAGTGTTGCTGTCTTCACCGCTGTACACATGAAACCCTTCTGAAGTGCCGCTCACAATTCGAGTAAGCTGATCCGTCCCCGCACAATCCTTAGTTGCTACAATGGTAGGAATTTGCGACAATCGAATCGTCGTATCGGCATCAATATTCACGCCGGTTCTGCCAGGTACATTATACAGAACGATCGGAAGCTTAACAGATTCTGCAACGGCTTTGTAGTGCTGGTAGAGCCCTTCCTGGGAAGGACGATTATAGTAAGGCGCGACGACTAATAGAGCGTCTACACCTAGCTTTTCAACTTGTTGAGAGAAATGTATCGTATGGGCAGTATCGTTGCTTCCAGTACCAGCAATGATTTTACAGCGCCCTCTCGCATATTGAACAGATAATTCAATGAGCTTAAGCTTTTCTTCCTCTGTCAGAGTCGGAGACTCTGCTGTTGTTCCACAAATAACGAGCCCATCTGAGTGCTGCTCCTCGATCAAATAATTGATCAGTGGCTCCACCTGGCTCCAATTAATGGCTAAATGCTCATCAAATGGCGTGACCATCGCTGTAATTACTTTTCCGAAATCCACCGTATGCGCCTCCTACAGCCTGAATTTTATTAGTATGAATTTCATTTATTTAACTGAAATTTATGATGCAGAGCTCTAACTGCTCTTTGCATATCCTCGCCATGGACCAGCACCCAGATGGTCGTATTTGAATCTGCAGACTGAAGAATACGGATATCTTCATCCGTAAGCGCTTCAACGATGTGCGCCATAATTCCCGGCACTCCGTTCATACCGCCACCAATAATAGAAACCTTCGCGCACCCTCCATGGATCAGTGGCTCATAGCCTCGTGCTTGCAGCAACCCTACGGCGTGCTCTGCTTCATGGTCAAAAACGGTATAAACAACAGCTGATGGATTTACGTTAATAAAATCAACACTGATCTTGTGCTCAGCCATCGTTTTGAATACTTGCAGCTGCAAATCAAACTCCCCTCTTGGAGCTGAAACCTGGATTTGAGTAATATTTGTAAAATGGGCGATCCCGGTAACCCGGCGGTCTTCCACCTCATTTAGCATCATTTTACTGCCTTCTATGTGTGTAACCAGGGTACCTTCGGACTTGGAAAAGGTAGAACGTACACGGATCGGAATATTCGCTTGCATGGCAATTTCGACAGCCCTGGGGTGGATTACCTTTGCCCCATTGTGCGCCATATTGCATATTTCTGAAAAGCTGACACGTGTTAGCGGCCTAGCATCCTCTACAATTCTTGGATCTGCTGTAAGAATCCCGTTAACGTCAGTGAAAATATCTACCATTTCTGCTTTCAATGCTGCGCCCAGTGCAGTTGCCGATGTGTCGCTGCCGCCGCGCCCTAAAGTTGTGAAATCATCATGTAAAGTTTTACCTTGAAATCCGGTTACAATCACAACCTGCTCTTGTTCCAGATGCTGCATAATCCTCGATGGCTGAACCTTCAGGATCTGCGCGCTTCCAAAGTTTTCATTCGTTTGAATACCCGCCTGTCCACCTGTCAAGACAACAGCTGAAATCCCTCTCGCTTGCAGCAAGCTGCACAATTGTACAGCGGCAATGACTTCACCACAGCATAATAATAAATCCAGCTCTCTCGATGAAACAGAACCCCCATACAGCCGAGTCAGCTCCAAGAGCGTATCGGTTGCATAAGGATCCCCCTTCCTTCCCATCGCGGATACGACGACGACTAATTTGAATGGTTCTGCAAGCGCATCGCGGATATGTGCAAAAACATGCTCTCTGGCTTCTGCGGTGGAAAGGGAGGTTCCTCCAAACTTTTGTACAAGAATTCGCATGAGCTTCCCCCATAAAAATGAGATTAGCTGCCCAAGGAAAGAGAAATGAATAAGTGCAGAAAAAGCTTATTGCTCGATAGCAATATGTTCGGCTATTTGAACGGCATTCCAAGCAGCACCTTTAAGTAAATTATCGGATACGATCCACAAATTCAAGGCTCTAGGATTGCTTAAATCTCTACGAACCCTGCCTACAAACGTCTCAAGCTTACCTGCAGCATCAGTCGCTAAAGGATATTCCTGCTTCTCAGGGTTATCAACCAGAACAATTCCTGGAGCTTCCGCCAGAAGTTTCTTTACATCTTCAACTTCAAAATCCTGCTTAAGCTCCACATAGACGGATTCGGAATGGCCGTATACAACAGGTATACGAACGCAAGTGGCTGTTACCTCAAGAGAATCGTCACCCATAATTTTTTTCGTTTCAAGAATCATTTTCATTTCTTCATTTGTAAAGCCGTTGTCCAGAAATTTATCAATTTGCGGTATCGCATTAAAAGCAATTTGATGCTTCACTGGCAGCGACCCTACAGGTAAAATTTCCGGGTTGACAGATGCACCCTCAAGAACAGCCTTGGATTGACGGTTCATTTCCTGAATCGCCTTGGCTCCAGCACCGGATACAGCCTGATAAGTAGACACAATAATGCGGGAAATCCCGTAGGTATCATACAAGGGCTTCAGTGCTGCGACCATTTGAATGGTGGAACAGTTAGGGTTGGCAATGATACCTTTGTGCTCATTGATTTTGTCAATGTTGACCTCTGGTACAACAAGCGGTGTTTCTGGATCCATACGATAGGCGCTTGTATTGTCGATACATACAGCTCCTGCAGCTACCGCATGCGGTGCCAGCGCCTTGGAGATGTCTCCTCCAGCGCTGAACAAAGCAATATCAATATCCTTAAAGCTCTCCGGTTTCGCTTCTTCAACCGTTATTTCACGATCCTTGAAACGAAGCTTAGTGCCGGCAGAACGAGCTGAAGACAACAGTTTTAATTCCTTGAGGGGGAAATTCCTTTCATCCAGAAGACGTATGATTTGTTCACCTACGGCCCCGGTAGCGCCGACTACTGCAACGTTAAAAAGCTTTTGATTCGACATATACTGTTCTCTCCCCTACTCTTTTGTTATCTATAAAATAAAGGTTTAGTACTGGAATCTTTCAATGATCATCGGTTGTAATTGCTTGCCTTCCAAGGCGGCTTCACACGCCTCTACGATTAAATCCATTCTGGCAACTAAAGAATTAGGCTTTGCACCAGGCGCATCCTGTCCGAAAGGAACAAAATAGATGTTTTTGGTAATTAACAGCTTCGCGATGTTCATCGCATTCAAACCAAGGCCGTCATTCGTCGAAATTGCAAGCACAAGGGGCCTCTGATTTCTCATCTGCGCTTTCGCCGCCATCAAGACTGGACTTTCAGTCATTGCGTTCGCGAGCTTACTGGTTGTATTGCCCGTACAAGGCGCAATAACCATTACATCCAAAAGCTTTGAAGGTCCCAGTGGCTCAGCATCGACAATCGTATTTATAATTTCATTTCCAGTAATTTGCTTTAATTGCGCTTGCCAATCTGCTGATTTACCGAAGCGGGTGTCTGTAGTCATGACTGTTGAAGACACGATGGGAATAACCCGAGCCCCGTAATCGACAAATCTTTGAATTTGCGGCATAACCTCTTCCAACGTACAATGCGAGCCGGTTAATGCATAACCAACTGTTTTTCCCTGCCAATTCATTTCCCATCGCTCCTGTCTTTAAAGTCGTCCTGTATCAACTGACTTAGCGTATTCGCCATGATTCGTCCAGCTGTTTTGGGTGCGACAATTCCAGGTAGTCCGGGTGCAAGCAGCGCTTTGACGCCTCTTTTTTCGGCAAAACGAAAGTCTGTTCCGCCTGGTTTGGAGGCCAAATCGATGATGACCGCACGATGTGGGATATTTGTGATAACTTGTGCTGTGACTATCATAGTCGGAATTGTGTTAAAAAGCAAGTCAATATTGGCTGTTTCGGCGTATAAATCGCTAGTGTAGAACGGCTGAAAACCCATTTCCCAGGCACGGGCAAAATGCTCCGGTTTCCTGACTCCTACCTTCACAACTGCGCCTAACCCTTGAAGCGTTTTGGCCATTGTGAACCCTGTTCTACCAAAACCAAGGACCATACATACAGAACCATGAATCGTAATATCAGTGTTTTGAATAGCCATCATAAGCGCGCCCTCAGCAGTCGGGATGGAGTTGTAAATAGCTACGTCATCACGATCAAAGAGCTCTACAAGGGATATGGAATGAGCTTCACAAAGACGTTTCAAATATTGCTTAGCTAAACCCGTGTAAACCTTTGTATGCTTGGGAAGGGCCGCGATGTGCTCATCGGTCAAAATAAGCTCATCCTTGGAAAAAATGGAGTCTACGCGTCCTTCATCATCCGTTCCAACCGCAGGTAGAATGAATGCATCCACTTGCTTCAAGAGATCTGAGCTAAGCTCCAGGCTCGTAACTCCATTAAATTGACGAGCCAAATTATTAAATCCAAACA
The DNA here is from genome assembly GCF_017874215.1 of Paenibacillus eucommiae. Lineage (GTDB taxonomy): Bacteria > Bacillota > Bacilli > Paenibacillales > NBRC-103111 > Paenibacillus_AI > Paenibacillus_AI eucommiae. The sequence continues at coordinate 125,378 of NZ_JAGGLB010000008.1, forward strand.
ATAAGACAGTCGCGTCCAACTCAGTAAACTTCTGAATGATCTCGAGCTGCCGAGCGTCTCCGCCCATGAACGCTACAGAAATGCCAGTAAGCATGCTCGCTTGCACCCCTTTCTCGGAATGTTTCTGTAGCTCATTGTATGCTTGCCGTGCCTATTCGGTGATGCCAAAAAGAGCCTCTTCCCAAGAAGAGGCTCAGACAACATTTATAGAGGCTGGAACGGACAACTCATACGCCGGTGTGTCCGAAGCCACCCACACCCCGTTTGGTTTCCGTCAGCTCGTTGACAACTTCAAGTGTAACAGCTGGAACAAGCTGGAAGACCATTTGGGCAATTCGCTCATTACGTTCTATAGTGAAGGGCTGCTGACCATGATTGATAAGCAGCACTTTAATTTCGCCGCGGTAATCCGCGTCAATGGTTCCAGGTGAGTTCAAAGTCGTGATACCATGCTTGTAAGCAAGGCCACTGCGCGGCCGAATCTGCGCTTCCAGTCCATCAGGCATGCTTAATGCAAAACCGGCAGGTATGAGCTGGCGCTCACCAGGCTGCAGTGTAACGGGTTCGCTTACAGCTGCATGAAGATCGAAGCCGCTTGCCGCTTCTGACATTTTCTCAGGCAAACGAATATCTTCATTGCCGGGCAGCTTCATCAACTCTACTTGAATATTATTTACTGACAAGCTGATCCCTCCTGAATCCTTGAATGACTTCATCGGAATTACCTACCATTGACAGTGCAAATGGCACTGAAAACAGGCTGCTGGTCAATTCGCGAATATGCTCCATCTGTACACTTTCGATACGCTTGATCATTTCATCCAGTGTATAGTGTTTACCTGTCATAAGCTCGTTCTTGCCTAGACGGTTCATACGGCTGCTTGTGCTTTCCAGGCTAAGAATTAAACTGCCTTTGAGCTGCTCCTTGCCCTTATTCAGTTCACCCTCGGATATGCCCTTGACCGAAACCTCGCTCAGCAAATCCAAAGTTACCTTCAGAACCTCTTCAGTTTGCTTTGGTGCCGTACCTGTATAAATGGTAAACATGCCACTGTCTATGTGTGAGGAATGATAAGAATACACGGAATAAGCCAGCCCGCGCTTCTCACGAATTTCCTGAAACAGCCTGGAGCTCATTCCCCCTCCAATAGCATTGTTGAGCAGTACCATTGGATACAGATTGTCTTCTGTTAACGACAGACCAGGCAAGGAGAGGCAGATATGATTTTGCTCCGTTTTCTTGGCATGAAACAGCAGCTCTCCTAAAAAATCGGGAGCTGCGTATTCCGTTGCTTCTCCTGAATTGTTGAAGCTTCCAAAATGCTTTTCAATGAGCTCCCGAACACCATCGTCTACATTACCAGCCAGGCTGATAACTATATTTTCGGTATTATAGAATTGCTTCATATAACGACGGAGATCATCCGGCTTCATCGCAGATAAATTATCCTCTGTTCCCAAAATCGTATAACCCAGGGGATGCGTTCCATAGGCAGCCTTAGCTACCAAATCGTGCACAAGATCATCTGGTGTATCTTCGTACATCGATATTTCTTCAAAAATTACATTTTTTTCTTTCTCCATTTCCCCTTCATCAAAGGTGGAGTTAAAAAACATGTCCGACAAAATGTCCATGGCAATCGGCAGATGCTCATCGAGCACCTTGGCATAGTAGCACGTATATTCTTTGGATGTAAAAGCATTCACATTTCCGCCGATACCGTCAAAAATTTCTGCGATATCTTTGGCTGAATGCCTCTCTGTGCCTTTGAAGAGCATATGCTCTATAAAGTGGGAAATGCCGTTATCCTTCCCCAGCTCATTTCGAGATCCTGTTTTCACCCATATGCCAAATGCAACTGAGCGAAATGTAGGAATTTGTTCCATGATCACACGAAGACCATTATGTAAGCGGTATTGAATCACCAAGTTTCCTCCTTCAAGCTTTCTCTTTAGAAAGCTTTGTTCGTAAGCATTATTTCTTCATGCCGGCTCATTAGCCCAGGTAAGCATGCAGCACTTACCTAGTCTATCAAAAATGTTCACCCAGCTCAACATCTATGCCGCGCTGAGCGACCCGATTAGGTGACAACAGCTCGCTTACTGTTCCAAGAGCAAGTCCCTTGCGCTTAATTGCCTGTATCATTCCTTTAAGAGCCCCACTTGAAGATACGGTCGGATGCATCAAAATAAGCGAGCCCGGCTCCACTCGTGAAGAAATACGGTCCAGCACTCGTCCTGCTCCGGGGTTGGTCCAATCGACTGTATCCAATGTCCACAGAACTGTTCTCAAACCGAGATCCGCAGCAATTTCAACGGTTTCCTGGTCAAAATCACCAGAAGGCGGAGCAAATAACGTATTAGTAACCTGCAGCTCCTTGTTGAGCAGCTCCTGCGTTTTACTGATCTCTTCAATCGCTTTACTCCGGCTTAGCTTGCTCATCATCTTATGGGAATAAGCATGATTGGACAACTCATGTCCTTGATCTTGGATAAGCTTGGCCGTTTCAATATTTTGCTTTAACCAGGAACCATCGAAGAAAAACGTAGCATGAACATGTTCATTTTGCAATGTTTCCAGCATCGAAGGAATAAATTCATTTCCCCATGCAACATTGATCATTAGAGATACCATTGGTTTTAGAGGATTGCCCTTATAGATGGGACTTGGCCCCAAATCCTCCAGTTGAATAGCGGGTGAGGTTTCTTTCATGACATACGTGATATGTGCTGATTTCGGTTTATGGGCAGCCAGCCGCAGTGTTTGTTCCAGATCAACCTCTAGCCCGTTGTAGCCGGGTATAGCCTTCCATACCCGATCCATCCTTGCATCTACTGGCATCACTTTACGCTTCGCCGCTTCCTGTTGAATCAGCTCTACGAGCCCTTGCCGCTCATCTTCACTCTCTTTACGTGCAAAGATGGGCAGCACATTGCTAAGCGAAGTTGTCCCCTCATAGAGGACTGCATCGCCTTGTACCGCGGCTACGAAAAGTTCAATGCTTCTGTTCTGCTGAATCACTACCCACATTATTATGAATGCACCTAGAGACAGCAGCAATTTTGTACGCAACACACTTCGCCCCCCTGCCTTGTTTGTCCTGAGGATATGCAGGGAAGGACAAGTTTAGAACATAAAGCAAAGTGTTGACAAAATAAAAAGAGACAGACACGTCTGGCTCTTTATCAAAAATCTAAAGTTATGATGCACAATTCCCTGAGTTAGCTTTGTGTAGGGATTTGTGATGTTAGTGTCGCTTTACGCGATAAGTTAATGCGTCCTTGGTTATCGATCTCGGTTACTTTAACGGTTATGGAATCGCCGATATTAACTACATCTTCTACCTTGGCCACACGATCTGTGGAAAGCTGGGAAATATGAACCAGACCTTCTTTGCCAGGCAAAATTTCAACAAACGCTCCAAACTTCTCAACACGCTTGACCGTACCCAAGTATGTTTCCCCAATGACTACTTCCTTCACGATACCTTCAATAATGGAGCGTGCTTTGTCGTTCATTTCTTCGTTGGAAGATGCAATGAAGACACGTCCATCCTGCTCAATATCGATTTTCACGCCGGTTTCTTCAATAATTTTATTGATGATTTTACCACCAGCACCGATGACATCACGAATTTTATCGGGATTGATGTGCATCGTAAGGATTTTTGGCGCATACGGAGAAAGTGATTTCTTCGGCTCATTAATTAGTGTAAGCATTTTGTTCAAAATGAACATTCTGCCTTCTTTAGCTTGGGCCAGTGATTGCTCCAGAATACTGCGGTTAATGCCAGCAATCTTGATATCCATTTGCAGCGCGGTTATCCCTTTAGCTGTTCCAGCCACCTTAAAGTCCATATCTCCAAGATGATCTTCCATTCCTTGGATATCGGAAAGAATTGCGAAATGCTCGCCATCTTTAATTAAGCCCATTGCAATACCTGCTACTGGTGCCTTGATCGGCACGCCTGCATCCATCAATGCGAGTGTGCTTGCGCAAATACTGGCTTGTGATGAAGAACCATTCGATTCCAAAACTTCTGAAACCAGGCGAATTGTATAAGGAAAATCTACTTCAGAAGGAATGATGGATTCCAACGCTCTTTCACCTAAAGCGCCATGACCAATTTCCCGGCGGCCAGGAGGGCGAAGTGGTCTAGCTTCCCCTACGCTAAACGGAGGAAAATTATAATGGTGCATAAAACGCTTAGTTTCAGTCAAATCCAGCCCGTCCAATATTTGTACATCTCCAAGAGGGCCGAGTGTACATACGCTCAAAGCTTGGGTTTGTCCACGTGTGAACAGACCTGAGCCGTGGGTGCGAGGCAATAAATTAATATCGCATTCAATCGGTCTGATTTCATCTAATCCCCGTCCATCCGGTCTCACTTTATCGTGAGTGATCAGGCGGCGAACCTCTTCCTTGACGATATCATATAAGGTTTCTTTTACATCGCCCATTTTTTCAGGGGTTTCAGCATATACTTCTTTGAAGTGATCGACAGCTTCCCCATTAATTGCATCAATGGCATCTTGTCTGGCATGCTTCTCTTCAATTTTGATCGCATCGATAAGCCGCGCTTGCGCAAAGTCACGAACGCTTCCACTCACTTCTGCATCGATAATGTGAATTTTAGCTTCCTTCTTAGGCTTTCCAGCTTCTTGCGTAAATTGCTCAATAACTGCAACAATTTTCTTAATTTCGTCATGCCCATACATGATGGCCTCAAGCATAACATCCTCAGGAACCTCGTCCGCGCCAGCTTCAACCATCATAATTGCATCTTTTGTTCCAGCTACTATGAGATGAATATCGCTTTTCTCAGCTTGCTCTGTAGTCGGATTAATGAGAAATTGACCATCAATTCTTCCTACAATAACACCACCAACAGGACCGTCAAACGGAACATCGGAAATACTGAGTGCTGCTGAAGTACCAATCATCGCTGCCATTTCCGGGGAGCATTCCTGATCCACGCTCATCACAAGGGATACGATCTGAACGTCATTGCGGAAGCCTTCCGGAAACAAAGGACGAATCGGCCTGTCCGTTAAACGGCTGGCAAGAATCGCTTTCTCGCTTGGTCTTCCTTCCCGTTTAATAAAGCCGCCCGGAATTTTACCAACGGAATATAATCTTTCTTCATAGTTCACTGTCAAGGGGAAGAAATCCAAATCCTTCGGTTCGCTTGAAGCTGTTACTGTGCAGAGTACAACCGTATCGCCATAACGTACAGTTACCGCCGCATTCGCTTGTTTGGCGAGTCGTCCGGTTTCAAGTATGAACGGCCTGCCTCCAAGATCCATTTGTACCTTTTTTTCCATATTATCCTCCTAAGAGTTTTGCTTGTGCAAAACTTGCTTCGTAAGCATTCGCTTTTAAGTCCACTAGCATATTAAGTTGAATCTACATTTAATTCTGCGTATTACCCAGTATTTCCTTCTTTTTTGCTTTTTAAAAAATAAAGAAAAAGCAACCTTGTTGCCGCTCCCCGCTGTAGCCCGGTTTGAGGCCAGCGAAAGAGCAGCAGGTTGCTTCTCATCGTCGGTGTTATCGACGCAAGCCCAGCTTTTCAATCAAAGTGCTGTAACGGCTCACATCATTGTTCTTTAGGTATGCCAACAGCTTACGGCGTTGTCCAACCATTTTGAGCAATCCACGGCGAGAATGATGATCCTTCTTGTGAGTCCGCAAATGGCTAGTCAAGTTAAGAATGTTTTCCGTAAGGATAGCTACTTGTACCTCCGGGGAACCCGTATCGGTATCATGTACCTTGTGAGTTTGAATCAATTGTGTTTTACGTTCTTGAGTTAATGCCATCCTTGTTCACCTCCTGTTCATGAAGTATCCCCTGTAGCCCAGAAAACGCCGGTGATAGCGTGGTTCCATGCTAAGGTTCGAGTCAAAAAGTGATTAACTTATTGACAACTTTTTTAGTATACCATAGGCTTGTGACTGAAGTAAATGCTTGTATGGCCAAAATGGCAATTAAAGAGAAAATAATTTGGATCTGGCTGAATCCGCATCCTGCTTAATTTGTGCAACAAGTAAGTCAATCGAATTGAACTTGCGCTCTTCCCGCAGAAAATCAACCAACTCAATAACTACAGTTTCACCATATATATCCTCTGAGAAATCAAACAAATGGGCTTCCCAGGAAGCCTGAAGCTCACCAGAAGTAAATGTTGGCTTAACGCCAATATTCATCACGCCATCATAGTGAAGACCCTTTACTTGTGCTTTAATCGCATATACACCATTGAGGGGCTTGAAATAGGCTCCTTCAAGTTGAATATTCGCGGTTGGAAAGCCAATTGTTCTACCTCTTTTACTACCGTCCACGACTTGTCCGCGTATACTGTATCTGCGTCCCAGCAATCTGTTAGCTGCAGCTACATTCCCATTGGCAAGTGCATCGCGCACAGAGGTACTGCTTACCTTTGCCCCGTCAATATGGTAAGGACGCACGACCTCCACTGCAAATTTGCCATGACTAAGCTCGCAAAGCGTGTCCGGATTGCCTTCGCCCTTATAACCGAATCTAAAATCGAAGCCAACTATTACACTTTCCACATTCAAAGGAATAAGAATTTTTTCGACAAATTGTTCCGGAGTCAATTGCATTAAAGAAGTGTCGAATCGAACCGTGTACATATAGTCGACACCCATCTGTCCGAATAGTTCCGCTCTTTGGCCCAGCGGGGTCAAAAGTTCTTTGTATTGGTCATTGCCCAATACTTCCCTCGGATGCGGATCAAATGTCATAATGGATGAGGCAAGATGCAAGTGCTCAGCCGTATACAAGGCTCGGCCAATAACTTCGCGATGCCCCAAGTGGACACCATCGAAATCGCCAATAGCAATAACTTGTTTAGTCTTTTTATTGTCTGATGAGTTATTATCAAGCGGATATGATAGCTGGATCATCTCCATGTGAACGTTCACCTACCCATTTCCAACCAGTCCGGCAACAATCTAACAATCTAATGAAAAACTTTTACGGGAGTCAGGTTCGAAGTTGTCTCTTTCCATTGAAAAAGCCCCAAAAATTTATGATTCGGGTCATAAACACGGCATAAAGCCGAATCATTTGGCGAATCCCCTAAAGGGGAACCTTGCCAAGCGATGGATTTGCCTTGCAAAGCGTGCTCCGCTTGTAAACTAGAGAGCCCTACGGCTGGCAGATGCGATACAGCCACATCCAGCGGGATTAAATAACGCTCCAAGGTACCCTCTGCTTTATATTGCTCGATTTGCTCAAAGCTGAGGCACTGCTCTATGTCAATATTGCCTGTTGAAGTTCGAATCAAATGCTTCATAACAGAAGGATAACCGAGAGCTTTCCCTAAATCAGCACACAGCGTGCGAATATAGGTACCCTTCGAGCATTTCACCCGAAAACGCACCTCAGGGTGCTTTAAGGACACATCGACATCCAAAATTTGAATATCATGAATCATCACTTTTCGTGAGCTCCGTTCAATGAACTTACCTTCACGAGCCAGCTCGTACAATCGTTTGCCATCTACTTTCACAGCGGAATACATAGGAGGCGTTTGTTCTATTTCTCCAAGAAATGAATGAAACACAGACTGGATATCCTTCTCAAGAAGGGTCACCTGCTCTAATTCCTGTAAAACCGTTCCTGTGAGATCCTCTGTATCCGTAGAGATACCTATCAGCAGTACCGCTTCGTATACTTTGGGCAGCTCTTGAATGTATTCAACCATACGGGTTGCACGGCCAATACATAAAGGAAGCACTCCCGTGACAGCTGGATCCAGCGTGCCAGTATGTCCGATCCGCTTGATACCGAGGATTCTTCTAGCCTTGGCAACAACATCATGGGATGTGAACTTCTCCGGCTTCAAAACGGGCAAGACTCCTTCAAGCGTCATGTTAGCTCTTTCCCTACTTCCTGAATCATGATCTTCACAGCCTGCTCCAAAGTTTCGAACAAGGTACATCCGGCTGCCCGCACATGCCCGCCTCCGCCCAATGCCTGAGCAATTGAAGCAACGTCCACATTTCCGGCTGAGCGTAAGCTTACCTTCACAACTCCTGGTTCCTTTTCCTTGAAAAGCATGCCAACCTCAACACCCTCGACATTTCGCGGATAATTAACAAGACCATCCAGATCATCAGAGGAGGCTCCCGATTGTATCAAATCCTGCTGGGAAACCGTAATCCATGACAATTTGCGATCATGTGAAAATGCTAATGTAGAGAGGGCCTTCTGCAGCAAAATGAGCTGTGAAAAAGTAACTCGCTCCAATACTTGTTCGGCAATGACAGATCCCTGCACGCCTAAAGCCAGCAGCCTCGCTCCAATTAGCATGACCTCTGGTGACGTATTGGAATAGCGAAAACCGCCTGTATCCGTAAGCAGTCCGGTATAAATACACGTTGCAAACTCCATAAAGGGCGTAATTTGCAGTTCAACCGATAAATCATATAAAATTTGAACGGTCGCCGCGGCATCATGCTTAATTAAATGGCACGTACCAAAGCGATCATTAGTTGGATGATGATCAATATTGAGCAGCTGTACCTGATCGTCAAAAAGAGTACTGATCTGACCCATTCTGGAAAAATCAGCACAGTCTACACTAATGACATTCTGAAACCGCCTGCTTGGCCGCTCTGAAGAGAAATCGATGATTGGATCGGTGTTCCTCAGAAAGTCAAACTTAGCAGGTATCAGCCCTTCGTTAATTAACGTGAACGATTTCCCAAGCTGCTTCAGTATCCAACCCATAGCAAACGTAGAACTGGCAGCATCCCCATCCGGTTGGATGTGGGATACTACCAGAAAATCGTCCTGCCTGTTAATAAATTCAGCTGCTGCCTGCAGTTGCAGCTTATATGCATGGTCATGCTCCTGCAAAGCGTCAATCATAAATCGGAATTCCCTTCCTTGTTCAACTGATGCAGCAAGTTGTCGATGCGGCTTCCGTAATCGATAGAAGCATCAAATTTGAACTGCAGCTCGGGAATTTTACGCAAACGAATTCTCTTACCGAGCTCTGCACGAATATAACCGGAGCCTGAAGCAATCGCTTTGAGCGTTGCTTCCTTCTCCTCATCCGTACCTAACACACTTACATAAACCTTCGCTAGCGATAAATCATTTGTTATTTCCACTCCCGTTACCGTAATAAATCCGATACGGGGGTCCTTCAATTCCGACTGAACAATTTGGCTTAGCTCTTTCTTAATCTGCTCGCCAACGCGCCCTACGCGAACTCTAGCCATTTGTTATCACCTCTCAACGGTTTCCATGATAAAGGCTTCGATGATGTCGCCCTCTTTAATATCATGATATCGCTCAAGAGATATACCACATTCGTAACCTTGCGCCACTTCTTTTGCGTCATCCTTAAATCTTTTCAAGGAATCGATCTTGCCTTCGTAGACGACAATACCGCTTCGTATCAGACGAGCTTCGGCGTTACGTGCGATTTTACCCGATGTAATCATGCAGCCGGCAATTGTACCTGAGCCCGTAACCTTAAAGACATTCCGGACTTCGGCGTGACCGAGTACATTTTCTTTAAAGATCGGATCCAGCATGCCTTTCATCGCTTGTTCAATCTCTTCAATAACATTATAGATAATACGGTGCAAACGAATGTCTACTTTTTCCTGATCCGCTGTCGCTTTGGCTGCAGGCTCTGGACGAACGTTAAAGCCAATAATAATCGCGTTGGAAGCCGATGCAAGAATAATATCGGATTCTGTAATAGCTCCAGCACCAGTATGAAGAATCTTGACGCGTGCGCCTTCAACCTCAATTTTTTCCAGTGAGCCTTTCAATGCTTCTACTGAGCCTTGAACGTCGCCCTTAATGATAACATTAAGGTCTTTGATCTCGCCCTCTTTAATATGCTTATAAAGATCGTCAAGCGTAACGCGGCTGTTAGCGCCCATCTCTGATTGACGAAGCGTGATCGCACGTCTGTCAGCGATGTCTCTAGCCTTGCGCTCATCTTCGAAAACAAGGAAAGGATCGCCAGCTTGCGGAACCTCGGTTAACCCCGTAATTTCAACTGGAGTAGAAGGTCCTGCTTCCTTCAAACGTTTCCCTTTATCATTAACCATGGCTCTAACACGGCCAAAGCAGACACCAGCTACAAAGCTGTCTCCAACCTTAAGCGTTCCGTGCTGAATCAAGATCCTTGCAACAGGACCGCGGCCTTTATCAAGCTCGGCTTCGATCACTGTACCTCTGGCCCGTTTATTCGGATTGGCTTTATATTCTTGAACCTCAGCTACAAGTAGAATCATCTCAAGCAAATGCTCGATTCCGAGACGCTGCTTCGCAGAAAGCTCAACAAAAATTGTGTCGCCGCCCCACTCTTCAGGAACAAGCTCATACTCGGTTAAAGCCTGCTTGATTTTATCCGTATTAGCTCCAGGCTTATCAATTTTATTAACAGCTACGATAATTGGAACACCAGCAGCTTTCGCATGACTGATAGCCTCAACAGTCTGTGGCATAACGCCATCATCTGCAGCAACAACCAGAATCGTAATGTCAGTAACTTGCGCACCTCTTGCACGCATCGTCGTAAACGCTTCGTGACCTGGTGTATCTAGGAACGTAATTTTCTTCTGGTTAACATCCACTTGATAAGCACCGATATGCTGGGTAATACCGCCTGCTTCTCCTTCGGAGACATTAGTTTGACGAATGGCGTCAAGCAGCGTTGTTTTACCATGGTCAACGTGACCCATAATCGTTACTACCGCAGGACGGTCTTGAAGATCAGACGGATCGTCAACTTCATCGATCGTTTCGAAATTATCTTCCTCGACACGGATTTTAACTTCCACTTCGACTCCGAACTCGCCGGCAATGAGAAGAATAGCTTCCATTTCAAGCTCTTGATTGATAGAAGCCAGTACGCCTAAGAACAGAAGCTTTTTGATGACTTCTGAAGCATCCTTATGAAGCAATTTGGCAACTTCTCCTACTGTCATCGTGCCGCGGACGATAATCTTTTTCGGTGTGTTGTCGATTTTTTCTTTTTTCACAGTATCTTGCTGATACCGGCCCTTGCCGTTATTACGGTAATTGGACCTGTTTCCACCTGTATTACTTCTATTACCACCTGATTTATTATCATCAAAGCGCTTTGGAGCTTTCTTTGTTGTTTTAGCCGCTGCTTTAGCTGCTGCATCATCAATGTCCTCACCGGTAGTACCTGGACGGTACTGAGGCTTGGATTCTATTACAACAGGTCTGCCGCCTTGATTTTGACCTCCACGGTTGTTGTCAAACGTTCTTGGACCACGGCTCTGGTCCTGACTGCGGTTCGGTGCTCCCGCTCCTGACGGACGATTACTTGGTCCAGAAGAGCTAGGTCCACTGCGTTGGGCTTGACCCGAATTACTGCGGTTAGGGCCGCCAGACTGTCCGGCAGGTCTTGAAGCACCGCCACTGGAATAGCCGCCTTGTGAGCCTTGACCTTGCGGACGCTGCCCTTGGCCTTGACCTTGTGGACGCTGACCCTGGCCTTGACCTTGCGGACGCTGTCCTTGGCCTTGACCTTGTGGACGCTGACCCTGGCCTTGACCTTGTGGACGCTGTCCTTGGCCTTGACCTTGCGGGCGCTGCCCTTGGCTTTGACCTTGCGGACGCTGCCCTTGACCTTGACCTTGCGGGCGGTCATTCGGTCTTGTTGCTTGCTGGGAAGCAGCAGGCTGAGTAGCTGCTGGCTGTCCTGATTCAGCTGGTTTTACAGTATTGTCGGCAGCTTGCTGCTGCGGGGCAGCAGGTTTATCTGCCGGGCTTGCGGCACCTTTATTGTCCGCATTTTGACTAGTAGTTACTGGTTTGGTGTTCGTCGTTGTTGAATTCACATGTCCTCCGTCCGAAGCTGCTCTCTTAGCTGCAGCATTCGCTTTAATGTCGCGGAAAAATTTTTCCACGCTGCCTACCGCATCATTCTCCATAACACTCATGTGATTATTAACAGGAATGTTTAATCGTTTCAGGATCGTGATGATTTCTTTACTGCTCATATTCAAAGACTTGGCATATTCATAAACTCGAAGCTTATCTTTATTATCTTCTTTATTAGTCAAATCTTTTCACCTCCGCAGGGTTTACCTGGCACTTTAGCAGCATCTGCGCAAAGCCTCTGTCCAGTACGCCGAGGATGACACGCATCTCTTTGCCTATGCTGCCGCCCAGTTCGGCCTTACTGCCCATTTCCATGAGCGGAACGCCATAAAACTGGCACTTATCTTGATACTTTTTGCGGGTATTCTCAGAAGCGTCCTCTGCTAAAATAACAAGCTTTGCCTCTCCGGAGCGAATAGCCTTGAACACACCTTCATCTCCGGTTACGAGCTTACCCGCCCGCATCGTCAACCCCAGCTGGGATAAAAATTTACTCTTCACCTAACAACTCCTCTTTAGTGGAGATAAATTCGTCTTCGACGTGTATGAAATCCTGTTCCAACTGATCATAAATTTCTGTGCTAACCGCAGATTTCAAGGCACGGTCCAGCGCCTTACTCTTTTTTGCCAGCTTAAAACAAGATAATTTCCCGCAAAGGTAAGCACCGCGCCCGGATTTTTTGCCCTTGAGATCAATAACAATTTCATCCTCAGGGGTTTTGACGACGCGAATCAAATCTCGCTTTGGCATCATTTCCTGACACGCTACACATTTTCTTAGAGGGATTTTTCTCTGTTTCATATGAGGTCACCTCTTGCTTCCAGCATCATTCCATCCAAATGTGTAACATTGGTGAGTCTAACATCAATCAATGGTAATGGAATCCTGATGCATTTCTTCGTTATAAGTTTTTGGCCTGCCATATTCTTGCTCAGCTTGTGTCTCGCTCTTGATGTCGATTTTCCACCCGGTGAGCTTCGCTGCAAGCCGTGCGTTTTGTCCTTTAATCCCGATAGCAAGCGATAATTGATAGTCAGGAACGATGACACGCGCCATCTTCTCACTCTCAAACACCTGAACCTCGATCACCTTGGATGGACTCAGCGCATTGGCGACATATTCCTCGACACTTTCCATCCAACGAACGATATCGATCTTCTCGCCGCGGAGCTCCCCGACAATCGTTTGCACCCGCATCCCTTTGGGACCCACGCAGGAACCTACCGGATCAACCTCGGCATTTCTGGAATGAACGGCTATCTTGGAGCGGAAGCCCGCTTCTCTGGCAACAGAGCGTATTTCCACAACACCATCAAAAATCTCCGGCACTTCCAGTTCAAACAACCGCTTTAACAAGCCTGGATGCGTCCGTGATAAAATAATTTGCGGCCCCTTCGTTGTGTTCTCAACTTTCGTTATATAAGCTTTAATTCGGTCACCCTGCTTGAATTTATCCGTAGGCATAAGCTCACCTATAGGTAGCACGGCTTCAACCTTGCCAAGATCGACATATACATTCCGTTGGTCCTGGCGCTGCAGAATACCTGTGACGATATCCTCTTCTTTATCGATAAAAGCGTTGTAGATCAGCCCTCTTTCGGCTTCTCTGATACGCTGCGTAACGACTTGCTTAGCAGTCTGAGCGGCAATCCGCCCAAAATCCCGTGGTGTTACTTCGATCTCAACGATATCTTCCAACTGATAGTTTGGATTAATATCACGCGCGGCATCAATCGATATTTCCAATCTTACATCTAGTACTTCTTCCGTAACTGTCTTACGGGCGTATACCTTAATGAGTCCTGTTTGCCGGTTAATATCAACGCGAACGTTCTGGGCAGTGTTGAAATTGCGCTTGTAGCTGGATATCATGGCCGCTTCAATGGCATCGATCAGCAGGTCTTTAGAAATGCCCTTTTCCCTCTCAATTTCGGCCAGTGCTTCGATAAAATCGGTATTCATTTGAACCGTGTTCCCCCTTTCATTCGTGGACAAGCATTAAAACACAATGGCCAATCTAGCGCTGGCTACTTTAGTAAATGGAATGCTGCTGCTCTTCTTGCCAGTCTGAATGACAAGCACTTCCCCGTCAAAAGAAAGCAGCAGACCTTCAAATTCCTTCAAGCCCTCTATTGGCTCATAGGTAGTAACAAACACATGATTATCTACTGCATTGTGATAGTCTTGCAGCTTCTTAAGAGGGCGCTCGGCTCCTGGCGAAGAAACTTCAAGAAAGTATGCGTCGGGTATAGGATCCTTCTCATCAAGACGGTTGCTCAAGTATTCGCTGACACGACCACAATCATCTATATCAATGCCGCCTTCCTTGTCTACATAGACTCGAAGGAACCAGTTACTGCCTTCCTTGACGTATTCCACGTCCACAAGCTCGAAGCCATTCTGCTCAACGAAATCATTCAGCATTTCCTCAACGGTGGACTTAATTTGCTCTTGCGTGATCACTCTTATCTCTGCCCTCCTAGGCTGGACTGCTGTCGGTTCCATACCGAAAAGTCCTATATCAAAATGTAAAGAGTGGGTTTCCCCACTCTCCGGTTCACAATCCGATATCCTCATTATTACCAATAAAAATTATACCATAACCATATTAACCTTTACAATAGCAAAAAACGCAACATTTTTCAACTTTGGTCAGTTTTTGAACTAGAAGAGAGACAATTGATTGGACTCTGGAAGCCCGCGGAAGCAGCCCATGGAAGCAAGCATTTCAATAACCGTTTTGGTTGCTTTGGAGCGGTTCTGGAAATCCTCGATTGAAAGAAAATCACCATTCTCCTTAGCTGCCGCAATATTCCTGGCGGCATTATCTCCGATTCCCTGCATGGCTGCAAAAGGAGGAATCAAGGAAGTGTCGTCAATAATAAAGCGGGTAGCATGTGAGCGGTATAAATCAATAGGCTTAAAGCTGAAACCCCGTGCCGTCATCTCAAGCGCCATTTCCAAAAGGGATACCATGGCTTTTTCCTTTGGCAGTGCTTGAAAGCCTTTTTGCTCAATTTCTATCAGCTTCTTGAGGATCGCCTCGTAGCCCTGGCAAAGCAGCTCCAAATCAAAATCCTCCGCACGAACCGTGAAATAAGTAGCATAGTAAGCAATCGGATGATACACCTTAAAGAATGCAGTTCGGACGGCGGAAATAACATAAGCGGCGGCATGCGCCTTAGGAAACATATACTCAATGCGCTCACAGGATTCGATGTACCAGGCAGGTACATTGCACCGCTTCATCTCATCCTTCCACTCATCGGTCAGCCCTTTCCCCTTACGCACACTCTCAGTGATTTTAAAAGCCAGTCCTGCATCCATGCCAGCCTTATAGATCAAATAAAGCATAATATCATCCCGGCAGCCGATAACGGTCTTAATGTTGCAAATATCTTTGCGGATCAGCTCCTGTGCGTTGCCCAGCCAAACGCCGGTTCCATGCGACAAACCGGATATTTGCAGCAAATCGGCAAAAGAGCTTGGCTGCGTTTCCTGCAGCATCTGCCTGACGAATTTGGTCCCCATCTCCGGCACGCCAAAAGTAGCAACCGGTGAACGGATTTGCTCAGGCTTTACACCTATAGCTTCCGTGGAGTTGAAAATGCTCATTACTTTCCTATCATTCATCGGAATCTTTGTCGGATCGATCCCTGTTAAGTCCTGCAGCATCCGCATCATTGTCGGATCGTCATGCCCCAGAATATCAAGCTTGAGCAAGTTCTCATCAAAAGCATGATAATCAAAATGGGTTGTTTTCCATTCCGAGCTGGTATCATCAGCAGGATATTGAACCGGCGTTATATCATCTACATCAATATAGTCAGGTACAACGACAATACCGCCTGGATGCTGCCCAGTGCTCCGCTTCACGCCAGTACAGCCATTCGCCAAACGGCTAAGCTCCGCTCCGCGCCAATGCTTGCCCTGCTCCTCCTCATACTTTTTGACAAAACCAAATGCCGTCTTCTCGGCAACGGTGCCGATCGTTCCCGCACGGAACACATTCTTCGGACCAAAAATTTCCTTCGTAAAATTATGGGCAACCGGCTGATATTCCCCGGAAAAGTTCAAGTCAATATCGGGAACCTTGTCCCCTTTAAAGCCAAGAAACGTTTCGAACGGGATATCATGGCCATCGCCTTTTAAATTTGCGCCGCAGTCAGGACAAACCTTATCAGGAAGATCGAAGCCGCTTGGCACACTGCCGTCTGTAAACCACTCACTATGCTTGCATGAGGAGCATATGTAATGCGGCGGGAGCGGATTCACTTCAGAAATACCAAGCATCATTGCAACTATGGAGGAGCCAACCGATCCACGGGAGCCTACTAAATAGCCATCTTCGTTTGATTTTTTGACAAGCATCGCTGAAATCAGATAGTTGGCGGAAAAACCGAATTTAATAATAGGGATAAGTTCTTTTTCCAGTCGGGCTATGATGACTTCCGGCAGCTCATCTCCATACATAGCTTTTGCTGTTTCGTAGCAGGTATTCCGTATATCCTCATCTGCTCCTTCGATGATCGGCGTAAAGAGCTTGTCCGGAAACAGCTTAATTTCTTCGAATTGATCAGCCAGATCGCTAGTATTCTTTATCACCACATCATGCGCCATAGCTTCACCAAGAAACTTGAATTCCTCCAGCATTTCCTTAGTTGTACGCAGATGAGCATCAGGCTTTTTCAAATCCTTAAGCGGGCTGAAGCCGGTGATACCGTTAATCGTGATATCGCGAAAAACTTTATCCCTGGGATTCAGATAATGAACATTTCCCGTAGCAATAATGGGCTTGCCCAGTTTTTTTCCAATCTCAACTATTCTTTTAATATTATTTTCCAAATCTGCTTTACTGCCTAAAAAGCCCTTATCTACCAAATGCATATTGTAGCTAGCAGGTTGAATCTCAAGAACATCATAAAATTCAGCAACCTGCTCCGCTTCCTCCACGGATTTATTCATAACTGCTTCGTAGAATTCTCCCCGCTCGCAACCAGAGACAATCAACAGACCCTCACGCAGCTCCGCCAGCTTACTTTTGGGCATACAGGCAACTTTACGAAAGTAATCGGTATGTGAAAGAGAAATCAGCTTGAATAAATTTTTCTTGCCGACAGCATTCTTGGCATATATACAGCAATGAAAAGGTCTTTGATTGCTTAAATCCTGTCCGACGCTATCATTAAGTCTTGCAAGTGATCTAATATTTCTACCATTGGACTCTTGAATCAATTGATAGAGTATTTGACCTAATGCTAAAGAGTCATCAATAGCTCTGTGGTGATTTTCAAGGCTTACTTTGAATTTGTCAGAAAGTGTGTTCAGCCGATGATTTTTCATGGATGGAAAAAGCAAGCGCGCAAGCTCCAACGTATCTAAAACCGGGTTGGTGAGCTCGGGAATTCCGAGTCTTTTGAGGTTGGCTTGAATAAAACCCATATCAAACTTGGCGTTGTGGGCAACTAGCACGGCATCCCGGACAAACTCTACAAATTCGGGCAGCTTCTCACTCAGCTCAGGAGCGCCTCTTACCATATCATCGTTAATATTGGTAAGCTGCTGGATATTATAAGGAATTTTCTGATGAGGATCAATGAAGGTTGTGAAACGATCTATTTCTTTGCCGTCCTGCATTTTAACTCCAGCAAGCTCAATAATCGTATTATTCATTACGGACAAGCCCGTGGTCTCGATATCAAATACGACATAAGTCGCTTCTTTGAGATCCACCTCGACAGGATTAAAAACGATGGGTACAGAATCGTTAACCACATTCGCCTCTACCCCGTAGATTACTTTAATACCATGCTTCTTGCCCGCTTTTCCTGCATCAGGAAACGATTGTACGGAGCTATGATCCGTAATGGCAATCGCCTTGTGGCCCCATTTGGCCGCCATCTTGATGTATTCATCCACTGAGGCAATGCCATCCATCGTACTCATGGTCGTGTGCAGATGGAACTCTACTCTTTTTTCCTCCGCGTCATCTGTGCGATCTTTGGGCGGTACAAGCTCATTGATATCATTAGGAATCATCACAAGCTCCGGAATCTGCATGAAGCGGTCATACTCCACTTTTCCCCGCGCCTTGATCCATTTGCCATTAGTCATCAGACTTAGAATCTTCACATCATCCTTAGTTTTGGCAAAAGCCTTCATCGCCATGGAATCGGTGAAATCCGTTAAATTAAATGTAAACAAGGTGCTTCCGTTTCGTAATTCCTTTACATCCAGGCCAAATACAGTGCCTTGAACCGTTACCTTCTTTTCTTCTTCCTGTATGTCCTGCAAAGGGACTGCAGGCTCCTTTATTTCATAGCCGACCATCAGCTTGAGCTCCGCTCCCGGCAAGTTGGAAGCCTCTTCTTCCTGCTCGATGGACTGCATAATTTCCTGGGTTACGTTCTTTTCTTCTTCTTCAATCAGCCTGGCAAAGCGCTCGTATTCCTCTTCATTGGATTCACTTACTTTATAAAAAACACGCAGATCCGTGTGAAAATAATTTCGGAAAAAGGTCCGTGCATACTGGTCAATATCTTTTTTCTTAGCCTGCTCCAGACTAAAGGCATCAAGCAAAACAAGGGTTAAATCATTGTCCTTCACAGTGAATTTGGATTTGCTCATCCAACCGTTCACCGTAGCTACTTCACGCTGCAGCCATTCGATAAATAAAGCCCAATATTCTCCAATCAATACTTCTGGTGCGGCCTGCTCAAAGCGGAATGTAAAGCTAATTTTGGCGATATGGGCAAATCTTTCTTGAATTTTTTTACAAAATGAAAGATAAACGTCTAGCGGAACGATTTCATTCTTCGCTATATGAAACGTCCACTCCCTGTTTTTCCTGCTGCACTCAACTTCATGGATAAATCCTTCTGCAAAAAATGAGTCAACGACATGGAAAGGGATTTCCGCTTGCTGCATTAGCAGCTCGAAGCGCTTCCTTTTATCCGCCAAGCTCCCCATAAACATCCTCCCCCACAAAAATACGAAGGGCAAAGGAGGTCTTGCATTCCGTTTGCCCTTTTATTTACTTTAACTGAAATTTTATAACGCTAATGCTGCTTAATAGCTGCGGCCAAAAACGACTGTATGTGCAGAAGTCTCACCACATACCAGACAAACTTGCTTTTGCACAGAAGGAGTAAACGGAATGTTCCGGCTTGTTGCTCCGGTTTCTTCTTTCACCTGTGCTTCGCATGCATCTGAACCGCACCAGCCAGCTAATGCAAAGCCTCTCTTTGTTTCAAGAAATGCTTTGAATTCATCCAGTGAATCAACCGAAATATAGTTATCGTCACGGAATTGCTTGGCTTTATCATACATCTGCTGGTGAATCTCAGCAAGCAGATTCTCCACTTCCTGTACAAGATCGGACTGGGCTACGATCTTCTTTTCCCCGCTTACCCGGGAAACAAGCACAATTTGTCCATTCTCCATATCACGAGGTCCCAGCTCTAGACGAATTGGAACGCCGCGCATTTCGTATTCATTGAATTTCCAGCCAGGACTTTGGTCTGCACGGTCATCAACCTTCACGCGCACACCAGCTTTCTTAAGCTCAGCATAGAGCTCATTCACTCGGCTTATAACCTGATCACGTGATTTAGGCGGGCCTATAGGAATCATAATGGCTTGTGTTGGTGCCACTTTGGGAGGTATCACCAGACCACGGTCATCACCATGCACCATAATCAGGGCACCGATCAAACGCGTGCTTACGCCCCAAGAGGTCGTATGGGCGAACTGGTGCTGATTTTCCCGGTCCAAATATTTAATGTCGAAAGCTACGGCAAAGTTCGTTCCCAAATAATGAGAGGTGCCGGCTTGAACCGCTTTACCGTCCTTCATCATAGCTTCGATGGAAAATGTATCTACAGCTCCAGCGAATTTCTCAGAAGGTGTCTTTTGGCCAAGAATTACTGGAATGGCGAGGAAATCTTCGGCAAACTCACGGTAGATCTCCAGCATTTGCATCGTTTCGCGGCGGGCATCCTGCTCATCCTCATGCGCAGTGTGACCTTCTTGCCAGAGAAACTCACTGGTACGAAGGAACGGCTGCGTGCGCTTCTCCCAACGAACAACGTTGGCCCACTGATTAATAAGCAGCGGCAAATCGCGATAGGAATTAATCCATTCCGCGTACATATGTCCAATCATCGTCTCCGAAGTAGGCCGGATCGCGAGACGTTCCTCCAGCTTCTCTCCTCCGGCTTCCGTAACCCAAGGGAGTTCAGGATTAAAGCCCTCGATATGGTTTTTTTCCTTTTCAAAAAAGCTCTCAGGAATGAAAAGCGGAAAGTATGCGTTGCGGTGTCCGGTTTCTTTGAATTTGAAATCGAGCTCGCGCTGTATATTTTCCCATATTTCATAGCTATCCGGTTTGAAAACAATGCAGCCTCTAACTGGCGAATAGCTCATCAGATCCGCTTTCTTGATTACATCCAGGTACCACCGGGAGAAGTCCTCTCCTTGAGGGGTTATTTCTTTAACAAATTGCTTCTCGTTCGACATAAATTCCTCCTAGAGTATTCCATAGGACAACCTTCTTCGAAAGCGTCCCCTTGCGTTTAGCTTAAGAAACCTTTAAACTCCCGAATTCCGCATCCGCATCCGCCTGCCATTCACTAACTGTTGATCAGCCGCAAAATGTCATTATAGGTGACTGCCAGCATTAACAGCATCAGCAAGGCAAAGCCTACGAAATGAACCATACTTTCCCGATTCGGATCCACAGGTTTTCCGCGCAGCGCCTCAATACCCATAAACAGCAGTCTGCTTCCATCGAGTGCCGGAATCGGCAGCAGATTGAATATCCCCAAATAAAGGCTTAACGTACCAGCCCAAAATATCAAATAACTCATGCCCATTCTAGCAAACTCTGCAGTAACCTGCGCCGTACGAACAGGGCCGCCCAAATCATCCAATTTGAACTGTCCAAAAATCAACATCTTTAAACTGGTTAAAATACCTACCGTTGAGCCATAAACCTGCTGATAGGTGCCTGTTAGAACCTCAGAGAAGTTTGCGGATCTCTTGTCGCCGCCAATCGTTATTCCAACCTTGCCGACCCCGGCCACTTCTGCTGGTACAACTTCAATTGGCATTGTAGTTCCGCCGCGCTCAATGATCCAGGACATCTTCTTGTTGGCGTTCTGCTGAATCATCGTCATCAGCTTCTCACGATCTTCACCGATCGGCTCATTGTTGATGGAAACGACGATATCTCCCGCCAGCAAACCAGCCTTCTCACCGGCTTCTCCGGCAGAAATATTTTGCAGCTTCACGTTGGTGAGAACACCCGTCATGATGATTAGTATAAAGAACAAAACAATCGCCAGCAAGAAGTTCATCACAGGGCCCATTACAATGGAAAGCGCCCTTTTCCCCACACTCTTGCTTCCGAATTGACGGTCATACGGGGCTATTTGTGTTTCAGTGCCCTTGGTCACCATATGCGCGCAAGGATGAACGGCATAGGTCACCTGTTCACCATCCACATCGATCGTAAGCGTCAACTGCTTATCCAAATCAATATGTTCGACTACACCCTGAATAACTTCAGAGCGCGCATCAAGCTGATC
Organism: Paenibacillus eucommiae; assembly: GCF_017874215.1. Taxonomy (GTDB): domain Bacteria; phylum Bacillota; class Bacilli; order Paenibacillales; family NBRC-103111; genus Paenibacillus_AI; species Paenibacillus_AI eucommiae. Next base: position 146,875 of record NZ_JAGGLB010000008.1, read on the forward strand.
CAGATACAAATACGTAATCCGTTCCTCGGCATCCAGCCTGATCGCAACAGTCTGTCCAGGATTGACTTGTACGATTTCCGGATCTTCTCCAGCCATTCTTACAAAGCCGCCGATCGGCAAAAGCCTTAGCGTATAGCGGGTTTCACCCTTTTTATAAGAAAAAATCTTCGGCCCAAAACCAATGGCAAATTCTCTTACAAGAATCCCGGCACGCTTGGCGAAGTAAAAATGGCCCCATTCATGTATCGAAACCAAAACGAAAAACAACAAAATAACTTTAAGAACAACCTCGATTGTTGACAATTCGTACCTTCCTCCTTAGACATGTGCAGGATAGCATGCTCCTAGATTACCATTATTGTTTATCCGAATACAAGCTATACCTTCCTTAGAACATGTATACTTGGATGGAGGCTGGTTTAGACTTGAAACCCAAATAGATGAAGGTCATAGTCCCATTCCATAGGCTACTCAAATGAGATGGCTTCTGCTGCTTTTCTTGCCCAGGCATCTATTTCATGAATCGTCTGCAAATCCGGCTCACTGACAGTCTGGTGCTGCTGCAGCACAGAGTCAATGATATCTTCGATTTGCAAAAAAGAAATAGCTCCCTGCAAAAAGCGAGCTACTGCTATTTCATTAGCGGCATTAAATACCGTGGGAGAAGAGCCGCCAGCTCTTCCACTTTCGTAAGCCATCCGCACACAAGGATACCTGCCAAAATCCATCTCGCGAAAATGCAGCTTTCCTGCATCGACCAGACTTAGCCGGTTTGTAGGTGTTGGAAACCGCTGAGGGTACGTTAGTGCGTACTGGATAGGCACCCTCATATCGGGGTTACCTAGCTGGGCAATGATGCTATTATCAACAAATTCAACATACGAATGAATAATGCTTTCCGGATGAATAATGACACCGATTTGATCATAACCGAGCCCAAACAACCAGCGGGCTTCAATAACTTCCAGACCTTTGTTCACCATAGTAGCTGAATCTATCGTAATTTTTGCCCCCATTGACCAGTTCGGATGCCGCAGTGCTTGTTCCACTGTAACACCTTCGAGCTCCTTGCGAGTCCGATCCCGGAAGGAACCTCCTGAAGCCGTTAGTGTAATCTGCGCAATCTCACTCCGATTTTCACCATTCAAACATTGAAAAATAGCGGAATGCTCACTGTCGACAGGGAGTAAGGAAACACCCTTACGCTTTGCAGCATCAATGACAATATGTCCGGCACTCACTAACGTTTCCTTGTTCGCAAGACCAATATTTTTCCCTGCTTCAATAGCTGCAAGTGTAGGCTTTAAGCCTTGACTGCCTACTAATGCCGTCACGACAAAATCAGCTTCTGTTCCTGCCGCAACCTCAAGAAGCCCCTGCTCTCCATAAAGCACCTTCGTATCTGAAGGAACATGCAAAGCAAGCTCATCTGCGAGCTCCTTCGTTGCCGCTGAGACTATTTTAGGACGAAATTGCTTTGCTTGCTCAATAAGCAGCGCAATATTATATCCGCCTGCAAGAGCGTCAACTTGAAAGCGTTCCGGCTCATTAGCGATAACGTCCAGGGTTTGTGTTCCAATGGATCCGGTTGAACCGAGAATGGCAATACGTTTCTTCATAAATTTTCACCTCAATTTGCACATTTCCCGATTAATAAGGAATAAGCCCCAGCCAATGAATGAAAGGAAACACGATGAGCCAGCTGTCTACCCGATCCAGGACACCACCGTGTCCAGGAAGCAGCGCTCCCGTGTCTTTAATTCCTTTGACTCTTTTATAAGCGGATTGGATCAAGTCTCCCAATTGTCCCACTACAGCGATAACTACTCCTAATAATACAGCGTCCAGATAAGTAAGCAGCTCAGGTGAAGCCCATGCAAAGGCCAGAGCTGCGAGAATAGAGATGACTATGCCTCCAATGGATCCTTCAACGGATTTTTTGGGACTGATCTGCGGCCACAGCTTGTGTTTACCCAGCTTTGAACCTACAAAATAAGCGCCAGAATCTGTTGACCATATACAAACAAATACAAGGATTGTCCAGAAAAATCCATGCTCTGGAATTCTTGTAGATATCATATAATGAAAGCCTAGTCCTATGTATACAATTCCAGCAAACAACACCGAGACCTGATCGATTGTTATCGCATTTTTAGACAAAACGGTAATCGAAAGCAGTACAAAAAGCGTGATCCAAATAATAGCTGTTGCATCCACATTCAATGAATAATCTTTAGTTTCCCAAGGAATAACCAGGAGCACCAAAGCAATTAACCCAACTAGAGAAGTGAGTTTATACTTCTTGTAACCGTTCATTCTCAAGTATTCATCGTACCCGATAATTGACAGCAGCAAAATCAACCCGGAATACCAGTAACCGCCGAGAGCTAAAAAGGAAATAAAAGCGATGCCGGCAATGAGGCCAGTAACGATACGCTGCTTCATTCGATTCCTCCTAAGGACTTCTCATTAAAAAACAAATTCAACATAAGCTTTTTTGTGAAAGCCACATTCGCAAACTTACCAAGACTACATGGAGCTTCCCGCAGAAAAGCCAACTTTGCAAATACCAAGCCAGCTTTTCTTTGGTAAGCATTGATAATTAGGGCTCACATTAAATTCCACCGTATCTTCTGGCCCTTTGCTGATACTCCACAATGGCTTGGTAGAATAAATCATCGGTAAATTCAGGCCAATAAGCATCCGTAAACCATAGTTCGGAATAAGCAAGCTGCCAAAGTAAAAAATTACTCAACCTCAGCTCTCCACTGGTCCGAATCAACAGATCGGGATCAGGCAGGTCTGATGTCAACATATATCGCGAAAATGATTCCTCATCTAAATCCTCGATCCGAAACTTGCCTTCCTGAACTTCCTTGTATATGTTCTGCACTCCGTCAAGGATTTCCTTGCGTCCTCCGTAGTTCAAAGCAAAATTTAGAATGAGTCCAGTATTATTTTTTGTACGTTCAATGGCATCCTCAATGGCTCTGAGGGTATAATCCGGCAAGCCTTCATTCCAGCCTGTCATGCGAATGCGCACGTTCTTTTCAATAAGCTCCCCAATCTCAAGCGGAAAAAATTCCGAGGGCAGCTTCATCAAAAATTCCACTTCTTCTTTGGGCCTTTTCCAGTTTTCTGTGGAAAAAGCGTACATCGTTAGTACCTTTACGCCGATATCATTAGCGGCGATCGTGATTTTCTTAACATTCTTCATACCGGAATGATGCCCTGCTACGCGAGGTAAGCCGCGCTGCTTCGCCCAACGTCCATTACCATCCATGATGATTGCCACGTGGGCTGGAACATGTTCCGGATCGATGGTAGGAAATGCCTTAACAGCATCCTTGCCTAAGCTCCTGAGCCATTTCTTAAACGGTTTGAGCATCCTTGTTCCCCCACCTAAGGAAAGATGAAAAGTCCCCAGCATATGACCGGGGACTGGCCTAAAGCTTTACACTTCCATAATTTCTTTTTCTTTGGCGGCCAATACCTTATCCACTTCTGCAGTAAATTTATCAGTAAATTTCTGAATGTCCTCTTGATGGCGACGGGATTCGTCCTCAGAAATTCCTGCTTTTTCCAGCTTCTTAATTTCATCATTCGTGTCGCGGCGGATGTTACGAACCGCAACTTTGGCTTCTTCGCCATACTTTTTCGTCATCTTCACAAGATCTGAACGTCTCTCTTCCGTCAAAGCCGGAATCACAATACGAATAATTGTGCCGTCATTAGACGGAGTTAAGCCCAAATCTGATTTCATAATCGCCTTCTCAATAGTTCCCATAGATGTTTTATCCCATGGTTGGATAAGCAAAGTCCGGGAATCCGGAGTGCTGAGGTTGGCAAGCTGATTAACAGGCGTCATTGCGCCATAATACTCAACCTGAATTTTATCGAGCAGTGACGGTGTTGCGCGGCCTGCGCGCAGGGAAGACAAATCTCTTTTTAAAGCGGCTATTGCTTTATCCATCTTGTCTTCAGCATTCTTTTTTATCGCTTGTGGCATTTTATACACTCCCTTGAACTGTGGTCCCAATTTTCTCGCCAAGGACAACTCGTTTAATATTCCCTTTTTCCGTGATCGAGAACACCACTAACGGGATGTTATTATCCATACAAAGGGAGGAGGCTGTAGAGTCCATGACGCCTAAATTGTTGCTTAGAACTTCCATGTACGTTAAGGTATCGTATTTCTTGGCCGTAGAATCTTTGAAAGGATCAGCCGAATAAACGCCGTCCACTTTATTCTTGGCCATCAAAATGACTTCAGCTTCTATTTCTGCAGCTCTAAGCGCAGCCGTAGTATCCGTTGAGAAAAAAGGATTGCCTGTACCTGCAGCAAAAATGACGACTCTTCCTTTTTCAAGGTGTCTCATTGCTCTGCGGCGTATGTAAGGCTCTGCCACCTGCTGCATATTGATCGAGGATTGCACCCGTGTGGGAACCCCTATCGTCTCCAGCGCATCTTGAAGGGCCAGGGCATTCATCACAGTTGCCAGCATGCCCATGTAATCGGCAGTAGCACGATCAATCCCTTTGGCGCTTCCTGCGATACCTCTCCATATGTTGCCTCCGCCTACTACAACTGCGACTTCCACTTTCAAGTCAACTACCTCTTTAACCTGATGGGCGATGGAGGTGATGACTTCGGAGTCGATTCCATATCCAAGCTGTCCGGATAAAGCTTCCCCGCTTAATTTTAAAATAACTCGTTTATAAAAAGGACGCTCCAAGTTGCAATAACCTCCGTTTCAAAAAGGCGAATAAGATAAAGATTTCAAAGGTATCGTCTACGTCGTCCTTAAAAGGACTAGCGCGTTGCCTAGAAATATCAAAGTCAAATCTGCATTTTTATACTTTTTATTTTACTGATAGTTTAAAAAAGAAGGAACACCAAGTGTTCCATTCTTCTGTGACGAGTATTAAAGTTTCACTTGGGACATAACTTCTTCTGCGAAATTTTCTTGTTTTTTCTCAAGACCTTCACCAAGTCCAAAACGGACGAAACGGCGAATGGAGATATTTTCTCCAATTTGCGAGATTTTTTCATTAAGTATAGTGGAGATTGTTTTGTCTTGGTCTTTGATGAACTGCTGCTCCAACAAGCAGAATTCTTCATAGAACTTGCCAATACGTCCTTCTACCATTTTGTCGACGATTTGCGCAGGCTTGCCTTCGTTCAGAGCTTGATTACGCAAAATTTCTTTCTCTTTATCGATAGCTTCCTGAGGAACATCTTCCCGGCGAACATAAATCGGGCTTGCTGCTGCAATATGCATAGCAATATCTCTGATAAAGGATCTGAATTGATCCGTCTTCGCAACGAAATCTGTTTCGCAGTTGATTTCTACCAGTACGCCTACTTTACCGCCAGCGTGAATGTAGGATTCAACAGCTCCTTCACTAGCAATACGTCCAGCTTTGTTTGCTGCTGCTGCCAGGCCCTTCTCACGAAGAAGCTCACCAGCTTTAGTCAAATCACCATTTGCTTCTTCTAATGCTTTTTTACAATCCAACATTCCTGCGCCTGTTTTCTCGCGCAATTCTTTCACCATTCCAGCAGTTATTGCCATTCGAAAGACCCTCCCACTAATTCTTCGTATTTTTTGTGTTAAAAAGGGCGGTGTAGGCTGTTACACCTTCCAACCGCCCTTTTGTTCATCTTTATATCTTAAGCTGTTGTTTGTTCACCTTGGTGAGCTTCGATAACCGCATCAGCAATTTTAGCAGTAAGTAATTTAACTGCACGAATAGCATCATCATTACCTGGAATAACATAATCGATTTCATCCGGATCACAGTTAGTATCTACGATACCAACGATTGGAATACCAAGCTTGCGAGCTTCTGCAACTGCAATACGCTCTTTACGAGGATCGATGATGAATAAAGCGCTAGGAAGACCTCTCATTCCTTTAATACCACCAAGGAATTTCTCTAAACGGTCTTTTTCTTTACGAAGGATGATAACTTCTTTCTTAGGAAGCAATTCGAACGTGCCGTCTTCTCCCCATTTTTCAAGAGTTTTCAAACGTTCGATACGTTTTTGAATCGTTTGGAAGTTCGTTAATGTACCACCCAACCAACGTTGGTTGATGAAGAACATACCGCAACGCGCTGCTTCTTCCGCAACGGAATCCTGCGCCTGCTTCTTAGTTCCTACAAAAAGAATCGTTCCATTGTCTGCGGATACGGATTTCACGAAGTTGTAAGCCTCATCCACTTTTTTAACTGTTTTTTGTAAATCAATGATGTAAATGCCGTTTCTTTCAGTGAAGATGTATTTGTCCATTTTTGGATTCCAACGACGTGTCTGGTGTCCGAAATGTACCCCAGCTTCTAAAAGCTGCTTCATGGAGATAACTGCCATCTCCATCCCTCCTCTATATTGGTTTTTTTGTGTTACCCTCCGGCGTTCGCACCTTCATATAGAACTTATCACAATAAGCAACCTTATATGAATTGAACGACGTGTGATTTTAACACCGAGAATAAATATACCATAACTCGCATAGGGATGCAACAATTTGCTCGCAATGCATTTGAATGCTTGAACAAAAGCAGCATCAGTTAACTTCCTTCGAAATGGCTTACTGGTCACTCGTGAGAATATCAATAATTTGCTGGATATCTAGCTCGCCTTCAAATCTATGGAAACCTACCTGCATTTTGCGAGTGGCATTTTGCTTCACTAACTCTTTTTCCAAAGCACTACGGTCTTTGACAATGCCAGCTTTGTACAGCAGCTCGGACACATTAGATGCTACCAAATCAGGCTGTATATACAGAATGGTGCTCTTGGCAGCAGACGATGGAGCTGGACTCCCAACTGCCAGCTTGTCCTTTTCTTCCTTAAGCTTCTTCTGCAGCTCTCTGTCCAATTCAGCTTGCGTATATACCTTCTCGCCTTTTTCAAAAACCTGAAACGACTTGGAAGCTTCGGCTTTCAAGCTGATCGGATCCCACTCACTGATAGCAGCGGGCTTTGTTGTCTGAGAAGTGACATTTATGGAATAAGCCATTAGCTGCAGCAAGGTTGCCCCTACAATAAGTCCGACTCCCATTCCGTACAAGTAGCTTTTATTTCTAAGCATGGGGCCGTTCCTCCTGTCTGGAGAGCTGTATAATCAGATTAACTTCTCCTTTATTCATGCCCAGCTTCTTGGCGATAGCCTCTACCCCTCTGCCTTGATCATACAATTGGAAGAGATCCGCATATCTAGCCTTCATGCTGAGCCCCGAATAGACCGGTGATTTCGCAGCTCCAGAGACTTCTTCCCCAGTTTCTTGCACAGAAGTAGAAGCGAGGGATTCTGTGGCGGCTATGGCCGCCTTGCTTAAGCCAGGCTCCCTATTCAGCTCAATAAGCTCCGAATTTTGTAAATTCGCAGCCGCTGCTGTTTCCTTTGAAATGTGAATTTTATTTAGCTCATGCGAAAGATCGCCTTTTTGCTTCTCAAGCTGCTCCATCCTGCTCACAAGCTTAGCTAATTCAGCTTCATAATCCTGCTTGGTTCTGGCGAATACATCCAGGATCGTTTTATTCTGCTCATCCATTTCGGCCGCAAAATGCTCGATGGTATCTTCAATTTCTTGAACGACCGTGTTCTTCGGAGCGGCTGCTTCTTTTTTGGGTAAAAGGCGCGCATATACGATCACTACCAAACCAAGCAGCACGATATACATCCAAGAATTCACAGTTGACAAAGACAACGACTCCCTTTTTTCTCGGTAAGACCAAGAGCTGGTTAATATGGAACAAACTCATAGCGATAAATCGATATGGTGCCCCTTATATGGATGTTCAGACTGGCCCTCAGGCTTTTCCCCGTTACTGCCAGTGCGCTTCCTATTGCTGCTCTCCTGCTTCTGCTGCTTCTCCTTCTCGGAGTCGCTTACTCCCGCAGAAGCACTTTCATCGATTTTGCCGCTTCTCCGGCGCTGCTTTTCTGTTGACAATGCAGCCGCGTTCGCAAGAATAGATTGATCCTCCTGAGGCTTATGCGACAATTGATTTTGCATCATACCCGCAGTATCATTTTTATGCAGTGCAAATTGCAATTCAACCGCTTTCATGCTCATAAGGAAAAACTCCTCCCGAAATATAATCCTGATTACATAGGAGCTAAATAGAAGGCGTCATGGAAATATCCCCGTCGTTCAAATAAAACGTCATCCTTGTCGTCGGGTCTTTAATAAACTTGGTATAGCGGCCGATCACAATTTTGGATCCCCCGTAAATCGTAGAAATGACTTGAACCTTGGCTTTATCCGAATCCTCCAAAGATTTTTCGATCTCAAGAATACGATCCCGGATTGCATTTTGTTCTTCACTTACTTGCTTACGCGAATGATTCAGCTTGATTCTCATAGCGACTTTATCAGGAGTCAGCTGACCTGCCGCTGCAAGCTGATCCAAAAGAGATAAAGCTTTGTCGCTTTTATCCAGATTTTCCGTATGACCCTTGAGTTGATTACGCAGCTGAATCATTTCATTCCGGAGCTCGGGAAGCACTCCCACTTCGATTACTGTAGTAGTCGCCATAGAATTTCCTATCGTCCTGGCCGTAACTCTTTCGCCTGCTTGAACAATACCCCCGACTATAAGTCCCTTAGGGCCTTTGCAATTGACGGAAAGGCCTGCGCGAATGTTGGAATGCATAATACTCTGGGATACGTTAATATCTTCAGCAGCCTCAACGGTAGCATCCTGAATAAAAGAACTTTTCACATGTTTCCCCGCTTTAATCCGCGCCTTGTTCTGCCCGACTATGCCTGCGTTAATTTCGATAGAGCCGTCTGCTTCCAATTCAGCAGCCTCTACACCACCAGTGATCCGAATATCTCCCGCTGCACGAATCTTAAAGCCTGGAAGGATACTGCCGCGTACAACCACCGTTCCAATAAAATCAATGTTGCCGATATTATAATCCACATCACCATTGATTTCGTAAATCGGAAATACATTGACCTTGTCGCGGTCAGTCTTCACGACCATGCCGTCAAGAGCCGAATAAAGAGCCATCTGCTCAGCGTCAGTCACCACATTTTTACCAATCTTGAAGCGGGCTTCCTTACCAGCTTTGGCAAAGAGCAGCTCACCGGTGACCGCTCTTCCCGGCTTGCCTTCAGTGGCTGGAAATCTTTGACCGATAAGCTGGCCTTTTCGTACATTATGCAGGGAAATCACCTGCTTGTAGTCGACTTTGCCATCTTCGAGCTCAAGCGGTTTCTTCTCAGCATGGTCCAGATCATATATATATTTAATCGTTCCATTTTGTCCTTCTTTTGGCTTATCCCCTTTGGCGATAACCACCTTCTGGAACGAAAAGGGTTTAGGATTAGCAGCTATATTTGCCAATTGCACGTGATCAATGCCATAAGAAATATAATGGGCTGCAAGCAGGTCTTCAAGCTGAGCCATAGTCACCTTGAAGCTCTCGTCCGTATTATTGATGAATAAAAACGCCGTTAATTTATCGTCTGACAGGGAGATCGTGATGTAAAAATCCAAAGGCATGCTCCGCTCATTCATGGACATACCACCTTTCCAGTCTCTAGTGTTTATGTATCTTGGAAAAGCTGCACTTTGAATCTACTCAAGGAACCTTTTAATCTTAGAATAGCTTTAGAGTGCAGCTGCGAAATTCGAGAGGGGGATAGATTCATAACTTCCGCGATTTCACTTAACGATAAATCTTCATAGTAAAATAAAGAAACTACAGTTCTTTCCTTTTCGGTGAGTCGCTCGATAGCTCTTGCCAATGACTCCTGCAAGAAAAATTCATTAACCTTGTATTCCGGATTTTTGGCCTTATCATCCACTAGCAGAGAAAGCCGGGTCTCGGAGTCTTCCTCGCGAATAGGATCATCTATGGAACAAATAGTAGTAATCGAAATATCTTGAAGCATTTGCTGAAATTCCCGCTCGCTGATTTGCAGATAAGCACTTATTTCCTCATCAGTAACCGAGCGCAAATACAATTGCTCCAGCTTCTGATAAGCTTCTTCCAGTTTCTTGGCTTTCTCCCGGACAGACCTTGGAACCCAATCTCCCTGCCTGAGCCCATCGATGATGGCACCCCGAATACGCCAAGAGGCATAGGTCTCAAATTGAAGTCCACGTGCATAATCAAATTTATCGACTGCATCGATGAGTCCCATGGCTCCATAACTGGCCAGATCTTCCTTCGATACACTTTTCGGGAGACCAATGGCCATTCGGCCAGAGACATAATCGACAAGCGGCAGGTAGTTTTCTATGAGTGCTTGCTTAGCCGGGACCCACCTTTCTTCCTTCCATTGCTTCCAGAGTTCAATGTTGGCTAAATGGGATGGCTTTTTTTCGATCATGACTTAAGTTTCACCTTCCTTAGTCTTCTGACATGCGTCTGAGCGCTCCAGCCAGTTGTTCAGGGTCCAGGTTATTCTTCGTAACGAGCTTCGGTGGATTTAGCGGTGAAAAGGGCATGTCTTCTGCACCAGAAGACTGTCCCGGACTATCTAGATTTTTCTTAAGCATTTGTCTGGTAGCATCATCATCATCGGGAGTAGCAAGATCCAGTTGGGATCCGAGATGCGATTCGGCTTCATTTAAATGCTCTTCATTTAGATTCAAACCATTGGCTGTTGTTAAAATTCCAAGCAAGAAACGAAACCCAAACGTTAAAATAAATAATATAATAAAGCTGTATAAGCTTCGCAAGCAAGTAGTTAAAAACACATTGTTACCGATAGAAAGCGAGAAAGTAATCAAACCTGCTAGAGACGCGGCTATCCAATTAATTTTTAGAGTTCCTACCATAGTCATAGTTCCTTAGATCCTAGCTGAACGCTGCGAACTAGTAATATACCAGTCTCGCAATCAAATTCGATCGTACGTCCGTAATTAGCGCCCGTATCTTCAGCTTTTACTGGAATTGAGTATTTTTTGAGCATTTCCTTACAAGATTCTACATTTCTCGGTCCAATTCTCATCGTATCATTATTCCCGGCAAAAGCAAACATTTGAGCGCCTCCAGCCAGCTTGGCTTCCAATCTTGAAAGAACAGCACCGAGCAGCTCCATCTTGGCTATCATACTAGGAATTGCCGTATCCGCATACTTCGCTATGTTCATCGCCCCTTCCCGGGCAATGGCTGAGGAAGGCAGCATTACATGAGCCATACCAGCAACCTTTGCACGGGAATCGTATAAAGTGACACCTACACAAGAACCAAGCCCTGTTGTTTTTAGCACACCTGTAACATGTGCTGTGTTAAGATCCGCCATGCCTACCTTGATGGTCTTGTCCTGGATCATGGGCTTTCTACTCCCAGCGCAATAAATATCTTGCTAAAGGATTCCGGGTCAGGGATAAGGAAAAAATGCCCTTGCACCTCATTTTCTCCCTCCAGAAATTTAGTATCAATGAGCAGAGCCTGATCACCCATATGGCCAAACTGCAGCAACCCATAGCTTAAAATAGCTCCTGCCATATCAATTGCAAGTGATGGTACGGTTGGCGACATCCGTAAATGCGTGAAGTCTGCGAGTGAGGAAAGGTACGAGCCCGCAAGAATGTTGCCGATCTCATTTAATGCCGATATTTCCATCTCCGTATATTCTTCCCCATCCAGCTCTGGTATGCCAACAAGGTGCAGCAGCATCTTCCGGGCCGATTCCAGATTAAGAATAAAAAACAGGTTGCCTGGAGCATCACCGTCCACTCGAAGGAAAATAGCCATGACGACCGTCTCCGCCCCGCCTACGCTTTCGCATATTTCTTCAAATGGAAGCATTCTGACCCTCGGAACAAGCATATCGATGGGCTTATTCAGCAGAGTGGATAAAGCAGTCGCAGCATGACCTGCACCAATATTCCCTACTTCCTTAAGCACATCCATTTGAAAATCGGCTATATCTTTAAATACATCCACCTTCTCTAGCCCTCGATTCCTTCAAGCTGCTGAATTTCACTTTTATTAAGCACTTGCTCCAAATTAAGAAGGACTAACAGACGATTGTCTCCTACTCTGGCGATACCCTCTAAATATTTTGCTTTTATTCCACCAACGATTTCTGGCGGTAAATCAATGTTGTCAGTGTCTATATCAATAACATCATTAGCAGCATCTACAATCAGACCCACTTCATAGTCGCCGGCAGAAACAATAATAATTCTAGTGTTCTCGTTATATTCCGCACGTTCGAGTCCAAATCTGGACCGAAGATCAATTATCGGAATAACAATTCCACGCAGATTGATGACCCCCTGGATAAAGGCTGGCGTTTTGGGAACGCGGGTCAAGGGCTGCATTCTCTCAATCGTTCTTACTTTCTCTACTTCTACTCCATACTCTTCGCTACCAAGAGCAAATACAATTACTTTCTTTTCTTCTCCCATTGTGAAAGCCTCCTAGTTTGGAATGATTACTTAATCAATGCATTCGTATCAATAATGAGAGCAACTTGCCCATCCCCTAATATCGTCGCTCCGGAGATTGCAAATAATCCATTCAAATATTTGCCTAATGTTTTTAAAACAATTTCCTGCTGTCCGATAAACTCATCAACCATCAAAGCAATTTGCTTTTCGCCTTTACGGACGACGACGATTTCAATTTCATTTTCATCCAGTTCGTTGTAGTCAGGAACTTCGAACAGGCTGCTAAGAGAAACTAGCGGGATGACTGTGCTGCGGTATTCAATCATTTGATTTCCATGGATCGTTCGAATCTGTTCTCTCTTGATAGACGAAGTTTCAACGATAGAGGACAAAGGTATCGCATACTTCTCGCTTCCTAGGCTTACCAGCATAGCCGAAATAATCGATAAGGTTAGAGGCAGCTGAACAGAAAACTTACTTCCCACTCCAAGCTTGGAATCCACCTGAACATGGCCGCCAAGCGTATGGATTTTCGTCTTAACTACATCCAGTCCGACACCACGTCCGGAAATATCAGAAATTTTATCGGCGGTGCTAAATCCTGACTCAAAAAGTAACTGATACACTTCACTATCACTTAGCTTGTTAGCTTGCTCCTGCGTAACGAGTCCGTTCTTAAGAGCAGTGTTCAGTATTTTATCGCGGTTAATTCCTCTTCCATCTTCCTCGATTTCAATAAATACATGATTTCCACTGTGAAAAGCACGCAGATGTATCGTTCCCGTCTCGCTCTTGCCTACAGTAAGGCGGTCCTGGATCGGCTCGATGCCATGATCTATCGCATTGCGTAATAAATGTACAAGCGGGTCGCCAATTTCATCGATAACCGTACGATCCAGCTCTGTCTCTGCCCCTGTAATGATTAAATCTACTTTTTTGTCTAATGATTTAGCCAAGTCTCGAATCATCCGTGGAAAACGGTTGAATACGGAGTCAACAGGCACCATGCGCAGCTTTAACACAATATTTTGCAAATCGCTGCTCACTCTGGACATATGCTCGACAGTTTCTGTAAGATCATTACGTTTCACTTCACTAGCTAACTGCTCTAATCGGACGCGATCTATGAGCAGCTCACTAAACAGATTCATCAGTGCATCCAACCGCTCTATATCTACACGAATAGTCCGATTGGCTACCGGAGCTCCAGACGCTGTTGCAGTACCCTGCTTCGTTGGAGCCGGCTCGGCTGCTCTTACTGAAGTCTCTTGCTTCAAATCAGCAGCTTCTGCCAAAGCTGCCGCTGCCTCATTAGCTGCGGCTTCAACCTCAGCTTCAGCACTCACACCTGCGGCCATCTCTTCCAGGGAATCCTTATCCACTGTAATAATGACAGCTGACTCAATCTCTGAAACACTCAAAATCTCTTTTTGCAGCGTCGCTTGATCCACTTTGGAAATATGAAAAACGGAAAAAGAGCGGTCAAACTTCTCTTGCTCAATATCCTGTACTGAAGGCGTTGATTTGACAACCTCGCCCATCCGTTCCAAGACATCAAACACCATATACGCTCTTGCAGCTTTCAGCACACAATCCTCACGCACTGAAACTTCTATATAAAAGACAAGAAAACCTGATTCAATGGATTGCTCAAGAATCGATAATTGGTATTGATCAACATCAACTGCTTTTGTGGCCTCTTTCTTAGGAGCCGCTTTGGCGGCGTTCTTTTCCGTATGGCCATAATCACCAGAGACGATCGCCTTTAGCGAAGCTACGATTTGATTGACGTCAGCTTGGCCGGTGCCTCCCTGAATAATGTCCTCAACCATAATTTCCAGAGAATCCAAGCTTTTGAAAATACAATCGATAATCGAAGAATTCATCTCCAACTTGTTATTCCGCACCAAATCAAGTACATTCTCCATCTCATGGGTCAAAGAAGCCAAGTCCTCAAACCCCATCGTTGCCGACATTCCCTTCAGCGTATGCGCTGAGCGAAAAATACTTTGGACAATCCCGATATCATTCGGATTGTTTTCCAGCATAAGCAAATTCTCATTCATGGCCTGTAAATGCTCTTTCGATTCATCGATAAACATTGAAAGATATTGATTCAATTCCACAACCACACCTCCATTTATGGATCGTTATGTATTCTGTTTTGAAGCAACGGACTCATGCATTCACTGCTTTTATTAGCTTGGAAACAATCTCATGTTGGGCAACAATATGCATGGCGGCCTTGAGCTCGACTGCAGCTCTCGGCATTCCGTAAACAATACAAGTTTCCTCTGATTCCGCTATCGTGCTTGCGGCTCCAGCCTCACGCAGAGCAAGCATGGCTTTGGCACCATCACTGCCCATCCCCGTCATAAGCACAATATGCCTTTTTAATTCTTGAAAGGGCAGCAGCGATTCAAACATAACATCTACAGAAGGACGATGTCCCGAACGAAGCTCATCCTTGGACAAGTGAATTCGGTATGTTCTGGATGCATCCCGGTAAGCTGTCATATGAAGACCGCCTGGAGCCACATAGGCTGTAGCGGTTTTCAGAATATCCCCTTCCTCTGCCTCCACTACCTTGATCCGGGAAACATCATTTAACCGCTTAGCCAGTGACTTGGTAAAGTTTGGCGGCATATGCTGGACAATCAGAATAGGGGCTGGAAAACCAGCAGGGATATTCGAAATAATCTGATGCAGTGCCCTTGGCCCTCCTGTGGATGTCCCTATCGCTACCAAATGGCTGAAATGCGCACTGCCTTCGACAGCAGCTTGCACCTCTCCCGGTGTCTTTAGTGCAAAGCTCGGCGCTTTGCGCGGACTGGACAAAAATGCTGAATCTGGTGGCTTCGTTGCTCTCATTCTTGTCTTGACGGCAATTCTAAGCTTCTCATGAAGCAATAGCTTCACCTTATGTAAATCCAGGGAAATGGATCCGGAAGGCTTACGGATAAAATCAACTGCCCCTAATTCCAGAGCGCGAATGGTTTCAGAAGCTCCCTCTTGCGTCAAGCTGCTAAGCATGATCACTGGGGTTGGGTGCTCCTGCATGATCAGCCTCAAAGCTTCGAGCCCGTTCATTTCCGGCATCTCTATGTCCATAGTCACCGCGTCGGGCTTAAGAAGCTTGGTTTGTTCAATTGCTTCTTTGCCATTCCTCGCCGTGCCAACAACTTGAAACAGAGACTCTTCAGAGATTAGATCACTAATAATTTTACGCATAAAGACGGAGTCGTCGACAACAAGTATGCGATAAGGCGTCACGCTGCTTTCCCCCCTTTATGGCCGCTTCAGAACTCAAGCAGCTAAGCTTATTTCAATAGCTTTATCATTTTATTAAGAAAACCTTTAATTCCAGTTGAGCTGACTTCCATTTGGCTTTGGCCTGCGATAAAACGGTCAACAAGTACTTGTATCCCTCTGGATGCAGCCGAATTCGGAAAGGCAACCGTGAATGGTACTTGCTTTTTAACTGCTTTCATAACGCTGCTGTCATCATCAACAAATCCGAGAGTGGGGATATCAATTTGTAAAAACTGCTTGGCCACCATGCTAATTTTGTCAGCTGTATATTTACCCTCTTTGAGGTCTGTAACCCGATTGATCACTAATGTAAAAGATACCTTGTGGCCCATTGAATTAACCATTTTGATAATTGCATAAGCATCGGTTATAGAAGTAGGCTCTGGAGTTGTTACAACAATTGTATCTTCAGCTGCCAGAATGAACTTCAATGTTTCTTTCGATAAACCGGCACCCGTATCAAAAATAATAAAATCCACATAACCATTGAGCTGATTGACCTGCTGGGCGAAATATTCAAGTTCTTCCTCGGTCAGGCGAAGCAGATCATTGAAGCCAGAGCCTCCGGCTATAAACTCCAAATCGTTGTAGCCTTTTTGAATGATTTCCCAAATTGTTTTTTCCTTTTTAAGCAGGTGGTATAAGCTATATTTGGAGGAGACTCCCATTAATACATCAATGTTGGCAAGCCCAATATCCGCATCAAAGACCAAAACCTTATAGCCGCGGGACTGTAGAGTCAAGGCGAAATTTAACGTAAAGTTCGATTTGCCTACGCCGCCTTTTCCGCTGGTAACCGTGATTACCCTGGTTTCTCTAGTATTGTTCTCATTTTGTATTTGTACCAGGTTTCGCAGCCCCTGTGCCTGATCAGTCATGAACGGATTCCTCCAATAACAGATCGATAATATGCTGCTCGCTTATTTCGGTAATATCATCAGGAACATTCTGCCCATTTGTCACATAAGAAAGCTGCAGCGAAAAATCGTGAATAAGATTGACAATCGCTCCATACGAATCGGTTTCATCCATCTTGGTAAAAAGTACCTTATCAAGCTTGAATTTATTGAAATTATTAGTAATGGCCTTCATGTCCTTATACTTCGTCGTTAAGCTTAAAACAAGAATGGTTTCACTATTACCTTGCGTCTGAAGTAAAGCATTGAGCTCTGATACATACATTTCATTGCGGAAATTACGTCCTGCCGTGTCCATGAAAATAATATCGCAAGCTTCCAGCTGGCGAAACGCTTTAGATAAATCCTGAGGTGAGAACACAACCTCAATCGGAACATTTAAAATCGTCGCATACGTTTTAAGCTGCTCAATAGCAGCAATCCGATACGTATCCGAGGTAATGAATCCCACCTTCCGATGAAATTTAAGTACCTGCTCTGCCGCCAGCTTAGCGATCGTTGTAGTTTTGCCAACGCCTGTTGGCCCGACAAAGTGGACGACTCTAGTTGCAGCAGAGATTTGCTTGCTGGAGTCGGTATGAAACATCTCCTGCAGCTGCTTGCGGATTGAGCTCTCCGCTGCTTGCTCAGAGATTTCTTCCCCGCTTGCCAAAGACTCCTCAAGAGCTTGCTCCATCAATTGCTTAACAAGCAAATGATCAACTTCCTGTTCCAGCAAGCGGTGTTCTATTTTAGCCAGAGGCTCAGGAAGCTTGGGTTCATCCTTCGCAGAAAAAGTAAGATTTTTCATCATTTCTTTCATTTGCTTGATTTCTTCTAAAAGAAGTTCTTCTTGGGGTCTGGGAGCATGAGAAGCTGCCTTTGGCGGTGTATAGGTATGCAAAACGTCAGGAACCTCAGGGAAATCGGAGCGCTTCTCTTGGGTGAGCACGGCTAGCGCTTGGGCTGGTGCTGTTGCAGGTGCTGGACGGACCACCGCTGCTGCTGGCCTAATAGCCGCAGCAGGCTTTGCGCCGGAAGAAGCGTTAGTGCCCTCTCCGCCGCCTGTATCCGTAGCGGCGATTACTTCAATCTTTTTCTTTCCGAACATCCCCAGAAATCCCCCGGAACGAATTTCTTTCGTGTTCAGGATGACAGCATCCTTACCTAAATCACTGCGGATTTTCTGCAGAGCATCAGGCATCGAATCAACCACATACCGCTTCACTCTCATAGATTGACAACTCCCATGCTTTGTATTTCAACGCTTGGTTCCAATTCGCTGTAGGATAGAACCGGGATATCCTGCATCGTTCTTTCCAGCAGCTGTCTGAGATACATGCGAATGGTTGGCGATGTGAGAATGACAGGCTGCTGTCCGGATTGGATGAGCTTTGTGACTTGTTCACTGACTCGGTGATAAATAATTTGTGATGAAGATGGATCCAGCGCCAGGTAGCTTCCCTGATCGGACTGCTGAACAGAATCGGCAATCTTCTTTTCCAGAGAAGGGCCAACGGTTATCACTTTTAATGAATCTCCAATAGATGTGAACTGTTGCGTAATTTGTCTGGATAATGCTTGTCTCACGTATTCAGTAAGGATCTCTGGATCTTTACTGTAAGTCCCGTAATCGGCGAGAGTTTCCAGGATACTTACCAAGTCCCTGACAGAAATTTTTTCACGCAGCAGCTTTGCCAGAACCTTTTGAACATCCCCTACAGACAATACACTTGGTATCAAGTCGTCCAGTAGAGCAGGATAGGACTCTCTCACATTCTCGATAAGAGCTTTCGTTTCTTGGCGTCCTAACAGCTCGTGTGCATGCTTCTTAATAATTTCGGTCAGATGCGTCGCAACAACGGACGGAGGATCAACTACCGTATATCCCGATAGCTCTGCCCGTTCTTTAGTCGATTCATCGATCCAAATCGCAGGCAGTCCAAAAGCTGGCTCCGTCGTTTCTATACCCGAGATCGAATCGTCATCGATACCCGGACTCATAGCCAAATAGTGATTCAGCAGCAGTTCACCACGGGCTACGGTATTGCCTTTAATCTTGATCATATACTCGTTGGGTCTTAACTGAATATTATCGCGAATCCTAATGACCGGAACTACAATACCAAGCTCAAGAGCACACTGTCTTCTAATCAGAATAATGCGGTCCAGCAAGTCTCCGCCCTGCTGAGAATCCGCGAGTGGAATCAAACCATATCCAAATTCGAATTCAATCGGATCCACCTGCAGCAGGCTGATAACACTCTCCGGACTGCGCACCTCTTCGATCTGCTGCTCCTCGACCATTTGTTCTGCCTGCACTGCATCTCGCTGCATATTTTTCTGCATTTTAAGCGCAGCATATATTAACAGTCCTGCAATTGGGAAAGTTGTAAACCAGTCAATCGGTGTAAAAAGACCCAGCATAATAAGCGTACCAGCTACGATATATAGCAGTTTGGGCTGTCCTGTAATCTGGGAGGTGATATCATGACCTAAGTTACCATCCGATGAAGCTCTCGTAACAATTAAACCAGCTGCAGTGGAGATCAATAGCGCCGGTATTTGACTGACGAGACCATCTCCTATCGTAAGAACGGAGAAGGTTTCCAGAGCTTCACCCATTTCCATCCCCTTCATGGTGACACCGATGATCAACCCGCCGAGCAGGTTAATGATCAGAATGATGATACCCGCAATCGCGTCTCCTTTAACGAATTTACTGGCACCATCCATGGCTCCATAGAAATCCGCTTCCTTGCCGATCTTCTGCCTGCGTTCTCTTGCTTGCTGTTCATTAATCAGTCCTGCGTTCAAATCAGCATCAATACTCATTTGTTTACCTGGCATAGCATCTAGCGTAAATCTAGCAGCTACCTCGGCAACCCGCTCAGAACCTTTGGTAATAACAATAAATTGGACTAAGACAAGAATGAGGAAGATAACAAATCCCACCACAATATTGCCCTGGGCTACGAATGAACCAAAAGTTCTGACCACGTTGCCTCCTTCGGCATGAGCCAGAATGTTCCGAGTTGTAGACACATTAAGTGCAAGCCGAAATAAAGTGGTTATCAAAAGGAGCGAAGGGAAAATTGAGAATTGCAAAGCTTCCTGTGTATTCATAGCTACTAGAATAATCAGCAATGCCAGAGCAATGTTAACTATTAATAAAAAGTCCAGCAAATGAAGGGGAATCGGTACGACCATCATGAGCACGATTCCGATAATTCCGATCAGAACAACCAAATCTCTCAACTTCACTACAGCATACCACCCTTCCTGATTATTTGGTTCTACCCTTAACTTTATAAACGTACGCTAGCACTTCTGCCACAGCCTGGAACAAATCTGCGGGAATGGACTCCCCCATCTCCACCTGTGCATAAATGGCTCTGGCCAAAGGCTTGTTCTCCATCGTCATTATTTTATGCTGCTTGGCAACTTCCTTGATTTTAAGCGCCATATAATCGCTTCCCTTGGCTATAACAACCGGGGCTTGCATATTTCCGGCATCATATTTCAAAGCAACCGCATAATGAGTCGGGTTGGTGATCACAACATCCGCTTTGGGCACTTCCTGCATCATACGCTGCATGGCCATCCGCCGCTGCTGCTCACGAATTTTCCCTTTTATCAAAGGATCTCCATCCGACTTTTTGTGCTCATCTTTAATATCCTGCTTGGACATTTTAATGCTTTTTTCAAATTCATATTTCTGGTACATAAAATCAAATAGAGCCAGGACAATAAGAATAAGACCAATTTTAATACCGAGCTGCAGCGTAATAGAAGCAATAAATTTAAAGGCAGCTTCAAGCGGTAAATGTCCCATCTTCAGGATCTCTTCTTTTCTGCCCCATAAGGTTGTATAAACTACGTAGCCAATAATAGACATCTTTAACATTGATTTAAGAAAATCAACCACAACTCTCATGGAAAATAATCGCTTGAATCCTTCGATCGGATTGATTTTATTAAATTTCATCATCAGGGGCTCTCCAGTAAACATAACCCCGATTTGCAAGTAGTTGCCTAGAACAGCAATGATCATAGCAAACAACATAATGGGAGCCAAGAGAATCAAACACTCAACAGCGAGACTACTGAACAGCACCAGTACATTTCCCGTGGAAACGTCCATTAACAGCTCACTTTGATAAATATGCCTGAATACATGGACTAATTTATCCTTCATAAATCCCCCAAATAAATAAAAGGATAGAAATACGAAGAACAAGATAAAGGCTGCGGGCAAATCCATGCTCTTCGCAACCTGGCCCTTCTTGCGGCTCTCCTGTCTTTTCTTTGGCGTTGCGGGCTCAGATTTTTCCCCGGCAAACAATTGGAGATCCAGGTGCAGACGAAATTGGGACACGAGTAACCTCCTAAACGCTTCCTGCAGGAAAACTAACCTTTGTCATGAAGTACTATAAGCTTTATGGAGCAGCTGGCTGAGGCTTCGAAATAAGCTCAATAAGCTCGCCTAATGAATCAAAAGCTGTTACATATAAATGTTGAAACAGAGAGGGCAGCTCTGGAAACAAAAGATAGAGCAATAAAAAGCCAAGCAGCATTTTAAGCGGCATCCCTACTACAAATACGTTAAATTGAGGCGCAACCCGCGTAAGCAGGCCTAATCCCAAATCGGTTAAAAAAAATGCAGCGACGAGTGGTGCCCCTATCTGAAAGGCCAGATAAAACATAGTGGAAAAGGATTTGAACAGAAAATCCGAAATTTGTCCATTGTAGATCCGTGTAAACAGCTCATTATCGAGCGGAATCCATTGATAGCTATCGATGATCGCACGAATTAAATAATGATGGCCATCAAAGGATAAAAAGATCAACAGCGATACCATAAACTTCATATTACCGAGCATCGGCGCTGAGGAGCCCGTCATCGGATCAATCACATTTGCGATCGCAAAACCCATCTGAATATCAACAAAGGCTCCTGCAATTTGTACAGCAGTGAAAAATAAATAGATCACAAAGCCAAGCAGCACTCCAACTAAAATTTCTCTAAGAATCAGTAATACATAGATGGAGTCTATAGGTACCGGATTGCTGGCTCCCACGATCCCAAAAGTAATAAAGCTGAGAAAAGCTGCCAGTCCGATTTTCACGGTGGTCGGAATATTTCTGGATGAAAAGAAGGGAACGACGACAAAAAACGAGGTCATTCGACAGAAAATGAGCAAAAGGTTAGGCCATGTTTGAAAAAAAAGCTCCATGCTCCTTCACAACCTAACTAACATATTTGTAAAGGTTGCTCAGCAAATTAAAAGTGAAGTCAACCAACGTATTTAGTATCCATGGACCAAAAATCAACATGGATAATAAAACAGCTACGATTTTGGGAACAAAAGCAAGCGTCTGCTCCTGAATTTGAGTAGTTGCCTGAAAAATACTTATAAGCAAACCAACGATTAGAGCTATAAGCAGCATTGGAGCGCTTGCCTTAAGCACCGTATAGATAGCCTCACCGGCCAGCTTAATAATAAACTCCGAACTCATTTAAGAAACCTCCGTATTCTGATTCTCTGGCATGCTGGGTCACGTATTATAACTAAGGAGCAGCGATTTCACTACCAGATACCAACCATCAACAAGAATAAACAAAAGTATCTTAAAAGGAAGAGATATCATAACGGGCGGCAGCATCATCATCCCCATTGCCATGAGTGTGCTTGAGACCACCATGTCTATGACCAGAAAAGGAATAAAAATCATAAATCCCATCTGAAATGCCGTTTTCAACTCGCTGATTACATAAGCTGGAACAAGGGCTGTAATCGGTGTGTCTTCAATGCTTGTTGGCTTTTCGGCCTGAGAGTAGTCAAGAAACAGCTTAAGATCCTTATCACGAGTATGACTCCACATAAATTTCTTGATAGGCAGCGAAGCCTTAGTTAAGGCTTCTGTCTGATTGATCTCGCCTTTGAGTAACGGCTGCAGGGCAACTTGGTTAATTTCACCCAAGGTTGGCGCCATAATAAAAAAAGTTAGAAACAGGGCCAGACCGATCATCACCTGATTCGGCGGCATCTGCTGGGTTCCGAGTGAGCTTCTGACAAAGCCGAGAACAATTACAATACGGGTAAAGCTTGTCATTAGGACCAGGATAGAAGGTGCGATACTCAGCACGGTTAACAAGAGTATGACGCTAACTGTACTCGAAGTTCCGCTAGTACCGCTTGAGTCTATGTTTACATTAATTCCGGGAATTAGATTAGTTGTTGAAGCGGGTTCCGCGGCGTTAGCTGTTCCATAGAAGCAAAGGGAAAATAAAATGACGGTTAAAAGAACCATGAGTGTTAGCGAACGTTTCTTCATTTATCATTCAACCGATCTGTTTGTTTTTGATCCGATAGCCATTCCTCAACATTTTTATTCCTCGAGGTTACACGCTGCAGCTTATCGTGAAATACCTGCTGGAAGGAAGCCAGCTCCACTTCTTCTTCCTCAATCTCTTTTTTGTTTCCCTTTAATTTGGCCATCCATTTCCCTAAGGACATGAAGTTCATTTGCTCTGATTGGCTGGAACTCAGCAGATCTGTCACGTAGGCAACTTCTTCGGGATCATCTATTTTCTCGAGCAGTTGAATGTTGTCACCTACGCCAACAACGAACAAGGAATGGCCGATTTCCACGATTTGAATCGATTTATGCTGACCAAGGGGAACTCCCCCAAGTGATCTAATCGATCTTTTGAATAAGGTTTGATTTTTCTTGGACAGAAATTTAATCAGTACCAAAAACAAAACAATAATCAAAATAAGAAAAAAGATCACTTTGCCAACCATCTGGAGTGAGTCTGCCGGTCCGGAAAATTCAGTATCCGAAATCGTCTTAATCGAAGGTGACTCCGCCACACTCACGCCGGCCATGGTAAGCGAAAAAACAAAGCTGCCACAAGCGGTTAACATTAGTTTGGTTGCGAGTCTTTTCAATGATTACACCCTCTCGCTCTATGTACACCTTAAGATGTGATTAGCCCAGCGTTTTTTTAATGGCTTCAATAACACGATCCGCTTGAAACGGCTTGACGATAAAGTCCTTGGCTCCTGCCTGGATGGCATCAATAACCATAGCCTGTTGTCCCATCGCTGAGCACATAATTACTTTTGCGTTAGGCTCAATCTTCTTGATTTCTTTTAACGCATGAATACCGTCCATCTCAGGCATCGTAATATCCATCGTGATCAAATCAGGCTTTAGCTCTTTAAACTTCTCAATGGCCTGTGCACCATCATTCGCTTCCCCACAAACCTCATAACCATTTTTTGATAAAATATCCCGGATCATCATTCGCATAAACGCTGCATCATCCACAATAAGAATTCGATTAGCCATTACTAAACAGTCCTCCTAAAAAAATTAAGTTATTGTAACTTCTGAATTCGTTCCCACTGATTTACAATGTCGGTAACACGAACCCCGAAATTTTCATCGATAACGACGACCTCGCCTTTGGCAATCAGCTTGTTATTGACCAATATGTCGACGGGTTCACCTGCAAGCTTGTCCAGTTCAATGATGGAGCCTTGAGACAATTCCAAAATATCTTTAATCACCTTATGTGTTCTTCCAAGTTCTACAGTTACTTTGAGCGGAATATCAAGCAGCAAGTTAAGATTAGTTTCATCAACAAGCGGCAGTGTTCCATTTTGCAAATTACCGAATTGCACGGGCTGAACATTTACATTCCGATTCGGCATTGCGTTTGATGGCGCAGGAGGCTGCTGGTACATCGGCTGCTGAGGCGGATACATCGGCTGTCCGGGTTGTCCCATAGGCGGCTGCTGTCCATACATTGGCTGCTGATACATGGGTTGCTGGTACATCGGTTGTTCATACATCGGCTGCTGGTACATTGGCTGCTCATGCATGGGAACTCCAGGCGGCGGTGTAAAGGCCTCCTGCTGCGGAGGAGCTGGTGGCGCTGACGGAGCCGCTGCAGCTGGTGGCGCTGACGGAGCCGCTGCAGCTGGTGGCTTGGCTGGAATTTCCTCAGGCTCGGAAGTATCCCCCATCAGAATGGAAACCATTTCTTTGGCGAACTTCACAGGCAGCAGCTGCATGATCGTCGAATCGATCAAATCACCAATCGCCAGATGGAACGATACTTTAATGAAAATGTCTTCGTCTGGTAAAGTGCCTTCTCCCTGCGACAAATTCAAAATATTAATGCCGGGAGGCGAAATGTTAACAAAGCGGTTAAATATAGTTGACATGGAAGTGGCTGATGAGCCCATCATTTGATTCATCGCTTCCTGCACAGCACTGATATGAATCTCACTCAGCTCTTCCAGTCCACCCGTACCGTTACCCCCCATCATCAGATCGGCAATTACCTGGGCATCGCGTTTTCTGATCACTAGCAGATTAATACCATCGAAGCCATCAACGTAATTCACATGAACAGCAACATGCGGCTGCGGAAATTCTGCTTGCAGCTCTTCCTTGGCGATAATGGAAACCTTCGGTGTTGTTATATCAACTTTCTTACCGAGCAAGGTAGATAACGCCGTAGCCGCGCTGCCAAAAGTAATATTGCCAATCTCCCCGAGAGCATCCTGTTCCAAAGGTGTCAGAAATTCTTCTACTCTTAGCGTTGAGAAGGAAGACTTAGATTCAGGCATCTCATCTGAGGTCTGCCTTAGCAAGGCATCAATTTCTTCCTGAGACAAATAATCCTTGTTACTCGTCATTCTCTTCCTCTCCTTCCTCTACAATTTCATTAATTTGAATAGCCATCTTCCCTTTAACCGTTCCAGGACTCCCATAATACTTCAGCTTCTCCCCAACCTTCACCTGCAGAGCTTCATCTACTGATTTCTGGAGTGGAATCACGTCTCCTACAGTCAATCCAAGAAAGTCATGAATGGTAATCTCGGT
Source organism: Paenibacillus eucommiae (assembly GCF_017874215.1). GTDB lineage: Bacteria > Bacillota > Bacilli > Paenibacillales > NBRC-103111 > Paenibacillus_AI > Paenibacillus_AI eucommiae. The sequence continues at coordinate 172,357 of NZ_JAGGLB010000008.1, forward strand.
CTGGCCAAGTTCAGCAATTAGCGGAAGCTTCGCCTTCGTCAGTCTGAATTGAAGAGCTTCCATTTCCTCCGGAGCTCTTGTCTTCTTCTGAGAGACAAACCAATGGTGCACAGATAGCCGCGGCATGATTGGTTCAATAACGACATGCGGTATACACAGGTTAATCATTCCGGTTGTATCACCAATTTTGGTGCTCAGCGAAATAAGTGCGATGGTCTCGTTTGGAGAAACGATTTGCATGAACTGCGGGTTCGTTTCCAAGGCTTCCAATCTGGGTGACAGGTCGATAACCGTTTTCCAGGCTTCCTGAAGGCTATCAAAAGCTCTACTGAAAATTCTTTCCATCACAATCGTTTCAATTTCTGTCAGAGCATTTATTTTATTCGGAGTAGTGCCTGTTCCGCCTAACAACCGATCGAGCATGGCAAAGGCGACGTTAGGGTGCACTTCAAGAACCATACGACCCTCTAGAGGCTCTGCTTCGAAAATGTTCAGAATCGTCATTTTAGGAATAGAACGAATAAATTCATCGTAAGGCAGCTGTTCCACTTGAACTACACTGATTTGCACAAACGTTCTTAGCTGCGCAGAGAAATAAGTCGTTAAATACCGCGCAAAATTCTCATGAATACGGGTTAAACTGCGAATATGATCTTTAGAAAAACGGACGGCCCTTTTAAAATCATAAGCACGGACCTTCTTTTGAGTTTCTTCCTTCTTAAGCTCTTCCGCATCCATTTCTCCGGAAGACAAGGCAGCCAGTAAAGCATCGATCTCATTTTGCGATAATACATCAACCATTAGAGTCACCCCCTTAAAGCAAGTTCTTGAGAACTACTGAAGCACTATGTACGTAATCCATACTTGTCGAATCTTGCCATCTTGCAGCATGGGGTTAAGCTTATTCATTAAAGTCGATGTCAAGAAGTCCTGACCTTTGCTGCCTTCCACCTGTTCAGGCGTCATATCTACTAAAGTACGATTGATAGTCCCTTTTACGGTAGATTCAAGCAGATTTTCAAATTCCTCTTTGGCCTTGCTGTTCTCAAGCTCAAAAGCAAAACTTACTTTAATAAAATGATCTCCGCCTGCAAGGTTGGTCGTTATATCATTAATAAACACCGTGTTTGCCTTGGTTTGAGCAGCTGTAGGAGGCTTGGTCGGCTTCACTTGCTCAGCAGATGCCTGAGCATCCTCTGATGGGTTCGGGGTCCCGCTTTTCTCCATATAGTTCCATAGTACAAAAGCCGCTACAAGGATCAAAGTGATCGCTATCAGAATAGAAACTGCTAAAATAAAAACTTTATTCTTGAACACCTACGAGACCTCCGTATCCATGGACTTTATTGTAGCTCTTATAGAGCCAATCTCCTGCATGTAGGCTTGAACTAAGCTTACCACAACCGCTCCCTGTTCGAGAACAGTAATTTTCTTGCCTGTTATTAAAGTAATGATCGTATCCGGAGTTTCTTCCATGGACTCTATCAAAATTGCGTTCACAAAAATAGGCTTGCCGTTCAATCGAGTGAGAGAGATCATATTCTCCTCCTGCAAACATAGTAGGGGAGAATTCTCCCCCCTGTTACCTCATCTGTTTACCTTAACGCTTCAAATTAACAACCTCTTGCAAAATTTCATCTGATGTTGTAATTATGCGAGAATTCGCTTGGAAGCCGCGTTGGGCAATGATCATCTCCGTAAACTCGCCAGTCAAATCCACATTGGACATTTCCAGCTCTCCAGATATAATCGTGCCTGTTCCAAGCTCTGGATCTCCCGGATCTGATAATTCAATAACAGCATCCGTATTGCCGTTTGGCGTCATACGATATAAATTCCCTCCAATTTTCTCTAATCCTGAAGGATTCGTCACCCGCACAATCGCTATTCGATCTCCTGTCGGAGCTGTTGTTCCATCTGCATTCACTGCAACGATGTCTCCGTTAAGTGCGATTGAGAAAGCCGTAACCGCTTCGTCTAGCTGAATATTCCCGCCATCTGTTGAGAGGACGTGCAGGCCTTCAGCGTTAACCAGCATTCGATTCGCATCCAATGTGAAATTTCCTGCTCTTGTTAAATATGGAGTTTCTGCTTGTCCCTCCACACCTACAGCGAAAAATCCATCGCCGTTTATTCTCAAATCCGTAACTTGATTCGTCGTCATCGCACTGCCTGGCGTGTGTACAGTATCAATGGAAGCAACGGCAACACCTAGCCCTACCTGCTTAGCGTTAACACCGCCACGCACCTCATCAGGGGCGCTTACGCCAGCAACGGTCTGACTAAGGATATCCTTAAACATCACTCGTCCGCCTTTAAATCCAACTGTGTTGACATTAGCAATGTTGTTACCTATTACATCCAATTTCACTTGGAAGCCACGCATACCTGAAACGCCCGAATACAAAGATCTTAACATCTAGTATCCTCCTAGTTTGAATTCGAATTTAAACTTGAGCTGCTTCAATCGATCCACAGCTCCAGGCCTCCATGCAGGGCCAGCCTGGCTAAGAAATAATGACAGCACTATCTATCTTTGTAAATACATTATCTTTCAAAGCTTTTCCGTCTATCGCGGTTACAATGGTGCGGTTAGGAATGTTGACTATTAGCGCCATTCCTTCTAAAAGCATTAACGCGTCCTTGGCTCCCTTAGATGCCGCTTGATCAATTGCAGATTCGATTTTACTGAGCTGTTCCGGCTGAAGCTCGATGCCGCGCTGCTCTAGTCTGACCTCTGCATGATGACTCAGCCGTACGATCTGGCTTTTCTGGTTTTGCAGCTGATTTTGCAGCAAGTTTTCAAAACTTGGCTTGCCAGCTTGTGGAACCGTTGCCTGTATGGGCGCTTTTCTTGCGGATACCGGCGTGCCTGCACTCGGGTAAAGCTGCCCAATCGAGATTCGCTCCATTATTCAGCTGCACCCCCGGCATTCTCAATTTTCGTCAGCTGGTCCAGCGTTATAGCCTCACCCTTTACATTGATCCATTGCTTGTCGTCTTTGAATGTAATGGAATCAACGATACCGGATTTAGTGACCGAATAACCAAGCTCATCCTTACCTAACCAGGTGACGGATTGACCGATAAGTCCAGATGCCATCCCCAGGGATTGTCTGAGAAGCTTCATCTCACCCGCCATATTCGATAACTGCTCAACGGACGTAAACTGAGCCATCTGGGCGATAAATTCTTTATCCTGCATAGGCTGCGATGGATCCTGATATTTCATTTGGGTAATTAATATTTTCAGAAAGTCATCTTTCCCCAAATCATTACCGTTCTTTTTCTGCTTAACCACTTTCGTGGCATTCAGTATATCTGATACATTACCTACGATAGGATCAGCCATAGTTTCACCTCCTGCTGCATCCGAAGCTTTCTTACACTTATGCCGTTACATCGAAGGAATTTCCGCCATATAAAGCTGGCTTGGATTCATCGGCCGCGGACAATTCCTGAATAAATTCAGTGCCCTCCAGCTCATAATTCATAGCGCTTTGTTTATTTTGACGAAGTGATTGATTGAAAGATTGCTGGTTGCGCTGGTCCTGAAACATACCTGATTGCGTATTTTCATTGTGAGTAACTTCCAGCTTCTCAACCTGCAGCCCCTGGTTCAGCAGTGATTGCCTGAGCAGCGGCAGCTGACTTTCCAGCATTTGTTTGCCTGCCAATGTATCCGCCGCAAAATGAGCGACTAATTGACCTTCATGCAAAGATATTTTCACATCTACATGACCAAGATTCCTTGGAAATAAAGAAAGCTTAGCTTCCGACAATCCTTCAGCAAGAGTGATTTTCATGTTTTTAACCACATGTTTGGTCATCTCTTCAGCAAAGTTAGCTGACGTAAATGTCTGAGGCGCTGCTTTGGTCAAGCTTTCCGTTTGCACGGGGGCTTTGATCTGATCAGGCGAGACTTGTACAGTCGCTGTATTGTCATTCACATTGGAAGCCACATTCACTTCAGCAGTCACCTTAGCGGTTTCTTCAGGAGCAGCATGCATTGTGAACATAGGAGCATTAACAGCACTCTTGGCGGCAAGCAGTTCAAGTTTTGACTTAGCAGCAGGTTGGACTACTACCTTCTCAGCTTGATCACCGTCCAATAATTTTCTGTCGTGCTTCGAAATGGTATCTTTGCTGGAGCCTTGGCCTTCTGTATGCTTAGCGGCAGTACCTTGGCTTAAAAGTCCTGCTTCAGAAGCCTTCGAACCTGCTGTTGCTAAACTGTCAGCAACCGCTTGACCTGTAAGATCTAAAGAGAGTGAAGCGGCTTGAGCTGTAAGCAGCGGCAGTACAGGCTGTATGACCTTCTGCAAATCTTGCGCTAAAAACTGAAGAATAACATTGTCGGGATTTTTCTGCAGCATCGAATTAAGCGCCAAAAGCGTATTCTGTGCGGCTAAGCTTTGTGAATCAGCAGCATTCAGATGTGATGAGAACGCTGTGGAACCTCCAGCAGCCTGTCCTGACAATGAGCTTAAAATCTCCTGGGCTTGCTGAAACCACTGTTGAATGTTCGGATCCTGTAAAAGTGCATCTGCCAAACCTTCGTTGCTATTCATAGCTTGCAGCAGCAAATTCGGCAATACTTGATTTGGATCAGGAGCAATGCCCTCCTGATTCTGTACAACAAGCTGTGCAGGCAGCGTTATTCCTTGCAGCATCTGCAAAAGTCCGGCCAACGCCAGAGCCGCATCCGTTGATTCATCTGCTGGAGCAGCTTTGGTCATTTGACCTCCCAGCACCTGAGTAAATGTAGCCTCTGTTCCGGCGGCTGCTGTTTTCCCGGCTGAATCTGCAGTGGAATTTTTACCTGCATTAGAAGTTGTCGACGTTGTAGCTGATGCAGTTGATGCAGCTGCATTATTAGTAGATGTTGTTGACATCGTTAAAGTGTCCATTATTTTCACCTCCTTTCAATCCAGATCAGCTATCGGTGATTGAATCCTGATGAATTGTTAGGGGGCCAGCTTAGAGGCAATAGATGCCGCTGTTTCTTTAGACAAATCTGCTAATGCAGTCATTACCTTGGATCTTGAAGCATTATCCATTTCGCTTAGAATAGCCAAAACCTTGGCAGAGCTGGCGCGATTCATTTCCAGCAGTACCGTAGCCGCGCTCTTTGCAGTCATATTGGCAAAAGTAAGACTTAAATCCGCATTGCTAACTTTTTGTGCGGAAGCAACTGTTTCATTTGATCCATTAATGGTTAATCTTTCTTGTAGTGCTGCTATTTCCTGATCTTTTACAGGGACAACATCCTTCATCAGGATGGAAGCTTCAGCTGCTTTTTTGGGATCCATCTTGGCAAAAATATTGGCCCGGTTCTCAGCCTTCATCTGATTAAACACAAGAACCATCTCTTTGGTAGTGAGGTTTTCCATAATTGGCGCTGCCTTGCTTGGCGACATGCTCGCGTAAATGCCGGCAAGCTGAGTAATCTGATTTTTGTACTCTTCATCGGTTTGCGTTTTTGTTGTAAGATTTTGTTCCAATTCAGCGTTTTTAGCCGTTATTTCTTTGATCGTCTTATCTTGCTTTTCAGCAATGATGTCCGAATTTTGCAGCGCTTCCTCTAATTCTGCAACTTTTGTGCTGAGCAGCGTGATTTGTTCATCTTTATTTTTGATTAATTGCTCATTATTTTGTGTTTTCCCCGGCTCCGTTGTCTCTGCTGCCTTCTCTTTGGGAGCTGGAACGATACTTCCAACGACGGGTATGTCATGCAGAGCTTTTTGGATACTGCCTTTAATATCATAGTCAAAAATCGACAGCAGCACGACGAGCAGCACCGCAGTAAACACAAACGGGATTAAAAACCAGATTAAAAATCGTTCTAATCCACTATAGGAAGAAGAGCCCTCGACATTCGTATCGGCCATTTCTCTTCCCTCCTTCAAGATGGTGTCAAGATGATGAGGCTTCAGATAACCGTTTGAAACGATTTGTCGTCATTTCATCAAGCGCTTCTTGTTCTTTTTTTCCTGATAAGGCCTGGAATTGCACGTAGGCCTTCTCACGTGCTTTCATCCATACCTTCTCGTCGATCATTTTTTCGGAAAGGTGGGCTTGTTCTTTCACCACTAGACGCTGGGCGATTTGAACTTCCCGATTTTTTTTGATAATTTCCTGATCCAGATGATTCATATAGTTTTGCAGCAGCAGCATTTCAGAAATAATTATACTGTCTGCCGAGGCTTTGGATATTTGCTCAGACAGCTCTGTTTTTTGCCGGTCAAGCTCAGTTAACCCGTTTTCTTCCGAGTGCAGGCGAACTATGGCTTCCGACAATATCCATTCGGCTTGTGTTTTTTCATTATTTTTGAGATTGACAATTTGTTGAAAGGAATACTGGAATTTCATTCAGGCGCCTCATTCCTCATAAAATTCTTGTATTAAACGTTGATGTGCTTGGTCAAATGTCAGTTTTTCCGAAGTTCTCTGTTTCGTATAATCCCAAATCGCCTGTATATGCTCCAGTGCTAAATCAATTTCTGGATTCGAACCTTTTTGGTACGCCCCTATATTGATTAGATCTTCCGAATCTTTATAAATGGAAAGCAGACGTTTTAATCGTTCAGCAGCTTCCGAGTGCTCACCGGTAACAATTTCCTTCATGACCCGGCTCACGCTGGAGAGTACATCAATGGCTGGAAAGTGGCCTTTATTCGCAAGATTACGGGCCAATACGATATGTCCATCCAGAATTCCACGGACTGCATCAGCAATAGGCTCATTCATATCATCACCGTCCACAAGAACGGTATAGAACGCGGTAATAGAGCCCTTCGGTCCTGTACCTGAACGTTCAAGCAGCTTAGGCAGCATCGCAAAAACAGAAGGTGTGTACCCACGCGTAGCGGGCGGCTCTCCTACAGCCAAGCCTACTTCCCTTTGGGCCATCGCAAAACGCGTTACGGAATCCATCATCATCATTACATTGAGGCCGCGATCCCGGAAGTATTCAGCAATGCTTGTAGCTATCATAGCTCCCTTGATCCGGATAAGCGCCGGCTGATCGGACGTTGCTACGATAACTACAGATCGGGCAAGCCCCTCTGTACCCAAGTCTCTTTCAATAAAATCGAGTACCTCGCGGCCGCGCTCCCCAATTAGGGCAATCACATTCACATCAGCCGAGGTATTCCGGGCAATCATTCCCATCAAGGTGCTTTTACCAACACCAGAGCCTGCAAAAATCCCAACACGCTGCCCCTTACCTATCGTCAGAAGCCCATCAATACAGCGGACACCTACACTGATAGGAGTTAATACCCGGGGCCTCGCCAAAGGATTTCCAGGAGCATTGTTGGTAGAATAATTAGCCATTCTTGAAGGAAGAAAGGACCCATCCAAAGGCTGACCCAAACCATCCAATACTTTGCCCAGCAGCTCATGACCAACCTGTACAGTTAAAGGCTTCCCTGTTCCCACAACATCACAGCCTGGTCCAATAGCATCAAGCTCGCCTAACGGCATCAAGATCACTTTATTGTTGCGGAAGCCTACAACCTCCGCTTTCAAAGGCTTGCTCGATTTCAAAGGATAAATATAGCAAAGATCGCCTATGCTCACATCCGGTCCTTCTGATTCCACTGTTAAACCTATAACCTGAGTGACTTTTCCGTTAACACGGATCGGATCAATTTGCAATAAATGTTCTTTATATTTTTCTACATCAGGTGGCAGCATAGCGCTCATCATTCAGCACCTTCACTCGTCATGGCTAATTGCTGAAGCGCTGCTTTAATTTCCTTCAATTGCGTATCGATCCTTGCATCAATACTGCCAAACGATGAACGAATTACACATCCATGATCGTGCACTGTAGAATCTGGAATGATTTCCAGCTCTGCCTGAGAATCGATCGATGTTAGAAGCTCTTCACGTGCATCCTGTATGTAGGCGAAATGTTCTGGTGCCACGCACAACGCAATAGTTCCTTTCTCGCGTCTGCGAGAGAGTACCTGCTGAATCAGCTCGACGACCCATTCAGGAGAAAGGTTCAATTGGCGAGCCAGGATCTTCTCTGCAATGGAGGTGCTTAGCTCAATTAAGAAGGGCTCTGACTCTTGAATAATCTGCTGCTTCAGAGTATAAGACTGCTCCAGAATGGTACGAGCTTCTGAAAGCATCTCATCATATTGCCGCTTAAGCTCAGCTTCTGCACGCTGCAGTCCTTCCTTGTAGCCATCATCATAGCCGGTTTGTCTGGCTAACTGAGAAGCTTGTTCATCCTGATTACGTCTTGTTTGCCACCATTCATTGATATCAGTGTCTGTTTGCTCTTTTAGTGCTGCGCATTCCTGCAAGGTCATTTGCACCTGTTGATCAGCAAAGGCTTCTGCATCACGAAGAATTTGCTCCTTTAAGACATTCGCATCCTGCAGTTCCTGCTGCTGCTCTGGTGTATACGCATGCATGATTGGATTATGATTTGGTTCTATTGAATTAGATTCAAGTGGTTGAGAATGTGTCAAAGACTCTATGACTTTGATATCGTCTAAAGAAATATATCCAGAAGACTTAATGACACTAGACAATGATATCGTCTCCCCCACCACGTGCTATTATGATTTCACCGGCTTCTTCCAATCGGCGAATCGTTGCTACAATCCGGGTCTGGGCTTCCTCAACGTCCCGCAAACGGACAGGACCCATAAATTCCATTTCTTCTCTGAACGTTTCCGCCATCCGTTTCGACATGTTTTTGAAAATGGCCTCCCGCACTTCTTCGCTAGCAACCTTAAGCGCAAGCTGGAGATCGGCATTCTCAATATCACGGATAATACGTTGAATAGAACGGTTATCCACATTCACGATATCTTCAAACACAAACATGCGTTTCTTAATTTCTTCTGCTAACTCAGGATCTTGAATTTCGAGAGAATCAAGAATCGTTCTTTCTGTTCCACGGTCAACCCCATTGAGGATCTGAACGATCGCAGAAATGCCGCCTGCATTCGTGTAATCCTGTGTTACGGTGGATGAAAGCTTTTGTTCCAGAACACGTTCTACCTGACTGATAACTTCTGGTGATGTACTGTCCATAAGAGCAATTCTTTTGGCTACATCTGCCTGCTTTTCTTGTGGTAAAGAAGATAAAATAATAGAAGCTTGCTCCGACTGCAGGTAAGACAGCACCAGGGCAATCGTTTGCGAGTTCTCATTCTGGATAAAATTTAATATTTGTGCAGGATCTGCTTTTCTAGCGAAATCAAACGGTCTCACCTGTAAAGTAGCTGTGAGCCGGTTGATGATATCCATCGCTCTTTGACTGCCCAGCGCTTTCTCCAAAATATCTTTTGCATAGGCGATACCGCCTTGAGAAATAAACTCCTGAGCCAAACAGATTTGGTGAAATTCATTAAGGATGGAATCCTTTTCTATACTATCCACTTTTCTGACGTTTGCAATTTCCAATGTTAACTGCTCAATTTCTTCTTCACGCAAATGCTTGAAGATTTGAGCGGAAACCTCAGGACCTAAACTGATCAAAAGAATGGCTGCCTTCTGACGCCCACTTAATCCCTGTTGAGCAGTTCTAGCCACACACTAGCACCTCTATTCGTCTACTAACCAAGTACGCAGCAAGTTTACGAAATCCTCCGGCCTTTTCTTTGCTAGAGTTTCCAGCTGTTTGCGCATTTGATTGTCGTTTGATACAGATTCGATATCAATTGTTGGAAGCTCGATCTTCGCTGGAATCTCCATTTCCTCTTCCATTTGCTGAGCTTTTTTACGTCTCATGAGCACATAGGCTCCAATACCGCCAAGGGCAAGTGCCGCAAGCACTAAACCACCATATATCAAGTAAGTTTGAGTTTTTGAAGCCGTACCGTCTGTTGGCCTAACGAAAGAATGAGCAATAACTGTAACCTTTTTAGTTAGTTCTTCGTCAGTATAGGTAACTTTATTATCGGCTAATGCCGCTCTGACAATGTTAGTCAATGCGTTTTGAATCGCTGTCTTGGACTCATCAGTCAAAGAAAGAGGATCCTCTTTAACAGGGGGCTCGATGCCAACGTTAATGCTTAAATCCTTAACGACATAAGGCGTAGAGACGATATCATTTTTGATGCGGTTTACTTCTGAATTCACAGTTCTTGTCGTTTCTTCAGAGCTTGTCTTGCCTGATCCTGTGCTGCCTGGATATCCGGGAACATCTGTAGATCCTGTACCGGGAACACCACCAGAAGCATCAGCTCCGCCATCACTTTCATAAGAACTGGTTGCTTCCTGCAAAGAAATTTCAAGACCCTTCATATCGACTTCATTCGGTGCTGTAACCAAATTTTCGGTTGATCTTTTCTGATCGAAATTCATGGTCGAGAAAACACTCACAATAACTTTGTCCTTACCATACAGCGCGCCTAAAAGATTCGTAATATTTCTCTGCAAGTCGTTGCGGAATTGATTATTAATTTCAAATTGTCCAGTCACTACATTTGTGGCGTTTTGTCCGCCATTTAATTTCGAGGAAACTAATTCCTCTCCATATTGATTCGTGATGGAAATATTTTCAATCGGCAGGTTTTTGACACTGTGTGAAACCAGATTGTAAATGGCGTCCACCTGAGTCTGAGCTAACGTATATCCTGTTTTCACTAATAGAACTACGGATGCTGTTGCTTTTTCCTCTTCAGGCTTCTTAAATGCAAATTCCTCAGGCATGGAAATAAGAACCTTGGAGCTGTTAATAGCTTGAATCGAATTAATAGCTTGCTGCAGTTCCCCTTGAACCGCATCTGCATATTTTACTTTGAATTCATTATCCGTTATTCCAAAAGAACCGCTCTCTCTGAATACGGCGAAGCCAAGCGAACCGTTCTGGTTCAGTCCCTGGGATTCCACTTCGATTCTTACGCTAGCGACTTTATTCGTAGGTACTTCGATGCTTTTTCCGTCCGAGCTTAGCTTGTAGGGAATTTTTGCTGTATCCAAGTATCCTGTAATAGCCGCTGCATCATTAGGCGGAAGATCGGTGAAAGCAAGAGAGTATTCCGTTTTGGACATATTATAACCGATGATTCCTATACTCAATAACAATAACACTAGGATGGAAATGAAAGTAATCTTCTGACTTTTGCTGTATCTGTTCCAATATTGTTTTGTTTTATTCCAATATTGGAGAATGGTTTCGTTCACCGTTTCACCTCATCCAAACAAAGTTACTCGATAATTCACTGTTACAGCTGCATCCTCATAATTTCCTGATAAGCCTCTACGACCCGATTTCTAACTTGTACCGTTAACTCCAACCCCAAAGCAGCTTTCTCAGAAGCTATTGTCAATTGATGCACTTCAGATAGCTCACCTTTAACAAAGCTCTGATTCAGTTGTTCTACTACAGCTTGTCCTGTATTCAGGTTGGCCATTGCATCGTTTAGAAAAGAGCCAAACTGCTTGCCTAGGTCTGCAGCACCGTTACCTGTGTTTTCGTTAGGTACTATGGACTTGATCAGTGATGCTGGGCTGCTGCTGATTTGATCTATCACAAAAAATCACTCTCTCTTATCTGCCGATTTCTAGTGCTTTGCTTATCATCGCTTTGCTTGCATTAAGTGCAGTCACATTCGCTTCATAGGAACGGGTTGCCGACATCAAATCTACCATTTCCTTGAGCATATCAACGTTCGGCAGCATGACAAAGCCGTTCTCGTCTGCATCAGGATGCGTCGGGTTATAAACTTGCTTAAACGGTGAAGTATCTTCAAAAATTTTATTAACTCGTACGCCTTCTCCAGTACCATCAGCCATAGCTGTTTGTAAGGATTGTGCGAAAGTAGGCTGCGATTTTGTTTCCAAAGCAACCAGCTTACGCTGATAGGGAACCCATTTCCCATCGACTAATTTCGCTCTAGTCGTTTCGGCATTGGCAATATTGGAGGAAATTACATCCATCCTTAATCTTTGCGCTGTTAATGCCGAAGAACTGATATCGAAACTGTTAGTCAGTCTCATTAGTTACCTCCCTCCTATTGCTGTACGCATTTTTTTAATTTCACTATTCAATTGTTGTACTACTACATTGTATTCTTGTTGATTCTTAGCAAGCAGGCTCATTTCGTAGTCAATATCCACATTATTTAGATTGTTGTTAACTGTGGTGTTGGGATCAGTTTTGATTTCAGGCATTACACCAGCAGACGATTTTCCTATAAAGAAATGCCTGGGATCAGTCCGATAACCTATAACTGAGGGTGTAGAAGGACCCATTTTGTCCTGCAAAAGCTCTTCAAAAGCAACTTCGGACCGTTTAAAATAAGGCGTGTCATTATTCGCAATATTATTGGCTATCACTTTTTGCCGAAGCGTTGTAACGTCAAGTGTACGCTCCATAAGGTTGAAGCCGGGCTTGTCCAATAAAAACATCCTTTTTACCCACCTTCAATATTTAGTATTAGCATTTAATAATCTTATTCCACACTAAGAATTAATTTTCCTCCTATTTTCGACAAATTATATTTAAATTAATAAATGCCTACAGGTAATTTGTAGAAATATGTAAGTATTTCGCCACGATTACTATAATGAGAGAAATCAAAAAAAGAAACAATGAGAAATAAGCCCTATCTTTCAACGAATAGGACTCACCCATAGTACCTTGGTCACGAAAAGTTTGGTTTAGATTTCAAAAGCTCTATGCCTTGAACGAGTTGTTCGTTCAATATTCTAATATAAGTCCCTTTCATTCCCAAAGAACGCGTTTCAATAACTCCAGCACTTTCCAGCTTTCGTAGGGCATTAACAATCACAGAACGGGTGATACCCACCCTATCAGCAATTTTACTGGCTACAAGCAGCCCTTCTTTTCCCTGCAGCTCTTCAAAGATATGCTCGACCGCCTCCATCTCACTGAACGACAAAGAGCCGATAGCCACTTGGACAACCGCTTTGCCTCTGGCCTCCACTTCCAATTCCTCCGCACGATCACGCAAAATTTCCATCGCTACGACAGTTGACCCATATTCAGCCAATATCAAGTCGTCGTCGACAAAAGGACTTTCGCTGCGCGTAAGGATTAGCGTTCCTAATCTTTCGCCGCCGCCGATAACAGGAACGATGGTCATATATTTATATTCAAATACATTTTTCATCTGCTCGGTAAAGTAAAAGTAGGGACCATTTTCATCGAGATTGGAAGAGGTTTCTTCAATTTTCATCAAGAAATTATTGGACTCCACAGGAAATCTTCCCTCTTGCAAAATAGCCCGATTCAGCTCGGAAGAAACGATCTCACTTGTGATGGCATGCCCCAGTATTTTCCCTTTTCTGCTAACTACATAAATATTCGCATTAACAATGTCACGCAGCACTTCCGTCATTTCCATAAAGCTGACTGCGTTGCCCACACCCTTTTGCAGCAAGCGGTTTAATCTGCGGGTTTTGTTCAATAAACTCATCTGTTTGCCTCCTACGTTCCAATCCACAACCTGCGTTCCCGATTATAAAATATACTGACTCAAATCGCGATTTTGAACGATATCCGTCAGCTTGCTCTTTACATACTCAGGATTAATCATAATATGCTCCAAATTCAGCTCAGGAGCTTCAAAAGAAAGATCTTCAAGCAGTTTTTCTAAGATGGTATGCAATCTTCTGGCTCCAATATTTTCTGTGCTTTGGTTCACCTCAACTGCTATTTGAGCGATCTCGTTGATCGCTTCATCGGAAAACTCCACGGTGATTCCCTCTGTTTGCAAAAGCGCAGTGTACTGCTTCGTCAAAGCATTCTTAGGCTCCTTCAAAATAAGCACAAAATCTTCCAGCGTTAAATTGCTTAATTCAACACGAATTGGAAAACGACCCTGCAGCTCAGGGATCAGGTCAGACGGTTTGGCAATATGAAAAGCACCTGCCGCTATAAACAGCACGTAATCGGTTTTAACAGGTCCATATTTGGTAATGACTGTAGAGCCCTCCACGATCGGCAAAATATCTCTTTGGACACCCTCACGCGACACATCGGGTCCTCCAGAGCCTCGGCTGCTTCCAGCAATTTTATCAATTTCATCAATAAAGATAATGCCTGATTGCTCAGCCCTGTTAATCGATTCCTGAATAACGTCATCCATGTCGATAAGCCGTTGGGCCTCCTCTTGAATGAGCACCTTGCGTGCTTCCTTCACGGTGAGCTTACGCTTTTTAGTTTTTTTAGGCATTAGGCTGCCCAGCATTTCTTGCATATTCATGCCCATTTGTTCATTTCCTTGCCCGGCAAGAAAGTCAAACATGGAGTTCGAATTGTCCTCAATTTCAACTTCAACAACCTCTTGCTCCAACTCGCCGGCTGCTAATTGCTTCGTAACTTCAGAACGCCTGAAGGCCACATTGGGGTCTGCAGCAGTCTCATCATCGTCCGATTGGTTCTGCCCGCCAAAGATCATTTCCAGAGGATTACGCTGCGTTTTAGGCCGTGCAGGAGAAGGTACAAGCAGCTGGACCAGTCGCTCGTTAGCCAGTTTCTCTGCTTTATCCTTGACCATTTCCGTTCTTTCGGCTTTTACCATGCGAATGGAGGTTTCAACCAGATCGCGAACCATCGATTCGACATCCCGCCCTACATACCCCACTTCCGTGAACTTTGTAGCTTCCAGCTTAATGAACGGAGCGCCTACAAGCTTCGCTAATCTTCTGGCAATTTCGGTTTTCCCCACGCCCGTCGGACCAATCATAAGAATATTCTTAGGTACGATTTCATCACGAATCGACTCATCAAGAAGGCTTCTGCGGTAACGATTCCTCAGTGCTACAGCCACTGATTTCTTCGCATTCTTTTGTCCGACAATATAGCGGTCTAATTCTTGTACAATTTGTTTAGGTGTAAGGGTGCTTTTGGTCACAGTTATGGCCTCCTCATGGGTACACGTCTACGCCGCCCTTAAGGACAAGCGCGCTTTCCTGCAAAAAGATTATTCAATCTCTTCGACTAGAATATTATGATTGGTAAACACACAGATTTCCGCAGCCGTTTCCAGCGCAGCCTTGGCGATTTCCTTAGCGCTCATTTGAGACGCATGACGGTGCAAAGCACGGCCTGCCGAAAGCGCGAAGCTTCCTCCAGATCCAATGGCGAGCATGCCATCGTCCGGTTCAATAATTTCACCGTTCCCCGAAATCAGCAGCAAGCCGCTAGAGTCCATCACAATCATCATAGCTTCCAGCCTTCTAAGCACCCGATCCTGACGCCAATCTTTGGCCAGCTCGACTGCAGCCCGCTGCAGATTGCCATGATGCTCCTCCAGCTTTCCTTCAAATTTCTCAAAAAGCGTAATCGCATCCGCTACGGAGCCCGCAAATCCAGCGATAACTTTCCCTCTATAAAGACGCCTGACCTTCTTGGCGCTGCCTTTCATAATCATGCTGTTGCCGAATGTGACTTGTCCATCCCCTGCAATAGCCCCTTTACCTTGATGACGAATTGCAAAAATGGTTGTGGCATGGAAGGTTGTATTCATCCGTTCACCTCTTCTTGATCGGTATTGTAAATGCAGCATTCAACAGCTAAACATACTCATCGTACCATATGCCAGCTTTTACTTACAAGTTTATCTGTGGAGTGCTTGTGAGAAATCCTTGATATGGTCCAATGCACGATTAGCCAGCATTTCATACCTAAGCTTCTTATTGCGTATTCTTTCCGTTGATGGCGGCAGTAATCCAAAATTGGCATTCATCGGTTGGAAATGCTTGAAATCAGCTGTTGTGATGTAAGACGCCATACTTCCCAAGGTTGTTTCCTGTGGAAGCACCAGGCAATCCAGCCCTTTGGCATAGCGGCCTGCATTCATGCCTGCCAGCAAACCCGAAGCCGCAGATTCCACATACCCTTCAACTCCTGTCATTTGACCAGCAAAAAAGAGATTGCTTCTGTTGTTAAACTGATAGGTAGGCTTCAACAGCTTGGGGGAGTTGATAAATGTATTGCGATGCATCACACCATAACGGACAAATTCCGCATTTTCCAGGCCGGGGATTAGTGAGAGAACACGCTTTTGTTCCCCCCATTTCAGATGGGTCTGAAAACCGACTAAATTATATAAGGTTCCAGCAGCATTATCCTGTCTAAGCTGTACTACAGCATGCGGCATTTTGCCTGTATGAGGATTAATTAAACCAACCGGCTTCATGGGACCGAACAGTACCGTTTGCTTGCCCCGCTTGGCCATCACTTCAATGGGCATACAGCCTTCAAAATATATTTCTTTCTCAAAGGTTTTAAGCTCCGCCACCTCAGCCGAGATAAGCGCTTCATAAAAAACCTCGAATTCCTCTTCAGTCATCGGACAATTCAGATAAGCTGCCTCTCCCTTGTCATAGCGGGAAGCTAAGTATACTTTCTCCAAATCAATCGAATCCTTCTCCACGATTGGCGCAGCGGCATCATAGAAATAAAGGTATTCTTCTCCCATTAGCTCTTTCAAGCCTTCAGACAAAGCAGGAGAAGTAAGCGGACCTGATGCTACAACTGTTATACCATCAGGAAGACTTTGCACCTCTTCGTTGCGGACTTCTATAAGCGGATGGTTGCGTAATGTTGACGTGATTTCATCTGAAAATCCGTCTCGATCCACTGCCAGGGCACCACCTGCGGGAACCGCATGCTTGTCTGCCGCGGCAAGGATCAAAGAATTCATAAGTCTCATTTCTTCCTTAAGTACACCAACCGCATTCGTTAAACCGTTTGCACGGAGTGAGTTGCTGCACACAAGCTCGGCGAATTTATCCGTGATGTGTGCTGGCGTTTTGCGGACGGGACGCATTTCATATAAAATTACCGGCACACCCTGATTTGCAATTTGCCATGCGGCTTCACTGCCTGCCAAACCTGCGCCGATAACGGTCACTTTCTGAATTTCGGACAAAATAACTGCACCTCTAATCCTTGGAATCATCGTTAACGTCATCGTTAACTTCTTCTTTGAAATCACATTTCACACATTGCAGCTTAACGCCGCTCTTATTTCTCTTCTCTACAAGCAAAGAGCCGCATTCTGGACAAGGCCTTGATACGGGTTTATCCCACGAAACAAAATCACAGCCAGGATAACGATCACAACCGTAGAAAATTCTCCCCTTCTTGCTTCTGCGCTCCACGATCTTTCCTTCATTACAGGTTGGACAAGTAACCCCTGTGTCCTTAATGATCGGCTTAGTGTTCCTGCATTCCGGAAATCCGGAGCAAGCCAGAAACTTGCCGAAACGGCCCATTTTATAAACCAGATGCCGGCCGCACTTCTCACAAAGCTCATCGGAAACCTCATCTTGAATCTCGATTTCCTTCATTTCCTCTTCAGCTACCTCAAGACGCTTCTCAAAAGAGGTGTAGAAGGTTTCCAGAACTTTGACCCAGTCGCCCTTGCCTTCTTCGACAAAATCGAGTTCTTCTTCCATATGCGCCGTAAATTCAACGTCTAGAATTTCCGGGAAAAATTCAGACATAAGCTGAATCACAAGGTCTCCCAGCTCTGTCGGAATAAATTTCTTCTCGTCAATGGCAACATAGCCACGCTTTTGAATCGTTTCCAGGGTAGGTGCATAAGTACTTGGACGCCCTATTCCCATTTCTTCAAGCGCTTTTACGAGCCGTGCTTCTGTGTACCTTGGTGGAGGCTGAGTAAAATGCTGCTTCGGTTCGATGCTTTCCTTTTTAACTTTATCGCCCTGCTTCAGTGCAGGCAGCAGCTTTTCTTCTTCTGTAGTGCCATCATCATTGCTTTCTACATACACCTTCATAAACCCTTGAAACTTCATCTTCGAGCCATTCGCCCGAAAAACAGTATCGCCTGCCGCCAAATCAATCGTCATTGTATCGAGGACTGCCGAAGACATTTGACTAGCTACAAAACGCTCCCAAACAAGCTTATATAAGCGGTATTGATCTCTGCTAAGAAATTCCTTCATCAGCTCCGGCTCACGTAGAATGGAAGTCGGTCTGATGCCCTCATGCGCATCCTGGGCATTTGCATTTTTCTTTAAATATTGCCGCGGCGTTTCCGGATAGAAGGTTTCACCGTATTTGTTAACAATGAATTCCTTCGCTTCTTCCTGGGCAGTCGGGGAAATTCTTGTAGAATCCGTACGCATATAGGTGATTAAACCGACGGTTCCTTCTTTTCCCAAATCGATTCCTTCATATAGTTGCTGGGCGACAGACATCGTCTTGGAAGCACGGAAATTAAGCTTTCTTGCCGCTTCCTGCTGAAGTGAGCTCGTAATAAAAGGCGGCGATGGATTACGCTGGCGTTCTTTTTCCTTGACCTCTTGAACGACAAACGCACCTTTTCCCATTGCATCCATAACTACCTTGACGTCAGCTTCGGTATGCAGCTCTTTCTTTTCGCCCTTCAGGCTGTGGTATTTAGCTTCGAACGTGCTTTTACCTGATTCCAGTACAACTGTGATGCTCCAGTATTCTTCCGGATCAAAAGCAGTGATTTCATGCTCTCTATCCATAATAAGCTTTACCGCTACAGATTGAACTCTGCCCGCTGATAAACCTTTTTTGACTTTCTTCCATAATAAAGGACTGATTTTATAACCTACAAGACGGTCCAAAATACGCCTTGCCTGCTGGGCATTGACCAAATCCTGATCAATTTTCCTCGGCGTTTTGAAGGCATCCTTCACAGCCTCTTTGGTAATTTCATTAAAGACCACGCGGCATGCTTCATCCGCATTCATATCCAAATAGTGTGCAAGGTGCCAGGCAATCGCTTCCCCTTCACGATCCGGGTCAGCTGCGAGATAGATGCGCTTGACTTTCTTGCTTGCATCCTTCAGTTCCTTCAGAATTGAACCTTTACCCCTGATGGTAATGTACTTAGGTTCAAAATTATTATCGACTTCAACGCCGATTTGGCTTTTTGGAAGGTCCCGAATATGTCCCATCGAGGCTTTAACAATAAATTTACTGCCCAAGTATTTACCGATGGTTTTGGCTTTTGCAGGTGACTCAACAATAACTAACGAATCCGCCATAGCCGTCCTTCCTCCCCTCATAATATGCTGTTTTATCTATAATTTCATATAAGTTGATCCTGGGAGTTGTGTAATCTGTTTTTTCATTGATAAAGATAACAGAATCGAATGCAAATGTCCAAACGTAAATTGGCTCAGTTCCAGCAAACTGTCAATATTCGCAGGCTCCTCAGTTAAAATTTGCATGATTTCAAGCTCGTCTTCAGTGAGTGCTGGCGCCATCTGCTGCGACTGCAGCACGGCCGAAGCCTCTTTCGGAAATAGATGCACATACTCCTCTTTAATATCCTCAATTGTAGTTAGTATTTTGCAGCCCTGCTTAATTAAAGGCAGCACTCCCTGACTCTTTGGCGAAGTGATTTGTCCTGGAACGGCGAATACATCTCTCGACTCTTCAATGGCTAAATCCACCGTAATAAGGGATCCACTCCGCTTCGCCGCTTCTACAACCACGACACCTAAAGACAAGCCGGCAATAATCCGGTTGCGGTAAGGAAACATCCCGGGATGCATCTTCGCTCCTATTGGATACTCGGATACAATCAGGCCTTGCTCCTCTATTTGTCCTGAGAGAATCCGATTCTCCGGCGGATAAACCTGATCAATTGCACAGCCCAGAACGGCAATTGTCCTGCCAGAGCCTTTCAATGCACCGCGGTGCGCATAGCTGTCAATTCCTCTTGCCATGCCGCTAACGATGCCAAAACCTAGATTAGAGATAGAAAAGGCAAAATCTTCGGCAACCTTCTTGCCATATGCTGTCGGCATCCTTGTACCTACTATGCTCAAAAGATGCAGATTAATTAAAGGAATGTTTCCCTTATAATAGAGAACCCAGGGAGGCTGGGCAATTTCCTTCAAAATTGCGGGATATTCGGAGTCAAATAAGGTCAGCGTACAAATTCTCATATTGGCGTATAAAGTGAGCTTGCTTTCCACATAGCTGGCTGTGAGTTTTCTTGATATAAGCTCTGCTTGCTCACGACCAATGCCCAGCGCAGTTAGTTCTGCTGCAGATATAGCAAAAATCTCCTGCAGCTCCGGAAGCCTGTTGATGAGTCTCAAAATGGTCTTCCAGCCAATTCCTTCAAGCTCATGAAGGCCGATGAGGATGCTGCGATTATCCATTAGTATATACACTCCTTTGCATTCTGACAAATTTTTGAATCAGAAAAAACAAAAAAACCTTTCAAATCCCCTTGCGGGGACATGAAAGGTTGCTTACCTTACATCATAAAAAAGCTATGAACATCTTTATTTTTTAGTGATGCATTTTTCTAACAAGCCTTGCTCTTCCAGAACACTAACCAGGGTTGAACCCATCTCTGAAGGAGTTGGAGCTACACGGATGCCGCAAGCTTCCATTGTGGATACTTTCTCAGCAGCTGTACCTTTTCCTCCGGAAATGATTGCGCCAGCGTGGCCCATTCTTTTTCCTGGAGGAGCCGTTTGTCCGCCGATAAAACCAACAACAGGCTTTGTCATGTTAGCTTTGATCCATTCAGCTGCTTCTTCTTCAGCTGTTCCACCAATTTCACCGATCATAATGACGGCATAGGTATCTGGATCTTCATTAAACATGTGAAGGATGTCGATAAATTCCGAACCCTTAACCGGATCTCCACCGATACCAACTGCAGACGATTGACCGATTCCGCGAGTTGATAGCTGATGAACAGCTTCATACGTCAAAGTTCCGGAACGGGAAATAACGCCTACGTGTCCTGGTGTATGAATGTATCCAGGCATAATCCCGATTTTGCATTCTCCAGGAGTGATGACACCCGGACAGTTAGGTCCGATAAGAACGGTTCTTTTGCCTTCTAAATAACGGCTTACACGGATCATATCCAGAACAGGAATACCTTCTGTAATACAGATAACAAGATCCAGATCAGCATCAACAGCTTCCATGATCGCATCAGCAGCAAAAGGTGGCGCTACATAAATAACAGAAGCATTTGCTCCTGTTGCAGCTTTCGCTTCATTTACAGAATTGAATACTGGAAGTTGAACAGTGCTGCCGTTCTCCAAAGTGATGTCAAGCTGAGTTCCACCTTTACCGGGAGTGACGCCGCCTACCATTTGTGTGCCGTAGTCAAGGCCGCCTTTGGTATGAAACAATCCCGTAGCACCGGTAATACCTTGTGTAATAACCTTTGTGTCTTTATTTACCAAAATACTCATGATCTATGTTCACATCCCCTATATTTTTACTTTACAAGAGCAACGATTTTTTGTGCGCCGTCAGACATCGAATCAGCAGCCACAATATTCAGACCGGATTCATTAAGAATCTTCTTGCCCAGATCGACATTAGTACCTTCCAAACGAACGACTAAAGGACGATCAAGGGAAACCTGCTTCGCAGCTTCAACAACACCGTTCGCAATAATATCGCATTTCATGATACCGCCAAATATATTAACGAAGATACCCTTCACTTGTTGATCAGAAAGAATGATCTTGAAGGCTTCCGTTACTTTCTCAGTTGTCGCACCGCCCCCTACGTCCAGGAAGTTGGCCGGTTCGCCGCCATAATATTTAATAATATCCATAGTCGCCATAGCTAGTCCAGCGCCATTAACCATACAGCCGATATTTCCGTCAAGTGAAATATAGCTAAGGTCGAACTTGGAAGCTTGAATTTCTTTCTCATCTTCTTCAGCAAGGTCACGAAGCTCAACGATATCTTTGTGGCGGTAAAGCGCATTGGAATCAAAGTTAATCTTGGCATCCAAAGCCATAACATCACCACTGCCTGTTACAACGAGCGGATTGATTTCAGCGATAGAGCAATCTTTTTCAACAAATGCCTGGTAAAGGGACATCATAAACTTAACAGCCTTATTCACCAGCTCGTTCGGAATGTTGATTGCATAAGCCAATCTGCGTGCTTGGAACATCAAAAGACCTACAGCCGGGTCAACTACTTCCTTGAAAATTTTCTCAGGAGAGTGCTCAGCTACTTCTTCAATTTCAGTTCCGCCTTCTTCTGAAGCCATCAGTACAACACGGCCAGTTCCGCGGTCCACAACGACACCTACATAATATTCTTTCTTAATGTCGCAGCCTTCTTCAATTAAAAGACGCTTTACTTCTTTACCTTCAGGACCGGTTTGGTGAGTGACCAATACTTTGCCGAGAATGTCCTCTGCATATGTACGAACTTCGTCCAGGTTTTTGGCAACTTTAACGCCGCCTGCCTTCCCCCGACCTCCAGCGTGAATTTGCGCTTTCACTACAACTACGGAAGTACCGAGTTCTTTGGCCGCTTCCACAGCTTCATCGACGGTAAAGGCCACTTTGCCTCTAGGCACGTTGACTCCGTACTGTCTCAGGACTTCCTTGCCTTGATACTCATGGATGTTCATTTCCTTAAATCCTCCTATCAGTATGGACTTACTATAATACAAAAGCAGCAAAATATAGTGCGACTTTTGTAATCACCTTTGTCATTTAGACCTAACTTGATTTACAAAAGGAAGGAACAATAATCGCACTCTTTTACAAGCCTTATCTATTGTACCACTTATCTTTGATAGTTTCCTTCTTTTTTTCTCAATATTTCTTCAACATATGACAACAAACAAAAAGCACACTTTTCGCGAAAAAAATGTGCTTGCTAATAAAAACCGCGATTTAGCGGTAAACGGCCGTCGTTGGTGTTTCCACACGGGGTTCGCGTTCGGCTTGCTTGATAAATCTCATTTCATTGCTGGCGAAGCTGCAAACCAGACATTGAATGGTCGGCTCAGTCTCCACAATCGGTTCGGGCTCCAAAAATTCTTTGACAATACCGCTTAAGGCATCCTTCAAAAAAGACTGGGAATAGCTTGTAATCGTGCTGAATTTAATGCGATTCGACCGGCAATTCGGACAAAAGTAAGGAACTTCCTGCATTATGCTCACCTCATGTTGTAGTATGGAGATATCCTCATACTTACAAGCTCCCCCAACGAGAGTAAAAATATCCATAATTTTATTATTCTCTATACTCATGGAGCAAAGAAATCAATTTATTAAAGAAACAATCGCTGAATCGCTGCTAAAAAGGAGGAAAATGACGTTGTTTGACGAATTTCTCTCAGTATCATAAAAAATTCCTTCTATATATACATCTACATTTGCGGAATTTTAAGATGAATGTATACAAAGAACCAACTAAGTGTCATCAGGGATAATAAGGAAGCACCTTTTGCCCCCATAAAGCAGTACGTAAATCGCAGGCCCACTGAGCTTAAAAACCGATGCGATTACGGCAGCTTAATTAAGGGAAAGGAAGGTGTTTTTAGTTATGTATGGAAAAGTAAAAAGTGCATGTCTGCTTGGCATAGAAGGACAAATTATCGAAGTGGAGGTCGACATTTCGAATGGACTCCCTCAGGTCAATTTGGTAGGACTCCCCGATTCCGCTGTACGCGAATCCGTAGAAAGGGTCAGAGCAGCGATAAAAAATTGCAGCTTTAAATTTCCAATGAACCGCATAACGGTTAACCTGGCGCCAGCCGATTTGCGAAAAGAGGGCTCTTCCTTTGATCTTGCTATTGCTGCCGCCATTTTGGGCACAAGCGGACAGGTAAGCTTTGAGGAGCTTGAGCACACGCTACTTCTAGGGGAGCTGGCCTTGGACGGATCCTTGCGCCCTGTTCCCGGTATTCTTTCCATGGTATTCGCAGCCAAGCAGTCAGGGCTCACCAAAGTTATCGTCCCTGCTCAAAATGCTGCTGAAGCAAGTCTCCTGAATCATATGAAGGTTTATGCCATTAACAATTTGATGGAGCTTGGAAAGCTTGCTCACATGGACAATGAG
The DNA here is from genome assembly GCF_017874215.1 of Paenibacillus eucommiae. Lineage (GTDB taxonomy): Bacteria > Bacillota > Bacilli > Paenibacillales > NBRC-103111 > Paenibacillus_AI > Paenibacillus_AI eucommiae. The sequence continues at coordinate 196,163 of NZ_JAGGLB010000008.1, forward strand.
TTAAATCGACATATAGTTAATGGCATTAATAATAAACCGCATAAATCAACAAAAAACGACACACAGTCCGATTCTCTCATCGAAGATTTTGCCGATGTCAGCGGACAGCATCAGGTCAAAAGAGCTATGATGATTGCCGCTGCCGGTCAACATAATATTCTCCTCATTGGGCCACCAGGCACAGGGAAAACGATGCTAATTCGGCGTATGCCTACAATTCTTGCGCCTATGTCAGATCATGAAGCCCTTGAAGTAACGAAAATTTACAGCGCCTCAGGCAAGCTGAGCGACAGATCTACACTCATGCGTACCCGTCCTTTCCGTTCGCCGCATCATACCATTTCTTCAGCAGCTTTGGTTGGAGGAGGCACTAACCCTAAGCCTGGAGAAGTAAGTCTTGCTCATCATGGCGTGTTGTTTCTTGACGAGCTTCCTGAATTTTCGCGTGCCGCGCTCGAAGTGCTCCGCCAGCCCATCGAAGACCGCAGCGTCACCATCGGCAGGGCGAGAGCCATTTGCACCTTCCCTTCAAATTTCCTGCTTGCAGCGGCTATGAACCCTTGTCCGTGCGGATTTCTTGGTGCTGATTCTGACACAAATCCATGTACATGCGGTCCTCTTAAAATTCAAAAGTACCGCTCCAAGCTGTCAGGTCCCCTCCTCGACAGAATTGACCTGCATGTTGAGGTTCCTAAACCTAGCTATACACAGCTTAAAGAACAATCCCACTATTTATCTTCAGCAGAAATGTTAGAGAAGGTGCTAGAAGCCCAAAAAAGACAAAAGATGCGCTATCTCGGGATGAATATTCAAAGCAACAAGGAGCTAAGCGGCAAGCTTCTGCGCACCCTATGCAAGCTAAACGAGGAATGCGAAGCGATCCTGAGTGCTTCCTTTGAGAAAATGGGCTTAAGCGTGCGTGCCCATGACCGGATTCTTAGACTGGCCCGCACGATTGCCGATCTTGAAAATTGTGATCATATCGAAGCCGGGCATTTGGCGGAAGCGATTCAATATCGCAATTTGGATAAAAGTAATATTTGATTTATGAGAAGAACACCTTGCCGTTTTCTTTGAGGAGCGTGGTCGAAACTAGGGAGCGTTGCGAGAGGGGATGGCTGTGGGCTCCAGCCGCTGTTAAAGATTTGTTCCCTTGAATGGAATGGATGAGGAGGTAGGAACAAATCTTTAAAGGCGGACGCTACCGCTCTTCCACCCACAGCCATTCCCTCTTCTCATCTACAATCGCTCGAACCACACGAACCACACGAACGCCAAGCTCAAAGGGATAGCCATTGGAGGAAATTTCCTGGCGGGCAAGGGCGCGCTGGGATGAAGATACTTGCGCATCTGAGAAGGATCTGCTATTTTTAACGATGATTTTCATCGTTAAAAGTAGCAGTCGTCTTCACATTCTTACTTTAACAATGAAAAACATCGTTAAATCCCTGTTATCCACCCCGAGGGGGTCATCTGAACTATTTTAACGATGAAAATCATCATTAACGCGACTCATTGACCTGGAAACCCTTGCTTTAACGATGAAACATCGTTAAGTGAAGCACACGCTCAGAAAAAAGGAGCCTTAGAAGGCTCCTTTAATATGCTCCAGCACGGGCTCACCCCCGTGATTAAATAAAATCGAAATCACGTCAAAACGGATAGTCTCCTCGTACTTACGATATTGGTGTACGTAATACTCTGCTATTCCTCTGACCTTCTGTTGCTTGCGCCTATTCACAGACTCCTGGGCCGTTCCGTACCTGCCTTCTGTGCTCCTGCTTCGCACTTCAACAAATACAAGTATCCCTTCCATTTCAGCGATAATATCGATCTCTCCACGCCGGCACCGCCAATTGCGATCTCGTATGGTATACCCCAGATTGTGGAGATAAGCTTCAGCGTATTCCTCACCACTTGCTCCGACTTCTCTTCTGTCCATTATAAATGGCCGCTCCCACGTCCCATTCTGTTATCTGAACGATAAATAAAGCTGAGCACTTCAGCCACTAGCTCATAAAGCTCAGAAGGGATTTCCTGCTCCAAATCCAGCTTGGAAAGCACCTCGACCAGTGAAGCGTCCTGTTGTATAGGAATGCCATTCTCTTCTGCTGTCTGAAGAATCGACTCAGCGACCCTTCCCTTCCCCTTGGCAATCAGCTGAGGAGCGTTCGATTTCTCGGGTGCATACCTTAAAGCCACTGCTTTTTTCATAGGTGTTGAGGGTTCCTTCATATCCGATAATCAACCCCCTTGTAAGGCTTTGGCTCATACATCGATTTCAGGTCCACCTTGGCACCATCAGACTGGCCTGGCTGTCCGTTACGGTTAGAGTCGCTTTCCTTTGCTGCAGTTAACTGCGGATAAGGCATGCATTTCAGTGAAAAAAATTGATATCCCACTTTGGCCAGGGAGGCCGCTATCTCTTCTCTCGAGCCCTCAATTAATTCGCCGATTAAAGGATGATCATTATGAACCTGAAGACTGACGATCTTGTTGACGACTTGAACATCGACTAACGTATTCCCCATGGCTTTCATATGCAGATCAAATAACAGCCTGCAGTTGCTCGCATCCACTTCGCCGCGCTTCCCTTTGCGGGACTGGATATGTACGGCCGCAGATTGCTGTCCGCTGCCATCCAGAAAAGGGACAAAAAGAGTGACATGAGAGAACATAGAATTACGATCCGTGGACAGCAAAAGCTGCTGTCCCGTTATTTGCTGTAAAGCCTGTTGAGACAACTCTTTCAAGGGAGCAGGCAAATCGTCAGTTGTCGAAAGCTGCAGCAGCAGGCTCTTAAGTGTCTCTGTGGCAGGTCTGTCCGCGCCGTCGATTAAATTATCCTGCGAAAAAGCAAGCTGTGCCGCATTTTCCTTGCTGCTATGCAACTGCAGCCCTCTGGATAGCTGATGCTCATGCTCAACGCCAAAGCTCTTCAGCAGCTTGCCAATCCAGTTTGACTCGCTTTCCTGCTGCGCGGCAGGCCTCGCACCATGCTCTGCAGCCTGCTGCGCTCCGCTGGGCGCTGCGGGCGGAGTAGCGCCCGCCCCTTCCGCCTGCGCCCGCACAGGCGCAGCAGAGCCCGCAGCCGCTGCCGCAGGCTGCTCCCTTGGCGAACCCGCCCGTTGCGGTTCGCCTCCGGCCTCAGGCTCAGCGCCCTGCGCCTGAGCCGCGCCCGCCTCGCCCATCGCTGCGCGAGCGGCACCGGTAGCGGCGGGCGCCTGGGCCCCCACGGCCGGCTTCGCCAGGCCTGCGGCGGCCCGTTCTGCCTCGGCGCGCTGTGCCGCCGGGGTGGCCCCTGCAGCTTCGCCTGGCGAAGCTGTTAGCCTTGCGTCAGCAGGCGCTGCTGCGCCGCTGCCAGGCCCTTGTGGCGTCCCCCCGGTGGCGGACGCCTTGGCAGGGTCGCCCGCTTGCGCAGCGGCGGGCGTAGAGGCCGTAGCTGTCGCCTGCTCGGGCGGCCGGGCGGTCCAGGCTGCTGCAGCGGAAGCCCGCAGCTGTGTGATCACAGAAAGCAGCTGCGTCAGTGTGGCAGCTGCTTTCTGTGAGGGCTGCTCCTTGAGCACCGAAGCTGCTTGCTGCTCCAAGCTCTCTAGCACATCGCCAACTGGCGGGCCAGCAGTGGCCTGGCGCAGCGCTGCTACTGTTTCCATCGTCAAAGGCAGATTCCGTTTAAAGGCGAGAACAGCAGCCTGCGTCCATTCCTGTTTATTCACTCCAGCAGGCACAGCACTCTGAAGAGCTGCGAAAGTCTTAACCGTTTCCTTCGTTAACGGCACCCCTTCCTGCTGAATCTGCTGCAGCATCTGGCGATTTTGCGGAATATCTTTAAGCCCGAATGATTTCAGCAGGTCTTTCATCGACTCCTCTGCAATTTGTACATCAGAGCTTATTAATGGTTTCAGCACGACCTGTGAACCGTTTGACTCCGGCTGAACCTGAAGCATCGCTATATCACCTTGCATAAGCGGAGTTTCCAGCTTCGCCCTAACCTGTACTCCGCCTATATTAATAAGTGCATCCTGATCGCTTAAAAGCTGTAAAACCAACCCCTTAACTATCTGACCTACTTTCAGCTCAAGTGTTTTCGAATCTGAAGCTTGCAATTCTCCCATGAGACTGCGGATCAACCCGCTGACGTTCATACCCGCTCACCTCTAGTCTTCTATACCAACATGTATGTATATGTATAATATCGGTTACTCCATCGGCTTTCATTATAATAATTCCAGTTCCATCTGCTCGCAGCCCGCCATCACATTACGAATAAAAAGCTTGCGGTGAAGTGGTGTAGGACCGTGCCGCTGCAGCATGTCCCTATGCCGTTTCGTCGCATATCCCTTATGTACACCGATGCCATACTCCGGATAAAGTTCATCCCATTCTATACACATACGGTCTCTGGTCACTTTTGCGATAATAGAAGCGGCAGCGATGGATTGACTTACAGCATCTCCATGTATAATGGACATTTGGGGCAGCTCTATATCTATTTTTTCTGCATCGACAAGCAGGTATTCCGGTAGTATCTCCAGCTTGTGAACAGCTTGCTTCATCGCCAAACGGGCCGCTTGCTTAATATTGATAGCTTCGATAGTATCCACATCAACAATGCCAATCCCTACTGCAACAGCTTCCTGCATAATAAGTTCAAAGAGCAGCTCTCTCTTTTTCTCTGATAGTTTTTTAGAATCATTTACATCCTCCAGGACAAGCCCATACGGCATAATTACAGCGGCGGCCACAACATCTCCAAACAAGCAGCCTCTACCCACCTCATCAATCCCAGCAACGAGGGTGCAGCCTTGGTCCCAAAGATTTTTTTCGTACATCAGCATAGCTTTTCCTCCACTCCCCTCGTTTTCATTATAAAGGATAATGCCCTCTAGCATCCACTCCGCTTTTCAAAAGACCGGAATGTTGATTCCATGATTCATATATTTCAATCCTTTATGCCAAAAAAACCGCCTCTGCAATCAAACAGATAGCGGCTCTGATATGGATTTTGTATCGTCTACTTTTAGCAAACAGGTACTCAGTAATGCTTCACCATTTCACTGGTTAATCTTTAGACCTGCCCTGGCTTTTCCAGGCTTATACGGCCTATCTTGCCTGCTCGGAGATCGCGCAAAATAATAAGCGATGCTTTGTCCAGATCAATCCGGCCTCCGCTTACAACCGCTCCCCGCTTGCGTCCAACAGCTTCCAGGACCTCCAGAACTTCATTCGGGTTTTCCAAATCTGTCGGCAGATTGTCGATCCCGAATCGTTCCTTCAAAGCATCCGGATAATGCTCTATTAAATACTTCATCGCAAAAAAAGCAATTTCATCCACATGTAAAAGCTCTTCTTTAATCGCTCCGGTTACCGCAAGTCTATATCCTACGAGCTGATCCTCAAATTTTGGCCATAAAATACCGGGAGTATCCAGCAAATCAAGCTCTGTTCCGACCTTAATCCATTGCTGTCCTTTGGTAATACCCGGCTTGTCGCCGGTGGCAGCAATTTTTTTGCCTGCTAATTGATTGATCAGCGTCGATTTTCCGACATTTGGAATGCCTACGATCAGACCGCGGATTGCTCTTGGATTGATACCTTTACGAATTTGCGTGGCGATTTTATCCGCGAATAACTCCTTCGCCCTTGGCAAAATGTCTTTCACATGGCTTCCTGTTGACGCATCAATCGGCAATGCTTTAAGTCCTTTATCAGCAAAATACCGGACCCATTCTGCAGTAATATGAGGATCTGCCAAATCATGCTTGTTAAGCAGCACCATTCTTGGTTTACCTTGTAGAATCTCATCTATCATAGGGTTTCTGCTGGAAAGTGGTATTCTGGCATCAAGCAGCTCAATGACTACATCTATCAGTTTAAGCTTGTCCTCAATTTGCCTTCTGGCTCTCGTCATATGTCCGGGAAACCATTGTATCGTCATTTCTTCACCTCAAGTTATGCATGCGACTGTTATTTAAAATGCACCAAGCTTATTTTACTCATCGGCCAGAATATTAAATCCGCGCGGCCTACAATTTCCTTGTAAGGTACGAAGCCTACAGAAGGATCACGACTATCTCTGCTGTTGGATCTGTTATCCCCCATTGCAAAAATACTGCCTTCAGGTACCGTAGTTTCCGGGAAATTCGCCAATGTATTATAGGATCTTCCCTCTTTGGCTGCCTGTTCAAGCGCTTCTTTTAAATAGGTCTGCTCGATTTCCTGGCCATTAATATATATTTTGTCGCCCTCGACCTTTACAGTTTCACCCGGGAGTGCAACGACACGCTTTATGTAATCCTTTCCTTCGGGAGCGTGAAAAACAACGACCTCACCGCGCTTAGGCTTACGGATATCATACAGTATTTTATTCACGATGAGCCGCTCGCTCGTATAAAAATTCGGCTCCATCGAAGGGCCTTCCACAATAAACGGCGCAAATACAAACCATCGGATGACAAAAACAAGTACACCTGCAATCAGTAAAGCTTTTGCCCACTCCCAAACCTCGTTCTTCACTGTTTTTGACTTGTCTGCTGCCCCAGCATCGGACGTATTTATGTATGGTTCCTTCGGATCGCTATGTTCCATTATGTATGCCTCTTTTCCAATTGGAATTAGAAACTTGTGGGCTCGAAGCGGAAACGAAAAGGAGACTTGCTGAACAAGCCTCCCCGGTTTCTTATCGAATCTCTTGAATTCTTGCTGCTTTCCCACGAAGACCGCGTAGGTAATAAAGTTTCGCGCGACGAACTTTACCGCGACGAGCTACTTCAATCCTCTCGATTTTCGGAGAATGCACCGGAAATGTTCTTTCCACACCTACACCGTAAGAAATTTTACGTACGGTAAACGTTTCGCTGATACCTCCGCCTTGGCGTTTAATAACAACACCTTCGAACAATTGGATCCGCTCACGAGTTCCCTCAATAACTTTTACGTTAACTTTCAGTGTGTCACCGGGACGAAACTTAGGAATATCCGTACGGAGCTGTTCCTTTGTAATCTCATAAATTAAATTCATGTCTAACTTCCTCCTTCCACTCAGGTGTTCATTCCGCTCTGCCTTGAAGCTAATCTTAGTTGAATGCGTAGAGGACCACCAGATTCATGCGTTTAAAAATACACAACAGAATATACTTTACCATACATCGGACAATAACTCAATAGCAGCCAGGAAATCTGCCAAGCTTATCCCAATACTTGATTTATTTCCAAAAGTCGGTGCTTCTAATCCTAAGATAATTCGAAAAGTTTTGCAAAGAGCCTTATGAATTCTTCTTCCACGCTTCTATCCACGCTCGTTCTTCCTTTGTGAACTCACGGCCTTCCAGCAGATCAGGACGACGCTGCAGAGTGCGTAGCAATGACTGCTTTCTTCGCCATGTATTCACATTCTCATGATGACCGGATATTAGCACATCAGGAACGTCCCATTCCCGAAACTGGGCAGGTCTTGTGTAATGAGGATATTCCAGCAGGCCTGTGCTGAATGAGTCGGTTACAGCTGAAAGCTCGTTGCCAAGCACACCTGGCAGCAGCCTTACCACGCTATCAATAACGACCATAGCCGGAAGCTCGCCACCGGTAAGGACATAATCGCCAATGGAAAGCTCATCCGTCACTAAATACTCACGAATACGCTCATCGTAGCCTTCATAATGGCCGCAAATAAAAACAAGGTGCTCTTCACCTGAAAGCTCTTCGGCTTTCTTCTGTGAATATGGCTCCCCCTGTGGACACATCAGAATAACTCTCGGCTTAACCTCAGCGTCAGGTGGCAGCAAATCCTCCACTGCAGCAAAAATCGGCTCTGGCTTAAGCACCATACCACCCCCGCCGCCGTAAGGGTAATCATCCACCGTATTGTGCTTATTGTTCGAGTAATCGCGAAAATTTACGGTATGTAAATCTACAATCCCTTTCGCCCGTGCCTTCCCCAAAATACTGGAGGAGAATACCCCATCGAACATCTCAGGAAAAAGCGTCAGCACGTCGATTCTCATTCCTCCAGCAGTCCTTCCATCAAGTGAACCCGTACCGTTTTGCCCGTTACATCGACGTCAAGCAGCACTTCGTCAATAATTGGAAGCAGCAGCTGCTTCTTATTGGGGCGGGTTACGACCCACACATCATTTGCTCCAGGAGTTAAGATTTCTGAGATGAACCCCAGTTCAAGTCCTTCGTCCGTAACTACCTTGCAGCCTAGAATTTCATGATAATAATATTCGCCTTCATCTAGAGGCTCCTGAAATTTTGCTTCTATTTTCAACAAGGATCCCTTGTATTTTTCCACCTGATTAATATTATCATACTGTTCAAATTTCACGATATACATGTTTTTATGTGTACGTGCCGATTGCACCGTCACCTGAGTTTGTTTATTGTCGGGGTCAAGGATGATCAGCGAATTTCCCGCATCAAAGCGCTCAGGGAAATCCGTCTCAGAGAGAATTTTGAGCTCGCCGCGAATGCCGTGGGTATTGACAATCTTTCCTATCGTATACAGCTTTTCCGTCATCATTCAATAAGAGCCTCCCCAGCTACGAAAATGATACAAAATAACCCCAAAAAGTGAAGTTTAGCTTTGCAGCCTTGTCCATTTCCTTTTTGGGGAGTCCCTTAGCGGGATTAAGATACAATTTCTACGGTGACCCGCTTTGTTTCTTTCACTGCTGCAGACGTAATGACCGTCCGAAGCGACTTTGCAATTCGACCCTGCTTGCCGATTACCTTGCCGACGTCGTCGGGATGCACAGAAAGCCGGTACTCGAACTTATCGTCTTTCTCCGTGACACTCACACGTACCTCATCCGGATGATCAACAAGAGCCTTAGCAATAACGGTGATAAGATCCTTCATGATGAAACCACCCTCCGAAGATAACAGATTACTTCTGTTGTCTCAGCTCGTGAAACTTAGTCATCAAACCTGCTTTGCTGAACAGACTGCGAACGGTATCGGAAGGCTGAGCTCCAGATTGAAGCCATTTCAGCGCTTTCTCTTCATCAAGAGTTACTGCTGCAGGGTTAGTAATCGGGTTATAAGTTCCGATTTCTTCAATAAAACGTCCGTCACGCGGGGAACGGGAATCCGATACAACCACACGATAGAACGGGGCTTTGTGAGCACCGATACGCTTAAGACGAATACGTACTGCCATGAAAAATCACCTCCTATTTAGAATAAAAACATATAGCTAAATGCTTTAGGCAAAAATTTGGGTTCAAAAGGCTTGCTTGCCATGTACCTGATTAAAAAGGGAACTTCATGCCTTTACCCAGCTTCTTCAGGTTGTTTTTGCCGCCTTTATTGCCCATCATGCCTGAGAACTGCTTCATCATCTTGCGCATATCCTCGAATTGCTTGATAAAGCGATTGACTTCCTGAATCGAGTTGCCGCTTCCCAGTGCAATTCGCTTGCGGCGGTTTGCATTGAGCAGCTCCGGCTTCCGCTTTTCTTCGGTGGTCATCGATTTCACGATGGCTTCAACCTTGCCCATCTGCTTGTCGTCAACCTTCATATCCTTCATACCTTTGATCTTATTCGCGCCCGGCAGCATCTCTAGAATTTGATCCAGTGGTCCAAGCTTCTTTACCTGCTCCATTTGCTCAAGGAAATCCTCAAAGGTAAATTCGTTGTTGCGCATCTTGCGTTCCATCTCTTTGGCCTTATCGGCATCAATGCCCGACTGTGCCTTCTCGATCAGGGAAAGCATATCGCCCATGCCGAGAATCCGCGATGCCATCCGGTCTGGGAAGAAAGGCTCCAGTCCATCCAGCTTTTCACCTGTTGCCGCGAACTTGATCGGACAACCCGTTACCGCTTTTACGGATAAAGCCGCACCACCGCGCGTATCCCCATCCAGCTTCGTTAGAACAACGCCGGTAAGCTCCAATTGCTTATGAAAGCTTTCCGCAACGTTAACCGCATCTTGCCCTGTCATACTATCGACGACGAGCAGTATCTCATCCGGCTCAATATCCGCCCTGATGTTCTTCAGCTCGTCCATCAAGCTCTCATCAATGTGAAGACGTCCAGCCGTATCGATAATGACATAATCGCTGCCATTATCCTTGGCATGCTGCACACCAGCCTTGGCAATTTCCACAGGACTGACTTTATCACCCATCGTGAACACAGGCACATTCAACTGTTCGCCAAGCACCTGAAGCTGCTTGATCGCGGCAGGACGGTAAATGTCCGCTGCTACCATCAAAGGACGATGATTCTGCTTTTGCAGCAGCTTAGCGAGCTTGCCTGAGGTCGTTGTTTTACCGGCTCCTTGCAAGCCAACCATCATAATGATGGTCGGAGGACGATTGGATCTGGCGAGCTTGCTTTGTGTACCGCCCATTAGTGCAGTCAGTTCTTTGTTCACAATGTCAATGACAACCATGCCCGGGGTAAAGCTCTTCATTACTTCCTGCCCGATAGCCTGCGTCTTAACCTTTGCAACGAAATCCTTGACTACCTTGAAGTTAACGTCCGCTTCAAGAAGAGCAAGTCGAACCTCACGAAGCGCTTCATTCACATCTTCTTCCGAAAGCTTCCCTTTGCCTCTCAGCTTACCGAACACATTCTGCAAACGGCTTGCCAATCCTTCAAATGCCATGAGATTCACCTTCTTTCGTGAGAACACTAAGCCCCTAATTTGTATATTAATCTATACGGATCATTGTATCAAAAATAATATTCATTTGCCTCTTAAGCTCTGGCTCACATGTTTGCAGCAAAGCAATAAGCTCCTCATGAAGCTTGGCCCGCTGTTCGTGCTTGCTTAAAAGCTGCAGCTTGCTCTCATAATCCTGAAGTGTCTGCTCAGCCCGTTTAATATGCTCATAGACAGCCTGCCTGCTAATCTCGAAATTCTCGGCAATTTCGCCGAGCGAATAGTCATCATGCACATACAATTTCAAGAAAGTTCTCTGTTTATCCGTCAAAAGCGGCTCATAGAAATCCATCAGCAGATTGATCCGGTTGGTTTTCTCCAGCAGCTGATCCTCTTGCATGACGCCACCCCCGTAAAGGTAAAATGCTTGACAGCAGCACAACCTTCCTTATCATACTGAATCCCGGGCATGATGTCAAGGCTTTTACCTTGTCAGCTGATACTTTTACCTCACCGGTGTAATTTCCCGCTTATTCTTTGGCGTTTGCCACCCATTTACCGAATAAAGCATGCACAAACTGCTCCGAATCAAAAGCTTGCAGATCATCCATCTGCTCGCCTAATCCCACGAACTTCACAGGCAGTTGGAGCTCTTGGCGGATCGCCACAACGATTCCACCCTTTGCTGTCCCATCCAGCTTCGTCAACACGAGCCCTGTTAAGCCAGCTTTATCACCAAACAGCTTCGCTTGGCTTAACGCATTTTGACCTGTCGTTGCATCAAGCACGAGCAAAGCTTCGTGTGGAGCATCCGGAACCTCGCGCTGAATGACACGGTAAATTTTATTCAGTTCTTCCATGAGGTTTGCTTTGTTCTGCAAGCGTCCAGCCGTGTCACAGAGCAGAATATCACTGCCGCGTGTTTTCGCAGCCTGAAGCGCATCAAACATTACAGCCGCCGGATCCGCTCCAGACTGCTGCTTGATAACATCGACACCAACGCGCTGCCCCCAAGTCTCAAGCTGCTCAATAGCCCCTGCACGAAAAGTATCACCCGCTGCCATCAGCACCTTTTTGCCTTGCGACTTAAACATATGGGCCATTTTACCAATGGTCGTCGTCTTGCCGACACCGTTAACGCCGACAAACAAAATAACTGTCAAGCCTTCTTTGGCCATGTGAAGCCCAGCTCCGGCATCCCCTTTGAGTAAATCGATCAATTTCTCTGATAAAATCGGCTGCAGCTCATTAGGCTCCTCGATTTTGCGCTTCTTCACCTCAGCGCGAAGCTCCTCAATCAGCTTCAAAACCGTATTGACACCAACATCAGCGCCAATCAGAATTTCTTCCAGCTCCTCATAGAAATCCTCATCAATTTTTTTGCGGCGGCTGAACAAATCATCCACGCGATCCACGAAGGCATCTCTTGTCTTGGCCAGACCTTCCTTAAATTTACTCGTTACCGCCTCTGCTTTGCTGGAAATGCTCTCTTTTAACCTTTTAAAAAAACTCATTTTCTTCCTCCTAAAGTTGCACTTTAAACGATCTTCGTCAGCATAAGCTGACTGTTAGGCAGATACAACGGCTTCCTCATCTTCCAGTCTTACGGATACAAGCTTAGACACGCCGCCTTCCTCCATCGTAACGCCATAGAGCACATCGGCTTCTTCCATTGTGCCTTTACGATGAGTCACGACTATAAACTGGGTGCTCTCCGAAAATTCTCTTAAATATTCAGCAAAACGGGATACATTGGCTTCATCCAGCGCAGCTTCCACTTCATCCAAAACGCAAAAGGGGACAGGCTTCACACGGATAATCGAGAACAAAAGAGCAATCGCCGTCAACGCCCGCTCCCCGCCGGATAGCAGCTGGAGATTTTGCAGTTTTTTGCCAGGCGGCTGAGCTACAATTTCGATTCCTGTATCGAGCAGGTTTTCCGGCTCCGACAAAATCAAATCTGCGCGGCCCCCTCCAAACAGCTTGGAGAATACATGTCCAAAATGGGAGCGAATCGCATCAAAGGTCGTTTTAAAACGTTTCGACATCTCAATATCCATTTCGCGGATAACCTGATACAGCGTTGTTTTCGCCTCAATCAGATCATTCTTTTGGCCGCTGAGAAATTCATAACGTTCCGAAACACGCTCAAATTCCTCAACGGCAAGCAGATTGACTACGCCAAGCGAAGCAATTTCCCGCTTGAATTCGCGGACGCGATTTTGCGTTCCCGGCACATCATCCGGCACTGGATAGCGTTCCTTGGCAAGCTCATAACCGAGATCATATTCCTCAGAAAGCTTTTTCAGCAAATTTTCCAGCTCAACATCAAGCCTGGTAACGCGCACCTCGGTTTGATGCAGTTGCTCCTCGACCTGCTTAAGCTGCGTCCGCTGCGTCCGGGTTTCGTTTTCTTCCATATCCAGCTTATGCTGCCATTCTGCACGTTCAGCGCGTTTATACTCCATTTTCTCGGTACAGTTCTGCTTTTTGAGTTTAAGATCGTTTAGTTGTTCAATTTGCTGTGTGCTTTCCTGTTCATGAGAGCCCATATGCCGCTCCAGCTGCTGGAGCAGCTCACGATTCCCAGTCAGTTCCACTTCGGTATCGCTAAAATCTTGCTGCAAGCGGCGCTGCTGATCGAGCAATGACTGCTTCTCTTGGGTAACGGAAGCTACCTTCACTTTAAGATCAGTCAGCTGGGTTTGCAGTTCCTCCTTCTCGGACTCGCTTGCCTTCCGGAAAATTTCCGCATCCCGAATAGCAAGCTGTAGTGAAGCTTCTTCCTGCTTTTGCAGCTCAAGAGCTTGCTCAGCCTCCTGCTTCTTTTTCATAAAATCGGCTTTTTCCTGCAGCAAAGAATCCAAATCCTGACTATCCATCATCAGATGCTCTTCCACATTACGGCTTTCTGCTTCCAGCGGATTCAGCTCGGCACGGAGCTGCTGCTCCTCGATACGCTTCTGCTCCCCTTCTTGGCGAAGCTTCTCAACGTTAAGCATATCTTCAGCAATATCGCGCTTCATTTGGCTTGCTTTACCCTTAAGTACTTCCAGTTGATCGCTTGATGCTGTAATTTCCAGCTTCAGCTCATCAATTTGCCGCTGGCGGCTAAGTAAACCCACTGCTTTCTTTTGCAAGCTTCCCCCAGTCATGGATCCACCAGGGTTCACTACATCACCTTCGAGGGTTACAATCCGGTAACGGTACTGCCCCTTGGCAGCAATATGATTGGCATTCTCCAAATTATCGGCAATAATCACATTGCCCAGTAGGCTGGAGAAGATCGCTTGGTATTCCGGCGTGAATTCAATCAGGTCGACAGCAACGCCAACAAACCCTGAGGTTGATTTCAGTATACTGCGTTCTCCGTCTGCTATCGATCTGCCTTTGATGACATTCATCGGCAGGAAGGTAGCACGTCCAAGCTGACGTCTCTTCAAGAAAGAGATAGCCTCGCGCCCATCCGCCTCTGTTTCCACGACAACATTCTGTAAAGCGCCACCAAGCGCTGTTTCAATGGCCAGCTCTATGTCTGCAGGTACTTTCAGCAGCTCTGCAACGGCTCCGCGAATTCCACGCAGATCCGTCCGTTTTTTCGCTTTTAACACTTCTTTTACACCGTGCATAAAACCATCATAGTCATCGGCCATCTCAACCATAGTATCGCGGCGAGAAGTGAGCGCATCGATTTTCTGCTCCCACTTACGCAGCATGCCCTGGGCCTCTTCAAGCAGAGTTTGCTTGCTCTTTAATCCTTGCGTGAGCTGGGTGTAACGGTTCCTGATCGTTTCGATCTGGGTTACGGTTTCATTCAGCTTACTGCTAAGCTCCTGCTGACGAATTACAATATGTGATTGCTGATCCGCCCACTTTCGTCTCTCCTCAGTAAGCCTTTCAAGCCTCCGGGTTAAGCTTTCTGTTTGCTGCTCCGAATAACGAATCTCGTTTCGCGACTGAGCCATCCGATTTAAGGTTTCCAATAATTCAGACTTAAGCTCATCCTCCAACGCAGAGTTCGTGCCCCCACTCACACCAAGCAGACGCTCCTCCTCCGCAGCCAGCTTAGCTTGATACTCGAACAGCTGAGCGCCGATTTGAATCATTTTTTCCTTTTGTTGAGCAAGCTCGGCTTCTTTATCTGCTTTACGCTGCTGTTGAACGGCGATCGTTTGGGTCAACTGCTGACGGTTCGCTGCGAAATTCTTTTTCCGCTCCTTCAGAACCTCGCCAAGCCCCTCACATTTCTCAAATTCCTCACTCAGCACAAGCAAATCGCGCTGCAGCTTCTCCAGCTCTTCTTCCAGCTTCCGGGTTTCCATCCGGTGTTTCTCCAAATGCGAATCATGCTGATTGACGATAGTCCCCAGCTCTGTCTGCTGCTTCTGCTGTTCATCTAGCTTTTGCTTCGTTTCCGTCCAAGACGCATATATTTGATCAATTTGGTGTACATACATGGCAATTTCACTGCTTTTAAGCTCTTCTTTAAGCTCCTTGAAGCGGTTCGCCTTGATAGACTGCTCTTTTAAAGGTGCGATTTGATCCTCAAGCTCCGAAACCAGATCATGAATGCGCAGCAAATTCTGCTCCGTATCATTCAGCTTTCTCTCCGTCTCGCGCTTACGTGATTTATATTTAACAATCCCGGAGGCCTCTTCGAAAATACCCCGGCGATCTTCGGATTTCGTGCTTAGAATTTCCTCGATTCGGCCTTGTCCAATAATAGAATAAGCTTCTTTGCCTATTCCGGTATCCATAAATAATTCGGTAATATCTTTAAGCCTGCAGGCCTGTTTGTTGATTAAGTATTCACTGTCGCCATTACGATGTACTCTTCTAGTTACTGTGACTTCACTAAAATCCAGCGGCAGTGTCTGGGAGCTATTATCCAGCGTAAGTGAAACCTCTCCATAGTTTACAGCCTTGCGTGCATCGCTTCCAGCAAAGATAACATCCTCCATCTTCCCGCCGCGCAGCGATTTAGCGCTTTGTTCACCGAGCACCCAACGGATCCCGTCGGAAATGTTGCTTTTACCGCTACCGTTCGGACCTACGACTGCGGTTATCCCTCGCACAAATTCAAGCTCCGTCCGGTCTGCGAAGGACTTAAACCCGGATAATTCAATCCGTTTCAAAAACATACTCTCACCTCAAAGCCTATTGTACCATAATCCCGCCCAAAAATAGGAGAAAAAATAATCACAAATGCGCCCCTTAAAGTCAGAAGGTTCTAACTATTCACCATGAGAAAACCGTCTTTCGGCGTCCTTTGATGTGCGTGTTCGTGACGTTGGAGCATGGAGGGAGGGAATGGCTGTGGGCTCCAGCCGCTGTTAAAGATTTGTTCCCTTGAATGGAATGGATGGGGGCTTCGAACAAATCTTAAAGGCCGGCGCTTCCGCTCTTCCGCCCACACTCCAGACATTCACAAAAAAGAAGACAGCCTATAGTAGGACTGTCCCCTTATTAAGATTCAAATGGAGCTTCGTTTCTTTCACATCCTACCGATAGCTGCTATTCAATCCCAAGAATGCAGTAATATCAGTAACTGTATCTAGATCCAGTGACCCGTGCTGCTTACTTCCGCGGTTGTTGTTTTCTGTTTTCACATCAGCGTCAACATCAGCTTTCAGCCCTAAATCTAAGGAAGAGCTGCTTTCTTCATGATTACGTCCGCTGCGATTGTTGCTCTCCGTTTTCACTTCAGCATCAACGTTAGTGTCTAATTTCAAGGACTGGGAACTGGTGTTCTTGTCGCTATTATATCCACGTTCATTGTTTCTTTCTACCTTCACATCAGCGTCAACATCAGCTTTCAGCCCTAAATCTAAGGAAGAGCTGCTTTCTTCATGATTACGTCTGCTTCGATTGTCGCTCTCCGTTTTCGTATCAGCGTTAACGTTAGTTTCTAATTTCAAGGATTGGGAACTGGTGTTCTTATCGCTATTATATCCACGATCATTGTTACTTTCTACCTTCACATCAGCGTCAACATCAGCTTTCAGCCCTAAATCTAAGGAAGAGCTGCTTTCTTCATGATTACGTCCGCTGCGATTGTTGCTCTCCGTTTTCGCTTCAGCTTTAACTTCAGTGCCCAATTCCAGGGCGTGAGAGCTAGTGTTCCCATTGTTATTTTGATCACTTTCACTATTGCCTTCTGCTTTCACATAAGCATTAACATTAGTGCTCAAACCTAAATCTAGAGAACTGTCGTTTCTAACACTGTCAAGTCCTGTGTCGCCCTTGCTTTCTGCTTTCAAGCTGACATCTATGCCTGCTCCTAAGTCATCATTATTATTGCTTTGGCTATGGTTACTACTATTCTGAGCGGCTAGGTCCGCGTGGATGCTAATATCCAGACCCAGGCCAAGCGAGCTTTCGGAATTTTCTCGACTCGAACTGGAATGATTCAATATTCCTCCCAAAGCATCAGTAATACCAATATTCGAATTGCCGATATGATCTCTGGCATCCGCTGAACTAACATCCGACACTGCAAACAATCCTACCAACAAACCACCTGAGATTACCGACAGCTTCACTAATTTTTTCATGTTTTTCATTTGATATACACTCCTTCTCATTTTAAAATCTAGTTTGAAAAGCTTTCTGTTGAGAGAAGAAGGTATGTTTAGGTGGTTGTCCAGGTGGTGCATGCGACCATTGATCCGAGCCGAGAAGATTGAAATCAGCAAAACGAATACCTAGCATTTTAATGAGCTCATACCGTTATCGGAAATGCCCAACTGAAGCTTGCTACTTCCTCCCGAATCCTGCGACCCTCCATGCTGTTGGCTTGGCAACGGATTGTACAATTGTCCGCTCCATTGCATAATTGCTTTGGGAACATAATCAGGAAGCTTCTTGGGTACATGCGGCTCTGACAAATCTGGATTTTTCGTGTTACTTACAATCATTGCCGACTGATTAATTGGCTTTTTAATGGATTCAATCGATTCATCTGTCTTTATAACTCCGCTGTACATTTCGTGTACTTCAATAGTTCTTGCTGCATCCGTTTTAGCTTCAGCTTTTTCCGGTTCAATTCTAATCGGTTTTTCTTGTTTCGGCTGTTCTGCTTTTGATTCTTTCTTTTTCATATCCGGCTTTTCATATTTATCTGGTGCAAACTCTGGTTTATTTGTCTGGGCGTCCTTGTCATCGACTTCAGGAGGAACTGCGACCACTGGCTTCTCCGCTTCAATTTCAGGGTTAGGATTTGAGATGACTGGTGTTTCCAGTTTAATCTCAGGCACCTTTACCTCGACTACGGGTGTTTCCACCTTAATCTCGGGTACTTCGATCTTAACTATAGGTGTTTCCAGTTTAACCACAGGTACATTCACCGTAATCGCAGGTGTCTCTACTTTAAGCTCTGGAACCTCTATTTGAAGAATGGGTGCTTCGACCTTGACCTCTGGAAGAGAGATAGCAGGTGTTTCAACATGAACCATCGGCAAATCAATTTGCACTACCGGGAGCTTCACTTCCTCCAGGGATAGCTTGACATGAAATGATGACGAGTCAACTGTTTCCGACTGAGCTTCTGACTGGCTTACCTGAAGAGGCAGCAAATCAATCAGCTTGGCCTCGGCCTTTTGCGGAATACATAGCAGCAGCAATAAGATCATAAAGAACATACACACTTCAGCAACATATAAAAGAAATCGGGAATGGCCAGGCCTTTCTCGCCGGTTCACTGTATCACCTCCCTTCCAGTATCTTCTACCCTATTGAACGGGCTTTGAAAAGATATGGATGACTATGAGGTGGTAAAAGGGACTAATTACCTATATTCCTCTCATAAAAAGCACAAAAAAAGAGCAGATCGCTCTGCCCTTCTCACTTTTCATTTATTGTTGCTGGTTATTGTTGACGAACTGCTACATTTAGCTTCGCTAAAGCTTCTGAGGCAGCCTGCTGCTCTGCTTCCTTCTTGGAGCGGCCCGTTCCCTTACCCAGCAGTTGATCTTCTATAAACACTTCGGCAATAAATTCCCGCTCATGAGCCGGCCCTCGTTCATCCACGATTCGGTACTCAATTACACCCAGATTGTTCTGCTGAGTATGTTCCTGTAATTGTGTCTTGTAGTCATGGATTAACAGCTTGCCTTCACTGGAAATTTGTACGAATACATAGCGGTTCAAAAATGTTTTGACAACTTCCAAGCCTTGGTCTAAATAAAGAGCACCGATGAAGGATTCAAAAACATCTGCCAGCAAAGCCGGTCGAAAACGGCCACCCGTCAATTCTTCACCTTTACCCAAAAATACATAGGCACCAAAATCAAGGTTCTCAGCAAAAGTGACCAACGAAGGCTCACAAACAATAGAAGCTCTTAGCTTCGTTAATTCACCTTCCGAACGGTTCGGATAAGTAAAATACAAAAACTCCGAAACTGTAAGTTCCAAAACTGCATCTCCAAGAAATTCAAGGCGCTCATTATCCTTATATCCAGCAATACGGTGCTCATTCACATAAGACGAGTGAGTGAAAGCCTGCTTAAGCAGGTCAAGCTTGCGAAATTTAATGCCTATTGTGTTCTGAAGCTCCTTAATATCCCGATTCATTGGCTATCATCACCGCCCGAAGAATGATCCATGCGTGTCTTCCTGCTTAGGAACGAATTATGCTTCAAATTTCTTTAGAATAATGGTTGCATTATGTCCGCCAAAACCGAAGGAATTCGACATTACCATATCCACCTGAGTTGCACGAGGTACGTTCGGTACGTAATCGAGGTCACATTCCGGATCCTGATTAACCAGATTAATGGTTGGTGGGATCAAATCATTTTTGATGGTCAGACTGCAAATTACGGCCTCAACGCCTCCAGCAGCTCCAAGCAGGTGACCCGTCATCGACTTGGTAGAGCTCACAGCCAGCTTGTAGGCGTGATCTCCAAATGCTCTCTTAATGGCTGTAGTTTCCGAGCGGTCTCCAACCGGAGTTGAGGTTCCATGAGCATTGATATAATCAATCGCTTCGGCAGTTATCCCAGCATCTTTTAGGGCTTTTGCCATACAGCGCGCAGCTCCATCCGGATCTGGCTCTGTCATATGGTAAGCGTCACCACTCATCCCGTAGCCAATTACTTCAGCGTAGATACGTGCTCCGCGATTTTGTGCATGCTCCAGCGATTCCAGAATAAGAACACCCGCTCCTTCACCCATGACGAAACCATCACGATCGGTATCAAAAGGGCGGCTTGCCTTCTCGGGCTCCTCATTGCGAGTTGACATCGCCCGCAGCGCACAGAAGCCAGCAACACCAGTTGGGGAAATCGTAGCTTCAGCGCCGCCACAAATCATGACGTCAGCATCCCCGTACTTGATCATTTTAAAAGATTCCCCGATTGAATGTGTGCCTGATGCACAAGCAGTCACCGAAGTCGTATTAGGACCTTTGGCGCCTGTGATCATGGAAATTTGTCCAGACCCCATGTTTGCTATCATCATCGGTATAAAGAACGGACTTACTCTTTTAGGACCCTTTTCCAATAAAATGCGATGCTGCTCTTCCCATGTGGTTAGACCGCCGATACCCGATCCTACATGAACGCCAACACGCTCCGGATCCGTATCTGTCTTCACATTTAAATTCGCATCTTTAAGGGCATCTATACTTGCCGCCACGGCAAATTGTACATAACGATCCATACGACGTGCTTCTTTTTTATCGGCATATTTATCTAAATTAAAGTTTTTGATCTCCGCGGCGATTCGTGTCGGGTATTCGGTTACATCGAAGCTCTCTATCATGCCGACCCCGGATTTCCCAGCAATCAAATTAGCCCAAAAAGTCTCAACATCTTGACCAAGGGAAGTGACTACCCCCAAGCCTGTAATTACGACTCTATTCACGTTTAACCACCTCTATATCGAAAGCATTAGTATCATTCATTGTAAAGACATAATAAAAATGGAGAGAAGCCCCGCCTTTTACAAGAACGGGACTTGATAGACTGTTACGTATGAGATGATATGTATTTCACAACTTCTCCTACAGTAGTAATCTTCTCAGCATCTTCATCAGAAATTTCCAAATCAAATTCATCCTCTAATTCCATAACTAATTCTACTACGTCGAGAGAATCAGCTCCTAAATCATCTTTGAAAGATGCTTCGAGGGTGACTTCAGACTCTTCAACCCCTAGACGATCGACTACAATTCGTTTTACACGATCCAATACGTCGGACATCCGGTTCACCTCCTCCTAGGTATTATACGAGAATCTTGGACAGATTGCCAGTGCTTTTACATGTACATGCCGCCATCGACATGAAGTGTCTGTCCTGTCATGTAAGAAGCATCGTCAGAAGCCAGGAATCTCACGGCTTTTGCAATATCCTCCGGCTGACCAAGCCGCTCCATCGGTATCGATTTGAGCAGCTGATCCCGGGTATCGCCAGTCAGTTTGTCGGTCATATCGGTCTCGATAAATCCAGGCGCTACTGCATTGACGGTAATTCCACGGGTTGCCAGTTCTTTGGCTGCCGATTTCGTCAGGCCGATTACTCCTGCCTTAGCCGCCACATAGTTGGCTTGACCCGGGTTGCCCAGAACGCCAACAACCGAAGAGATATTAATGATCCGGCCAGAGCGCTGCTTCATCATGGGACGTGTAACTGCTTTGAGGCAGTTGAATACACCCTTCAGATTGGTGGCGATTACTTGGTCGAACTCATCTTCCTTCATTCTCATAATTAGATTGTCTCTCGTTATCCCGGCATTATTCACCAGAATATCGATTTTCCCAAAAGCTTCAATCGTCTGCTTGACCAAATCTTCCGCTTCCTGGAAGCTGGAGACGTCAGCCCGGCATTTAATCGCCTTACGGCCTAACGCTTCGATCTCGGCCACTACCTTACCTGCGGCTTCCTCGCTGCCAGCGTAATTGACAACGACGTCAGCGCCTGCCTCAGCAAGCTGTAAAGCGATAGCACGGCCAATACCTCTGGACGCTCCTGTTACAAGTGCAACTTTACCATTAAGCATGATTGTCCTCCTTAAAGTTTCGCACAGGCAAAACTTACTTCGAAAGCACTGCAGCGTCTCGCATAAGCAAAACGGATTTCATCACTAAAAAATTGCGATTTTTGTGCATTCATTGTCCATCCAGCCTTAATAGGGTTCATTTTCTGCGAATCTGTAACCAGTGGTCCAGAAGCTCTCAAAAAATGTACAACCCGTGGCAATTAAATTGAGATTAGAGATTAACCTCGCTACAGAATCGAAACTGCCTTGGTCACGACCATAGTGCCTTAGCTACTTTAACTTTTAACTACCTTGCTACTACCTTAACTGTTTTAACTAGCTTTGATAGATGGAATGCAGTCGCTAAAGGGCCTAAGCAAGCCTCGATAGCAGAAATGCAGCCATTATAGAGCCTAAAGCAAGCCTTGGTAGCAGAAATGCAGCCGTTAAAGGGCCTAAAGCAAGCCTTGATAGCAAAATGCAGCCGTTAAAGAGCCTAAGCAAGCCTCGATAGAAGAAATGCAGCTCCTTAACACTGTTTAACGATGAAAAACATCGTTAAAAGATTAAATTCCCAGGAAACCCCTCATTTAATGATGAAAAACATCGTTAAATGAGCGAAAACCACCCTCGATAGCCCTCGATAGCCAAGTTGCAGCTGTTTAACGATGAAAAACATCGTTAAAGGACTAAATCGTCAGGAATCTCATCGTTTAATGATGAAAAACATCGTTAAATGACCACAACCAAGATCGGCCTAGTTCAGCGCCTTAATCTCACTTCGACTCACATAGCTTCAACAAGACTTAGCAGACTCAGCTGGCTTCACTTAACCTTACTGGATCTACCCATATCCAACTTGACCTAACTAGGCCTCGCCTATGAACTTTTCAACTGCCTCCATGCTGCCGATGGATACTGCTTTGACGCTGCGATCCACCTTCTTGATCAAGCCTGACAGCACAGAGCCAGAGCCAAGCTCTATGAACGTATCGACACCTTCGCCGATAAGCCAAGTTATTGTATCTTCCCATAAAACAGGGGAAAATACCTGTTCTACAAGCAGCCGGCGAATTTCATCCGGCTGCTCGACCGGCCTTGCCGTGACGTTGGCCACGACAGGCACAGCGGCTTCGCTCATCTGAAGCGCTGCCAGCACCTCAGCAAGACGCGCTGAAGCTGGCCGCATGAGCGAGGAGTGGAAAGGCCCGCTCACCTCGAGCGGAATGACGCGCTTCGCGCCAGCTTCCTTGCCGCGCTCTTGCAGCGCGGCAACGCCTTCCCGACTGCCCGAGACGACAATCTGTCCCGGGCAGTTCAGGTTGGCGAGTTCCACCACTCCAACCTCCCGGCTCACGGCCGTGCACAGCTCCGCAAGCGCTTCGCGCTCGGCTCCGAGCACGGCCGCCATGGCACCCAGGCCGCCAGGGACGGCCTGCTCCATGAACTCGCCGCGGGCCCGCACAGTGCGGACCGCATCTGCGAAGCCTAGCGCGCCTGCAGCGACGAGCGCGCTGTATTCGCCGAGACTATGTCCGGCGACATAGTCTGGCTTGATTCCTGCAGCCTTGAAAGCCTCCAGACAAGCTATGCTTGTTGTCAGCAAGGCAGGCTGTGTATGGTAAGTGAGCTTAAGCTCTTGCTCAGGACCTGAAAAAATGAGCTCCGAAAGCTTAAATCCGAGCGCTTCGTCAGCAAGATCGAACCATCCCTTCGCACCCGTATGAGCTTCATAAAGATCTCGTCCCATGCCCACCGACTGAGAACCTTGTCCCGGAAATACAAAAGCAATTTTCCCCATATGCCAGCGTTTCTCCTTTCAAGTACCCAACGTTTATTAAAGCTATCCCAATACTATTTCCCCAAACAATTAACCTGCCCATTAGTTCGGTTCATTAGTTTGATCCATCAGTTTGATTCATCAGTTTGATCCATCAATTGGTTCATCAGTTCGATTCATCAGTTTGATCCATCAATTTGGTTCATCAGTTTGATCCATCAGTTCGATTCATCAGTTCGATTCATCAGTTTGATCCATCTGTTTGGTTCATCAGTTCGATTCATCAGTTTAACTCATTAGTTCAGTCATTAGCTTGTTTCATTAGCTAAACTCATTAGTGATCACCATCGGTGATTCATGTAAGCATCAGCTGCAAGCTATTGTTCAGCAAATCCTTGTATAGCTCAAATTACCAAATAATCGCGGAAGCGCCCCAGGTTAGGCCGCCGCCAAAGCCAACAAGGACCAGCTTGTCGCCTTCTTGGACTCTTCCCTGTTCAACAGCTTCTGCCAGAGCAACCGGAATGGAAGCAGCAGACATGTTGCCATATTTGTCTAGATTAATAATAGCTCGATCTTCTGTTAAATTCAGCTTTTGAAGAGAAGATTGGATGATCCGGATATTCGCTTGGTGCGGAATCAAGAGATCAATTTCCGTTTTGTTCATCCCAGCCTTTCGCAGCACTTCTTCAGCCGCATTGCCCATAACACGCACCGCAAACTTGAATACCTCGGCTCCTGCCATGCTGAGATAATGCAGTTTTTGCTCAATCGTTTCCGGAGTAGCCGGATTTCTCGATCCGCCACCCTCCATCTTCAGCAAATCGCCGCCAGTGCCATCAGCTCCAAGCTCGAAAGAGCGGAAACCCCTGCCTTCGGGCACTTCTCCGATAACAACAGCGCCAGCCCCATCACCGAACAAAATGCATGTATTGCGGTCCGTATAATCTGTAATTCTTGAAAGACAGTCTGCACCGATAATTAAAGCATACTTATAAGTCCCGAGAGCAATAAAATTAACCGCGTTAGCCAGTCCATAAATAAAGCCAGAGCAAGCAGCAGACAAGTCAAAAGCAGCAGCCTTCCTGGCCCCCAGCTTTTCTTGCAAAATACAGGCAGTTGAAGGAAACGACATATCAGGTGTCACAGTAGCAATGATAATTAAATCAAGCTGCTCCGCTGTAATTCCTGCGTTAGCTAACGCTACCTGCGCAGCTTCAAAAGCCAGATCAGAAGTTGCTTGATGATTGGCAGCAATTCTTCTCTCTCTAATCCCAGTTCTTGTTACGATCCATTCATCATTCGTTTCTACCATCGTTTCAAGCTCTTTGTTTGTCAATATTCGCTCTGGCACATATTTGCCAGTACCTAGAACTCCAACAGGTATTACTTTCATCTCCATTTCACTCACTTCCCGCGACTGATTTCCGTTGAAATGGCGCCAACCAGATCGCTTTGAATCGCGATTCTTGCTTGACGCACTGCATTTTTGATAGCAGTAGCATTTGAGGAGCCATGGCTTTTCAGTACCAGTCCATCGATTCCGAGGAGTGGTGCCGCTCCATGCTCCGTGTAATCCATTTTTTTGCGAAATGCCTTAAGACCCGGTTTCAAAACGGCAGCAGCCAGCTTCGTAAACAGCGTCTTGGTAAACTCCTGCTTCAGCGTCGAAAACAATGCAGAAACTGCACCCTCCAAGCTTTTTAGCATGATGTTGCCGGCAAAGCCATCACAAACGATCACATCACATTGGGCATTTAACACGTCTCGCGATTCGATATTCCCAATGAAATGAATCGGCGCCTGCTCAAGCAGCGGGTAAGCCGTTTTCGTCAGCTCATTCCCTTTTTGCGCTTCCGTTCCAACATTCAAAAGGGCGACACGCGGTTTCACGATGCCGTCCACCTTGGAACGGTAAATGCTGCCCATAATGGCATACTGCAGCAAATGCTCAGCTGTAGCATCCATATTGGCGCCCAAATCCAGGGCAAGCACACCACTGCCATCCATCGTTGGGATGATGTAGACGAGTGCTGGCCGCTCAATGCCTGCAATCCTCCCGACGATCAACAGCCCTGTCGTCATCAAGGCACCTGTATTGCCGGCAGAAATCATCGCATCCGCTTTCTTCTCGCGCACAAGCCTGCCTGCAACGACCATGGACGAGTCTTTTTTCCGGCGTACCGCCTTGACAGGCTCGTCATCGGCCCCGATCACTTCAGTCGTATGCTGAATCGTTATATTTGCAGGCCTTTCCGTCATGCAGGCCTCGATCGCGACGGAATCCCCGACCAGAATAATCTCTACGTCGTTCCATTCCTTAGCCGCTTGCAGCGCTCCTTCTACGACGACTTTCGGTGCATCATCTCCACCCATCGCGTCAATCGCTATCCGCATGCAAGTTACCTCCTTCTGTGTGCTGCTCCTTCTTAGAGTGAAAAATCACGAAATCCCCCCGAAATACAACCTCTTCCCCTATATACGTAACTGTTTCGACGTTAGCCTTGCCTTTGGAAATAGAACGTACGTAGGCTTTAGCGATGCATTTCTCATACAGCTTGACTGGACGGAGAAAGCGAATATCTGCAGAAGCAGTAAGCGCAATAGGATCATTGATAACGGCAACAGCCAAAGAGTTTGCTTGTGAGAAAATATGATGACCTCTGGCAATCTTCGTTCTGGAGAAAACATGCTCTTCTCTAATTTCGAACATCGAAATGCCGCTTTGATTGAGCTGCAGGTCGATGACCTCTCCAATAATTTCATCAATCGGCAGTGATCGCACTTGATCGTACGTCTTGACGGCCATATTTTTTATTCGTTCCCTTAGCTCAGGAATCGCAAGTTCCAATCTGTCTAGTCGAACCGTCTGAATACTGACCTGGAAATGACGCATCAGTTCTTCATCGGTCATAAAAGGATTAGCCTCAATGGCCTGCAGCAGCTGCTCCTGCCGCTTTCGTTTAGGAAGGCGTTCGATGACGAGCACCACCTTATCTTATAGGTTTACATATATAGCTCATCTTATTACCAGATACTAAACTGTAGTATATTAAATTTAAGGACAAAAAGAAAGTAAAAAAATAGCACCCCATCTTTATGATGGAGTGCTAGATCCCAAATTATGCCTTTACGATCTCTCTTCCTTTGTACGAACCGCATGCTTTACATACACGATGCGCAAGCTTAAGCTCAGCACATTGTTCACATTTTACCATGCCCGGAACTACTAATTTAAAGTGAGTACGGCGCTTATCGCGACGAGTTTTGGACGTTCTTCTTTGAGGTACTGCCATATTCCCCACCTCCTTTAGCGAAATCAACTACCTTGTCTTACTTTTCTTTAAATAAATCAGCGAGCCCAGCGAGCCGGGGGTCTAACTTCTCCCGGTTACAACCGCAGTCTTGAAGATTGCGGTTCACTCCGCATTCGGGACATAGACCTTTGCAAGCATCGTCACAAAGTGGTATGTAAGGTAAGCCCATAACCACATTTTCAATTACGTACGGTTCCAATTCCACTTTATCTTCAGTGACCAGGTGAACGTCCTCAGGCAATTCATCTGGATTGCCGTCTTCCGCTTCGATCCGATTCTGAGTAAAAAGCTCCAGAAAGGGCAGCTCTAAAGTTTGCTTAACGTGAGATAAGCATCTTGCGCAGCTGACATCCAAATCCAGTGTAAGCTTACCTCTGACTTCAACCGCCCCAGCAATAGGCTTGGCATGAAGGTCGACATGAACCGCGCTATGAGCAAGAATATCTGCCCTTCCCTCGAATGCCGAGTTCAGCTGCAGGTCTTCTTTCCAGGCCACGGTTTGTCCTCGTAAAGCAAGATCTTTCATATTAATCTGCATGATTATCACCCCAAACAAACAAAGATTATTATATCCAGTATTCTTACCTTTTGTCAACTATTGAAACGAGAAAATGTTGCACTGATAAAATAAAAATGCTGCTCAGCTATTTAGGTTCCGCTAAAGATACAAAGGTGTGCGGCTTTTTATTCAGTCTTCAAAGGCAAAGCCTTTAAGTAGTCAAGCGCATCCTGCATCGTCTCAACCTCAACAATCTTCATATCCGAGTTAATTTCCTTGGCACGGGCAACAGCCGTCGTATAATTAAGAATCGGCGCTTGCTTCTCAGGTATAATATCCTTTGGAGCAAAGAAAATCTCCGCCTTAGCCTTATCTGCGGCGATGACTTTATGCTGAATGCCTCCAATTGCACCAACTATACCGTCCGCATCAATAGTCCCTGTACCGGCAATTCTGTAGCCTTTCGTAATATCCTCTGGCACCAGCTGATTATAAATTTCCAATGAAAACATCAATCCTGCTGAAGGCCCGCCAATTTCCCCAGCTGCTACAGTGACTTGCTGGTCTTTATTCTCAGCTTGAATAGACTGCATATCTGCTGGTACGATACCAAGCCCTGCACGGGGAGTTTCTTCACCTTGCGCCAGCGGCAGCGCAGCCAGCTCCAGAGATGCTGTGAGCTCCTCATGATTGCGGCGGAATGTAATTTGCACCTCATCATCCAGCTTCTTTGTTTTAATATAATCAAACAAATCCGCCGATTCCCCTATTTCTTTAGTATCAATACGAAGCAGGGTATCACCTGCTTGCAGCACTTTCTCTCCTGGCAAGCCTGGAATCAGCTGCATGACCCTAACGCCTTCATGCTTGATTTGATAGGGGACTCCAGCCTTCTTATAGGCAGCCTCTATCGCGCTGCTTTGAGAGGTCAGCATGACGTATTCCTGCCGGAGCGAATATTCATTTTCCGTCTCGCCTTTTTGGAATATGCTGCTCTTGGGCTGCAGCTCCTCATAAGGGTGAACCAACGCAATCAAGTAATTGATCGCATTCGTAGTTGTCACGCCAACGGTCGTCAGCATCAATGCTCCTTTTTCTGTATCCGTTCCTTTTCCTATAGACACCATTGGTTTTATCTCCTCTGCGGTCCCCGGCTTAAAAACGAAATATGGCAGCTGAATAAACATAGCCAGATAAATAACTGCAATTCCAACTAATATAGATAGTACGAACCGCCTGAGACGACTATCTTTGGGATGCCGGTATGTTGAATTGGACCATTCACGAAAGTCGTGATCTTCGCTATCTTTCATGCAGGATTACCCTCCCGATACCGATTCATTTAAGAACCGTTATTCTCTATTCGTTAGATGAGGCTTGGTCTAAACCTGCAATAACCGGCGTACTAATGTAGCAAGTACCCAGGATGAGGTGATATACCATGCAGAACGGAGCTTCACAATTTCACAGCCGTTTAGTGACCCTAGCGCTTGGGGCTATGGCGGCTTTTCTCGTCATTATGATCATTCTCTTTCCCGATTCAGCCTTTAAGTCCTCTCTGGAGGGCTTGACTCTATGGTGGAAGCTTATTTTCCCTTCTATGCTTCCCTATCTGATCCTGACCGAGCTGCTAATCGGTTTTGGCGCTCTACAGGCCATAGGCGTCTTATTTTACCCTCTGACACGACTATTGTTCCGCCTGCCAGGCGTGGGAGGCTGGGCGTTGGCATCAGCATTTATTGTAGGGTTTCCCACAGGAGCCAAAATTACAGCATCCTTGAGAGAAAATAAGCTCTTAACACGTAGAGAAGCTGAACGCCTGGTAGCACTCACACATCTATGCAGCCCATTGTTTTTGATAACGATAGTTGGTGTTGGCTTTTTGCAGAACGCACAATTAGGACTGCTGCTGGCCATAGTCCACTATCTCTCCGCTGTTGTTGTCGGCATACTGATTAGCAGAAGCAAAATGGGTCGCGCTGAGAAAGCAGATGCCCTCGTAGACAATGACTTATCTGCAAAGTCTTCACTAAAGTCTTCACTATGGAGAAAAAGCCTGGATACGATGAGAGTCGCATATCTGCATGATGGACGAGCCTTCGGCAAACTGCTTGGAGATGCCGTCACAGGTTCGGTGCAAACTCTTATGCTGATCGGCGGCTATATCATGATCTTTTCGGTTATGCTGAACGTGCTTACCGTCTCACGAATCAGCGGCGCCTTTCAGCTTCTAACATCAGGTATTTCGGAAATCCATCTTGGTGCTTATGCGTTAGTTCAAACACAGGACATCCCGCTTCTCCTGCAAATGGCTCTGTTAAGCGCGATTCTCGCTTGGGGTGGCTTAGCTGTTCATGCACAGGTCGGAGGCATGATTTATCAAACCGATATCCGGTATATGCCCTTTTTTCTGGCAAGAATTCTGCACGCCATTACCGCCTTTCTTCTTACCTTCCTGCTCTGGAAGCCGCTGCAGCATCTGATCAACAGCGCTGCGCCGAGTTTGGCTCAGTTCGGTACTAGTACCGCTCAGCATACAGCCTCCAATTCGTTAGGATTGCAGATAAATCTATGGAGCTATTGGCCTTTAATGTTCTTAGGCTGGTGCCTATTGCTTGGAACAATGATAGCACTCGCTTTGCTGCTTAAACAATTCCATAAACAGGCATAAACCAGACTGGTAGTTATCTTATGCTATCGCTTAAGATATTTCAGCTTCAGAGCCTCTTCCACCTCAACAGTGACCAAATCAGTTACAGGCCCATGAAATTGGGCTATTTCTTTTACAATACTGGAACTTAAATAAGAATACTTTGGTGTAGAGGTCATAAAAAAAGTTTCGACATTCTCATCCAGCTTCTGATTGGTCGAGGCCATCTGCAGCTCGTATTCAAAATCCGAGACCGCTCTAAGACCTCTAACGATGAGATGCACGTTTTTGGATTTCATATAATTAATCAAGAGGTCGCGAAAGCCGTCAACCTCTACATTCGGAAGGTCCTTTGTCACAATCGAAATCAGATTCATTCTTTCCTCCAAAGAGAAGAGCGGGTTCTTCGATGTATTGTTCAGCACAGCCACAATCAGCTTGTCGAACACCTTCGCGGCTCTATGGATAATATCCAAATGACCATTGGTAACCGGGTCAAAGCTGCCTGGATACACAGCTACCCTAATATCATGCTGCGGCTTTTTCATGAAGCTCAACTCCTTAAATATGTTCCTCAATTCGCTTATAAATCGTTACGGCAGTATCTCCGTATTCTGCTCTGCGCTTCTGCTCCAGCGAACCTATGGAATCTTCCTGCACATCCGAAGCATCATGCTCGGTAACAAGGATAACTTCTGGCCTCAGTAAAGCTAATTCCTCCATAGTCTCGATCAATTCCCGGATCTTCTTCAGCTTATAGGGTGGATCAAGAAAAACGAGGTCAAATTGCATCCCTCGCTTGGCCAGAAGCTTCAAAGCCTTAAGTGCATCGTTCCGATACACCTCTGCTTGTTCCTTAAAACCGGCTGCCGCCAAATTAAGCAGAACGGTGTCCACGCTTTTCTTCTCGATGTCAATAAAAACAGCTTTGTCCATACCGCGGCTAAGAGCTTCAATCCCCAGACCACCCGAACCCGCAAATAAATCCAGCACCGAGCCTCCCTCGAAATAAGGGCCGATCATACTGAATACCGCTTCCTTTACTTTGTCTGTCGTCGGACGAGTACTCATGCCCGGGACCGCTTTCAGAGCTCTTCCGCGCGCACTGCCGGATATAATTCTCATTCCTTGCCTTCCCTTTCTTTCCTTTGATTTCTGAAGCTATAGTACCACATTCCAAATACCCAGCACAAAATTATTCCGGACATATGTATATTTTTCCCTTAAACTGTATAAGCTTGTACTATCGGCATCAGATAATGTCGTAGAAGACCGATAGAGCAAGCTTACGTTTCCCCATAAGCTCTTTGTCCGGTTTCTCCTCTCCCAGTGGCGGTCGCGCAAGCGGTCGCCGTTTAATCATGGAGTTCGAATGTCTCCGCGAATGATGCTCCATGATACCAGTCTCAGCCCTTCTCCTGCATCACCTTAAGCCGTTCAGCCAACACGCGCATCATACCCTTCAACACATCAATCCGTTGGAAGCAAAAGGAGAATACCTGCTCTCTTGTCAGCATCAGCAGTAGGGTAGGTTCAGCCGCTGTACAATCTGCAGAACGCGGCTCCCCATCAATAATCGCCATTTCGCCAAAGCATTCACCTTCCCCAAGAACTGCTAGGGTTTCATTCCCTCTATGAACACGGACGCTTCCTTTAATAATGCCATGCATGTCTTCGCCATCTTCACCGGCAGCACAAATCCGTTCACCCGCATCGTAAGGCACCTCTTCGACCATTTTAGCTAGTCTGACGAAGTCATCTTGATTAAAATTGGCAAACAAGCCGATTTTCTGCAAAACTAAAATCCGTCGCAAAATCACCTGATTATCCGTTGTGTCCAGCTTTTGCTGCAATTCAACAGCTTTGGTCTTCGGAACCTCAAGATTTCCAGCGGCAGCATTGTCCGTGTTTTCCATAACCGCCTCTGATTCAATCATGGCTGTTGAGCGCGCAGCCGCCGTCAAATCACTATGCCTTGTAATCGCATTGCGTAAGCGTCTGGAGGAAAGCTTCATCATTTCTATGGCTATCTTCTTTTTATCGAACATAATTTCATAGAAAGCTTCAGAATCCAGGCGCCACAGCAGAACGTCCGTATCCGCAATAACGGATGCCGTGCGTAATCCCTCAGTAAGCACCGACATTTCTCCAAAGCAATCCCCTTGCGCCAGCCCTCCGATTTTGCTTCCATTGCGGTGCACACTTACCATGCCTTCTTGGATTAGAAAGAGCGAGTCGCCTTCATCCCCCTCTTGAATAACAATCTCTCCGGA
This sequence comes from Paenibacillus eucommiae, assembly GCF_017874215.1. Classification (GTDB taxonomy): domain Bacteria; phylum Bacillota; class Bacilli; order Paenibacillales; family NBRC-103111; genus Paenibacillus_AI; species Paenibacillus_AI eucommiae. Next base: position 228,270 of record NZ_JAGGLB010000008.1, read on the forward strand.
AGAAACTGCGACTTCCTTCAAATCTTCAGCAATGGCTGATAAATCTTTTCCGGATAAGCCGGCAAATAGAGTGACCTGACGCAAAAGCGCTACACGATTCATCTGCATGACCGCCTGCTGGGGATCATCAAATCCGTCTTGGGATGGATCTCTGCTGATTTCAGGAACATGCAATTTCAATCCCGTGCCATGATTCTGAGCAAGCACCGCTTTGATGCACTGATTTAACCAGGCATCTTGCTTTTCGTACATGCGGACTAAACTGGATTGCAGTCGTCCCATATCAATTTGCATCGCTTTTGATGTTGTCACAAGTGACATAACACGTGTAATACGTGCCCGCAGATCACCATGAAGCAGTTGGTCGATCACCTCGGAAGCATTCGCCTGCCGCCGCACGTCTCCATGCTTCCAATTACTATACACAGCGTTTACGGTTTTCACATCGTAGATCAAACCAAGCAAGCTGAAAATACGTTCCACGATGTTTGCGCGAATATGCTGGATCGCTTCCGCAACCTCCTTGTACCCTTCTACAGCCTCGAAGCCTTTCCCTTGCTCAACAAAAAATCCATAAAGATCCGTTTCTTCTATAATCAGTCCTTCGATGATTGGATGGTCAGCTTTCTTGCCTGACTCATGCAAATGTGTGAGGGACTCAATTATATTCATTCGAAGCTCCGCTGAGGCAGACCGGTAATTTCGCAGCAAAATATCGAAAGCTCGCTGAGTCCCCATAAATTCATACACTTTGGGTAATTGAAGAGGCGTATCTGCTCCTGCCCAATAAGGCTCGAACAGTAGATCGATGACTGTATCCTCATATCCGGCCAACGCTTCAATAGCTGTTTGCCTGGTCACACTGCTATTCAGCAGTGGAACGATATAGTTAACGAGCTCTGGTACCCTTAGCACTGCTGCCGATTCGAGCGCACGCTGTCTTACACGCTGGGAACTATCTGTCAGTAGAGGAACAATTGGCTTGTAGAAACTAGAGATCCCAATCGCTCCAAACAAAGCAGCCATAGCAATCCGTTCGTCTTCCTGATCACTATCTATTAGCTCCTTGAACGTTCCTACCGCCCGAAACATTCCCTCTACACCATAATACTTAATCAAGCCTGCTATTGCCGCAGCTTTCACCTCAACCTGCTTGTCCTGCAAGTAGGCGGTAATCTCGTCTAACCTGGCGTCGTTCCCATAAGCAGCCAGTGCAAGCAGAGCATGCGATTTTACATGCAAATCGGTTGATACCAGCTTCGCCTCCAATATTGACTCTTGTCCTTCCGGGGTTTCAAGCTGGATATATTTAAGTGCTTCAATGCACACTTCCGTCACTGGATGCTCCAGCAAAACAGCCACATAAGGTCTTAAATCAAATCCCTGAACCCCCTGTAAAATACGCCAGGCATAGAGGACCTGCTGCTTTTCCGGGCTATTGAGTGCATCCACCAAAACCTTTAGGCTGACTGAATCCATAACATCCAGTTGTGCGTCCTGCACATTATAATCCCTCGTCTGCAAAGTCGACATCAACATATCCATATAAGCCTTCTTCACCTTGAAAACTGCCCATATCGCGCTGCCGAGAAGTCCCAAAACAAGAAAACTGAACTGCTGGATAGACAGTATTGGTGATAGGACAATCAGACTGATAGCAGCTATTCCTTTGGCTCCATTTCGTACAATGCCATCCATGAAGCTTTTGGCTCTGCTGCGATAACTTGGCGGGATCGGAAACATAATTAACTGTCCGACAGAAGAATAAATCGTGTCGCCAATTACTTTATCACTCCCTTTAACTACTACAGCAAGAGCCAGAACAGGCAGCATCAGCACACCGACCGAACCGGCAAATAAAGCAACCGGAAAAATCAATAAGGAGGTCATCACCCCAAAATTGGAAATAATCCGGCTCGTAATGAAGAACTGGACAATTAAAGCAAACAGCCCTGCATAACCGTAAAAGCTTCCCATAAACCCGGCCAATGCTTCATTCTGCATGGAGCCCCGGAGGATTACCTTGAACTGGTAATCTACTAATGTTAACGAGATGACAAGAGCTGCAGAGATAATTGCCACATATTTTAAATGCGGAACATTACGAAACAAACCGCCCTGGGCTGCTTGCAAATACGTGCCCTGCTTACTACCACTCTTCTTAGCAGCTACTGGCTTCTTGGCTGAAGGAGTTAAGACTGCAAAAGTTTCTTTAGGCTCGTTGACCTTCCGGACAATTGCGATAACAAGAAACAAGCAGAGCAGTTGCAGTCCTGCATACAAAAAGATTAAATTAGCTGTTCCTAGCGGCTGAACAAGCAACTTTAGGCCGAAGCCGCTCACAATGCCGCCTATAATGCCACCGCTTCCAACCCAATTAATGAGCTTCTTCGCTTTGCGTTGGTCCATTACAGAGGTGGCGAGCTGCCAAAAACAAACAATCATCAAAAAGTTAAACACATCATAGCCCACATATATCAGCGGATAAACCCACATGAATCCAAACCCTACCAGAAACCTGGAGCCCAGAGCGAGCAAGGCAACAATCAGAATAATCCATTGGCTCAACCGGTCAATACGCATTCTGCTTCCAAACTTTTGAAAGAGCAAACCTACCAAAATAAGCGTAGCCGCTTGCGGTAAATACATCAATGAGAGCTTGGAAGCAGAAAAATGACTGAGAAAAAGTGCATCCGCCGCCGTTCTTCCTATGGTTGAAGCTGAAACCACGCAAAATAAATAACAAAAAAGCAAACTAATTTTTATATATTCCTGCTTATCAGCTGCCAAATTCCGCAAACTTGTTTGCCATCTGCTTTCCGATGCCCCTCTTGTTAACAAGACCCTTCACCCTTCACTATAAAATCTATAATAAATCATAGTGCCTATTCCATACGCAGGGCGAAATTCCTCTTTATTCTAAAAAAAATTTGCAAAAAAAGTACAAGCATCCACCTTTAGGCCTATATACGTAAGCTTTACAGCCTGTATTTCAGTCATAAATTCGCCAAAAACCCTCACTTCCGCGTGAGGGTTCACCGTTTTTGAGCTATTAAAAGAATAGCTATTAAACAAAGCTCGTTGTGTTATTATAGATGACATTGTATAATTAATTTAGAATTTTTACAATATATGGACGGGGTGCAGCCCATGACGACGCTAGGTGAAAAAATACGAAACCTGCGGCTAAAAAACAATTTATCACAAGATGAATTAGCAGAACAATTAGGAAAGCAGCGATCCAGCATTGCTGGTTATGAAGCTGACAGAATCCCACCACCCAGCGATGTGTTAGGACAATTATCGGATATATTTAACGTATCCTGTGATTACTTATTAGGTAGAGCCGAATTTCCCTCTCAGACTTTTGCCTATAATCATATCGATGGATTATCCGAGGACGAGAAAGGTTTGTATCATCGTTTTATGAAAGAATCAGAGGAGCTTTTTAGAAAAAAGGGCAATTTAACAGAAATGAAAATTAGATCGATTATGCGCTTTATGGAATTTACTTTTTTAGAGGATTTAGCAGAGGGAAAAAAAGGAAGTCATACATAGATAATTATGATACAATCTCTATTAATTACTTTTTGCTTATTGAGGAGTTGACTTTATGGATCCTGCCAAACATACAGAAGACGATATGTACGCAGAAATTGGTATCCAATGCCCTTTTCTTTTAGCCAAGCACCAAGGCATCAAGCTGCTATATGTAGACGATCTCGGCGACTTTTGTGGTGTGTACAAAACAACAGCACCTAATATGTATCGAGTATTCTTAAATGCCAGCGTTGACATTGAAAGTCAGGAAGCAGCCTTATATCTTCTCATCCAACATCACAACTCCGGACAAAAAGGCGTGGAACGCTGTGTCGTAAAGGATGATTTAAAAATATTAAATCGGATCGGCAGAGAAATCAAAAAATATAACAGCCTTCTTATCGATGTATTTCTCAAGGGATCTATTTTCGGAAGCAATAAACGATGAAAAAAATAAAAGCGGGTTCTCAGCTTCAGAGAAACCCGCTTTTCTATGTAATTATTTCATTAATTCTTGAGGGACATCTTGACGGTAGCATCCAAACCAACAATTTGTTTTGCCTAGTTGTTTGGCGATAGAGTTCAAAATTGTGTTTGCAGCTTTTGCAGCTATTTTCTTCATAGTCACTCCCTCCTTTCCTAAAGTTTAAAGCGGTATATTAATTTTTGTGAAAAACTGAAAGTAGTTAGAGACTGAATAAAAAAGAGGGTGGCCAGAATGTGAGATTGGAATAAAAAATTAGATGAAACGATTAGAAATGCAATCCCTTTCAAAATAGGATAAAATTTCTTATCAAGAGTTCCTTGGGCACCACTGGGAGTATTAATAAGCAGTATCATTGCAGCGAAACTATTAATGATAAAACCAGTATACCAATAATCAATTGGTAAGTATATGGCTAAAAGTATAAAAAAGGATGTAACTAGATTGCAAAGCCATTCATTTTTAAAATGCATCCCTCCGCTGACGAATCTCAATATTGGAAAGGGTAGGACACAGATTAATGCATCAATAAAATGGCCAAGAAAAGCAGCCGTGATGAGAACTAAAGAAATGATCACTATCAAATTTAACAAGGCTGTCAACACATATTTGTGAACCGCAATCTGTGATTCAGGATGATTATTGTGAATGGAAACGGCTAAATATTCTGCTAATCTTTCGATATAGCCCAAAACATATCACTCCTCTTTGAAAATATCATAGCGTTCTCTTAGTGCTTTTTTGTTTTGACTATATCCATAGATAAGACTTCCAACTAATCCAAATAAAACGAATAAAAGTATGTAGCCTTGTAATGAAAATATTTTCAAACCTTGAGTTCCAACGATCAGAATTAAGGTTGTTACAAGCAATAAAATAATCCACAGAAAATTGTATTTCTCCATGACATAAAATTTTCGTACTAAAAATGAAAATCCAATCTTTCTTCGGTACAGAATAAACGCCAATACTACATACACCACAGACGTTAACATGTGGAAAAAGAAAAAATGGCCCAGGTTTTGCTGCATCGCTTCCAACGTGCTTAGATTTAATCGAATTGCTCCAATTGTAACAATGACGTCGATGAAAGAAACAACTAGAGATCCAATCGTACACACCAAAAAAGCATATAGAATGGGATATCCCCTAAGAGCAGTTAAAGCGATGATATACACCAATGTCTGAATGAGCATAAAGTAAGATGAATCCAAAATAAACTTAAAATAAAAATTAGTGGTACCTACAATCAGGGCAAGCAGTACGATCTGTTTATCATTTCCCTTAATCGGTATTTTAAAAATAACAAAATTAATAATCACAAGTGCAGTGACAAATATAAATGAGGCTATTAATTTAACAAGCAATGTTAAAAACATAGAAGTTCCCCCCAGATTTCTTGCTCATTTAAATGTTTCCTGCATTCTTTTTTGGATTTGGCTGATTCTTTAATAGTATCCACGTTCTGCCGACTTGCAAGGCATGGCATTTTCCTAACCGACAAAGTTTCTTGACATGATCCTGAGAGAGATCCCATTCCTTGGCTGCTTCTTCGGTTCCCATGATGATTTTACTCAATTGGCTTATGTCCATAGACCTGCGACCTCCGTACTAATCAATTGACCGATATCGGTCTTTATGGTACCATACTAGCATGACCGCAGGCGGTCGTCAACGAATGTATCCCCTTGGAGGAGATTCATATTTTTCTAAAAAGTATACTTTTTTTATTTATCCTCGCCTTCATACCCGTATCAAATTACTTTACTGTTAAGAAGCTCCATTCCAGCTACAATGACTACGAAAAAGAAAGATCCTACTTGAGGCTTTATATTATTTACATAAGTATAACCATTGTAGTGATTTATCTGAACCCTATAAACAATTTGTTTGTTCCAACCCCCCCCCTACAGTTCAACACAACAGCAAGCGTGCTCACATGGATTCTAATCTCATATATGATCGTTACGATTGTGATCCCGCTTATTATTCTTCCTTACAGCAAACTGCTCCGCGAGAAGGTTGCTGAGAATTATGACGAGAAGCTGTACCCGGTTACTTCTAAGCAGCAATTTATGTTTATTTTTGTCTCGATCATTGTGGGCATATGTGAAGAAATCATTTTCCGCGGCTTTATGTACACCTATATTCGCGATCTCCTCTCTATTTCGCCTTGGGGCAGTTTTCTGATCGTTACGATTATTTTCGGACTGGGGCATTTCATGCAAGGGGTTAGCGGGATGGTCAGCTCAAGCTTATTTGGCTTAATTATGGGCTATTTCTACTTTACAACCGGCAGCCTGTTAGTCCCCATCCTTATTCATATTGCTTACGATATGAAAGCTATCTTCATAACAAGAGTGCTGCAAAAACATGCGGGAGAATGGAAAATCACCAACAATAAAGCAGCCCCATGAGCGGATAATTCCGATCTAGCGGCTGCTTCTTTATAGGTACCTTATTTGACTTATTTGAACGGCTGATTTTATCCCACAAAACAATTTTTATTAATTTTACAAATATAAGTAAACAGGAACGGATTTAAATAAACCGTACACCTCGCTTCCATCGCCGCGGCAAGAACCATATAAGCCTCTCTTTTCGAAATCGAACGTTCATCGCAGATCCATTCCAGCAGCTCTTTGAAGGCAAGCTCGAAGGCCCTTCTTTCCGTTTTTGCACAGCTAACTGTCATCCAATAGTCCTTGTTCACGATTCTTGGCCAAGCGAGCGGCTTCTTGTTAGTCTCAATGCCAATAGACAGCTTTAATTCACTCCGGCATTCAACCGCGCTGATCTCACCATCTGATTGCCGGGCATGTACATCGCCCAAGTTTAATAGTGCACCTTCTACGTAAACAGGTAAATAGACTGTAGCCCCGGCCGAAATTTCCTGAACGTCCAGATTTCCACCATAGGGTCCGGCGACAATATGATTCCGCACCTCATTTGCTATAGTAGTCGAGATAACACCAATCATTGGTTTAATTGGCACTTTGATCTGCGGGCTGATGTTCACATATCCGTTTGCTATTTCTACCGTCTCGGAAAATAAAGGGCCAAAAATAGATTCCGCTATATCAGGAAATACACTTTCATAAGTTTCCAAAGCCATATGCCCTATCGGTCCTGGAACAATATCCTCAATATGGACGAGCAAGGTGTCTCCTGGCTTAGCACCGTTCACATAGATACAAGCGCAGGGATTGTTCTTTAAAGATTTACCTGGTCCCCATTTATCATCCGTGCTTTTCAACCAGTCTCCTGTAGACAGTTCCGTCTCCACGACAAACGGCTCATTCAACTCAACAGAAGCTGTTGGTATATTGGCTCTATCATTGTATTCATAAACAATATCCTTCGTTATTTTCCGCAATTCAAATCGCCCTCATTTCATTACAGGCAGCCTCACCGGGCACTGTCGTTTTAGTTTTATTAATGGTATTGGTTCTGTTCCTTATACTGTCTGGTACGTTCTTCGATCATTTTGTCCAAACCCATTTTACGCAGATCAAGGATAAATGCGTCCCACTTGGTCAAAGGCTCTTGGCCCGTAATAAACTTCACCAGCCATTTATCTTTGAACTTATCGATATCTCCCGCTGATGGAACGCTCTCCCTGATTTTGGCCTCATCATAGTTGGTGCCGTAATCCCCCGGCTTCTTTAAGTCTAGAGAAGTATCAGAGACATACTTGTAAAAGTCGCTCCACAGCTTGCCCAAATGAGTATTATCTGAAGAAGCCATCTTTAGTCCACCTTGGACCAGACTATACATACCCGAGTATTGCTTGTCTGCACCCGAAATCCGCTCAATGATGCCTTTGTTTTCCTCCAGCCACTTCCAATGCTTATTGGGCAGGCCAAAATTAATAACATTGTTATTTGTTTTGTTCGTAACACTCCAATTAAAAAATGTCATCGCAGCTTCCGGATGCTTACTGTTTACAGAGACGGCCACCCCTTGGCGGGAAGGCAATCTGAGTGAGTAGGCACTACCTGCCGGACCTTCAAATTTATCAAGGAATACATACTCCGCTTCAGGATGTGAGCTCATGAGCATATTCATCCCGCCGATCCCCACAGAAACCCAAGTAGCCAATACGCCAACGCGATTCTGGAAAACAAGGTCGTTAATAACCGTGAATTCTTGAGAAAATGCTTCCTTCCAAATATAGCCTTTGGCGTACCATTCCGTCATTTTGGCAATATAGTCTTTATATCCCGGGTCTAATATAGCAGGCTTTACAGTTCCATCCGTATCTACCCAGGAATGATCTCCATGCTTGGTCCACAATCCCATAAAAGCACGGTCCATTTGAGAAACACTTAAATGTGTAGCTAGAGGGATGACGTTTTCACCGAATTTATCCGTTGTTTTAAATGCCTCTAACACCTTCTCGAATTGCTCTAATGTTGCAGGTACCTGCAAACCCAGCGCATCAAGCCAATCCTTTCGAATTCTCGGCGCATTTCCACTGGCTGTATTGGCGAAAGGAATGGCGTATATATGTCCGCTTTTTTTATCGGTAACGGCTTCCCATTCTTCTTTTGAATACGTTCGCATGAGTTCAGGAGTCTGTTTCAACAAATCATTGATCGGGCGAATCATTCCTTTTTTCTGAAATTCAGTCCAGTCTCCCACGATAAATGCATCCAGAGGTTCATCTGAGGCGAGCATCATGTTCAGCTTCTCATCGTAAGTCCCAGCAGGGGGCTTGATGAATACAGGCTCCACGCCTGCCTGCTCCCTAATATACGCACTGACAAGTTTGTCATCGGGCAGCTCCGTTCCAGCCTCTACCTTCGTTAAAATATAAGCTTTCTGCGCTTCCACCGCCGCCGATTCACTTGCTGTACCCGAACTCCCCTTTGTCTTAGAACTATCATTGCTGCAAGCCATACTCAACAAGATCATAACTGAAAGCAAGATGAACAATATATATTTCTTATGCATTCCCTTCCCCCCTTTCAACCTGTATATCTGATACCGCTAGCTCTTCCGCCTTTCGTTAAGCAAAGTCAGATGAATAAAAGATTGCCGGCTTTCTCCTGCCTGCAAACAGGGCGCTTGTCCTTCCTCAAGTGCTTTTGCCAACATCGGTACGGCCGATGCTTGCGGCTCAAGCGCCATGCCCCGTGTTCTACCGTAGAAGGGAGCATGCTGCGCGGCTTCGTTCTCCTGCCATAGCCACAAATAGGGGAAGGTACTGCCATCCCAGGTTAATAGACAGCCTACATCCCATTCATCATTATATAGACGGTACCAATGCTCACTCAGCCCATCGATAAAAAGCATCTCACTGCATGGCTCAGAAGGAAAGTACGTCATATCCACAGGTGCCCCATCCTTGCCGCTTATTTTACTCAAAGTGCCTGTGGCCATTGGAGCGAGTCGAGAAGCATCATTACCATATTCCGGCCGCTTGTATACTCTGCAGTCAGGCAATTCAATTCGGCACTGCGAGCTAATGAAAGGAGCCCCAAACGTAACATGATGACCCCATAGATAGGGCTGCTGTTTATCGCTTAAGTTTGTAATTTTTTCTGTAATCCATGCCGTTGGTTGTTCCTTTCGGATCGTAATCGTTTTTTCCAGCTTTAACGGCAGTTCTTTACTTGTAGCTTCAAGTGAAATTACTGCTTCCTCCCTGCTCTCGCGCCCGATCCGAAAGGACCACCTCAAGCTGCGTACATCTCCATGGCCAGAAAGGTCAATGCCGTTAAAGCTGCAGGCCTTACCAGCATTAGGAAACAGCTCATACCAACCTCCCACATCATGGTTCGCTAAACCTTTAGGGTCCTCATATAAAAGATTCATTTGTGTCCGTTTATCAATAAATTGAAAAATATGTGCGCCATGGTCAACATCAATACCGATACGAAGCGCCTCATTTTCCAAAACCAGCACCTTGTGACCTTCCACGACTTCCTGTTTAAGCCTGCACCCAAATAAATCTGAGGATTCCGATGATCCTGCACGCAATGTTCTTCTCTCCCGCTTATTCATCTAAAAGCTCTATTATATGGCAAAGCTGATTGTACCCTGCAGCAAAAAATCCCATATCACTTCCAGACCAAATCACATTCATCCCCTTATTCCGCCAGTACCTGATCCGTTCTTCCCCTTCCATGTACATACCGCAGGAAATGCTATGTGCATCACATATACGGATCACTTCATTTACTATTTCCATAAATTGCGGATGCTCGAACTGTCCAGGAATACCGAGTGACACCGACAGATCATAAGGACCTACAATGACGCCAGCCACTTCTCCGGTTTCCAGCATTTGATCCAGATCAGCGAGTACTTTCGGTGTTTCTACCTGGATCAGCAATAATTTCTCATCATTGTAGGCAGATAATTTCTCGATCAGGTCATCGACAGCAAAATCGTAGCCGCCAACCCCTTTCCTGCCTCTCGGCGGAAGCCTCATCATGCTGATTACCTGCTCCAGTTGCTGAAAACTTTCGATACGCGGGATGAGAATTCCGCTTGCTCCAAGATCCAGTGCTTTGGATATTTGATAATAGAATATGTCCGTCACCCGGACCAGAGAAGCCACATCCAACATATGCGCCGTTCTAAGATGCGCTTCTAATTCAGCCCAATCGAAATGATTATGTTCCATCTCAAATACGACAAAATCAATTGGCCCCTTCTTGAGAATAGGTATAATTCCCGGCCAGGCAATGCTCGTAATCATAGTACCAAACGTTTTTTGCCGCTGCTTCAATTTTTCCGCCAACTCGTTACCCTTCATCTTAAAATCCTCTCCCTGCACCATCGTTATTTGCTGCTCAAGCTGAGCCTACAGCAAAACATACCCGATATAAATAGTACATCTATGACTCTTCCTGTCATTTGATGACATTTTGGCAAATCCACACTTAATCTTGCTTCATTCAAGCTTTATTCAAGCGTCATTCAAACTTCATTCAAACTTAATCCAAGCTGATTTCACCTGATTGCGTGTGAATGGATTCAGCATAGGCCTGCCTGAACCTCGCGGGAGTCGTCCCATAATGCTTGCGGAACACCTTGATGAAATAATACGTATTCTGATAGCCGACCTGCTGGCTGATCGTATCCAGTTTCGAAGAAGTCGTTTTCAGCAAATGCTCAGCTTCACTCATCCTCTTCTCGGTTACGTAATCCGTAAAGCTTTTCGTTGTATGGTTCTTGATCAGCCTGCTTACATAGGATGGATTCAGGCCTACTACATCCGCTGCATCCACAAGCGAAATATCTTTATCATAATTCCCCTCGATAAAAGCGATGATTTTGCTCATATCTTTGCTGCTCTTATTTGTTTTTTCTGTAGACACATACTTCATAATTTCTTCGATTAAAGCAGAGTATTTGAGGTAAAGCTGTTCTTTATTTAAGCTGCTGCTCACCGTTTCGAAATAATTCGTCTGCGGACCGAAAATATCCTCAATTTCAATGCCGAGCATATCAACGGTTTTCAAAATACCGCTCATCAGCATTTGAAATGATTGATGTAATTTGGCTGAGCTTAGCGCATTTTGTGATTCCGTCAATTCATCAATAATTTTCTTCAGAATATTTTGAGCATCCTCCGTGTTGCCAGTCATAATGCAGTTTCTTAGCGCCTTCTCTTTCTCTACCGGATAGCTGATATGCTTCTGGCTTGACAGCTTAATGTCCTCAAAGAAGATGATTTCATCATTGCCATAGACAAACCGGTATTTCAGTGCTTCTGCAGCTTCGATATAGGCACGGTTCAGCTCTGTCAAGCTGCTGCAAGCTCTGCCGACGCCCACAGCAACCGGAATGCCTAACCGCATACTGACTTCATCCTTAACTGCCTGCACCAGCATATCCAGCTGCTTGATCTCTTCCTTTGGCATATGAACTACACAAGCTAGCTGTCCATCGATATCCAGACAAAAGCCCTGAAGCCGGGATAACAGCAATGAATCAAAAGCTTCCTGCATGTCCTTATTATTTCCGTCCTCGCACTGTACGAGCAGCACAAACAGGTCTGGTTTCGGAAGCACACAATTCAGCTCATTCGCCTTTCGCTCCACTTCCTCTTGTGAATAAGAGGTCCCCTTAATCCATTCATACTTGAACAAACGTTGTAAAACAGGGGTGTTCTCATTCAGCTTATTTTGAATATTGAAGGTTTCAAGAATCAGCTTTTTAAATGGAGAATAAATCCGGTTTAATACAAAAGAAGACAGAACAAGAAATAACAGCAGCAGCAGGCTGCTTGAGAGCAGTACCAGATTTCTCGCTTTTTCCAGGTTATTGTAATAGCTTCTTAAATCTTTCACATTAAACACGTACCAGCCCAGCCGTTCCGATTTCACCCAGGAAACCAGATAGTGGTCCTTCAAGATCCGGTCTTTCTCTGCCGAGGCAATGAGCTGATCTACGCCACCCATCTCTTCAAGGATAAGTTCGTTACCCTGATCCGAGCTGCTAATAAGCTTATTTGCTTCCTTAGAGTATATAAAATGATCATTATGCGGAATCGACAAGCTGCTTATTGTACTATTGAACAATGCGCTAATATTAATATTGACGACAAAAGTATTATTTTTATTTAATGTCCGATAGACGAGCGTCACAATATTTTTGTAAATGCCCCCGCTATTTAAAGTCCTTATATCCATCCGGCTAAAGATGGCTTTGCTGTTCTCCTGAATTTGGTACACATCTTGATCATAAAAGGATGTTTTATTATATTGATGACCTTCGGAATTCAAGATCATATCTTTTTCTTTATCAAAAAAATAAATATCATCAATGTATTTATTGTTCATCTTGATGGAGGACATCATTTTGATCATATTTTTTTTGAAAAATAAATATTCGTTTAACCCATTCAAATCCTGTTTGAACGAGCTAACCGCCATATTTTCATAATCGATGGAATTATAAACGCTTTCATATTCGTTCGTGATATTGTTCGTTATTAAATAACCGGCTTGATATAAGATTTGATTAAAATTAAGCTCCAGCGCATTTTTCGAATTTTCCAGCACATACTGGTTCCAGGTCTTCATTTCACTTTCCAGTGCTTTTTTAACATTCAAGTAGGACAGTGTGCTTACAATAAGAATAGGCAGTATGGCAATCATGACAATGTAAAAGATGAGCTTCGCATAGAAATTTGTCGGCAGGTTTTTGCTTCTCTGAGCCTTTCTCCATTTGAAAACCATCCATAGCGCCCCTTTTTATATTTAATTTCTGCTCTATGTTAAGTTTTGAGGGGCTTAACACCTTTAATGTTACAAGCCATTTAGCCCCTCGTATAATTGCTATATAATTGCCTATTCAACACTAACTATTTCTAGTTCTGGGTATACAACTCCTTTTTTTCTGCATAATTTGGAGCAGCCTGCACCATTTCCCTGTCCAGCCTATACAAAAAGCAACATACCACTGCTAGCGAGCCGCTTGATTATACGTTTGGACCCAAGTGCCGTCGGATTCATCCAAATATTCAACGATATTGCATGTTCCCATGTCCTTAATAATTCCTTTTGAGGTATAGTAGCCCAAATGCACCCTGTTTCTCTTCGAATCCGGCCCGAGCAAAAGAACGTGATCGGCGTCCATCCCATCGGCATTTCCTTCCTCAGGTCCGTAGCCTTCCAAATAGGCTCCTTCAATCTTGCTGCCGTATCCTTCAAATCGATAATAATAGGTAGCATTTCCGCTGCCCCTTGCCCGGGTTACCGCCTGCACAATATTATTCTCAAAAATGACGCCTGCTGTATGAGCCTGCTCCGAGCCAATGCCCAGCTCACATATTTGGATATCACAGTTTTGTACAACCGTGGCATGCGCCGCTGACATCGGCGACAAAGCCAGATCATCCAGCACAATCGCTTTTTTCGCACCCCATACTGTGCATCTCACCGCAGAATTCACTTCGCCTCCGGCATAGGCTGGCCCTCTTGATGCTGTTGAACCGAAGACGATCCCATAGCCCTGGATCATATCTGCAATTTCTCCTGGAGGCTTATGAAGGCTCCCCCGGGTATAATTGCCGACGTAGCATTCGCAGAGGGTGCTGCGTGTCACGTTGCGGAAGTCGAATCCGATTTGCTCATAGTTTCCGGGTGAGGCTGTCGGCGGATGGTTGAGTACGATGCCGATATGGGCGATATATACGTCCTGCAAATAAGCGTTCGGACCAGAAGGAAGAAAGTCTCTGTGAATGACAGATCCGCCTACTGGCTTTGCGGTTAGAACCGATGCGCTCTCCCCCTCCCCGATTAATTGAATGCCTGTTCGCAGCACAATTCCTTTGCCAGGTGAAGGATCTATTAAATAAATCCCTTTCGGAACAACTATCGTCCCACCACCATCCGCGGCCAGAATAGCCTGATTGAACGCTTCGGTATCATCGGTCTTCCCGTCTCCCACTGCTCCAAAATGCGTAACGTTTAATGCAAATACTCTTGATGCTATGGCTGAGCTTTCCATGCTTTCCATGCTTCCCCTCCTAAAAATAACGCTAAATTAACCTCGCATGAACGATAACCGCTGGCAGGTCCACAGGCAATGTAACCCCCTTTTTACCTAGCTTGAACGTTTTGATCGTAACTTGCCCTGCAGTTTGGTTATCCACAGCCGTGTGAGCCGCGTTTCCTGATCCGTCCAGTGAGTTGGAGACGGAGATAGAGTAATGGGCGGCTGGAAAAGCATGCGTCCATTCGATTTCATAATTACCTGTGCTGATCTTGGTAACTCCTGACACTCCGCTTGCTCCAAGAATAGTACCGGTGTGATCAAATTTCACCCATGCCTCTTGATGAACAATCTGATTAAACGACTTGATACAGGTACCTTCATCAGCGTCAATATATTGAATCAGGTTGGATGATCCCAGATCAGTAATGGCTCCGTTCGAAGAATAATAGCCCAAATCCACTTGATTTCTTGTGGAATAACTACCCAGGTACAGGGTATAATCATTGCCTTGAGATTCTATATACGCGCCTCTTATCGTATTGCCATAGCCTTCTATCCGATAACAATAAGTCGTGTTACTGCTGCCTCTTGCATTGACCAAATACTGAACCGTATTATTTTCGAACACCATACCTGCCGTGTAGCGCGATTCCGAGCCTATGCCCAACTCACAAAGCTGCACATCACAGGCTTGGACGACCGTCGCATGGGCTCCAGATAAGGGCGACAAAGTCAAATCATCCAGGACGATCGCTTTTTTGGCTCCCCATACCGTGCATCTCTCGGCTGTATTCACTTCACCGCCTGCATACCAGGAATATCCTGAGGCTACAGTACCGAAGACGATCCCGTACCCTTGAGCCATATCCACATAAGGATTATCTGCCTTGCCCAAAGTACCCCGGGTAAAGTTGCCAGCGTAGCATTCGTAGATCGTACTACGCGTAATATTGCGGAAATCGAAACCTATTTGTTCATAATTGGCCGACGAGGCAGTAGCAGGATGGTTAAGTACAACTGCGATATGTGCAATATAAACATCCTGCAAATAGGCATTCGTACCAAAGAGGTTAAAATCCCGCCGAATCACAGAACCCCCTGTCGGTTTAGCGGTCAATACGGTTGCATTGTCGCCTTCTCCAATCAGATTAATGCCCGATGTAAGCACAATACCCATTCCAGGGGACGGGTCTATCAAGTAGACACCTCTGGGTACAAAGACTACACCTCCACCTGAAGCTGCCGCTATAGCCAGATTAAATGCAGCTGTATCA
Source organism: Paenibacillus eucommiae (assembly GCF_017874215.1). Taxonomy (GTDB): domain Bacteria; phylum Bacillota; class Bacilli; order Paenibacillales; family NBRC-103111; genus Paenibacillus_AI; species Paenibacillus_AI eucommiae. The sequence goes on from NZ_JAGGLB010000008.1 coordinate 244,026, forward strand.
TCAGCAAGTCCATCACCTACAGCCCCGTAATCCTTTACATTAATAATGTCAAAAGTGCTGGCACTTGCCGTTTGGATCGGGAACGCACCTCCAGCAGCAAGGGCGATGCCGGCAGCCCCAAGTGAAGCCAGCAGCTTTCTCCTGCTTATTCCGGTCCGCCCGGCTCCATCACGCATTACTTCCGAATGTTTATCCATTTCGCATGTCTCCCATATTCATAGTGGTTGTTACATGAAGCTGAATCCTTCGGCGCTGGTCTTCTTTTAACCCTTGATCGATCCTGTTAATACACCTTTCACAAAATGCTTTTGTAAAAAAGGATATACACATAAGATTGGCACAGTCGTGATTATAATAGCAGCGGCCTTCAAGCTTTGCGGAGTCGGCCGGCCCGACATGCCGGGTGTAACCAATAATTTCAATTCATCAGGGCTTGCTGAGAGTACAATTTGACGCAGCATAACCTGCAGCGGCTGCAAGCGGGAATCGTTAATATAAATCGTTGCATCAAACCAGGCATTCCAGTGCCCGACCGCATAAAACAATCCGATCGTGGCCATTGTTGGCAAGCTTAGGGGCAAAACGATTTGCATCAAAATACGCAGCGGCGAAGCCCCATCGATCGTTGCTGATTCCAGCAGCACCTCGGGAATTTGCATAAAAAAATTGCGCATAATGATCAAATACCAGGCACTGATCAACCCAGGGATCACCATCACCCAAAAGGTATCAAGCAAATGCAGCCCCTTCATCAGCAAATATGTAGGTATCAGCCCCCCTTCAATAAGCATTGTAATAAACACCAGGGTAATTACGGCGTTACGCCCAGGCAGTTGGTTGCGAGACAAGCCGAATGCCATCATCGAGGTCATCAACAGATTCAGAAAAGTCCCCACTGTTGTCCTTAATATAGTCATTGCATAAGCTTGATAAATCGCTGAACCTTTACTTAATAAAGCCCCATAAGCAGAGAAGTTGAGCGCTTCAGGAATGAGAATAAAATTCCCCCTGCGAATCAATTCTGTCTCGCTGACCAGGGATGTTGAAAGAATAACGATAAAAGGCACTATAAAGGTTAAAGAAAGCAATGTTAAAAACGTATAATTTGAGGCAGCAAACACTTTGCTTGCCAGCGTTTCTCCGCCTGGTTTCATCTGTTACCACCTACCATATCCCCTGCTGTCCCAGCCTCTTAGCCAAATAATTAGCTCCCAGAAGCAGAATGAGTGCCAGCACTGATTTGAATAAACCTACTGCAGAAGCGAATGAATACTGAATATCCTCCAGCCCGCTCCTATACACATACGTGTCAATAATGTCCGATACTTCATAAACAGGCGGTGAGTACAGCAGGAATATTTGCTCGAAGCCCGCGTTTAACAGACCGCCTACAGCAAAGATAAACATAATTACAATAATGAACATCATGCCAGGCAGTGTGATGTGAATAAGTTGTTTAAAGCGGCCTGCCCCATCAACGGTCGCAGCCTCATACAATTGAGCGTCAATGCCTGTAATAGCAGCTAAATAAATGATCGTCCCCCAGCCGATTTCTTTCCAAATGCCAGAAACGACGAGAACAGAACGAAAATAATTTTTATCGCCCAGAAAATAAACCGGCTCAATTCCGAATTGCTGCAAAATGGCATTGATAAAGCCGCCATCCGTTGTCAGCAATGTAGTTAACAAGCCGGCAACGACAACCATCGAAATAAAATGTGGTAAATAGGAGATGGATTGGATCACTCTCACAAATTTAATGCTTTTGATTTCATTCATCAAAAGAGCAAGTATAATCGGAGCGGGAAATCCGAAAATCAGCCGGTAAAGACTGATGAGAACTGTATTTTTCATAATGTTCCAGAAATAATAGGAATTCGTAAAATTTCTGAAATGCTTAAGCCCAACCCATTCGCTTGTAAATATCCCCTGAAACCCGTCAAAAGGGGACACATCCTTAAAGGCAATGATAATACTGTAAAGCGGAATATAATGAAAAATAAGAAAAAATACAACACCAGGGAAAAGCAGGAAATAATACAGCCTGTATTTTCTCATCAAGCTTCGTTTGCGCTGCCCTTTCGTCAAGGGTTTGAATGCTGCTGCCTTTGTCATCACTGCCAAGCTACCACTCCTTACCACTCCTAAATGCGGATTCCGCCGCTTAAGGCATTTTGCCGTAACGGCGGTGCCAAATATGAGTCATATCCTCTTATTTCGCATTGTTGTACTGTTCCGTATAGACCTCAATCCACTTATCCAGTCCGGCCGCGTAAAGCTCTTCAATAAACTTGTCGTAATCAGACATAGGTCTTGCGCCCGTAATAAATTTAACGATTTCCTCATAGGTCATCCTTGTGATGTCAGCCTGATTCGGCAGACTGTCCGAAATCAGCTTATAATCGTAGAGGAAAGAACGATCAGCCGTGGTGCCCTTCTTAACCCTGCTTGTGTCTCCACTGTACGTACTGAGGTAATCGTACTCCGGCTTTTGCGCAGGATCGCTAAACGATGTCATTTTCATGTAGGCAACCGTTGAAGCGGTCAGAAACTCACCTGCATAATCCTGATTCAGCTGTTCCATCACATGATTTTCTTCATCCACATATTTCCAGTGACGATCCTTAATGCCATAAAACAATAAATTGTAATTTTCGATATCAGAATAAATCCAATTGATTAATTTGATCGCCGCTTCCGGATTTTTCGAATTTTTACTAATCAGCCATCCTAGAGTAGGTGTATCAGGCAAAGTCTGAATAAAGCCCTGTGGTCCTTTTAGATCAGCAGCAACCTCATACTTGGCTTCGGGAACAATTTGCTGCAGCTGATGCTCGCTATTCGTAATAAGGGAATAATGAATCAAGCTTGCCCCTACCCTGCCTTTTGTCACCAGCTCCCTGGCTCCTGCAGAACTGAGCGTATAGGTTTCCTTATAGATATATCCTTTCTTGTACCACTCGGACATTTTCTCAATAAATGCTCTATAACCGGGATGCAGTTCGGCAGGCTTGATCTTGCCGTCCGTGTCCAGCCAGTTGCCATAGCCAATATCCATAAACCCGCCTGCGAGGCCTAAGTTGAGCGCATCTACGGGAGCAATAAGCGGAATCGTCTGGCCATTTCCCATGGGATCCTTTTCCTTGAATGCCTGCAGTACATGCTCGAATTCTTCAATGGTTGTAGGCATACTCAGATTTAATTTTTTCAGCCAGTCCGTTCTCAGAAATACCGGCTTCAAAGCCAAGGAAGGAGCGCTCGGAATTCCCCAGACGTTCCCTTCCTTATCTGAGAACGCTTTCCATGAATCCGACCAGGCTTCCGGCCACAATTTAAGAATGTTAGCCCCGTGTTTATCGAGCAGCTTCTGAACCGGTTGGATCGCCTTATGATTGCGGTACATCACGACATCGCCCATAAAAATGTCAAGCGGCTCATTAGAAGCAAGCAGCAGGCTTAGCTTATCCCCTCCCCCTTTGGGTGGAATGATCGGAACGATCTCGAAGCCTGACTTTTTAATAATCTCCTGCCTGACCAGTTCCAGCTCCTCAGGCTTGGAGAAGGAGGAAGCCACCTCTAAATTTCCCGCATTGGCATAAATGTAAACCTTTTCAACTTTGCTCGGCTGAGTCGTTTCTACAGCATTTGTAGTGCTCTTTGCCGAGCATCCGATCCCAGCTATGACAAGCACAAGCATCATAACCATAGACATACTCGTTCTTGACCAAGTTCTCGACATCTCATGACCTCCTATAACGATATGTTTCCTGTAAGCCGGGCGCCCAACTCGATCATAAGTGAAGCCTCTTACTCATGAAAAGAGTAATCTTTTTACTATTGGCATTTATCAAAAAAACAGCAGGAATAAAGCTCTATAGGCAACTCACACTAGTCTTTAAGATCCTTAAGATCGTTATTTCCATACTTTCTGCGGTATTCACCTGGGGTCAAGCCTGTGTACGACCTGAACAACTTAGTAAAATAGTTAGCCTGGGTGTAACCAAGTCTTTCACCTATCTCTTTGATCTTCAAGCTGCTCTCTGTCAATAAATGTTTGCTTTTCTCTATACGGACACCTGTTAAATAATCCATTAAAGTTCCTCCTGTGCTTTCCTTGAAAACCCTGCTTAAATAAGAAGGATTCAAATTCAGCCGTTCAGCCGCTGTCGTTAATGTAACATCAGCTCCACAGCTCTCATCGATCATTCTCAAAACTTCCTCTACGTGGAGATTACTTTTTAATTGAAAAGTTTCATGAATATGCAAGGCTGTGCACTCGATTATCTCTCCGATAAATGCGGCCATTTCCTCGATATCTTTAAGCTGTAGTAAGACTGCGTATAAATTATTTTGTATCTTCATGGATTGATTCAGGTCAAGCTGAACATTATCAGCAATGTCCGTCAAATTGACGAGAAGCTGCATAAAGGCGCCTTGCACATGCCGGTATTGAATTCCTTCATCCTGCATGATGATCGCTTCGATCCATTGTTCCAAGCTCTGTTTGGCGCTTTCGACCTGACCATTTTTCACATACCCGTGTAAAATCATTTCTGCGCTCTTCGGATAGGCAAATACTTGCCTGCTCTCCAGCCTGACGTCCTCTATGTAAATAACTTCACCTGTTCCTGAAATATTGCGGCATAGAATGGCTTCCTTCGCTTCCTCATAAGCAACCTTCAAGTCCTTCCAGCCTGGGCAGGGCCGACCGATTCCGATCGTACAGTGAATATCGAACTCCACTTTGATCTCCTGCCGAATCTGTTCGGCAAATGAAAAAACTTCACCGGGATCATTCGGATCTCGATGAATCACGATAGCGATACACCCCTCAGCCAATTCAACTACGAAGCCGCTGCCGCAATCCTCTATCTGAGCCTCAAGAGTGTCCATTATTTTAATAGAAGTAATATTTTTACTCATAATATCTGCAGGTGTCGACTGATCGTCCTCTGTAAATAGCAGCAGCAGCGCTAAATGATCCTGTCTGCAAGCAATGCCCAAAAAAGCCATCCGTTCCTCTATGTAATCGTTGCTGTAAATAGGATTCATGATAAGAGATGCGAGGAATTTATCTTTGTATGCAGGTAAACTCTCCTTCAGTCTGTCACGCATACTTTTATTATCATCAATCGCTTGATCCCAGCTTGTTTGAATCCAATTGAGTTCATTAATCCGCTTATTATTTTGTTGGCTTATTTCAGCAGTCGTATCAAAGCTCTTGATATAGGTAATCAGCTTCCGAAGAGGCGTATAAATGGACCGGGACATGAAGATGCAAAGCAGGCCAGTCACAGTCAAGAGCAGCAAGGAAACTGCAGCAATAACGCTACGTAAATTAGCGATCCCTCTATATAAGTCGTTTAAATCCACGGCATTAACAAAAGTCCAGCCCAGCATAGAGGATGTTTTGTACGTGATCAGCAGATTTTTCCCCTTATTAATGATTTCTGCCGGTTGCAGGTTTGCTGTAAGCTGAGTTCGATCCTTCATATCCTGCAAAATGGCTTCATAGCTGCTTTCTACACCATCATGAAGCAGAATATGGCCACGATCCGATAAAACAAGAAAAGCGCGGGACATTTCACTTCTGGTTTCAGTAATCATTTTCTGGTTCATTTTCTCTACGTGAAGATTGACCACAATAAAATTGTTGGAGTTGGAGGTTTTATAGAGAACTGGCAGAACTTCATGCCACCTTCCATTTGGCTCCTTGATTTTTCGCAGGCTCATAAAGAAAGGATAGACATCTATATTTTCCGGTAAACGGTTCCATGCTTCTTCAAAGGTAAGAGACTCCGAAGATCCCGGATGCGCTCCGAAGGGTTCAAGTACAATGCCCTTTGTACGCTCAACGTAATAAACGGAGTCTATGAAATTGTTCGTGTATTGCAAATTTTCGAGATTCCATATAACCTTTTTCTTTAAATTTAAGTAACGTTCGAGAAATACCAATTCCTTGTCTGCAAAAGATCCTGGGTTATGCTCGTAATAATGCCCCCTGGGAAACATTTCGAAATCCTTAAGCGAGCTGTCCACCATAAATTGTTCTATACTTTTCTTGGTTTGCATCAGCAGCATTTCCATTGCATTTGCAGTCTGGTTCAAATAACTAGAGTTGGCTTTATCAAGTTCCGACTTCAGTGAAGTCTGGGTATTGTAGTAAAAAAACAAGCTGCTTAACAAAAGAGGTGTAAGAGATACAAGCAGCGTATACGCAATTAATCTCAACAGAAAAGCTCTTTTTTGGGCAGCACCCACCATTTTATCTAACAGCTTCAACACCCCCCGAACTATGTCCAGTATAGGGATCTGGTTAGAAATTAGCTATAATACATTTTTGTCATGCATAGTATTTTGATGACACTTGCTTCTATTCCAGGGCTATTTTATCACTCTTTTTCCTTTTTCTGATTTTGCTCCTGATTCTCTTTTTCTTCTTTCTTTTTGAGCACGGCAATCACGTTAATAATGGAACCGGGAACCGGTATACCTATTCTTCCCATGTTTTCGGTCACGGAAATAAGTTCATTCGCTATATAGAAGTAAATGGCGCCGAGCATGATAACTTCTGAATTCATAGCTACATCGAGCTTATGCGCAATTAAAATAACGAAGAGAATGAAAGCTTTTTTGGCTAGCCCACGAAAACCAATTGCCGAGCTAAGACCTTTCTTCTCTCTTAAACTCGCAAATATTCCGCTAGTATAATCACCCACAATTAACCACATCAGTGCCTCTAAAGAAGCCGACCAGCCTCCATACAAATTAGTCATAATAGTACCTAAGATTGCGATCGTTCCTGAAACTAAAGTGTGCTGAGATGTATAAATCCCCAAAGCTTCCACAACAAATTTTAGCATTGATTGCCTCAATTTAATCACCTTCCCTTTATATTATATTGCTAAGAGGTGCAGCTTGTTCCCCTATTTTTTTTAACAAAATCACTAGTATTGCTTTTGTGATTAGCCCAAGATTATCGTAAATCATACCAAAGAACAGAGCTTACGCCCTGTTCTTTTTATTTAATCTCCACTAAGTTACACATATATCAGTCAACTTTATTTAATATTTTTCATCATCCAATCTCGGACAGTATTACTTTTGATAGGGTGAACAAACATAAAATCATCTTTTTTTACTGCTTTCTTAACATCATTTTTGCTAAGCTCAGGCTTCCAACGATTATATTTTTTAAACAATATGGGATATTCTCGTATTTTAGCTCCACATTTTTTCGCTAATGTCGGAAATATCATCTCACCTAATGACTCTACCGGGCTTTCAGCTAATAATACCTCTAGTTTTTCTCCATCAATGATTTCCAAGATTTTTTGAATCATTTCATATCTATAGGTCTGATAGGGGTTCGATGTTTTATAAAAATGGTTTTGTTTAAAATATTTTTCCCATCGCTTCCAATCTTTAAACATCGTCTTCGTCCCAGGAGATCTAGGCCAATCTTTGCTAGGCTTGTACTTTCTCCAGTGCTGCCCAATAAAATCGTATCCCCTCATTACTTTATAGAGGTAATTCTTAAACCCTTTTTTTATAAACATGGTATCTGACTCCAAGTAGACCAGATAGTCATAATGAATATTCATTGACTTAAGCCATCTCGACACGTCATATAAGACTCTACCCGTTTTTCTGTATTGTAAGGGTCTGCTATAAGGACACAATTTTACTTCATTGTACTTTTCACAAACTTGTTTGCCAAATTCTTTATCTGTGCCTCCGTTATATAAAACAATCATGAAATCACTTCCTATAAAACGACGAATATTTTCTACTTGATTACATACAGCCTTCTCATTTTCATGGGCTACCAAGGAAAAGCAAATCATAAGACCTCACCTCTTAAATTAGTATTGGAGTGTCTCTTACGTCCATCAGCTCCGGGAGATTAACTCCGTTTTTCCGCGATTTCTTTAAACAGTGTTAATGCACGTGCCACTGCCTGATCCATATTGTAGTATTTATAATCCGCCAGCCTGCCAGCAAAAAGCACTTTATCCTTAATCTGTTCTGCTTCCTTTGCATATAGGTTGTAGAGCTGCCGGTTCTCTGCGCGTGGAACAGGGTAGTAGGGTTCGCTTTGCTGGTTATATTGTTGAGGGTAAACATAGGTAATAGTTGTCTTTGGGGAGATTTGACCAGTAAGATGCTTTGTTTCAAGAATGCGAGTAAATTCATACTCATTGGTGTAATTGATGGTTCCAGCCTCCTGGAAATATTCTTGATTTAAGGTATCAAAGTCAAAGCGAAGACTACGGTACGGAAGGGTTCCATGCTTGTAATCAAAGAAAGCATCGATAGGTCCGGTGTAGATCATCCGCTTAAACTTGATATCTCCGATAATCTCCTTATAGTCCGTGTTCAAGAGTACCCTAATATTCGGATGGTTTAGCATTCGACTAAAGAGAGTCGCATAACTATGCTTTGGAATACCTTGATAGGTGTCTTGGAAATAGCGGTTATCCCTGCTAATATACACCGGTACCCGTGCAGTGACTGACGGATCCAACTCTTCCGGGTTGAGCTCCCAGTGCTTAAGGGTATAGTGGTAAAATACTTTTTTATAAATATAGTCAGCCAAAAAGCTAAGGTCTCCGCTTGCGCTTTCCCTAAGCTTTAGAATGGGTACTTTCACTCCGTAACCATAATGTTGGATAAGCAATTCCTCAAGCTTTTCTGCATACTTTTTGGGAAAAAGAGCATATATACTGTTTAGATTAAATGGAACGGGGATTTTCTTACCATCCACTACGGCAAGCACATTATGAAAATAGTGTCTCCACTCTGTAAAGCGAGAAAGATAGTTCCACACCATAGATGAATTGGTATGAAACGTGTGCGATCCATATTTATGGATCAAGATGCCTTCCTCATTATAGCAATCGTAAGAGTTGCCTCCAATATGATCTCTGCGGTCTACCAATAATACTTTTTGGCCCAGTTGGGAAGCAATCCGCTCAGCCAAAGTAGCTCCGGTAAATCCAGCACCGACAATCAGCCAATCTACTTTCACGCAAGTCACCACCATTTCAAGAATTAGTTACAAAAGATAGTTTAGGATATTCAAATTAATATAAAAGGTGTGTGTATGAGTTGATATTGTTATAACAATAAAAGATTTGTAATTCTGGATGTAGAGTGTGATAGATTGGTTTACAAATCTACTACTTCAGAATTAGACAATACTAAACTATCTTTAATATGAACATTCCAATTTCATTTGAATACGATACTTATGATAGATTAAGTTTCAGAGAGGAAGGTAACAATGGGTGAAAAATATTTAAAACCAAGTGATCTGGTTACAATTGAGCAGTGGATTAAAAAAGTAGAGGAAATGCATCATAAGCTAAAGAAGTACAGTCGTAATCATGCCTTGCGGAAGTTAAAAATTTCTTATAAAGTAATTGGTACAGGAAGAAGTAGAATTGTTTTTGACCTAAAAACCGGCTATGTATTGAAAATTGCTTTTTCGAATAAAGGTATAAAAGATAATAAATCAGAAGCCATGTTATATGAATCCTCATTGCCCACCATCAAAAATCATCTTGCCAAAGTTGTAGACCATGGTCATGGATGGTGCATAATGGAGAAGATCATGGGGTCGTCTTCAGAAAATAAAAAAAATAAGGATCTAGTATATAAATTGCAAGATGAATTTGTAAGTGCAGGAATAACACCAAATGATTTAACTAACAGAAGAAATAATGAACCAAGATGGAAAAATTTCCGAATCGATAATAGAGATCGAATTGTTGTTATCGATTATGCAAACTTTATAAAAGCATCAACGGTACGAACTATTGGATAATGTTTTTCAGTTAATCATCAAAAATATCTCTCCTAGTGAGAAAAAGTATTTTATTTTATTTTCTGTTTCTGATATATTAGGTGTTACCTAATATATTAACGTGCTGCCTAATTCAGGAGAAAGCGGGTGATGTCATACTTGTATGGATGCTGCGCAAGGTAATGACTGACAAGGGCATATGGTCAGGTGCGCATTTAGCACGTTTGTTACAGGAAAAAAGCGGCTATCGATTATCTGCACCTTCCGTAAGCGCACTGCTCCTAGGCCAACCGAAACAAATGAAGGCTGAAACATTAGATGCTTTATGCACAGCACTGGATTGTACACCCAACGATTTATGGGTCCATACACCTAACAAGATAAAAGGCGCTTGAGAGATTCAAACCACAAAACTGGAGGCTGACGGCTTTGACTCAACAGAACATAGTTCCCTTTGGAGATCCCATTCTAAGGAAAATTTCCAAACCTGTAACTGAATTGAATCCTAGAATAATAAGCTTGCTTGATAAAATGGGAGAAATCCTGTATGCTACCGATGGCCGTGCCGGACTAGCGGCTCCGCAGGTAGGCATACTTAGAAGAGTAGTTGTGATGGATTGCGGGGATGGTTTGATCGAGCTTATCAATCCAGAAATTCTCGAAATGAGCGGTGAGCAGGTTGGCCAGGAAGCCTGCTTGTCTTTACCCCATTACACAGGGATTGTAAAGAGAGCCAATTATGTTCGTCTCCAAACGATGAACAGACTCGGGGAGACCGTTTATCTGGAAGCAGAGGGCTTCACTGCCCGCTGCATGCAGCATGAGATTGACCACTTGAACGGAGTGCTGTACATCGATCATATCCAAGATCATTCACTTTATCATGACCAGACTGGTGAGGCTGTCCCGCTCTCCGGCTTTGTCCGCTTATCCAATCAAAAATAAAGAAAAAACGCCGGTCTCCATTCAAGAGGAAGCCGGCGTTTTAAAACAGATTTATTCAGTTAGCCAAACCGTTTTTTGCTGGAATTCACTGCGCTTGCCCTGTCCTGCCGGAACTTCCGGATGGCCAACATAGATAAAGCCGGCCAGTTCTTCCTCACCTTGAAAACCGAAGGCTGCTTTCATCTTCGGATGATAAGTCGGATCTCCCGTTCGCCAAATCGCACCAAGACCTAATGCATGTGCTGTGAGCAGCATATTTTGAATAGCCGCATGCACCGCGGCAATTTCTTCGATCCAAGGCACCACTAAGCCTGGAGTATGGCACATTGCAACAGCAATAACGACTGGAGCACGCAAAGCTTTTAGCTCCTGTTTACTGTATAGAAGCTGCAGCTCCTCCTCGGACAGCTTATCATCAGCCTCTTCTGCGGCAATGTCTCCATAAGCCCGCCCAAGCACCTTTCTTCCTTCTCCTGTCATAACAATAAAGCGCCACGGCTCCGTATTCCGATGGTTTGGCGCCCAAACAGCCGCTTCCAGAAGCTCTTCGATCAGCTTGGGATCAACAGCATCCGGTTTAACTCTTCCTATACTCCGCCTGCTTAAAATAGCATCCTTGACATTCATGCTCTAATCGCTCCTTTTGTATTCCCTATGTTTACTGCACATTTCTTCATTTATGTTTTATGCCGCCTTGCCCCTTATAGCTTCATCCTTGGGCAGGAACACCGTCAGAATGCCGATCAAAGGCAAAAATGCGCACAGCTTCATAATAAAGGCTATGCTTGTTGCATCCGCAAGTAAACCAAGCAGTGCTGAACCAAGACCTCCAAGCCCAAAGGCCAAACCAAAAAATAATCCCGATACTAGCCCGATCTTACCTGGCATCAGCTCCTGCGCATAGACCACAATAATCGAAAAGGCCGATGATAACACAAATCCAGCGCAAATGCACAGTACACCCGACCAGAATAAGCTGGCATAAGGCAATAATATCGAGAACGGTGCTGTACCCATAATCGAAATCCAAATGATGTTACGCCTTCCAAAGCGGTCCGCAAGCGGCCCTCCCAAAAAAGTCCCGGCAGCAGACGCAGCTAAAAAAGCAAATAAAAAAAGCTGGGCATGCTGTACCGTAACTCCATAATCTCCGATCAAGTAAAAGGAATAGAAGCTTGTAATACTTGAAATATATACATTTTTAGAAAAGACGAGCATGATTAAAATCGCGATGGCAAACCCAATTTGCCGCTTTGTCAGACCGCCGCTGTGCTGAACCGCCTTCGATTTTGCTTTTTGCCGCGGCAGCAGATTCTGCTTGCTGTACCAGCCAGCCACATAGAATTGAATACATATCGCTGTTCCAGCTGCAAAAACAAACCAAATAACACCAAATTGGCCTAAGGGTACAAATATGATGGCCGTCATAATAGGTCCCAAAGCGCTCCCAAAATTGCCGCCAACCTGGAAGATGGATTGGGCAAGTCCTCTCCTGCCTCCCGCAGCTAAATAAGCTACCCTGGAGGATTCCGGATGGAATACCGCTGAGCCTATCCCTACACACATAACGGCAATAAGAATCCAGCCAAAATTTGGAGCGAATGCCAGTGCAATAATCCCGATTAAGGTAAAGCCTACCCCAAAGGGCAGAATGTAAGGCTTAGGACGAGCATCTGCATAAAGCCCAATCAGTGGTTGTAAAAATGATGCCGTAATATTCATCGCAAAAGCAATCAATCCAATCTGTGCAAAGCTCAGACTGAGCGAATCTTTAAGAATAGGAAAAAGAGCCGAAATCGTCGATTGCATTAAATCATTCAATAAATGAACAATGCTGATTGCAAATAAAATAGGATAGACCGTAGTCGCAGCTGCAGCCGTTGTCGTTTGTGCCTTGTTCATCAAGTTATTCCTCCCTTAATTGCTCATCAAGAGATTATATCATGGCTGTTGAACAAGTCAATAAAAGAATTGGAAAAAGCATGTGTACTGCTATCTAGCGCCATATTGGCGATGCTTGTAATTATGTACGATATTTCACAACTCGACATTCGAAATTATGTTCCAAATAAGTTAAAATGGAAACATCAGTACGTTTTTTTCGTCAGACCTAATCCATAGATAAAAATATCGAAAAGAGGCTGCCACATATGTTCCAGCATGTAGATCAACATTATGAAGAAACAGACTTCAGCCAGTCCGACCAAAGAGAAGGAGAATTGCGCAATTGCACCTTCACTAAATGCCGGTTTCGGGGTACCCACTTGGAAGAGGTGTTTACAACAGGCTGCAATTTCATAGCTTGTGACTTTACTGGAGCCATGTTTAATGCTTCTCTGCATAACGGTTCTGCTTTCACGAATTGCATCTTTCGGGGGGCCAACCTATTTGTCTCCAAGTTTGAGGAATGCAAGATGATCGGCTCCGACTTTTCTGAGTCTCAGATGGATGGAATCACAATCCGCGGCGGCGACTGGTCTTATGTAAATTTGCGGCACACGGATTTATCCAAGCAGGACCTGCGCGGCATTCGATTAACAGAAGCTGATATGTATAGCTGCAATCTCGAAAAGGCGGACCTCAGACATGCAGATTTAACAAGAGCGCAGCTCGGCAAAGTGAGGCTGCAAGGTGCAGATTTAAGAGGTGCTATACTTGATGGCATTGACTTCAAAGCATTGGACGTTAAGGGTGCGCGGATGGATATGATGCAAGCTGTTACTTTTTTGCGGTCTTATGGCGCCAAAATTGATTGAACCTATTTAGAAAATAGCCCTCAGCCCAATTTACCGGGATAAGTGCCCTTAAGTCTCCTTCGAGCATAGGCTACTGTATGCTTTTTAATTGAGAGGAGAATTTTCATGACGCAGGAAGATCCCAATTTAGTAAACGCTGCAGAAGCCTTCGATGCATTCGATGCATTCGATTTATCCCGCCCACCTTCATCTGCCCCATATCAAGCTCCACAGTCTGGCACTCATGACCATTATCAGCAAGGCCATCACCAGGGCCATCATGATGAGCATGGCGGATGGCAGCACCCAGGGCATCAGGGTCAGTGGCACCAAGGACACCAAGGGCAGGGACATCAAGGCCAGTGGCACCAAGGACACCATGGACAACAACATGTTTTTCACCAATATGGCTTTCATCCTATACATCATCCCTACTGGATTAACCCGTGGCATCATCCATATCACCCACATACCCTTTCCCACACCAGCCAGCAGCATCCTTGGAATTATCCCCATCAGCAGCAGCGTATCTCTGCTGTTCCTACCTTCTATTACGGACAACAAAGCTGAGCAGCTAATACAAACATCATAAACATCACAAAACCCCCTACACGGGGGTTTTGCATTTAAGTTCAAATCTTACACCACACTAGTCAAACGCTTGCACATGTCCCTTATTGCGATGAATAATTCTAACAATTTCTGGATAGTCCTGTTCTCTAACTTTGCCTGAAAGTACATAGCGCAGTTTATCGTAATCTATCGGCTCATTTTTGTCCAAATCGCCAACTACCGGTGTGGTACTCGCAGCAGTTCCAACTGCTCCTGCATCTGCACCCAAGGTCCCCATTCCTGTACCAGTAGCTATACCACTCCCTGATCCAGCAATTATCGGAACTACAAATCTTACTCCTTCAGGGCGGCCATCCCCGAGCTCACCTACCTCCAAAAGATCAATATTAAAAATCATTAGAGAAATCCTTGCGCTTTCAGCATCACTTTCTGTGCTAAAATAAGCTTGAATAGGCTTTGACATAAAATTCAGCTCCTTTATATTTATTGTTTATACTCATCCTTTTTTTGGGACTGAGAGTCCCTTATCTTTCTTTACCCATAAAAGCACTGCTTTACACATTTCCAGTCTTATTTTTTTCTAATGGAAAGGAACGTTCATGCCCACATTCGATCTTATATCTGATATTCATCTTGACTTTTGGATCACAACCGGTTGGCACATATTTAATAAGAAGCAGAGCCTCCAAGCATTCGCTGCAAGCTTATTGCCCGAACGCCCCTCAGCAGTTCTCATCATAGCGGGTGATCTGGGTCATAGAAACAAACAAAATTACAAACTGCTTAAGGAGCTCAAAAATTACTATTCTTATATTCTTTTGGTTGCTGGCAATCATGATTATTATATGGAGTCTTCATCTACTCGATATTCCTATGCATATGACTCGGTCAATAGATTTACTGAAATGAAAAAATATGCTCAAAGCTTGTCTAACGTTTATATGTTGGATGGAGATATTATTACTATTGATGGAATCAGCTACGGCGGATGCGGTATGTGGTACGATTTTCAGTACGGGATTCAAATCCTAAACTCTAATTATGCCAAAATCTACAAGCATTGGTTAGCTGTATCCAACGATGCTGTATGTACGCGCGGAATCACACGAGCAACCACAGATATGTTTTACGCCGAAAAGAGTAAGCTCTTACGTATTCTTCCCCACTCCGATGTGATTATTACACATTTTTCTCCGGATTGGAGTCATGCCCCTCTCAGCCGCAAGCTCGATCTGACAACAAGCTTTTATTATTTTGATGGAGCCCCTTATTTCCCTTTTATTAAAAACAAAATTTGGTGCTTCGGACATCTCCACAATCGAATGGACTACTCCCTTCATGGATGCCGGTTTTTCAACGCGGCTCTGGGCTACCCGCAAGAGAACAAGGGAATACCCAAAAAAGCCATACAAATATGTACATAAGCATTATTAAACAGCCGTAATTGTTTTTATTTACTTGGATATTCTGCCCTCCCCTAGCCCATCCTATAAGCTAGCACAGGCTTTACACGGAGGGATTTTCATGAAAAAACTGCTTATATTTGTTTCCTTTGTTACCATATGCGCCATTCTCTTATCTGGCTGCGGTATGATTGTAAACAAGCCTCAACATGATATGCAGGAGGAAGCACAGACCACTGTTCCTGTCCCCCTGCAGATCTCAACAGCTGAAGCGGGTAATTTGCAGCCCGGCCCGCAACCGGGAATAGCGGCTCCTCAACCAACACTTTCTGTGGAGTCCACTTCTAAGCCATCCCCTTCACAGCCTTCAGCTAAGGAAACAACTGTACAAAGTAAACATTCGAGGAAGCCGGAGCCAACTAAAAAGCCTTCTGTACCCGTTCATCAAAACCAAGGCAAACGCAAAGCAGCCGCCAGAAGCCTTACTCTTACAGAGCTTGTGCGTAAATACCCAAACATCCTTAAGCTTAGAGGATCATCGAAGGAGAAAAAAGTAGCTCTAACCTTCGATGATGGCCCTGACTCCAAATTTACGCCTCAAGTACTGGACGTACTTAAACTTCATCATGTGAAAGCAACTTTTTTTCTTGTCGGAACTAAAGCGGGCTCTCATCCTGAGCTTGTGCAAAGAATCGTCCGTGAAGGACATATTATTGGAAACCATTCCTATAATCATGCTTTCTATCCCAAGCTTTCTCAAGAAAATTTTGTGAATCAAATTGAAAGCACCCAAAATGTTTTGAAAAAGCTGACCGGTTATGCACCCAAACTAATACGTCCTCCATATGGGGCCATTAACGAACAGCAAGTCAAATGGTTATCCAGCCATAATTACCTGATTGTTAATTGGAATGTGGATTCACTGGATTGGAAGCAGCTCGGTAAAGACAAAGTACTGCAGACCATTCTCCAGCAAACAAGACCGGGTTCCATTATTTTGCAGCATTCAGGCGGTGGAGACAAGCAGGATTTAAGCGGGACAGTTGAGGCCTTACCTCTCGTCATTCAAAAGCTAAAAGCCGATGGATACCAGCTGGTAACCGTTCCAGAGCTGCTGCAAGTTGCCAAAAATTTATGAGAAAAAGTCAATCCAGGTTAGCCAGCTTTAGCTTGATTTGTCTGACCTGGTGCATTTGGAGCTGTTCAGCTGCTTGATCAGGCGTTTCCTCTGCCATCAGCAAGCTGAGCAAATGCTCCAATCTGCGCCGTTCATTTGCTTGCTCGCGGAGATGAGGCGCTATGCTTCTATCCTTTTTTGATTGTTCATACTCATCGTAGGTTCCCTCGAACAATAAGGAATGACCATCACCTGTCAACCAAATCAGCTTATTGGCCAGCTTACGGATCAGAAAGCGATCATGCGACACAAGGACCATCGCTCCCGGATAATGCTCAAGTGCCTGTTCGATGCGTTCCCTCGTATCAATATCCAAATAATTAGTAGGTTCATCCAACACAAGTAAATTTGCTCCGCTAAAATATAGCTTTAAAAAAGCAGCTCTGCACTTCTCGCCCATACTTAAATCTTTAATTTGTTTGTGGACATCATCTCCTGAGAATAAAAAGCAGCCCAATATCGTTCGAGCTAGTGTTTGCGTCATTGAAGGCAGCGAGAGCAAGCAGTCAAGTAGGGTGTCTTGTTTATCCAAATTATCAAGCTCCTGTGAGAAATAGCCGAGCTTTAATTGTGGGTGATGCCTGACTATTCCCTCGGTTGGAAATAAGCTGCCAATAAGCAGCTTTAACAGCGTGGTTTTGCCAACACCATTTGAACCAAGTACGGCCAGCCGGTCCCCTCTGACTATTTCAAACTGCAGTTCACGGAAAAGCATAGCTGCTCCCTGCTGAAATGAAAACGAAACTTGCTCCATCCGCACAAGCGAATGTCCGGAGAAATCACTCCCCTCCAGCTTCATATGCAGCCCTGCTGCTTCACGCGGCTTCTCTACCCGCTCCGCCTCCAGCCTTTCCAACTGCTTCTCCTTATCTTTTAGGCGCCCAATATGTTTCCCGGAACGCGCTTGAAAATACCCCCGCTGAATAGGCACTTCTGCTTTTCTGGCATTCTTTTCTCCCTGAATAAACCATTGTCTGTAAGTACGGATTGAAGCCTCCAATTGCTCACGCTGTTGTTTTTGCTTGCGATACTCTGTCTCCTGTGTTTTCACTTCAATTTCCCGCTGCCGTACGAAGTCGGAATAACCCCCATGATATTTTTTACTCCCATTTGGTGTAATTTCAATCAAGCTATCCGCTAACCGGTCAATGAAGTATCGATCATGAGAAACGAACAAGACCGTTCCCGTATACCCTTGAAGCCATTGTTCCAGCCATTCCAGCGACTCTCCATCCAGGTGATTCGTCGGCTCATCCAGCAGCAGCAGCTGCGGATTCCGCAC
This sequence comes from Paenibacillus eucommiae, assembly GCF_017874215.1. Taxonomy (GTDB): domain Bacteria; phylum Bacillota; class Bacilli; order Paenibacillales; family NBRC-103111; genus Paenibacillus_AI; species Paenibacillus_AI eucommiae. The sequence continues at coordinate 261,949 of NZ_JAGGLB010000008.1, forward strand.
CATCAAGCGCGCCATCTGTGCCCTTGTCTTCTGACCGCCGCTGCATACATGCAGCGGCAAATCCCAAAGCTCCCGTCCAAGCTTTAGCTGCAGCAGCTTTTTTTCCACCTCAATTTCCCAATCATAGCCGCCTAGTTGAATATACCGCTCACTTGTCGCAGAGTAGCGCAGCAGCAAGCTCTCCATATCGCTTGTATCAGCTTTCTTCATGCTGGCCTCCAAGTCGCTAAGCTCACATTTGCAGGCATAAAGCTCAGGACTTCCTGACTGTACATATGTCTCTATCGATATTGAATCCGAAGCCTCAACCTGCTGCTCCAGCCAACCCCACTCCGTGACAGGCAGCTTCCGTTCAATCGTCCCCTTATCCGGTTGAATAGTACCGGTTAGCATATTCAGCAGTGTAGTTTTACCAACCCCATTCCGTCCGAACAATGCAATCCGCTCTCCAGCGTGCACTTCAACGTTTACCTTAGTAAATAACACAGCTCCAGCAGCTTCCTTCGAAAGATTTGTAGCTTTTATAAGTAATGTCATATAGATGTCCTCCCTTGTGTTGAAATACAAAAAAACTGCAGGCAGCAGCCCACAGTCAGGAAGAACGAATTCAAATGAAATTGTATGCAAAAAAGGAATAAGCTTAAATAGCAGCCCTCGGTTAAATCAGGCGCGCAGCTTAAATTCTGAACATCAGTCTCCCCTTTTGGACATACGATCCCCACTCGCTCTACCTGTTGTAGAGTCTGCCTTCTCATATAATGAAAAGCAGAATTGAGTTGGGCGTAATTACTTCACCGTCCGGGGTACCTCCGAGTTCTAAGAATGGCTCCATTATAAAGGATACACGCAGTATTTGGCAAGCGCTAAATGGATAAAGTGTGTACTATTGAGTGTGCTATATTATAACAGCGAAATCGAGGACCGTATTATTTCCTTCGAAAAATTCTCACCTATAAACACTCCCACATCTCTAACCCCGTCTGGAGGAGTAATTTTAACAAAGTCAACCTCGCCATAGGCATATTGAAACATAAACCTGCTCTGTGTATCTCTAAATGTTACAATTCCTTTTGCCCGATAAATGTCATCCGGCAGTCTGCTTATAAAAAGCTCAAATTCATGACTATCCATTGACTTATCAAAATAATGCGTATACGCGATTACATGCTCATGTGAAGAATGTGCCTTGCATGGATTGTGCTCATGCTGTTTCTCTTCCCGTTGTCCCCGCTGCTGCTGTCCATTTTCATACTCCTGATCATGCTTTTGTTCCAATACTTCCATAAGTTCATGTGTGATCTGGGCATGTACGGACTGCTCCAAATAGGCCTTCGGATTCCAATCCCGCAGCAACTGCTCCACTTCCGGCAAATCTGAAGGAACCACCAGATCCGTCTTGTTCAAAACCAGCACACTCGCGCAGCGGATTTGCTCCTGCATAAGCAGGAACGTTTTGCCTGCACTCGTCCGGCTTAGCTGCAGCAGCTGCGGGGCATCAACAATTGATATGACAGATTTTAATTCCACAGGAAGCGTGAAGCTGGCATCTGTAACCTCATCTACAATTTCAAGCGGATGGGCAACACCCGTTGATTCAATGAAAATTAAATCCGGCTGATGGGCAGCCAGCAGCTCACTTAGCGTTATTCCCAGATCGTCACGGATCGTACAACAAATACATCCACTCAGCAGTTCTGCCATCGGAACCGTTCTGTCGATTAACAAACCGTCTAAATTAACTTCACCAATTTCATTCATAATGACCGCAGGCTTTCTGCCCAAAGCAGTAAAATAATCAATGACTTGGGTCAAAAAGGTCGTTTTGCCGCTCCCCAAAAAACCGGACAAAATATATACAGGAACAGCAGGCTCGGTTCTCCTCGTATTCTCCATTGGCTTAACCTCCATCCATATGTGCTTTCAGTTCTACCTTGTAATCATATCTTCAAAATAATTAATCCCAATAGCCTCACGCACTTCACGCATCGTTTCTTTGGCGATTGCTTGTGCTTTACCTGTTCCGGCAAGTAGTATTTCATCCACATAACCAGGCTTGCTTTTATAGACTTGTCTTCGCTCACGCATTGGTTCAAGGAGCTCATGGAGAGTATTCGCAATCTTTCCTTTACAATCCGCACAGCCGAGTTGTCCCTCGGAGCAAGCTTTATGAATATCAGCAGCTATATCAGGTTGAAAGGCAGCATGATAGCCATATATGGGACAAATATCCGGATGTCCGGGATCGTTTTTATGAACACGGCTTGGATCCGTCTTGGCTTTTTTCAACTTCTCCTCCACTTCCTTCTGGCTCGAATCCAGCAGGATGGCATTGCCAAGGCTTTTACTCATTTTATGATTTCCATCTATACCTTCCAGCCGCGGACCGACCAATGCCTTTGGCTCAAGCAAAATTGGAGCATATAGATCATTAAAACGTCTAACAATTTTCCTCGTCTGTTCAATATGAGGCAATTGATCTTCCCCAACCGGAATTAGCGTCGCTTTACAAAACGTAATATCAGCCGCCTGACTGACCGGATAACCGAGAAACCCATAGTACATATCCGTGCTGCCACGCTGCTTCGCTTCCGACTTAATCGTAGGGTTATGACGCAAGGAATTGACCGTCACAAACATTGAGAAATAAACAATCAACTCAGCAATTTCCGGAATCATAGATTGAATAAACAGCGTAGATTTAGCGGGATCAATGCCCACCGATAAATAATCCAGAGCTACTTCTCTAAGATTAGCTTTAATAAGCTCAGGGTGATCGAAATGCGTTGTGAGTGCCTGTACATCAGCCAGCATCACAAAGGATTCGTACTGCTCCTGCAAACTTACCCGATTTCTCAAGCTCCCGGTGTAATGGCCAAGATGAAGCTTGCCAGTAACGCGGTCTCCAGTTAATACACGTTCTTTCATAAGACTTCCTCCTCGAAAAATGATATGTCCAGAATTGAACTGCTTCTACTGAAAGTATGTTTCGCCAGCACCAGCCATCATCCATGGCCATCACCCCCTTTCCAATATAAAAAAACTCCGTCCCTTAAAAGGACGAAGTTGAATTCGCGTTACCACCTTGTTTAGTTAGCTTGTCGCCAAGCTGACTCTCTCTACAGGTACAGCAAGCATCCAAGACGCTTACGATACCCTGTCTCCTGTATCGGTGAGACTATCCGCCTTTCCTACTGCCCGTTCGGATCGGCACTCAGAAGCCCATTCGACGTTATTCCAGCACTGATTCACACCAACCATCAGCTCTCTGAAGCCATCCTAACGTGTACTCTTCTTCTTCATCGTGTACTATTTTTTTATTACTTTATCACAAATTCTGAAACCCTACAAGCAGCTGGTGAGCCTAATTAATGAAAGATAGATAATGAAGCATAGTTAACGAAACATATTCCACAGCTTTATCTTGTGAAACGGATTTGCCGGATCAATTTGCTGCGAAATAACAAAATCAATAATCGTGTTACTCTGCTCTTCACTAAGCTTTTCTCCAAGCGCCTTAGATACAGCACCCAGCAATCGGCTGATTTTGGCTTTATTCTGCAAATCTTGAGCCGTTACACCATGCAAAATCTGCTTGACTCGTTCCTTGGTTTCCCGGTTCTTAAATTTTACCTTTACGCGTTCTACCCAAACAGGATCTATCCCATACTTCTCATAAACCTTCATCCTTTCAGCACCTCCGATCCCTCTCCTCTTCTAGTCTATGAGGGAGGTCGCGGAATTCTTCCTACATCTTGAAGGAAATTGAAAGATAGATGATTGCTTTAGTCGAGTACATCGCTGTCGAACACCTGCTGACGCTGCAAATACTGCCGCAGCCCGGCGTACTCCACTCCAGTCCAGAAGGCTTGTTCAGCTACTAGCTCTGCAGCATCGTCACGAGCCTCTTCCATGACAGCAAAATCGACCATCATATCGGCGAGCCGGAACTCGGGCAGTCCGCTCTGCTTCGTGCCGAAGAAATCTCCCGGTCCACGCAGCTCCAGGTCGCGCCTGGCGATCTCGAAGCCGTCCGTCGTCTCCGTCATTGCTTTCATACGTTCCTTGCCTACCTCTGTCTTCGGATCAGCGATAAGCACGCAGTGCGACTGCTGCTCACCCCGGCCTACTCTGCCGCGCAGCTGATGCAGCTGTGAGAGACCAAAGCGGTCGGCATCATAGATGACCATCAGCGAAGCATTCGGCACGTCCACGCCAACCTCAATGACTGTCGTGGAAACGAGAGTCTCCACGATACCATCCTTAAAGCCCTGCATCACTGCATCCTTTTCCTGAGCGCTCATTCGTCCATGCAGCAGCCCGACTCGCATACGTGGAAAATGCTGCTGCAGCTGCAGGTGAACATCAATCGCGTTCTGGACATCCAGCTTCTCTGATTCCTCAATGAGGGGACAGATCACATACACCTGCCGTCCGCCTGCAACCTCTTTATCGATAAAGCTATGTACCCGCTCGATCATGGATTCCCGCACCCAATACGTCTTGATTGGCTTGCGCCCTTTGGGCAGCTCACGCAGTGTGGAGACGTCCATATCACCAAATGCCGTAATGGCCAGTGTACGTGGAATCGGCGTCGCGGTCATAGCCAGAACATCGGGATTCATCCCTTTACGGCGTAGAATACTGCGCTGATTCACACCGAAACGATGCTGCTCATCCGTTACGACAAGACCCAGCTGGCGAAAATAGATGTCCTCTTGAATTAACGCATGAGTTCCAACAATAAGATCAACCAACCCCGTCTGCAAAGCGGCTAGTATATCTCTTCGCTGACGTTCAGTGGAGCTTCCCGTGAGCAGAGCGATCTGCACTCCATGCGGCTCGAACAGCTTGTCCAGTGAACGTTTGTGCTGCTCGGCAAGAATCTCTGTAGGCACCATCAATGCCCCCTGATTGCCAGCCTTAATAGTCGCGAAGAGGGCAACAGCAGCAACAACCGTCTTCCCTGCACCAACGTCTCCCTGCAGCAGCCGGTTCATACAATAGGGCTGCTGCAGATCCTGCAAAATTTCCGCAATGACCTGCTTTTGTGATTCCGTCAGCTGAAAGGGCAATGAACGCACAAACGCGCGGACGCCAGGCAATTCAATCTGTTGGGCAATGCCATCCGCACGGCGGCGGTTGACAGCTTTATAAGCTTGCAGCTTTAGCTGGAAAAGAAACAGCTCTTCATACACCATGCGGCTTCTGGCCTTTTGCCCTTCATGGATATCACCCGGCAGATGCACAATAGCTAATGCTTTTCCCCTGGACATAAAGCCATACTTTCGGATCAGTGAAGCAGGCAAAACCTCACTAATCATCGCCCCATACTGCGTTAATGCCTGCTTGATTACCTTGCGCATCCATTTTTGGGTAAGCGAGCCTGCTACAGAATAGACCGGCTGCACAGTTCCCGTCTTGGTAGCCCCTGGACCAGGAAATTCGGAATCGGAAACGGTCAGCTGCATGCGTCGTCCGTCCCATTTACCCGTAAGCAGAATGTCCTGCTGCACCTGCAGCTTTTCTTTCAAGAAGTGGCGGTTAAACCAAACGGCAGTAATGAAAAAAGCGTCGGCCATAACTTTGCAAGACAGCCTGGACTTGCCTCCATAACGCTGCAGTACCGGCTCGCCAACGATCTTCCCTTGTATGGTAATCCGGTCTCCGTCCTTCACTCCAACTAAATCTCTAATTGTATAATCCTCGTAGCGAAAAGGAACATATTCAATGAGGTCTGCAGCCGTAAAAATGCCCATAGCGTTGAGCTCCTCAACCTTCTGGGCGCCAACTCCACGGACATCGCGTACTAGTATCAGATTCAGATCCATTGCGCTACACCGGTTTAATGAACGCAGCCGAAGTTCCTGGTCCGGCATGGGCACCGATAACCGGACCTAGGATGATATACTCCACGCTTAGCACTTCAAAATTGTCTTCAATCAGCCCGCGAAGCTGATCTGCCGCCTCCAGATTGTTGGCATGGGCGATAACCAGATGCAGTGCTTTGCCAGGAATATCCGCCTGCATAAGCTCAATAATGCGGGCCATCGCTTTTCTCTGCCCCCGCACCTTATCAATCGCGGCCACAACGCCATCTTTGTCGATTGAAAGAATGGGCTTAATACTAAGAAGCGAGCCTAGTACTGCAGATGCCTTGCCGATTCGTCCCCCTTTTTGCAAATAGGACAATGTATCGACCAGGAAATAAATTTTATAATCTTTTCTGATATTTTGAATTAGCGTCAGTATTTGCTCTACACTGTGTCCTTCTCTTGCAGCTTTTGCCGCTGCTACCGCTAATACGCCAATCCCATATGAAGCTGATAAGGAATCTACGACATTCACCTTGCCCAGCTTTTCTTCTTCCATCATGTTTCCGGCAAGCACAGCCGACTGATAGGTCCCGCTTAGCGCGGACGATAGGTGAATCGAAATGATTTGCGTACCTGGCTCTTCAGCAAGCCTTTTGTAGACCTCCATGAATTCAAGGGGAGAAGGCTGGGAAGTTGTAGGAAGTGCCGCCGTGGATACCAGCTTTTCGTAAAAAGATGCTGATTGCAGCGTCACTGCATCCAGGAACGTTTCGCTGCCAAAATGAATTTTCAACGGAACCATCTCTATTCCAAGCTCTTCCCGTACAGCTAAAGGAATATCTGCCGTACTGTCAGTGACGATACGAATGCTGCTCACTTGAACCCACTCCTTCCATCAAATTTCATTCTACTGAGAAAATATAAGGATAAACTGGCTGCCCTCCGGAATGGAGCTCAACTTCCAGCTCCGGGTACATCTCCTGGATAAAAGCTTCCAGCTCCTCCATGTCTTCTTCCTTAGCTGTATCACCAGTCAGAATAGTCACGATTTCGGAGCCTTCTTCAATCATATCCTGCAGCAGCCTTTTGCTTGCATCCATGAGCGCCGGCTCAGAGCTTACAATGCGGCCATCGTGTATACCTATGAAATGCCCGAGCTTAATCTCGATACCATCCATCTGTGTATCCCGTACAGCGTGAGTGACTTGTCCGCTCTTAATGCGTCCGATGGCGGAAGTCATTGCTTCACTATTGGCAAGTGGTTCCGAGTTCTCTTGAAAAGCCAGAATCGCGGCCAGTCCTTGCGGAATCGATTTGGAGGGAATAATGATGACCGTCTTGCCCTCCACTATGTCCTTAGCCTGCTGCGCAGCCAGGATGATATTCGAATTGTTAGGCAGAATGAATACAGTCTGCGCATCGATACGCTGCACTGCATTCACCAGATCCTCCGTGCTCGGATTCATCGTTTGTCCTCCGGACAAAACTACATCAACGCCGACACTTGTGAGAATCTCCTTAATACCTTCGCCCATCGCCACTGCAACAAAGCCATAAGGCTTTAGTGGTTCTTTGGCCAGATCAGGTGCTGTCGTGCCGCCCGGGCTCGCGCTATGCGCCGTACCTTCCAAAATATGTGTATGCTGATCGCGCATGTTTTCAATTTTAATTCTGCTGAGGTCGCCATACTTCATCGCCAGATTCATCACTTCACCTGGGTATTCGGCATGAATGTGGATCTTGACCAATTCCTCATCAGACACTACCAAAAGCGAATCCCCCAGCTTCTCCAGCTGATTGCGGAAAATATCCTCGGCAAATGGCTGTCCAGGCGTCTTGCCCGGCGCAATCGTCAGCATAAATTCTGTACAATATCCAAATTCAATATCCTCTGTAGCCAGATGCGCCTGTACCGGACGATTCCCCTGCAGCTGGTGGGCTTCCTGGGCCAAATTCATTGCAGAAAAAGCCGGCGGTGCGGAAGAAGCTCTTTCTGAATATGTTCCTGAACCAATTTCCGGACTCATAAAGCTATCCGTGAAATTGGATTTTCCACTTCCACTCCGCAAAGCTGTTACAAAGCCCTCATAAATGCAGACTAGCCCTTGTCCTCCTGCATCAACAACCCCGACCTGCTTCAATACAGGAAGCTGCTCTGGCGTTCGGGCCAATGCCTCCTCAGCTTTTACCAGCACCTCTTGCATAAGCTCAAGCACATCGGCTGCCCGCCTGAACAACACAGCTTGCTTGGCGGCCTCCTTAGAAACTGTTAAAATCGTTCCTTCAACCGGCTTAACTACGGCCTTGTAGGCCGTTTCTACACCTTGCTGCAAACCGGCAGCGAACTGTACAGAATCCACTTCATCGAAATCATGGACATACTTGGCGAAGCCGCGGAATAATTGGGATAAAATAACTCCTGAGTTCCCGCGCGCGCCCATTAATAAACCCTTGGAAAGAGCGTTTGCTACATGTCCAATATGCGAGGATGGCTTCTTCTTCAATTCCTCCACACCAGAAATAAGCGTAAGATTCATATTTGTACCTGTATCCCCATCAGGAACGGGGAACACGTTAAGTCCGTTAACTCTATCCACATTTCTGCGAAGGTTTTCTGCACCCGCGAAGACCATTTGGGCGAAGTCATTACCATTTATCGAGTTGAAGCGCTTACTCAAGATGCACTCTCCTTCGTGCCTAGCGGGCTACACGTACTCCCTGCACAAATATATTTACATCATCTACATGCAGACCTACTACTTCATTTAAAATGTACTTGATCTTCGTCTGCACATTGTTAGCCACAACTGAAATTTTGGTTCCATAGCTGACAATAATATAAAGATCGATTTCAAGTCGATCCGCTTCACGGCGCACTTCAACCCCGCGGCTCAAATTCCCTTGACCCAGCAGCTCTGCGATGCCATCCTTTAGCTGCTTGCGTGAGGCCATGCCTACAAGTCCATAACAATCCAAGGCAGCAGAACCTGCCAGTGTAGCGATCACATCGTTGGTTACAAATATTTTGCCGAATTCTGTTGAAAGCTCGATTGTCACTGATCACCGTCTCCTTTACATGGGTGTAGGGTCTTAGCTTATTGTACTATAATCATCCAAATAAATAAACGCCAACGACAAAGAAGCGACAAAGAAGCAACGAAGAAGCAGGAAAGAAACAGGAATTCATTGACTGGGCTCTTAACGCTGTGGTATTATGTTTAAGTGTGTTTTAACTGGTGAAACAATAACTACAATGAAAACAAATGACGAAAGCTGTCATGTCGAGCTCAGGCTTGCCAACCAGGCTGCTTTGTATAATACCGAAGGAGGTGTCAAACATGTCCCGCAAATGCTTTATTACAGGTAAAGGACCAGGCACTGGTAATCACGTGTCACACGCTAATAATAAAAACAAGCGCACTTGGGGCGTTAACGTCCAAAAGGTTCGCATTCTAGTTGACGGTAAACCAAAACGCGTATATGTAAGTACTCGCGCGCTTAAGTCCGGTAAATTAACTCGCGTGTAAAGCCAAAAAGCACCTCATCGGTGCTTTTTTTTGCGTTTATGGGGGAGAAGAAGCCAACCTTAGTGTTTACTGAAGGTATTCAATACGGCTTTAACAAGTCCGCCCAGAAATTTTGGTAGCTTGATTGTATAGAACTTCATCCTCTACCCCTCCTTAGAGTTTGCTTTAACAATACTGACTTCGTAGCATTGGCCCTGAGTTTTGCTATACGGCAATGCATCTTCAAGGTCACCAAATTTTCACGTTACCATAGGATATGCCCAAAGCTGAAGACAGTGCATGCCTTTGAACAAAAAAAAGCTACAAGAACGCTAAGTCTCTTGTAACCATATGTATGCAGGGCATATTCAGATATTCTTCATATATTGGGAAAAAGCAAAAGCAATGTTGAATATGAAATACAGCAGCACGGAAAGAACAATAAACCAAATCCGCAAGCTCTTGCTCTCAAATTGGCGAAAGAATCGAATTCCCGCGTAGATTGCCCCAATACTGAATAAAAACTTGCTGAGATCTTGAATGTTGGAATAGAACGTAAGCAAAGCACCGCAGATGACACTATATATAAATAACCAGGTTATTCTCATAACTTCCGCCGCTTCCTTTCAACCCCGAATTCGTCTGATGGCTTCCGCGCGGCTTGGCTGCCCAAATATAGCATTTCCGGCTACCAGAACGTTGGCACCTGCCTCTACTACCTGTCTGGCAGTCATTTCATTAATGCCGCCGTCCACCTCGATATGCAACTCGTCCAAACCAAGCTTCACTGCCTTCTCACGCAATAAACGAATTTTTTTTAGCATCTCAGGAATAAACTTTTGACCGCCAAAGCCAGGGTTAACTGTCATAATCAGCACAAGATCAATATCCGCATTCAATACATATTCGATAGAGCCCAGAGGGGTCGCCGGATTAAGCACAACCCCCGCTTTGGCACCATTGTCTTTAATAAGATGCAGCGTGCGGTGCAAATGCTTACAGGCCTCCACATGTACAGAGACATAGTCGGCACCTGCCCGGATAAAATCAACAATATACCTTTCCGGATTCTCAATCATCAGATGCACATCCAGCGGAAGCTTCGTGTGAGGCCGGATCGCTTCCACCACGGCTGGCCCAATTGTGATATTGGGAACGAAATGTCCATCCATAACATCGACATGGATCCAATCCGCTCCGCCAAGCTCCGCTTCCTTAATCTCGCTTCCAAGCTTGGAGAAATCTGCTGATAAAATAGAAGGTGCAATCATAACCATCGGTTTAATACCTCTTCTTTCTATTCTTCATTTCATGAAGAAACGTTAGATAGTTTTCATAACGGGATGGTGCGATGTTGCCCTCTGTTGAGCCATCACGAACCTTGCAATCCGGTTCATGAAGATGTAAGCACCCCCTGAATCTGCATCCCTCAGCGACCGCCGCGAACTCTTTAAAACAGCTGCTCAGCTCTTCAACCTCAATCTCCATGAAATCCAATTGACTAAAACCAGGAGTATCTGCAACAAACCCACCATTCTCTAACGGCCAAAGCTCTACGTGACGGGTCGTATGCTTCCCTCTGCCAAGCTTCATGCTAATAGCATTGGTTTCTATATCCAGATTGCTGTTCATCGCATTAAGCAAGGAAGATTTACCCACACCCGATTGCCCGGAAAAAACGCTAATCGTGTTTGCCAAACGCTTTGAAACCTCTTCTATCCCTTGCTTTCGTTTAGCACTGGTAATAACAACTTCATAACCAATCGTTTCATAAAGCTGAAATACCTGATGAAGCTTAGATTTAAGCTCTTCATTTTGCTCTGACGAATTGAAGTCCAATAAATCATATTTGGTGAAACAAAGCAGGGCATCCAGACCGGAATGAGCAACATGCACAAGAAACTTATCCAGCAGTTGAAGATTCAGAGCCGGTTCCGTTACAGAGAACACCAATACAGCCAGCTTTGCGTTCGCCATCGGCGGACGGATAAGCTCAGAAGTGCGGGGGAGAACTTCTGTAACCGTCCCCTCCCCATTTTCTGTAAGCTCATAAATGACCTGATCTCCAACAAGCGGAGAAATGCCTCTTTTCTTAAATACGCCTCTTGCCCGGCATTGAATGACCGCTTTCGTGTGGAGGTTCGCTTGCTCAGGCAGTACATAATAGTAGCCGCTCAATGCTTTGACAATCCAACCTTGCGGCATTAGAGTCTGCCTCCGATCCCAAGCTGATGAAAATTACCGTTGATATGGTTTACAGCCACTGCATCCGTAATGACGGAACTATGCTGCGAACCTATTGCATACTGGCCTTTGAATGCATCTGCACTCGGCATCTCGGTTTCCGTTGATGCTGGACTGCTAACTGGTGTTGGACTTGGAGAAACAGACTCAGAAGGAGTCGGTGTTTCTGTCGGGCCGCCATTTTGCTCAAACAGATAATCCTCGTAAGTGCGGGTAATCGTATTGACCAGCTTTCCGTCAACTTTGACCAGGACCACTGCTTTACTGTCTGGTGAAACGATAATATTCACACCAATTGAAGTTGTCTTATTGATCGAATTCGTACTGTATTCGTAGTTATCGTACTGTGCGTCGCTAACTATAATGCTGTAGGAAGAGGATTTGCCTTCCTCCGCTGGGCTAACCGGTACGCTGACCAGAATCGGCCCCGCTTCCGCAGGCAGACCATCGCTGATTATTAAACTGCTAATCTCAGCACCCGGAGACACTTCACTGCCAGGTTCATAAGGGAACTGCTTGATTACTTTGCCTTTCGGCTGCTTATAGCTCTTTTCACGTTTGATGCCTTCCGCAGCCAGCTTTAACTTGGAATCAGCAATTTTCTTCTTGGCCTCAGCCTCAGTTAATCCAACTAAATCTGGCATAGCAATTTTCTCTTGCCCTTTACTGACTTTGAACGTAATGGTTACGGTCGCAGGATCGAATTCTTCACCCTCAGTCGGCGTTTGTTCCAATATCGTACCAAGTGGTTCATCACTGAACTCCTCATTCACGACAATTTGCGTATCCTTCACACCCAACGCCACAAGCTTCGCTTTGGTTTCATTTAAAGTTTGACCAATATAGCTTTCTAATTTAGGCTTCTCCGGTCCATCACTGACATACAAAGTAATAATACTGCCTACATTTACATTCATCTCTAACGGTTCCTGGCGGAAAACAATGTCTTTAGGTTGCTCATTCCTTTCACGCACAACGCTAGACTCCAAGTTAACAGCCTTCAATTCTGCTTCGGCTTTCTCCAAGGTCATCGTGGTTACATTGGGAACGAATACCTCTTCCGTAGTGATTTTACCTTTCACAAAGCCTACCAAATACCACATAAAGGCCAGCAGGATCAGCAAAATAACTATCCATATTACAGGCTTAACCCAGCCATTTTTCTTAACAGGCTCTACCTCGGCTGCTTTGGACACAACAGGACTCTCGGACTCTTCCTCGTAGTGACTGCCAAATTGATCGGCACGAATAGCCGGCATGACGATCGTACGCTCTTCATCCATGCCTTCAGGTTCCCAGAACGTAACCTTCGATTCATTACGCCGCTCTGGCAGCAGGCAGGTTTCAAGATCGTCCAGCATCTGCTTCGCCGATTGATAGCGCTCATCTGCTTTTTTGCGCATCGCCTTCAGAATCACGTTCTCCACGCTTTGCGGGATTAGCGGATTCACTTTGCGCGGCTCCTCCACGTCCTCTTGGAGATGCTTAAGAGCAACACTGATAGGGCTTTCCCCGACAAAAGGAAGCCTCGCAGTAAGCATTTGGTACATGACAATGCCAAGCGAATAAAGGTCAGATTTCGCTCCAGCATTCGTCCCTTTTGCATGCTCAGGAGAAAAATAATGCACAGAACCCATCACAGAGCCTGTTTGTGTTATGGTAGACGAAGTAGCTGCTCTGGCAATGCCAAAATCTGTTACCTTCACACGTCCGTTCTTGCCGATAAGAATATTGTGCGGCTTAATATCACGATGAATAATCTCATTATGATGGGCATGATCAAGTGCATCGGCAATCTGGCTTGCATAATGCACAGCTTCCTCAACCTGAAGCGGAGCCTTCAACTTAATGAGATCATTAAGCGTTGTGCCCTCAATATGTTCCATAACAATGTAATGAATGTCGCCTTCCTGGCCGACATCGTAAATACTGACAACATTGGGATGAGAGAGAGAAGCGGCCGACTGAGCTTCGCGCCGGAAACGACGAATGAAATCCTCATCATGCACATACTGCTGGCGCAGCACCTTAACGGCCACCTTACGATGGAGCAGCAAATCCTGCCCTTTATATACGAGCGCCATGCCGCCGCCGCCGATGCGTTCCAGAATTTCATATCTTCCTCCGAGCTTTTTACCGATCAATCCTCATCACCCCTTTCCTTCAGCGGTATCGATATCTTGACTATGCTTCAGCAAAATAACGGTGACATTGTCGTCTCCACCCGCATCTAGCGCGCTTTGGATAAGCTGTTGTGCAGCAAGCTCAAGATTCGCTTCCTTCTTCACATGATTCCATATCATGTCCACATCAATCAGACCGCTTAAGCCGTCCGTACACAAAAGAACAACATCCCCGGGCTTCCATGTGTATTCATAAATGTCCACTTCTACTCCTGGTTCTGTCCCAAGGGCTCTAAGCAGCACATTTCTGCGTGGATGCTCACTCGCCTCTTCCGCAGTAATTTGACCTGTTTTCACAAGCTCATTCACCAAAGAATGATCCTCTGTTAGCTGAAGAATCGATTCACTATTGATTTTGTAAGCTCTGCTGTCACCAATATGACCAATCAGCAGCAGTTCCTGCGAAGCAAGTACCACCACCACAGTAGTCCCCATTCCGTGGTAGTTCTCCCGCTGGGTTGCAAACTCAAATATGGTTTCATTTGCTGCTTCAATAGCTTGAATAAGCCTTCTCTTTCGCTCCTCGATAGACATCTCGCTGCGAACGACCTGAAGTCCTGCCTGTATCCTTTCAATGGCCATCTGGCTGGCGATATCTCCAGCTTGGTGTCCGCCCATTCCATCTGCAACGATAGCTAGCGACAGCCCATTCAGCTCCTGCTGAACAACCGCACGATCCTCGTTGACAAGACGAACCCTTCCGATATCCGTTTGGCTCACCATCAACATTTCGGTTTCACCTCATTACTTGTTCTTCATATGCTTGGCTCGCAGTTGACCACAGGCTGCTGCAATATCACTGCCCTGCTCACGGCGTATGGTTGCATTGATTTTATTTCGTTCCAAAATCCGCTGAAACATAAAAATATCATCTCTAGGCGTTCTTTTAAAATCCCGTTCTGCCACATAATTTACCGGAATCAAATTAACATGGCTGAGCGGCATTGCTTTGAGCACCTGGGCCAATTCCTCGGCATGCTCGGGCTGATCATTGACTTCCCCCATAAGAGCATACTCGAACGTAATCCGGCGACCGGTTGTGGCTGTATAATATTGACAAGCCTCAATCAGGTCTTTAAAAGGAAACCTCCGGTTTACCGGCATCAGCTTGGACCGCAATGCATCATTAGGCGCATGGATCGAAATCGCCAAATTCACCTGCAAATTCTCATCCGCGAACTTGTAAATATTCGGCACGATTCCACTGGTCGATACAGTAATATGTCTTTGCCCGATATTAAGCCCCTTCGGATGAATCATTATTCTGAGAAAATTCATCGTAGCTTCATAGTTCTCGAACGGCTCGCCGATTCCCATTATGACAATCGAGCTGATCCGTTCCTCTTCATCGTCAAGCAGCTTTTGCGCCTTAACCACCTGGGCAACAATTTCTCCGGCAGTTAAATCGCGCTTCAGCCCGCCCAGCGTCGAGGCACAGAACGTACAGCCTACCCGGCAGCCTACTTGTGTCGTTACACAAATACTATTGCCGTAGCTGTGCTTCATAATCACTGTTTCAATCGCATTCTTGTCGGATAGCTCAAACAGAAATTTGACGGTACCATCCTGTGACTTATACTTTGCGATTTCATGCAGTGTGACGAACTCAAACTGCTCTGCGAGCTTATCTCGCAAGCCTTTTGGCAAATTCGTCATTTCTTCGAAGCTGAGAACCCGCTTCACATAAAGCCAATCGAACACTTGCCCGGCACGAAAAGCAGCTTCGCTGTTCGTTTTCATCCATGCCTGCCACTCTTCTAAAGTTAAATCATAAACAAACGGCTTCATAGTTATCACAACCTGCACCTTTTTAAAAAACTTTTTTTGTTAATCTTATGTATTTTAACACAAATGAGAGCCGAACACACAGTCCTCTTGTTTCAGCCTCTGCTTTAGCGGTCCTGCTTCTTCAGTCTGGCAATAAAAAATCCATCCGAGTGGAACTCATATGGGTAAATCTGAACGCATCCGGACTGCAGCGCAGCTTCGGAGATTCCTGAATCGGCAAATGTCTGCTGCGGAAATGGCGTCAGTTGAAACTCGGGATGGTCCGCCAGAAACCGCTTTACCTGCTCCTCATTCTCTTCGGCCTCAAGTGTACACGTGCTGTAGACAAGAATTCCACCCGGCTTCAAAAGGCGGTGCACTTGATTTAAAATTTGCTGCTGCAGCTCACTGATCTCCTTGATTTCCGCCTCCTGCTTGGCCCATTTAAGATCAGGCTTGCGCCTGATGACGCCAAGTCCTGAGCAGGGGGCATCCAGAAGGATGCGATCAAAGGATTCCTCTGCAAAATGTGCCTCCAGCCTCGTAGCGTCCAAGACGGATGCTTGAATAGAAGCAAGTCCAAGCCTCCTTGCCTGAGCTTCAATAAGCTGCTGCTTATGCTCATAAAGATCGCAAGCTTGAATGCTGCCCTTATCATGCATTTTCTCTGCCATATGAGCCGTTTTGCCACCAGGAGCGGCGCAGCAATCCAGAACCTTCATGCCAGGCTGAGGATCAACCGCTTCAGCAACGAGCATAGAGCTCTCATCCTGTATGGAGAAAGCTCCTTCTTGAAAGCGTGAATCCATCGCCATATTACCGGCACCGCGAACAAGAATACCGGCTGGCGCCAGCATGGAAGCCTCTGCGCTAATCCCGCTCTCGCGCAGCTGCTCAAGCAGCTCTACACGGCTATACTTCATTGTATTGACACGAATGCTGACATGCGGGGCTTCATTGTTAGCCGCACATATTTGCTCCGTCACTTCAGGGCCGAACTGCTTGATCCAGCGCCCTACCAGCCAATCCGGATGAGAGTGCAGCAGCGCAATCCGCTTTTTATCGCCCATCTGCGGCGGCAAAACAAGCTGCTCCTTACTACGCAGCACATTTCTCAGCACCCCATTGACCATTCCCGATATTCCCTGATGTCCTCGGCGTTTGGCGATATTAACGGCTTCACTGACAACAGCATGATCCGGAACACGTTCCAAATACATGAACTGATACAGACTAAGCCGAAGCAGGCATTTCACCCACGGCTCCAGCTTTCCCAACCCTTTAGCCACGAAACGCTCAAGGAAGAAATCCAGCGTATTGAGTCGGGCAATGGTTCCATACACGAGCTCAGTAGCAAGTGCGGTATCAGCCCGCTCCAAAGTATATTTTTGCAAGGTTTGGTTGAGAAGCAAATTGCTATAGGACTGATTTTCTTCAACTCTAACAAGCACATCCAGGGCTGCATCGCGTGCAGAGTGCTTGGATGTGCTGTCTTTAACCGTCAGCTTATTTGTTTTGTTTGACTTACTTGGCTTGTTTGTATGACTTGTGGTGCCTGCAGCACCGGAGCTTGATGCTTGTCTGCCTCCAGTGCTGCTATTTGTATGCTTGGACAATAGAAAAACCTCTTCCATATGGAACGAAAGCGTTACGGTTACTGAGAACCGAGCACAGTTCCGTCCGGGATGCTGGAGCCTTTAATAAATTGTGCGACCTCCATCGCCTTTTTGCCTGGCGGCTGAATTTCGGTCAGCCAAAGGGTACCGTCTCCGGTCTTCACCTCAATGCCTTCTGGCCGGCTCTGCAGCACAGTTCCGGGCACTGGCATTCCAGCGGGTAAATCCCGCTTCAAGCCGTCATTCGATTCTCTTTCTCCTGCCGGCTCCGGCTTGCGGCTGGCCCAAATTTTCATAACCTCATGGTTCCATGTCGTGTAAGCGCCCGGGAAAGGATTCAAACCACGAATTTGGTTGAAAATAGACAACGCTGAGCGGGACCAATCGATCCTCTCATCCTCACGCTTAATATTCGGTGAATAGACAGCATCCGCTTCATTCTGCACAGAAGCCTGTATGCGGCCTTCCAGAAGCTCAGGCAGGGTGCTTTTCAGCAATCCCGCACCCGCTGCACTTAGCTTCTCAAACATCGTTCCGGTTGTATCCGAATCCGCAATAGGCACTTCCACCCTGCTGATCATATCTCCTGTGTCCAGGCCTTCTGCCATGTACATAATGGTTACACCAGTAACAGGTTCACCCTGCATAACCGCATAATGAATCGGTGCTCCGCCCCGATATTTGGGCAGAAGCGAAGCATGGATATTAATACAGCCATGCGCAGGCAGATCCAGAACCGATTTAGGCAAGATTTGCCCATAAGCGGCAGTCACGATTAAATCAGGCTGGAACGCTCGCAGCAGCTCCACAGAATCAGCCTGGCGCAGCTTCTCCGGCTGCAGCACCGGAATGCCATGCTTCTCAGCCTCCACCTTCACGGGGGGCGGTGTCAAAATGCGCTTCCGCCCCTTTGGCCGGTCAGGCTGGGTAACTACAGCAACAATGGAATAGCCTTCTTCGATCAGCAGTTGAAGGGACGGTACTGCAAACTCAGGCGTGCCCATGAAAATGATCTTCACTCGGCATCTTCCTCTTCTTCGTCCTCTTCCCTGTACACCTTAAGTGCCAAGTCCGTAAACAACACACCATTTAAATGATCGATCTCATGTAAAATACAGCGGGCCAAAAGCTCCGAGCCTTCAATCACAATATCATTCCCGTAACGATCCTGACCCTTTGCGGTTACATTCAGGGGTCTCTTCACATCTCCGCGAAGTCCGGGAATACTAAGACATCCTTCAGGGCCAGTCTGCTCTCCGCTGGAAGCTATGACCTCCGGATTCACCATCTCGATCAAGCTGTTTTCCTCGCCGACGTCCATCACGATGACCCGCTTGAGAACGCCCACCTGTGGAGCCGCCAGACCTACACCTGGTGCATCATACATAGTAGCTGCCATATCGTCCAGCAGCTTATGCAAATTTGAATTAAATTTCGTGACCTGCTTTGCCTTTTCCCGCAGCACGGGATCTGGATCTTTAACAATGATTCGAATACCCAAAGGAGCACCTTCCTCTATCAGTCTTAATATATTTATTTACTCATTACATCAAATACTGCGGGTCCACGTCAATACTGATCTGCAGCTTTTCTTTGGCATTTTGCTGCTCGAAGTAAGCAACCGCTTTACCAACCAGCTCCACAGCTAATCCGTCCCCCCGATATTTTACCACGCATTGAAAACGATATCTATCTTTGATCCTTGAAATGGGTGAAGCGACAGGCCCCAATACTTCCATCGAAAAATCAGCAGCTTGCGGCTCTTCAAACCCGTCCAGACTAAGCAGCATTTCAGTAGATTGCTTTCTCTGCACATCTTCGATGAGCTCTTTTAGTCTAACGGCAAAGGCCTCAGCTGCTCTGATCAGAAACGGCGCCTGTTCATGTGAAAAGGTAACCAGAATCAATCGCTGATAGGGCGGGTAACCCAGACGAATACGGCTGTGCAGCTCTTCTGTAACAAAAGAATTATAATCATGTCTGCTTGCACACTGCACACTATAATGCTCCGGTGTATAGGTCTGAACATATACTTCGCCCAGCTTCTGATGCCTGCCTGCCCTCCCGGCCACTTGAGTCAAAAGCTGAAAGGTCCGTTCCGCTGATCTGAAATCGGGAATATTTAAGCTGGTGTCTGCTGCAATCACCCCTACTAAAGTAACATCAGGAAAATCCAGTCCCTTGGCTACCATTTGAGTGCCGAGCAGCACGTCTGCCTGCTTTTGACCGAACATCGTCAGCCACTTCTCATGCGACCCCTTTTCAGTGGTCGTATCCACATCCATCCGTATAACCCGAATGCCGGGAAACAGCTTGCCAAGCTCCTCCTCCACACGCTGCGTTCCTGTTCCGAAATGACGAATATGCTCCGACCCGCAGCTTGGGCACAGCTTCACCTCTCGCTCTGCATAGCCGCAATAATGACAGCGAAGCATCCGTGTGCTCTGATGGTACGTAAGCGAGATATCACAATGAGGGCAAGAGGATACATATCCGCAGGTCCGGCACATCACAAAGGTAGCGTAGCCGCGGCGGTTCAGCAGCATAACGATCTGTTCCTTCTTATGCAGCCTTTCCTCAATCGCGTGATGCAGCGCCTTACTGAACATCGAACGGTTGCCATTCTTCAGTTCTTCCCGCATATCGACAATAAATACCTCTGGAAGCGGTCTTCCTTCTACACGTGATTTCATCGTTAACAGCCTATAGGAAGGAGATTCCGTCGTCCCATGATCCGGAAGTACACTCGTTCGATGAATACTTTCAAGCGATGGTGTAGCGGAGCCAAGCACAACCGTAGCACCGTTATTCTCTGCTCTTTGCACGGCAATTTCCCGAGCGTGATATTTGGGGCTATCTTCCTGCTTGTAGGAGGATTCATGCTCCTCATCAATAATGATAAGCCCTAATCGTTGAAAAGGCGCGAAAACAGCAGACCTCGCACCAATAACAACCCGCACCTGCTTGCGCATAATTTTGCGCCATTCGTCATAACGTTCCCCTTGGGACAGTCTGCTGTGCAGAACGGCTACTTCGTTTCCAAAACGTCCTTTAAAGCGCTCGACCATTTGCGGGGTCAGAGAAATTTCCGGAACAAGCACAATCGCTTCCTTCCCCAGTTCAAGACACTGCTGTATCGACTGCAAATATACTTCTGTTTTCCCGCTGCCTGTTACCCCTTGAAGTAGAAACACACTCGGTTTCCCCTCTACGATTGCGCTGCGAATTTCCGCATACACTGTACTTTGCTCATCCGTTAAAGGCAAAGGCATGGTTCTGGCAAAGGTGCGGCCGGCGTAAGGATCTCTCATAACCTCGATCTCTTTAAGCTCGATAAGTCCACGGTCGGCGAGTGCTTTAACTGTACCCGCTCCGACCTGAATCAGTTCCATAAGCTCAGTAAGACGGATCGGATCAGGATGCAGACTCAGATAATCCAGCACTTCTTTTTGTTTACGGGCTTTAGCGGGCAGCTTCTCCCCAGCCTCTACCAGACTGTCCACTTCTTTCGGTGGAAACACCGTAAGCACCTTCTTCATGCTAATCCTGTCTTTCATCATCTGAACCTCGACCAAAGCCCCGCTTAGCACCATATCCTTAATCGCAGCGCCCTCATGCGGAAAACGGTCCATCAGCGCTTCCATGGACAGCGTTCCTTTGCATCGGACAAAATCCAGGATAGCGAGGCGCTCGGGCAGCTCCAGCAGGGAACCCATTTGCGGCTCTATGCCTACCTGCAAACCTCGCTCATATTTGGCTTTCAGCGCACCAGGCAGCATAACCTGAAGCGCCGTTACCTCATGACACAAATAGGTCCGACTCATCCAGTGAGCAAGACCTACAAGCTCCACGGTTAGCGGAGGAACCAAATCAGGTACGCTTTGTATCGATTTTAAACGCTCAATTTTTACATCTGTTTCCTCATGCAGCTCGACTACAAAGCCTTGTACCACCCTTGGACCAAAGGGAACAGTGACACGGCTGCCAACTTCTACCCAGGCCTTTAACGCTGGTGGAACTATGTAATCAAAAGCACGGTTCGTTTGCTTGGCAGGGACATCAACGATGACCTTAGCAAACATTAGGGGGTACCTATCGGTTTGACGTTAGTTATGCCTTTTTCAGAAGCTCTGCCTGCAAGTACAGCCGGAAGCCGTTCGGCTACTATAGCCAGAAGCCTGCGGGCAACTTCCTTCTTGCTTTGAAGCGGCAGAGACTCAATCAATCCGTCAGAGCCGTATACACGAACTATATTCGTATCATTTCCAAAGCCGGCCCCTTCTTGGGAAATATCATTGGCTACTAATAAATCACAATTTTTACGCTTCAGCTTGTCCATGGCATATTCATCCAACCGGTCAGTTTCCGCGGCAAATCCGACCACAAACTGCTTCGTTTTGCGTGATCCGATTTCCTCTAGAATGTCCGGATTTTTAACAAGCTCCAAAGTCAGGGTTTCCGTTTTTTTCTTCAATTTCCGCTCTGCTCTGACCGCTGGCCGATAATCAGCAACAGCTGCCGCTTTAAAGACAACATCTGCTCTCTCAAGCTCAGACATTGCAGCATCAAACATATCCTGAGTGGAAATAACCGGCACAAGCTCAACACCTTGAGGCACCAGTAGCGCCGTAGGACCCGATATTAACGTCACGTTCGCGCCGAGGCGGGCTGCCTCTTCGGCAATGGCATAGCCCATTTTACCCGATGAATCGTTGGTTATGTAACGGACAGGATCAATTCGTTCCACAGTACCGCCAGCGGTTACAAGCACCCGTTTGCCGTGCCATTCCTTTTTTTGCGCAAAATAACGGGTAATTTCCTGCACGATCTCTTCGGGCTCTGCCAGCCTGCCTTTTCCTACGTAGCCGCAAGCAAGCTGCCCTTCACCAGGCTCAATAAAGTGAACACCGCGGCTGCGCAGGGTCTGCATATTTAATTGAACGGCAGCATTTCCGTACATATGCACATTCATGGCAGGAGCCACCATAATTGGCGCCATTGTAGCGAGCAGAGTCGTGCTCAGCATATCGTCCCCTAATCCAAGTGCCAGCTTGGCTATAACGTTCGCTGTTGCAGGAGCGATGACGACCAGATCGGCACTATCGGCCAAATCAATGTGAGATACGACAGATGCATCCTTCTCCTCGAAAGTATCGATGAACACAGGATGGCGGGACAATGTTTGAAACGTCAGCGGGGCGACGAATTTAGCCGCCGACTCCGTCATAATCACCCGCACCTTTACACCAAGCTGTGCGAGTTTGCTTGTAAGTGCCGCTGCTTTGTAAACAGCAATGCCACCACTTACGCCGAGCACTATGGTTTTACCTTGCAGGTTCGACATGATGCATCCCCCTTTCTCTCCAGAAAAAAATAACAACCACAAGGGTTGTCGGATACACTTTATCTCTTGACCAGTTCTTTGTGTTCTACCTTCTCATAACTAATATATTCACCATATAGCTCTTCCAGAGCAATACCTACATTTTTGTTTGCTTTTTGGTTTTTCAATTCGGTCTTCGTTCCATCGCGGAGCATTCTTGCTCTCTTCGCTGCAGCTACGACCAATGAATACTTGCTGTCAACTTTGTCAAGCAGCTTGTCAATAGATGGATATAACATGTTTAGTTCACCTCATTTATCCATTGGACGATTTTTGGGAAAATACGATCCCGCCTGCAATGCTCAGCGGCAAGAATCGCTTGAATCTTGGAACAAGCCGTTTCCACATGATCATTGACGATGGCATAATCATAATGCTCCATAAGACGCATCTCATCAAGAGCCACTGACATGCGGCTGCGGATCGTTTCATCCGATTCCGTTCCTCGTGTAACGATACGATTCTGCAACTCATCCAGGGACGGCGGGAGCAGGAAGATGAATACACCCTCTGGGAATTTATTCTTCACCATCAATGCTCCCTGAACCTCAATCTCCAGTATAACATCTTTGCCGGAACGAAGTACATCCTCAACAAAGCGTTTGGGTGTTCCATAATAATTATTTACATACTGTGCCCATTCCAGCATCTCATCAGCTTCAATTAACTGCTGAAATTGTTCCCTCGTTTTGAAGAAATAATTCACGCCTTCGATTTCTCCTTGGCGTGGGGCTCTGGTCGTAGCTGACACTGAGTATACGAGCTCCGGTGCGACCTGGCGAAGAGCGGCGCATACCGTCCCCTTGCCTACACCGGAAGGCCCGGATAATACGATCAGTATGCCTCTTTCGCGGTCTAACGTGTTCGTATTACTCGTCATGATCATCGTCCTTGTTGGAAAGTCGATGTGCTACCGTCTCAGGCTGTACCGCCGACAAAATGACATGGTCGCTGTCAGTAATAATGACGGCTCGGGTTCTTCTTCCGTATGTAGCGTCAATCAGCATGTGTCTGTCACGAGCCTCTTGAATAATTCGCTTGATCGGAGCCGATTCCGGACTCACAATCGAAATAATGCGGTTCGCCGATACGATATTTCCGAACCCGATATTAATTAATTTGATAGCCATTCAAACTTCCTCCTCATGAAAGCCGCATATCGGCATCACTCGATATTCTGAATTTGTTCTCTCATTTTCTCTAATTCGGCCTTCATGTCGATGATTCTAGATGATAGCTCCGAATGATTGGCTTTGGAGCCTATCGTATTAACTTCACGATTCATTTCTTGGATCAGGAAATCGAGCTTTCTGCCAACAGGCTCTCCACAGTCAATCAGCAGTTTGAACTGCTCGAAATGGCTGTGCAGCCTGGTTAGCTCCTCATCTATATTAGAACGGTCTGCGAAGATAGCGATCTCTGCAGCAAGACGATTCTCATCAACTGGAGTCTGCTCCTGCAGCAGCTCTTGAATGCGTTGCCGAAGCTTGCCCGCAAACTCTTTGACCACACTTGAGGCATGCTTGCGCAGCCCCGCATGAAACGTGATCAAGTTTTCCAGTCGTTCCTTAATGTCCTGCTTCAGATAGGCGCCCTCTCGCAGCCGCATGCTCGTTAGTGCCATAACGGCCTCTTCCAGACAACCGCATAATTCCATCTTTAGCTGTTCATCCGGCTCGGCCCGCTCTTCTTTAAGCTGTATCAGATCAGGAATACGAAGCAATTCTGCAAGAGACAGGCTCTCCGTAAATCCATATCGCTGTCTTAACTGCTCCGAAGCGCCCATATAAGCGTTTACCAATGTCCAATCTACGGAAACAGCTTTGTGCGAAGCAGCTTCCCGTTCTGCCGTAACGAATACATCCACTCGTCCCCTCTTGACCGACTGCAGTATGGTCTTCTTCATGGAGTCTTCATAACAAGCCCATTCTTTGGGCATGCGGATGGAGACTTCCGAATAACGGTGATTGACCGATTTAACGTCGATAAACACCTTATAGCCTGCAAAGCTGCGGCTCGCTTGTCCGAAGCCGGTCATACTTGGAAGCATTCTGATCACATCCATAACCTATTTTAATTCATTTTGAAAGTGGGTACAAGTGGAAATCACTACGGCTCGACTTTTCCCAAACATAGTTCGTTAGCTGCACACTCATCTCATAGAGTAAGAAGGGAGTCATCAAATAGATTCCATTAAAATACTGCATGGCAGCATCCAGAAGCTCCTTGGCAATCTCCACGCCCATAGCGCGTCCAGCCTCTCCATCAAGCCCATGCATCCTGCTGCGGACATCAGCAGACAATTCAATGCCGGGAACCTCATTATGCAAGTATTCAGCGTTGCGTCCACTGGCAAGCGGCATGATACCTATGAAAATCGGTACATCCAGATGCTTTGTAGTCTCATAGATCTGCTCTATAAGGATAGGATCATAGACAGGCTGCGTCATAATGTAATCGGCACCCGCTTCGATCTTTCTTTCCAGCCGTTTGACAGCCTTATCCAAATATTTCACATTCGGATTGAACGCCGCTCCGACGATAAAGTTAGCTTTTCTCTTCAGCGGCTTGCCTGAGAAGGAAATGCCTTCATTAAGCTGCTTGATCATGCGGATGATCTCGAAGGAAGTAAGATCGTAAACTGAGCTGGCGCCAGGAAGATCCCCGAATTTAGCGGGATCGCCTGTGACGGCAAGCACATGATCGATGCCCAGAGCATGCAAGCCCATCAGATGGGACTGTGTTCCGATCATGTTGCGGTCGCGGCACGCGATATGAATGAGCGGACGCGCACCCAGCTTATCCTGCACGAGGTAGCCGAGTGCCAGGTTGCTCATGCGCGTCACCGCAAGCGAATTGTCGGCCATCGTAATGGCGTCGACATGAGCTTCCTGCAGGGCTTTCGAGCCCTGCATAAATTTGTCAATGTCTAGATCCTTAGGAGGATCCAGCTCGACAATAACGGTAGGCCGCTGCCGGACCTGGTCCAGCAGCGTTGGCCCTGCAGCTGGCGCTGCTGACGCAGAAGCCAGCACCGGCGGCTGAATGCGCAGCGGCTTCAGCTCAGGCGCAGCGGCTTGCCTGGAGGCGTCCACCTGGGACGCCTCTGCAGGGACAAAGCTGCTAAGCGCCTGCGCGACAGCTGCGATATGCTCAGGCGTTGTGCCGCAGCAGCCGCCGATAATGCGGGCGCCTAGGCTGGCGAAGCGCAGCGCGCTCTCAGCGAAGTAAGCAGGCGTAGCCGCGTATGAGTAGTGCCCGTCGACGTAGTCGGGCAGCCCTGCGTTAGGAAATACGGAGAAAGGCACGCCTTCAAGCGGTGTCAGCTTCTCCATCGTACGCAGAATGCCATTCGGGCCTACCCGACAGTTGAAGCCAATCACATCGGCCCCCTCACTACGCAATCTCTCGCATGCATCCTGTAGCGGAATTCCATCCTGCGTGCTGCCAGTACCCTCTGTTGCAAATTGACAGATGACAGGTAAATTACTTAAGCTGCGAATGAGCTTAAGCGCAAGCAGCAGCTCCTCCAAATCATAAAAGGTTTCCAGCAGCAGGCCGTCTACAGGCGAATCCAGCAGCACATTAATTTGCTCGTTCAGCGATTTCTCAACCTGGGTCGTACGTACGTTTTTGCGTTTTCCGGAGCGGATAGAACCGATAGCTCCAACAACATAAGCATCATCGCCGACCGCTTTGCGGGCAAGCCGTACACCTTCGCGGTTGATTGCTTCCACTTGCTTCTCAAGGCCATATTTGGACAGCTTTTCCCGATTAGCCGAGAACGTATTCGTCTCAATGAGTCTCGCGCCTGCCTCGTAGTAGCGACGATGGACGCCTTCAATCGTATCAGGCTGAAGTATGTTCAGCTCCTCAAAGGAGATGCCGACCGGGAATCCCATTTGATATAAAAAAGTCCCCATAGCGCCGTCGCCGGTTAAAATACGCTCTTGCAGCGCTTTCCGAAGATCTGTTCTCATCTATTTTCGCCACCTAATAACTATAGTAAACCTCCCTAACTCTATGAAGGAAAGGTTATTAGTAATAAAATTATTTTCTTTTACAAAACTCCTTTAAACACTTCTTCAGCCGGACCGGTCATGTAAACATGATTATCGGCTTCGCTCCATTCGATATGAAGGTCTCCGCCTTTTAGAGAAACAGTCGCTTTACGATCCGTAAGCCCATTTAACACAGAGGATACAAGCGTCGCGCAAGCCCCTGTTCCACAAGCCAGCGTTGGACCTGCGCCTCTTTCCCAAACCCGCATATCCGTGAAATCACGGCTTTTGACAGTGACGAATTCCACATTGATCTTTTTTGGGAACATGGGATGTACCTCAAGCTTTGGCCCCCAGACACCCAGATCAAAATTAACCGCATCGTCTACGTAAATAACGCAGTGTGGATTGCCCATGGAAACTGCCGTAAAACGGAATTCACGACCGTCCACAACAACAGGATGATCCATAACTACATCCTGATCCACAGTCGTAGGAACCTGCAGGCCTTGCAGTACGGGCTCTCCCATATCTACACGAACGGCCGCCACCTTGCCATCCTCTATGTTTAGCTGAACCTTCTGCACACCGGCACCGATGGTTTCAATGGTCAGCTCCTGTTTATTAATCATCTTGTGATCATATACATATTTGGATACACAACGGATCGCATTCCCGCATTGCTCGGCCTCGGAGCCGTCTGAATTAATAATACGCATTTTAAAATCCGCGGTTTCAGAAGGCAAAATAAAGACCAAGCCATCTGCGCCAATCCCGAAGTAACGGTTGCACAGCTGAATGGCAGTCTGGTCTACTCCCGCAGGAAGCTCTTCCTCTCCTGCTACAACAATAAAATCATTGCCTAGTCCATGCATTTTTGTGAAATTCATCAGGTCCTAACTCTCCTTATATGAAAACATATGAAAACGGCTTTACCCATAATCATAACGCATTGAGAGAAGAAAGAGTAGTACTTTGTCAGAATCAACATGGAAACTGGAATTTTTACTCATTTTTAGTGTAAGCATGTGTGGCTTGAGCTGCTTAGACGGCTCATTCTGACGGAATCTCATTAAGAAAAACCACCTTGCGGCGTCCTTTGATGTGCGTGTTCGTGACTTGGGTGCGTTGCGGAGGGAATGGCTGTGGGCTCCAGCCGCTGTTAAAGATTTGTTCCCTTGAATGGTATACATGAGGAGGTAGGAACAAATCTTTAAAGGCGGACGCTTCCGCGCTTCCGCCCACAGCCATTCCCTCTCTTTAGCTACAATCGCACAAATCGCACGAACACCAAGCTCAAACGGACTGCAAGCAAGGTTTTTTCTCTCGATCGGAGGGGATTTCCCAGCGGCCCGCTGGCCAAGCCGCTGGGACTGAAGAATGCTCCCGCCAGCGCTCACAACCGAGAGTATCTGCTACTTTTACGATGATTTTCATCGTTAAAAGCACTGGTCCTCTCCACAACCTTGCTTTAACGATGAAAATCATCGTTAAAATTCCTTTTAACCCCCTGAAGAGGCCATTCTTCCTCTTTTAACGATGAAAATCATCATTAACGGGACGGATTGACCTGGAACACTTGCTTTAACGATGAAAAACACATTAAGCATGCATTGAATCTGACATGAAATGTAATGAAGAATAATTTACTAAATAAGGTAAATTATGATGATGTTTTCATGGACAAAAACAAGAAAAGCTCCTAATGTAAGAGGTGACGTGTTATCCATCACCCACTCACAAAAAGGAGCCAACCATGGATAACAATA
>NZ_JAGGLB010000009.1 GCF_017874215.1 Paenibacillus eucommiae
TTGTTTTTGTCCATGAAAACATCATCATAATTTACCTTATTTAGTAAATTATTCTTCATTACATTTCATGTCAGATTCAATGCATGCTTAATGTGAAAAACATCGTTAAATGGGGCACCCGCCATCTATTCGGGGGAGTCGGGCTGCTGCTATCGCTCTTCCTTCCGTATCCCTTCCCTCTAGCATCAAAGTGCCAAACATGCCACGCTCAAACGGGCTGCAAGTAGAGTTTGCTAGAGTTTGCTTTCCTGAGGGAAAGGGATAGTGGCCATATGGAAAAACTGTGCTTCCTTTATGCTTCCCTTAGAGAATGAATGGCAATATCGAGTACTTTATCACTACAAAGCGTCACCTTGTGAAATAACATTAAATCCAGTCATCCTCCAATAATTTATACTTCCCAATAAAAAAACATAAAAAAGCCAAAAAACCTGGCGAGTCGCCAGGTCCTTCCATGCATATCTTCATATGTTTCCCATATGTTTCCCACACATCTCCATATGTTTTCCACGTGTTATTCATGCGTAAACTATAAATGTTCCACGTGAAATCTCACATGCTCCAAACCGCTGTTTGTTCCGCAAACCCTTAAGATACATTTCGCAGATTCGTTTCTGCTTCTTTAATCCGATCCAGACTGATTCGGTTATTCTGGAGCAGCGACTGCAATGTTGCGGAAAGCTCTTCAAGCGTCGCAGATGCTTCCTGGCTAATAGAGGCAAGATCATTGGTGGAGTCGGCAATAGCTCCGGAAGAGCTCGTAATATTGTTCATCAACCCTTCATATCCCATAGAAAGCTGCTTCAGCTGTGAGACTGCGTGGGTAATCGATTCAAAAGAATGCTTGGTCTGCTCTGTAATCTCATTGCTTTGCTGCATACGAACGGCTGCTTGATTCATTTTGCTGCGGGTTCGCTCCGACTGGTCAGAAAACTCCTGAAGCTGCTCCGTAATACGTACTGCCGCTTGTGCGGTCATATCGGCAAGCTTGCGAATTTCCATAGCCACCACAGCAAAGCCACGCCCCTGCTCTCCAGCTCTTGCAGCCTCGATGCTAGCATTAAGTGAAAGCAGATTTGTCTGACTGGCGATATCTTGAATGGTCGCGCTGAAATGGCTGGTTTCTGCAAGGCGATCGATTAGCACTGAGGTTTCCAAAGAAACCGATTCAAGATCCGTCCGAAAGCTGGAATTCGTTGCGGACAGCATATCCATATTGCTTTTGCCCTGATCCGATAATTGTGCCGCTTCACTCGTCCTCTCCAGCAAAGTATGAATGGAATCCGACATTTCTTGAACCAGCAGGTTCATGCCCTGAATCGAATCATTAATGGAAAGTGTTGAATCCACCTGATTGCTCGCACCATGAGCGATTTCTTGAAAAGCATTATTCATCTCCTCGAACGAATAGTTGCTGTCCTCCCCTGCCT
The DNA here is from genome assembly GCF_017874215.1 of Paenibacillus eucommiae. Lineage (GTDB taxonomy): Bacteria > Bacillota > Bacilli > Paenibacillales > NBRC-103111 > Paenibacillus_AI > Paenibacillus_AI eucommiae. Next base: position 1,431 of record NZ_JAGGLB010000009.1, read on the forward strand.
TAGTGACGGTATTCAGATGGGAGGTTACGCTCATCACATGGTTAAGAACATTTTGCTTTTGCTCCTGCTGCTGCCTGGACAGTAATTCCGCCTGTTCTCTCGCTGCCTCCATGCTTTTGATCATTTGCGTTGAAACCCTTAAGAGGGCGAACAGCATGACAGCAATCAGCACATAAATAATGATATAGCTTGATGCTTCTGAGGAAGCGATTAGCAAATCATCTATTTGCACCGTCATCATATAAAGCAGCATCGCAAAGCCGATGGAAATACTAATGACAATAGGCCATAATTTCATAAAAATCATCGCAAGAATCAGCAAATAAAATAGCGAAAACGTATTGGAAACACTAGGATTCAAAAATATCTGGGAAATGGAGCTGGCCGCGCTGGATAAAACCGCAAAATAACAAATCGTTTGAATTAATCTGCGGGAAAAATGCAAATATCCAAAAATCACAGTAGTCCCCACCTGCAGCACCATAACCATTAAAGTAGAACTATCCAGCATCGCCCCACCTAAAGCAAAAATACTCGATAATGTTAATACAGCGGTGAAAACCATGGCAATAAACACGACCAAATTACGCCTGGTCATATCCAGGTCTGCCACTGACAGATACTGATCTCTCTTGTTTAAGGTAAATTGAAACTTATCGGTTATCCATTTCATCACTTTTTTCCCCTTTTTTTGCTGAATGTTGCATGAATTCGACAAGATCTTCCACATTCCTTTATAAAAAAAGATAAGCAGGAGAAAACAAAAAAAGACCTGTCGAGGTCTCTTAAAAGATTCTCAACAGGTTCAATTCTTAAATTCTTAAATCCTCAATCCTTAAATCCCTAAATCCCTAAATCCCTAAATCGCTTTGCGGGTAAAATGGATCAATCCAGATACCAGGAAAATTGCGAAACTGCCAAGAATCACAATAAACAAGGTTGTCGGCCCCACATTGAAGGCCCCAAACCCCTGATCTCCAAAAGGCACCATCGCAAGCAGAGGCTGCGCCCACGGATAGTAAGGGCCGTATTCAGCCGAGTTGACAATCAACATATTCGGCAGTGTAAAGATAACATTCACGGCCAATGGTGCTGCAAAGCTTGCCCAAGCGGTTGAAACAGCCATTTGCAGCGCGGCAAGCGGCAAACATGCGACCCAGCCTCCAATAACCGCCCAGCTTATTTCGTACCAAGGAATCGGCGCCGTATAGCCTTTAATAGTGCCGAGCAGCAGGAGACCACCAACGATGAGCACTTGCACTACAGCCAGAAGCAGCATCACCATCGCAAGCTTGACCAAGTATACACTGCTTCGCGAAACCGGCAGAGCAAGCATTTGCTTCCAGCCACCCCCAACATGCTCATAGCGGCAAACGAAAGCAGCGAATACCCCTGTAAGTAAAGGCAAAAAAAGCATCGCATGCAGAAAAGCCATCAGGGCTAGTGTCCCAAGCCAAGGGTCAAGATCTTCATTAAAAGACTCAGCCATCCCTAACACTACGGACAATATCGGACTGACAAAAATAAGCAGCCAAATCGGCGATTTACGCAGCTTTAGTATTTCAGCTTGAATAACACCCCACATCGGTTAATTCACGTCCTTTCTAACAAACTGCAGCATCCCTATTACATAGAGCAGCAGTCCCAGGACTAAACCGGCTGCCACGGAATAAAGCGGCTCATTCCACTCATTTTTCAAATAGGGCCATTTCCAAGGCAGCCAGTCTGCGAGAATAAAGGCAAAGAAGGACAGCAACATTCCGACAATTCCCGCAGTCAGCGGAATGGCCTGGTTACGGATACTCATCGACAGCCAAGCCTGCAAGGCCAAGAAGGGCATCGCCGCCAAATAGGGGTAATAAGCCAGCTGCAGCAGCTGGTCAAAAGGAATCTGGCTGGAATCCATCCCCAGACAAAGACCCAGAATGATGGTGCCCATCCAGAGCAGCGTACTGGAGCACAGCAGCAAGACAGCAAGACATACAAACTTGCTGGATATGATCGTAAGCTTGGAAACCGGCAAGGCAAGCAGCAGCTTCCAGGCATTCGTCTGGTGCTCTATATTAGCTATCATAGAGGCAACAATCGTTAAGCCCATCAGGAGGACGGGAACGACCAACATGCCCGTATTCGTAATCAAACCTCCCCAGAAGTCGGAGGCATACTGCTGCTTCATATAATCGTAGCGAAGTCCGAAGTTCGCAGCCTGCAAGCCTACGACCCCAATAGGGCCCAGAAAGACAAGGAACCAAATCATAGTCCGGCGAAGCTTCAAAAAGTCGGAGGCTAACACACGCAGCATTATAAGCCTCCCTCTCCGCCGGTAAGCTCAAGAAAGATCTCCTCGAGCGACTTGCTTTGCTCTTCAACGCGATAGACGGAAACCTGATTCTGGACCAGCTGTTTCACAATATCCGCAATCTGCATATTAGACGCTGAATCCAGCAGCAGCTTGCCTCCATGAAGATCGGCGTGAATCCCTTGGGCACGTATAAGCTGCCTGGCAAAATCGGGCGTATCTACTTCCATCCGGATATGGCTCTTCGCCCTTTGGCGCAAGACTTCAATTGTATCCTGGAAGATCAGCTTGCCTTTTGTAATAATGCCTACCTTTGTTGCCATTTGGTCCATTTCAGCCAACAGATGACTCGATACCAGAATGGTTACGCCAAATTCCGTCGGCATCCGCTTCAGCAGCTCGCGAATCTCGAGAATTCCCGAAGGATCGAGTCCATTCGTAGGCTCATCCAGAATGAGCAGCTCAGGCTGCCCAAGCAGCGCTGTTGCTATACCAAGCCTCTGCTTCATGCCTAGTGAGAAGCCTTTAACCGCGCGGCCCGCCTCCTTAGTCAATCGGACAATGGAGAGCACCTCATCAATCCTCGCTTTGGGCACACCCAGGATTCTCCGCACAGCTTCTAAATTCTCGTAGGCATTGAGATGCCCGTAGTAAGAGGGGTACTCCACGAGCGAGCCAACCTTACGGAGAACCGCTATTCGCTCCTTCTGCATATCCTTGCCGAAGATGCGGATCGATCCTCTGGTCGGCGTCATTAATCCGAGCAGCATCCGAATCGTCGTCGTTTTGCCCGCCCCGTTCGGACCCAGGAACCCGTAAATATCCCCTTTATTAATTTGTAAATTAATTTGATCCACGACAGCAGTTCTCCCGATTCTTTTCGTCAAGTCCCTGCATTCTATCGCATATGAACCCATAACAAATCACCTCGTAAACCATCATAACGGATGAAGGTTAAATCCCGAGGTGCTTGAAGTTTAAATTTAGGTTAAAAAAAGAGGCGGATTCGGGTCCCCTCGTGACTGCTTTGAACATCCCACTTGAGCTTCATCTCCTTGAGCATAAGTGAGACAATGGACAGTCCGATGCCAGCCCCCTTGCCGGATGACTCTCCTTCCATACCTGGCCCGTGATCGGTAATCTCAAGTATCGCTTGCACGTCTGCAAACTGTGTCTGTACTTGCGTCTGTGCTTGCGTCTGTGCTTGCGTCTGTGCTTGCGTCTGTATTTGTGACTTTACCTGCGACTTTACCTGTGACTGTTCCCGTGACTGTTCCTGCTTCTTCTGAACGCGAGCCTCTACACGCATCTGCACGGAAACATAGCTCCCCGAACGAGCATGATTAAGAACATTCTGGAATAAATTATCCAGTACACGTTCGAACCACTGCGGATCGATCTCTATGAATAGAGCCGAGTCGGGCAGCTCAGAAACAATGACGAATTGCTCCCGCTCAAAAACAGGATACCAGTTGGCAAACACGGTTCTGACCAGGCGGACAATATCGGCAGACTCGGCATGATACGGATACTTGCCTGCGGATAATAAAGTAAACGAGAACAGATTCTCAATCAGCTGGCTGAGATAACCGATCTTCCGGTCAATCAGGTCAATCGAGGCTTTGCCCTTCTCACTGAGCGGCTCCTGTCTCAAGCTGTAGGCATGCCCCCGAATCGTCGTTAACGGTGTCCGCAAATCATGCGACAAATTCGCAATCAGCTCTCTGCGCAGCACGCCTTCTTCCTGCTCCCGCTGCCGGCTCCGCTCCAGCTGCAGAATCATATCGTTGAAAGCCTTGTCCAATCTGCCGATCTCATCCTGTCTCTCGATCAGCACGGGCGTTGGCAACCCCGTTTCATTAGGAGTTGTCATGGCAACCTGCAGACGAAGCAGTCGCTTGCGGATACGGTAAAAAAACACCCACGAAACAAACAGGAACAACCCGAGCATAATAAAAGCTCCGAGAAGGATGATGTTGTTATAAAGAATAAAAGCCTTATTGCTGTTGCTTTTTAGGATAGTACGCTCCATCTCAAGCACCATAAATCCCTGGCTTCGCTGTGTGCCTATAAAAGCTACTACCGTAAAGGGATCTGCACCATACCTTTTTTGCATGAATTCAATCGTATCGGATGCATTCCAGTGATGGGGCAGTGCTTCCTTGATGCCAATCTGGAGCTGTGTATCACCCTGCCCGTCAACCCAGAACAGCGCCGCGTCCTGATAGATTACCTTCAGCTCCAGCAGCCTCTTGTCAATCTGCTCCTTTGTCGCTCCATCAAGCTTCCTGGCGGCAGCATGCCAATTCTGCTGAAGCTCGCTCCCGCTTCTGTAATCTGTGGCATCACCTTCCGTGAAATTCTGCGGATAAAAGTTAAGCAGCAGCGCTACCAGCGGGAACGCGAAGGGCACAAGTACAATAGCCAGCAAAATAATGAGCATGTATTTGAACAGCAGTGAATTTCTCAGCTTCATTGTTTAACCCTGTAGCCGAGGCCGCGAATCGTCTCAATAATAACCGGATCACTGGGATCAAGCTCGATCTTTTCCCGCAAATGCCGGATATGCACCATCAAAGTCTTGTCCCCTTCCATGAACGATTCGCCCCAAACGGCCTCATAAATTTGCTCCTTGGTCAGAATGCGGTTCGAATGCTGGAGAAAATACATCAGAATGTGATGCTGCTTTCCCGTTAAAATAATCTCACTATCCGTACGATGATCCAACAGAGTGTTATGATCCAAATTGACGGTAATATGCCCCAGTTTAACTTCCCTGGAGGTGCCGCCTCCGATCATTCTGGAGCCTCCGTTGATTCCGGAGCTTCCAGTGATTCCTGCGCTTCCGGAGTTTCCGGCGCTTCCTTGCCTCCGGAGCAGCACTTCAAGCCGCGCAGCAAGCTCTTCCGGATGGAAGGGCTTGGTCAGGTAATCATCGGCGAAGTGCAGGCCCTGCAGCTTATCTTCTACAGACGTCCGGGCAGATAGCATCAGGATCGGTGTTGAGGGAGACTCCTTCTTTAACCGCTGGCCTACAGTGAACCCGTCGAGACCCGGGAGCATCACGTCCAGAATAACTATATCTGCTTGATGCACCTTGGCTGCCGCATTGTCACCCGTATATAACCATTCAATCGCATAGCCTCTGCCCTCCAGGTCATCTTTCACCCAGCTGCCAATTTCATGATCGTCTTCTATATATAAAATCCGTTTGCTAGTCGTCATTTTAAGTAAGAAGTCCTTTTTGTTTAGCTTGTTTAAGCCATACTGGATACTCGTCAAACATTCTGTCATACAATTCCTCATCGCTTACCTTGTCCAAATCATCCAGAGCAAAGAAATTAGCATTATCGATGAAACGCCCCGGCAAATCATCCAGCTTACGCAAAACGCCGTAATTAGCATTTCCTATCCCAACAAACTGCCAGAATATATTCGTTTTGGAGCTTTGTACTAGCAGCTTCGCTATTTTCTTAGTCTCGTATATACCCCCGTCACTGAAAAAAATGATATAGGTGGGCATCGATTTATTGGGTTCTTCTACCGTATACTTTTTGATCACATCTTCCATCACTACAGGCTCATTATTTCCTGGGCCAAGACCACCGAATGCCTTGGGGCTCGGATAAGTCCGCTTCACGTAATCTTCATAGTCCCGTTCAGTAACGCTGGGCGCCCGCATGGATTTGCTTCCAAAAAACCATACATCCAACGTTCCGTCATCATCCATGCAAGCTGCAATCGCCAAAACCCTTTCGAAAGCCCGCTGCACGGTCCCTTTGGAATAAAGTTGACTCATCGAGCCCGATGCGTCGAACACGACAGCGACACGGGCTTTGCCGTCATCCAGCTTTTTTTTCTGGAGCGATATCGATACTTTTTTCTTGAGCAGATCGATTTTTGTCAGATTGATGCTGGACGTTGGCGGTTGTTGAGATTGTTGCGACTGATGTGATTGTTGGGCTTGAGAAGGCTGTGAATTTTGCGAAGGCCTCGCTAGATTCATTGGCTGCCCGGTGGTAGATGCTGCTACAGAACCAGCTGCAGGTGCTGGCGTCGATACTGGTGTTGCAGGTGTTGATGCAGAAGTTGACACAGGTGCCTTCACAGGCACTTGAGGAGGTGCCGCTTCAACCGCTGCAGGCTCATCTTCCACAACCACGCCATGGGCCTCAGCCAAAGGCTTAAGTCCCCCATTAAAGCCGCGGCCAACCGCGCGAAGCTTGAACCAGCCTTGATGCCGGTATAATTCCATCAGCACCAGCGATGTTTCCTCTTTTACATCCTTGATGTCATAGTGTACTTCTGTCTGCGAGCTTCGGGCAATAGCCCTGCAGCCCTGCACGCCTGTAAACGTTCCGGGTCCATCCAAAGTAGCCGCGAATGTACATTTATCTATTTCTGTTGCCAGCAGCCCTTCCAAGTTAATTGTGAATTTGGTTGCATGACCTCCCACTGAGGAGAATTGAATATGTTTTTTAGGATCATTGGGCTGGTTATAAAAAATAAAATAATCATCGGAAGGCACTGAGCCTGTAGCATTGACCATAAAGCAGCTTACATCCAAATCGGCCGGGGAGCTTTTCCATTCAATCGTGATCTCCAGCATCTTTTCTTTGTCCAGCGGCGTATTAGCGCCTGTAACAAGAGTGATCGTATTATTCGGCATCTGTCCGTCCTCCATCTTTGTGTTTCCTCTTATTGCCACTCTTATATGATAACATAACCCGATAGCGACTTGAAGGAATGCACAGCACCTAGAGCGAATGTAAAAGTAGCAGCTAAAAAAGAGAATGCAAGCACATCAGTTAAACAGAGAGGAAGATTGCTATCACTACTACAACCAAGCGACCCGTATTATCGATCCCCAAAACAAAAATGGAAGTATTCCACGATATTTTGTCCCTTATTGTTCTTGTAGGCATTATCGGTTATTTATTTTCTGTGTGGTCTCAACTTCCTGAGCAAGTACCTCAGCACTATAATGCAGCAGGTGAAGTAGACAAATGGGGAGGACGAGGAGTCTTGTTCCCGCTGCCGATCCTTAGTGCACTCTTGTATGCAGGGCAAAGCGTATTAAGCAAGTTTCCTCAAAGCTTTAACTATCTTAGTCCTGTTACAGAAGAAAATGCGCCGCGTCAATATATAACCGCCCGTATGATGATTAGCTGGTTAAAGCTGCAGCTTGTGGTCCTCTTCAGTTACATAGAGTGGGATATGATCCAGAGTGCACTTGGAAAATCAGGCGGTTTAGGATTATGGTTTTTGCCAGTCACGCTAGTTGTAGTATTTGGCACAATCATTTTTTACGCCGTTCGATCCGTGCGAATAAAGTAGCTTATTGGTTCATCAGGCGGTATAAAGGGTAACCAGTACGTGAACCTAATTCAAGAGAGGAGCGATCAAGATGGGAACAGATTATACGGCTCAAGTTACTTCACGTGGAGGACGGGACGGCTTCGTTCGTTCGTCGGATGGACAACTCGATTTGAAAGTAGGAACACCTAAAGAAGGGGAAAAAGAAGGCACAAACCCCGAGCAATTATTCGCGGCAGCCTACTCAACCTGCTTCCATAGTGCCTTAAAAAGTGTGGCAGCAAGCAAAAAGATCAGCACCGAAAACTCTGAGGTCACAGCCAAAGTTACGCTGCATAAGGATGGTGACTCCTATCATCTTTCCGTTCAAATGGAGGTCACGGTTCCCGGATTGGATCAGGATCAAACCTTGAAGCTGGCAGAAGCAGCCCATCAAGTATGCCCTTATTCCAAAGCTACACGGAATAATATTGAGGTTGAACTGCAAGCACGTACTGCGGTGACCAATAAATAAAGAAGCAATTAAGGAAGGCGCCTTGCGGTGTCCTTTGAGGTGCATGTTCGTGACTTGGGTGCGTTGCGGAGGTAATGGCTGTGGGCTCCAGCCGCTGTTAAAGATTTGTTCCCTTAAGTGGTATCGATGAAGAGGTAGGAACAAATCTTTAAAGGCGGACGCTACCGCTCTTCCTCCCACAGCCTTTCCCTCTCTTTAGCTACAATCGCACGAATCACACGAAACACCACGCTCAAACGGACAGCCAGCAAGGCTTTTTCTTTTGGTTAGTAGAGATTTCCTAGCGGGCGCGGGCGCGGGCGGGGGAAGAAGAGAACGAGGTGAGAAGGATTTGCTACTTTAACGATGTTTTCATCGTTAAAGTAGCAGTTCCTCTCCACAACCTTGCTTTAACGATGAAAAACATCGTTAAGTGAAGCATACCGCTCATTTCTTCCAGGGGAACAGGGCTGCTACTAGCGCTCTTCCGCCCACAGCCCTTCCCCCTCTAAGCTACAATCGCACGAACACCAAACTCAAACGGACATCCACCAGTCGTCTGGTTCCTGAGCAAAAGGGATAGTTATCCTAAGGAAATTCCGGACTTATTTACTGATTTTCACTTTTTACTGATTCAATTATTTTGATCATTATCCCAATTTACCGCTTTAAAGCGCGATGCTTTTTTATTAAAAATACCTATTCCAAGCAAAAGCCAACCCTCTATTCCCTTGCGCCGCTCATCGCCATGACAAGACTGCATACCCGGCTATAATTGTTCCAATCCGCATGCCATGTCAAACTATTGGTCAGTATGGCCGCAGCAATATCAAATTCGGGATCAATCATCAGCATGCACCCGCTAAATCCGGTATGTCCAACCGCTGACGGAGAATGAAGATCACTGAAACAGCCATAGGTATCCTGCTCTCCCTTGCGCCAGAAAACTGGCGTTTTATTCAAGCGCCGATCTGGAATTTCACGCAGCATGCATGCGATTGCCGCAGAGGAAAACACTTTTGCGTTTGTTGCAGGATTAACACCGCCATTCAGAAACACGCTCGCGAATCGAAGCAAGTCGGTCGCTGTTGTGAACAACCCCCGATCACCAATAGTCGCTGTCTTTGCTTCCCGCTCCAGAAATCTGCCACTCTCCTGGTGCCATGGAAGCACATATTCACGCCCTTCCAGCAAATCGGCTGAGAAGACGGAGTCTTGCATCCCTAGCGGTTCAAAAAGGGTCGCGCGAACAAACTCTTCAAATGGCATGCCGGATACGCGTTGAACCACATCCATCAGAATGCAGTAGCCCCACGAGCAATAGTTACAAACCTCGCCCGGTTTATGGAGTAGATGACTGATTTCGTAAATACGCTGCAAGTAATGAGGCACGTCCTCATCGGAAACCGGGGCTTCAATATGGTCAGCGTCTGACGTATTGAACCCAGCCGTATGTGTCAGCAGATGAAGGATCGTTACCTCGGGAAATCGGAACTCTGGAATATGGCGGCTAATAGAATCGTTCAGCTTGAGCCTGCCCATCTCTATTAGTTTGACAAGGGCAGCACCGGTTATCGGTTTCGTTACGGACCCGACATTGAACATGGTTCCCTTACTGATTGGAGCTGCAAAACCTGGTATCGGCGAAGAGTCTCCGTGATAAAATTCATAAACAATACGATCTCGTTTCAGTACCGCAACCGATAAGCAGGACGTTTTCCCTTCCTGAATTATAAGCTCAAGTTCAGCATTGCAGCGTTCCGTATTGCGTTTTAATTCCGTATGATCGATACGCATGTCAGCTCCCCTTTCTTAATAAACAAGGTCCCGAAATCTTGGAATCGAATGAAACGAAATGATATTGCCATTGTGCGCGTCGGCCGCATGTGCATCTCCCGAGCGGCTCACAAGATGAAGATCCTCACCATCGATAACCATACTCGCATAATGCCGGCACTCTCTGTCCGTTCCGCCAGTGGCAACCAGCCCTGCGAAACACCAGTCTATGCAATTTTTAGAAAAATGAAGCTGCAGCCGATGACGTTCGTTGTTCGGGAGATTGAAACGCTCAGGGGAAAGCAGCTCCGCTCTTGTCATGCTGTCGGTTGCTTGCGAACTGAGCAGCCAATAGAGCCTAGTGACCTCGTCATAGAGAATATGGAATTTCATTTGCCCACCAGGACAAGGAACGTAAACAACAGTTTTACCAGAAGGTACAGTTTCAAGCATGGTCGTCATTGAACCATCGCTATGCTCCACCACTTTGGCAAGGGCCGCATAACCAGTTCCCCCAGTATGGGCGCGCATCCATAAATGAAAGGTACGCTCTTCCGAATACCAATAATGGCTCGGGTCGACGATCTGCACGACATTGGTTTCCAGCCATCCGATCGGGGATGCTTCCCTGCCGGGCGCAATTGCCACTAGCGATTTAGGCGGGGTCAGGAAGAATGGAACGCCAAAATAGTTCAGCTCCTGAGCCGGCACCGCATCCCGGAACACAAGTTCAGAGGCAAACGTCCAATTCTCCCGCTTCGTCAAGTCGGTGTCAAGCCGTCCTCTCATCAATACTGGAGCAAATACGCTGACTGGCCACCCCAACATATCATTATGCACTTTTTTCTCCATGACCAAATAGATACTGTCCTGCGTATAGTGGACGTTGCAAGGTGCTTGATGCCATTCCTGTCCATCCGTCAGCCGAACGGGCTCCGACCACGTCTCCCCTTCATCATCAGAGCGCATAATGGTCAGATCATGGCAATGACCAAGCACATATAGGGAAGAACCAGCGGTGAAAGGCCGGGCATGCATAAAAGGAAAATCGGTCTTGTGTGTCCAGGTGCTTCCTCGATCATCCGAGGTGAACACCTTGCCAGACCACCAAAAGCCGGCTTCGATTTGCTGCCAGGGCCCTGGTAGCTCCCTTGCCCCTGGTCCGCTTAAATCTAAACTGACGACTAATCTTCCCGAGGAAAGCCGGGTAATCCCGGGACTGTAGCAATAAACAGAAGCTGGAAGCGGTGATTCATACACTTTGACGAATGACTGGGCCAATGGCTGAATGGCACTCATGTCCATCATCTCCCTCACTATATTCAAATTTGTTAAACACTCGCACATTACGGCGAATGATCTCGATATAGCTTTCCGTTTTATAGGGTGTTGGAATAGTCCCTTAGAGTGTAGAAATTAGACACAAAAGTCCCAATTCCTGTTTCTGATTCCGTACTTGTAGGAATTCCTTTTATTTGTGTTGGATATGCTGCAAAAAGATGTCTATTGGCATTTTTTTTGGGGGAGGCGTGCTCATTGCGTGATCATTGCATGCTTATGGCGTGCTTATTAGAATGGACTTGGATAACGAGAGGGGTTTAAGGACGAAAAAAACGCTGGAGGAATGGTTCTGGTTGAGGCTCACAACTAACATCGCGAGGAAATTTTTTAGAACTGGGAGATAAAGCAAAGCAAGTAAGCACAGGAAAAAGCTGCCGTATTGTACGTACAGCCTATTGTATCTACAGCCTTTCTCCTGCACAAAACCTTGCCCTCCAAGAAAGTTACTTCACCGTAGCCAGCAAGCTGTCCACAATAAAGTCAAGCTGCTTGTCAAGCGAATAAATATCACTGTAGTAGGATAAGCCAAAGCCGATCTCAATGAGCCGCCCTTCCTTCACAGCCGGAATGCTGTTCCAGATGGCGTTATCCGATAAGTCTACCATGCCTTCATACGAAGAGCGGAACACATAATCGCCAGCGTAATCGGCCAAAAGCTCGAAGGAGACGTCGTGTCCGTTCCCGCTATCGGAGGTTTGAACCTCCTCATTAATAATTTTCGGAGCCTTCATCCCCAGGTACTCATAAATCACTTGTGAGCCCCGGCCGTAGTTTTTGCTGGCAACAACACCCATGCTGCCTTTACCGCCTTCCATAATAGTTACCGTCTTATCCAAAATGCCGGCTTCCTTCAGCTTCTTCTTGGCCTGCTCCACCTTCGCATAGAAGTTGTCCAGCAATACCTGAGATTCGCCCTCCTTGCCAATCACTTCCCCAATCTGCTTCAGGCGCTCGTCTACTGACATCTTCTCATAGGGGATATAGACCGTTGGCGCAATTTGCTTGAGCATTTGATAGGTTTCTTCAGAAGGAACAATGATGACATCGGGATCAAGCGCAAGCACCGCCTCAGGGCTCGGCTCGAACCATGTGCCCAAATCGCTGGTTCCGTCCATCTCTTTCTCGAATGCCGCCCCTTCGTAAGCACTAGAGGATCCAATTGGCTTCACGCCAAGTGCAAGCACATCGCCCACCAAATACAGGACAACGACCCGCTGCGGGTTAACTGGCACTTCGACATCTCCTTTTACGGTCGAGATGGTTTTGGTCTGCGGCTGAGCCGCTCCCTCTGCTGGCTGATTGGTACTGGTATTTCCGCTCGTATCGCTCGCGTTAGCCGCAGCAGTAGTCTGGCTGGTTGGCTGTGTGCCTCCATTTGATGCGTTTCCTGCTGTGCCCGTAGAGCACGCGCTGAGTAATAGCGTAAGGCATAGCAATAAGGTTATGCCTAAAGATAATTTGTTGTTGCGGTACATAGGTAAGTTTCCCCTTTCGTCTAATTGATAATGATTATCATGACCATTACCAATATAACGCCGCGCATTCTTCTGTACAATGTCATATCGAGCCACAGAGGATGGCATATAAGGACTAGCATTCTGCTTCTTCGGCTTCGTGTTATCCGAACGGTAGCGAATCGGCGCAATTCCAACGAATTTTTTGAACATTTTCGCGAAATAATAGCTGTCCGGATAGCCGATGCCCTCGGCAATTTCCTGCAGGGTGGCATCCGACGCAAGCAGCATCTCCTTAGCCTTGTCCATCCGGATCTGGATCACATAATCTATGGGGCTGCTGCCGGTTTGGCGCTTAAACAGCCTCGTTAAATGACGTGGGCTGCTGTCCAGCACCTCCGCTAACAAATCCAAAGTAATTGGCTGCGCATAATGCTCTTGCATGTAACGAATGGCCTGCGCCACAAGGTCGGTCTGTATCGTGGGAATGTGATGACTGTGAATCTGCCACAACAGCTCAAATACAAATTGATAGAACAGAGCCTTCACATGGAATCGCTCCAACGGCCCCTGTTCCTCCCATTCCCTATGCATGAGCTGCACCTTGTGCAGCAAGGAAGCAGGATGGTCTGGTATGAAGCCATGCTGCATATGAAATGGATTATTCCGTTCCATCATCGCTATAATTTCCTGGCGGACGGGCAGTGGGATCATAGCTTTGTAATAAATCATATAGTACTCAAAAGACTCTTCTATCGGGCAAATATCCAGACAGCAGCCCTTGCCGCCATGCAAAATATGAAAGCGATTTGCCTGATGCTTCACCCCATCGAGCTGTACATAAGCGCCGCCGCGCACCGCAAACAAGAAACCGCTGGCTGGCAGCCGATAGGAGAGGAACTCTTCTCCGAGCTTCATAGTTATATGCCGGATATCCATCAATTTAATAGATGCCTGGTTCCATAGTATAAGCTGTTCACTTAACCGCATTGTATCCGTTCAACTCCTTGGCAATCATCAGCGACCCGTACACAGATAGTTGAATTACAACTTCGCATATTCATTATATGTGATAATGGTTCTCATTATCAACAGTCTTGCTTCCTCGAATCTAACTCCACATCCCAAAAATCAAAAGTCCCCACTTAAAAACCAAGTGAGGACTATCAAGTATGATAACGAATGGCGCATTCTGCTTCGTTATGGCCATATGCAAATCTTTTTTTATCGCAAAATCAGCAAATCAGATTTCCGCTCGTGGTATTACACAGTATTGCAAAGCAATACCTACAACAAAGCCCCAAGCTCAGAGCGAACCACAGCATAATGCTTCCATTCCTCAGGCAGCAGCTGCTGATAATGGGGCTGCAAATACCGGTCATCGACAAGCACCAGCACGCCGCGGTCTTGCTCCGAACGGATTAATCTGCCCCCTGCCTGCAGCACCTTGTTCATGCCTGGAAACTTATAAGCGTAATCATACCCGTCTTTTCCCAAGTCGTTAAAATAATTCTTGATAATGTTACGCTCCAATCCAAGCTGCGGCAGGCCAACTCCAACGACAACAACTCCGTTCAGCCGGTTTCCAACCAAATCAATGCCTTCCGAGAAAATGCCGCCCATAACAGCAAAGCCCAGAAAGGCTTCCGCATTATCAGCATCAAAAGCAAGCAGAAAGCTTTCCCGCTCCTCCTCCGACATATCTGCATGCTGCAGGATCGTTCTCACTCCTGTACCTTCTGTCTCGAAAGCATCATATACATCATTCATATAAGCATAGGAAGGGAAAAAAACGAGATAATTGCCCGGCTGCTTGTCCATAAGCTGCTGAAGCAACTGCACAAGCGCACCCTTAGTCCGCTCACGATCATGATAACGTGTAGACAGCGGCTGGATGAAAACGTTCAATTGTTCACTCGAAAAAGGAGAAGGAATCGATACCGTGTAATCCTCCGGGCCGGCCCCCAGCATATCCATGTAATAAGCGCTTGGCGATAGGGTGGCTGAAAAATAAATATGCGATCGATAATCCTTGCCCATCTGCTTCAGCAGGTGAGAAGGATCCAGGCAGAACAGCTTCACTTGAACATCGTTTTTGGACAATTCCCAATAGGTAACAAAGCGTTCATCGTACAATTTTCCTATGCGCAGAAAACTCATGGAAGAGAAATAAGTATCGAGCAGCAAGGGACTGGCACCCCCGCCGCCGGAAGAAGCCAGCACCTTCTCTGCTTGAAGCGCAAAAGCTTCAACGAGCAGCATCAAATCCTGCGGCAGCCCGCTATCAACTGCCTGCTGATCCGTATTCTTTTTGCGAAGCGCTATGAAAAAGTCGTTGACTGCCTTAGCCGCCTTATGCGCTTCCGGATGCAGCCCCTTCATTTCCCTCTGTACCGCTAGAAAGGCGGATTTGTGCAAGGTCGCAGAAAACATTTCCCTCGCACGCTCGACCAGGTTATGTGCTTCATCCACCAGCAAAGCCGTTTGCTTTTTTTGCTCAGCCTGCTGCCTTTTTAATGAAGCCCGCGGGTCGAAAATATAGTTATAATCACAAATGACTACATCTGCAGCATAAGCCGCATCCAGTGAGAACTCAAAAGGACACACCCTGTGTTTACGGGCATACCGCTCGATCACCTGCCGGTTCATCAGTGTTTCATTAGATAATATATCCATGAGCGCTTCGTTGATCCGGTCGTAATGACCGTCTGCAAATTCACAGTGCTCTTTTTGGCATCTCACTTCGTCTTGAAAGCAAATCTTGTCTTTCGCTGTCAATGTCACGGCATGGATATGAAGCCCTTTGGACTGCATGAGCGCGAATGCCTCTTCCGCAGCAGTTCTGGTTATCGTCTTGGCCGTCAAATAATAGATGCGCTGGAGCCATCCTTTGCCTAGCGCCTTGATCGCGGGAAACGTCGTCGATATGGTTTTGCCGATGCCTGTGGGCGCTTTGGCGTATAAGTTCGTCCGTTCCTCTATCGTTCTGTATACCGCCCCAGCCAGCTTCCGCTGCCCCTCACGATAAGTCTGGAACGGAAAGGACAAATCCCCGATGCTGATGTCTCTCATGCTCCGATGCCTGACCACTAAGCTTGCATAAGGAGCATAACGTTCAATCAGATCGTCTACGAAATTCGCAAGCTCTTCGAATGTCGCCTCCTGCACAAATCGCTGCTGCTCCTCCGTGCCCGTCTGCACATAGGTCAACTGAAGCCGCATCAGGCTGATTCCATTCGCTTTGGCATACATGTAGGCATAGCATTTGGCCTGCGCCCAGTGAACGGGGTACATCTCCTTCGTAATAAGGCGCACATCTCTGGCTGTTGATTTGATTTCGTCGATAGTCACCGCGTCTTCGGTGAAAAGCAGCCCGTCGCAACGCCCCTCCAGCACAAACAGGAGATCCCCGCAGGGAATCTCCGTCGTTAAGTGTACTTCTTTCTGATCTTGGTCCGTATACTGCTTCTGCACCTTCTGATGGGCTTTGGTCCCCTCTGTCAGCGTGCTGGTCGTGCGGAACACTGAATCCAGGCTCCCGCTGCTGAGCACATACTCTACAAGGGTTCTTACTGCTATTTGAATCGTTTCCGACATATCATCACCTAGGATTCGAAAAGAACATTTGTTCCTTCATTATATCATGGAATCAAGATGAATGGAATTTTTGAGATCTTGTTCGCTGTGCGCCTGCAAAGAGCTGCATCATTTTTCCCTGAAGAATAGGAATGGAGAACAGACTCGCGAAAGAAATTCCAAGCAGCAGCACAAAATAAGTCCCCTGAAACTCGGAAACCGGAAGAATCAGCAGCAGCATGACACAACGTGAAAAACAAATCAGGCATTCCCGCCATACCAGCAGCCGTGCCTTTTGTATCGCCGTAAGGTTATGAATAAGTTCAAGCTGCTGAGCGCTGTACGATACATTGAAATAATACGCGCCAACGGTCGTAAGAATATTCGAAACAATAAGCAGCGGAGCCACAGGATACAAGATAAACAAATAACCTCCTGTGATAAAGACAATGCCCACCAGCATCCATACGCGATTTGCAAATTGCAGCTTGCGATAAAAATACAGAGAGACCAACACCGCCACCGTATAGCTCGTATTAAGAAGTGCGATAAGCAGCTTATCTTCCGTCACACTAAAAGTAAACAGGAGCTTGAATATACTCTGAAATTGATAAAATAATCCTGTTGCCAGGCTGATTGGAATCCATAAAGCCATTCCCTTTGCGAAAAAAACACGCTTTGGCAGAACATTATCGATCCAGCGTTCCGCCGGGGATTCGAGATTTTTCAGCGAAATATGGGGGAGAAAGAAGGATACCACGAACATAACCGCTATGAACAACAGCAGCAGCAGGAATGAACCGTAATAACCAAACGCCATAATCACAAGCGCCGAAGCAAGCGGTACCGTTACATTTAAAACTTGGATGACAGCCCCGAGAATGGCAAAATAATGACCAAAGTCTTTATCTCCATCTTTACCGGCCAATGAAATCCCTAAATTTTGAGCTGTGCTAAAAAGTCCCCACATCACCCCGACAGGAACAGCAATGCAAGCAATCCACAACAGGCGATTATCCAATACAAGCAGCGATAGCATCCCGAAAGCGACTGCTCCGAAACATGCCGATAGCGCGTTCAGCAGACGGATCGAATACCTCATGCATAATTCCGCGCCTCCGCAAAAAGACACCCCCCATACAGCGAATAATACCAAATTGAACCACGCAACATCACTAATCCGATATCCTTGCTGCCAAATATAGAAATTGACGAATATTTCGATATAAATGAAAATGACATTACCGACCGCATTCATCATCAACAGCATTTGAAATTGCCTGGATAATCCCAACGATGTCCCTTCTCTCTGTCTTGCTAACCGGTTTACTGATGATGAGGCGCGGTCTATCCTCTGTTAAAACGCGTGAATCAAGTCATATCACTTGCAGCTTTCCTTCTACAGAAATAAGCTCTACACATTCCGTTTGGGTTTGCAGGCGGATATCATGACCATCTACCCTTAACGATGTGGCATTGCCGAGCACAACTCGTTCGATACCTGCCTTCGTCCGGCGTATATGACAAAACTCCCCGGTAAATTCCACGTCCCAATCCTCTCGTACAAACACGGAGCCCGATCTGCCGCTTCTGCTTCCTAACGGATTCTCTGAATCCAAGGAAATGATCAAATCCGTTTGGCCCGCAGCAAGTTGAATTTCAACTGCAACCTCCCTGTCGTCGAACTCCTTGCCTTGCCCATCGAACAATGTCAGCCTGCGGATATTTACTATTTGCGAAGTGCCCTCATATGGTTCAATGATGCTCACGAAGGTTGAAGACAGCGGAGCATCTGTTGCACTTGCGGCACCTGTGACATCTGCAGTATTTGCAGCATCTGCAACTGCTCCACTATCCTGGATTTGCCTGCGCACCATTAAAGACGGAATCCACCGCTCCTGCTTCACTTGCTGGCCCCCGGCATTCATCCAGGCTTCGGCAAGATGGGCTTCTGCACCGTAGGTCAGCTCAGTGTGCTTCAGATGAACCCGGGGAGCATCCCCGCGCACCCTGTGCATGTCTTCAACCAGCCAATCGGCGCTCCACCCGGGCTTCGCCGCTGTATCCGCCTGGAAGTTGCGCAGCAGCGATCCATGTCCATAATCAGGGGCAGGTAATACGCTCAGCCCGCGCGTAGTCAGCTCTCCTGGATGTGCGTAGACGAATTTGGCATGGTCTTTGCCCCCGGTTACACGAAAGATATCGAGCACATAGCTGTGCTCCTCCGAGATATCCATCAGCGCCAAAGTCCGCTCGAACTGCTGTCCTCCGATAATTTCCGGTCCGCTTACACGAATGAGCTGACACCCATCGCTCTCCAGCCACATTGTTGTGCTCCCGCTCGTTGTGGGCTCATGATTCTTCCCATCCACTACAACCGTATTGTGTGAAGCTGTCATGTAATACCACAATACTTTGGGATTCACCCAGCCTTGGCCAAAATGAAGCGGAGGGTAACCAAAATCAGGGAGCAGATCGAGACCATGGGCGAAGAGCCCGATGGTCATGCCATTATAATGGCCGTGATTACCAAGGGAATCGTAAGCTACCCAGAGGGCCCGACTATGAGAGCCTGTTCCTGAGCGAAGAATGGCCAGATGCCATTGCTGCTTATTCATGCTGCCAATAAGAAGCCCTTCGCCTTCTTCTTCAACAATATGAAGGATCTCCTGTTGGATCTCTGCAAAATCGGAAGCCCCAAGATCATAAGGAAGCTTCGCAATACTGCGGCCATTTTCCAAATAGAGTATTTTGGCATAGGCCTTATCCCCGGTTATTTGGTAAAGCTTCCACAGGAATCTGTACATCGAAGGCTGTACGCGAAACTCTGCAAGCATTTGAACCCCTTTATAGCTCCCTGCAGGTTTGGCAAATTCACCCGAATCGCCTACTTGCGGGTAATACTGCTGCTCCAAACATAAAGTATCCATGAAAAATCGAAAGGTCTGCTTAAGCTGCGGAATAGCTGTAAGGGTATGCTCCAGAAAATCTGCATCCAACCGGTCATACAAAGCCAGCATTTCTGCAAGAGCATTAATGGTATAAGGCGTATAATTAGCCAGCCCCTTCTCACCTGTAACTCCATCCACTGCCGTAGCCTGCTTCAGCATGGCATATACCGCAGCAGTAATGCTCTCCCTGCTCTCCCAGCTTTCCGACCAGTCTAGAATCGTCCGGATGATCGCCACAGTGATTTCCGTTTGCGGGTAATTGCAATATATTTTATCCAGAGATACTAAAGCATCCCGCAATATGCGCTCCTCAATGTTGCTCTGAATCAGAGCAGCTGATTGCTTCCCGTTCGCCAAACCGCTTAATAATGCCTTGCTCCGTAAAAATACAACAAGCTGCTCATCCTGCCTCATACCCTCAACAACTTTGTCATAGGCTAGAGCGATTTCCTTCGTCTCCATACAAGCATCATGCCAGGTCGACACGTATCCCGAACGGGCGGGTCCTTCGTACATCACGCCTTGCTCGCCAAAATCAAAGGTGGGATACAAATCCGCTACCCGATCCAGCAATATCCCTGCCTTTCGTGCATAAACCACATTTCCGGAAGCCACATAAGCGTCTGCCAGCTTCACAATGCCATTGACAATAAGCTGCTTCCATTGCCCAAATATCAAATAAGCCCCTATAAAACGCCAACGATGACCCGTCTCGGCATCCACATAACCCTCCCCGTCATCTACCCCAAATAAATGAAGCGGATGACTTGGATCCGGATAGGCTTCATGATGGAGCAGCCTGCGGTCTGCCAGCTTTTGCTGGAAAATTCCCTCTTGATCCAATCCCGAACGATAGTACCGGTGGAAATCATTTTTCGGAAAAAGCTCACGACAATGTGGGCACTGTGTTTTCCACGGATGCTCGAAGGCATTCATCCCCCACTGAAACAGCGGCACATCCTGCCTGCATGAAGGACAGCAGCCATCGGACCAGACGAACCAGGAGCGACTGATCGTACTGCCAAACATCAACTGCCACAATTCTTCGTCAGACAGCTGGCTCCAGTAGGCAGCAGCCTCCTCTATGTGGCCAACCTCTGCCGCTGCCCACTCATGGGACTCCGCGTTCCTCTTGATGGCAAGCAGCAAATTGTCCGGATAAAAAGCACTTAATGTCTTCACGCCATTCACTCTGGCAGCCCCCAATCTATATTTACCCTTTCACTGCACCGACCATTTGCCCATGGATGAAATACTTTTGTACGAATGGATACACCACGATAATCGGCAAAACCGTCAGCATCAGCGCAGCCATCTTCAGATTTTGCGGATCTACGATACGTAAATGCTCCTTTAGCGAGCCTGGCCGCATTTCGTTGCTGAGCTGGGCGGACATTAGAATATCTCGAAGCTGATACTGGAGCGTCCACAGGTTTTTATCACGAATGTAGAGCATAACGCCGAACCACTCATTCCAGAACGCGACTGCACTGAAGATAGTGAAAGCCATCGTCATCGGCAGTACAAGCGGCAGCACAATACGAAATAGCAGCAGCAGGTCTGAGGCTCCATCCATCTCTGCAGATTCCAGCAGCTCTTGCGGAAGCTGATCGATCACATTTTTAAAGACGATAATATAAAAAACACTGCATATGCCAGGTAAAATGAGCGCCCAGTAAGTATTGTTTAGCCCGAGCCCGTTAACAAGCAGATACGTTGGAATTAATCCACCACTAAAAAACATCGTCAGCAGGATATAATAGAAAAATATTTTTTTACCCAGCATGTTTTTGCTCGCCAGTGCGTAAGCTGCAGCCAAGGATACTACGATGACCAATATCGTATTGACAATTGTAAGAAACACAGTGTTGGCAAATGAGCGTAAAAACGTGTAATTCCCCGCCAGCATTTTATAGGCATCCATTTGAAATTCTTTGGGCCACAGCCCAATTGTTCCACGTAAAACAGCGTTGGAGCTGCTTAACGAAATAGCCATTGCATTAATAAAGGGGACCACAATCGACACGCACAGCAGAACTAGCAAAATAATCGTTATAATTTCAAAAATAATTCTTGAAGGCGTTCTGTAATTTAGCATCGGTACCCTCCTGCCTTGAATCTCCTGTGGTTAATATAAGCCCATGCCTGTCAATTTTTTTGACAATTTGTTTGAGCCTACCAGCATCAAAAAGCCAAGCACGCTTTGCGTAAGTCCAATCGCTGTCGTCAAGCTGTATTGTGCCTTTTCCAGACCAATTCGGTACACATACGTACTGATCACGTCGGACACATCATAAACCAGAGCATTTTGAAGCAAAAATACGCGTTCGAAGCCGATGCCGAAAATGCTCGCCAGCTTTAGTAATAGCAGCAGCACAATCATAGGAACCATATGTGGAAGAGTGATGTGAATGACCTGCCGGAAGCGGCTCGCCCCGTCGATCCACGCCGCCTCGTACAAGGAGCTGTTGATGCCGGCAATAACGGCAAAGTACAAGATGGCTGACCAGCCGACACTTTTCCATATATCCGCGAAAACGAGAATTCCCCGAAACATGCTTTGCTGCGTCATAAAATATATCGAATCCATGCCCAGCCATTCCACTAATACGACGTTGACCAATCCATTCGCAGGTGACAATATTTGATAAAAAATCCCGGATACAACAACCCATGATAAAAAATGAGGCAAGTACGAAATGGTTTGGACGATTTTCTTAAAGTTTCGATGAACAATTTCATTTACCAGAAGTGCAAAAATAATAGGTGCTGTAAATCCGAATATAATATCGTAAAAATTGAGAATAAGCGTATTCCTCATAACTTTCCAGAACGTAGCATCATTCAAAAAGTATACAAAATGCTTAAACCCTACCCAATCACTGTTCCAAAAGCCTTTGAACACCGAATAGTCCTGAAAGGAGATAATAATTCCATATATCGGGATATAATTAAACAGAAATAAGGAAACAACCGTAGGAGCAATTAGCAAATACAGCGGCAGTGTTTTTCTTAAGGCTTGCATTCTCTGATTATGCATGCAATCACTCCAATTTCTTGTACTTAACTTGCATTCAGACCATGCCCAATCTTGTTGTGCACTGGGCATGGTCTCTGGGCCAATCGTTTATTTGCCTACCAATCTACAGTTTTGAAGCCCAAATCACGCATCATATCTTTGTTCTCATCTAAATACTTCTGCATCGGGTCATAGATCAAGCCGCGGTACTTGGCTTCCCATCCCTTGATTTCCCCATCGAACTGATCCATGGAAATTTCGCCCATAATCGCTTTTACGGTAATTTTATTAATCGCTTGATTAGATTCTGAAGTCTTCAACGCCGCCTCATCCGGCGGAGCAAAGCCCGGGAGACCAAGCTCTCCATTTTTCTTCGCCGCTTCATCAATAGGCACCATGCTGTCATATACCGCCTTGGCGTAGTCGGCTCCCAGAATCTGCTCATTTTTGGATTTATCAGCATCAGCGCCGGCTACAAAGCCGATCCCAACCGCATAAGCAAGTCCATAAGAATGCTCGGGCTCAGCCATCTTTGCTCCGTCCGGAACCTTGATTCCGTCTTTGACCGTATACGTAACCCCTTCTTCGCCCCAGAAAATCGCCTCACGCAGCTCATCTGTATAGAAGCCTTCCAGCGCTTTCCATGCGCGCTCCGGATCTTTGGTCTTGGCTGAAATATACAAGCCGTGTCCCATAATAGGAGATGTCGCATATCCACCTTGCGCATATTTCGGATCAGCCAGCTCCTTGGGATTCTCTTTCAGGAAGGGTGCAAAGGCAAGCTTTGCCTCCGGTTTCTCTTTGAGAAACCCGCCTACGACCGCAGGAAACTGTTGAGTTGCGTCCACAGTCAATAAAATATTCTTATTGTACCAGTTCGAATAATAGGTTGGGTTATCGTTAGTGGCAAATTCCTTATCCAGCAAGCCCTCCTCGTAAAGCTGGCGCATTAAGCCAACTGCTGCCTTATACTCCGGCGTAAGCACGTCTGGAATGATTTTGCCGTCCATAATTCTCCAGGTGTAAGGATTGACCCCATACCATCTGAAAATAACGGTGCCGCCATAAGCAAACAAATTGTCTCCAATCACCCAGTTCGTCAAGATCATTGAGTCAGGCTCGGCTTTCTTGATTTTGCGCATCAGCTCTACCCACTGATGGGTGGACTCTGGCCAGCGCCCTTCATTGTATTTCTCCACTAAATCGTACCGCGCTATGACCCCGCTCCCCTGTGGGGATCCCGTCCAGGCCATAGGCATGCGGAAGTTCTTTCCGGAAACCGGGTCCTTCGCCAGCTCCAGCATTTCCGGGGTAATGTACTTCTGCACCTGCGGCGATTTATCATAGAAGGGCTTTAAATCAAGGAATGCGCCTGCCCTTCCCGCTTCATTCGCTGCCGGCTGCAGCCAGTGCTCATGCACAAGATCCGTTACATTGCCGGAGGCCAGCATCAAATTAAATTTGGTAGCCAGATCGCCTGCTGGCACCAGCTCAAGCTTCAGATCCACATTCGCGTAATCCTTGACAATATTAATAAACTTGTTGTCACTTGCATTCACATTCGCTGGCAATGCCACACCTGAATCGCTCATGAACATGGTGAGCGGAACCTTAGGCTCAGCTGCGTTAGTACTGGCTTGCGGCTTCTCCCCTGCTGATGTTTCCACGGGTGTTTGCGGATCTTTCTTTGATCCGCAGCCCGCGATGACTAGAATGATTGCAAGCAAGAGAACGCTACCAACTGCTAAAACGCGACGACGACTCTTCATGTACTTCATACCCCCAGTATCCTTTTTGTTTGCTTTCAAGGTTTATTATAGGACCTGCGGCAAACCTAGGTACATTCAATATGTTTCGATAATCAAGCACTATATACTCCATTTTCTGAAACCCCTTACAACCCTATACGCGATTCAATCGGATTATTTTACGGTGTGAAAGCGTTATCGTCCTAGTACCTTCCACATTTCCTCTACACTGCACGCTACATACGCATAACGTATACATTTCGTGAACATCCGTACAGATATGCCTTACTCTACTTTCCATTAAGCAGATCGATGACACTATCCGGATGCTCGGAATAGTGCGTATAAGCCGCTTTCGTACCGTCACTGCGATAACGGATTTCCCGCCGATAGGGTGCCTGCAGCTGCAGCAGGGCAAATTGCTCTCTGTCCTCGGTAAATCTGCGCAGCGCTCTCTCCGCACCAGCCCGGATAAGCTCACACGCTACCTCAGGATGCATATGGATGGCTCCGTTATTACGTTCTTTGTAGCCCTCCGTGTTATATGCATCTCCGCTCCCCGGAATGAACCCACGCTTGACACTGACGGTTTCGATCCCATTGACCAGCGCTGCTGCTTCTTGAGCAAAAGCCTCGTCCCCCGCTCCAAAAATAGATCTCACCCCTAAGGCTGCACCACACATAGCCATTTGTCCAAATTCGCCAATAGAGATTCCATTAATTTGATAGTCCAGCACGTTGAACCAGCCGGTATGGGCCATATGTGCGTACTCCGTACCAGCCTTAGCATGCTGGCCGACCCAGGCCATCGCATCAAATGAAGCATCGAGTGTAAACGGATAAGGATCCGGGTATGGACTCGGCCCCCTTACATAGCTCGCTCTCCGGTCAAGCAGTACATTGTTGATCCCGCCATAGCCATGTCCATCCATGACCCTGATTTCCGTCGCTCCTGCAGCAGCAAAGCCAGCGATCGCCGCATTGACCTCTGCGGTCAGCAGTCTTTTGCCCTCTTCATAATAGATGCCTTGCCGCGTAACCCAATCATCATGATTCACAACGCCGCAAACGCCTTCCATATCCGTCATGATATAAATTTTCATTAAAGTCCTCCGTTCTCTACTCGCCGAAGTCCCAACCTGTACAGCCAGCTGCCCGATGCGAAAAACATCTCGTCATTTGGGCTTACAACCGCTGTGCCAACATCCCCTGGCAATTCTCCAACCTGCACGGCCTTCCGATGCTCCACATGAAGCTCATACAAATACCGCTCACCAAAAAGAGCAATGGTCGCATCATTCACCTGGACCATACAGGTGCATGACTCCCCAAGCGGGATCGGGTTTTCCCAGGATAGCGTCTGAGGATTGAAGATATGGATCTGCCCATCCCTCTCCATCCAGACACGCCCCGCGCAAGCTAGAAGGACCCGCAGCGCTTCAGGCTCTTCGAGCAGCTCGCGGTGAACTTCCGCCGAGGCTGCCGGATCCCACACAACCAAATAGCGTGAGGTGCTCTTGGCCTTTAATCCGTTGCCCGCTGTATCGGTTGTGAAATACAAGTACCTGCTGTCTGCCGACAAGCCAACGATTTGCTGTTCAGGCACGGGATCATACCAGCTGAGAACCTCCAGCGTCTGCGGGTCTACGCGGGAGAGCCCTCCGCCGTAGGTCCCATACTTCGCAGCCCAGCCAGTCCAGACCGCTCCGTCCGGTCCAACTACACTTTTGCCGCTCGGCCTCACCAGCTGCGGAGCTACAGTCTGCAGCGTCCGCGGATTGATATTGTCAAGCTGGTTCCAAGGCTGCGCCGGATCATACACCACATGATCTCCGCCTGAATATGCCGCCAGGAAGAGCCGCCCCTCGACTACACACATCCCGTATACCTCTCCGCCACTATTGCAAACTACAGGAGAATTCCAATACGACCCTGAAGCAGGCACATAACTGAAAATTGTCTGGCCGAAATTACTGGATCCCCAAATACGTCCTTCCTCGTCCGCCGTTAGTGTCAATATAGCCGAAGGAGGAGCTTCTACAGGAATATCGAGCAAGGGAGAGCATATCCCGTCCGTCTCTTGAATCCAGTACTGCTGGCCGCGAATGCCTATTGTTCTCCCGTCGCCCAGAATTTGCACGCAGGTTCCCAGAGGTCTGGCTGGTGAAACTTCCTCCATAGCAGCCTCTAAATGAGGCGGTTCCATGAGGCTGAATGTACGCGGATCGTAATAGACAAGTTGATCTTTTATTTTAATGCGCAGGTAAGTATCGGTCAGCTGATCCAATTCAGCAGGAGCTTCGCAGAAATCAAAGAATACTTCCTTTTCAATATCCCACGCCCTCACGAAAGTCGACTGATAGCCTCCCGATATCAGAATAAAGCCAGGTATGCTTCCATTCACTTCCCGCAAGTACATATTTTCCAGATTGTCAGACGCTCTGCCCAGATTTCTCAGCACATGCTGGTGAGGATCATATTGCAGCAGCAAACAGCCTGGATACGTCCCGCCGTAAATCATTCCATCCGAGCCCTCCGCCCAGTTCCAAATGTAGGTTTCATCTTCAACCCACAGCGGCTCGGCCCATGTCCGGCTCTTCAAGTCAAGACTGAACAGCTGCGCCTGCGGGTAATGCTCGCAAGTTCCAACAAGCAGCTTGTCACTCTGCCAATTATGCAGCGCCCAAGCTCCAGGACCTTCAGGGAGCACGATCCTTTCCCCTCCCCCCGTAACCGGGTCGATCACAATGAGCTCGCCTTTCCCCTTCGTTACAAAGCTCGCAAAAACCACTTTCTCATTTCCATCCTGTGGATCCTGGATCACTGCCGAAGATAGAAACTGAAAATTGCGGCAGGGCTGTTCAACTCTCTCCATCGCTCTCATCTTCCCCCATATGTTAAGTTTGAAATAAGCTTTCCTTCGCTTTAAAAGTACCTCATAACAGCAGCGTTCGAACATGCACAATTCATCTATAATATGCGAGGATCTTATGCCGCTTGCCTTGCCCTAATTCCTTCTAGCATTATCTTCCCGTTTATAGCACTATTTTCGGAATGTGCAGGGTGGCGACCGTGCCTGTGCCGTGTTCACTTTGCAAGGTAAGGCCATATTCACTCCCATAGTGCAGCTGGATACGGGTATGCGTGTTGCTGATTCCTATCGAGTTCACAGGAGTAAGCTCACTGCTAACCGCATTCATATTGCTGCGTATTTGTTCCAGCCGCTCCTCTGTCATCCCGGATCCGTCATCTGTCACCTGGATCATTAAATGCCCGCCCTCATCATGCACACTAATTTGAATTAGACCTTTATAATGCTTCTGTTCAAAGCCATGGAGAAAAGCATTCTCTACAATCGGCTGCAAAATTAATTTAAGCATGCTTGCCCCCTGCAAAGACTCCGGACATTCAATCTGCAGCTTAATCCCTTCGCCATATCGCATATTCATCATTTTCACATAATGCACGATATACTCAATTTCATCTTTTACACTGCAAAATAAAGAAGTATCCTTATAGAAAAGATGCAGCATTTTGCCAAGTGTTGTAATACTATCCGCTATATTGCGGGAGTTGCTTACGATCGCCATCCATTTGATGCTGTTTAGCGTATTGTGCAGGAAATGCGGAGTGATTTGCGCCTGCAGCGCTTTAACCTCGCTTTGCCGCTTTTTCCCTTCCGTCTTCTCATTCTGCTCAATTAATTCGGCTATACTCAGCGACATCCGGTTGAAATGCCTGCCCAACAGACCAATTTCGTTCGCTGGAAAACGCTGAATAAGAACACCCAGCTTCCCACGTTCCAGGCTTTGCATTTTTTCTGCAAGCTCTTTCAATGGATATAGGATCAGATTCGTCCAGTACAGCGTCAAAAAAACGATTAGCAATAAGCTGATAACAAATACTATTAACAGAATTTGCTGCAGCTTCATCACATCTTTGTTAAACAAAACCATAGGTATCTCTTTGATCAGCATCCAGTTATTGCTCGGCAAGCGGTAGTATACCACCTGCTGAGGCTTTTCGCCCCATTGTGAAAAGCTGCCATAAGCATCCCCCTCGCTGTTGATGGTTTCGCCCTGCTGACCCAAATCGGCTTTGTTTAACGCAGAGATGATCGTCCCCTCTTGGTCCACGATATACGTTCTCATTTCCTCGGAATCCGACAAGTCCTGGTACACGGAGGCCAGTTCTTTTTCTTTTATATTAAAAACAAGTATGCCGCTGCGGTCTTCATTGTTCAGAACTTTGACATAACGTGCGAAAGTAAGAAGATCTGGAACGAGAGCTCGTTCTGTTACTTGGGGGTCTTCCATAAAATCAGCCTGGCGCTGGCCTCCATACCAATGAACCTGGGTATATTGACTGGCACTGGCGCGATATATAGATGTTTTATAAAAGGGATGATTTTTGGTCGTGGTTAAGCTGTAGCCCCGGGAATTCGTTACACCGACCATCTCCCCTTCCTCGGTAAATAAATAAATGGAGTCAAAATAGGTGTACTTGGCCATGGTTTGCTTGAACAGCTCTCTTAATTCCAATGTCAAAAAAAGGTGATCGACCTTCGACCCCCTCTGCTCTAGTACTTCTCTGATAATCGGCTCCATGAGCAAGCTGACCGATACCTGCTCGGCCTCATTGCGAAATGAAGTGATGCCGCGTTCAACATGCCGGAACAACTGGACCGTCGACTGCTCCGACCTTGATTTCAAAATGTCCAGGACCTGTAAATAAACAAGCACAGAGCTGACAATCATAATCAGTATACTGATAAAAAGGAACATAAGACTCAGCTGGCGCTTAAGGCTGATCTGCATACGCATATTCCCCATTCCGATCCGGACTAATCCGAAAGCTTTTCGGGTTCATCCCCGTCATTTTCTTGAAAATACGGCTGAAATAGCTATGGTCGGGAATCCCCACCATCTCGGCGATTTCATAAGTGCGGTGATCGGTTTCCAGCAGCAATTCTTTTGCTTTGCCGATCCGGTACTGAATCAGGTAATCAATGGGGCTGCATTTGGTTTCTTTTTTAAACAGGGTACTGAAATAATTGGCGCTCAGATTAACCTGCTTGGCCAACTCCTGCAGTGTGATTGCCTGTCTGTAATGCATCTCGATATAAGCTACCGCTTCCGCTACCTCCTTGCTCCACTTCGGAGTCTTGACACTACCTTGAATAAGCTGGTTCAGGTAGTTCCGGAAATAGCCCATCGCTTCCCGTAAAGTACGGGCATCGCGAATGCTTGCAGAAGCCTGCTCATGATTGCTCCAGACGGACTCTCCTTGCAGCCGAACTGTAAAAAGCGGTACTTGCATCAACCGTAAAAAAAAGTTCAGCACATCGGTTGGATCATATTTACCCGCATCCATAAAAAGATGAACCTGCTCAGAAAGAGCTTTTCGCAGCGCTTCCTCCAAATGACTCCAAGAAGACTCCAGCTTCGCGAAAGCTCCCCTTACATCATCCCGGAATTGCTGCACATTTTCTTGCGAGTACCATAACGTCGATCCTTCTCCCCTTACGAACTTCATTTCCAGCGTCATCAGACTCTCTTTGTACAATGCCTTGATTTGTGAATAGCCGCTGTGGATGCTGCTCATTCCGAAGGTAACCGTAGTATTGAAATACGTAAATAAGACCTGCCGAAGATGCTGCAAAAGATGCTGCAGAAGCTGATCCATTTCTTGTTGAAAGGATTCATTTCCCTGAACATGAGCAGAGCTAATCAAGAGCATGAACCGGTTCTTCTGGTCGTGCACAACCTGAGCGTACTCATAGGTTCCCACAACATTGTGCAGCACATTAAACAAATTCATTTCTGTAAGATGTCCGTATTCATCCTTATAGCTGTCTCGGAGCGCGTCATAACGGTCAATTTCCATTAGACAAAGCAGCAGGTGGTCTGTAGAGCTTCGCCACTGAAGCCCGTCTGCTAGCGCAACAAATTCCTCGACGGAATAAAGCTCGCGGAACAGGAAATCCTTAAGCAGCTTTTCATGCCGCTCTGACCGCTGCACCCGACTCTCTTCAGTTGACACAGGCGCACTCTTGACGGTCATTTCCGAGGAAATCTTGGCAATGACGTGCTGCATCTCTTCGGGAGTCATGGTCAATTTAAGAATGTAATCATTTACGCCTAAGGAGAGTGCTTTGCGGGCCAATTCAAATTCACTCAGACACGATAAAATCACGATCTTGGTCGCATGATCCTTCTCGCGAATGCGTTCTATCAGCTCCATCCCATCCATAATAGGCATTCTAATATCCGTAATAATGAGATCAGGCCTATCCCTCACATAAATATCCCATGCTTCCTTGCCGTTGGAGACATCGGCTATAACCGACATGTCATATTGCTCCCACGGAATCGAATTTTTCACTCCGATGCGTACCAGGAATTCATCTTCGGCGATAAGAACACGAAACAAGAAAATTCCCCCTTTTTCTCTTACATCTTTGGAGTAGAAGTACTCTGTTCAGCAGCTACTGAAACTGAATAATAATAGCCTTTACTGCTGCCTTAGTGCTGCCTCACTACTGCTGGACAGCAGTAAGCAAGCGCTCTCACAAGATAGTTTAACCCCTATCCCTTAAAGTGACAAGTGTCAGCTGAGAAGGATCTCTACTTAACGATGATTTTGTGGCTGTCGATTAACAGTGGACAAAAAGATGCGTAAGTACATCATTTTTGGACCCCAATGCACCCATAAAAGGAAATTACTGCAAATCTGCAGGATTTTAGGCGTCTCTTGTCCGTTTGAGCGCTCCAAGTGACTATTTTCCTGCACTTTTGAAGTATTTACTATGGGTAGCTTCCAAGGCTTTGGCCTCCAAGGCAGGGGGAGCCTCCAAGGCTGCTGAAAGGCGATTTTTGATCGATTTCAGTGGGAGTTTGAGTTGTACCCAGTTAATCGACAGCCTCATTTTCATCGTTAACCGCACCCGATCCTCATTCAGAACATTGGAATCGGGAATCGGGATTCTCGATGATCTCAGAAGGCCTAATAAACCCCTGTTGGCTCACCATAAATTTCGTAACAAACCTCATCAGCTACCCCGAATAATATTTGATCCGTAACGTCATTAACTGAATATGGAATTTCTTCTGGATTATTTAAAATATGATCGTAATAATTTCTTCCGTTGCTAACTATCCAATTTGCAATATCCTCAACCCCATCTTCAGATTGTTCCATAAATGCTAAATAAGGTTCATCTTGTAATTCGATTGAAGCATCAAGAAATTGCTCCTGAAACTTTATGATATCTTTTTTGTTGAAAGTGGATAAAATTTCTTTTAGTTTTTGCCTGTTTGTAGCAGCCATTGCGATAATACTCCAAAACCACTCGGAATCATTTCCTTCAAATAATTCATTCATGAACTCGTTATCCTCCTTATTTCAACATCAGTCTCTCTAGCCATATGCCCTCGTATGAGAAGCTCATTGTTTCCACACTTCTAATTTCAATACTTTGTTCCTCTATTCCTTGTCCGGAAGGTAGAATTATAAATCTGATCCAAGTATAATGGGCATAATAACTAATCAGGAGGCTCCACATGGATCCCTATTCAAAAGATCAACAGCCTTACAACAACTTCTCCAAGTTTACACCTCCGCCTCATCAGCCGCCACCCAGAACGAACGGGAAATCCATCGCGGCCATGGTATTGGGCATCTGCTCCCTTGTCATTCCTTATCTGGGCCTAATTATCGGTATAGTAGCCATCGTATTCGCCAGCATCTCCTTCAAGGAGATCAAGAGAACCGGCGAGCAGGGAAAAGGCATGGCCATTGCTGGACTCGTCTGCGGGATTATTGGAACGGCGCTCTACGCCCTTATCATTATTATTATCATCCTTGTCGTTGTCGTTTTCAATGATTCATCTTCCTCATTCATAAACTCCTTCGATAACAGCTTCTAGATAAACCCGGAAAGCCGGGCAGCCAAATGATCGCCACCGACAGCTGTCGTCTGCTGCTGCCAATTGTTCTTCCGTTCTTCTTCGGCCACATAAGTAAGTTTAAACAATGGTCCTCCATCACTTTTCCAAAATATACGCTAAGCCTTCAAGCATAACGGAAGGCTTAGCGTATATTTTGATCAGCGCCGAAAAACATATTTTCTGACACAGAAAAGCCATCCCGATCAAGGATGGCCTGTTATATGCAGTAAAAGTAAATGAAGATAGCTCAGGAGGATTGGACTTAGACAGCAGAAGCTTCGATATCAAGGGAAATTTTAACTTCGTCTCCAATAAGCACTCCGCCAGTTTCCAAAGCTGCATTGTAGGTTAAGCCATAATCACTTCTTTTAAGAACTCCCTGGACACTGTATCCTACCTTCTCATTACCCCATGGATCTTTACCTGCTCCTTCGAAAGTAACTGCAAAGGTTTCAGCGCGGGTTACACCATGAAGCGTCACATTCCCGGTCACTTTGTACTCATCGTCGCCAGCTGAAACAATTTGCGTCGATTCGAAGGTAAGCTTAGGATTGTTCTCGACATCGAAGAAATCAGCAGAACGCAAATGGGCATCCCGGTCACCATTGCGAGTGTCGATACTGCTTAAATCTACGGAGAACCGAATGTCCGCGGACGTAAGATCTGTGATATCTGACTCAACTTCCGCTTCAAATGTGTGAAAGGTTCCTTTCACCTTGGCAATCA
Source organism: Paenibacillus eucommiae (assembly GCF_017874215.1). Lineage (GTDB taxonomy): Bacteria > Bacillota > Bacilli > Paenibacillales > NBRC-103111 > Paenibacillus_AI > Paenibacillus_AI eucommiae. The sequence continues at coordinate 34,079 of NZ_JAGGLB010000009.1, forward strand.
TCATATGCCTGATTGTGAAGTCTACACTGCTGTGTGATGCATCGATATTCCATTTTGTTTTTGCCATGTTAAACTACCTCCATTTACTTTAATAAAATTATTAACTTACAAATATAAAGTATATATTCATTTTATTTTTTTATTGCACTTTTGTCAATATGCTTTTTTTGCAATATTAGAGATATTAGCGATATTTACAATAATTATATGTATTGGAATGTGCATCTCTGTAGACAATCAATAAAACCCTCCCGTCAACCAGGAAGGCTTTAACTTTCGCTATATACTTTCTTATTCAATTGGCAGGCTAAGAAGTTATGAAATCCCCACCATTTACGTGCATGGTCTCCCCAGTCACAAAGCCCGAATCATCGCTCGCCAGATAAACATAGGCAGGTGCCAGCTCAAAAGGCTGCCCAGCCCGCTTCATAGGCGTATCGGTACCGAATATGGCGACGCGCTCAGCCGAATAGCTTGAAGGAATAAGCGGGGTCCATATGGGGCCTGGCGCCACAGCATTGACACGAACGCCTTGCTGAACGACCGACAGCGCAAAAGAACGGGTAAAGGATACGATTGCCCCTTTGGTGGCAGAATAATCGATCAGCGTTTTTTCTCCTTGATAGGCGGTTATGGAGGCTGTGTTAATAATCGAGCTTCCGCATTTTAGATGGGGTAACGCTGCTTGAGACATAAAGATAAACGAAAAAATATTCGTGCGGAAGGTCAGCTCCAGCTGCTCCTCAGAAATATCCAACAGGCTTTCCTGGGGGAACTGCACCCCTATGTTGTTGACTAGAATGTCAAGCTTCCCAAAAGCTTGCAAGGTTTGTTCAACCACGGAGCAGCAAGCTGCTTTAGAGCATAAATCAATGCGAATGGCTAGGCATCTTCTTCCAAGCTGCTCAATTCTGGCTTTGGTTTCGTCCGCATCACGCTGTTCATAGAGATAGGCGATGACGACATCCGCCCCCTCTTTGGCAAATGCTATAGCCGTAGCACGTCCGATTCCACTGTCTCCCCCCGTGATAATGGCCACCCGATTGTGCAGTTTGCGACTTCCTATATAAGAAGGGTTCTCGAAAATTGGCCTTGGGACCATCTCATACTCCAGTCCAGGCTGTCCAGGCTGATACTGCGGTGGAAAGGCAATCGGCTGCTCCTCACACTTGGTTTTTGAACTGTAATAAGGATACACGGGATATTGGTTCATGGTCGACCTCCAGATCAATGGTTATTTGCCTAGAAACAGCGTATTCCAGAGGCAGACATTGCGTGCCTTTACTATTTGCATAAGAAAAATGCCTTTTGGGACTGTTAACAAATTACCTTTTTGACGAAATTGACGTTTGAGAACCCGCATAAACACTGGGAAACTAAAAGTCTTTTTTCGTAAAATTGACTTTTGTCAACAGTCCCTTGCGGTGTCCTTTGAGGTGCATGTTCGTGACTTGGGTGCGTTGCGGAGGGAATGGCTGTGGGCTCCTCCAGCCGCTGTTTAAAGATTTGTTCCCTGATTGGAATGGATGAGGTGGTAGGAACAAATCTTTAAAGGTGGACACTATCGCTCTTCCTCCCACACCCATTCACTCTCTTTAGCTACAATCGCACGAATCACATGAACAGCAAACTCAAACGGACAGCCAGCAAGGCTTTTTCTTTTGGTTAGTAGAGCTTTCCTAGCGGGCGCAGGCGCTGGGAATGAAGAGCGCACGCAGCTGAGAAGGCCTGCTCCTTTAACGATGTTTTTCATCGCTAAAAGCATCGGGCCAGGTCCATAACCTTACTTTAACAATGAAAAACATCGATAAATCCCTTTTTTCCCCACAAAGATGTCATCCGTGCTCTTTTAACGATGAAAATCATCATTAACGTGCCAGTTAACCTGAGATCACTTACTTTAACGATGAAAAACATCGTTAAGTGGAGTACACGCTCATTTCGGTTGAGGACTGACTGCTACTAGGCGGGCTACTAGCACCATTCCCAATGTTGTCAGGTTAACATGCAAGTTGAAGTTTTAGCTTTCCCCAATTAGAAGGCATGCCCAATCCGAAATGGTCGAATGTAGGCGGAAAACCGACCACAATGTGCTTGCACGGGGCGAAGAGGCCAAATGTAGGCAAAAACCGACCACAATGTGCTTGCGCGAGCAGAAACGGCAAGTGTAGGCGGAAAACCGCACACATTTAGCCACTTAACCTGACAACATTGGCATCATTCCTCCCACGCCCCTCCCTCTCAGCTCCAAAGTGCCGAACATGACATGACATGCCACGCCTAGAATGAACGAGAATGCACGAGAATGAAGGGGTAATATCGGTCGCTCAAAAACTAAAAGAGCCGCAACCCTATGGGCTGCAGCTCTTTACCAACAAATTATTAAATTCCTGAAATCCAAGCATCCACTTTGCCTGCATTCGCCTCTACCCATTTCTTGGCGGCTTCCTGTTCGCTCATGCCTTCGACAATGTCGATCATGACTTGTTCCATATCGGCTGGCGTCCATTCGAATTGATCGAGGAAGCGGTAAGCGTCCGGATGATCTTCTTTCAAGCCTTTACGAACAATTGTATGGATTTGCTCCTCGCTGCCGAAGGTGCCCTTGGGATCAGCTAAATACCGCAAATCCATCTTGGCGAACATCCAGTGTGGTGTCCAGGCTGTGACGATGATCGGCTCCTGCTTGTCATAAGCAGCCTGCAGGGTTTTGGCCATTGCTGCCGAAGAGCTTTCGAGTATTTTCCAGCTGGCTAAGCCGTATTGTTCTTTGGCTGCATGTGTCGCGCTCATGATACCTGCTCCCGGCTCGATGCCGACAATCGTATGATCGACTGATTTGCCAATTTCATCGGCAGCCAGGTCTTCTATAGAGTTAATTTCCATATATGTCGGGACTGCAAGTCCAAGCTTAGTTCCAGTCAGGTTCACACCCAAATCCTCGAACTTGTCTTTATTAGGCTCATAGTAAAGCTCACCATGTGTAGAAGGCAGCCAAGCAGCAACCATAGCATCTGCAGTGCCATCAGAAACCCCAAGATACATAGGTCCAGCATCCACCTGAAGCATTTCTACCTTATAGCCGAGCTTGCTCTCCAGCACTTCTCTGACCACATTGGTACTGGCAATTTCAGAATCCCATGCTACATAAGTCAGTTTTATCTTTTTATCGCTCGTCTTCGTACATCCTGCCAATACTGCAAATGCCAATACTAACGTACATATAATTAAAAATGATTTTTTCTTCATAATGTATTATCCCCTTTTGCTTTTCTTTACAAGATTTTGTGTCATTCGGTCCAGAATAATCGCCAATACAACAACGGCCAAGCCGGCCTCGAAGCCTACTCCAGTCTTCACTTGATTCACAGCCCGCAGGACATCTGTTCCTACACCCTGAGCCCCGATCATCGAAGATATTACAACCATAGACAGCGATAGCATAATGGTCTGGTTAATTCCTGCCATAATAGTCGGTACGGCCAAAGGCAGCTGCAGCTTGAAGAGCTTCTGCATGGGCGTAGAGCCGAAAGCGTCTGCCGCTTCCACCAGATCCTCCGGCACCTGCCGAATTCCCAAATTCGTTAACCGGATCGTGGGCGGAATGGCGAAGATAACGGAAGCGAAAACGCCAGGCACAACACCAATGGAGAAAAAAGCGATGGCCGGCAGCAAGTACACAAATGCTGGCATCGTCTGCATAAAGTCCAGCACAGGTGTAACCACATTCTGCAACTTCATGCTTCTGGCACACAGAATGCCAATCGGGACGCCAAGTCCAATCGATATAAAAGAGGCTATCAACACTAACGATAAGGTCTGCATGGTGTGCTCCCAATAACCGAGATTCAGCACAAGAAGCAGCCCCAGCAGCGTAAACACGGCAATTCTCCATCTTCCGATCAAGTATGCAACAATTGAAAATACTAAGATTACTATAAGCGGATGAAAAAAATTAAGAAGCTCTGCCAAGCCGTTGACGGTTCCGCCAACCACAAACTTGATCGCATCCAGAACAGGACCAAAGTTCGTATCGAACCAGCCTTCGACCGATTCCACCCAGCTTCCTATCGGTATTTTGGGTATCGTCATGGCTTATCACCCGTTTCATCTTCAGGAAATCCGGACAAGGCTCCTAGAACTGCGCCCCGGATAATGATCCCAACCAGCCGCTGACGGTCGTCAATGACGGCAACCGGAATTTTCGTGCTGCTCACGACATCGAATAGCTCTGAAAGCACAGTTTCCGGAGATACAATTGGAACATCACGGATCAGTACTGCCTCAAGCGTATGCCCCGACTTGATCGCAGCTGAAGCATCCTCCGCTGTAATGACCCCCATCAGTTGACGTGCCTTATCCACTACGTACAGATTGGAAATGCCGCGGTCAATCATAAGCTGCAGGGCAACCCGAGGCCCGCGATCAAGTGTAATCGTTTCAGCGCGAATCATAACATGAGCAGCCGTCAGCACCTTGGAGAAATCTACATCCTCGACAAATCTTGCGACATAAGCATTGGCTGGATTCATAAGAATTTCCTCCGGTGTACCAATCTGCACAACAGCCCCATCCTTCATCAATGCGATCCGGTCTCCAATTCGCAGAGCCTCTGCCAGATCATGGGTAATAAAAATGATCGTCTTCTTCATGCGGGTCTGCAGTTCCAGCAGTTCATCCTGCATATCCTTGCGGATAAGGGGATCAAGTGCGCTAAAAGCCTCATCCATCAGCAAAATGTCAGGAGCCGTTGCCAGGCCGCGAGCCAAACCTACCCGCTGCTGCATGCCTCCACTGAGCTCATCAGGACGACTGTCTGCATAGCCTGCCAAGCCCACTAATTCCAAAGCTTGGGTAGCCAGCTGCTTTCGCTCCTCTTTCCCCATCCCTTGCACCTCTAGACCGTACTCTACATTTTGTAGAACGGTTCGGTGCGGAAATAGGGCAAACTTCTGAAAAATCATGCTCATCGTTTTACGCCGCAGCTGCCGCAGCTCTTCCGGCCTTAACTGGACCACATTTTGCCCATTTACTAATACTTCTCCAGCCGTCGGTTCAATTAAGCGGTTAAATAGACGGACTAAAGTGGATTTCCCACTTCCTGACAGCCCCATAATGACGAATATTTCCCCTGGCTCGATGGATAAACTAACCCGGTTTACGCCAACCGTCAGCTTCGTTTCTTTGGCGATCCGCTCTTTCGTCCAGCCCTGCTCCAATAATGAAATGGCCCGTTTCGGATCATTGCCGAATACTTTTGTTAAGTGTTTCACTTCTATAATGGCCAGATATACTCCCCCTTTCCTTTATGTATTTAGCTCTGTAAGTCGCTCTGTGCTGTGCGTTATGTACTTACACAAGTGTATGCTTTAGGCCATTTTGGGTCAAAATGGGTATATGTCCGTATGGTACGTACAGTTTTAACTTTACGAACTTTACATACCGTATACTCTGTATTTCATACATATCCTTAGGAATGCCAATCTTTACTTTTACATTTTCATTATTTACAATAGGTTCTGTGGTTATTCGGTTAGCACATAGGGAGAGAAGGACATGGCGGAGTTTGAAGGACTCGATGAGGAACAAATCAGAACGATTGAAAAATTGCGTCGGCGTGTAATTGATTCCATTGCTAACAACATGGATTTGTATGGAGTGACCTTGTCTGTCGGGCATTTATATGGAAACATGTATTTCCACGAGGGGCCAGTTACTCTTGATGAGATGGGCCAAACAATGGGAATGAGCAAAACCAGCATGAGTACCGGTATGCGTACGCTGCTGGATTTAAAAATGATTAACAAAATTTGGGAAAAAGGAGCGCGGAAGGATCTCTATGACGTGGAGGCGGATTGGCATCAAAACTTTGCCGATTATTTTTCCATTAAATGGCGCAAATCCATGGAGATGAATCTAAGCTCTCTGAATAAATCCTTACTAGAGATTGAAAAGCTTCGTGAGGCAGATCCGACTAATGAAAAGCTGCTTGCCTACACAGATATAGATCAACGTAAAATAAAAGAGGCCATCCATTATTATAAATGGCTTGACCGCTTGATCGATTCCCTGGAATCTGGAAAGATCTATGAATGGATTCCCAAGGAATCGAATTAACCATCGCAATTGCTCTTTATATTTGACCAGCCAGAAAGAATCGAAGGGCAGCATACACCCATGCCGTGATTCTTTCTTTTTGTGTATGCAGTCCGGGCAAAAAGATCGATCCAGCGTCTGGTCAGCTTAGCTCTATTTTCTTCCTCATAACCTCAATCCTCAGCCTTCGAAACGGCTTCCAGCTGCTTTCCAACCTCCTGAACAAAAGCCTCAGGCTCATCCAGCGCCAAGAAGATTGTCGTAACCTTACGCGGCATAAAAAGCAGGGTTTCCACTTGAATCGGCTGCTTTAATTGTATGCGGATATTGGGCGTGGACAGGAGCGGTAAAGCCGCATCTTGCTGCTCCTTTTGATCAGGATGGTACTCACGGGCAGTCTCCACTTCAGCGATTTGTGCTGTCGGTATATCGGCCTGGATCCGCAGACCATATCTCAGCCGGAGCATGCCTCTATCCAGCTTGATTGGCTGCAGTGCGGATGCCCTGCTATCGGCCCAGATTAAAGCAAGCAGCCAGAGATCGGCTATAGTCAAACCCCATGCCACCCAATGTGACCACTGCTGAATCAAAAGGTGAACGACCACTCCCTCCATAATAAGGAGCTTGGTAATAATAGCAGCATACAGCACCTGACTCGTTTTGCGGTGATAGGTAAATAAAGATGAACCGTTACCCTCTTTTGCCGCTGTTGGTGTAGTGGCTATCGTCGCTGTTGCGGTTGCCTTTGCTGTCGCTGTCGCTAGCGTCTCTACCGTAGTTACCGTTGCCATTTTCTTAGTGGATCGCCTTCTCCAGGAAAACAAAAGATAATACACCACAGTGATATCATGAAGCAAAAAGGATGCCAGCTTCCCCTTTCCGATCACCTCATGTGCCGCTATACGGAGCGCTTCTCCGGTATTTGCTTCTTGACGGGCAATTTGTCTAAAGTGGCGGAAAAAACGGTATAAAACCCTCACTTCAAAGCCGATAAAAGCGACTTCCGCGGCAATAATCAGCATTTCAATCGGCCACGCGGCATTCCACACCGTATTGCGCATCGTCACTGGAAGAACAAGCCATGCCAGCATGGCGCCTAACAGAGGCAAGGGCAAAATTTTGGCAATAGACTTGCCTTGTCTCCGTAAAACAAATAACCAGAACAAAAAGGGAATGACCAGCATAAAATCGAACATTACGGCGTAGACCAATATCGGGTCATTTTCTTGGAAAGAAAACGTTCTGGCGATAGTCATATCTGTAACTAAGATAAGAATTGCAATTGCTAGGAACCAGAAAGCGGAGCGTTGGAGTTTTTTAGCAACCACTCAGGAACCCTCCTTCATTTTCACAGGGTTAATGTCAGAATATATTACACAATTCGATTTTTTTCGCTAAAATTATAGACAAATTCGCCATTCTCATGTTATAAATGATTACATAGAGATAGAGCTTGAATAGATATCGGATAGCTTTGGAGAGACCAGCGGTACAACTTCTTAGAGAATCGGACGGGGAATCGGGGGTTCCCGCGATTCGATTCGGAAAAAAGTTAAAATCGCCGTTATCCCCCACAACTAGTCTCCTAACCCCATTACTTCTCCCTTTAATTTTCTCCCTTAATCGGCGTTTCCCTTGTGTAATAGGCCTCAATTTTCTTGCTAATCAACCAAGATGCCCCAATAAATAAGACCACAAAAATAATATGCAGCGGATTATCGATAAATCGCGTCAAGTCATAACCAATATAAGAAACCGCAAATACCATAACGGCTTTCCCCATGGCAACTGCTACTAGAAAGGCAGAAAGACGCATACGGGCAACGCCAGCAGCAATATTAATGACTACAAACGGACCGATCGGAAACATACTTAACAAAAAAACATAGCTGAAAGCATTACGCCGCACCCACATCAGACTTTTCTGCACTTTGGGCTTGCGTGCCCAGCGCTCTAAATAGGGATGCCCGGCAATTTTGCGCACGATAACGAAAGTTACCAGGCAGCCGCTCACAAGACCAATCCAAGAGTACAGGAATCCCAGCCAGAGGCCATAAACAGCCGCATTAACGCCAACAATCAGGAGCGTTGGCAAGGGTGGAATGAAAGATTTCATAAAGGTTAATAAGATGCCGGGAACCGGACCGAAGGATCGGTATTTGTCCAACAAGCTCATCAGGTTTTCTTCTGTCATGTAAGACATTATATCTGTTATACCCATCTGTCAGTGTCACCCGTCTCTTTTCTACTGCACTTCTCACTACGCTTCTTACTACAATTCTTACAACACTTCTTACAACACTTCTTACTTTACCATTCCTTTATATACATTAGCATACAGGCTTGTTTTGAGAAACATTTTTATATAGGGAGGTAAGGGGTGTGGGCCAATGTTGTCAGGTTAAGCAACTTCTCAGGCGATGCGCCGAGCAGCCCGAGCAACGGCAAGTGGAGAGCGGACGGATTTCTAACGGACATGGTTGCCTAAACTTGACCCACAACGCTTCCAGAAAAATGGGATTTCATATTAGCTCCATATGAGCGTTGTTCAAGAGCGGAAAATATACTATTTTACCAATATATGATGAAATTTGATCTCTCCTCGTAGAGCCCCAGCTCTATTTTCTGTAAAAGAGCCGCTTTCATGTCGGGGGTCCGCGGCAAGCCATAGCTGTTTTTAGTAATTTTGTTCGTTCCCAGTGCGTTTAAAAGGGAAAAATTATTATTATTGGGCTCATTTGGATATTTTTTATTTATATAAAATCAACTTAATTTCCAATATTTGATGTTTCCATAAAATTGGAAGCATAGTGGGGCAAGCTTAGACATGGTTGCACCTTAGACGCGTTTTTTTCATCCGTCGCCCATCCTAACGGACATCAGCGACTCTTAACCCGCTCAACAAGGGAAAAATACGCTCCGTTAGGGCTGTAAGAGGCGCTAATGTCCGTTAGAATTCCAGCTGGGCTTTTGGGGGGCGCTTAGGAGCGCTGGTGTCCGTTACAGTTGCTGACTTCCCATTCGCGTCCGCTGCCCCTCGTTAACCTGACAACATTGGGGGCGTGGGCTCCAGCCGCTGTTAAAGATTTGTTCCCTTGAATGGAAAGGATGCAGGGGGTGGAACAAATCTTTAAATGCGGACGCTATCGCTGTTCCTCCCACACCCCTTACCTCTCTCAACTAGAAAGTGGCGAACATGTCATTCTCAAACGGACAGCCAGCAGTCGTCTGCTTCCTGACCGAGAGGAATATTACACATAAGCATAATCTGAGACACATTTACACTACCTAATTCACATCATCGTACAGGCTTCATTGGATCAAGCCAAGCCATTTCCAATAAGGCACACAAGCGACGCCCACTAGTAGAACAGCCAACACATACAGGAAAGCAACCTTTTGCCCCTGCCGGTGGCTGAAAGCTTTTCCCTCAGAGCTGTAGTATGCAGTCAGATAAGTCGGTGATTGATAGGAAAAAATAAAGGGATCTGTCGACAGCAGGATGATAAACACAAGAATCCAAGGATGGATTCCGGCCTGGCTGCCCAATGGAAGAAGCGCCGTTACGAGCAAAATAACTGCAGGATCATCTCTAACTACAAAGGTTACCAGAAAGGACAGCAGGATTACGGCCAATAGAAACAAAGTGGGTGAAGAAATAAATAGAGTCATATGCTCGCCCAAAAAAGAGGACATAGCCTCCACGATCCCCAGTTCTCTGGCCACAGCAGCAAAGCTGAAAGCAACCCCAAGAAATAACAGGAATGTCCAGTCAATACCTGTCCGAATCGTCTCCGTGTTCAAAACCCTGCTGATGACAAGTACAGAGAATCCAAGCAGCATAACCCAGGTACTGTCAATCCCATGCAGCGGCTGTAAAATCATCAGGATGATGCACCCGATAACCGTCGTCAGGGAAATAATTTCTTCTTTGGACATCGGTCCCAAAAGCCTAAGCTGTTCATCCAGCACTTCACCTGAAATCACCTTGACCTCAGACGATGGGGTACGCATTCTGAGCAGCATCAGCATAAAAACAGCAATAAAAATAAAAAATCCAGGCAAAGCATAAAGAAACCACTGCAGCCAGGATACCGGATGTTCAGCCGATACGAAGCCGTAGGCCATAATATTCGTGTACGAGCCCGTCATGACAAAAGGCGCCATAAATCCGTAAAACAGCATGGCAGCCAGACCAAGACCCGCTGCACCGCGGCTTCTCTCGGCAAACCCCATGGCTTCGGCCAGCGTCTGGGCAATCGGAACGCCCAAGGATACCTTCGCAGAGGAGGATGGAATCATAGGATTCATGATGACGCCCCCGACCATAATCCCCCACAGCTGCCCCCGGTAATTAGGCGGGAAGCGCCGCAGCGCATTCAAGGAAAAACGGTACAAAATGCCCGACCTGGTTATGACAGCACTAAATGCCATAATAAAAATCATAAACAGCCACGTCGTTGAAGCGAACCCGGACAAAGCAACCTCCGGCTGGACCAAACCGCCCATAACCCAGAGCATGACCATCCCCAAAGCTACAACGTAATCCGGAATAATATTAACAATCCACAATATGACTGCAGCAAGAGCTATACCTGTAAAATCCATCCCATGGCGCGACAATCCCGCTATTGGAGGTATATAATGGAAGATCACAACACAAGCGATCGCGGCTATTACCAACAATAAGCCCATGAGCCGGCTTCGTTTCATAAGCCTGCTAGCACGCTCTGCGAGAAAACGGCTTTTTTGGCTCGAAAATTTTTGTTTGGCTAGTTCGTAGCTTCGTTCCTGATCCTCTGCCTGCTTTCCTTTTCTTTCTGTAAGCAGGATCAGGGCTTCTGCCTGCTGCAAATATTCCAACGCCTGCTGTTTTCTATCGAGCAGTTGGCAAAGCTTGGCCCCCCACTCATAGATGGACATGATCTGCTGAGAAGTGAAGGACGTATGCTGCTTTTCCAAGGCAATTTCGACCAAGGATAGCCCGGTTTCAGGAGCATGGTGGGTACACCACTCTATATACTTTTCCAGAACCGTATAACGGGTAATCAGCAACGGCTCCGGACAGCGGGTAAGGATTTGGCAGATGCCCTCATTTTGCTCATTCGAGGCCTGATCTGCGCTCCGCTCAACAGTTTCAAAAACCGCTTCCCATTCTTTCCTCTCGGCATGAATTTCCACAGAAGCCACCCATTGTCCCTGTGCCTCATAGTATGCCGCCGCCCTCTCAGCCCATAGCTTCTTCTCGGCATAGCCTAACTTATCAGCGGATATGTCCGACAATATCCTCCTTACACTAGGCTTCAGCGTAAACCAATCGCTATTCTCCGTTTCAACCTGCAGGAATGGCTGCAGCCCAGGATTGGCCTCCAGCTCTTCCTGCAGAGAAAAGGTGAAAGTATGGGCAACCAATTGTTTACTGACCCTCGGCAGTTCAGCACACCAGAGCAGCAAATCCAATACATATTCAGGAAACTGCTCGGTATCCCGCAGAACTAATTGAGCCTCCGTTTGTTTCGAGGCCTGCAGACGTTCATTATTGACAACCAGCCGTTTGGATAACAAACGGATGAAATAACTGGAGATACTTGCCTGCTCTGCAATCAAGTTATCAAAAGTATCCCTGTCGATCACATACAGCACTGTGTCCATTGCAGCAACAGCGGCAGCTGAGCGGGCATCCCCCGACAACAGCGCCATCTCGCCAAAGGCATCCCCTTCATCCAGAACGGCAAGAGACTGTCTGGTAGCTTCAGCGGCATTGGAGAACAGCTCAATGCTCCCGCTTTTGATAATATACATCCGATCCCCTACGTCGCCTTGGGCAAATAACACCGTTTGCGAAGCAAGATAGAGCTTGTCCAGTCTTCCCAGTAATTTCGCGAGCTCGATATTGCTCAGGCCCTCGAACATTTCTATATTTTTTAGCGTCATACGAGAATTTTCCCTCTTTACTCTTTACGTTCATCCATCATCGGTTTTATCAAGAAATAGAGCTTACAATCCCCTTCAGCTTGGCAGCAGACCGCTGGAGCAGTATCCTCTCCCCATCGGAAATATCAAGCTTCACCACAGATCGGACTCCCTGGCGATCAACAACACAAGGCACTCCTATATAGATATCGGAAATATCCTCGTAATTATTCAATAAAGTCGAAACGTTAAGAACGGATCCTTCATTGCGCAGGATAGCCGTGCAGATCCGGTCAATAGCCAAGGCAATTGCATAATAGGTGGCACCCTTAGCCTGAATGATTTGATAAGCTGCATCCTTGGTATTATTAAAAATAGTTTCTTTGACATCTTCGGTTAGCTCAGGTTCCATCCCGGCAATATTGGCCAGGCTCCAGAGAGGAAGCTCCGAATCCCCATGCTCCCCCACGATATGCGCATGCACACTACGGGGATCTATATCCAAATGACTCCCGATCAAATAACGAAATCTTGCGCTATCGAGCAGTGTCCCGGTACCTATTACACGATTTGAAGGCCAGCCGGACCTTTTCCAGGAAAAATAGCTCATAATATCAACCGGATTCGAAGCGACCAGCAAAATTCCGTGCGTATTATATTTCAGGATCTCATCAATGACACTTTCAAATATAGAAATGTTACGCTGCAGCAGAGCAATTCGGGTTTCCCCAGGCTGTTGAGCGGCCCCGGCAGCAATAACGATAATATCTGCGGACCGGCAATCCTCAAAGGTACCAGCCCATACCTTCGATTTTCCCAAAAAAGGAAGCCCATGATTCATATCAAGTGCATCTCCGACCGCCTTGTCATGGTTCGCATCGATTAATACGAGCTCGTCCATTCTTTCGCGGAGAAGTAAGGTATATGCAGCTGTGGATCCCACTGCGCCGACTCCGATGACGGCTATTCGCGTTCCATTTTTCATCCCTATTTCCCGCTTTCCTAAAAGATGTATTGAAGATCCTGATTACCATTCCATTATCCAGATAGCCAGCGCTTACTGTCAAGGTACAAGCCTCAATACCTCAGCAGTGAAATTTGGTCCGCTCCACCCCTTACGTTATAATATATAGAAGCGGACATACCTGCACATTAGGAATAGGCGTGTCCGATAAATCCGTTTGGGAGGCGATCCATCATGTTAGTCGTTACAAATACAATACGAATCAAAGCCGGGTACGGAAAACAAGTGGCAGCACGTTTCGCAGCAGCAAAGGGCGTTCAGCAAATGCCTGGATTTAACCGTCTGGAGGTTTGGCTTGGAGAAGGCAAAGAAGGCGAAGAAGAAATGAAAGTATGTACAATTTGGGAAAACGAGGAATCCTTCAAAAATTGGACCTCCAGCGAATCCTTCCGTGAATCCCACCGCGGCGGCGGAGATACTAAAGAATACATGCTGGGCGCGTCCCTAAATAAATACGAGCTGGTCGTCGCTCACAGCGAATAAGTTAAGAGTTACTAACGCAAGCAGGACCCGGCAGCGTTTTTGTTGGCTGCTGAGTCCTATGCATTGGCGTTGACTTACGCATCGACTTTTGCATTGGCTTTCGCTTAGTCATCTAACCTTACCAGGCTTGCTGTCTTGCTATGTAACTCTCAGAATTTTTTTCTGAGAAGACTACAAAAACAAATTCGAAATTTACACACGGCCCAGTCCGGATCCTCCTGTTACCCTCCTTGCCTGATCCTCCCGGTAAAACCATTCAAACACATGCGTCGCATCCCTCTTCGCTAATACCGATTCCCGTAGCGCTAACCTCGATCACCATTTTATGATTCGCATATGAGGTCTTGACACCATGCCACCAATGCTATCGGCTTGATCACCCACAGCTGGTGCATCCGTTTACGGTCGGCCCCCATCATCATTTTGCACTGAAAATTGTAAATTGTGCAGCATCGTTTCTTCCACATCCACGTTCATTCAGTACCTCTAAGCCTTGGCCGCTCAACTCTTGAGACTATTTTTGAACGATAACAGCTCCTCATCTGTCTTCTTGTAGAGGGTACTCTGCACTTGCCTAATAATAATGCCAAATATCATGAAAATCACCGTGAAAGCAATAAAGTCAAAAGACTGAAGTCGCTGCTGCTGCTTTCGGAAAGTATATAGCCAAGTCTGCGAAACGTTTTGATTTTTTTATCGTAGTTATATTTTTTAAGATGTTTCCTGAGATGGTTGGCATACAATTCTAGAATTCTCTCATCAATTCCAATCTATGACCGTCAGTATGAGAAGCGGAGTTGTGATGTTCTTTTGTCTAAGCTGCTGAATCACTTCATATCCATTAATAAAAGCCAGCTGTCCAAAAGAATGACGTCATAGATTTGTTCTGTCCGAGTGCAAACAAGGCTTCCTCCATCAAACGCTTGCGTCGTTTCAAACATGCTTGATTAGCGCGTCTTGTAATTTTAAGTAGTTTTACCTATCATAGCTGCAGCAATGCAAAAAAGGAGATTCGAAAGATGGAAGCTTGGATCACAGGAATTATGAACGATTTTGGTTACATGGGCATTTTTCTCTTAATTGCTTTTGAGAATGTTTTTCCACCTATTCCATCGGAAATTATTTTGACCTTTGGCGGCTTTATGACCACCTACTCCGATCTAAGTATAATAGGTGTTGTCATTGCTTCAACGCTTGGCGCTGTAATTGGAGCCATTATTCTGTATGGCATCGGCGTCCTGCTGGATGTAAACAAACTGGAAACGCTCGTCGGTAAATATGGTCATTTTCTGCGCTTGAACAAAAAAGATATACATAGAGTCAACGACTGGTTCAATAAATACGGGGTTTGGGCTGTCTTTTTCTGCCGGCTCGTGCCTTTACTAAGAAGTCTAATTTCGATACCAGCTGGCAGTACGCGCATGAACTTCTTTACTTTTCTACTGCTTACAACCGCTGGCTCACTAATCTGGAATATTGTTCTAGTAAATATAGGCGCTGCCGTAGGTGCATCATGGGAAACAATTGTTGGTTACATGGATATATACTCGAATATCGTCTATGTCGCTTTAGTTGTACTGTTTGCTTTGTTTGTCTTCTTATTCATAAAGAAAAAGAGGCTCCTGAAGAAATAGGCCCGCTCTGCTCTGATTAATAGGGATGTTACAGGTGAACCTGACCGAAAGGGATAGTTAATACAAAGTAAATAACGTGGTTTGGATAGGCTATGGCTGTTAACTGATTTAATGATGAAAAACATCGTTATCGAAGGGAAGTTAAGCGGAACTCAGGGGATAGATGGTAGATGGATGGAAGAATGGGTGCGTGGATAAATGCTGGATAGGTGGTGGGCGCATCCTGAACTTCCCCCGCTGCATTAGCAAGTTAATTAAAGAAAACAAGAATGCCACTCTTTTTTTCCAAAGGGTGGCATTCTATTTGAAAAGAGCAGCTACGCTCCCAATCCTGCAGAAATTTCAATTTGAATGGTTGTGACCATTTCCATTGCTTTCATCACTTTTTCGATTTTTTCCGTTGTGGCCCCATAATATTCATTTCTTTCGTCCCTTGAAATTTGGGCTTCAGATACCCCCAATCGTTCCGCAAGCTCTGTTTGGCTCATTCCGATATATATTCTGTAAGCAATGAGGCTTTTGCCAATATCCGTGAACTTATGAATAGGGTTAAATACCCCTCTTTTAATTCTTTCGTAGTAACTGACTTCTTCCTTTAACTGTTCATGAAAAGAGATTAATGGTTGAATGGCCAATTCAATTTGTTCGGCATCAAGCCCCATTTCCTTGAATCGCCTTTTTTCACTGGCTATAAACTCAAGATCGGTTTTTAACTTCTCGATCGCCTTTTGATATGCCGCTTCATTTTTTATCATGTTACATCACTCCTTATTTAATGATCTGGATTATTCCTTTAGAAAGAAAGGTGTCCCGGGTTTTTCTAAAGGCAGCAGGAAACATTTGCTCATATCCATTCTCATCGAAAATTCCACAGCCTTGCCCAACATGAGGATAAAGCTCTACCTTATATCTATGCCACATTGGCAATTGATGCTTGGCTGAGTTCCGATCATAAATTCTGTCATTCCAGTTCCATGTCCATACTTTGAAGGAATCTAATGCATTTAATTCTTTAATATTATCCCTTAGACTGTGAGGGTCTGTAACAAAATAGCCATCAATATCACCTGGACTGGCTTTATCTTCCACAAAAGAACCGTCAATAAAAATTTCATTAATTCCAACTGTGTGTAATTACTCGACTAAAATCTCAAGATTGTAACGAGCATTAACCGTTTATCGTAATCCCACGGCACTTCTTCCAAAGGCCCTCGCACTAATAATGAATTCCTTAGATTTTGTACCGTCATAGGGTAGTCACCAGGTGGCAACAACCCATCATCATTGAATTGTAACGTCATTCAATCTACCTTTTGTTTATAAAATTATCTAATAAGAAAAAATTAATCTTTTTGTTATCTTAACACTTATGTTAATTTTATATTGGTATTTTGGAATTGTCAATGAGCACTCCATGGTTTAATACATGTTTCAATACAAGATTGTACTCCTAATTGGAATTGCCTTAAAGAGCTCTCATTTCCCCTGCTACTGTGGAGTGAAAGACTGCTGAAGCTGTGTAAACTCATCAATCAGCATTTTTTCATCAATGATACCGGACCAGAAGCGCTTCAGCAGGTTTCGCAGTGCGTGCTGCTCTGCCACAGTCAGTTGTAGATGTTTGTGCAGCCGGAACGTTGGAAACAGCTCGCGGAACATAGCTTCGTGCGCTGGCCGGTTGAGCTCATTCCCCGCTGCAGAAGATGGCCGCTGCTCCGCGATTGTTTTGACCACTGGAATGCTTAGTGTCATATCGCGCAGCTGCTGCTGCGCACGATGCGAAGCCAAATAGGAGGTTAACAGCTTGGCAGCCTCTTTGTTCTTCGAGCTTCTGCTAATGGCCATACCAAGTATAATCAGCAGTGTAGCTGGACGATCCAGGTAAGGCAGCGGCGAAATATCGTAATCGATACTAGCTTGCTTGAACTCGTTCATGCTGAAATAGCTCGACATAATCATCGACACTTTTCCCTGCAGAAATAGCGTATTCACATCGTCTCTACTTTCCGTTATGTAGCCTGGGTAGATGCGGCGATTTTGTGTAATCTCCTGGACTACTCGCGCCCCATTCAGCCATTCATGGTCAGGCGAACTGGCATTGGCATTGGTATCGGCACTGGCATCGGCATTGGCAGCACTTTGCAGCAAAAAAATCGGCCAGCGGTTTTCAGACAACAGATGGAAGTACAAGCCATAGCGATCCTCCGGCTTGCTGATCCGATCGGAAATTTGCAGCACATCGCTCCAAGTCCAGCTGCTGTCAGGCTCCAGTAAGCCTCCCTCACGAAAATGCTGCCGGTTGTAACACAGAATTATCGGCGAGAAAGCAACTGGCTGCACGTACATCTCACCATTGTCGGTGAAAGGAGACATAACGAAAGGGTACATCTCCCCATTTATAGGTAAAGGTTCGAATAGGTTGACAGCGTCAGCTTCCACCATTTCCTGAAATTGGCTATTGTTGAGCACCATCACATCCATCAGCCCGTTTTCCAAATAGGAACGGGCCATCTTATCGAAGCTGGACGAAGCTGCGGAAGATTCAGCCGCATAGGTGACCGTTCTCACTTCGATCCATGGATACTGCTCCTGAAAATCGGCAATCAACCGGGCCATCTCAAGGTCCCTCTCGATAATGGAGGGGCAGCCCATGGTCACGATTGTTTTGCGCTGTCCTATTGGCTCGGCTACACGGTTGCCGACGCGGTTAATTTTATGAATCAGTCCCTCTTCTGCGAGCTGCTCCAATCCTTTGCGCACTGATTTATTGCTTAAATGGAATTGTTCAGCGAGCGCACTTTCGGCAGGCAGGTAGCTGCCTGGCGCATAACGGGCGTTCGCAATATCCTGGCGCAGCCGGAGGACCATCTCGTCGAGGCGTGACTGGAACGTTTTGCGGCTTATTTTACTTTTCATGATGCGATTCTCCTTATTCATGCTTCATACATTGGCTGGTACACCAACTATTACATCAGCTGTTCCCCAACTCATACACCAGCTATTTATTATTTACAGTATACCTGTTTTTGCATGTAAGGAAAACGAGTACAGACTGTGAAAAATGAATTGACTTTGAATTAAGAGTAGCAGTATGATGAAGAAAGGAATTAAATATACATTAGTATAATATATTTAAAAACTAAATAAATATAATTATACATCAGAATGTAAATCAAAGGTGGGATTATTGTGAAAGCTGCAAAAAGTAGCAACGGTCAATTAAAAATCGTCGACATCCCCATGCACGAGCTGACCAAACAATCTGTATTGGTAAAAACCGATTATTCGGCCCTAAGTACAGGTACGGAATTGATGGTGCTTGGGTTCGCCAATGTTGAAGTATTTCTCGGATACAGCGGGACGGGCGTCGTTGAGGCTGTGGGAGAGGAAGTCACTCACGTACAGGTTGGACAACGAGTCGCTTGTTACGGCGTTCCAACACATGCTGAATATTTTCTAGCCAACAAAAATCACGTCACTCCTGTTCCTGAGCACGTTGATGCCCAAGAAGCCGCATTTGCTGGCATTGCAACAATTGGTGTACAGGCGCTGCGGCAGGCTGACCTCCGTTTTGGCGAGACAATCGTCGTGCTTGGCCTCGGCATCCTTGGGCAATTATTAGCCCAAATGGCCCGGGCTGCGGCCTATCGGGTGATCGCCGTTGATCATATGGAGGAACGCTGCCAGCTGCTGGATTCGACTGGGCTGCTCACAGCCTGCAGGAATGGCGAAGAGGTCAAGGAAAGGATTCAACAACTTACTGGTGGCAAGGGTGCTGATGCCGTAATGATATGCGCCAGCTCAAAATCACATAAGCTGATCGACCAAGGGCTTGAATGGATTCGCGATAAAGGAAAAATCGTCATCGTTGGCGATACCAATACCGAGTTTGACCGCAATGCGTTATTTGCGAAGGAAGCACAAATTACAATTTCCCGCGCGGGCGGCCCTGGCCGGTACGATACCGAGTATGAGCAGGAAGGCAGAGATTATCCTTACGGCTATATTCGCTGGACATTGGCCCGGAATCTGGAGGAATTCGTCCGCCTGCTTGCCGATGGACGCCTTAACATCAAGCCGCTGATATCCAACATTTATTCCCTCGAGGACATAGGGCTTGGTTATCAACAAGCGAAGGACGATCCCCGGAAAACAATGGGTATGCTGGTTAAATTCTAGGATGAGAAAGACGCCTCGTGGCGTCCTTTGAGGAACGTGTTCGGGACTTGGGTGCATTGCGGGAGGGAAGGGGTGTGGGCTCCAGCCGCTGTTAAAGATTTGTTCCCTGAATGGAATGTAAAGGGCGGAACAAATCTTTAAATGCGGACGCTTTCGCTCTTCCGCCCACACCCCTTCCCTCTCTTTAGTTACAATCGCACGAACACTAAGCTCAAACGGACAGCCAGCAAGAGTTTTTCTCTTGGTTAGAGGAGATTCCTAGCCGGCAGAGGAACTGGGGATGGAGATCTGAGAGGATCTGCTGCTTTAGCGATGATTTTCATCGCTAAAAGCACCGGGTCGTCTCCACAACCTTACTTTTACAATGAAAAACATCGTTAAAATCCCTTTTAAGCCCCCAATGTGAGGTCATTTCTCCTCTTTTAGCGATGAAAATCATCATTAACGTGACTGATTGACCGGAAACGCTCCCTTTAACGATCAAAAACATCGTTAAGTGAAACGCACGCTCCATTCGGGGGAGGAGCGCTTCTATGTGGCTTCTACTTCTACTTCTACTTCTACTTCTACTTCTACCTCTACTTCCTCTCACTCCTATCCCCATTCCTCTCTCAGCTACAAAGTGCCTAACATGTCACGCTCAAACAGACTTTTAGCTAGCAAGTGTCTTTTTCCTGACCGAAAGGGATAGTGAAGACAATGAAAATTTGGGCTTCCTTACATCCCACAGCCCCCATTTATCAAACATTTTAACTCTGCAATCCTTTACCGCTTTAAATTGATAACCCAAATTAATCTTGGTGTCACTGGCTAACAATTAAACGACCTGAATAACAAACGGGACTGTAATAACTTCACCGTTATACTGGAATTGACCCCATATCTTATATATCCCCGTCTCGGGAAAAACAGTGTGGAACATAACATCGCCTCCCGAGCTCATCTCTTCGGCAGCATGTACGTGAACATATACGTCGGCTTCGCTGTTCAGAATAACGCTATGTCCGGAAGCGCCAAGATAAGCTTCGAGCTTGGCAACCGGCTGCAAAGTTTGGGCGTCCGATACACGAAATTGGAGCATGACCATTTCCCCTGCTCTTATTTGATCAAGGCCCGAACTGGCGGATAGGGAAATATGGAGGTCGCCGACTTTTTTGCTGAACAGTTTATCGGGAATTATCTCCTCGCTTGGCGGAGCTTCTCCAGCCACCGTGATCCATTGCCTATGGGTCGTGATCTCCTGACGATCGGGTATAAATTCACTGATGAGCATATACGGACCGCCTTTTGGGAAAGGAATTCGGATGGTGAAAAGTCCATCCCCTTCATATTGTGGGTGGACATGCTGGAATGTAGCCAGATCCTTGCTAACCACAATCAGGTGCATCAGCTGAGTCCGGTCTTCCGTAAACTTCCTCACAGGTATCCCGGAACGGTCTTCCACCAGCAGCCTGATGTCAATGTCCCCTTTTCTAATGGATTCCCCATCAACTGCAACCGCAGTGACACTATATCCTCTATCTGTTATGTTTGTCATTCGGCTTTGTTGAATCATTGCCAGAAAACCTCTTGTCGGTGGACTCTTATCGACATTGTCCCACGTGATTTTGGAGCAGCCAGTCACCAGAATCAGTCCAAAGACTAACACCGCAATGATGAAGGATCTAAACAGAATGATGTTCATTCCCCCCTCTAGTTGGTGAAATAGCAAGAATGCTTATTGCTAGGGACAACAGCGAAGCCTGCACCATAGAGCCTGCCCATAATTCCGGATCCCAGCCAATCCCTACAGATAACGCCATGCTGAGAAAATAACCTCCCCACAACACCACAGGAACAACTAGGGCCAGAACCCGATAACCTCCCATTACGCCTTCTCTATGCCGAAAAATTACATGGATGGAATCAGCAGCCAACCCGGCAGCGAGAGAGATAAGAATAGACTGATACTGCTGGAAACCATCCAGAACCCCCATCAACACACTTATACATGTAAAAAGGAAAGTAATTGAACCGAAGGGAAGTTGCCACCGCTTCAGCAGCAAGAATACCGGATACATAAAGAGCAAGGTGTTCATCAAAATGTAAGTGAGACCGCGGATTTCCAAATCTTCGATGACCCTTATGCCAAAGAACGGATCGGTCCGGCTCTTGTACCAATCTATAACGTCTGGAGCGGCCAAATTATAGCGAAACATCCACATGTACATCAGAAAGAAACTAGCAGTTACCACACTTAAGGACGCTGAGAGCAGGGTCGGAAAAAATGGCCGCCAAGCGGGTTTATGCGGGGAGTCTTCCCAGCCAGCCCGAAACGGGCTGCTTATAATCAGCAGTGTGCCAAGCATTAACAGGAGATGGGACGGGCTAAGGAGTGCCGTCAAATTCTGTTCAATGCCAAAAATCAGGTGCCAGATCATATCACAAATCCCACCGGTAAGAAAAACAAAGACACCTATCAATCCTAACCCGTATCCAACCGGAATTGCTTGCCGCCAAGTACTTGCATTCCGCCTCTTATTGACATATACCAGCCCCAAAATCCATGCAGCTGAAGCCATGAAGCCGCTGTAAAGAATCCCATGCCAAGGCGAAAAAAACGACTCGGTCATCCCATGATTGTGCGCATACCCATCAATGAATATCCCGACCACCAACCATGTGCCCATAAGCATGGTCAGCATATGGCTGCCAATTGAAGCCTTCGCCGCGTTCATTCCTGATCCCCTCCAGCTGGTTTATCCAGTATCTGATGAGCGATGTCCAGAATATCGGCCTTGGAGACCCCAGTTGCAGACGTACCAATTTCATATCTGACAGTGACATCCCCCCAGGACTCCAGCCAAACCAATGTTTGATACTGGTCAGAATCACTGATCATATACGTTTCCGTCTTCATATAAGTGGTCTTCTTGTCATCGATGTAGATCACCTCATATTCAGATAAATCGCTAAATTTGACAATCCCTGTTTCCATTTTGAAAATTTCTGCAGTAATGATGATCTGATCCCTGGCAGGATTTCGGTAAAACGTTGAATAGACAGGGTTCAGTTCTGCCTCAGGAAGCAAGGGAACCCAAGCCTCGGATGTTTTCATGTATTGCGTCTTTTCCTTCAATGCTTCGAGCAAAGCCATATTCGATGGAATTAACATCCCGCCTGACGTTCCTTCCTTCTGACCTCCAGCAAAGGTCCAACCATGAAGAGAAAGCTCCTGCAGCCGAAGTGGTACCTTCTCCGCATTCAGTTCATTTGCCCACTTTTCATGATCCAGCCATATATACGGATTAGTGATGATAGCAAAAGGTGTGAGTTTCAGCTTCTTGTTAACAACGGGAAATAACCGCTCCATTTCTGCCGAATAATAAAGCACCCTTTCTCCGATCCCAAGGTCTCTTTTAATCTCTTTCATTCTTTCGCGAATATCCTTGGCTGCCTTGGCATCATAAGTGACGATAGGCTCCACGTTGAACACCATATGTAACAAGCCCTCCCGCATCTGAAGTCCGTATTGGCTCGTGAAACCTACAGTTACAACCAGGGCTGCGACAATCAATATGCTTCTCGTCCATACGCGTCGTGAATGAGCAGGCGCTTTCTCTTTAGACAATAAGTATTGATGATGCATCTGTTCAATTCGAATGTCTAATTCCTGAGGAGGATGCAGCTTCTGCGAAGTTTCTTTGTAAGCCTCGGATAGTTGATCTTCAATCGACATCGTATAAACCTCCTTCCTCAAACACTAGCTCACTAGCCAGCCTAAGCTTGCGAAGCGCCTCATGATGTCGGGACTTTGCCGTGCCGAGTGGAATCTGCAGCGTCTCGGAAATCTCTTCAAATGAACAATCCTGGTAATACCGGAGTACAATAACCTCTCTTAATTTGGCGGATAAAGCATTTACTAGCCTTAGGATATCGTGCTTCTGCTCCGCTTCGATAGCCATCTCGTCAGGACGCTTGGATGGCTCCACTTCGGGTATCAACCGATTGCGGCCAAGCAATCGCAGCCGCCTCCAGAGCTTCCGGTTCCAGCCCTTAACCTGTCGGATAACTAGACCATTCAACCAGGATCGGAACGGCTTATTGAAATCATACCCGGGCAAAGAACGAATAAGCTCCACATAAACCTCGCTTACCAGATCGCCAACCTCGTTTTTATTTTTCATCAGGTAGTAGGAGGTTCGGTAAACATGGTCGACTGTCAGCTTATAAACTTCTCTGAAAGCTTCTTCTTCACCTTGAATGGCGGGGATTAGCCATGGATGAATATCCGAATCTTTCAATAAAGACTACCTCCCCCCGACCTATATCAGATCTATTTGTATATCAACCTGCCATCTTTCTAAAAACTTCTAATTGACTGACCATAATACTCATTATTACATCTTTTTCGAACAAAAACTCGATCATGGTGTCGCCCTTCTTATCTATATATCCTATCATTTGAGAATTGGCCTGCTTCCTGCTATAAAATGCTTGTCCATACTTCGCCTTGGCTTCTTGGATGGAATCCCCTACTTTTATGCCCTTGGAGGTCGACATTTTTGATTCTATGTTAAAGCCATAGGTGACGACTACATGATCCATTAACGTAAAAAAACTGGTGTCTGCATAAACCCAATTTATTAAATTATCGATGATGGTTACCTTTTCCATGGGTTCCCCCTTGCTGTCAACTAACAATTGCTCAGCCGCCCCCAGTGATAACCCCCTTGACTCTCGCTCTGGTTCTGACTCTAACCCTGCCCCTGATTCCGCCCCTGACCTTGCCATCTCGCCACTCAAATCGGTGCTGGCCACTTTGTCCACATAGTCCAGAGGCGACGATTCCTGCTTCTGAACCCCACATGAGCACAATAAGAACAATAAACAAATCAATAAAATGCCTTTCTTCATCTTAGGCCACCCCTTTTATCTAAATTGTATAGAGTATATTGGCTCTGAGTTTGAAAAAGGTTCGAAAAATACCAGATAAATTTGTCTGGAATGAAACAAACCACTATACTTAAACAAACCAAATTGATTTACATAAAGGAGGCCATTGTTGTAATGAGCGGATCTACAGAAGAACTTGAGGATGAATTTGAAGATGAGCTGGAAGGTTCATTAGAGGAAGAGCAGGATGAATCCGGATTTGCCAGAACTTATACGGTGGAGCTGTTGTACAAGGAGAAGCCTGTCCTGGACAAAGATGTTTTGTATGCGAAAATGCAGGCGTACACAGGAGATGTCCAGAGGCCCGATGAAGATGATAAAGAGCAGACAGGTTCAGGGGCTGAAATGCCTGTATGGGAGGCAAACGATTCGGGAGCTGATAGCCAGCTGACATATATGTTCTTCCATATGAATCATATGGTTGAATATGCGGATGGCTCTGTGCCGGCTCAAACCTGCGTTTTTGCTGCGAATGAAATATCGGGCTCCTACATGTATGAGACCGCGCTTCAGCAGTCCTGGCATTGGCCTGAGGTTAGAGAAACGGTCGATGAATGCCGGCATTCGCTGTTATTAACTGACTTCTGCGCAGCAGGCCTTGACTACAAGGAGCGGCTGCAGCTATTTCAGAATGCGCTGCGTGCCCTGCTCGAAACGGCACCCTGCGACGCTATATATTGGAAAACGAGCGAAAAGTTCATACAGCCCCAAGCCTATACAGAAGCAGTAGCTGGAGGACAGCTTTTACATGGAGCCCTCAACATCCGTTTCTACAGTGTGGAAGGCACAGGCTCGGGAAGGCAAGAAGCATTAATGGACACCTGTGGTTTAGCGGCGCTGGGGATACCGGACGTGCAGTGTCACTTCTATGATCTTAGCCCGAACGAAGTGGCGGATAGCCTCAACGATTTGGCCTATTATTTGTTCGACAAAGGCAATGTTATTCAAGACGGAGAAACGGTCGGCATGACCGGGGATCAGCGGTGGCGCTGCGAGCATCAATTCGCCTTGGCCGTTCCCCAGCGTTATGTGATCGACCTTGATCCGGGTGAACCTTATTATGCGGGTAAACAGCATCATGATGAAGCTGAGTAAACATTTTAAAGGGGAACGGTTAACCCAAGCGTAGCTGACACCACCCGCGAATGGATATAAATGTAAGAACCCTCCAAGTTTGGAGAGTTCTTTTTTATGCTGTAGGAGATTAACCGCTTTCTCGATGCTCGGTATATGGTTGGGTATCCTTGCTAATTCGAAGCATAGAAAGCATAGGTGCCACCGCTACTTGTTAGTCCAACTGGGGCTGTGGCAGGAAGCGACGCCGGATACGAATAACTAATGTATTGAACAGGCGGTTTATACGTCAAAAC
Source organism: Paenibacillus eucommiae (assembly GCF_017874215.1). Taxonomy (GTDB): domain Bacteria; phylum Bacillota; class Bacilli; order Paenibacillales; family NBRC-103111; genus Paenibacillus_AI; species Paenibacillus_AI eucommiae. The sequence goes on from NZ_JAGGLB010000009.1 coordinate 59,713, forward strand.
ACTTCCCATTTGACTTAAAATAAACACTAGCCAGTAGGGTGTGTTCTCCGTTAACGTTGTGGACGGAATCATTCCTTTGTTCCATCCGTTAGTCAACGTGACTTCTGGCGATTCTGAAAGCATCGTTCCCGGATTTCCGTTATTGTCGCTGTAAAGAGCCATTCTAACCTTGCCTACCGCACCTGAGGCTACGTACAAGTTCAGGTTGGTCGCGGTTACATTTTGGCCTGCAATAGCTTTCGTGGCTACAAAATTATTGCCTGCCGCCGTTTCCGTGCTGGCACCGGGTGCATCTAGACCCACATGAATGGGAGTTGGTAAAGTTGGTGAAGCCGAATTGGCATAAAACCTCACATCATCAACCATGTACCATGAGTTGGCTGGCGAGTCGGAGTAGAATCCGATCGTCGCTTGCCCATTGGTGACATTGATATTTTCAATGCTGATCTGTTTCCAAACAGAAGTTTTCGGTATAGTATACTTCAGGCTTGTTCCACCGTAATCTTTCGCTTCCATGTAAGCAGTTCTTAAATTTCCAAGATCGCTTTTCACCCATGCCTTTAGTGTATACAATCCATTTGGTAATCCTGAAAACGTTTGATAAGTATATACTTTGTAATCTGTTCCCTTCCAATGGCCTAATTTATAGGATCCCGTATGAGGTGCGCCTGAACCCGATACTCCCTCCGTATAGTCTGCATCCGCATCCGCCCCTGAAGTACTCCAGCCGACAGGTGAGGATACCGCCGCTCCGTCATCTTCGAATCCGGGATTCGTTATTAAGTTCGGTCCTGTTGCTCTTTTGGCATTAGAAATTTCGTAGAAAACGACTCCATGGTGCGCTATTTCGGGGTTTAGTGTTAATGAGTTACCTGTGACTGCTACCTCGGAAGTAGTTGATGACAACGTTGCCAAAGCTTTATACGCATTCTCCCGCGAATACCAGTAAGTTAAGTCAGCAGGATCTTTCAAAGCCTTGGGTACTTCCAACGAATATTTGGACCAATTTGGCGAATAGGAACTGTCCGTTAATCCCCTGTTGGTCTGATCTGTCCACCACTGCGGCCAGAAATTTCCGTGCGTATCATCCACAACCCATTGTTTTACAGTGACTGTGCTGCCGCTAGCAGGGATTATATTCGAGATGCTTATTGCCGGGGTTTCAGAAGTCGATGCATTAAAATTGCTGTTATAATTATAAACCATGAAATGCATAGTATCGGTCGAACTGTTATACCCGGCTATGCCATTTATCTCATTCCCGGAATTCCCAGGGGATCCGGATACGATTCCCTCCACTCTCTTGTCTCCAGCCATTTTATAAGCTAGGTTGGCAATGTGGGTGCCTACGGATGGTACGCCTCCCCAGAATATTTCAGTACTTAATCCCCAGGTAGAAAACCAGTCAATATTTGAATCATGCATGACTTTGAACAACCTGGCATCTGAGGATGCTTGGAAACTATGGGCAACAATGCGTGAATACAGCGCTTTATTGTCGAACCCGGAAAATATACGCCCCTCATCAATGCCATACTTCAGATTTGTCAAACCATTCGCATTGGCCCGGTTTCTCAAAGAGTTGATCGTATCCGCCAATGTTTTTCCTCCATAAAACACGCCTGGGCGCGAATCATAATAGGACGCCGTCAGATAATCAATTTGAGTTCCGTTTAATCCCGTTTTATAGTTGACTCCGTAAGTGCCTACTCCTGCTACATGATCAATAAATTCCTCTTCGTTCCAGTACCCCGCAGCAAACGCCAAGCTGTGCGCACCCACGATTACATCGGATGCCGCTGCCCCCGCTTGAACGTATGCAGCCTCTAGTGCCGCAACCGTGTAATCGTATAACTTAAAATAAGATATTTTTGTCGTATTGGCACTGATCTTATCATCGAACCAATCTTTGTTTTCGAACTCCGTCCCCACTCCCCACGACCACGACTTGACTTCATTCATACCAAATTCCGTTATGAGTTCATCCGCCAATGCTTTTATATAATTGTAATAAACATCATAATCATCGGGGAATTTTGTATTGTTAGCCATTCCGCCTATTGTGGGATTCGTTGAATACTTTACAGGTACATTACCTGTTTTAATTACAGGTTTTAATCCCTGATTCACTACATGATGAAGGGCTGTAATAAGCTTCGAAAAGTCATAGTCGGCCGGGTTGGTAGTATCGCTGGGATCAATAAACAGATCTCTCGGGTAAAAGCTGCTGCAACCCGGAAAGCCGTCATAGCATCCCCCGGTAGCAGCCATAAGCTGAACTTTTTCTACGAATGGGTAGTTCGTGGAAAAATAATTTGCTGGTTGGCCTGTTGCTTTATCCAGCCATTCATCATTATAACCCCACACATTTACGTCGGAAAATTTGTTTGATAGGGTCTGTCCATCTGACGAAAGATCAAACGAAACCGTTACATTACCTGCTGCATAAGCTTTATTCAAAGTTTCAGATGTGACAAGAGAAAAAAAACAAACCAATACTGAACAGAACAGCAAAATTAATTTTTTCTTCATCCTACTTCCTCCTCACATATTAAACAGGCTCTCGGCATTCGCCGAGGCAGATGTAGCAAGGGTTTCCCGATGCGGATCGCGGCTAGCAATCCGCGAAGCCGCATCGGCCCGGATGGAAGCTGAGTCCACAAATCTGGTTGTGGCGGCAAATCTTCCATCCCCTTTTAACCCTTCACCCGGATGTCAGTCTGCTTCCAAGTTTAGTTGAGTCGTCATCGTTCATCAGGTTGTCAAGTGTCAGGTTGATGACGTCCTCACGCCCCAAAAAGAAATCCAGCGCTTTGTCTGCAGTCGCGTGGATCCACAAGTTCAATGAAGCGCCCGGCCGGTGCAGATTCAGTTCCGACTGTACCCGCTCATATACTGCAGTGAACTCTTTCTCCCATTCCTGGACTCTTGCATCAGTTTCGGCATTTGTCAGGTCTTGCTCCAGAACTGCCAGCTGTTCCAGACACAACTGCATCCGGCAACGCAGTTCCAGCAGCAGCCAGCGCCAGCCGTCACGCGCCCACGGCTTCAGCCGGTCGCGGATGGCGGCGACGGATTCATCCAACTGCTGGGCCGATTTGCCTTGTCCGCTTCCGGTGAGGATATCCTCCATGTCGAATACGAGCTGCGCCGCTTCCTTTTCCACCTCGGCGCCGAAATAGAAGCGGCAATATTCTTCGACGATCTGTTCGATCTTTGCTTCGGAATGCCACATCATCTGCGCCCAGAGCACCTTGTTCAAATCCTCGTACCGGCCTTCCGAATAAGGAAAGGCGCCCGCAAGCCCGGAGCTGAGCTCGGCGTACTCGGCGGCGAACCTGCGGGGTGCCGGATTGCCACCCTTTCCGCCCCATGGAACGCTGTCAAACATGCTGATCTCCGGGAACAGCACTACCGGATGCCGGGCCGGCAGCACTCTGCCACCAAGTTTCCAGCGCCTTGCTTCTATCGCTCCGGCCATTACATACTTGAACCATGAAGCCTCCTGCTTGTCGTCCTCCGCCAGGTAAGCGAAAAAAGCATCATCTTCGCCCTTGCGATGGCCTTCGAACCACCAAGCGCTTACATTGACGTCGATACCGGGCACGGCCTCTTGCAGCGAATTCGCCAGTTCGCGATTCAGTTCCATGAAGGTACGCGGCCAAGGCAAACATTCCGGACAGTTGCAACCTCCTTGATCGTAAGGCCACAGCCAGAACGATTGGACTTCAGCAAGCTCGGAGAAATACATCCGCTTGTTGTGGAGCACCATCGCACGCCCCTCCGGTTTAGAGGGGCAAATATCCGTGTCGTAACCGCCGAATACGCGGTCGCGCGACCTGAGCGGATGGTAGTCAAGCTCATCAAACGCGTTGGTGCGCAGCATTGCACGTCCCTGACCAACCTGCCCCAGAAAGCCTTCGTTGGATACGGCGGTGCGCCCTGTTCTCATCCCTACCTCACGGGCATAGGATTCGAACGTCTTCAGCCTCTCCAGCATCGGTCTGCCTTCCTCCAGAGAGCGGTAATGGGAAATATCGAACCAGACCAGTAGTTCGTTGACCCCCCATAACGCCAGATCCTCGAGGTAAGCTTGCACTTCTGCCAATTCCGCGTGGCAATACCAATTGCCGAAGTGGGTGGCAAAATAAATGCCGCGTACAGGTTTCTCCGGGCGGGAGACAAGGTCGAGTGCCGGAAACCGCCTGCCTTCCTCGCCGTCCGCGGTGAAATTGATCAGCCGCAGCAGCTTGCCCAGCCCGTACAACACGCCGCGTTCACTTAATGCAGCCACATATACGGGCAAATCGCTGTCGCCACTTTGGATCACGTAACCTTCTTCGCCCAAATCATCGGGAATAACAAGACTCCCTCGCGCGCAAGCTTCGCGAATCGTCTCCGAACTTAACGGGGTACCCGCTTCAATTAGCCGCGTGTGCCGCTGACCCTCTGGGTCAACGTCCGCACGACTGCCGCGGTCGCGGGCGCGATCCTGAAACAATCGCGCCGCTTTCGCTTCCAATTTTCCTGCCAGTCGACCTAGCGATACGTGCCAACTCACTTAATCTTCTCCTTTCCTTCACTTCATTATTATTTCAACAATTCGTATATCGGTGCCATTTTGATGGAAGATTCATCTGCTTTGGCTTTCCAGTACTGGAAAATCTCATCCGTCTTGAATTGATCCAACCCTTTAATAAATTGCTCCTGAAGCTTGTTAAATTCATCATCGTCTTTCGCAGAAATGAGCTTAAATTCATTTTTGTAAATATAGGCTTGGAGATTGGTATCATAAGTCTTCAGATCATCCGGCAGTTCACCCAGGTTGAATAGCGAGTTTGCCTTATAAGCTTTCACGTTGGAGGTATAAAGATCAAATAGAGTCTCTTTTCCATAATGCTCCAGCATGTCCTTATGAACAGGCTTTAGCTTATTCGCTATCGACTTATCTGACCATTCATACAGGTTAACTGCCGTATTGGTATTAGGGTCAATTGTAGCGCTGGCAAAGCCAACAAAGTGATGGAACACACCTGCACCGGTTTCCTTTTTGAATTCGTCATCGCCGCCCCGTTGAAGAAACTCATCCGTTGGCGTCGGTTTGCCGTTTTCCATGGTCCAGTTTACACCTTCAGGTCCATTCCATACGAGCCTTGAACCCTCGTAAGAGGAGAGGAAATCCAGCAGTTCCAAGGCTCTTTCCGGGTATTTACAGTTTTTGGAGATTGCATACACTCTCTCGCCACCAGGCAGCATATTTATTAATATATACTTATCCGTATGAAGTGCCGGGACCCCGACCATGCCTTTTTCCGGCATTCCTGCTTCCTCAAATCCTCTATTCACTTGATCGATGTCCCAACCTAAAGGCGTATATAGGTATCTTCCGGCTTTCAACTTATCTTCATAGGTGTCAGCTTTTTGTGAGAAAGAATCCGGATCCAGAATCCCCATCCGATTGGCTTTGTTGTAAAATCTCAGACTGCGCCAGAACATGCCATTCTTGTCGGTAAGTTCATTATTGGGAGACATCGTATTGCTTAGGATATCTGCTAACGCAAGCTTATCCCCGCCCGAAATGCCTACTTGTCCTTCAGCAAATGCAAGCGGACCTGCAAGCGCCCCATCCCCCCAACCTTGCACGTCGGCAAACCATCCACCCAAGGCGTAAACCTTCTTGCCGTCCTTTGTAGTAGGCTCAGCGTTCTGCATTTGCTGAAGTACATTCAAGAGATCCTCATCATAGTTTTCCAGTTTCGGATAACCCAGTTTCTTATAAAGATCCCAGCGGATAAAATGTCCCATAAGCTGCTGCGTGCCGGCATCCCAGGTTCCGCGATTCATGCCGATGGTATAGAGCTTACCATCCGTACTGTATTGCCTATTCAGTTCGACCATCGCTTTACCGGAATTATCGGACAAGATGTTCTTTCCATACTTTTCAATTAAGTCATCGAGCTCCTGGATTTGGCCGGCTTTCACCATTTGAGGAATTTGCTTCACCGGATCCGTAACAAGGAAGATGTCCGGCAAATCGTTGCTGGCAATTAACGCGTTCAGTTTTTGGGGCCAGTCATCACCGCCACCTACCGAAGTAATATCCATCGTGATGCCCAGCTTGTCTTGAATATACTTGGCGACTGGGTCCTGGGCAATCCCGTTTGGCACACTGTTCAAGGTAAATGCGGCGATTTTCAATTTGACGGGCGGTTTGTTCTCAGCTTCTCCTTTCGTGGACTCGTTTGCGCCAGGTTCCGTGGACGACTTTACTTCGTCCGTCTTACCACCCGAGCATCCGGCCAGGGCGACAATCAAAATGATGGATACGATAATGAATAGCACTTTGTTCTTCAAGGCAAATCCCCCAATTCCTGATTTTTTTATAAAAACAGTCTTCGCAGACCATTCTTATCGAAATGAACTATCCCTTAACCGCACCCAACATGATCCCTTTGACAAAATACTTCTGCATCAGTGGATAAACGACAAGAATGGGCAGCACAGTGATCACCGTCATAGCATGCTTGATGGAGGTAGCTGTCACATGTGCGGAACTAGACATAGACGCAGCAGTAGTGGAACTTGCTGACGACTGCAGCATATTCGCCATGTTCGATTGAAGATTCCTATATAATAGAAGTTGAAGCGTATCCAAACGGCTGTCGCTCACCAAGTAAAAGTTGTCGGCCCAAGAGTTCCATTGGTTTACGGCCGTAAATACGGCAATACAGGCGACAATCGGCATAGACAGCGGAAAAATGATTTTGGTAAAAATCGTGAGGGTGCCGGCGCCATCCACCTCTGCCGATTCCTCCAGGGAGGTTGGCAGCGATTCTATGTATGTTTTAATCAAAATAATAAAGAATGCAGAAATCATGCTTGGCAATACGTAAAGCAGAAAGTTATTTTTCAGATGGAGCTCTTTCATGATCATGTACCAAGGAATCAATCCTGAATTGAAGAACATGGTGAAAATAAAAAATCGATAGATCCATTTGCGACAGGGCATATGCTTCTTGGTAACCAAGTATCCAACAAAAGTACAACTCATAACCGTCAGGACGGTTCCAACAATCGTTCGCGCAACGGAAATGAACACGCTATGGTAGAGATTCGGTATGTGTGACAATTGTTGATAAGCCGCCCAAGTGATGTTCTTTGGAATGAAGTACACCCCATTCGCGATATCTGCGGGATTGCTCAAGGAATTGATTATGATATAGTAGAACGGGTATATACAGGAAAACGAAAAGAGCAGCAATAATCCTGAATTAATCATTTGAAATAACGAATTTTTAATTTTCTCCAATGTAGAAACACCTTCTTCGCTTTGTTCATGTTTAAATAATGGTCTCTTTCCTCACGACTTTGGATAAAAGGTTGGCAAGCAGCAGCAGGGCAATACTTATAACCGATTTGAAGATTCCCATAGCCGTTGAAAAGGAATATTCTGCGTTGGCGATACCCATCCGATAAATATAAGTATCAAAAACTTCTAGCTTGCTGATATTCATCGGATTCTGAAACACGTAATACTGCTCGAAACCATTGCTGAGTATGTTGGAAATGGAGAGCAGCAGCAGGACAAAAAAAGTGGGGATAATGCCAGGGATTGTAATGTGCCATATTTTCTGAAACCTCCCTGCGCCATCCACCTTGGCTGCGTTATACAGTTCCTGGTCGATGCCCACAATTGCGGCAATATAAATAATAGCTCCCCAGCCCGTTCCTTTCCATAACCCAATCAGCAGTTGAATGTACCATGCATAGGTATCGCTAATTAATGGTTCCAATGGTTTTTGAATCAAGTGTGTATCCAGCAATACTTTGTTGATCAGTCCGTCTCCTGAAGAGAACAAAGCGAAAAACACCGCATAAACCAAGATCCAAGATATAAAATTGGGGATAGAAGCGACGGTTTGAATGAACCTCGATAAAATTGGAATCCGCATCTCTGTAAGCGCAATCGCAAAGATAACCGGAATCGGTGCGGTGGCAAGGCCAAGAAAGCTTAACGCCAACGTATTTTGAATGACTTGAACAAAATCATTGCCACCAGAGAAAATGATTTCGAAATATTTCCAGCCAACAAACGTCTGCTTATACAAAGGCACCCCTGGGATATAGTCAACAAACGCAAAGGACCATCCGAAAAGAGGCAGGTAATAAAACACAAAGGTAATGATAAGGAACGGCAAAATCAAGAGGAACAACTTGACTTTTGTCTTTGTTTTGCCTGTTAATCCCACTCCCCTGTTTGGCTCGATGTTCTTCATTGATTCATTTATCATTGTCACTCAATACCTCCGATACGTTGTAAGCGATTTCCCTATCCCTATTCGTATTATATAGTCAAATGACTACATTCAACCATTACAATGATTTTGGCTTATTTACAAAAATTATGGATATCCCTGTTTTTCATTCGTAACTAGTTATCCAACGTGTTCAAAAGCGAAATCGAATATGTTATAGTATGTCTAAATAAATATAGTCTGTTGAAATGGTGATTTTATGATTCGAGTATGGATTGCCAAGTATATAAAAAGTCGTTTCTTAAACAAGCTGCTGCTCCTGAACTCACTCATTATCATAAGCACTGTAAGTATTTTGGTCTTCTTCATCTTTTATTATATTTCGAACACCCTCAAGGAGCAGGCGATTAGCTACAATAGCCAAATCCTTCAATCGGTGAGCTCCTATTTCCTTGATCAAAATAAAACTTTCAAGAAAACGATGAATTACATATATTATGGTGATTTGTTGGAGAATAGCGGAGGGTACTCGGTCATTCAGGCATTCCAGGATGTGAACCAATACAGGCAATCCGATCCATCTGACAAATCTGCTATTTCTTCAGAAATCGTAGAAAAAACCGCCTACATCTATCATTTTATGACATCAAGGGCGTTGCCTAGCGATACGCATATGTCAGACATGCTATTAGTTAATCCATCTTTTGATCTCCAATTATCTACTGGCCGGAACGGGAGACTTACCCGATATGTACCCACGATCCGCGATTTTATTGACAATTCCAGATCAGATGCTCATATCAACTCCCAAAGAATTCACTATATTCCTTCTTTCAGCAAAACAACTGGGCGGGACCCTAAATTCATGTACGCCATATACGATTATCTCAGGGATCCGAACGATCCTTCCCTGTATGTAGGGTATATGTTGTCAACTTACGATGCTGACTCGGTCAAATCTGCCTACGAAAGATTTAATTTAAATTTGACAGGCATCATTCTAATTTTAACTAACGATGGAGACATTATATTTGATTCTTCAGGCCAATTTTATGGCAAGCCATTTCCTTATAAAGAAATCATAACTTCCCCAAATCGTTCCACAATAATCAATAACTCCATTGTCGATATTTATAGAGATGAAGACTATGGATTTGCCGTCATTGGAATCATTCCCAAATCGGATCTGTACAAGGGTATACATAAGTTCACCCAAGTAATTTTATCTACCACTTTTGCCTGTTTGATTGTCATCTTATTATTATCCTTTTTTGGAACTTCAATCTTTTCCAAACGCCTAGCTAATGTTTTGCATACCATCAAAGAAATTCAAAGAGGGAATCTTTCCGCCCGAGTCAACTTTAAGGATAGGAACGACGAAGTAGGGCTAATCTCATACAACTTGAACATTATGAGCGAGAAACTGGAGGATTACATCGGGCGGGAATTAGCTTTGGAATTGCGGCGTAAGGAAGCAGAGTTAAAACAAAAGACGGCTGAGCTCTATGCGCTGCAGTCTCAGATTAACCCTCATTTTCTTTATAACACTTTGGAAACGATAAGAATGACGGCCATCATCACTCAAGATCAAACCGTTAGCCAAATGATTAAAATTCTCGCCAAATTGATTCGCAGCAGCATTAAGGATGAGATGATGATTTCGATCGATGATGAATTGCGTTATTGCCGCTCTTTTCTTGAACTATATAGTTTACGGTTTGGGGAACTATTGGAAGTGATCATTGACATCGAAGACGAAATATTGCCATACGGAATCCCCAAACATTTGTTGCAACCTATCATTGAGAATACAATCTTCCATGGCATTAATTTAAACAAAAACGACAATGTGATTACGGTTAAAGGAAGCAAAGTGAATGATTACATCGTGTTGTCAGTTTCGGACAATGGCCATGGAATGGATGCCACGCGTTTAGCTTCCATTACCAATAAGTTGAAAAACCTGCATATGTACAGTCAAGAGAGTATTGGCCTTATGAATGTCGAATCCAGAACGAGGCTTATCTACGGGGATAATTGCGGTTTGCAAATTAAAAGTAGCCATCACATGGGAACCGAAGTCATTCTAACGATTCTCGCATTAACGAAGGAGGAGCTGTTTGAACATGTACAAGGTTTTGATCGTTGATGACGAGATGTTGATCCTTAAAGGTTTGCAGTATGTAATTAACTGGGAGGAGCATGGCGCTGAGATTGTTGCCAGTGCCAAAGACGGTATTGAAGCTATGGAAATCGTCGAACAAACCATGATCCACATTATGATTACCGATATCAAAATGCCAAATATGGATGGTTTGGAGCTGATCAGGACAATCCGAAGAAAAGGTCTGAATATCAAGATTGTCATATTAAGCAGCTACGACGACTTTGAATTTGTTAAAGAAGCATCAAAATTAGGCATTGAAAATTATTTGTTAAAACCTGTAGAAGAAGAAGAACTGTCAGATACAATCCTCCACTCCATCAAAAAAATCGATCAGGAGCTGCAGTTGGATATTCAGAACAGGCAAAATTACAATATTGTCAAAGAAAATATACTCAACCGATGGGTCACTCATTCCATTCGGAATGACGAGCTTGTAGACCGTGCTGGTTTTCTTCAGATTAAGCTTAATTATAACATGTACATGGCATGCATCATTAGTCGTTTAAGTCATTCAAAATTATCGATTCATGATGTGAAGCAAGATCATTCATCATTTTCCACACTTAATATTTGTCAAGAAATTCTGGGGCCTAGCGGGAATCCAATTCTCTTCAATAGTTTGAGCGGTGACCTTATTATAATATTTGCTTGGAATCATGGCCAAATCGATGAAGATCAAATTCATATGCTGTTGGAACTATGCATACAAAAAATCAATCAATTTTTGAAAATGGATGTTTGTATTGCTCTTGGCTCCATCGAGAAAGGATACCAATTACTCCACAAAAGCTACCAGCATGCCTATACACTTAAAGATTATCGTTTACTGCCACCTAATTCAGTTACTAATTATGAACAATTAAAGAAAAATATGGTGAAATTTAATGATGATTTTACCATTGATTATGAATCGTTAAAGAGTTTTATAATTTCCAATAACAAAACAGAGGCGTTCCTATGCATCGATTCCATCTTTGAGAGGCTTAAGCACAGGGCGGACGTCACCCCTGAATATGTCCTAGGTCTTACGATGGAAATATTGATCCATATATTTGGCACGCTCCAATTCCCTGGTACTCATGTGGATGAAATCCATCGTCGCACAGGTCATGCTCTATTCGATATTTTGCGCACGCATCAAAAAACCGATCTATCTGAATGGCTGAAACTGTTTATTGGTAATTACATGGACCATTTGGAAATGACATATGAAAACATTCACCCCACAATCAAAACCATTCTGGCATACATCGATGATCATTACGCTCAAGAAATGTCGCTCAAAACCCTCTCAGATACGTTTAACGTCAATGCCGCTTATCTGGGCCAATTGTTTAAAAAAACAACTGGAGATATGTTCTCCAATTACCTAAACCGTATAAGGGTCGAAAAATCCAAGGAATTGCTCGCTCAGACTACTTTGAAATCAAATCAAATTTCTACTATGATTGGTTTCACTAATGTCACCTATTTTTCGAATATTTTTAAAAAGCACGTAGGTGTTTATCCGATTGAATACAGAAAAGCCTTATCCAGGGTCACGAAACCCACATCTCAAACGCAGCATTAACCACTGTGGCAAAGGCATCGCTCCTCTTCGAGATAGAAGGGATTGATGCCTTTTTGTATAGCGCTAGATTTGATTATCAAACTGATTGGCTTCTACCTGAGTACATAACCGATAAAACGCAGCTATACCGCTTATCTGGGCTCTATTTACTTTATCCAGATGCTGCTTGATGTCGTTTGTTATCGTTATGATTTTATTTTTGTCATTATAATCAAATTCTTTCAATTCCTCTTTAACCCTATCAACAGAATAATGAAGGCGATTGTAATAAACAGAAGCTTTCAGTGCATGTATGGTCAAAACTTGTCGTATATGTTCTTCCGTGAATATGCGATAGTTATTTTCCGTAGAACGACCGGCAGATATGAGGCCAACCTTATCCCAGTAACGAATCGTTGTGATTGGAACACCTGTCTCCCTACTCACATCATTTATCGTCAGCAGCGCAGGATTTGTGCTAATTTTTGAATGTTTTTTATGAAACAGTTGCAGCATTTTTTCAGTGATTATTTTTTCCTGATGCAGGTTTGCTTGTGATTCATTAGCCATCCATAACGCAGAAGTTATTTTTTTCGCCAAGACTTCTTTCAACATTTTTGATATTCGTGTCAGACTGAAACCAGCCAGCATTTCTCTAATACAAATAAAATAAGCAATATGTTCCTCAGCAAACATCCTATATCCAGATGCAGAACGTGGCACAGGGGGTATCAGGCCAAGCTCTTCGTAATTTCTTAATGTGGTCGTACTGACACCCAGTTTGCGGGCAATATCAATGGGTCGTGCAGCCATTTAACTTCCTCCATAAATCGATTACAAAACATTATATCATTGGTTTAAACTTTTTTATATTAAAAACCTAAACAATAAGGATAAGTGCCCCACAAAGTTTCCTAGTTGCTTCAATGTTATACAATGTAGATATACAACTTTAAATTCTGAAAGGAGAACTCATGAAAATCAAAGAAAAACACAAACTCAGAAAACCTAGCGGACCTTACTTAGTAGGGTGTAAGCCATTCTCTTATGCATACGATCCGGATGAAAAAGACGATAAAAACCGCATTATCCCCGGCATATGCTTTTATCCCGCAAAAGGTACCGGCGAAGGAAACCTGAAAAAATATGTCAGCCAGACTATCCTCCAGGGAACCAGCGGTATTGAAACGAATTCATATATCAACGCTCCCATAGGGGATGGCAAGCACCCGCTTCTCCTTTTCAGCCATGGATTCAGCCTCTTTTGTGAAGCTAACACAGTTCAATGCGAGGAACTTGCGTCCCATGGTTATATTGTAATCAGCATAGGCCATCAGGGCGGAGGCTCGTATGAGCTGCCCAATGGTGAGATGATGATGCTTGATATGGAAAAAATGATGAAGGATTTTCAAGCAGACGCAATCGGCATGGGGATGTTCACCAAATACAGCGCATGGCTCGCCGAAGATGGCAAAGATGCAAGCAGCCAGGAGCATAGCGACTACTATAAAAAAATGATTGACAACCAGCCCGGATTCACAGCTCATAGTGAAATTTGGATAAAAGACAGCCTTGTGGCCCTCGACATCTTTCTGAATGAAGCCGAACAGGAAAGTTCTGCGCTGCATAACCATGTCGATAGGGAGAATATCGGTGCTTTCGGAATGTCCTACGGAGGTTCTACCGCATTGAGCCTGACACATGTATCCGACCTGATTAAGGCCAGCGCCAATCTTGATGGCTTCTTCTACAGCACCATCTGGCAGAAGCCAATCCATAAACCAATCATGCTCATGCAAAATGATGTGGGGCTTTTTCTAACCTTTCCTTATCTGAACGCCGAGAATGATGCCTACATAGCAACGTTCAAAAAAAGCACACATGCAAACTTTTCTGATTACAACGAAATCATGGCTGAAAACTACATCGCAAAAGGCGTAATAGAAGGTAAGGAAGTCGAGCAGGCCATGCTCGGAGAAATAGATCCCAACAAAATGGAAGACATCATGAATGCCCTTCTCCTTGATTTTTTTAATAAGTACCTGAAGGGCAAGGATTCTCAAATCATAGACACGGATAAGGTGCCTGATGAAGTGATTTTGCTCAAAAAATAGCCAGAATAGATTGGAATCAAACGAACCGGTCCAGCTTATATGGAATTAAGACGAATTGCCCTTTAACCCGCATCTATACGTTATAATTGTTGATATCAACATTTTAAAGGGGAACGTTAAAGCTATGATGGCAAGAGATACACTTGAGCAAAGACAAATCCCGATTTATGCGGGTACTCTTATCGTTGCTGCCGTTGTAGGTATCGTATGGCCAACGTTTTCTACATCACTGGGGCATATAACTTCATTGGTTATTGCCATCTTGCTCTTTAGCATGTTCACCCAAATCCCCTTTTTCCGTTTAAAAGAGACGTTATCCAATCAAAGATTCATTTATGCTTTGCTTGTAACCAATTATGCAGCAGTTCCTTTGCTAGTCTGGCTCCTAACGAGATTTCTGCCGGATCAGCCGCCTTTATTACTTGGTGTGATGCTTGTACTTTTAGCTCCGTGCATTGACTATGTCATCGTCTTTACCCACCTTGGCCGCGGCAATGAGAAGCTCATACTGATCTCAACACCACTTCTTTTTATTACTCAAATGCTATTTCTGCCTTTGTATCTATGGCTCTTTATCGGCAAACAGGCAGTTGAATTGATCCGCTTTGGGCCATTTATCGAAGCTTTCATCGGACTTATCCTGGTTCCTCTTCTGCTCGCTTTAGGCACGCAGGTGTGGGCGGCAAAAAGTAAGATCGGAGAGCGGATGCTGAATGGGTCGGCATGGCTTCCTGTTCCCTTTATGGCATTGACACTCTTTGTAATCGTGGCCTCCCAAGCCAATAGAATATACGAATATCAAGGGGTAATCGTACAAGCCATTCCTGTTTATGTCGCATTTATGGTGCTCATGCCATTTATCGCAAGCTTGCTTGCAAAATGGTCTCGTCTAGATGTTCCAGCGGGACGTGCGCTCGTCTTTAGCGGTGGAACACGCAATTCACTAGTCGTGCTGCCTTTTGCTTTCGCCTTGCCTGAACCGCTTAGTGGATTGGTTGCAGCTGTGATCGTCACCCAGACGATTGTGGAATTAGTAGGCGAGCTCATATATATTCGTGTGGTTCCGGGGTATGTTATTCGTGATCATTGAGAAGAACGTCTTTCTTCGGTGTCCTTTGAGGATCGTGTTCGCAACTTGGGAGCGTTACGGGAGGGAATGGCTGTGGGCTCCAGCCGCTGTTAAAGATTTGTTCCCTTGAATCGATGTGGGGGTAGGAACAAATCTTTAAATGCGGGCGCTAACGCTCTTCCTCCCACAACCATTCCCTCTCCTCAGCTACAATCCGCACGAATCACACTAACACCAAGCTAAAACGGACAGCCAGCAAGGTGTTTTCTATTGGTCAGAGGAGATTTCCTGGCGGCCAAAGGCTCATGGGACGAAGAGCTGAGCGTATCTGCCAGGAGATCCTTACGCAGTACCAACGCGCTAAAAAAGCGGAGTATGAGGAAATCGCCCTGACCCGTCTGATCGATCAAATTGTACTAAGGCGGAAAATCGGGACGCCGGACCACTTTCAATTCAAGTTTGAAATCCACTTTCCGAATTGGCTTGTGGAAGCTAACAGGGAAGGCAATCTATTCGACATTTCGTTAATCATGATGAACGATCTGAAATCGTATCTGGCACAAGGGCTTTATTGGTTAATCGCCTCCTATTCGGAGGAACCAGCGGTGACACTGGAATTAACGAAGCTGGCCGCCATTTCCACTTTTTAGATGACGACCGCGAACCAATCATGGCGGTTTATAAAATCGTGGAGAGAATCAAACAGGCTTGCGAGGAATTGCAGACCGTTGGATTTATCGACCATTATGAGTTTTCCGGCAAAAAGCAAGGTTTGCTTGGACGCTTTCTGACCGTGACCAAAAACCCTGTCTTCCTCAATGTAGTGCCAGAAGCCCGGAACCGGGAGCTGCCGCAGCCAGTTCAGTTAGACCTTTTTATGAGTGATTAGGATACCGAACGATCAAACCATAAATTTTTCTGGAATTTTCGGGTTTAATAGCCTGTAGCCTTCTGAAGCTCACCCCGAACCGGCTTGGCCAGGTCGGGGGAAAAAAGTCGAACAATACTCACAAAGCCGCATTCCCTGTCTGTGGATAGCTGCGGTTTTTAATGCCACGGCAACGGTATCAAAATATCGGCACACGTATATCATAAGGATAGTACATGTTGAATGGGTGGAAATTGTAATTATTGTGACACCAGATAATGTTTTATTGCTTTATCCTTTGAAAAAAACGCAGGAATCCAATGAAGAAATACGTGCTCATTTGAAGATGCTGCTTTACAAAGTGAAATCAGATTCACGTCATGAACAGATCGGCTTCGGCATCGAAGGAGACGAGTTGATTTGATAATTTCTACACGCGGCGAGTTGATATGGCTTGACTCTGACCCGCAAGCATGTCATGAACAGGTGGGGCGACGACCAGCAGTCGTCTTGTCCGAAGCAGAGTTAAGAATTATCAGTTCCCAAGTGGCTTTTCAATTTTAAAAATCGACAGATCCCATAAAATAAGTATCCTCCAACAAAAAAGACAGCGGCAGCCTTAGACGAGAAAATATAGTCTTAGACAACCGCTTTTTATTAAACTAACGTGTCCCGTTAGCTTAATGACTTACTCTGTTGTTGAAATTCGTGTTCCTTAACATAAAGCGGCATCAGAGAAGGCGAATCGTACCTTATCACGGCTTTTAAACGACAAAATGGTGCCGATAGCCATAGCCCATAGCCGCAACGAAATAATGAGCCTAATCCGACAGTGCCCGCATGATGTTGGATTTCGCCTCTGCCGCAATCGCTTCATTCCCGTCATCGACCGCTTGCATTAAGATCAGTACGGGGATGTATACCGCGATCAGCCGCGCCAGCAGCTTCGTTTCCTCGTCCGCTCCTCCGTACGTTTCGAAAAACACGCCGCGAGCGTAAGGTGGTAAAAAGCTGTAAGCAACGCTCAAATCGCAAGCCGGATGGCCTACGCTCAGATCGCCCCAATCAATGATGCCGGAAACGATCCCTTTCTCATTCACAAGCATATTTTTGAAATGAAGATCGCCATGTAGCATTGCATTCACCGCCTCGACACGGTCCGTTTGTAACCTGCTAATATACGCTTCGATCACACCGGACTCCTCCGGCGACAAGTGTTCAACCACCTTCGATAGAAAGCCCGCCAATTTCACTTTGCGCGATGCTATGTCCGTCAAGCTTCGATGATCTTGCTGAACTCCGCACTTCAGCGCCGCCTGCACCGGAAACTCATGCAATCTCCGCAAAAATTTCGCCAGCGTCTCTGCCGATAAAGCCCGGCGTTCTTCCGTCAAACCGATTGGGAAATCTCCTGGCACGTAGGCATAGCCAAGAAATGGTGCCGGGTATTCGTCACTTGCTTCGCCATAAAACAACGGTTTCGGATAGGGGATGGTCATATATGCCTCCAGCATCGGAAGCATCTTCCCTTCCAGACCAATAGAATTGACCGCAATCGTTCTTCTTGGAAACCGGAACACGCACTCGTTACCGATAAGAAATACGGTATTGTCCCAGCCCCAGCCCAATCGCTTCACTTGCTTCAATGATAGTTGCGGGAATTGGCTGTCGATCAGCGTCCGCGCCTGCTCTTCGTTAACTTCCCACTCCGCATCCCATACATTCGTTCCTCCCATGAATCGTAAACCTCCTCCACCGGTTACAATAGCGAAACATTCGGTTTGGCCTTTCTTTCATTTATGTCCCATTTGATTTGTAATCCTAGGTGCGATCTTCGCGGTAACAGCCCCAATAATTGAATAAAAGTATCCGTTAGTAGTTTAATCAACTTAGGTCACTTTCGTTTAATTTGATCCTGAAATCTTGCTTAGAATCATTCCGATGATTTCTTCTGTTCCTATATGATCAGTTTCTATATGTTCTTGAAATTTTTTTTCTTTAAATGCAGCTAAGCCTGCTTTTGTATGTTGCTGATACCACGCTCCAAATTTTTGCTCATCCGTGACCTCTAGTTAAGTGCAAGCGTACCAATTGCTTTCAGTGTTTTTCAGTTCAATGAATGGTTTGAATTCGGCTCGCATTTGATCACATATGTTGAGCAATTTTTACTTGAGTGGATTAACCCCTTCAGGAAGATCAGTAAATCGTCTATATTTTCCATACAGCGAAGCAGCTGTGCGAATGAAAAACTACACTCTTACTTTTATCTCATTTTATAGTATATTTTTTCGCATCAACTAAATATTCCCTTCCCAGTGATCCCCTGAACCAACAAATTTCCATTCTCCATCTTCTTTTTGGAAGATAAACAATTGATATTCTTCGTACTCTATCCCCTTTGTTCCTTTGGGATTAAACAATACTTGAACATACTCTAAAACAACATACTTCGTATCGTTATTCCTTGCTTGAGGCACATTGTCAAAATCCACTTTTTTTATTTGTGTTATTACTGTCTTGGAAAAAGTCGGGATTGAATAATCTTCAGCATCTTTGTTCAAAACTGGTAAATCACTAAAATCCCCCTCATATCCGGCTTTAATATATTTATTTATGACTTTTACGATAGCTTGTTCATCGCCAGTGTAATCATCAATATCTAAGTATGTTGGTTTCACGTTGATAAAATCGATCTCGTCACTCTCCTCAGATGGAAAAAGATTGGGTGTTTCCTTATTGATTAAACCAATTCCAGAATTATGATCAGGCTTTTCATTAGATGATTGGCATGCTACTAATACAAATACAATAATCATAAGTAATAATAAATATCTCATCATTTACCTCCAAACTAATAATGTCGGCATAAGAACAAGACTGACCCCAATAATAGAAATAGTGGCAGCAGCCATGTACGAGAAAATAAAGTCCTAGGACTGCCGCTGTTTTATTGAACTATAGTGTCCCATTAGCCATCCATGCAGCTCAAAATCAGCGCTGCACCACAGAGGATGAAAATTTTGGTGAAGTGAATTTTCATAGTAGTTGAATAACGAAAAAATCATTCATCTGTTAATCCCCTAATTTGAATTCTCACACGGGATGGGCGGCGCATAATCATATCGCCAGGCTCGGGTATAAATTCCTTGTTTTTAAGCCGTGATTCGAAATAATTTTTTTTGACAACTTCTATTTCTTTCAACATTTTGACCATTGTTGTGCCAAAAGCATGACACCCAGGAAGTTCTTCTACGAGACCAAAATATAAACCCGAATGATTATTGCTCTCAGGTATATATTCGGAAATAAAGTTGTAGCTCCTTGTCATGTAATATGCAATATCTTTACTCACACATCCACAGCCTTTAAGAGTTATTCTGTAACTGATTAACAAACAAATGTACTCCGTTAAATAATTCGTTTAGGGAGTTTCAATATCCTTCCAGTTTAACAAAGTGAAACCCTAAACACCACGTTAACCTGCCCTTTAGTTGAATAGCGGCGGATTTCTAAAGGTGAATCCACCGCTGTTCTATGCTAAAAAAATTGCCGATAAAGTTCTCTCCGGCGCTCGCCGCGGAGCTGAGCATAGATTTGCGTGGTTGATGCTTTTTCATGCCCCAGCATACCTTGGATGAAATCCAGTGGTGCACCATTATCAAGTAGTTGGCACGCATAGGTATGTCTAAAGCGATGAGGATATACATTTGCTTCGATTTCTCCCCGATCTGCAAGCCGTTTCAAAGCCCATCTGATCGTAGGAATAGCCTTTCGTTTAGTGGGATGTGTATCGGTTACGAATAAGGCTTTACAGGAGTCAGCACGGCAATCCAGGTACTTCTTTAACCATACTTTGCACTCCGTCGTAAAGTAAACTTCTCTCTGCTTTGAGCCCTTGCCATTAACTATTGCAGAGCGATTTTCCCAGTTGAGATCCTCGATGTTTATCTTCTCTACTTCACCAACTCGGCAGCCGGTACAGTAGAGAAACTCAAGCAGCGCTCGTTCCCTTAGTGACTGACAAGAGATCTTTAAGTGAATAACATCTTCCTCGATCAAAAACTTAGGAATACGCTTATCCAATTTTGGTTCTCTTAATTTTAGAGAGGGATTTGAATTTAGATACGTCTCTTCATAAGCGTAGCGAAAAAGGGAACGAACAAAACGAATTCGATGCCCTAGGCTGCTAGGCTTTAACCGATCTGCTTGTTTGGCCAAATACTCTTTCAGCATTGTTAACGTTATCTCTGATATTTCGAGATCGCCAAGTTCCAACATCAACATTTTGTGCTGGAGGACGTAAGGTTTTAATGTTTTCGGACTAAATCCTTGAATACGCTTATCAGCCTCGTACACTCGCCACAACTCACTCAAGTTCATAACAAAACCTCCCTTTAGAAGCTATTAATCTAGTTTGCTTCTAAGTAGAGGTTTTAATCTGCTTGTCTTTAGAACTAGCGTGTCCCGTTAGCTTAACTGACTACGCTGATAATGTATAATTTCACCATAAAAAATAGTAGCCCGAATGTTTCTTATTATTTGCTAAAGCCATAGCCAAAGGAATGGCAGCTAATATAATATATATTCCTATGAAAACAGGTCCTTTAATGATATTTTCTCTTTCAACAAGACCCATAGTTATTAAAATTATTCCTAATAAAAAATATGGTAAAGCTAATCCTTTTTGGAATGAGATAAGCTCATTCTCACTTATGATTTTTTTTGCGTTTTTACCAATTACAAATTTTAAATTTAATAAGTTGCAAATCCCAATAATGATCATTGCGATACCTAAAAATATTTGTGCATACATTTTCTTACCCCTTTCTTCAACTATTTGACTTCTCAAGATATGTTATCCCAACTTCCTTTCATATTAACATAATCACGATATGGGAACTCGTGAATATATAGAATAGGCTCTTTCACTAAACTGCCCGTTTAATCCCCCATAGTTGGCTAATGAAAAAAACGATTTAAAAAGAAAAGACTGCCTATTTTGATATTCGGCAGCCTAGGTGATTTTTGTTAAGTGTTCTGGGCTAAAGTAAAGTATTACTTCATTTCAATTTTTGTTGGAAGATAACTTCTTTGTTTCCATCAACAATTTCCCCAATTGTGTAACTTTTCAACCCGAATGCAGATACATGTTGAATCACTGCATCGACTGTTTTCGGATCAACAACCATAACTAGGCCCACACCCATATTGAACGTGCGCAGCATTTCACTTTCAGCAATGTTCCCGACATTTTGAAGCACTTGGAATACTGGCAGAACATCCACTCTAGATAAATCGATGATAGCATTTAACTCATTTGGAAGAACCCGATTCAAGTTCCCTTCAATTCCGCCCCCAGTAATATGTGCCATTCCGTGAAGTCCATCCCCTCCAAACAAATCCTTCAAAGGTTTGTAATAACATAAGTGAGGCTTCATAATTGCGTCTAAAAAGTTCTCATCGCCTACCCTAATGTTTAGAATTTCTGGATGTTTGTCCATAATGGCTCGAACGAGAGTATACCCATTCGTGTGGACTCCGTTAGAAGCAACAGCCACTATGATATCTCCCTTACGAATAGTAGAACCATCAATGATTTTCGATTTATCTACAATGCCAACTATGCTAGACGTGAGTATATATGAGCCTTTCTCCAGCACCCCTGGCTGTATTGATGTCTCTCCTCCAGTTAAAGCACAATCCTGTTCTTTGCAGGCCGCCGAAACGGCATCAACAATCTCGCTGATAATTTCCTTATCAATTGCTCCACAAATGATTGCATCCTGGACTGCCAAAGGCTTTGCACCCATCACTATTATGTCATTTATCAAATGATTAATCATATCATAGCAAACTGAACGAACCCGTCCATATTGAAAAGCAAGTTTTTGTTTGGAGCCAGGCTCCTCCGTTTTCATTACCATTACAGGATGCTCATATTCTGGAAATCTGAAGTCGTATAGGGACGCGAACGCACCTAAAGAGTTTAGTACGCGACTATCATTCGTCTTCAAGCTGTTGGCCATACTTTGCTTTACAGCATCCGTATCATCGATATTAATACCTGCACCTGCATAGGTTAGTTTGTCTCTCTCCACTTATTTGACGCCTCCACGTATACGTTTTCCAAACATTGTAACACACCTATTTCGATAATAAAATTCAGTACATATCATATCTCCCAGAATGATAAAGGGAGACGAAATATAAATTCACCAGCCAATAAAATACATTGCGATAAACTGCCCGTTAGCTTAATAAAAACAAGGAGCAACTGGCGTGGCAAACTGCTCCTTGTACCGTTCAACTAACGTTCTCCGATAGCTCAACGTTCAATCCTCTCTAAAAATAACCCATTTACCATGCTCTTTTACCATTGCGTAATTTGGGTCAGCCGTCGACCCGCCCTTATATAAAAAAATCACTTCCAATAAGTCTACTTCAGATTCTGGACCGAAATCGTTTTTGAAAGCCTTTGCTCTACTTTCAGGGTCATGTCGTATCCATAATATTTTTTCAATATTATCTCGGTTTTCGTATCGACTACTCAAAATTCCCTTTACGTCAATTGCTTTGAACTTTTCGATGTCATCTCTCTGCATTGCATCATACAGATTCAGGATTACTGATAGCATATCAACCGGTATGGAACTTTCAACAATTGGCGCTCTTTCACTACCATCCAAGAGTGCTTTATGCATTACTGAACGCAACCTTGTTAGTTCATCACCAAGATTTGTACTCACTAATTTGAGCTCAGATAATTGTTCATTCAAACCCTTCTTTTCCAACTCAAAGTCAGCCTTTAGTTTTAAGGCATCATTCTCTTTGGTGGCTATTTCATTCTTATATTTGAAGGCTAACTGTTCTTTTTCCTTTAACGCATTATTAGTTTCAACTACCTGCTTCCCCAACGATTTTATCTCTCTCTGTTGTAAAACAATTACACATATCAGAATTAAAACAAGTAAAGCGAAAACAACAAGTCTCTTATTTTTAAGTATAGATTTCACCCTCCCTTACAATACGTAGAAAGCTGTCACTCAAACTAGAAGCAGGCTCAATGAATTAGAACAGCCGCTAGTCATGAGGACATAAGGAATATATAAAATATACCCATTTTTTTCGACGTAATTACGTACAGATTTGTTGCGTTAAACTGCCCGTTAGCACAACAAAGCTGCCGATCAGTGCCAGCAGCCTTATTCCAATATTTTGTTTCGATATCGTATCCGTTAACGGAATAATCCCCCTCTAAATTCCAGTAACTTTTCGGGCTACAAAGTCATGTATTAGTTTCCCAAGAGTAGTGGGGTTATCAAGCCAAGGGTAATGTCCAGATTGGGAGATTAATCTAAACTCGCTATTCTTTAAGTTACTCGCAAGTTCCTTCACGTATTTATATGGTCGAGGGTCTACTTCACCATGAACTAAAAGCACAGGAGCAGTAATTGAGGAAATGACTTCATTTCTAAACTCATCACTTTCTAGGTACTCATTGCAGTCAACCTTTTGATTGACTTCATTGTTTACAAATTGACCATCCACTCGTGGAAGCATAGAAAAATTATTTTTGTTAAATAAATCTGCCCTCAAACTGAGTTCACGTATTCGGTTTCGGGTGTGTTCTCTTTCTATACCGCTCATTTGGTTCACGATTGAACGCAATTGAGTATACTCTTCTCTTTCATCAAAGCTCATATTTTCAAGTCGATTAATACGATAATCGATATGCCATGCGGGGTTTATTCCAGTTCCCGATATATAAATTAATGCTTTAACCTGACAATTATATCTGACAGTATAAGCTAGACCCACTGATGCCCCCCAAGAATGTCCGCACACAACCCATTTGTCTATACCTAAATGAAGCCTTAAATGTTCTAAATCATCAATAAAGGTTTCAACATCATAGGGTCCTTTTTTCTCAGACCTCCAACTCCCTCGCTGCTCATACCGTATAACTTTGTAACGATTATCTAACATATCGGCGATTGGCTCTAAATAGTCATATGCCCCTGGTCCTCCGTGTAAGAGAACCATAGGAATACCCTGCCCTTGAGTTATATGCCAGAGTGATACACCATTTATTTTTGAAACTATTCCATCCATTTAATTCCTCCCGATTTACGGTTATTATTACATATATTTCTCTCAGGATATTCAAAATCCTTTGAGTTATTCTGCCCGTTAGCTTAATAAAAACAAGGAACTGCTGCTGCAAGCAAACTGCTCCTTGTATCGTTCAACTAACGTTCCCCGTTAGCCATCCATGCAGTGCAAATCGTTTTACCCGAATGTTGCGGGCGCGTTTCGCTCACTGATTACACTTGAGGGCACGATGGCGCAATTGAATCCTTTGTTCAGCTTAATGGACGAATCCCGCCGCTTCGCCCAGGAGCACACGGCGGAGTTCCTTCCTGTCAGTGACTACACCGATCTGCGGAAAACGGCGACGATTGAATTGCTGAGCTCCTCGTTATTCGCAGGCTGCCGCGGCGACTCGACCATCTCGGGTCGATGCTGGAGAAGGGCGAGATGTCCGTTAAGGTAGGCTTTTTCTCTGACAAGGCCAACACCACACTCGTGACGAAATGGATTTCACAGACTTTGCTGGCTTTCGTCGGAACGGCGTTCGGAGGCATCTCCATCGGACTGCTTAGCTTAAGCGGCCATGACACTCGGGATGAGTTTAATATCGTGGCCGTTTTCGGATACGCCAGCATATTGATCAGCGCGATCCTGCTCATTCGAGTCGCAATCCCTGCTGTGCGGAATTTGAAGCAAGTCAAGGAGTAGCGAATATGATCCATGGGGAAGGCAGAGTGAAACTTGATATCCTCTATCCGCCCCTTCGGGAAACGTTCGAAATGGGATCGTGCACATTCCCATTTCCCGTTCTTCTCCGCCTTCTCCTGATCTTCTTCCGAAGCTGCTGCCCAGCAGGAATATAACGAGGTCATTAATAAATTCCCCATTTAATTACATTCAGTTTGCCCTTGGTGATAGCTACGCTGGTATCACCCCAATCTAGGGGTCCCGCCAACATTTTAACGAAAATATACGGGTTCCTCTCTTTTATTTTGACGGATGTTCCCTGATGCCATAATTTCTGTATCCACCCGTGGCCCCGCCCCCGGCTGCCGGCACACATTTGCGCCATTTTCACCCGAATTTGCGCCACATATGCTTGTTTTCGATATACTTGTTTACACCCTTGCGCACCCCGCCCCGGCCGACTTCCGCGCACTTCGTCGTGGCCTGCCGCTTCCCGCCACTCTACCTGACTTCTTTTCGTCTGATCGTCTGACCCGCCCCAGCTTTTCTTGTGATTTCCTGCTACGTCCCGCTTCCTTATATACTTCCCGCTCACGGCCTGATATCCAGTCCCGCTTCCGCTGCCTGCCGCTGACCGCGCATCCCGCTCCGATCTGCCGCGGCCGGTTATCCCTTCTACTTGGTGCGTTTCCTGCTACTTTTGTGTTGACTTCGACTGCTGGGTATGGCATTTCCCCTTTCCGACCCGGTTTTCGCGCAGTGCGCGCGGCGGCCCCCCCCGACGGACGAAACCTGCAGCTTGGTCCGGATCAAGTGGCAGGGAGGAGGTCTGCTGCTAGGGAGGGAAAACCCAAAAGAATAAACCCGGATATAGGAGCAGAGCTGCAGTTCTGCAACTAGATACGAATCTAGGTACAGAAAGCGTAGAAAAGCGGTCACAATGGGTAGATCCGAAAAATGTGATATTCCAGAATTAATTAGAAAACGGAGCACGCAAACCCCGCGCTGCTCCGTTTTTGTTGTTTCAAAATTCGTTAGAAATATCTCTGCATAACAACACAATAGGTGGTTTGTTGCAGAATTCGTTAGAATAAATTTTAGGGCGATATTTAATGAATATTCATTTACTGCATAAATATACAGCGAATCAGTGTAATAAAAACTTGGGTTACATGTTCGGCATAAATCCCGCTGTACTGGTCGGCAAAAATCATTAGCCCAGCCCTTTACGGGATAATGACCGCTTCCATAACGTGATCGTTCATCCCGAACGCAACGATGCAAATATCCGCCTTTCGTTCCAGTACCGTTTGCAGTCGCGCCAAGCCTTGCGCGGAGGTGTTCCCGGCTACGCCTTCATTATGAATCGCACATTCGAACCGCTGCCCGAGTCTCTGCAAATACGATTCGTCCTCCCCAACCCGAACACCCGCTGTGATACTGTCGCCAAAACCGACAATGACCATATGTCCCCCATGTCCTTCCATTTCAGCTTATCGTCGCGACTTCGTCCAAACCCAAACCGCGCAGGTCTGCAACCGTATTGTTACGTTCCGCTTCGTATAACCGCCATATGACGCGCAAGCTTTGCAGGCTTACTGGTCCGTCCACCAGCGGCCTTTTCCCGGTGCGGATGCAATCGAGGAAATGCAGAATTTCATAATGCGTGCTTTTCCCGCCTTGCGGTGCTTCCAACAACAGCTTGGTCCGCGAAGCGGTATCCAAATTCGCCTTCTCCTCCCGGATATTCGTATGCGCGTATAGCTTCCATTCCTTTAAATTCGCTTCCAGCATGCCTTCCGTGCAATGAACGTGAATGCTGTAGCCGAGCCGGGTGCCTCGCGCGCCCCATGTACCGAAATGATAGCCGACCGCGCCGCTTTCGAATTCAATGACAACATCGCTTGTTCCTTCTTTCTCCATCCATGGCGTGCCGAAATTCGTCCCCATGTGCGTTCCCCGCACCGGGCGCCCCAGGAACCAAAGCATCAGATCGACGTAATGGCAGCCATGGCTGAAAAACTGCCCGCCCCCGAGAGTTGCGGCGGAATGGGCCCAATGGCCGTCGTGATATTTCGTAAACTGTTCCGTCCATATCGACATATGGAACACATCGCCGTATTGTTTCGAATCGATGAGCTCCTTCAGCTTCACGATAATCGGCCAGAATCGAACCGGGTAAGCTGTCATGAGGATTAACCCGCGTCGATCCGCCATACGAATCAAATCGAGGCATTGCTCCTCGGTATTGCACATCGGCTTCTCCATAAGCACGTGTTTCCCTGCTTTCAAGCACGCCATGCCCACCTCGTAATGCAAATGGTGCGGAAGCACGATCAACACTGCATCGACATGCTCCAGCAATTCACGATAATGGGTAACGGCTGTCGTGATGCCGAGCAGGCTCGCCGCCGACTGTGCGCGTTCCGGCTCGATGTCGCATACCGCCGTCACCTCCGTATGATCGCCAAGCTCCTTGTAGCCGCTAAAATGTGCTGCCGCCATACCG
Organism: Paenibacillus eucommiae; assembly: GCF_017874215.1. Classification (GTDB taxonomy): domain Bacteria; phylum Bacillota; class Bacilli; order Paenibacillales; family NBRC-103111; genus Paenibacillus_AI; species Paenibacillus_AI eucommiae. The sequence goes on from NZ_JAGGLB010000009.1 coordinate 87,022, forward strand.
CCGCAGCCGATGATGCCCATGCGAATTTTGGTCATGGTTCTCTACCCCTCTTTGCGTGTTTTCTTTACAAATCGATCCATTTTCCTTCCTCCAGCGCCAGATCGGCCGCGAAACCGATCCTGTGCCCATAGATCGAGTCGGCCAGAACCGTCGTCGACAGGGACGGCGTTTCCCCCCGAAGCACTTGCAGGAAATCTTCCACCAGCCGGTAATCGCCCCCGCCGTGCATGTCGCCGGATACTTTCAATTCGACCCGCTCTTCCGAATAGCCGGAGCGCGAACGAAGGTCCGGATGCCGAACGACGAAGAAGCCGTCTTCAAGCACCCCTTCGATTTCGCCTCTTGTCCCGATGAGCCGGATTGAGCGGCATGGCCTCGATGTGTTGCCCGCCATATTGAACGTTGCCGTCGAGCCGTCCGCAAATTCGACGAGCACGGACTGATGATCGACGACCGTATTGTCGCAGCGCCAGACGCAGCGCCCGAACGGATTGTCCGTAAGAAGCGACTCCGTCTTCTGCCCGATTGTCGGGGTCAGGCTTAGCGACTCGATGCCGTGCCATACGTAAGGACCCCAAAGTCCATGCTCGAGGTAATGCTTTCGCGCGGAGTACAGGCACGACGCTTCAATCGGACAATCGACAAGACAGCGCCGGCCCGCGCCCTCCGGCGCATTCTCCTCGCGGAAAAACATGCGGCCGCCGAAGCTGGCGACCCGCACGGGCGCACTGCCGCTTTTCATCCAGGCGAGCAGGTCCAAATCGTGGGAGCATTTCTGCATCAGCATGGTCGACCCGCCATTGTCCTTGCGATTCCACTTGCCGCGGACAAATACGGAGGCGATTTGATGGTAGCTGACATGCTCGGCAAGCTGCAAATTGAGAATGTCGCCGATCTCGCCGTCGGCTACCCTGCGTCGAATTTCCGCATAGAAAGGGGCATACCGCAAAACGTGGCAGATCATCACAGTGGCGCGGTGCGTCGTCGAAGCCTCAAGCAGTTGCAACACTTCCGCTTCCGTCGTGCCGATCGGCTTCTCTAGCAGCACATGATACCCCGCCTGCAGCAGCGGAATGGTCGTCGCGACGTGCAGATGGTCCATCGTCCCGTTGATCGCCGCATGGGCAATCCGTTCCCCGCTGCCGACCAGCGCTTCCACCGTGGGGTAGCACCGCTCCGGCGGTATGCCGTAGCGTGCTGCAGCCTCCCTTAGCCGTACTTCATCGGGGTCAACGACGCCTACGATGCGCAGCGCATCGGGGGCGATGTTCGCATAGGAGGCGTAAAGCATGCTTCGGTGCCCGGCGCCGACGATGACGGCGGTAATGGGCGAAGACAAATGTTCGGAGCGCGTATTGGCTTGCAAATCGTGCAGCATGATAGGAACCTCCAACCGGTAGGATTTTTTGACAATCGAGTGGTCAGCCTTTTACGCTGCCAAGCACGATGCCTTTAATGAAAAAGCGTTGCAAAAACGGATAAACGAGAATGATCGGAAGAGCCGCAAGAAAAATTTGTGCCGCCTTGACTGTCGGTCCGGACAGCTTCCGCATCATTTCGATCTCGGCGTCCGATAGCGCGCCAAAATCGTTCTGAATGATAATGGTCTGCAAATAGCTTTGCAGCGGGTAATTCTTCGGATCGTTCATATAAATTAACCCGTCGAACCACGTATTCCAGTGGCCGACCATCGTAAACAGCAGGATGGTAGCCAGCACCGGCTTGGAAAGCGGGATATACACGCTCCACAGCGTCCGCAGATACCCGGCGCCATCTATATAAGCGGCATCCTCCAGCTCCTTCGGCAAGCCGCGGAAAAAGTTGAGCAGCAGAATCACGCTGAACACGGGAACCGCATTCGGCAAAACTAGCGCCCAAATCGTATCCATCAGCCCGGTCTTCTGAACGGTCAAGTAGGTCGGGATCAATCCGCCGCCGAACAAGGCCGTGACGAAGAAGTACCACACATACACCGTACGGAACCGGAAGGCGGACGCTTCCTTGGCCAGCGGAAACGCGATCAATACGGCAAGCGACATGTTGATCGACGTGCCCAAGATCAGACGCTTCACCGAAACGAGAAACGAGTCGAGAAACGCCCGCTTTTGCATGACGAAGTCATAGGCCTGGGTCGTAAACTCGACGGGCCACAGCGTTACCCTGCCCGCCCCCACAGCCGTGCTGGAGCTGAAGGAAACGGCCAGCACGTGAATCAGCGGAGCCAGACACAGAAAAGCGAGCAGCGCCATAAAGAAGTAATTGAACACGACAAACAAACGTCTGCCTAAGGTTGGCGTATCCACCACGCGAACATCTCTCCCTTGGTTCTTAAGACATGGTAGCGCAACCATGCGCTAAAAAATGCGATAATTGGCGAATCGATAAGCCAGCATATAAGAGACCGCGATCAAGATCAGCGATACGAGCGCCTTCATCAGGCCGATTGCCGTAGCGAAGCTGTATTGCGCGTTGATCAGACCCATCCGGTATACCATCGTGTCGATAATGTCGCCGCTTTCATACACGATCGGGCTGTATAAATTGAATACTTGCTCGAATCCGGCGTTTAATATTTGACCCAGGCTGAGCGTCATCAACAGCACGACGATCGGGCGGATGCCCGGCAGCGTCACATGCCATGTCCGGCGCCAGTGCCCTGCGCCATCTATGACCGCGGACTCGTAAAGCGAAGGATCGATGCTGGAGATAGCCGCCAAATAGACGATCGTGCTGAAGCCGAATTCTTTCCACTCGTTGGAAATGACCAAAGTAAACGGAAACCATCGGTTATCCCCGAGGAAAAAGATCGGTTCCAGTCCGATAAACTCCAATGCCTGATTAACCAGTCCGGATGAAGGAGACAGCACGTCGATCAGAATACCTGCCAAAATCGTCCATGACAAAAAATGCGGCAAATAAATCAGAGTCTGCACCGTTCGCTTGAACGCCGTTCTCCCGATCTCGTTCAGTAGCAGCGCGATGCCGATCGGGACGACGAGGCCGGCAACGATCTTCATCACGGCGATCGTCAAGGTGTTCGCTACCACCTTCAACGTATCGGGCAATTGCAGCACAAATATAAAATTATCGAGGCCTACCCACGAAGAACCGGTAATGCCCCGGATCGGAACAAATTTCTGAAAAGCGATCGCCACGCCTACCATCGGAATGTAGTGGTAAATAAAGATCAGCGCGGCTCCGGGCAAGATCATCAAATGGAGCGGCAACTCCCTGCCGAAACGTTTCGTTTTCACCCATGCTGTCCTCCTTGCAGCACGCGGAAGGAGGGGCAAAGCATCCGCATTTGCCTCGCCCCCGTCTCTCCGCGTTTAGTTTTGCTTCAAACGTGGCGCGTCTCACTTCTGCTTGGCGTACCAGTCGTTGACTTCTTTCGTAATTTGATCGCCGCCGAGCTTCTTCCAATCGTCGACGAACTTGTCAAACTCCGAGATCGGCGCGTTGCCGGTAATGATTTTCATGAACGTCTCGCTTTTGATTTTGTCCAAATTTGCGCCTTTATCGGCCATCGTCTGGGTAGGCGATCCATAGAACTGATTGACAACAAAGCGGTTTTCCTTGATCACCTTGTCGATGATCGCCGCCGAGCCGTCCGGCCCGTTCTGCGCGTATTCGCCCCACAGCTTTTTGTCGCCGTTCTTGTACTGCATGATACGGTCATACACATTGCGCCGGTCCGGCGCGAGCTGGTCGGCGGATTTTTCGCCCTTAAGCACGGCGTTCGCCTGCCGGTAGTTCTCGATGTTGTTGTCGGACAAGTAGATGCGGATTGGCGCCATCGACCAAGTCGCTGACTTGTCTTCCTTGCTCGGGTTGACGAACTTATAGAACACGTCCTCCGACGTATTGTAATAGAACGTATTCAGCCAAAATTCGAGCATCTTGAAGAGCGCTTCAGGATGCTTCGTTCCTTTCTTCACCACCCAGTAATATTTGTAAATATTGAGCGGCAGCGTGTGCGATGCAGGTTTGCCGTCCACGGTAGGAATCGGGTAGGCCTGCCACTCTTGATTCGGCGTCAGCGTCGCAAGCGGCGAATTGGCCGAGCCGCGGCCGCCGATCATCATCCCGATTTTGCCTGCGCCGACGCTCTCGTTTACTTTGCTCGCGGGCTTAACCGGAAACTCCGGATCGACCTGCCCCGCCTTGAACATGGTTTGCAAGGCGGCAAGCGCATTTTTCATCTCCGGCTGCACGCTGCTGTACACGAGCTTGCCGCTGCTATCCTTCATCCAGATGTCCCAGTAAGCATGATACCCGTTGGTGATGCCGGCGATGGCGCTAAGCTCCTTATCCATCGCCAGACCGAACGTATCCTTCTGGCCGTTGCCGTCCGGATCCTGATTCGTGAAGGCATCCGCGATGCGCAGCAAATCGTCCATGCTCTTCGGGGCGGGTAGCTTCAGCTTTTCCATCCAATCTTTGCGTATCCATAGAATCGGTGCCGCTTCCTTGGCCGTTCCCGTATAGGGGATGGCCATCAGCTTGCCGTCCATCATAGCCGACTTGGTCACCTCGGGACCGGCGTCGGCTACGACCTTCTTCACGACGTTCGGCGCCGTATTCGCGTACACCTGAGTCAGATCCTCAAGCATGCCCGCATCGTACAACTGCTTGAACTGCTGTGGCGTCGCCGGGAAGAAGTCGGGAAGATCTCCGGACGAGATCATCAGATTCGTCTTCTTATCGTATTCCGTTTCCGGCACGGCCCATAGCGTTTTTACCTTGATGCCGAATGTTTGTTCGATATATCGCGACCACGGATTATTGTTGATGTCGTCGCCGTTAAAATATTTGACTGACGGCAAGCTGAATTGGACGGTGCTGAGCTCGATCGGCGGATCGAACTTGGCCGGCAAACCTGCCACCGAAGGCTTTGCGGAAGCCGCCGCCGTTGCCTGCGCTCCCGGTGCGTCCGTACCGCTCCTGCTGCAGCCCGCCGCGATCAGCGCTGTCAGCAGTGTCAAGCTGACAGCGATTGCAAATGTTCGTTTCATGGTTGTCTCCCCCTTTTGTATCATCACGCCCTCGCGTTAAACGACGACGACAAGCTGTTTCCAACCGGTATTGCCTGTTCCGTTGACCTTGATATACTTGTTGCCGGTCGAAGCGTCCGTATACTCCGATCCCGGCGGCGCCGACAAATTGCCCTCAGGATTGCCGTCATGCCGGATGCGGTAAAACCCGCTGGTCGCCTCCACATTCACCCCTTGCACCGTCGTCAGCGCGTAATCCTGCACGTTGCCGAATACCTGGACGTCGAGGATGCGAATGTTGGCCGGTTTCAAGCTCTGACTGTCGGGGAAAATCTCGATGCCGTAATCTTGTGTCTTCGTCGTCTGATCGTCGAAGACGCGGCCCCCCTGAATGGTAACCCGCTCCGCCCCGCGAATCACGACACCGCCGATCGTCAGAGCGGTCGCATTGTTGTAGACGTTCGGATTGATCACATCGACCGTCGATACAAGCCTGGCCCCGTTGTCGACAAAGATGCCGCTGCTGCCGTTTCCTTTGGATGTATGATCGACGATGCTGATCCGGCGTCCGGCGGAAATGTTCACTCCATGCAGTTTATTGCCGCTCGTATCGGCGCCGATGATTTGTACGTCGCGCGGGTATTGGCCGGCTACGTTGGTGCCCATCCAGATGCCATGCCCGCCGTTATCGTAAAATTGCCCGCCGATCACCTGAACGTTCGTTGCCGGCGTTCCTCCCGGCGAAGGGTAGCCGTCTGTTGTAATTTGCAGCCCTGCGCCCTGATTATTGTGCGAGATGCAGTTGACGAACGTAATCCGGTCGCAGCCCGATACGCCCATGCCTGGCTGGTAGCCGAGATGACCGGACACGTTGCGGGCTTCGCAGCCTTCGACACGAATATCGCGCGAGCCGTTGGCCATATAATAGCCGGGCTTGCTGACGCCGTCCACAACGCAATTGCGAATCACACCGCTCGTCCCTTGCGAAGTGGCGATGCCGTTCGTGATCCGTTGCCTGCTCGTGAGCAAGGCCGAATTTCCGACGACCCGGAGATTGTCGACCAGCAGATCGATGCAGTGATTGAAGGCGACGATGCCTGCATTGTTCGGCCCGTAGCCGTTCGGAGCCGTGAACGTCAGATCCTTGACCGTTACGTTGTATACCGCTTCCGGCTTCGTGGAGGGCGGCGTCGTTTTATTGACCAACAGCGCGATATAATCGAACTGCAGCGAGATGACCGAACCGGTCGTCCCCAAGATGACGATGTTGTCGACTTCCGGGCGGATCGCCTGGTTGACGAGGTACGTACCTTTCGGAATGTATACCCGTGTCGTCGCCACCGCCGCCGTCTTCACATATTCGATCGCAGCTTGTATCGAGCACCAGTCGATCTCGTTTGTTAGCGCATTGGCATGTCGATATACCGCTTGCGCCGACTCGAGCGTCGCGAACTGTTCCGACAGCGGATGCGACGCGCCGTCGCCGATCGCCCCGAACCACTTCACATCGACCACTTCGCCGACAACCCGCTTAAACCGCTTGCCCGCGGATGACACAAGCACGGTCCCCACATTATCGGTTGATGTCGCGTCTGCCGGATCGTAGTAGAACAGCCCTTCCTTCCCGCGGTCGATCACATAATAGAGGAAATGCTCGTCAGGATCGGTCATCGCCCTTAAGTCCGCTACGGAAACCGCCCAGCAATTCGGGTCTTGCAGATTGAGCGCCTGCGCCTTGTCTTTGGCGAAGGCGGCGCCGCTTCCGAGCAGCCCGGCGGAAGCGATGCCGACGCCCGCGACGCCCATGGCCGCCAGCAGCTTGCGCCTGCTAATAAGGTGGTTGTCCGCTTCGCGACTTTCGCGAAGTACCGCTTCGTTTCGCCCGTTCGCGTTACCGTCACGGGGCAGATCCGGATGTCCGGCATTCGTCTCTGTCATTGTTCATTACCTCCCTTGCTTCATAACTTCATAACCTTCCTGATCGCCAATCGCAAACGTTTGCACGATTACTATACAACAGCATGCATGCGCCGCACCATCCGTATATTCGCACAAAATATGCACAATCGCAGTATTGTTGCAGCGCGGTTGCGATAGAGCCCTCCCTTCGGCGGGCGACGCCCCTATTTCATGCACATTTGCGCATTGTATGCGATATGGAATATTTCTTCACGCCGCGCCGATGATGTATACTTATAGGAATCTTCCAACCAAACCACAATGCGGGGAGCGTTTAAGCCATGATCTTCCGCTTCATGCTGTACAAAAACTCCTTGTTCGTTAAGCTGCTATTCGGCTTCGGCGCGATCATAATCGTCTCGTTCGTATTCAACGCCTTGTCGTTTCGCTTCTTTACGAGCAGCATCCGTGATCAAATCATCACCTACAACACGTCAAGCTTGAGCAACACCGTAGGCGGCTTCGAAAATCAGTTGCGGTTGCTGGACAATGTGCTCGGCAGCATCTACTTTCAAAGCGATGTAGGCCTCCTCCGAAAAGATGCGGGCAGCCACAATTACCCGCTGATCAACGAATTGTCCGGCGAATTCCAGACGATCGTCCGAAATTATAATCTCTTTGCCGAGAACGTGTTCGTTTATTTTGACGATCAAGGCGTCATCATCGATAAAAGCAGCTCGCACACAGAACAAGAAATGTTCGGGCGCTATTACGTCAGCGATCGGTATCCGGCAAATTTCTGGAAACAGCAGTTCGATCGCGATTTCCACCTCAAATTGTTCCCGGCCGCCGCGTTTCGGACGACAAACCCGGACAACAGCGTATCTGAGGCCGGAACCCTTTTTCCCATAGTCATCAAAAGCAAGCTGTTCGCGGGGCATTACATAGCCGCATTTCTCGACGCGAAGGCGATTTTCAATCATCTACATCTTTCGGACAACGATCATTTTTCGATTGTGGATGATTCGGGAGAACCGTATTTCCGCTCCGGAGCCGCCCCGGACCCCCGTCTCGTCGATTCGTTGTCTGGCGCGGACCGGTACGTGCAGTTAGACCAGAACTATTACTTTATACAAAAGGGTCCGCTAACCGGTCTGACCTATGTCAGCATGATCCCGAATCAGCAGATCGCCGCCCAAATCTCGCGCATGAACGCGATCCTGATCGGCTTGATCGCGCTGTCCGTCTTTTTGAGCATCGTCTTGTCGATCATGCTCAGCGTCAGATTCAAGCACCCGATCCAAAAAATCGCCGAATCGTTGCGCAAAATGAGCGTGGACATCCAGCATAACAGCAACATTCGTGAATTCCAGCAGATCAGCGACAGCGTCAAAGGAATGATCGACACGATGCGCCGCAAAGATTCGCTGCTGCAAAAATACGCGTATGTCGACAGGGTGAAAGGGATCTACATCAACAACGACGAGGTCGGGCAACTGCTCAATACGGATCGGCCGTTTTATTTTGTCATGTTTCAAATTCGCGTTACGGATCGCTTCCATCAAACACCGATCATGGAGCGAAAGAAGTCGACCTTCTTGCTCGACTTCATCAATCTCGCGATCACTGGTTCGTTTCCCGAAGCGGTGTCCTTGCAGGTGGAAGCGGATTCAATCGTGACGATCGTCTTTACGGAGCATGAACAGACCGACCTTCTCACGGAACGATTGCTCTATTTAAAACATGTGTTTGACCGGGATAAGTCGTATTATTATGTGACCATCGCCGCCAATCCGCGCTTGCGTTATGCGGTCGATTTTACGGATGCGTACGTGGAAGCGGTCGAGATGGTGCGGAAGCGGAAGCTGAACGACGAAGTGCAGATCATCGCCGAACCGGAGAAGCTGCCGGACGTCCATCCCCTTACGCCGGCGGAAGAGCAGCATTTCCTCGAGAGCCTGCTCGCCGGGAACGACCGGAATATGATCCACGACATTCGCCGTTCGCTGAACCGGCTGGATCAGAAGGGCGCGACGGCGCTGCAATATCGCCAGTTTGCGCATACGATTGTGTCGAAGCTGCTGCTGACGCTCATGGCAAACAAGATCGATACCGGGAACCTGCAGCTGGAGCGCCCGCCTTTCGAGACGATCGACCGGTTCGTGTCCAAAGAGGAGTATGTAGCGTTCTTCGAGGAATTGACCAAACAAGCGGCGGAGCGGATCGAAGCGAAAAAATCGGAACGGGACCCCATCGTCGATTTTGTGCTCTCGTATATAAACGCCCATTATGGCGACGAGTTGTCCCTGGACTTGATCGCCGACAAGCTGAACATGTCGGCCGGGTATTTGAGAAACTACTTCAAGGAGAAAACCGGGCGAAATATTAGCGATTGCGTCAACGAAGTGCGGGTGATGGCGGCCAAGAAGCTGCTCGAGGGCACCGATATGAAGATTCACGAAGTCGCCGCCAATGTCGGATACCCGAACGCCAATTCGTTCATCCGTATGTTTCGCAGCGCGACCCATGTCACACCGGGAGAATATCGGAGGTTGCGGACAACTGCACTTCAGGAACGGGAGTCGAGGCAATGAGGCCGAACAGGCGCCGTCTGCCATTTGCTGCATTCAGCCGCCCGATCACCTGTTGCGTTGATTTGCTGCCGCTAATCTATGTAAATATCCCACTTCGGATTCATCATGATAAATGAACGGACGCTTCAACAACGGCTTCACCATATCCACTCCCGGTTAAAAAATCGAGGAAATAACTTTAAACTTGCTAAGAGAATTATACCGCCGTTATTTCTAATAGTTCACGTAATGTCTAGGCCCATGAAGACAGCTTCTCCAATAGTGATTGCATAAAACAAGCCGGATTTCCTTAGCGTACGGGATTTCCGGCTTGTTTGAATTATCGTACGTTTTCCGAATTCATTGGTTGGATACAGCGTTTTTACTAACCACCAACTACTGTGGTCATCAGAGATTCGTGAGATCGTCAGGATTGCTTTAGCTTAGAGTAAGAAAAATCGCTAAGCCGGTCACCTCCGAAGGCCTACCTTAACGATGTTTTTCATCGCTAAAAGCACCAGGTCGCCTCCACAACCTTACTTTAACGATAAAAAACATCATTAAAATCCCTTTTTACCACCACGAGAGGCCATTCGCCCTCTTTTAACGATGAAAATCATCGTTAACGTGACGGTTTGACATGAAACACTTACTTTAACGATGAAAAAGAGGCTGTCGATTAACTGTGTACAACTCAAAACGTTTACTGAAATCGATCAAAACTTGCCACTTAAACCTGTTTAAATCGACTTTTCGGGGTGAAAAGCGACGTTTTTCTCACAAAAAATTGATTTTTAGAGGTTCGTATTTTTAATCCACAGTTAATCGACAGCCTCAAAAACATCGTTAAGTGGAAGCACCCACACGTTTTCGGGGAAGGCGGGCTGCTAATATCACTATTACTATCGCTGTTACTAGCGCTGCTTATATCACTGTTGCTATCGCTCTTCCTCCCACCTCCCTCTCCTCTCAGCTTCAAAGTGCCAAACATGCCAGACTTAAGCGGGCTGCCAGCAGACATTGCTTTCCTGAGGGAAAGGGATAGTGATTGCAGAGGACTTCCTTGCAACTTCCTTTATTCAAGCAGGCATTACTATGCCGCTTTATCGTTGCAAAGCGATAAACTTATTTAACATATTTAGAAAAAAGCCGAGCTCCTTGAATAGGAGTTCGGCTTGCGTTTCATCTATACCATCAATGATAAATGTAAAAAAAAGTTTTTATATCCATTAATTTAAAACTATATTCATTTGAATTACGTCTATTAAGTATGTGCTTCTTCTTAAGACTCGATGGTGCAATAATTTCAGCGAAGGGAATGACGAATTTTGAAATGGTTAGCATGTTTAATTTTAGTTACAACACTGATCTCAAGCTGTAGCAGAGCTGAATTATCAAAGGAACAAACCATTGCACCCGATCATACACCTGGCTTTGTCACTCCAACAGTTCTCCAGACGGAATCTCAAAAAGATGTAATTGTTTATTTGGATGAAGGCAAATATCAAGATGAAGAAAAAGAAATTGTACAAGTTCTGAATCGATACCTGAAAATTTTTAGCGAAAACGATGCACAAGGATATATGGATCTTTATCTGTACCCAGAGAAAATGAAAGGTACGTTTGATTTAGGTAAAATCGTATTAGAAATCACAGATTTAGATTTTGATGTAAAACCGAACCCAAACCTTAAAGATACTGATAAAGAAGTCATTGTAGAGAAGCTTCAAAAAGTACCGGCTAATTCGTCAGAGATAACGAAGGACCGACAACTCTTTTCTTTTACAAACACAGATAAAGGATGGAAGTTAATAGGGATAAGCGACAATTGGAATGATTTATAATAACTAAAGAAACCCATGAATGTAAACCTTTAATTTGGGATAATGGCTTTCAAGACTCTCGACCCTGCCCTCTATTTGTACGACATCAAATCCAGGAACAAAAATTTCAGGATCTGGCATAAACGTTACACGAGTTCCAGTCTCCTCGGCAACACCAATGGTCTTTAATCCAGTCTGCGGAATGCCCCGCCTGAATTCCTGACGTTTAATGAAACCATCCCGGCGTATTTCTACCGTAATTGTATAGGATAAAGCATTTACCACTGCTATGCTGATCCCCTTTTCAGCCCCTGGGGCAATGAAGTTTGGTTGAGTATGCAGCCACTCCAAATCCGTAAGCATAGAGCGATGCTCCGGCCTGTCTTGCTGAGGGAAAGCTTGCACGGGAATTCCGCGGCCATTATCTGAAACCGTAACACTCCCATCCTCATGCAGAAAAATTCTTACCTCATCACAGTAACCAGCAAGATGTTCCATAATCGAATTCTCCACAACAGCCCACAGCAGAACCTGCGCATCAAAACCTTCCTTGGACGCCTCTCCCAAATAAGTACTTGCCTGAGTTCTCGCATCCGTCATGTCTAAATAATTGCTCGTGTCTATTAAATCCGATAGTGCCGCTAAAAGCAAAAGCACGGGCAATGTCCGGTGGGTTGGAATTTCATACCGCCCTCCTCTTTCTTCCTGCACCAAAAGGTCCGCTCCTAATAATGCCTTGATATGATGATACAGTTGCCCAGTTGTACCCATATGCAGTTGATCCACCAGTTCCGGTCCAGTCAAAGGCTTATGAAGAGCAGCCCGCAAAATATCCAGGCGTTGCTTGTGCCCCAAAGCAGAAAGCACCTTAGCTATCTTCTCCCCATTCAAATCAAGCAAAGCACCCACTTGTCTCTCTTGCGGCTCCCAACGCAGACCATTTCTGTCATTGTGGTAACGGCCTGAGTAATAAATCACACCTTTTTCGAGATCAGCTTCACCGTTCTGATTTCGTTTGCTGTCCCCACCATCTTCGAAAATATGGCCAACAACCTGCTTTTCCCTATTTGTGTCCCTGTCCTTATCCTTATCCCTATCCTCAACAAGTTGCTGTACAAGCTGTCTAAGCTCGGATAACTGAACATGCATCAGATCCATTTCTTGACCTAAATCACGATTCATAGTAGCCCTCCTCGAATTTACGTAATTACGTTATATTCTTATTCTATACCAATCCGATCCATTTGTGAACATTTTTTATGTAATTACGTAATATTTATTTTTCATCTTTTCGTAAAACGTATTTCTTGGATTAATTTCGGACTCAATGAAACAAATACCTTGTTTTTAGGAAACTTCTTAGCTGGCGCAGGCACCTTGGATGAAGATATGAGAAGGATTTGCTACTTTAACGATGTTTTTCATCGCTAAAAGCACGGGAGCCTTCCCCAACCTTACTTTAACAATGAAAAACATCGTTAAAATCCCCTTTTACCACCTAGAGAGCCCATCCGCACCCATTTAGCGATGAAAAACATCATTAAAGTGACAATTGACCTGGAAGCACTTACTTTAACGATGAAAAACATCGTTAAGTGAAGCACTAGCTCCATTTTTGGAGGGCGCGGGTTGCTGCAACTGCTGATAAAGCTACTACTATCGTTCTTCCTCCCACATTCCTTTCCCTCTCAGCTCCAAAGTGCGAACATGCCACACTCAAACGGACTGCCAGCAAAGGTTCCTTTCCTGAGAGAAAGGAATAGCGGCCATATGAAAAAACTGCGCTTCCTTTCTGATACCCTCGGAGAGCATATCCCCAAAAATTAATACTAAAAAAAACCATAAAAAAACGCTACAGCCAAGAAAAATCCTTGAGCCATAGCGCTTCAAGCAATCCCATTAGCCTTGCTGATTTGCATCCTTGCATCCTTGCTTCCTTGCTTCCTTGCTGTCTTGCTGTCTTGCTGTCTCACTGTCTCGCTGACTCACTGCCTTGTTGCCTCGCTATCTCGCTGTCTCACTACCTTGCTACTTTGCTACCTTACAATCCGCAGCTGTCTTTACTGAAAGACTTGAGTCTTTACCGTCTCGCTTCAGATTTTGCAGCAGAACTTAAGCCTTTACGGTCTGATCTTAGCCTTAAAAGTCTGAATAGAAGCAAGCTGTTTAGCAGTGAGCTGGCTAGTGTAGGCGTCCTTGACGTTTCTCTTGATCGTTTTTACGCGCCCTACGCCTCTTGGCTGTGCTACTCTCGTACCAAACTTTTTCATAAACCACTGAATGGGATAGGAGATAGAAAGACGTCCATCTGATGAACCTGCGAAGTTGACCGCCGCGGCGTAATTGTCCTGCTGCCTCAACCACACGGATCCGGAATCCCCGGCAAGTGAAACGGGACTAGTCCCCTTGATTACCGTTTGATTCAAAAATTGAACAGAGCCCAGATTTTCATAATCGACTTGAATGTCGGTATGGACCGAATCAACAACGCCGGATACCTGGCCTGTTGTTCGTCCTACCTTCTTGAAGCGATCTCCGATCCGATAAGAGGTGACATGCCCGGGAATGACGCCAACCGTAGCGTAACGGGGGTTTAACAAGGGCCTGCTTAAAGGAATGGCTAGCGCGGCGTCCACAAGATTATTCTGATTCTGGCTTAGCTTGGCAAAACGGTACAATCGTCCAACACGGTCTTTTCCCGTTTGGCCTTTATCGGCACCTCCAGGCTGTAAGGTCTCCGTATAAGCGATGGAATTACTGGGATTCAGCACATGATTGTTGCTAAATATATAGCGCTGCCTGGGATTAGGATAATTGGTAACAATCAGCCCTATTGTGCCTGAGCCACTAGTTGTGCCGGTACTATAGCCCGCTGGTATAGGACGAATTCTACTTTTATAATCTGCGTGAGAACGGAATTTCTTGGTTTTAACAATACGGATCGGTACGGTCACGGTCTTCTCTTGTGTCTTCCCTTGTGCCTTTCCTTTTTTCTTTCCTTTTGTAGTAATCGAATATTTAGAGGGAATTCCGCGGGCAGTTGCGGATATGCTGTCAGAGTAAATGATGACGGCTCCGCCTTTTTTAGGATTTTTCGGGTCGTGGTAGCCTACTCCAATGCCATGGATTCCCGTTTTCTTCAACATTTTGCGCGCGATCTTCTTCTTCATTGCATGAGCGGCTGAGAAGGTAGCCAATATCCATCACCTTTTTCTAATCAGATAATCCTATTGTATGAAAAGAATCTGAGATGTTTATGGGCGCTGCAAAAGAAAGTGAAAAAATGATTGCCAGCGATATACCGGCCTGCATTCCTCTTAACCCATTCTGCTAGAATTAGTGAAGCTATCCGAATCCTTTGAACTCCCTCAAGCATAAATTGGTAGGGTAAGTAAATCTATTAAGAAAAAGGCGGTTTTTCACATGTCCAAAGTAACATTATCTACTGGAGTCTTAACGCGGGAGCCCCTGACTATATCAGCTGTAATCCAACTTGCTAATGTAGATCATAAGCATTCGCATAAGGTTACTGTTGAAGTGTGGGATTGGTCCTCCTATTCCGAGCCCGTACAAATTCCTGTTCTGATAGGAGACAACCTCCCGGTTAACTTTCCTTATCGTATTGAAAAAGAGAACCTGGCAGTTATGTATGCCGAGTTGGATGAAGCGATTGATCTTTACGAAATCCGAATTATTCATTCCAACAGTAAAAAAGTCGTCATAAACTGCTTTGGAAGAAGTATTCCTCCGTACACCAGTCAGGCAGGAAATACAGTACTTCAGCAACAGCTGGTGAAAATCGATTAACCGACGAATGGCTGTATCGCCATAGAATGACGTAAAGACCCGGGGCACTTTGAACTAGTGACTCGGGCCTTTTCTATTCTGAAGCCTTAACAAATGCAGGTCTTTTTCTTTAAACCGATCCTGCCCATTGTCTTCACTTTATTCACGTACTCCGCAGCTAGCGGAACTTTACAAGCGGTTTGGCCCATGTTGACATGTACCTTGCCAATGCTTTCTGCTATTTGCATGGCTTCCTCATGTAAGGCCACTACGAATGTGCCGACGCAGATAACAAAATTGTTCATGGCATAGCGAACAAAGTTTCTTTCCTCATGTATCGTTTGCTCTACCTGCCTAAGAAGCCTTCTTATTTCGTCCATATCTAATTGTTCATCCGCTGTAATGGATACATAATTAGCATACGTATTCCATCCGCTCAAGGCAATGCATTCCTCCTTGGAAGCCATCCACTCTCTCGCTAGTTCGAGGGCAAAATTACTTTCAGCGGCAGCCCTAGCTACTGTGTACTCCGAGACCGCATGCCATTTCGATTGATTGGCCCAATCCCTTAGTTTTTCTTTCGTCATCATTTTCGGATTTATGCTCATTCCAGCCAAATACATGGCATCGTAGTTTCCAGTATCGTACAGGGCCAGCACTAGATCTTGATCTTTTTTTACATACTTAACAAGTTTCTTCATATCCCCTATTTTAACTCCAAACAAGGGCTCAGGAGCACCATGGCGGATAAACGTTTTTTTGGTCTGCTCCGACCCCATGGCCTCGAGTTTCCCCAGAACTTCCTCTACTGTCATGTCCTCACCTGCTTTCTGGACGTTTTCATTTATTTTACCATAAAGCTGGCGGTTCAGGGCTCTTTATACAAATGGCAATGCTTTCAAGCCTTCTATCATATCTAGAGACCTTCATTCATAAGCTACTTTGATGAGATCTACTGCAATAAAGACTTTTCCAAAAGGAGCAGGTTTCTATGACAAATCAACCCCAACAGCCACCCGGATATGGTTATGTGCCTCAGCCTATAAGAAAAGACGGGGCAGGAGCTACGGATTGCGGGCCACGGGATGTTATGAGGGATCTTGAGAATCCCGATATGCTGGTTCCTCCTGTCACAGATAGCGGCACCGTTCCGAACCTGAAATTCTCTTTCTCCGACACGCATATGCAGCTAAACCACGGCGGTTGGTCACGTGAGGTCACAGTAAGGGAACTGCCAATCGCAACCACATTATCCGGGGTTAATATGCGTCTGACCCCTGGCGGTGTTAGAGAAATGCACTGGCATAAGCAAGCAGAATGGGCTTTCGTGCTATTAGGACGGGCTCGCATTACCGCGGTCGATCAGAATGGGCGGAACTTTATTGCCGACATTGGTGTTGGCGATCTGTGGTATTTTCCGCCAGGCATCCCCCATTCCATTCAGGGATTGGAGGAAGGCTGTGAATTTCTGCTTGTCTTTGATGATGGCAGCTTCTCTGATATTGACACCTTTTCGATCACGGACTGGTTTGCCCATACACCAAAGGATGTACTGGCAGCCAATTTCGGCGTGTCCATAAATGCCTTCTCACACATACCGAAGGAGCAGCGGTACATCTTCCAGGCTAATGTCCCCGGTTCCCTCGACAGTCAAGCGGTTCAGTCTCCTTATGGAGCCGTTCCACTCAACATGATCCACCATCTGCTTGCTCAGGAGCCCATTAGGACGCCAGGCGGTAAGGTTCGAATCGTTGATTCCAGCAACTTCCCTATCTCAACGCAGATTGCAGCAGCACTGGTGGAGATTGAGCCGGGAGGCATGCGAGAGCTGCATTGGCATCCGAATAATGATGAATGGCAGTATTATATCTCAGGAACGGGGCGTATGACCGCTTTTGCCGCTCAGGGAACAGCACGCACCTTCAACTACAGAGCTGGAGATGTAGGATATGTGCCGTTCGCCTACGGGCATTACATTCAGAATACCGGCAATCAGACCTTATGCTTTCTGGAAATGTTCAAAAGCAATCGTTTTGCTGACGTTTCACTCAATCAATGGATGGCCCTGACTCCCCATCAGATGGTCCAGGATACCTTGCATGCCAGTCCGGAATTAATGAACGCTTTGCGAAAAGAGAAGTGGCCAGTCGTCAAATATGATCGATAAGCTAAGGCGCAATCAGTCGGGACGATCCATAGCAAACATAGCGCCAAGCTTCGCATAATAGCTGCCGGCAAGCCGGCTGACAGGCTTAAGTCCTTGCGGATCAATATGTCCGTTCTCATAGAGAGACTCATTTATATGGAAGCAAACGACACGTCCGATAAGCAAATCGCAGGCCGGTGACTCTATCGTTCCTCCCAGCGGGATCGCATGCTCCAGCACGCATTCCATCCGAATGTTAGCTTCTGCAATACCAGGCACAGCTATCTTCGTGCTTTCAACAGGGGTCAGTCCCGCAAAGGAAACCTCGCTCTCCTCCGGTGGTAGACTGGCCGCTGCCTGATTGATTTGTTCGATATAGGATTCATCCGATATATGAACCACGAAAGCTCCTGTGTCTACTGCATTCCTGGAAGTATCCTTGGGAAGTCCATTCTTTCTTTGTACAGATATAGATACCATAGGCGGATTAGCAGACACTATATTAAAATAGCTATAGGGGGCTGCATTCAACACCCCTTTCTGCGAAAGTGTGGTTACAAAAGCAACCGGTCTTGGAATGATGCTCCCTACCAAAAGCTTATAGTTCTCCCGTTCACTTTGACCGGCAGGATCAATGGATATCATTTAAATCCCTCCTCAATATCTAGTACACGAACCTGAATAGGATCTAAATTCGCTTCGATTTCGGCACGATTCGGCTCGAACCATTCCGGAAGCATCAATTTCTCACCGAGCTCTTCCGGCTGCTCATCACGTGCAAAGCCTGGAGGATCTGTCGCGATTTCGAACAGGATTCCACCTTCCTCGCGGAAGTAAATGGCGTTAAAATATTGACGATCGATAATCGGCGTCGGATGATAGCCATTTTCTGCAATATGGCTTCTCCACAAGGCATGCTCCTCATCATCTTTGACCCGCCATGCGATATGATGCACCGTTCCGGCACCACCAGTGCCAAATTCCATTGCTGCTACGCGAACATCGATGATATTGCCAAGGTCTCCTGTCGCTTTATACCGCGCATAGTCCCCTTCCTGCCCCAATTCCTCAAGGCCCATCACCTGCACCAGCAGATTTGCCGTTTTATCCGGAGCTGTGCTGTAGAGGACGGCACCCCCAAAACCTTTGATAGCCTTGTCTGCCGGAACGCCTCCGAATGACCAATGACTTTGAGGCCCTTCCTCACGCGCCACGATCTCAAGCCTTAATCCGTCCTTGTCGGAAAATTGCAGATAAGATTCGGAGAATCTCTCTGTTTGTGTAACCGGGATCTGGAAGCTTCTCAAGCGTTCCTCCCAGAATGGGAGCGTACCTGCGGGAACCACATAAGTGGTAATTCCGACCTGCCCGCCTCCAATGCGACCCTTACGCGAACCCGCCCATGGGAAAAAGGTAAGAATGGTTCCCGGACTTCCAAGCTCGTTGCCGAAGTAAAGATGATACACTTCCGGTGCGTCGAAGTTAATCGTTTTTTTGACCAGCCTAAGTCCCAGTACCCCCGCATAAAAATCGACCGTTTCCTGAGCATTCCTCACGAAAGCTGTAATATGGTGAATCCCCGCTGTTTGTTTGAACATGTCATCCAACTCCTTTACCTTAGTTATAAGTATTTGTCGATTATTTCAACATTATTAAGAGTCTTAATTTAAAGATATTAGATAAAAGAAAGCCTCAGCTTTATTGCTGCTTGCAACTTGAAGGTACTAGCTAGCAGCTACTTAAAGCTTCCCTGAGCGGACTTACCGAGCTTTTTAAGCAGCTTCGCTGCGACTACCTTCTCTTCCGAAGAAAGCCCGCTAACGGCCTGTTCGATGATCTCAGCATGTTTGGGAAACACGTCTTCTATAAATTGTGTACCCTCTTTGGTTATCTCCGCAAAAATGAGCCGCCTATCCATAGTCGATGCCTTTCGCTGCACTAATTTCTTCTGCTCCAGCTTATCGACGACATACGTAATGTTGCCGCTGCTCATCAGCACTTTCCCGCCAATTTGTTGGATTGGCTGCGCCCCTTTGTGATACAACAGCTCCAGCACCCCGAATTCGGTCCGGTTCAAGCCATACTTCCGGATATCCCGGTCTGCGTGTGCGTTAACCCACTGACTGGCTCTGGATAGTGCTATATAAAGGTCCAAGGAACCATCTTTCGTCTTCTCATTTGAATTCTCCATCATGTCATCCCCTTCCCCTCGATAATATCTTCATTTCCTATATGTTTGATTATTCATCGTGTTTATTATCTTAATATTAAGATACTTTAATTGCGGTTAAATGTCAACAGCTTTTTTTTGTCCCAAGAACCCAAACTCTTGCCGAACCTCCCAAAAGAGTAAATAAGCCCGTAGAAAAAAGCTCTTCGAAACCCGCCTGCATGCGAGAATCGAAGAGCATTTCTTAGTGGCCTTGGCCTCGCAGTGCTTGCTCGATTCGCTTATCTGGCAAGAACCAGATCATGGCAACAAGTACGAAAAAGAAGCCGGATATCCAAGGACTTATATAGGCGGTCAAGGCTGCGGTCAAGTAGAGCAAGGGGGATAATTTCCCCTTCCAATCTTTGCCCATCGTCAGAACAAATGAGGAATCGCTGGAATGCTGGCTAAGAATCGCACGCTGAATCAGCCAGTACGAGAGTGCCGCGAGTAGTAAAATAAAACCGTACAGTGCCGTTGGTGTGGCTGCAAAATGGCTTTCCCCCATCCAAGCTGTCGTGAACGGCACAAGGGATAACCAGAAGAGAAGCAGCAAGTTGAGCCACATCAACCGCCCGTTCATCGTTCGAACCATGTGCAGCAGATGATGATGATTGTTCCAGTAGATGCCGATATATACGAAACTGAAAATGTAGCTAAGAATCTTTGGGCCCAGTTCGACCAGCGCATGCCAGTTATGGCCTTCTGGCACTTTAAATTCCAACACCATGATCGTAATGATGATCGCCAGCACACCATCACTGAACGCTTCCATCCGATTCGCTTTCAGAGTGTTTCACCTTTTCCTCGCTTCGCGCTTTTTAATCTATTTTACACCAATAACTATGCATATAACCTTTCATCTTGTCAAGAAAATACCTTCACGGCATGCGGCGTTACTCGCAAACAATTTCAACTACTCGCGCATGGTCCAAACCGTTGGTAGAGATTACCTCCAGACGGAGCGTCTTCAGATTTTTCAACGTTACAGGCAGATGTATGATGCGTTGAAAATTATTTTGTATATGTGCGATTTCCGTCCTCCCTCGTTCGTCATGCCCAATCAGCTTAAACTCCTTCAGCGTTTCTGCCTGCGATCGTCCCCACTGCATCTGCTTCTGAAGCGCGTCCAAATGGCAAAGCATCAATATACGGTGAAGCCCGGTATCCAGAACGATCGTAATCCGGGAAACCGTAACCGGCTCCTCCCATTGAAGCTCCAGCCAAGGACTGCTGTCCCCCGGCTCCGACATCCAGCGATGCGTGCCAGCCGTCGTCAAGCCGGGACGTACCCCCTTCTCCCCATGGACTGAGCGAGTATGCCCATCCACAACATACCCGCATTTTCCTTGATTTTGCTCGGAAGAAGCGGAAATTAGGGCAAGCTTCGCGAGATTTCCTTCCAGCATAATGCCAGGCAAAAAAGCCCCCTGCCGAAGCAATTGCTGCTGAGCCTCCTTCACGATACCGTTCTCGCGCCACGCTTGTTCCAGCTGAAGCTGGTGCTTCACCGCCGTTGCCGCGAACGTTCCAAGCCCTTCTCCCATTACCGCGCATGTCGCCATTACTCTGGTGCTGGAGAAGGCGATATGAGTAGCCGATAAATTGCGCCCGGCGAACATCAGATTCGAAATGTTCCTGCTAATCATCGAGCGCAGTGGAATGCCGTAAAGATAAGGCGTAAACGGCTGATTGCACGGCTCCTCGTCTTTCGCATCGATGCCTTCGGGCGGATGGGTATCCATCGACCAGCCGCCGTAAGCGATAACATCATCGAAGTCGACAGCCTGCTGAATATCATTTTGGGTCAACATATGCTGGCCGATAAATCTTCTCGACTCTCTTTTACCCGGAAGAAAGCCAAACCAGTCCAGCGCCCAATTTTCGGAATCGGGGTGATTGCCGCTATTCTTGATGTGATCCCACACCCCAAGCATGATCGCAAGCAGTTCGTCGCGGATATACTCATTATCTTTGATCGTGTCCAGCGTTCCGCCGAATTCCACCCACCAATAGCCGAAATCCCATGCGTCGTGATTTCTAAACTGCAAATCTTCCTCCGTAAACTTGCGGGCCCACTCCGGCGGAGTAAAAGGCATCGGGCGTCCCATGCATTTCGACGTGAACAAAAGAGAAGAGCCGAGACGATAAGCATCCCTGTTCTGGCTTGCGCCGGTTTCGTTATATTCCTCAACCGCTTCCCGGCCGGTCGTAAAGGCTGCTCCCGCTTCATATCCCAGCCTGCCGTCGCCTGTACAATCGACGAATATGTCAGCCCGGATCGTAAAGCTTTCTTCCGTGCTTTCTCTCACCGCATAAGCGGATCGAATACGGGAGCCCTCCACATTGGCTTCGACAACCGTCGTGTTCAGCAGCATCATCAAATTCGGTTCGGCGCGGCATTTTTCATATAAGATCAAGTCCAGCATACTCGCGCTCCTCTGCGGATTTCTGACCGAGCATTCAAGCACAATTTCTTCGATAATGCCGCTTTCTCTGCGCTCCACCTCCAATTCCTTCCCGATGGTGGATGCGCCGGATATATTCATGCGAATCTCCGACGACGCATTTCCGCCAAGAACGGAACGGTCCTGGCATATAATTACCCGGGCTCCGTTGCGGGCCGCAGCTATTGCAGCCGCCACCCCCGTCATCCCTCCTCCGGCGATCATAATGTCCGTATCCAAAATTTTAGCATCGGTTTTTCCCATCTTTTTTGACTCCTTTGCCTTATATGATATCTTTAATTACATATTACGATCTTTCCTTCACACATTTGAATTCATAGAATTTCTTTTGCATATCCAAAATTTCAAAATCTTGAGCGAGGTGAAGCAAAGTGTCCGCAGGCTTGCCCGAAATTGTATATCATATGTACTGGATCAAAAAAGATAAATTTCTACTAGAGACGGATACTTATGTAACATGGATCCTGTTTGCTGTAGAGGAGGGAAGATTCGAGTACCAGATAGGAGAGGTTTATGGAGTGGCCGAGTTCGGAGACGTGGTCGTGTGCCCGCCCCAGGTTGCTTTTTATCGAAACGTGCTGGAGCCTTTAAGCTTCCACACCATTACGTTCACCTTCTCTGACGGTGACTCGCAGCAGCTTCAGCTCCTTCTGACGCATCGGAAAATACGGCTGCCGCAAATCCTGCGCTTGTCCGAAAACTACAGCTGCTTAAAACAGGCGGACCAGCAGTTGCCCTTCAGCTTTGATAATCAAAAGCTGAAGCAGCACTATTTGGTGGACTTATGGCTGATGATCGCACAGCAGGCGCTGGAATCTCCCGATGCTGGTCTTTCTGGGAAAGATGACGAAGTCATTCGCGATGTCGCAATCTACTTCAATACTCACGCGCATGAAGCGATCGAAATCCGGGATGTCGCTCATAGGTTCGGAATGACGCCTGTACAACTGATCCGAAGATTCAAAACCGCCTATAGCGTCAACCCTCTGCAATACTTAACGTCGATTCGGGTTAAACAAGCAAGCAGGCTGCTGCTAATAACGGATTGGACGCTCGATGTCATAGCTGGAAAATGCGGCTACGAGAACGGCTTTTATCTCAGCCGGGTGTTCCGCAAGGCGATGGGTGTAAGCCCGTCCGAATTCCGCAAGCAAAATAGGTATTAGCCGGTTTTGCTGTTACACGATCCAAAGAGGAGCATAGCGCAAACCTCCGCGCTCCTCTTTTTTTAGGTCCGTCAATAAAGCAGACTTAAAGATAATAGTAATCTTTTAATGACTACAGCTGCTTCCGCTCGGGTTGCCTGATCCTTAGGAACAAATTGATTCTTCCCTTTGCCATTAATGATGCCTAAACGAACTGCTGTTTGAATGTCATCTCTAGCCCACTCACTCGTAGCCTCTGAATCTGCAAATGCCGGCAAATTGCTTTCATCGTTTTTCCCTGTTTCAGAGCCCGACGCATAGTTACTCGCTCTCACGATCATCACAGCCATTTCTTCCCTTGTGATATTTTTTGCCGGAGCAAAGCTGGTTTCCGTCATGCCTTGGATAACGCCTGCTGCAAAAGCGCTATTTACAACATCCTTATACCAGGAATCAGCCGAAACGTCAGTGAAAGGATTTTGCTTCGTGCTCGTTTGGAATTTTAACGTTCTCGATATCATCGCGGCAAACTGCGCTCTTGTTACATGGGCTTCCGGTACAAAATGATCTTCGTCCATTCCTTCTATAATGCCTTTCGAAGCGAGCAGCTCTATATCGGCTTTGGCCCAATGCCCCTCCAGATCTACAAATCCCTTTTTCGCAGTATTCACGGAAACACTCTCTTTTAAGGAATAGGTTTGACCGGTCAAATTGTGATTCACCGTTTCCAAAGATGTCCATTTTACAATGGATGTCCCGTATTTCTTGGTCTTAAATATCAGTGTACCGATGAGGATATCCCCACTTTCTCCAGTCACATTGCCAATTTTGGTATGAGCGAGAATGATCTCATTGTCCTTAATAATAGGCGAAACGGAAAACCCCTCCAGATTAGACTTGGCTTCCACTAGCTCGAGCATACTAGGATCGAATGTAAGCCTCGCCTCATAAGCGTATAAATCGGTAATATTCTTACCGCTCATGGTTATAGTCATTTCACCTTCAACCTGGTTATTTGAAGTTAGAAGAAAAGATGGGGCAGTCTGCGCATATACGCTTGTCGGAAGTAGCAACCGCAAACAAAGCAGAGGAATTATGATAGAAACGATTGTTTTGCGATTCATAAGAACATCCTTTCCCTATGCTGATATTCCAAGGATAAGCGGCTACCGCTGTCTACGCTAGTGTTAACCATAGGTCTAGAGCCGCTTACGCGATATACTCCCTGGCGTCCAAAAAACAGGAAGGAGGATACCCCTTCCCGCATTACCCATTTCGCTACTCCACGATCTTTTTGGCAACCGCCGCGAGATCAAGGATATCGATTTTACCATCGCCATTAATATCCGCTTTCTTCACTCGCTCCCAATTCGGACTGCTGCTGTCTTTTCCATAATGCGCAGCCACGAACGACAAATCACCTATACTCACTTTGCCGTCTTGATTGATGTCCGTATGATTTCCGCCCGCACTTCCTGCCGTTACCTCAACGGTGACGGACGATATTGCCGTTTGAGATTCGTTTCCTTGATCATCCCCCAAAGAGGCACTCGTAATCGAAATCACGCCTGAAGCCGTTTGCAAAATATCTTTCGCTCTGAAGGTAAGCTCAATCACTTGCGCATTACCGGTAACAGCGTATTCCGGTCCTTGACTGACAACAATCAAACGAAGCTTGCCGGCGGGTTCCTTGACGGTCTCGACAATAGCAATCCCTTCGATTAGTGACCTTGCAGACACAAATTCCATGACGTCAGGATCATAGTCAAAGTTGACGTCTTGCGCATAAACAGCTCGACTAACATCGCTAAGTCCATAGTTAACCTTAAATTCCGTACCTGCAGGAATCGAGGTTACGTTAGCCGTTAATGTGCTTTTATCAATGGAAGTGCCAGGTTCTTCGTCGGGTTCGGAAGCAGTCGTCCAGAGAAAGGCAGGGCCTACAATACCGCCAGTTCCCAATTCATCTAAGTACTGATTGTTTATAGAGACGACAATATCGTTATGTTGTCCAAACTTGATTGCACTCGTAACGTCATATTCCCACGGTATGACCATTGCAATGCCTTTGGACTTTGGCTGAATTTCCTTCCCGTTGACCCAAACCCGCGGTTTTTCGTCAATGTCTCCGAACCAGAGTCTAATCGGCTTATCTTTATATTTATCCGCAACGTTAATTGCAGTACGGTACCAAACCTCACCCTTGTAGTAACGTAATCCTTGATTGGACCACGTATCGGAATATGTCTTCAGCTTCATCCACGATTGCGTGCCGACTCCCGGCTTCCATAATCCCAGCTTCTCGCCGTTTCCTCCCGGAATAAACATGGCCAACCATTCATCAGGGAGCTCAGCAATAATTTTGTTCCCGTTTGTAACCCGTTCGTATGCCTGCTCAATTTGGTACTTCCAAAATAGATCCAAGTATCCGCCCGCAAAAGGATGAATGATAACGGGGGAGTGAAACGCTGCCGCCTTTAAGAGCGCTTTGGCCTCGTCGTAATATTGTTTTGCCTTCACAAAATCAAATTTGAGGTAAGCATTATGCATATTCGTAAACGCTTTCCCAAAATCGAACGCGACGCGTACCATCCTCATCCTTTCGGCGTATACGGAATTCGCCGGCACCTTGCTCTCCGCTTCGACCAGTGTGTTCTCCAGAGCTGCCATAACCTCTGCAGTCAGTATTTTCGAGAAATCGAATACAGCCCCGGTGTAGTAATCTGCATGGATAAACGTATCTTCCAGCTTTCGAAAATGATTCCACATGGGCTCCGCCGCTGGTCCATAATATTTGGAAAAATAATCCGTTAACATCTCCTGAACGTCAAGCTCCGGATTCCAGCTTAATTTGGACATTAAATATAAGGACGGCCCGTGATAGGCCCAAGACGGCAGTGCTTCGAAAACAAGCTGATCCATCCCCTCTTTGCGAAAATGCTTTATCTCCTCTATGGTTCGATTGATCATCGAAAAAGGCATCCCCGGGTCAGCCAAATTATACATATAGCTGTAGAAGGATACATCTACCCCTAATTTTTTCCAGTCGCTGATGAGCTCTTTCAAATAAGTCCGCTCCCAAGACATGCCATTCTCCATTGAATGAATGCGCTCGACCGAAATCGGGGCAATAACAGGCAGCAGCTTAGGGTTGGGAATTTCGCGAACCGGTGCCCTCATGTAGCGAACGTAAGCCAAATAAGCTATGCCGACATCAGGATACTGGGGCTCAATTTGCTCTAAAACCATATTGTAAAATTTTACATAACGATCGGTTATGGAGTTGGAGCCCATAAGCGGATCGTAATCTACGGCGTCCCAGTCAGATGTACCAAAATCGTCACCGTCATTCGGTCCCATGTTTATATACTTGGCATTCGGATTTTGTTCCAGGTACTTCAATGCTTCATTAACTACACATGCAAGCACCTCCGGTTTCGTTACATCGAATTGGCTTGTTGGCTTTCCATTCACTTGAACAAACAAGTCCGGCCGTTCCTTCGATGTAATTTTGCAGAGGAGCCCGTGTTGGCTAAGACGAATTGTATTATTGCCGCGGTTATGCTGCAGCCACGGGGTTCCCTCAAGCTTATCCACGAAATCCATCTTGGTCTGGGCGAACAGATATTCCATCCCTCCGACAACTCGGGTCGTCATACCCGGATGCTGGATTGTATTCTGCTCCTTGACGCGAATCGTTTGCATAGAAGGAATTTCTGTTCCGATCTCCCCGGGAGCGAACCAACGAATGCCGATCTGCTCAAGCAGCTCATAGGCTGCAAACAACACGCCTCTGTCGGAAAGACCGACCAATTGAATACTATCGCCGCTAACCGACAGACGAAAGGAATCAGAATCAGTCCCACCCTGACGAATTTGATCCAGATCAGGATCAGGCGCAGCACTTCCTACAAAAATTTTCGCACCAGTGACAGCGCTTGCATTTGTCACAATAGATAGCTCCGTCCCTGATATCCGTTTCAAATAGCTTTGCAGCTCTTGTGCCGCCTGCTTCTCCAGATCCGTCGCGGTCGTCGTTAATACGATAGTTGCACGACTTTCTCCTTCCATAACAAGCTCCAGCTTGCCAGCATTAGTATCTTCAGCCGGCTCTTCGTGTGGCTCAAGGTATTCTCCCATAACGTTTGAAATACCCGCTTCTGGAGCATCCCCTTCAGCATCGCTCAGAGTCCCAGCTACCTCGGCATAAGCAAGAGGGGGAACAACTGACACGAACAAGGATAACAAAAGCAGCAGACAAACAAGGAACGATGCTTTACGAGAAAAATTTTTTTTCATTTCGATCCTCCTATTTTCCTATTAAATCGGAATATTCAAATTTCCATCATCTCTTTTGCACACGTACCGTTAGCGTGGCATTAGGCAAATCAATCGTACTGGACATCGGATTAACTACTTCAACCGTTACGGCGTTCAACGCGGATACTCTAGGGTGCAGCTCGATTCCCTGCGTATCAATATTTAACGTAGCCTCGACAAAATCCCCTAAGGTTGCGCCATTAACGGTAACTATCGGCGGTGCCGGGTCGCGACTACCAGTGGATAAAGATGGAGCATCGTAAGTCGTACTTGCGACAAGCACGGAACTTGTATCATACCGGCTAAGAATCCAATTCTTAGAAGCGCGGAAATACTCGGCAAAAACAAGGCTAGAACCGGAAAGGATTAAAGTCTGGGTTGCCGCTGCCGGATTGCCGATCGTTGTTCCCGTCCCCGCCGTAACCGTGATCGTGCGCGTACCTGTGCGCGGAAATACAAGGATCCTGCTAGATATCCCGGAAGTCATGAAATCATCGCGGATAAAGCTCAGCGTTACGGAAGTACCGGTAACGATAGTAATGGGAACCTCCGGCCCATAGACTGACGGATCAACTACAGGTATGTGCAGTTTCTTGTAAGCTGTAGCTACAGAGGAGGACTGGTAATCCAAATCAGCAGCTTCGACCGCTCCTTTACTCACATCAAAATCTATAGCATAACGACCCACGCACTGGCTTATTCTCTGATCGCAAGTCATCGGATCAAGATTACCGATTACGTAGTGACCAACAACGTTGTTATTGGAAACGGCTATCCTTCCTGCCTCGGCATATACCGTATCTATTGAACCGCCAAGGTGACCGGTATTGGGTCCGGTGCCTAGCTTAACGGTAATAAGATTAGACTCGCCACTGCACTTGCCTACCGATCCTGGATAGAGTTGAGCTACATAATAACCGACGGAGCACCCCAAAGTAGTAATAACCCCGACAGAGAACGGACCGGTAGTGCTTTTGGCAACCTTAAATCCTGAGCCAATACACCACATAGGGCTTTTAACCGATGCAAAATCATCATTCGTCACCCACAACTGCACCTTTACCGTTCCCGACCCTCTGTCTATAGCGGTAATCGTATAATCGTTTTTACCGATTACGAGACTATCGCCGACCTCCGCCTCGTCAGGAATATTCGTAACACCAGTAAACTCCGTGTATTGCACATGGGTGCCATATGGCCCAGTAAGCGTGTGACCGGTGTAAGTAAACACGACTCCAATTACCGGGGTAATCCCAAATCCGCAATAATACGTTTGAATCGACTCAACCTTAACGTGATAAGCCAGATCCGGAACCTCAATTCCCTGAACCTTTAAGAATTTAGCCTCCATACGGCCAAAAACGCTTCCGGATACGTTTGTAATTTTTGCTCCCTTACGGTTCGTTCTTTGAGCCAAGACTGATGAGCCCTTACCTGTCACTATAAAGCTGCCTATATGCGTGTTTGGAAAATTATCGATCTCCAGCATCCAATCGGCAGAAGCGTAGTTCGATTGCAGATTGAGTGTTCCTTGAATGGAAGAAGGCCTGTCAACCGCACCTCCCGCAAACACAATCTTGTCGGATACAATCATATCAATGTCCCAACTGATAGAACCCTTAACGTTTGATGCTCGAGCAGCAAACGCTTGGAGCCCTGCGGTTCGGTCAACGCCGTTCAAGCAACCGAACATGTAGGGAGTAAGCGTGCATGCTTTCCGAATATAACAGCCATTTCCAGAAGGGTTCGTTTCACCTGCACCAATCAAAAAATCCGCAAGAGTAGACGCCTCCCCCGTCCACGGCACTGTGCTGCTGATGATGTCTCCGCCATTATGGCTAGACTTAGGTTCGTCAGCTTTATAAAAGAAATCGCCACCGCCTGCGTTTGCACTGTCATAATAGCTCTTAACAGCATAAGTCAAGTCATCGCTTGCAGACTGATTTAATAAGTCAGCGATCGAGCCAACCGATACGATCGTGCAGCAGCTTCCTGAAGCACCATAGTCCGGGTTCCCATACACCGCTCCGTGCACCGAGTTTTCCGCTTTCCCTAATGCCACTGACGGTCCGGATAATACGCTTTGTGTAGCGATCGCAGTACCTGCCATACCTAATAAGGCCAGCAGCTTCCTCCTGCTAATCCTATTTTCCGGTTCCGCTTGCGCCCCTTCTTCTTCACGAGCCCCGACATTGCCATTCTTATTTTCCTCAAGCATACCGACTCCTCCTTGTACCGCTTCATTTGTTCACCGTCATCGATAATAATGTAAGCGATGCCAATAATAAAGGAATACTTCCATCACCACTCCGTTCCCCGCTTATTTATTAGGGGATCTAATGCTTGTACAGTTTACTTTTTCATGACCACATCCATTCACTCCCTTTCCCGATGCTAGCTCTAGCTGAGAAACTCCCCGAACTCGTTTCGTTTTGCGTGCATCTGCTTACTTTAAGAAGCGATGAAGCTTACAAGTCAAATTATAGGAAATAGCTCCACCTTTTGATATACACCATGTTACTATAGGCTTAGCACTTTATTTCATTTCATCGTTAAAGGAGTGTTAGTATTGAATCCCTATTCTGCTGATAGCGTGCTCCCTCATTATCTTCAATCGATGTATTGGACAAACAAGGACAATTTCTTGTTAAGTGTTGATATTTATTCGAACTGGATATTATTCGCTGTGGAGGAAGGAATTTTTGAGTTTGAGATTGGTGAAGCGAAGGGAATCGGAAGAGCGGGGGATTTGGTGTTAAGTCCGCCGTATATCCCTTTCCGACGGAAGATCATTCAGAATCTTACTTTCTTCTCGATTAACTTCCAATGGAAAAGCATGGCGGAGCAAAAGACCGTCGCGGATCCCCGGCTGCTATCTCAGATTCCCATCGGCAAAATATCCTTGCGAAACAATGAACGACTGATTTCCAACTATGACTATCTGAGAAAATTGCAAAACAACCATGATCCGACAAGCATTCATCGAAAAAATCATTTACTAAACGATATTTGGCTGCTTTATTGCTTGGAAGCGGATAATTTGAAGCAGCCGAAGTGGAGTCCCAATCCCTTGATGAGCATCGCCTTGAAGCAGATTAATGAAAAATGCTTCGAATATAGCTTCTGCATAAAGAATCTATCGGATGATTTGGGTCTAACTCCCGTTCAATTCACCCGAAAATTTAAAACGGCATGGGGAATGACACCTTCGGAATATGCCATGGAGTTGAAAATTGACAGGGCCAAACATCTGCTTGCTGAAAGCACGTTACCTCTCCAAAAGATCGCGGATCTGTGCGGATTCGAGAACGGGAATTATCTTAGCCGCATTTTTTCCAAAAAATTGAATATACAAACTACGGATTACCGCCGTTTGCATCATCGTTAAGAGAGTGAGGTATTGTTCTTGACATCCGACAACAGGAAATGGTCAAATTTGAATTGAAGCTACCACAAGCAGCATAATTGCGCAAAACAGGATTTTCACGCACTTATGTCGAAGATATAAGAATGTTAATACAAGGAGTGGGGGCTGTTCGCATGCTGCTGATCTTTCATGATCTGGAGACGAAGAAGGTTAATAATCGTAAGGATGCCGAGCTTATTCAAATAGGAGCTTTAAAAGTAAGATTTGAGAACCATACGTTTACAACGCTGGATAGCTATATGTCATTTGTCCGTCCGGGGACACCCCTCAATTTGGAGACAACCAAGTTCACAGGCATTACGCAGGAGCAGGTCCAGAATGCGGCGCGGTTCCCAGAAGTACAGCGTGATTTCTTAGCCTGGATCGGGGAAGAAGTTTACTACCTGTGCTCATGGTCGCTGAGCGATCGGGATATTTTCATTGATGAATGCAGAAGGCACGGGCTGGACACAGACTGGCTGAAAAACTACAACGATATCCAATACATGTACGGGCAGAAATTCAATCATAAGCGGCGCATGGGCTTGGCCAAAACCTTGGAAGCTCTGAATATTGCGCAATCCGAACAACTGCATGATGCTCTTTCGGATACCCGCTATACCTTCGAAATTTTGAAGTCGATGTATGAGCAGGATAATGATATTTTCTCTTTTGCACAAAATCAGCATTACGATTCCTATAAAATTGAAGTGGTTCATGAGGATAAAGGATTTTCGAACAATCCCTTCGCTAACCTGAAAGGGTTATTCTAACAAATTATTTTAAATCCAATATGCTAAAACTATTTCCTGGGCAATCATTCCCACCTCAAAGCTGCAGGTGAAATTGTGGCATACTTATAAGGCGTGCCCAAACACATATACCAGACATATAACAGATATAAGATAGGAGACAGCTCATGCAACTGCAGAAGAAGACCGCGTTAATTACTGGGGCTGGAAAAGGCATCGGGAAAGCCATCGTCATAGCATTAGCTAAGGAAGGGGTCAACCTTGGACTAATCGCCAGAACTAAAGCTGATTTAGAAGCTCTTCAGGCCAGTTTAAAGATTGCCTATCCCATAGAAGTCCACATCGCAACGGCGGATGTTTCGAAAAAAGCGGAGGTTGATTCAGCCGTATCCATGCTCAAAGAACAGCTTGGCTCGTTCGACATCCTGATTAATAATGCCGGGATCGGCCAATTTGGGACCTTAATGGAAATGGACCCGGAGCAGTGGGAGCACATTATTCAAGTTAACCTTATGGGAACCTACCATGTAACACGTGCTGTACTGCCGTTCATGCTGGAGCAAAACAGTGGAAGTATCATTAACGTTGCTTCTACTGCCGGAGAACGGGGATTCGCTACTGGTTCTGCTTATTGCTCTTCCAAATTTGCGGTTCTAGGTTTCACAGAATCCCTTATGCAGGAAGTTCGTAAATTCAACATCCGGGTTACGGCTCTTACACCAAGTACAGTCAATACAGAATTGGCACTTAACAACGGATTACCCATTGGGGATGAAGACCGCATGATGCAGCCTGAGGATGTAGCTGAGCTGGCTTTAGCAACCTTGAAGCTTCCACCGCGAGTATTTGTCAAAGCCGCTGGAATATGGACAACCAATCCTCAATAAAGCAGTCGTTTTGTTTAAACGGCCTGGATATGAAAATAGCCGCTTGCTTTGACACAAAGTCGAAGCAGCGGCTATTTTTATTTGCTATTTAGGGAATGAACGATTTCTCACCCGTAGACTTCACCTGACGGATAATATTCACCTCAACGCGGCGGTTTTTCGAACGTCCCTCTACAGTATCGTTCGTATCAATTGGCTGGTATTCCCCGTAGCCGATGGAGCGGTAATGGGACGGATCTATTTTATCATTATTAATTAATATTTTCATGAAATTCAACGAGCGTTTGGCGCTTAAGTCCCAGTTGCTTTGGAACTCCCTATTATTAATCGGGCGGTTATCCGTAAATCCTGCGACTTCTACGTTGTACTCCTTGTAGCCACTCAGCATCCCTGCTATGCTCTGCGCCAGCTTTTGTGACTCCTTGTTGATATCCGCTGAGCCCGGTTGGAACAAGGCGTTATCGCGGATCGTGATTTTCAGCATATCCTCTGTTAATTTGGTCTCTAGCTGAGTGCTCAGCTTATTATCCTTGATATATCCTTCAAGCTTTTGCTGAAGCTCCTTAAGGTCCTCCATTTCAACCTGGTGCTTCTGCTGCTCTTCCAGTGCTTTCTGATCCTGCTTTTTTACTACGTCTGCTTTCTTCTGGTCAATTTCCTGTAAATTTTCAATAGGACTGCTGGACACCTCGAATATATTGGTGCCTCCGCTTAAGGCCGAATTTAAGCCGCGCATGATTTGATCGTACTTTTTGGAATCGATCTGGCTTGAAGCGAACAAGATGATAAACAAAGCCAGCAAAAGTGTAAGTAAATCTGCGTAAGGAATGAGCCAGGTTTCATCGATATGCTCCTCGTGATGCTCACGTCTTTTATTTTTCAACGGCTTCACTTCCTCCTTCGTCGAGTAAGTGGCGCTCCTTAGCCGGTATGTACACAGAAAGCTTCTGCTTCATCGCAATGGTAGAAATACCTGACTGAATCGACAGCAGGCCCTCGATCATAATCAGCTTGATCTCAATTTCCTTCTTTGAAATTTGCTTCAGCTTGTTAGCAATCGGGTGCCAAAGCACATAACCTGAGAAAATACCCAGCAGCGTCGCAACAAAGGCCGCAGAAATCAGGTGACCGAGCTTCTCTACTTCGTTCAGGTTACTGAGCGCCGCGATTAGGCCTACTACGGCTCCAAGCACGCCTAAGGTCGGCGCATAAGTCCCTGCTTGCGTAAACAGGAGGGCTCCGTTACGATGACGCTCCTCTGTGGACGCGATCTCCTCCAGCAGCACATCCTTGATAAATTCGCTATCATTGCCATCAATAATCATCCGCATGCCATTACGCAGAAAAGGATCATCAATTTGTTCGACATGCCCCTCCAGCGCCAACAAGCCTTCACGACGCGTAATGGATACCCAGTCCATGAAAGTGTGGATCAGATCCTTTTTATCCGTTAGCTTTTGATCAGTAAATAAAATTTTGATAAGCTTTGGAAACTTCTTTATTTCCGACATCTGAAAACCAATAAATAAAGTTGCTGCCGTTCCTACGAAAATGATAAGAAGTGCCGCCGGATTTAGCAGCGCTACAACGCTAGCACCCTTAAGCACCATCCCGACCCCTACCGCAATAACTGCCAGCACAAGTCCGATAATTGTTGATTTTTCCATACTTGTTTAGTCACCCCACGTTGTTGTCAATTTAGCTTTTCTATGTATAATCCTACCTATTACTCATGTATTCCACAAAGATAGGTAGGACTCCTTTAAAAACAAATCTATATTTCTGCAAAATCACCCATAATTCGCCTTTAAAATCACTTTTTCGACAATATGCAAAGAAAGCCTCGTTAGTTGAAATCAAATGAGTTAATATGAGTATTCCAGAAAAAATTTTCTAAGGAGGTCACAACATGATAAGAACTATTTTTATTATTCTTTTCATTGCTCTTCTGACTTCGGCATGTTCAAAGGAAGATAAGCATCAAAGTAATTATGAAGGCCGCGGGGAGTCGTGGGATGTATCCGTAGAAAATTCAATTTTTGAGAAAAATGACGGCCAATACTTCAATATTACTTATTCCTATAAGGGACCGAATGATGAATTACGAAAAATATCACACCTAACATTTGCACAGGGCACTCTTTTAAATACACAAATCGTTAATGTTTTTGACTATTCCCACAAAGAAAAATTGATAGCAGAAGGGAAATATCAAGAGGAAGAAGTAAATCGTTTCGGTACTATTTTTGCTGATTTGAAGAATAAAAAAGAAAATTATTTTAAAATTGAGTACAGGTTCAATGTTACAGACAAGGACTCTGACTTTTTCAAGGCAATAGATAGTGATCGATTAAATGTACAAATAGAATGGGAAAACAATCATGGTAAACATCATGAAACTATAGAAATAAAAGGAAATGACACACAATAAACTTTTCAATGAGTGCTCTAACCATCTTTATACAAAAATTCAGATGTTTGTTTTTCAGTGGCGCAGGGTATTATATGAAATCGGTATAAAAAGGTAGTACCCCGGTAGCCCTATCTAATCAAATACTCTGGAGGTTGGTCATTTATGTTTAAACGGATGGATGAAATTGCGATTGAAATCCCCGATGTTGAGAAGCCGGACGCTAACGCTGCTGCTGCTATACAAGAGCTGTTAGGCGGGAAGTTCGGAGAAATGTCGACGTTAAACAATTACCTGTATCAATCTTTCAATTTCCGGTCAAAAGAAAAACTTAAGCCTTTTTACGATTTGGTGATGAGCATCACGGCCGAAGAGCTTGGCCACGTCGAGCTGGTATCTCATGCAATCAACAAATGTCTGCGAGGCTCAACGGAGTATAAAGAGCCGGATGAAACCCCGCTCGGCTCCGCCAAAGATGCACGCTTGTCCTATCATTTCCTGGCTGGGGCTCAAGGCGCCATGCCGTTCGACTCCATGGGCAATCCATGGACTGGAGCCAATGTATTCAACAGTGGCAACCTGGTGGAGGATTTGCTTCATAATTTCTTCCTCGAATGTGGCGCCAGAACACATAAAATGAAAGTGTACGAAATGACGGATCACCCGGCTGCACGCGCCGTTATAGGATTCCTCCTTGTTCGGGGCGGGGTTCACGTTGTTGCCTATGCTAAGGCATTAGAAATCGCTACAGGCGTTAATGTAACTAAATTAGTACCGATCCCTTCTTTAAGCAACAAGTCCTTTAACGAGGCCAGGAAATATGAGGAAAAAGGCGTGCACACGAAGCTGTATACGTGGAGTGATAGCGACTTCACCTCGATCGATCAGATCTGGAAGGGGACGCATCCTGAAGACGGCCTACCACTGGAAGTCATCCAAGGCGCACCAAAAGGTGTACCGATTCCTGAAGCCCCTGCTGTCGAAGAGGAATTCGCACCGGGAATCTCCGCTGAAGACTTTAAAGCAATTGCAAAACGGCTTAAAATGGCCGGCAATATTGCAAAATAGGCTTGAAAAACACCTAAACAAAAAACAAAAGGACCTAGCCTTGAGGCTAAGTTCTTTTTGTTTGGACTGAATGTCTGCCCACTCAGCAACCCTTCTGCTAAAATTTCACTTTTACGGACATGAGGTACGCTATTTTACCATTTATCTCTTTTTCCACGATAGTTACGAACATACGTTCCGCTATTCGTTTAAAATTCATGATTTCGGAGCGGTTTCAGCATCAATAAAGGCTCTCATGTCCGTTAGCACCTCAAAAGCCTCTAAATTGTTAGAATAGCGGATCTGAGGTCCGTAAGGCTCATGCCTTTGCATTTGCGGCGTGCAGCAAGTCAAAAAGCCTGCTGGGATTTTCAGATCCTGATAATTCATCTTTGCTTGGCATGTACCTGTAGCTGTTTCTGTAGCTATGTCTATAGCTATGTCTGTATCTATATACCTGTATCTATATACCCGTATCTATATACCTGTATCTATACCTGTATCTATACCTGCCGCTAAAGAACTGTCTAGGGAACTAGCTTTAATCCAACAGCAGCGCCAAGAACCATCGCAATAAAAAGAATTCTTTTCATATTTTTCGGTTCACCATATAACCACATGCCCAGAATGGCTCCACCTGATGCTCCAATCCCCGTCCAGACCGCATAAGCGGTACCCATGGGTAAGGTTTTCATTGCAATGGCGAGAAATAGAAAGCTTGCTCCGAACCCTGTAATCAGCAAAGCAAACGCGAGCCAGCTCCGGTCTCTGTGTAATTTATTTATCATAGCTACACCAAACATCTCAAATACACCCGCTAGTATAAGGAAAACCCAGTTCATACCATACCAGCTCCTTTCTCATCCTTTTCATCCGCCTCATTCTTCCCATTCTTCTCATTTGTCTCGTGCGTCTCATCCGTCTCATGCGTTACCATTTTGAGCCCAATCACTCCAGCCAATAAAATAGCAATCAGCACCATCTTCATGATTTTAAACGGCTCGCCAAAAAAGATAATTTCTGAAAGCACAGTGCCTGCAGTTCCCATCCCGACAAAAACAGCATACACCGTTCCAACGGAAAGATGCCGGCCGGCCATAATCATATAGTAAAAACTAATACAAATAGCAAGGATCGTACCGCTCCATTCCAGCCAGCCGCTTGCATGCTTCAGACCAATCACCCAGCCCACTTCAAATAATGCCGCTATAAAGACCTTGACCCAATGCATGTTCATTCTTCATCACGCTCCTGTTCCTCATCTTGTGTAGTATGTGCGGAAAAAAAACAAAAAACCCAAGAGAAGGCTGCATAAAGCAGCTATTCTCCCAGGTTTTTATCCTTCCGTGGCACAGCGTAAAGCTGTGAGTTTTCTCTCGGACCAGACCAGCCAGTGCAGCCGCGGAACCCTAGAAAACATATTTATTAAGTTGATTCCAATTATACACAACCTAATCATCTAGTCAAGAGTAGTAGGTTGCCATAATTTCTACTTTCTAACACACCATGTGGTCATACAGCGCTGGCCAGCTACTTGAACCGTCTTAATAGGCTCAAATAAGCTCCCCTTCAGCTCTTCCGTAATTCTCACTATCATGTCCTCGTCAACGAGAAAGCGGGTGCTCCCGTCTGGAAGCTGAAAACGCTGTTCACCCACTGGCTTTATCTTGGTTTCAATACCAATTGAGGAGGCAAGACGCATAAAAAGGTATCCGCCAGGCTTTAACACCCGCCATAGTTCTTGGAGCATTTGCATAAAATGCGCCTCATTTCTAGCAAAATGAAGGACTGCGCTGCTTATAACAAAATCAAAGCTTTCTGCAGCAAAGCTCATGTTCTCCACCGCTTCAACACGGGCGCGCTCGTTCGACCAGCCAGGTGCTAGCTTGGCAGCAAGCCTCTGAACAGCTTGAATCGCTTCCTCAGACCGGTCCACTGCATACACCTCATACCCGCCGCGCAGCAAATATATAAGATTTCGTCCAGCACCGCATCCGGCGTCAAGAATCTGCATATTTTTCGTAATACGTCCTTTTAACAGCTGATCAAATAAATAAATATCTATATCGCCAAGCTGCTCAAGAAGATCCATCCTACACCTCCTCCCTTAAAAGAGCCCCAGTGCCACTAATATTATTTATAAAATTTACAAAATAACTAATATTTCCCAAATAATCATTCAAACTTCCACAGTTGAAGGTCTTTTACCCAAAGTAGTCTTGTTTTTTCCGGATTCCTTGGATATATAAAGCGCCTCATCCGCTTTATGGTATAATTCCTCGAACATAACGCCAGCCTTGTCTGCATAAACGGCCCCAATACTCGCCGTGATGTAAATTTGCTTCCCTATATGAAGATCGATTTGATGTGAGGCTATTGCAATCCGGAATTTTTCTGCTTCTTCCAGAAGCTCACTTTCACTGAACCCAGCAAGACATACCGCAAATTCCTCTCCGCCCACTCTACCCACGATACCCTTGCCATAAAACAAGCGCTGCATTAACGCAGAGAAAGCAATAAGAGCTTGATCACCTGCCAGATGCCCATAAGTATCATTTATAGATTTAAAATCATCAATATCAACCAACAGCAGAGAAATCCCTACGCTCTCCTTTTCCAGCTGATCCTTGACCTTGCGGAGGAAATGCTTGCGATTACATACACCGGTTAAATCATCGATAGTTGCCTGATGAATCAATTCCCGCTCATAGCGCTTTTTGTCACTACGATCATTGAGTATGAGCAGCATGCCTGTAGGCTGTGCGTCTTTGACGCCAATTGGAATTAGTGATATCCCATACCAAACATCCTTCGCCTCTCCAATAGCGATCTCCAGGTGACTCTCTTGTTTGGTGCTATATGCACCCAACAGCTCAGGCTGGCTTGTTAAAAAGAGGCTAATGGGCTGACCAATCCACACTTGAGGACGTTTGCCCCTCATAACTGACAGCATGTGTTCAGCAGACTGATTCAAGTCTACAATCGCATCATACCGATCCATCAGTACAATTCCGTCTTTCATGCTTTCAAAAATTTTATCCTTGGCGATAGGCCAAATAGATGACAACTGACTGCGAAAAAGAGCAAAATAAACAATGACACCAGCCGGAAGGAACGATAGCGCTGTAAATCCAATGACCTGGGTCTTCAGGAGAGGGAACAATAGCAGCAGTAGAACCGGACTCACCAGACCTGCCAACAGCAGGAGATGCTGCTTGAAAGCATGCTTGGGTGTACGGTGCAGATTAGCTGCGAGAATGAAGAGGCCGTAGAGATAAAGCAATTGGTTGTAGCCTATCAACGCCTTGTTTAGCAAGGTTGGCTGAATCTTAACTCCACTTAATCCCTCCACAGTTTCCAATCCTATATCGCCGCGCATCAGATGATGAAACTGGTCTGTGTAAATTAGCAGTACATAAGCTATAAGTGGAATCGATAATAGTATACATGTTTTTTTCATTTCATTCGTCGATTTCCCGACATAATCTTTAGCAAATAGATAGAGAAGCAGCCCACAAGAAAAAAGCGGAATTTGCTGCACATTCCTCCACCACAATTTGGCTGTGAATGAATCGGCCGTCAGCTCGAAAACCGTTGTCAGGATCATTAAACTGTTCAGCAGCGATACGATCCACACGTACCGCCTGCCCGGCAGCTTCCGATATTTATAAGCAATAGCGCTCATATAAGCGCCACAAAAGAAACCCATTACCAAGTAATATTGATATCCTTGCATCCACTGCATGTGATATTTCCCCTAGTAGTCAATACGTACTTGTTTATTATATCCTACATCTTCCTATAATTACTATGAGGAGATTTTTGGGGTTTACAAGGTTTTTTAGAGGAGTTTCCTTTGGTTTCCCTTGATTTCCCTGCATAAATTATGTTTAAATTATGCTTCGCTAGAGCCCTGCTTCTGCATTTTGGAGTAGGCTTTTAATTCTTCCGTTATTAATTTCTGATAGGCTGG
This sequence comes from Paenibacillus eucommiae, assembly GCF_017874215.1. Taxonomy (GTDB): domain Bacteria; phylum Bacillota; class Bacilli; order Paenibacillales; family NBRC-103111; genus Paenibacillus_AI; species Paenibacillus_AI eucommiae. The sequence goes on from NZ_JAGGLB010000009.1 coordinate 126,860, forward strand.
CTCGATTCTGATTCCGTATCGATGGGCGTGAGGTCTGGTATCCTGCCAAATTATCGTTCCGCGTAATTCCACATTTTGTGTCAACTTCAGGGTTAAAATAATTTTGCATTCGTTGTATTTCACTTTGAAATTCAGCTGTGACTCCAGCTTGCAGCCATTGGAGCTCAAATCCAAAATATATGCCTTCCCTTGATTAGAATCCAGTTGACAGTTATTGATCTCATACAATTGTATCGAACAAGGCATTTCTGGGGAAAAAGAATAACGCAAAGGTTCATTTCGTCTTGAATGGTTCATCGCACCAGCTGCCTCCGATTAATCCAAACATATTATGCTAAATTCAGCTATACAGTTCATAAAACGTATTTTCTATAATATTAAACTATTGAGCCCTATTTGTTTAGTGACTTTTAGTCCTATCTTCTAGAGATTTCATTGGATAAACGCCTGATGAACCTTTAGCAGCTTCCCTTTAACCGTTGTATTCTTCATAGCCTTGATCACAAGCGGACCCTTGCCATTCAAAATATCAACATAGGATACGTTATCCTGTATAGTAATAATGCCTATATCCTCCGCCGTTATTCCCTCGATCCTGGAGATTGTACCCACGAAGTCCAAAGCTCTAATCTTCTTTTTCTTACCGCCATTGAAATACAGCTTCATAATATCTTGATTTAACTGTTCATTCTTATCCTTCTTGATGGCTGGTTGAAAGTTAATCTTCTCATCAAAAGCCTCTTGTCTGACTGCAATTTCCTCTTCTGAGGGCGCTTTCCGCCTTGGAATTTCAAAGCCTATGTAGCTTTCAATTTCAATTAAGAACTTCTCTTCAAAAGGTGTCATGAACGTAATGGCTTTGCCTGTTTTACCTGCGCGGCCCGTTCTTCCTGTACGATGCACATAGCTTTCTTTTTCTAAGGGCAGGTCATAGTTGATCACGTGCGTGATATTTTCAATATCAATACCTCGCGCCGCTACATCGGTTGCTACCAAGTAACGAAATTCCCCCCTTTTAAATTCATTCATTACTGCAAAACGGTCCCCCTGCTCCATGCCCCCATGAATTTTGGCACACGGATATTCCAAAGATGCTAACTGCTCGGCTACCTGATCCACATGCTCCTGCGTCCGGCAAAAAATAATACAGCTATCCGGATTCTCAACAATCGTTACAGCCTTAAGCAGGGCAAATTTATCGGCATCTTTCACCTCAAACAGAGAATGCTCAATAGTAGCTGTCGTTACCCCAGCCGCTTTGATCTCAATATGAACGGGATCTTGCATATATTTATGGCATAGCTTCTCCACATCTTCCGGTAAAGTAGCCGAAAATAACATAGTCACCCGATCTTTAGGCAGCTCCTGAATGATCGCTTCTACTTGCTCGATAAACCCCATATTTAGCATCTCATCGGCTTCATCTATAACCAGATACTCCAGTCGGTCCAAAGCAAGCGTCCCTTTTTCAATATGATCCAGCACACGTCCCGGAGTTCCTACAACCACGTGGCTTTTTTGCTTTAATTCCGCTTTTTGCTTAGCAAAAGGCTGCTTCCCATACACGGCCGTCGCCTTAATGCGTTTAAAGCGGCCAATATTTGTGATATCCTCTCTCACTTGGGCAGCAAGCTCCCGGGTTGGTGTCAGTATTAGCGCTTGCGGCTTATTTTCCTTCCAGTCTATCAGGTCACAAATCGGGATGCCAAAGGCTGCTGTCTTGCCGCTTCCCGTTTGCGACTTCACGACCAAATCCTTCTTCGCAAGAGCAACGGGAATAACTTCGCTTTGAACCTCTGTTGGCTTCTCATAATTCAAGCTTTCCAACGCACGTACTATTTCTTCAGTTAAATTATAATCTTTAAAAAGCTGCTCACTCATATACTAACCTCTTCTTTTGTATGATTCGTCTCATGTTATAGATTTCCAGGATTCCATTTATCGTATACATGTAAGGATGGATGTATGGCAAGATGTATGGCTGGATATGTAGTGGATATATGAAAATATGAACGTCACCCTGTCCACAAGACCCAGGAAGGCTTATACTGGCCTGTAACGATTAACATAGCGATGTTTTTCATCGTTAAGTCAAGCATATATCGTCAATTAAGCACGATAACGATGTTTTTCATCACTAAGTAAGCCATACATTCACTTTTCAGCTGACTTCTGGTCTTTTAATGATGTTTTTCATCGCTAAAGTGGGGCACTCACTTTACAATGGGCTCGATAGCGATGAAAAACATCGTTATCGAGATGGAGAAATATGGAGAAGCACGGGGAGGGCATGGAGAGACATGGGGATCCCCTTTCTACTATGAAGCATCCACTTATATCCAACTTCAACATTTCATATCCAATAATACACTTTCATAAAGAGCATTCATTAAGAGCTGACAAAAGCCGACAACATATTTCGGCGGCCTGCTAAACTAAATTGCCTCTTTTGAATGGGCTCAAAAACAAGTAACACCAAGTATTATTCAATAATACTTGGTGTTACCATCGAAAGAAAATATTCCAAATATTTCAGTGGGATACTTACCATCACTTAGTGATGCTAAGGGTGACTAAGTATTGTCCAGACATACTTCGAGTCCTTTTATGTCCAAGAATCAATATCTTCGTCATCAATTTCTTCTTCGACCTCTTCTACAGTCCTTTTTGCCGTCCCTTGAACCAAATCCTGCGCAGGCTCTTGGGTAGGTTGGACAGTTTGGGATGCTTGAGCTGCTTGGGCAGTTTGACCAGGTTCTTTTGCAGGTTCCACCATCGCTTTTTCAATGGCTTCTTCCCTTGCTTCTTTTGAAGGCTCTTCTTTTGAATCGAGCTCTTGAGCTTGGCCAACTGCTGAGTTTACTGAGTCAGCTGCATTTGCTACATTTGATGGATCTACCGGCACGGGCTCTGGCAGCACGGCGGCGGTTGCAGCTATTTCATTGTTGGCATACAATCCCAAGGCTCCCGAAATATTTCTATCTGATGGAATAAATTGCTGTAAATTTCTTATCCCATTTTGTTGAATCTCGTTTTCGATAAGAAAGCGAATGGAATCCATTAAATTAGTCTGGCTGTTTAACCAATCCAAAATCGCCGCGGATTCAGTTTTTTTCGTCTTCAAACTGATATTGTCACCGGGAATTTTCAGTTTTTTCATCGGTTATCACCCACCCTTTGGCTGCCATCTTTCTGATCCATTATACAACAGCTGTCTTTTTCGCTTTATTTTTAAGCGCCTCATAAATTTTGCCGCGGACAAAAGCATCCATACCCTGAGCATTCATGGTTACCGCGTACTGAGCCGGGATGTACAAAAGCTTGATCTCACGCTCATCACTAAGCTCTTTAAGCATTGGATACAGAACGGAACGCATCAAAATACTGCCTCCACCATACACACAAATAATATCAATTTCATTTCTTGATTTCGTCAGCTGCTTGCGGATATTTTGAATGATTTGTTTAGCCTGAGCTTCCAGCGGTCTCTTTAACGTCTTTATGGCTCTTGCATAATATTTATGATTTGGATTCTTGAGAACATCGCTGAAAAATTGTCGCGGACTTTCTGCCAAATGGATCAGCTTATTAAACTCATCCAACGCTTCCTCGATCGCATAACCGGCTCCATGATGACTGCCCTGTACGAACTGGCGCAAAAATTTATTGCCCTCAGTGATCGGATACTCAGTAGAACCGTCGCCGATATCGGTATGCAGAATTTTCTTGTCCTTAAAATAGCTGCCGTTAAAGCCTTCCTTCAACCCGTAGGTTTGCACAAACTCCTCGAAAATATCGCCTTCTCTCCACTCGCCGCTCAAATCCTTCTGCAGTGCGAAGATAACAGGCGTTGCCTCCGGAATGACTTTGGTGAAATCAAAAGCAATCTTTACCGCTACGCGATGCTTGCCCAGATGCACAGTTACATTATGAGTCGCATCCATGTACCTTTTCTCAAATTTGGATGAAGATTCATCCGTATGCTGCGTAATAGGCAGCGCTGATACCATATCAACCTTGATCTCAATATCGGTAGGTATTTTCTTTTTTTCTTCAAAAGCCTTCTGTACAGCCACCGCTGCAATTTGGGCCAAAGTATTAACGATCGGCAAATCCATATCGCTTTTCTGATCAATTCCTACCTGTAAATTGTCGATCAGTTCGCCGCTTTCCAGAGCAAACTTCCCAATATAGTACATACCTGGCCGTGCAGAAGGCGAGTCAATCGTTACGACTAATTGATCTTGAAGGTTTTTGATAAAGCTTTCCGGTGGTTGCTCTTCGCTCCAAGGGAGCAGATCCACACCACAATTTACATTCGGCTGCTGTATAAGTCTTCCATCAACAATAATATCATGCTCACTGTTCCCATTATCATTTCCAACAAAAAAATGGTACTGCATCTTACACACCTCCAAATGATCTCGTTTTACACGAGTAATACTTAACACTACCAAAAAATATACTATTTAGTAATACGAAGAAACACTAGGTAATACCAAATAATACTTAAAAACATAATATAATACCCGAGGTAATTATCGCTCTGCCAACCTAGCACATTTCATTTTTCTCTTACTCTTATATTCTATTTTAATTCCCGATTTCCTGCCAAACTAAGTAATTTAAATCTAATATACACCCAGAAAGACACTAAAATTTTGCTTAAAAAGGCCCCATTCTATTGTAATTTTCCATATTTCCCTAAAATAAAGGACTACAAAATACTACTTTATATTACCAAACATTACTTTGCGCCACCAAAAGACATCTTGCGACAAATTTCCTCCAAGGAATTAAGAAAATGCCTTGCGGCGCCCTTTGAGGTGCGTGTTCGTGACTTGGGTGCGTTGCGGAGGGAATGGCTGTGGGCTCCAGCCGCTGTTAAAGAAAACGCCTTGCTGGCGTCCTTTGATGTGCATGTTCGTGACTTGGGTGGTTGCGGAGGGAATGGCTGTGGGCTCCAGCCGCTGTTAAAGATTTGTTCCCTTGAATGGTATACATGAGGACGTAGGAACAAATCTTTAAAGGCGGACGCTACCGCTCTTCCTCCCACAGCCATTCCCTCTCTTTAGCTACAATCACAAGAATCACACGAACACCAAAGCTCAAACGGACAGCCTTCAAGGGTTTCTCTCTTGGTTAGAAGAGATTTCCTAGCAGGCGCAGGCGCTGGATATGACGAGAGCACCCAGCCGAGAAGGATCTGCTGCTTTAACGATGTTTTTCATCGTTAAATGCATCAGGCCCTCCCACATCCTTGCTTTAACGATGAAAAACATCGTTAAAATCCCTTTTCCCCACCCTGAGAGGTCATCAGTCCTCTTTTAACGATGAAAAACATCGTTAAGTGAAGCACACGCTCAATTCTATAAAGCACTTTACTTTATTATATGTAAAAAAAAAGGACCGCAACTAGGCAGCCCTTCCAACATCCCTGCTCAGTCTAAAGCTTTTGGCTCTGTTCCGTCCCCACCCTTTTTCACCAGCAGGAAGTAAGCTAATAGTGCCGCGGTACTCGTTGACAGGATAATCACTCCCAGCGGAACAGCTGTGTGTTCACCCGCTATTCCGACAAGCGGAGAAACGACCGCCCCAAGCAGGAACGGGATGAGGCCAAGTAAAGCAGCCGCGCTGCCCGCCATATGACCCTGGCTCTCCATCGCAAGTGAGAATGCAGCCGTCGACGTAATACCGATTGAGGCAACAAAGAAGAACAGCGGAATTACCAGCGCATACAGCGGTCCATGAACGGTGGCAACTATCAGAACGGTCACACTTGCAAGTCCAGCCAGCCACAGGCCGATCAGCAGGAAGGCGCGTTCCGATACACGGTGCGACATCCGCCCGACCAGCTGGGAGCCGATTATCAGACTGATGCCGTTCGAGCCGAACAAAATAGCAAATACAGCAGGTGAAACGCCGTAAATATTTTGATAAATAAAGGGCGTCCCAGAGACATATGCGAAGACCCCTGCGATCATAATGCCCTGGGTCAGCATGTAACCCGCGAACTGCCGCTGCCGCAAAAGCGATACGAAACTTTTCAACTGCTGCTTAAAATTGCTCGGCATACGCCGCTCGACTGGCAAGGTTTCCTGCAGTCTCCACTTCGTCATCATCAGAAGGTAGATACCCAGCAGTCCAAGCGTGATAAATACACCAATCCATGAGGAGAAGGAAAGCACGCCGCTGCCTGCCACCGGCGCCACGAGAGGCCCCAGATTACCAACAAGCATGAGCAGCGAGAAAAATTTCGTCAGTTCCTGACCGCTGAACAGGTCACGCGCGATTGCACGGGAGATAACGATCCCCGCCGAAGCGGCAAAGCCCTGCACGAAGCGGAATACGATCAGAAGCTCAATATGTGAAGAGAATGCGCAGGCAAATGAAGCAGCCACATAAAAGATCATGGAAATGATCAACGGCCTGCGTCTCCCGTGTACGTCACTAAGCGACCCCATAACGAGCTGGCCGACACCAAGTCCCAAGAGGCAGGCTGTGAGGCTTAGCTGCACCAGTGAAGCTGTCGTATCGAACTGTTTCACAATCTCGGGGAACGCCGGTAAATACATATCAATCGTAAAAGGTCCTAATGTTGAAAAAAGACCCAGTAGCAAAGCCAATCTAAACACATTCTGCTTGTTCTTGGTGTTCATAATAAGTTAGTTCTCCTCCAATTCTACTATCCGTCTCCATGAATATAATCTCTCTTTATTGCTTTCGGGCTTGTACGAAGCTTCCGCAAACTACCTGTACGACTCGAAGCAAAATATTCTGTTTCCCATCCTATCACATATGGGAGTAAACTGTAACAGAAAATGTTTACTAGTTATCACCCACAGTTCCAAGCAAGTTAAAAAGGCCCGCACCAGTCCTCAAAAACGGACTAATCGGACCTCTTATATTTAATTTTTGTTAACATGGCTTGAATTAGAGAATTAAATAGTTGGATTACATAATTTTGATTAAATGGCGTGGATTACATAACTTAATTACATAACCTACATAGCTTAATCTCATACTACATAGCTTTAATTTCAAGCAGCTCATATTTAATGATTCCCATTGGTGCGTTTACGCTAATAATACTTCCTACTTTTTTGCCTAAAAGCTCTTTGCCTAATGGGCTCTCGTAGGATATTTTATTATCCTGAACATCTGCCTCGGCAGCGCCAACAATTTTATATTGGATTTTTTCAGAAAACTCAATATCATTCAGAATGACAACGGAGCCAATATTAACGATGGAAAGATTCAAATTTTCCGAATCGACAACCCGGGCTTTAGTAATCATTTTTTCCAGAATCATGATTCTGGTTTCCATGAAAGATTGGTCATTTTTGGCAGAATGGTATTCACTGTTTTCCTTCAAATCCCCATAACTAATAGCCAATTTAAGACGTTCGGCTAATTCTTTGCGTTTTACGGTTTTAAGATCCTTAAGCTCAGACTCCAGCTTGGCTAGTCCCTCTTTGGTTACAATTACTTCATCATTTGACATTTTTACAACTCCTATTTTACTTTCTTTATTCAATTCTAACCTATATCGGGCAAACATGCGACAAGCGAACCTTGAATTGGTCTTAGTATTTACTCCAAAAAGCACATTTAACGACTAGCAAAACTGGAATAAAAGGGGGCCAGCTTTACTTGTACTTGTCGCCGCGGCGCTAAAGTCTAGACGGATGATTCTGCTATCTCTAACCAAAATCCGGAAATCGGCTGCACCTTTTCTCGGGAGAACTAATACGATGAAGCATGCATGATATTAGCCTAGAGAGGTGTGACCATGATGACTGGGGATATCAAAAATTTTTATGCAGGCGGCAATACCGCTCGCGGCTTCAGCAGTTTGTTCGATTCTTCCTTGCAAGGTCTGGAACGGCTTTTTATTCTAAAAGGGGGGCCGGGTACAGGAAAGTCGGGAATTATTCGGGCCATCGGGAACCGCGTGGCGAGTGATGGACATGACATCTGGTTTATTCATTGCGCTTCGGACAATAAGTCGCTGGACGGATTGATCATTCCGGATTTGAAGGTAGGCATCGTGGATGGAACGGCTCCGCATGTCATAGAGCCCAAGCTGCCGGGTGCCGTCGAGCAATATGTGAATTTGGGAGAAGCCTGGAATGCGACCCAACTGAGAGGGCAAAAACCGGAAATAGAGCGGCTCAATGGTGAAATTTCTCAAGCGTATGAGCAGGCATATTCCGGCTTTGCAGAAGCACTTCGCATACATGACGGCTGGGAAGCCCTCTACATTGCAAACATGGATTTCCAAGCTGCTGATGAGCTGACCGATGAATACATTCAAATTCTCTACGGTATTAGAAATCAGCAAAAACAGAGCCGGGTTGACCATCGGTTTCTTGGAGCTGCCACCCCGCAAGGTGCTGTCGATCATGTCCCCAATCTGACCGAGGGCTTAAAAAGATATCTGATCAAAGGCAGACCAGGTTCCGGTAAATCCACCATGCTGAAAAAGCTGGCATCCGTAGCGATAGAACGCGGCTTCGATGTAGAGATCTACCATTGTGGCTTCGACCCAAACAGCCTGGACATGATCATAGTCAGGGAGTTAGGATTCGCTATCTTTGACAGCACTGCACCGCACGAGTACTTCCCTGATAGCCCCTCTGACGAAATTATAGATATGTATACACGCTGTATAAAGCCTGGAACGGATGAGGCCCACGCAGAGGTAATTACTGACCTCAAGCAGCAATACTCTGCAAAAATGCAGGAATCGATCCAGTTCCTGGCGCAAGCCAAAGCTTTGCATGATGCACTGGAACAAATCTACGTGCAGTCTATGGATTTCCGCATCGTAGATCGAATCAGGAATCAAATCCAGGAAGAAATCATAAGTATTGCTGCTTTTGTTGAGTGAGTGAGTAATTTCTGCGGGAGAACACAAATAAAGGCCATGATTCCTTAGAACAGGGAATTATGGCCTTTAATTCATTCATATATAGTTCAAAGTCAACATAAGTACTCGACGAAATACAGCGAGCGGCACAGACTTACTCTGGCCAGAGCCCTATGATGAAGTTGGCTGATAACATTGGCTGAGGTAGGTTATGGGCAGCGTGAAAGAACCAGTAGTGGACATGAGAGCCCTTATTTACTCAGAATAGGGCTAAAACACAAGAAAAAAACATAAATAAGCGCTCCTGTGTCCGTAAGTAGTCCAAATCATGTGATTTTACCACAAATAGCGTCCCTGATGTCCGTAAGCATTTCGATCCTAAAGCATTTCGCTATGATAATCACAGAAGCACTTCATGATCCTTGTTTCCGTTGCCAACTGCCTGCGTGTCTTTTCCCTTATTATTCAATATATTATCCTCCAACACGGCGAATTTATCGCCATATTCTTTGATAATATGGATCTCGCCCCAAGCGCATAGGGAGTCTAAAATCGATTTCAAGCTCCACCCATATTCACTGAGCTCGTACTCCACTTTTGGAGGAACCTGATTGTAGCTGATGCGGTTCACAATGCCATCTTGTTCTAATTCTCTAAGCTGCTGGGTTAACATTTTTTGCGTAATTCCGGGCATAATACGTTTTAATTCACTTGTTCGTTTGGTTCCATATGTTAAATGGCATAGGATTACACATTTCCACTTTCCCCCGATAACTTCCAGGGTAGCTTCTACGGAGATGTTATATTTCTTTTTGACCACGATTTTTCCTCCTCCATACGAGTTTCTAAAACTTATAACGCTCTAACGAATATCCCACTTGAATCTTGTGACTTTTTAGCGACTTCTTAGCGTCTTGTGAGCATAAGTGGCAAGTTGGTTTGAGCCTTCATTTTTTAGATCGAGTCGCGAAATTTTATGGGTACTTTAAAGTACCTATAGTACTTTTCGGTATCTTTAGTACTTGAAAGTACGTACTGTTCATTTTGGACCGAATAATTCATAATAGCATTTACCGGCCGGAAACACCATACGCTAGGAGTGAATGCAAATGTCCTTAGATAAAAAGAGAAGTACGCTCGCGCTCCTTGCGTTAGCGATAAGCGCCTTTGCGATTGGAACAACAGAGTTTATCAGTGTGGGGCTGCTCCCCCTAATCGCTGAAGACCTCCATATATCTATCACAACATCCGCGTTAACAGTTACTTTATACGCTTTAGGGATCACTTTTGGAGCTCCCATTTTAACGTCTCTAACGTCGACTATCCCGCGCAAATCCTTATTGTTTTGGATTATGATTGTGTTTATTGCGGGTAATGCGCTTGCCGCCTTTTCGAATGGGATTGTCATACTGCTCATCGCACGCGTCATCTCATCGTTGGCACATGGTATATTTATGTCCATTGGTTCCACCATCGCGGCAGATCTGGTACCTGAGAACCGTCGGGCTAGTGCCATAGCGATTATGTTCTCTGGGCTCACAGTAGCTACCGTAACAGGAGTTCCTCTAGGCACCATGATTGGACAGCAGTTCGGGTGGCGGGCAGCTTTTATAGGTATAGTAGCTATCGGTATCCTGGCTCTCATTGCCAATATGATGCTAATTCCTTCTAATTTTCGCAAAGGTGTCCCAACACCGATTCACGAGCAGCTTAAACTGGTTACGAATCGACGATTGCTGCTTGCATTCTCGATCACTGCCATTGGGTACGGAGGTACATTTGTCGTATTTACTTATTTATCCCCGTTACTTCATGACATAACCGGTTTTCAGGAAAAAACGGTGGCGCTCATCCTTCTTTTATACGGAATAGCCATTGCCATCGGCAACGTTATCGGGGGAAAAGCGGCCAACCGCAAGCCCATTTCCGCCTTGTTCTATATGTTTGCTTTGCAATCCATTGTCCTCCTCATTTTGTTGTTCACAGCACCATTTAAAGCTGCAGGCCTAGTAACCATTTTCTTTATGGGATTATTAGCTTTTATGAATGTACCAGGACTGCAGGTGTATGTGGTTATGCTGGCTGAACGATATGCCCCTAAATCAGTTGATGTAGCTTCTGCTGTCAATATTGCCGCTTTTTAATGCAGGCATTGCGATTGGAGCGTTTCTGGGGGGAATTGTTACTGCGAAAATGGGGCTGATTCATACAACGTGGGTTGGCGCATTAATGGTGCTTGGAGCTGTGATTTTGACAGGCTGGGCACGTAAATTGGAAAGAAAAGATGAGGCAGCCCTCAAGAAAGAATCATTAACAGCATCATTAAAAAAATCTTTTAAAACATCTACAGAAGCACCTGTGGAAGAACCTTTAAAAGAACCCGTGAATGCTAATACAAAACAATATATTTAGGAGGCAATTCAATATGGTGACAAATCTAAATCTACAGGATACAACAACACTGCACAACGGTATACAAATGCCCTGGTTTGGCATCGGGGTATTTAAAGTAGAAGAAGGCTCAGAATTGGTACAGGCTATAAAATCAGCCGTCAAGCATGGTTACCGCAGCATCGATACTGCCGCTATATATGAGAATGAAACCAGTGTCGGTCAGGGAATCCGCGAAGCCTTGCTTGAGAGCCAAATCCCCAGAGAGGAGCTCTTCGTAACATCAAAAGTTTGGAATGCCGACCTTGGCTACGAATCAACACTCGCGGCATATGAAACAAGCTTAAACAAGCTCGGTCTGGAGTATCTCGATCTGTATCTCATTCATTGGCCGGTTAAAGGTAAGTATAAAGAGGCGTGGAGAGCTTTGGAGACCTTATACAAGGAAGGCCGGGTAAAAGCAATCGGGGTAAGCAATTTCCAAATTCATCATCTCGAAGATGTAATGAAGGATGCCGAAGTTAGACCTATGGTCAACCAAGTAGAATACCACCCTCTTTTAAGTCAAAAAGAACTGCTGCGCTTCTCCAAAGAACAGGGCATTCAGCTGGAAGCCTGGTCTCCGTTAATGCAAGGCCAGCTCTTGGATCACCCGGTCTTAAAGGAAATCGCAAGCAAGCATGGCAAATCGGTTGCCCAAGTCATTCTGCGCTGGGATTTACAGCATGGCGTTGTAACGATTCCTAAATCCACCAAAGAGCATCGCATTATCGAAAACGCGTCTGTATTTGATTTTGAGCTAACAGCTGCAGATATCGCCCAAATCGATGGGTTGAACCAGGATCAACGCGTTGGTCCGGACCCGGACAACTTTGATTTTTAAGTAAGAAAAACGCTTTGCGGGACTGTTGACAAATTACCTTTTTGACGAAATTGACGTTTGAGAACCCGCATAAACACTGGGAATCTAAAAGTCTTTTTTCGAAAAATTGGCTTTTGTCAACAGTCCCTTGCAGCGTCCTTTGATGAGCCTGTTCGTGACTTGGGTGCGTTGCTTGAGGGAATGACTGTGGGATCCAGCCGCTGTTAAAAATTTGTTCACTTGAATGGTATGCATGATGAGGTAGGAACAAATCTTTAAAGGCGGACGCTACTGCTCTTCCTCCCACAGCCATTCCCCCTCTTTAGCTACAATCCCACGAATCACACGAACACCAAGCTCAAACGGACAGCCAGCAAGGGTTTTCTCTTGTTTGTAGGAGATTTACCGGGGCAAAGGCGCTGGGGATGAGGAACAGCCCCGCCGGCACGCACAAAAGAGAAGACCTGCTACTTTAACGATGAAAATCATCGTTAAAAGCAGCAGGTCCTCTCTACATCCTTGATTTAACGATGTTTTTCATCGTTAAATCCCTCTTATTCACCCTGAGGCGGCCATCCGACCTCTTTTAACGATGAAAAACATCGTTAACGTTTTAATTGGCCTGGAAACACTTACTTTAACGATGAAAAACATCGTTAAAAGCAGCAGAAACTGCAGTTACTGCAGACGCTCCATGTTTCCTGAACCATTGGGACAGTGCTCATAACTAAATATATATAGTAGGATCTTGTTAGCGGCTGCAATTCCACACCCTATTACCTTATGACCCTGTTACGTTACAGTACTTTGCTGGCCTGGGTTGTTCTCCACGGCTTCTTTCTTGACTTGTTTGCTTCTCAATTGTCCGCACGCAGCATCAATATCCGTTCCATGTTCTAGGCGAATACTGCAGCTAATATTTTGCTTTTTCAATATATCGTAGAACGCTAGCACGGACGCCTTCTCGCTCCTCTGATACTGGCTATGCTCGTCTACTGGATTATAGGGGATTAAATTCACATTGGCGAGTTGCCGTTTATCGCTGATCAGCTCAGCGAGCTCCAGGGCATGCTCCTTGCGATCATTGACATCCTTAAGCAGGATATATTCCAGCGTAATCCTTCTTTTCGTTTTTTCCAAATAGTAATCAATGGCTTGCATTAATTTTTCCATCGGGATCGCACGGTTTATTTTCATGATCTGCGTTCGAAGCTCGTTATTAGGCGCATGTAAAGAGATCGCCAGGTTAACCTTCAGATTCATATCTGCGAATTCATAGATTTTATTGGCAAGGCCGCTTGTCGAGACCGTGATATGTCTGGCTGCAATGTCCAGCCCCTTCTGATCTTTAATCACAAGTATAAAGTCTACAAGGTTCTTGAAATTATCAAAGGGTTCACCTATGCCCATGACCACAACGTGGCTCACATGCTCATCCAGTCCCGCCTTGTCCAGATGCTGCTGAACCTTCATGATCTGCTCTACAATTTCGCCGCTGGATAAGTCGCGCTTCTTGGGCAACAGCCCGCTCGCACAAAAGCTGCACCCGATGTTACAGCCTACCTGGGTCGTGACACAAACTGACAAGCCGTATTTATGCCTCATTAATACCGTTTCAATCAAATCGCCATCCCTGAGCTTGAACAGAAACTTAATCGTTCCATCCTGTGATTCTTGCTTCAGATGCTCGTTTAAGGTTTGAATGACGAAATGCTCTGCCAATAATTGCACACACTCTTTATTAGCATCCATTTCTGAAAAGTCAGTAACCCTTTTTCTGTATAGCGAGTCCCAGACTTGGGAGGCCCGGGATTTTTTATGCCCATATTCCGCCAGCCAAGCTGTCAATTGATCAAATGTTAATCCATAAATGGAGTGTTTATTCATTGCCCATCCTCTTTTCAAAACTTTAAAATGCCAGCCGTTTCTATATAAAACAGTCGAGTCTAATCCTCTGTGTATCATTGTCCCAAAAATTTTTTATTAAAGCAAGGAAATTAGATATTCCTTTCTTTTTTATGTATGCAAAGAACCAAAGGTGGAAGATATTGCTGAGTAACGGCGCAGGAAGGGATCTAACTTTTTTTGTCGAAATTTATACCATTATGATGATTAAAAGAAAAATTTTTTTTACTATAGGTGTATTCTTTCTTCTACTGACTAGTGTACGCTTACTCTGGATTATGCTTCCAGCCCTGCCTGATCACCCTCAAGCGGTTCAAGGTCAGCTGGATTTGCGCAATTGGGATTTTACCAAGGAGAGTGCGATTCCGCTGAACGGTCAGTGGGAATTTTATCCTCATCTCTTTCTTATGCCAAACAGTGGCCATCCTGCTCCCATTCCTGACGAACGAGAGCTTATTCAGGTTCCCGGAAAATGGAACAACAGCTTGTCACCAGAGAAGAACTCTACCTTCGGCTACGGCTCCTACCGCATCCGCATGCTGATTCAACCCGAAGCGAAGCAAATCTACAGCATCCGTGTTCCAAGTGTACCCTCCTCCTCCGAGTTGTACGTAAATGGTCAATTACTAGCCAAATCCGGGCAGCCCGCTTCGAGTGCTAATCTGTACACACCGCGGAATGTCCCATATACCGTTTCCTTCACAACGGACCGCAATGAAATTGAGATCATTCTTCATGTCGCTAACTACGACGACCGCATTATGGGCGGTATTGTATGGCCCATCAAGTTCGGAAGCGAACGTGCAATCAGCAAGACAGTGTCGTTCTCCACTGGGTCGCAAATGGCCGTGTTCCTTATTCTTCTGATGCACTCTTTATATGCTTTTTTCTTATATTTCCTGGGATCACGCCAGAAGGCGCTGCTCTATTTCTCCCTGCTGATTAATTGTGCAATTATCACTCTTCTTATTGACGACGATCGGCTTTTGCTCACTTGGCTGCCGATTAGCTTTGAATGGTGCCTGAAGCTATATTATCTGTCCTTTCTTGGTGTCGCCCTATTCATATTTAAATATACCTGTCTGCTATTGCCTCAATATGCAAACCTCAAGGGCTTGCGCGCGTACACCGCATTGGCTGCCGTTTATTCAATCATCGTACTGTTCACGCCTGTCAAATATGTAATGCTTACAGATGCTATTCATACCCTGTTCGTCCTCATTCCGTTCTTCATCGTTCCCGTGTTATCCTTCCGTGCAGTTTTGAAGGGCAATGAGGACGCCATCTATTTACTGTTAGGTATGACCGGCATTACAACCAACGTAGTCTGGGGTGCGATCAAAAATACGGGTTGGATGGAAATGGGTTTCTATCCCCTTGATATCATTGCCTGTTTCGTAGCTCTCGCATTATTCTGGTTTAAACGCTATCTTCGCAGTTCTGCGCAGACGGCCGAGCTAGCCGGACAATTGCTGGAAGCAGATAAGCGAAAAGATGACTTTCTGCTCAACACCTCGCATGAATTAAGAAATCCGCTGCACGGTATGATGAGCATCGCCCAAACCATAATCAGCAGCGACAACCGCTATGACGAGGACACCAACAGGAAGAACATGGAGCTGCTTATTTCTGTTGGCAGAAGAATGTCCTACATGCTGAATGACCTGGTTGATTTAACCCGCCTTAAGGAGAGCCGCATTCAGCTTCATGTCGCTCCACTTCGGCTGCAAACTGTTGCTTCGGGCGTGATCGATATGATCCGTTTCATGACTGGAGACAAGTCTGTCCGCTTGATCAATAGCGTCCCTGCTGCCTTTCCTCCTGTTATGGCCGATGAAAACCGCCTGATTCAAATCCTTTTTAATTTGCTCCACAATGCGGTAAAATTCACACACGAAGGAACGATTACCATTGAGGCTCAAATAAAAGATGGTATCGCAGTTATACTTATAACGGATACGGGAACCGGTATAGATGAGAAGACGAAACTAAGAATATTCGAGCCCTATGATCAGGGCAATTTGGACAGAACACTTAGCGCAAGCGGGCTGGGGCTTGGCTTAAGCATCAGCAAGCAGCTTGTGGAGCTGCATCAAGGAACGATTACGGTCACCTCTACGCCAGGCCAGGGATCCGTATTTGCCTTTACCTTGCCGGTTTCCGATGCCCCACTACAGCAAGAAGCCGCCGTTCCTGCCCTGCTCTCTCAGACCTATTCAGAAATGGCTGTATCCCTTGCATCCATGTCATCTCTTACCCCGACAAGTTCTAAGCCGTCCTCTATACTTGCTGCTGACAATCCCAGCATCTTGATCGTCGATGACGACCCACTTAACTTGAGTATCTTAGTCAATGTCCTTTCTTTGGAGCGTTACGACATCGTCAAGGCTAATAGTGGGCGGGAGGCCCTCTCACTTCTGGATAGCAGAGCATGGGACTTAATCATTACGGATGTGATGATGCCTCAAATGTCTGGCTATGAGTTAACTCGTGCCATACGTGAACGCTTCCCGGTTACCGAGCTTCCTATCCTGCTCCTAACCGCACGGAATCGTCCGGAAGACATCGATACAGGGTTTGTGGCAGGCGCTAATGATTATGTGATCAAACCGGTTGATGCGGTAGAGTTGAAATCCCGTGTACGCGCATTAACTGGAATTAAGAAATCCATTCGCGAAAGGCTTCGGATGGAAGCCGCATGGCTTCAGGCGCAAATTCAGCCGCATTTTCTATACAATACGTTGAATTCGATAGCCGCACTCAGCGAGATCGATACGACAAGAATGCGTGCTTTGCTTGACGCCTTTGCAGAATATTTGCGCTCAAGCTTTGACTTCCTGAATTCAGATCAGGTTGTACCGCTTGAGCATGAGCTGAATCTTGTTCGTTCTTATCTGTATATTGAGAAGGAGCGTTTCGAAGAAAGGCTTCAGGTAACCTGGGAAGTGAATGAAAGCCTGCTGCTGCAGCTGCGCCTTCTCCCCCTTTCCATTCAGCCCCTTGTAGAGAACGCGGTAAGGCATGGCATCCTGATGCGTATCCAAGGTGGAACGATTCACATCCGGATTACAGATTTCGAAGATTATGCGGAGATATCCGTTAAGGATGACGGAGTGGGGATGGATGAGCTTACGATACGTCATTTACTCGACAGCCGCCGCTCTAACCGCAAATCAGGAATCGGCCTGCGCAATACGGATCAACGGTTAAAACAGCTGTACGGCAAAGGCCTGCAAATCGAGAGCTCTCCTGATAAAGGGACGACGGTTACTTTTATGGTCAAGAAATTAGAACCCTAGTGCGGACGATCCTATCATACAAAGCCTGCTTCTTTTTTGAAAAAATAGCTGTAAGGATGTAAGCAAACATGGCTCCATACACGAGCCCGCCAATCACATAATAGCTAAAGGGGACTGGCTGTTCACCGAGGACAACAAAACGATGAGCAAGGAAGTGGGACAACTCCCAAGGTATAAACTTAATTGCAGTCCTGGCAACGGAATGGGCAATAGACAGCGGCTTTCCTGAGTAATCGGTCACGCGGATGGCAGCCTTCCTTTTTCCGAAGGACTGACCTGCCAGCTTCGAGTCACAAATCACAAAATACGCGGAAACCGGCAGCGTCACGATCAAAAAGCCATAAAATTGAGACCAAGCCGGAGAATAAGTAAACAATTGCTGAACTTGCGGAAAAATAAACACGCTGATCACAAACACTAGCCCTAAATAAAACAGAATGATCAGATAGTCCCACATAAAGGCTTTGAGGCGTTGAAAAAAAGTCGCAGGAATGATGAATCCCCTCCTTCACTTAGTGATTCTATCCTTATTATGCCACAATTCATATGAGGTTTGACATCTAATTCAACAGTACTGAACATAACTTTCCAAGGAAATTCGGTACAGCCACTCCGCCAAAACCAAAAAAACCAGAACACCCTCTATAAAAAGGTCTCCTGATTTTTGAAATGGATTTCTGTGCAGCAATCGTCACCGTTCCATTGTTCGCTTGGATTGTGAGGCCGTCCGCCCTTGCCACCTGGTCTATCATTCACGCAGACGCCTTCTTTTCCTGTTCCAGTACTTGATCCATACACCACCAGCATCATCCCGAAACAGTCGGATTCCAACAAATTTAAGAGGCGTCCAGATTTCACTAAAATAGTATTGAGGCATACAAATCCATCCTTTATTAAGATCGGTCAAAGCTGCTAAATAAAGCTTGAAACACAATCCTAATATACAGCTTTAATTCGCAAAAGAAACCTAACTAAAGTTAGAAACGGGCAAAAAAGCCGGCGTTTTCTTAGAATTATCTTCTTTTTTAAAGCATTGCAACATAGTCTAGGGTAAAAAAACGCTAACCTAGGATGTGCATGCCATGAAGGATCAACCTCTCTCACAGAAGCCTGAAAAACCTAATTTTCTCGTAATCCTTGTAGATGAGGAACGGTATCCCCCCGTTTATGAAAACGCGGAAATAAAGGAATGGCGTAAACAAAATCTCCCTGCACAGGAATTTTTAAAATCTAATAGTATGGAATTCCACAGGCATTATATTGGAAGCGCAGCCTGCTGCCCTAGCCGGGCTACCTTATTGACCGGTCACTACCCCTCTCTCCATGGTGTCAGCCAAACAGATGGAATCGCCAAGCAGGCCTTTGATTCCGATATGTTTTGGCTCGGTAGAAACACGGTGCCTACAGTTGGAAATTATTTTCGCGAGGCTGGATACCAAACCTATTACAAAGGGAAGTGGCATATCTCCAACGAAAATATCGTGATCCCCGGTACGCACAAAGCCGTCCCTAGCTATCACCCCATCACTGGTGTGCCTGACAAGCAGCAAGAAGAATTGTACCTGCGGGCCAACCATTTGGACAGCTTCGGGTTTTCCAGCTGGATCGGCCCAGAACCCCATGGTACAAATCCGCGCAACTCCGGCTCATCCGCTGCTTTCGGCGTTAGCGGCAGAGACATTGTCTATGCTTCAGAAGTAGTTGATCTCATCAAGTCCCTCGACCGCGAGAAAGAAACCGACAACGAAGCGAAGCCGTGGCTCGTAGTAGCTTCATTTGTGAATCCTCACGATATTGTCTTGTACGGTGCGATCACTGCACAGCTTCCTACATTTAACTTTAATGTGGAGCCCATGCCCATGGTCCATCCACCTCCTACCATAAACGAACCCTTAAATACCAAGCCACGCTGTCAATCCAGCTATCAATATGTATATCCTAGAGTGTTACAGCCCATCATCGACCAGTCGGGAGTACCGCAAGCTTTACTATCAGCTGCAAAAAAATGCGGATCAGCAAATGCAAAAGGTTATTGATGCCCTTACCCACTCTTCCTTCTATGAAAATACGATCGTAATTTTTACATCTGATCATGGGGAATTACTGGGCGCTCACGGCCATCTTCATCAAAAATGGTACTGTGCTTACGAAGAAATGCTGCATGTCCCTTTTCTCATTCATAACAAAAATCTTTTTCCGCAGCATTCCCGTTGGGATACGCTTACAAGTCATGTTGATCTGCTGCCTACCCTGCTGGGTCTGGCTCATGCAGATGTTCAAGATATCCAAAGCCGCTTGCGCAGAAGCTTCAGCGAAGTTCACCCTCTTGTAGGGCGAGACCTTTCTCCGATTCTTTTGGAACATATAGAACATTTAGAGCATCCGGGGCGTCTGGAGTACTTGAGGCAGAACAAGTCTGTTCACGTCGAAGAACCTGTCTATTTTATGAGTGACGACGATGTTACACGTGGCCAGCACCAGATCAATCCTCTGGGAGTCCCTTATCCTTCCGTTGTACAACCTAATCATATCGAAACCGTCATCTCCAGCCTGCACAGAAACAATACGAAAGAATTGTGGAAGTACTCCCGTTACTTTGATAATGATCAATTCTGGAGCCACCCAGGCCGCAAAGATGTTACCTCCCAGCCCATGACAGATCCCGCTACAGGAATGCCGTCAACGCAGAATACTTACTATGTTACATCCGTCAAAACCCGGCCGGCCCCTGACGAGTATGAGCTGTACAACTTAACCGCAGACCCGCTTGAAACATGCAACCTTGCACATCCTGCTTTTGCTACGCTGCAAACCAAAAGTATTCAAGCATTTATGGCCTCTCTGTTAGAGGAACAGCGCAAGCAAAAACGATTAGAACCGACCAATTATAAGACTTATGGCTCCTGATCGAAAGGGATAGTGAATACAATGAAAATATGGACGTCCCTACAGATTCAGTTATTCAACTATTTTGACGCATACCTCTTTATCGCTGTGAAGCTGCACCGCAAAATTCAAAGCGACAGCCATAGCGTTATTTCCCAAATGCCAGCATAGTTTCTACGATGATTTCCGCGGCTAGCACGACTTGCTTTAATTCCACCCATTCATCCTTCGTATGGGCCTGATCGATCGACCCTGGGCCGAATACGACCGATGGTATCCCTACGTGCGTCAGCTTGCTAGCATCTGTACCGTATGGAACGCCATGCGTCCGAACCTCGCCGATCTTCTCCCCAGCCTTCGCCGTAACCAAGCGGACAATCTCGCTATCAGGACTCGTATCCATCGCGTAATCGAGCACAAAGGGCGGGTGAACGATAAGATTCAGCTGCTCATCCGTCGCCGCAAATAACGCCATCTCCGCCTGGATATCGCGCCACACCTGGTCGCTGTCTTCTCCTGGGATCGTGCGCCGGTCGATTTTGATCCGGCACCGCTCCGGAATCGTATTAGGTGCCACGCCTCCCGTGATTTCCGTCACATTAAGTGTCGCTTGGCCTACGAGCGGGTGCGTAACATCGCGCAAACGATCATTCATCGTCCGATCGATATGGTGTACGACCTTCATCATGCCGCTAATGGCGTTTACGCCTTCTTCAGGCTTAGAAGAATGGGCGGAGACGCCAATGGTCTCGATTTCGCAGCGGACGACGCCTTTATGCGCGACGACTGCCTGCAGCTCGGTCGGCTCGCCAACGATAGCAGCGGCAAAACGATGCCCCGCTTCCAGTACATCCAGCACGCCGAGAAAGTTAACTTCCTCATCAACAGTTGCTGCCATAAACACAGGCACATGAGGCTTGATGTCATTCGTGACAAACCACTCCATCGCAACCAGCATCGCCGCAATCGATGCCTTCGTGTCACAGGCGCCGCGGCCGTAAAGCTTGCCGTCACGAAGCTCCGCGCTGAACGGATCGATCGTCATGTTGGTGATCTGAACCGTATCCATATGCGCTTCCAGCAGCAAGCCAGGCACGTCATTCAACACCCCAGGCAATATGCCGATCACATTCGGCCGGTCTGGCCGTACTTCTCTCCGCTCGGAAGCAAGCCCGAGACGGGCGAAGAAAGCTTCCACATAATCAGCTATTTTCCGTTCAGGTACGCCGCCATCCAAATTCGGATTAACACTTGGGATCCGCACCAGATCCTGCAAGATTTGAAGCACACGCTGTTCCTCGATCTTTATGCTCATCACTCAGTTCTCCTCTGGTCGGTTAGGTCTAATGTTTCTTGGTCTAATATTCCTTATCTAATAGTTGCATCCTCGTGCATCAATCTGGATGCGTTCTAAGACGACACCCCTACGTACGCCATAAATAGCATCGTTCAAATTCGGGATGACGCACGAATGATTCGGAATAATTTCGATTCGATCACCAATCGATAGGGATACCTTGTCCGGGTCAAACCGCAGCATGCCGTGCTCTTCGTTCAATACAGCAATCGTAATGTCAGGTTGTCCGACGATGATTCCGAAGCCGTCGCTATGATGTGCCCGGTCGCTCGTCAGCGCTTTCGTGCCGGCATCGATCGTCGCCATACCGGGCAGCGGCATACTGACGACGGTAGCCGCAACACGCAGCGCGCAATCCGCTTCTTGCGCCATGCCCATCTGCACGGCGGAAACGTCGTTGAAAATATAGTTGCCTGCACGCACTTCTGTAATGCCCTTCGCGTGCTCACACAGCTTTGCGGTAGGCGTTGAGCCTGAGCTGATAATTTCGATAGCAAAGCCTGCTTGGCGCAAATCCGCTACCACTTGGCCGATCGTCTCCGACTCGGCTTGCACAGCAGCAGCGATTGCAGCCGGATCCCCGTTGCGATACACAAGCCCGAAGTAGGCCATGATGCCTTCGATTTGAATGCCCGGCAGCTCGCGCAGCCGTATAGCGAAATCGACAATATCCTTGCCCGGCTGCCGGCCGCCGCGATGAAGACCGCCATCCAGCTCAATCAGGACGCGCACCGGCTTGCTCGCCCGAACGCCAACAGCCGACAATCCTTGCGCCGCCTCCCAGCTATCTACGGTTACGGCGACTGTAATTCGCCGGTGCAGCCGCTCCAGTCTTTCGAGGTTCTGCTCTCCAACAATCGCAAAAGCGATAAGTATGTCGTTGATGCCTCCATCCGCGAAAGCTTCCGCCTCCGACAGCTTGGCGACTGTAATGCCAATCGCGCCAGCGGCAAGCTGCATATTCACAAGCCGCAGCGACTTATGGGTTTTAATGTGGGGACGGTGTTTGATTGTATATGAAGCCAGTTTATCGGCCATCCGTGCGATATTAAGCTCTACAGCGTCTAGATCGACGAATGCGTATGGTGTCGGCGGTGTATCTTCCGATGTTTCGTTTGGTGTCCATGTCATGGCTTATGCGTCACCTCGTATAGGTTAGATTATTGGAGAGCGTACATGTCTCTATATTCCTGCGGCGTGAGTCCCGTATGCTTTTTGAATACATGGATGAACGAATGCGCCCGCTGATAGCCAATACTGGCCGCTATTTCATAAATTTTGCTCGGCGTGTGCAAAAGCATCTGCACCGCCTTTTCCATCCGAAGCCGGTATACATAATCGCTCACGTTCTCGCCGGTTTCCAGCTTATAGATTTTGGAGATGTAAACAGGATGCATATAAACATGAACTGCAATGGCCGTCAAGGAAACGTCATCGGCCAGATGCTGTTCGACGAATTGCTGGACGCTGGCAATCAGCTTTGTGCGCGAATCTTTTGTTTCGCTTTCGGTTTCGCTGCGGAGACTGCTCATGACCGCAGTCGTCCAATCTTCGAGCTGCTCGACGGACCGGTATGGCACTCCTTGCAGCAGCTTATCGTAGCCGGCCCCGATCAGTCCGGAGAGCGGGCGGCCGTTCTTATGGGCGTAATAAGCAGCGGCTGAGGCAATAGCGAAATACGCCTCGAGCAGAAGCTCCTCGACCTCGCTGCGCTTGCTCCGAAGCTCTTCAAATATCCGCTCTAGCCGCTGATCGGCAACTGCCCATTGGCCCGCCTCAAGAAGCTGCGCAAGTGTCGGCAGCTCATACAGGGAAGCGATGGACCGTACCTCCGTCCTCTCCTGCTCAGCGTTCGACACGGTCAAAATCAAGTCCTGTTCTGCACCAACCCTTCTGCGCAGAGTCCACAATGTTCCATCATATTGAGCGGACAAATCCTGTGGAAACGTTCCTGTGCCGCTGATCAATACTGTAGCCTCACCTTTTAAATACGTATGAATGGCATCCTGCAGTTGCGCAGCCGTGCGTTCGAGCGTGAGCTGCTGCTGCTCAGCCTCACAGCTCTCACTTGATTCCGTTGTCATAACAAAAACGAGATAATCATGCGTATCCTTGCCATACCAGAGCTTGTAATTGGGGGCGAACAGCTCCTCCGCCATGTTGCCTACCGCGTATTCCACAAGCGCCAGGCTGCGCTGCTCGTATCCATAGAAGGGCTTTTCAAGACGGACAAGCAGAAGTGAGAACGATTTTCCAAAAAAATCGGGCACACCCAGCATCGCCATTTTATCCTGCAGATCGCTCTCCGAATAACGTTTCCCTAGGAGAAGCTCGCTAAGCAGAGTACTTCTTAACTGCGGCAAATTTTCACGAAGCGTCCGTGCGATCCGCTCCTGCGAAATAATCGCGTTCCATTCCTCACGAAGCGTCTGCAGGACACGGGAGACGGTAGCGAGCAGTTCCTCGTCGGATACCGGTTTGAGTAAATAGCTTGCCGTACCGTGAAGGATGGCTTCTTTGGCGTATTCGAACTCGGCATGTCCCGACAGCAAAATACACTTCGTTTTTTTACACTTGTTTCGAATATGCTCGGACAGCTCCAGACCTGACATGCCCGGCATCCGAATATCCGTAATGACGATATCGATAGCCTGCAGGCTCAGCAGCTCGAGTGCTTCATAAGCAGAGTATGCCTTATGCACGGATGCTATGCCGATCTGCTCCCAAGGGACAAGCTCGGCAAGTCGTTCCACAACGTGGGCTTCGTCATCCACGATCAATAGCTGTGCCATGCGCCGAATCCCTCCTCCATGTTAAGGTGACGCGCAATCCGCCGAGCGGACTGTGGGATAAACGAAGACCCGCTCCTTCCCCGAACACGTAATGCAAGCGCTGATTCACGTTCCAAACGCCGAATCCGGATGACGCCTCCCTCTGAAGGACAAGCTGCCGTTCCATTTGGGCAAAGGTTTCATCGGCCATCCCGACTCCATTGTCCTCCACAACGATTTCGCAGGATTCATCATATATGACTCCGGTAATGCGGATGATGCCTTCTCCCGGCTTGTTTTCGATGCCGTGGACGATTGCGTTCTCTACGATCGGCTGCAGCAGCAGACGCGGGAGCTGTAGATCAAGCATCGCTTCCGGAACCCCGATTTCGTAATGGAGCCTCTGCAGCCGCAGGTTGTGGATCGTCAAATAATTGTCGACGAGCTTTAACTCCTCGCGGAGCGGAGCTGTCCGGTCTTCCATGCGCGTCGTATACCGATAATATTCTGCCAAATTCTGCGCCATCGCCACGACGGATTTCGTATCCTGAAGCAGCGCCGTATTGACGATGAAGAACAGGCTATTATAAAGAAAATGCGGATTGATCTGGGCCTGAAGCTGCTTCAGCGTCGCTTCGTGCAGGCGGATTTTCTCGGCGTAAACCCGCTGAACCAGATCTTGAATCTGTTCAGCCATCTCGTTGAAGCGTTCGAATAAGAAATCGAACTCGTTATGTGGGCGGTAGCTGATTCGGGCGGACAAATCGCCCTTCTTAAGCAACTGCACACCACGCACCAGCTTGCCAATCGGTTTCTGGACGTTCCGGTAAAGCAAGTAGGCGGCCAGCAGGCTCATGGCCAGCAGCATCCCGAGCGTAGTATAAAAGAAAGCATTCGTTTCGCGGATCGGAGCCAAAATGCTGGCGACGGGCACATAATCAACCAGATACCAGCCGAGCTGCTTGGATTTCACATAGTATATCTTAACCTCCCTGCCAGCAAGCGTCGTCACGAGGCGCCCGCTATCTTGCATGACTTGACCGTCAAGCAGGCTGTTTAAATCTTTCACGAAGCTGTCATTCATCGTCTTGCTGCCGATAGGCGGGAAGCCATTGCGGTAAAGAAACGGATCGCCTTTGCCACCAGTCTTCACTTGGTCCAGCATGGAAGAAACGTTAGTAACCGGGAAGCTTACTTGAATCATCGCGTTGATTTCGGATGCCTGAGTTGCATGTACGGGATCGACAATTTGCCGGACAAAACGGGCCCCGGGTGTCCTTGCATCCCCCCGAACGGTAGCGTCATAGCTCCAATTCGTGAGCGGTGCGAATTTGTTGACATCTTCCGAACTGTAGTCTTTAAATATATTGGAGGAAATCACCATGCGGTCTCCGGGCAAATATAACGTCAAGTCGTTCGTCCAAGCACTGGAAACACTCTGCAGACTGAGCTTCTGCATTAGACGCGTTTGCTCCTTCAGCCTATCGTAAGGCTTATCCGATCTGTGATCGACAAACTCACTTAAGTAAGGGTCCGAGCTTAGAATGCCGGGAAACATCGCAAGCTGCTCGACTGTAGTATCCAGCTGCTGCAGGAAAAAGGATAGCTGGCTGATACTCGATGATTCAATTTGGTCTCTTACTACATCCATGCTGACCTTGTTCGTGTAAATGTACAAAATGAGCACAGGCGTTAGCAGCAGCACAATCAGTACGATCACCTTGCTGAATATCGTCGGCTTTCCCGTCATCGGCAGACCGCCCCTTACCGGATTGTATTTTCGGATTGTATTTTCGGTTTGTATTCCTCCGCGATTTACCCCTTCACCGCACCTGCTGCAAGACCGCTGACAATATAGCGCTGTGCCAACAGTGCAATCACGAGGACCGGCAGCGTAATGATACAGGCTGCAGCCATCAAGGCACCCCAGTTAATTTCCGAATAGGACATGAAATTGAATACGGCGACGGGCAGCGTCTTCGTCTTGTCGCCGGCCAAAATGATCGAGAACATGAAGTTGTTCCACGAGAAAATAAATGATAACAGAGATGATGTGATAATGCCAGGACCCGATATGGGAAGCACGATACGCAGGAATACTTGTGAATGTGTGCAGCCGTCGATCAGGCCGGCCTCCTCGATTTCTTGTGGAAGACCTTCAAAGAATGAAATCATAATCCAAATAATAAATGGCAGCCCAACGAGCATATGGCTCAGAATAAGCGACGTAAAGCTGTCAACCAACCCCAGCTTGGAGAAAATAATGAACCATGGAATCAGGAAGGTGATTCCTGGAATAATCCGTGCTACGAGAATAATAAGACCGAGTCCCTGCAAACGGTAACGGGCGATGGCATAAGCGGCGGGCAGCCCCAGCAGGAGCGAGCCGAGCGTCGAGCCGAGTGCAACAATGAAGCTGTTGACGATATATTTCAGAAAATCGTATTGCTGAAAGACGCTTTCATAGTTTTTACCCGTAGGCTTGAACACGAAAAATTGATCGGTCGACATAATTTGCGACTGCGTCTTAAAGGAAGCTAACAGCATCCAGATAAACGGAAACGAGAAAGCAAGAACGACGGCTAGCGTCAAGCTGGATAAGATGACCTTTGTCATCCGTTGCTTATTCTTCATGAAGACACCTCCAGACGTTTGCGCAGCCAAATCATAATAAGGGTGAATCCCATGACCAGCGCGAAAAAGACTACCAGCAGCGATGATGCCGTCCCGAGCTTGAAGTACTGGAAGCCGAGCGTATAGCCATAAATATTAAGCGTCTCGGATTTCAAATTCGGCCCCCCCTGCGTTGTTGCATAGATAATATCGAACGTTTTCAAAACGTCGATCAATCTCAGCATAACGGCAACGATAATCGTTGGGCGCAGCATCGGCAGCGTGAGATGCATGAACTTCTGCCAGCCTGTTGCTCCGTCCACGTTGGCCGCCTCATAAGGCTCCGAAGGCAGCGTCGCTAACCCGGCCATGATGATCAGGGCGATCATCGGCGTCCATTCCCATACATCGATGATGATCAAGGATGGGATAACCTGGCTCGGCGATGCGATCCACAACTGGGGGTCCATACCAAGCCATTTGAGCAGCATGTTGGCGACTCCGATCGATGGCTCATAAATGAGCAGCCACACGAGGCCCATCGCGACGGGAGTGGCTACCATCGGCAGTAAAAACAGCGTTTTGACTATATTTTTGCCGAGAAAATCGCGATACAGCAGCATAGCGATCGCTATGCCAAGCACCGTTTCGAGGATCAGAGCGCCTGCCGAGAAAACGAACGTATTTTGGACAGATTCCCAAAACCGCGGGTCTGAGAGCAGGGATACATAATTGTCGAGCCCTACCCATATCGGTTTCGTGGTTGACGACATGCTCCATTCATAGAAGCTGATTCTAAATGTATACAGAATAGGGAATACCATCATCAGAAGAACAAACAAAACCGCTGGCATGGTGTAAATCCATTTGAGGTTGCGGTCAAACCAGTTTGTCGGCACTAGTATCATCCTTTCCATTTCGGTCTCCGGGTAAGCAAAAGGATGCACCGCAAAAAGGTGCACCCCCCGTTTCCGCTCGCGTTATTTTCCTTTTTCCTTGTCAATCAGCACCTGAAATTCTTTATTAGCCTGCTCGGCGGCGGCTTTGATGTCTTCTCCGCTGATCGACTTCTGGACGATCGCACCGATGATGTCACGTGCTTCACTAACCTTGTCGACAGGCGGCAGGGAATGATCTACGCCGCCTTTTTGCGTTTCCTTCGTTACCTCTGCGAGCTCTTTAGGGAACGCGGTTATGCCTTCCGGGTTATCCCATACTGACATGCGGGCACCCGGGTTTCCTTTTTGCTGAGTGAGCAGCACAATCTCTTTACTGGAAGCCCATTGAATGAATGCCCATGCTGCGTCTTTATTTTCGGCTTTGGCGTTCATAGCCAGACCCCAAGACGTAATGTTAAACGGCTGTGACCCTTCCTTGCCTGCAGGGAACACGGCGAACCCGACCTGATCGGCAATTTTCGATTTCTCCGGATCCGTTGCATTCTTGAATAACGAGTTGGCGTCGGCGAAAAAGGCAGCTTTTCCTTGCGCGAAAACACCAATTGCTTGCGGCCAAGACATGTTCAAGACGCCCGGAGGGCCGTAGTCTCTGAGCAATGTGGCATAGGTCGTCATGCCTTTGATCGCTTCCGGCGTATTGATTGTCGCCTTGTCGTCCTTCATGAAATCGCCGCCCTCGGAATAAATGAACGAGGAGATTTGCGACACGAGTGGAGAACGCTGGCCGCGTGCGGCGAAGCCGTATATTTCTTTCTTGGGATCGTGCAGCTTTTGCGCTGCCGCCAATAGCTCGTCCATCGTTTTGGGAACGGCAATGCCGGCTTGCTGCAGCAGATCCTTACGGTAATACAAGATATGCTGTTCCGTTATGATCGGGATGCCATAGAGCTTTCCGTCTATCATGTTGGAGCCGACGGAAGCTTTGGAGAAGTCGTCGAAGTCGTAGGCGGCTTCTTTTTTGGCGTAATCGTCAAGCGGGTAGATCCAGCCGTTCTTGACGAACAGCTTTGCTTGCTGGAGAGGGCTGTACATGAATACATCTGGCGTTACGGAACCGGCGGTCATTTGCACAGTCAGCTTTTGGGCCAATTGGTCTTCAAAAAAGCTTTGCACGTCTACCTTCATCCCCGTGCTCGCTTCGAATTCCGGCAGCATTTCTTTAATGGCGTCGCCCCATGGGTGGTTGGCAGTCACGATCGACAGCTTCTTTCCGGCGAACGGCTTGTCTGGATTGTCTGTCGTCTGTCCCGAATTGTTGTCGGTTGTATTCGTTCCACCACCGCCGCAAGCAGCAAGCAGCACTGCGAACATGGTGAAAATTAAGCCTGCAGTCAACAAGCGCTTCATAGATTGTTTCATAACATGACCTCCCAAAGTGTGTATGTGGCTGCGGAAACTTATTTGGCAATCGCTTTCATTGACGCCTGCTTCCGCTGTATTTAAAGATTAAATGATTTAAGAATACGTGTATATAACGCAGATTCAACATCCATAACGCAAACTCAATGAGATGCAAGAAGTACCCGATAGCCATAATTCCCGCCAACATGATGAAGCCACACCTTTAACTGCCATGTTATAATGAACCAAAGTTCGTGAAAAACAAAGGGGTTACGGTAATGGAGAAAGACAATCGAACCGTACGGAGAAATGTGGGCATTTTTGCTCACGTCGATGCCGGCAAGACCACAACGACCGAGCATCTCTTATATGAAAGCGGACGTATCCGCACGCTTGGCAACGTGGACCGGGGCACCGCCCAGACGGACTGGCTGGAGGTCGAACGCGAACGGGGCATATCGGTGCGCGCGGCGGTGACCCTGTTCCAATGGAAGGACGTCTTCGTCAATTTGGTAGACACGCCAGGTCACTTCGACTTTCTATCCGAAGTAGAACGCACGCTGCGGGTAATGGACAGCGCCGTGCTAATTGTATCAGCCGTGGAGGGCGTGCAGGCACAAACAGAAGCCATATGGCACGCTCTCCGTAAGCTTTCCATACCGACCATCATTTATGTGAACAAGATGGACCGGATCGGGGCAGAGGAAGACCGTGTATTGGACGACATACGAAAGCACCTGTCTCCTGCAGCGATGCCGGTTCACTTTGTGAAGGGTAAAGCCGAAACGTTCCAAGGCACCTTCGATCTTTGGTCGGCCTTCCCTGCTTCACAAGATCCGAATGACGGGCCTGCTTTTCTTACTGCCCAGACGGAATTGGTGGAAACGTTGGCTCAGACGGATGAAACGCTGCTCGAGCGCTACCTGAATGAAGGCATGCCTGATCCATCACTGGATCTCAAGGAATGGAAGTCGGAATTTAAGTCCCTGACACATAGATGCGCCTTATTTCCGGTTCTTTATGGTTCATCAAGCAAGGGGATCGGCATTAAAGAGCTGCTGGATGCCATCATCACATACCTGCCTGCACCGAGTGGGGTATCAGCAGGACCTGTATCGGGGCTTGTCTTCAAGATCGAAAGAGATAAATCAATGGGACGTATTGCATTTATTCGATTGTATCAAGGAACGATCCGCAACCGCGATATCGTGCACAATCTGACTCAGGGGCTCGATGAGAAAATCACACAAATCCGTAAAATCGATGGTCCAAAATCCGAAGATATCGGCTTGCTTGAAGCCGGTGATATCGCGGCTGTTTGCGGTATGCAGCATGTCCAGGTTGGCGACGTAATCGGCAGTGGTGAGCTTATTCCGGAGGAAGCCAAGCTGGCGGTCCCCCTCTTGACCGTGCAGGTACACTGGGCCAATGAGCAAGAGTATCCCCGTGTCATTGCCGCTTTCCAAGAACTTGCGGATGAGGACCCTGTCCTCGCTCTACAGTGGCTGCAGGAGGAACGGGAATTGCATCTGAAGGTGATGGGACCCATCCAGCTTGAGGTATTAGACGGATTACTTGAAAGCCGATTTGGCCTTAGGGTTACATTCGGTCAGCCATCCGTCATATACAAGGAAACGTTGTGCGGTGCCGGGGAAGGCTTCATTGCCTATACGATGCCCAAACCCTGCTGGGCAATCTTGCGATTTAAGATGGAACCGCTGCCACGCCGTACCGGCCTGGAGTATAGCGGCCAGGTCCGGACAGAAGACTTGCTGCCGCAATATCAGAACGAGGTGGCTCGTCGTGTGCCGGAGGCCTTGCAGCAAGGCATGTTCGGCTGGGAGGTTGTCGACTTGCGTGTGACCCTGGTAGAAGGGCAGCATCATGTCTGGCATACCCATCCGCTGGATTTCGTAGTCGCCACTCCAATGGCTATCATGGACGGATTAAACCGCATAGGTACGAAGCTTCTGGAGCCTATTCTGCAATTCCGTCTAACCGTACCTGAAGAGTACGGAGCAAAGTCATGAATGATCTTGTCCTCATGAGGGCTACATTCGAGACGCCTTTGCTGCATGGCGACCGAATGACCATCCATGGCCGGATCCCCGTCGCGACTTCGCTGGACTACTCCGTTAAGCTAGGTTCGCTTACGAAAGGCCGTGCATCGTTGTCCACCCTCTTCGATGGTTACGAGGAATGTCCCCCAGACGTGAAGGCAGAGCGCAAACGGCGGGGCGTCAACCCTCTCGATACGGCTAAATATATCCTCAGCATCCGTAATGCATTGTAGGCTTTTTTAATCAATAATTTCCATAATAAGTATATACATTTCCGTAAAAAACCTTATTATTTATAAGGAACACATTTTTCATGGAGGTGTTAGACAGGATGAAAGACAAGTCTTTACAAAAAATAATTAACCGAGCATATGAATTTAATGAAGAGCAGCAGAATGCTTTAGATCAAGGGATAATTACAGAAGAAGAGTGGTATGAAATTAACAAGCAGCATTTCTCAAGTCATTATATAGCAAGTGATAATCCAAGAGGTCAATCCGGGCATAGTGGAAATGAGCATCATTACTTTCAGTCCCATTTCATGATACTTGAAGCGATCCACAAAAATGGTTCCTTCATTGATGTTGGCTGTGCTAATGGTTACTTGCTGGAGTCATTGGATAGGTGGACGAAAAGCCTGGGGTATTACTCCGTTGAATTTTATGGGCTAGACATTTCAGAAGGCCTTATCGATTTAGCGGTACAAAGACTTCCCGATTGGAAAGATAGGCTGTTTATTGGTAATGCCATGTATTGGAAACCTGAAGCGGAGAAGTATGATTTTGTTTGTGTAAAAGAACTCAGCTACGTACCCGTAAATAAGCAAAGAAGTTTTCTTGAGCGTTTATTAAACCACTATGTTGCACCTGGGGGCAGACTGATTTTAGGTCCTAATGGGGAAGAACGGGAAACAAGGCACTTGGAAAATCAACTGTCCAAATGGGGCTACAAGCCGACAGGATATATGGAGAAATCTCATCACAATAACCAGCTGCTCGCAAGAAGGATGGTATGGTTTGACAAAGAATAGGACAAGTAATTACCTAAGTTAAGGAAGGTGTTCAAAATGAGCAAATTCGGAATGTATGTTAAATTCTCGGCTAAACCTGGTCAGCGGGACGCTTTGGTACAAATTCTGCTGGACGGCGCCGCGGCCGCTCAGTCTGTTAAGGAATGCGAAATATATATCGTCAATGTCTCGGATACGGAGCCTGATACTGTATGGGTAACAGAAGTTTGGAGTCATGAAGAAGCACATGCAGCTTCCCTTGCACAAGAAGAAACAAAAGCATCTATCCAGCTTGCCATGCCACTAATAGCCGGTGTCGAAGCAACCCAGATAAGGCCTGTTGGCGGAAAAGGTTATAGTATAGCTTAAAAACATTAAACAAATAATTTCTAAAGGAATATTAGCTAATTATGTCGAATTTCTGGGTATGATGCGAATATTAAATAAAACCACACCTAGATATATAACTATTATTATATTGTTTCTTTGCACCCTCCTTTGTCTGCGATGGGCTTGGTCCGAAATGTTCCCTCCATCGGCACACTCTCGTGTTGTCAGTGGTGTACTCGACATGCGCGGGGTAGATTTGGAGAAAGCCTCCTCCTTCAATTTGGATGGTCAATGGCAATTCTACCCTGGAAAATTAATTTCACGTCAAGATCTGCAGTCGGAGGAAATCAAGTTCCACGATATTCAGGTTCCAGGAGACTGGGGCAATGTGCTGAATAAGGATTCTGGCTCCTCGTATGGATACGGAACGTATCGGTTGCGGATTTTAATCGATCCGCTAAAGCAACCTGTTGTATTCTGGCTTCAAGGCATTCAAGCTTCATCGCAAGTAGAAATAAATGGCGTAGCCTCAGGCGGTAGTGGGAGCCCCGCTTCGAACGCGTATGAATACACGCCCAAGAATGTCTCCTACACCGCTTCCTACTCTATCGAAGGCACAACGGAGATTGAATTGCTTATTGGCGTTGCCAACTTCGACAACCCCAATGGTGGCGGGATCAATCGCTCCATTCGCTTCGGCTCTCAGGCAGCGATTGACCACGTGCGTGGGTACTCCATTGGATTTCAAATCGTTACTTTTATTATTTTGCTGCTTCATGGCTTATATGCTTGTATTCTCTACTTATTCAATCCTCGAGAACGTACCTTGTTGATTATGGGTCTGTTAACGCTGGTGGTTGGCATATTAATTGTAAGCACTAATGATCATGTGCTCTTGCAATGGCTTCCCATTAATTATACATGGGCAGTTAAAATCAGGGTGATCTCGCTTCTGTGGCAAAACTTTTTTGTGCTTCTTGTTTTTAGAAGATTCTCTGATGCTCCTATACGAAATGTATGGCTGCAAATATACACAGCAGCACTGGTTACCATTACAGGAATACTATTGATCGTACCCGCTTCATTTGTACATAAAGCAATTGATTCAAAATTAATTATTGCCTTCACTTTTATTCCGCTTATTTGGTTTATTTACATAGTAGGAACAATGATTTTCAAGAAACAGGCCGACAAAGACATCATCTTCTTGCTGTTAGCCTCTGTAAGCATCATATCCAACCTGACGTGGAGATCAGTGGGACCCGTTATAACCGTCTATTATCCAATCGATATCATCGCGGCCTTTATCGGATTTTCCACCTATTGGTTCAAGAAATACTTCAGGAATTCCCGAGAGAACGCGATACTAAATGAGCAGTTAAAAAAAGTAAACAAAATGAAAGACCAATTTCTCGCCAATACGTCGCACGAACTGAGATCGCCGCTGCACGGTATTATGAATATCGCAGAAACCGTTGTAACCAAAGAGAAAGACAAGATGAATGCGGATAGCCTGAAGGATATGGAGCTGCTTATAACGATAAGCCGCCGCATGACGAATATGCTGGGGGATCTTCTCGATGTAGCACGGCTTCAAGAGCACCGGATAATCCTGCAGCAGGAGCCCTTAAGGATTCAATCGGTCATTCCCGGAGTAATCGCCATGCTAAAATTTATGACAGAAGGAAAGTCCATTCAAATTCATATGGATATCGCGGAATCGATGCCGCCGGTAATGGCTGATGAAAAAAGAATCGTTCAAATTTTGTATAATCTGCTGCATAACGCTCTCAAATATACGGAAGAAGGAACGATCACCGTTTCCGCCGAGACTCGGGACGGATATGCCGTCATCCATGTCTCCGATACCGGGGTCGGCATGAATTCAGAAACGCAGGAGCGGGTGTTTCTTTCCTATGAGCAAGGGTCTTATGGGGTAAGCAATGGGCAAGGCATCGGACTTGGTTTAAGCATTTGCAAACAGTTGGTAGAATTGCACAGCGGTACCTTGAAGGTTCACTCGGAACCGGGTAAGGGCTCCGTATTCAGCTTTGATCTGCCGTTAGCGAACGCGCCAGATCTCCCATTGCCGCACCAACCTCTTCTCCTCCAACAGATCATGGATGGAAGTGAAGTTGAAGCTTCCAGATTGCTAATACCCGACAAGGCCGTCGACGAAGCTGCAGCCTCTTCAAATCTTCCCCCTCTAATGAGCGTGGTGAGGGCAAATATTCTTGCAGTGGATGACGATCCCGTCAACCTGAAAGTGCTGGTTGGAATCCTTTCGACGGAACCGTATAACATCACAACAGCCCATTCAGCCCTCGAAGTGTTGGAGCTGCTAGGCACACAGAAGTGGGATCTGCTTATTGCTGATGTCATGATGCCACACATGTCCGGCTACGAGCTGACGAAGAGAGTACGAGAGCATTATTCCGTATCAGAGCTTCCGGTCTTGCTGCTTACTGCACGTGCTCAGCATGCTGACATCTATACCGGGTTCTCTTCGGGAGCCAACGATTATGTGACCAAACCCGTTGACGCTCTGGAACTAAAATATAGAATCAGGGCATTAACTACACTAAAGCAATCTGTAAATGAACGGTTACGCATGGAAGCCGCCTATCTGCAAGCCCAAATTCATCCTCATTTTCTATTCAACACGCTTAACTCCATTATGGCTCTTAGCGAGATAGACACGGAAAAGATGCGAGATTTGGGAGATGCTTTTGCCTCTTATTTGCGGATCAGTTTTGATTTCCTCAACACAGGGGAACTGGTCTCATTTTCCCATGAATTGAAGCTTGCAGAAGCTTATTTGTATATCGAAAAAGAACGGTTTGAGGGCAGACTGTCTATTGTTTGGGAAGTTGAACCTGGCATCAACTTCCTTCTCCCGCCGCTCTCGATCCAGCCGCTGATTGAAAATGCCGTCAATCACGGCCTTCTTAGTCGGAAGAACGGTGGCAGGGTCCATATTCGGATTACACGCCATAATCATTCCACGCTAATTGAAGTAAGTGATAATGGCAAGGGAATGGACCAAGAAAAGGTTAATCAGCTATTAACCTCAACAATGAAGGGAACGGGTGGAATTGGACTGGCCAATACGAATAGAAGATTGATCCAATTGTACGGCCAAGGCTTGTCTATATTCAGTAAGCCCAATGAGGGAACAACCGTGTCATTTATTATTCCGGACAACCAGAATAAGCAAATGATTTGACTTGTCAGGTGCCCCCTTATTTGTGAGATACTCTCACCGCGATGCCCTTCGGGAAGATGAACGCAGACCCATTTAAATAGAGGAATATTCGCTAATTATGTCGAATTTCTGGGTATGATGCGAATATTAAATCAAACCACCCCTAAGTATATAGCTATCATTATATTGTTTCTTTGCACCCTCCTCTGTCTGCGATGGGCTTGGTCCGAAATGTTCCCTACATCGGATCACTTCCGTGCTGTCAGTGGTGTAATCGACATGCGCGGGGTGGATTTGGAGAAATCCTCCCCCTTCTATCTAGACGGTCAATGGCAGTTCTATCCTGGAAAATTTATTTCACGTCAAGATTTACAGTCGGAGGAAATCCAGTTCCACAATATTCAGGTTCCAGGAGACTGGGGAGATGTGCTGAATAAGGATTCTGGCTCCTCATACGGGTACGGAACGTATCGGCTGAGCATTCTAATAGATCCCTTGAAGCAGCCTGTCGCCTTCTGGCTTCAAGGAATTCAAGCTTCATCAGAAGTAGAAATCAACGGGATTGCTTCGGCCATTATCGGTAAACCTGCCACGAACGAAAATGAATATACACCCAAAAATGTCTCTTATACAGCTTCCTACTCTGTGGAAGGGACAACTGAGATAGAGCTGCTCATTCGGGCAGCTAATTTCGACGAGCCTTTTAACGGCGGAATGCTGCGCTCCATTCGCTTCGGCTCTCAGGCTTCTATTGACCACGTGCGCTGGTACTCTATCGGATTTCAACTGGTTACGTTTATTATCATGCTGCTTCACGGTTTGTATGCTTGTATCCTCTACATATTTAACCCTCAAGAACGGGCTTTGCTCATTACGAGTCTGTTAACGTTGACGGTCGGAATAGCGATTTTAATCGGGCATGATAACGTGCTTTTGTTATGGCTGCCGTTTAACTATACATGGGCGATCAAGATCAGAATCATTTCCCTCCTGTGGCAAAACTACTTTATTCTTCTTGTTTTCAGAAGATTCGCTTCGTCTCCTTCACCAAACGTATGGCTGCGTGCCTACACCGCAGCAATCGTTTCTCTGTCAGGAATCCTGCTGGCAGCACCCGCTTCATGGGTATATGGAACGTTCGATTTAAGGATATTTATCACCTTCTATTTAATTCCATTTGTTTGGTTTATTTATACAGTAGGAACCATGATCTTCAAGAAGCAGACCGACAAAGACGTCGTCTTCTTGCTGCTAACCGCAGTAAGCATAATATCCAACTTGTTATGGAGCATCGTGGAGTCTGACAAAGAAATTACTACAGTTTACTATCCAATCGATCTCATTATTGCCATTATTGGATTTTCCACTTACTGGTTCAAGAAATATTTTCGCAATTCCAGGGAAAACGCCAAGCTAAACGAACAGCTCAAAAAAGCCGACAAGCTAAAAGACCAATTTCTCGCCAATACTTCACACGAATTGAGAACGCCGCTGCATGGTATTATGAATATCGCTCAGACCGTTGTAACTCAAGAAAGAGAGAAGATGAATGCGCGGAGCGTTAAGGACATGGAGCTGCTTATAACCATAAGCCGCCGTATGACTCATATGCTTGGTGATCTTCTCGATGTCGCACGGCTTCAGGAACACCGCATTGTACTGCAGCAGGAGCCTTTACAGATTCAATCGGTCGTTCCAGGCGTAATCGCAATGCTCAAATTCATGATAGAAGGCAAGCCAATTCAGCTAACTATGGATATCACGGAATCAATGCCGCTCGTCATGGCCGATGAGAAAAGACTCGTGCAAATTTTGTATAACTTATTGCATAATGCCCTCAAATACACGGAAGAAGGCACCATCTCTGTATCCGCTGAGATTCTGGACGGATTTGCCGTAATCCATGTCTCCGACACCGGGGCCGGCATGGGTAAGGATATACAGGCGCGGGCGTTTCTCCCTTACGAGCAAGGGTCTTACGGGATAGACGACGGGAGAGGCATCGGACTTGGGTTAAGCATATGCAAGCAGCTGGTAGAATTGCACGGCGGTGAAATAACGGTTAGCTCCGAACTCGGCAAGGGCTCCGTCTTCAGTTTTGGTCTTCCGTTAGCTAGCGTGTCGAATCTCCCATTGTCGCAGCAGTCTCCTGATCTTCATCAAATATCCGACAGATCTGAGAATGGTCCGGCTGGGTTGATTTTTCAGAACATCGTAATCGGAGAGTTGGCAACCTCCTTGCTTCTCCCGCCGCTTTTGAATGAGGAGAAGGTGAATATACTTGCAGTTGATGACGATCCCGTCAACCTCAATGTGCTCGTTGGCATCCTTTCGTCGGAGCCGTATGACATCACAACAGCCCACTCAGCCCGCGAGGTGTTGGAATTACTGGGCACGGGGCAGTGGGACCTGCTGATTGCCGATGTCATGATGCCACATATGTCCGGCTATGAGTTGACGCAGCGAGTAAGGGAGCGTTACTCCGTATCGGAGCTTCCGGTTTTACTGCTGACCGCACGAAGTCAGCCTGCTGACATCTACACCGGTTTCGCGTCGGGAGCCAATGATTATGTGACCAAGCCTGTAGACGCTCTGGAACTCAAATACCGAATCAGAGCGTTGACGACGCTGAAGCAATCCATTAATGAGCGTTTACGCATGGAGGCCGCCTATCTGCAGGCACAAATTCATCCTCATTTTCTATTCAACACGCTTAATTCCATTATGGCACTGAGCGATATAGATACGGATAAAATGCTTAAGCTGGGCGATGCTTTTGCTTCCTTTTTACGGATTAGCTTCGATTTCCTGAACACGGGCCACCTGGTAGAACTAGCCCATGAACTGGCGCTTGCAGAAGCCTATTTGTACATCGAAAAAGAGCGGTTTGAGGACAGGCTGTCTATAGAATGGGAAGTTGAACCCAACCTCACCTTGCTTCTCCCTCCGCTTACGATCCAGCCCCTTATTGAAAATGCTGTCAAGCACGGCCTCCTTAGCCAGATTCAAGGCGGCACGGTTCATATTCGGGTTATTCGCCAGGACAGCTCTACGCTTATTGAAGTCAAAGATAATGGCAAGGGCATGGAGCAAGACAAGGTGGTTCAACTGTTGAGTCCAACAATGAAGGGAAAAGTCGGAATTGGACTTTCCAATACGAATCGGCGGTTGACACAGTTGTATGGTCAAGGCTTGTCTATAGTCAGTAAACCCACTGAAGGAACAACCGTATCATTTGTCATTCCGGACATCGGAAACCGCATGATTTGAAAGGCTTGGTGTTTCAGCACTATGCCTCCGTATTGTATAATGAACAAGTTCAATGGATAAACTCTTCATTGGAACTATAGGTAGGTTAGGTGATAAAGTGGTTGTTCTGCAGATCAGGGAGCTAGAGAGGTATACGGAAAATGTGCTTGTTTTCCCTCCTTTTCATATAGAAGTGGCGCGACATGAAGTAATTGCGCTGTATTCAAGCATGAACGTACGCAATACTTTATTAGCCATGCTGACTGGAAGATTACCGCTCTCTAGCGGAGAGATTTGGTTAAATGGAGAAGCATACAGCGGAAATAAGAAGGCTTACTTGTCACAGCTCGGGTTACTGCTCTTGGAAGAGGGACTTTACGAGCGGCTAACGGTAAAAGAGAGTTTTATTTTCTACAAAAATCTGTATGGCTCTGATACAGCACTTGATAGCATTATCCGTACGGTTAAGCTCGAATCAAAAGTGAATATACGCTTATCCAATCTGAGCCTGTCAGAGAAAAGAAGGGTACAGTACGCCCGCTTATTGTTCCAGGATCCTGCCCTTTTCGTATTTGAGGAGCCGGATCAGAACGTGGACAATGAGACAAAGCTGGTTTTCCAGAAAATAGTCCGTACGCTGGGTGATAGCGGCAAAAGCGTGCTGGTGCTGACTGGTAATATGGAAACTGCGCTTAGCGTGACAAGTCAGGTGTATCGTCTGGATGAGAGGGGGCTGAAAGCCTTCGATGTTCAAGACACACATGATAGTCACAAACAAGCAAATCAGTCTGGCCTACTCGTAGATAAGGAAGTTAGACAAGTAGTTGGAGAAGTAGTTGGAGAAGTAGTTGAAGAAGTAGTTGAAGAAGTAGTTGAAGAAGCAGCCGCGGAAGAAGAACCCGTCGTCCAGTTGGTCCGCTTCGAGAAAATCCCGACCCGGATGAATGACAAGATCATTCTCTTTAATCCACCGGAGATTGATTATATCGAGAGCAGTGAGGGGCAATCTATTCTGTATATCAAGGGTGAGATGTATCCGACGACTTTCAAAATCAACGAGCTGGAGGAAAGATTGCAGACCTATGGCTTTTTCCGTTGTCATCGTTCTTATATCGTTAATCTTCAAAAGGTAAGAGAAGTCGTCACATACACTCGCAATAGCTACAGCCTGATACTCGATGATCAGTTAAAGTCAGCGGTCCCTTTGTCGAAAACTAAAATGGCCGAATTAAAGGAAATGATGGGGCTCAAATAAGCGCCATTCACTGAATCACCTGCTCCAAACAACCCCGGTATGACTCCGTTCACCTCTAAATAGGCACCATTCGCCTGTCTGTATGCTCCTTTGGATGGGATTATAATGCGCTTCAGTCGGATCCGGCCTACTATTAGGGTATACCAGATCACAACACGGAGGTTGAGAGCGCATGGAAAATATGATTGAAGTGACTTCATTAGAGAAATCATTTTCAAATTATAGGGCATTAAAGGACGTTTCCTTTGAGATAAGGAAGGGAGAAATTTTTGGATTTTTGGGGCCCAGCGGATCGGGTAAAACGACAACGATCAAAATATTAACAGCTCAATTAAAGCCCACCTCGGGTAGTGCCTATGTATTCGGAGTGCCCACCCATAAATTACAGGAAGAAAGATACCGCAAAAAAATTGGCGTCGTCTCAGACGATACCTCTCTGTATGGCCGTTTGTCCGTCTATGACAATTTGAAGCTCTATTGTGATTTGTACCAGGTGCCTTTGAAACGGATCGAAGTGGTGTTACAAATGGTGAACTTGGCGCATGAAAGCAAGCGTATCGTTTCCAAGTTATCCAAGGGGATGCTTCAGAGGGTCACTTTGGCCAGAGCCTTCCTGCATGAACCGGAGCTGCTGTTCCTTGATGAGCCAACATCCGCCCTCGATCCTGTGAACACCAAGCATATCTATGAAGGATTAGAGCGTCTCAAAGAAAAAGGCACTACCATTTTCCTGACGACACATGATATGAATGAAGCTGAAACGCTGTGTGATCGGGTTGCTTTCCTCAATAACGGAGAAATCCAGCTGATCGGTGCTCCCAAGAAGCTATGTGAGCAGCATGGAGATCCAACATTGACGGTAGAGTTGATAGATGGCTCTGAGGTTATCGTTCCGAAGGGGCCTGACGGAGCACAGCAGTTATTTGAATACATGAGCAAAGATCAGGTAGCTTCAGTTCAATCGAATTATCCTACATTAGGCGACATTTTTGTAGAAGTCACAGGGAGGAAATTGTCATGACATTTTCAATGAGGCGTGTATTCGCCATTTTTCATAAGGATTATAAAGACGTGTCCAGGAATATGTACGTAACCACAACGGTGGTCCTTCCTTTAATAATGGCTGTGTTTTTTGGCCGCTTAGGTATAGAGAACGTGGAGTCCCACTATATAGTCATCAACATGGCGTTCATACTGGTGGCGACTTACGTTCAATCCTCGCTGATTGCAGAAGAGAAAGAAAAGAAAACGCTGCGCGGGCTCATGCTGTCTCCTGCCAGTACAATAGAGATTTTTTGCGGCAAAAGCTTGCTCAGCTTTATCTCGACCCTTGCTATTATCTTTCTCTCCGTATTACTAACGGGTTATAATCCTAATAATGCTTTAATCGTCGTGATCGCACTATTCTTGTCAGCAATTTTCTACCTGGGAGTAGGCACATTGATCGGTTTGCTTACGAAGTCAGTCATGGAAGCCTCAGTTGCTATCATACCGGCTATTGGGATCTTTACGCTCGGCTCCTTCGTAACTCCTTTCATCGAGAAATATCCGATTCTGGCGATCGCCGAGTATTTACCGAACCTGCAGCTTATCGATTTGGCGAAACAAGT
Organism: Paenibacillus eucommiae; assembly: GCF_017874215.1. Lineage (GTDB taxonomy): Bacteria > Bacillota > Bacilli > Paenibacillales > NBRC-103111 > Paenibacillus_AI > Paenibacillus_AI eucommiae. The sequence continues at coordinate 168,834 of NZ_JAGGLB010000009.1, forward strand.
GGAGACTGGCGCCGGGCTGGCGGAGCTGTGGCCTAACCTGGGGATCATCCTCCTGTGGTCCGTCGCTATTTACTCTTTATGTGTGTACTTGTATAAGAAAAGTATGGTTGATGAATAACTAAATGAAACCCTCTTTCCTAGACCGCTGGAAGGGTGACTGAGCCTATCTCCGATGAGAAGATGCGTTCGGTGTACTAATCAACTTATGAGTGCCACGTTGGGTGAACAGCTTGTGCAGTCAAGTCCTGTTAAACGCCTACATTCAGAAGAATTGGAATACAAAAGTGAACAAGGTTCGCTCGTAGTGGTGGCGAAACGGATATTATTATGATATTCGATGTGGTGAAGGATTTCTAACTCGAGGATGGATGGGTCTCATGTAGAATTGAACTAGATGCTAAGGGTTTATACATTATTTGTAGTGATTCGTCTATTTGCTTGAGGAAGAAGTCCGTTTATTGGGTCTGTTTCTAATACGGGAAGCAGCGTCAGAGGCTACAAACTAACCCGCCACCAGGCAATGTGGGTGAATGTTTATCCACAGTCACGTCAGTGCGATAATCGAACTTTTATTTAAAATCAAGTAAAAAACATTAAAGTAAAATAAAAGAATATTGGAATAAGGAAGCTTATACATGCAGATACCCAATTATAATCTTCTCGCTTATGAGAAAGCCATTGATCTATTAGAAAAAAGAGTAAAGCTGCAAGAAGACTGATATAAGAAAGAACACTACCAAATATAAGATGAAAAATACCTAAAAAGAACATTTTTAATATTTTAGATTCTCTCAGGTTAGTAAATTTAAAAATGTTATAAACAATATACTCACTAATCAATGATGTAATTGTCCCATAGATTATGATAACAGGAAATGCATACAATAAATAAGTAGGAATGGCATGTATAATGGCGTATATAAATCCATCAAGGGTTTTAAATTGGAACGGCGTGCCCATATTATATGGTACAAAAAATGAGTAAATAAGCGCAAAAACACAAGATGAAATTGAGGCACTAATTAACTTTCTTGAGATTAAATTAATCAAATCAATCTACCTCTCTCCTCGTGAGAATTTTAAATAAAGGCTGAGGTCAGCGTACTTTTTGCTGTAGATTCTCAAGGAATCATCATCTACTTCAGAGTCGTCGATACGAGGCAAACTTTCTAGCCTGGATGAGACTTGAGCTGCCTGTTTTCTGTATAAAACTTGCTGCCATACCTTTAACGATCTGACAAACATGCCGATTCATTGTACGAGATGCTCGAAAAATGAGCGAGCTATTTGGGCGGTGTGCTAAGAAACGCGGGATTTGAGCTGAACCAGTCAGTGTCCGCGTCGCCTGGAACTCAGCCTAAAATAAAAGATAGTGCCTCATTAAAACCATATGGTTTTAATGAGGTCTAATCTTTACCCGCTTATATCAAAATACGTGTCGTCCCAACTTGGAAGTAGAGCATTAAATTCAGCTTCACCATTTGGTTTTCGTAAGACAGAATGTTGGAAAATCGTTGTGTAACTACTAGAAGAACGATCATAAATATAAAACTCGTGTGAAGGAGCTTTATCATGAGATCCTTTAACTCTCCAATCCCCGTCCCGTTCTATCCAAGCGTCATAATAATGATCGATATCAGGAGTAAAATTATCAAAGAAAGGTATCCCACAACTTGCTCCTGCACCAAATTGTTTTAAGTCAGTCCCATAACTATTTGGTGCCAAAAGATAAAGCTTATATTTTCCATTACTAGGTGTACAGACAACTGTATCTGCGTCTTGATAAACCCAACCTTCATCAACGATCACAGTTTCACCAACACCCGTTCGCTGGTTGTAAGTGCTATACGACGGTTCATCAAAAGTGACATCAATATTTTGTTGGGTCTTATAACTCTCTGAAAGTACATTAAACCCGCGGTTGTTGCCGAGAAAATAGTATCCTAATCCACCTATAAATGGAATTGGAACCCGCGCATCAGGAATAAATGTCATGTATCTAAATGAAAAGTAAGGCGAACTTGAATTGATGTTTATGAGGTTGGATTCCATAAGACGGCTTTCTTCAAGATTGGCTTCCAAATTACTATCAATTGTTTTTACAAATTTAATCGCCTCGAATGTATTTTCCCTTTTATGCAATTCTTCATCCGATACAACATTTGCACTATTGTCGTCCAATTCCTTTTTGATGTTTTTAATTTCGTCCTCACTAAGCTTTTTCTTCCCAATTACACTATACCGATATGTGGTACTATGAGTTACATTTTCATCGTTAAACTGCCTACCAGAAACACTCGCGAGTAGCGAACCATCCCTATATACTTCGTAAACGTTGTCATCGTCAGGTATTTCGGGCCAATTTAAGGTGACAAAATCTGATCCAGCTATACTTTCTATTGTCATGTCTGGAACATTAATCTGGTTTACTTTTTTTAACGAACTGTTATCCAAAGACGATTTTGCTTTTGTAGAAATCCTAACGGTATCAATGAGTTGGTCTCCATCGTAAACAACAATATGATACTTATAAAGTTCGTCCGGTTTAACTGTAGTGTCAACAAACGTATTTTCCCGTGTTTCTCCTATTAGTTTACCATCTTTGTATACCTTGTAATCGGTTCCAATCTTGTCCCAATTCAGGGTCACAGATGATGCAGAAATTTCTGTCTTGGCCTTAATATTGTCCTTGGCTTGGTCGGCAAATGCAACCGGTGATTGACTAAACAATAATACTGCGAGTAGTGGCATTGTAAACAGAGAAAGTGGTTTTAAGTTCATTCGATTGATTCTCCTCCTACTTATTATACTTATTATTTATTACCGAAACAATCAACATTGGATTTCATCAATCTCTATTAATAGATTTGATGTGTCGATGATCGATTACCACATATTAGGCGATTTACCCCCTCGAAAATATACTAACATATATAATTTTTCTATATATAGGTATTTTTAACTATAACAACCTTTTATTGAATGTGAATTCAATAATACAAAAATATACATATAACAACAAAAATAGCATGATTATTAATTAGAACTGTAAATATCAATCGATAAGTTGACCACCTAAGCAATAAATATGGGCACTCAAAGGGTATCGATTAAGAAAGGTGTCCCCATGCTCTATTGAACAATTCTGCCCGTTAGCGCAAAATAAAGCCGACCCATGGCAACGATTCGGTCTACAACCAAATGCAAGACTCGAAAAAAACAAGGGATACAAGAGCAGCCAAAGCCCCCCGCGCTTACTAAATTTGAGAAACCATAAAAAAATAAGTATACTATAGGAAATGACAAGGAGGCGAATCAAAATGGCCGATCCGGCAATCAACATGGAAATAGGAATCAGCACATTCTTGGAGACGACAGCGGACCCGGTGACTGGAGAGGTCATCAGCCATGCCGAGCGGCTGCGCCATGCGGTCGAAGAGATCGTACTTGCCGACCAGGTAGGCCTCGATGTGTATGGCATCGGCGAGCATCATCGCCCCGATTACGCAGGCGCCTCGCCTGTAGTTGCACTTGCGGCTGCGGCCGCCATGACGAAGCGTATACGGCTGACGAGTGCCGTTACCGTGTTGTCCTCAGACGACCCGGTTCGCGTGTATCAAGACTTCGCTACCCTCGATGGCATCTCTAATGGGCGAGCCGAAATAATGGCGGGCCGGGGTTCGTTCATTGAATCCTTCCCGCTGTTTGGTTACAGCCTGGATGATTATGACGAACTGTTCGAAGAAAAGCTGGAGCTGCTGCTTGCCATCCGATCCTCGGAGAAGGTGACTTGGCGCGGCGGTCACCGTCCCGCTATCCATGACCTGGGTGTGTATCCCCGGTCCGTTCAGAACCCGCTGCCGGTATGGATCGCAAGCGGCGGGAATCCACAGTCTGCTGTTCGGGCAGGCATGCTTGGGCTTCCAATCGCATTCGCTATCATTGGAGGAATGCCGGAGAAGTTTGCTCCGCTAGTCGCTCTCTACAAAGAGGCCGCGACCCGCGCCGGTCATGATCCCAACAAGCTGGCGATTGCGACGCATTCGCACGGATTCGTCGGAGAAACCACCGAGCAGGCTGCCGGTTTATTCTTCCCTTCCACACAGGCCCAAATGAACGTCATCGGGCGTGAGCGGGGCTGGGGGCAGCATTACAGCCGCGCAACTTATGATGAAGCACGCAGCCTCCGGGGTGCCCTCTATGTCGGCGATCCCGAGTATGTCGCAGAAAAAATTGTGCTGCTGCGCAAAAACCTGGGGATCACCCGCTTCTTCCTGCATGTGAATGTCGGCACGATGCCGCACCTTGAAGTCATGCGGGCCATCGAGCTGCTCGGCACCAAGGTCGCACCCATCGTCCGTAAAGAGCTTGCCCGGATTGAGGCGAAGGAATAAGCAATAAATGTTATAATTAGGCTATAATCAAGCTATAACCAGGCTATCATTAGTCCCCTGAGTTGGAGGGATCCCTTTGTTTCGAATCATGATTGTAGAAGATGACGAGAAGATTAGAAAGATCGTAGCCGACACGCTGCGAAAATGGCAGTACGAGGTTATGGAGGTGTCCGCCTTCGAGCACGTATTGGACGAATTCGTAACAGGCAAGCCGCACTTGGTGCTGCTGGACGTGAATTTGCCTATGTATGACGGATTTTACTGGTGTCAGCAAATTCGTTCCGTCTCCAAGGTGCCGATTATTTTCCTGTCTTCACGGAATCAAAATATGGATGTCATCATGGCGATCAATATGGGTGCGGACGATTTCGTGCAGAAGCCTTTCGATTTGGGCGTCCTCGTAGCGAAAGTGAGCGCTCTATTACGGCGCAATTACACCTACCAGGATGAAAACCTGCAAATAACTCACCGTCAGCTTATTTTTCACCTGTCCAACTCATCCATTCAGTATGGAGATCAGACTATGGAGCTGTCGCGGAACGAGTTCATTATTTTGCAAACCATGATGCGAAACATCGGAAAAATCGTTTCAAGGGATGATTTGATGCAGGTGCTTTGGAATGATGAGCAATTTATTGACGACAATACACTGACCGTTAATGTGAATCGCCTGCGGCGTAAAATCGCTTTGCTGGGGCTGGATGATTTCATCGTCACGCGCAAAGGAATGGGGTATATCATCGAATGAGATTTTGGCGATTCCTCAAGTATGAGAGGCCTTACCTCTACTTATACGCCGTAGGCTTCCTGCTAACGATTGCGGTGTTTGCCACAGACCCGCAAATATCCTGGCGATGGCAAACGTTCTTCTATGCATGGATGCTGATTCTGCTGTGGCTGGCAGGCTTCCTGCTGCACCGTTATGTGAAGAATGTACAAGCCATCCGCCGCATACAGGACGAAGAAGCCGAGCCGCTTTCCCTGGAAGCCGAGGCTTGCCGTGAGGCCCTGGATCAGCTGGAAATTAAGCATATTCGCGCCTTGAATGAAGTTCAAGCCAAGCAAAAGGAGTACTATGATTTTATCGTATCCTGGTTTCACGAGGTCAAGACGCCTATTGCCGTCCTGCGATTGCTGCAGCAAACGGAAGTCGATCCCAAAAGCCTGGATGAAGAGATCTCACGAATCGAGCATTATGTGGACCAGGCTTTGTATTACGCTAAACTCGACAGCTTTAGTCAGGACTACGAAATTGTGAACTGCAGCTTGGAGCTGCTGGTCAAAGAAGTCGTCAAAAATCATTCGAAAACGTTCATCTCCAAAAAAATAAGGATTCAACTGGACATACAGTCCACCATTGTGCAGAGCGATTCGAAATGGCTGTTATTTATCGTCAACCAGCTTGTCACGAATAGTTTAAAATATACGGATGACCACGGGGAAATATCGATCGCGACACGTGTTACACAGCAAGAGAAGCTGCTCGTCATCCACGATAATGGAATCGGCATTGACTCGAAGGATCTGCCGCGGGTTTTCAATCGGGGATTTACGGGCACCAATGGGCGCACACATATGAAATCGACAGGCATGGGGTTATATCTGGCTCAGGAGCTATCTAAGAAGCTGGGTCACTACATTTCATGTGAATCTGTCGTTGGAAGCTTTACAGAATTCATTATCCATTTTCCTAAGAACCATGATCCTTATCTGGACATGCTGCACAGTAACAGCCAAACGCAATAACCAATGTTGGTCCTTTTGGTTCACTTCGGTTCCTTTTGGTCCATATTGGTCCAATTGGTCATTGCGTTTTTTTGTCGTGCCTCTAGTGATTCTCATTTACGATTTTATAATATATATTCGTGGAAGAGACGTAGAACAACAAGTAAATCAGGAAGTAGACGCCCATGATGCCCCAAACCATGCCTGTAAGCTCAGGGAAATCCTTCACGGAATCGAGAATGTAATACTTGATAATAAACCAGCTATGCAGCACTCCCAGCACAAGCGGCGGCAGAAAGACAAATAACAGCTGCTTGCGGATGACGCTTTTCATTTCCCGGTTTTCGACGCCAATCTTCCGCAAAATCGCATATTGCAGCCGTTCATCTGTAGCTTCACGCAATTGCTTGAAGTAAATGACACTGGCAAGCGCAAAGATAGCGATCAGCGCGAGAAAACCGCTAGCAAACAGCATCAGCGATGAGCTTTCTATCTGCTTGGAATACACGTCTGCAAACGAGGAATAATAGGCGCCCGGCGTCTGGGTAACGATCGCATGCACTTGCTTGGACAGCTCCTCTGCATTTTTTGCATCCTGAAGTCCATAGATCTCGAACGATTTTTTGTTGGCATGCTCCTGTAAGCTTTGATACGCCTCATTTGAAATCACAAACACCGCAGGTTTAATGAGCATCGAGGCTACCGGATCCGATGCCCAGCCCAGATAGGCATAGTCCTTTTTCTCGACCAGCTTAAAAGTTGTTTCCGTATCTGTCTTGACAGTAAATCCCGGCTGTTCGCCCGGTGCAAACGGCATCGGAAAATCTGAACCTTGCGAGAGGATTACCCCTTCATTCCCTTGCAGCTTCACGCTTTGATCATGTCCCCGCAGCGCGATAAGCTCGTTGTAGGTCTGCTCAGATACAAGCTGAATGTCAGGCGTAAAATACTCAGGATTATCAAAGGCAACATTCATATCCGTCAAAGGGGAAGCAATCAGAACCTCCTGCTTGAGATGGTAACGGACCCCATGGTCGGAGCTCTTGATCAAGTCATCAATTTCGCCATTTGTTGCATTGTCTAGCGAATGAAATGCCATATCGTTAGGCAAATTCCGCCCAACGGCCTCGAACTGTACCTTATAGTTAATCGTCACGAAGCAAAGCAGCATCATAATGGCGGCACTGAACAACGAAATAAACGTCAAATTCAAGGTGTTGCCGCGGATTTGGAAACGCAGCGAGGAGGTCCATAGCACTGTATTGCCTTCGTGATACGTTTTGCGGCGGCTTATCCTTTGAAGCAGCCAGCCGGCAAACTGGCGGAAAAACAAGTAAGTGCCAGCGATAATACCGATAGCGACTGCAATCATGCTTGAAGTCGCATATTCCTGCCAGAATACGGAGCCTTTGCCGCTGCTGATCAAGCCGAAGGCCATTCCGAGCAATAGCAGGGCAATGATAGCCATGACGGCGGAAGTGCGGATGGGCTTCTCCATCTTTTGCTTGGCATGAAACAATTCTGTAAGCTGCACCCGGTTCACCATCATATAGCTTTGGACACTAATAATTATGGCGAGCAAGAAGAACACGCCCGCGGTGGAAGCAATCGACTGAATGGGAAAGTTCAATGAGATGGCTTGATCGTACTGCATGAGATTCATGAGCAGCATGCCGAAGAACTTGGACAGCAATCCTCCCAGCAGCACCCCTGCAACCAGAGAAATCGCACTTATAAACAGCGTTTCATAGAATACCATCCGCGTGATTTGCTTTTCGTCCAAGCCATATAGTAAATACATGCCGAACTCTTTTTTACGCTGCCTCATAAAGAACGAATTGGCGTAAAGAATAAAAAAAATGATAAACAAAAAGACGACAACCGAAGCGATAGCCACGCCGGTTTGAAAATTATCGCGATTTTGCAGCGCGTCCATGATATCTTTGTTATACATAAGGGACGAGAACGTAAATTGAATGATGACACCCGTTATCATGGAAAATAAATAGATGGAATATAGACGGAAATTACGCTTTACGTTCCGGATCGTTAAGTCGAGCAGGCTCATCGCAGCTTGCCCCCCATCAAGCTTTGGGTTTCCAGGATACGGTCGTAGAACGCCTTCTGGGTTTGATCACCCGCGTAGATTTCGTTCACAATCCCCCCATCGCGCAGGAAGATAACCCTCTTGCAATAGCTCGCTGCATAAGTATCATGAGTAACCATCATTATCGTCGTTCCGAATGCTTCGTTCAAACCGACCAGCTGCTCCAATAATTGTGTGGCAGACCTTGAATCAAGCGCTCCCGTCGGCTCATCGGCAAACACGATCGCTGGCTTCGTAATGATCGCCCGTGCTGATGCCGCCCGCTGCTTTTGCCCGCCTGATATTTCATTCGGATATTTATGAAGGATGCCCTCAATATTTAGCGCCTGGAGAATGGGCAGCAGCCGCTCTTCCATCTCCTCCACCTTGAATTTGCGCAGTGACAGCGGCAGCAGAATATTCTCTTTCACCGTTAACGTATCCAGCAGGTTATAGTCTTGGAAAATAAATCCCATCCGTTCCTGCCGAAACTTCCTCAGCGAATTCTTCTTCATATCGAGCAGAGACTTCCCCTCCAACCACACCTCGCCGCCAGAAAATTGGTCAATCGTCGACAATACATTCATCAGCGTAGATTTCCCTGAGCCCGATGGCCCCATTATCGCTGTAAGTTCACCGGATTCGATCGATAAATCGATATTTATGAGTACTGCAGCTGGGCCGTAGCTTTTGGATAAATTTTTAGTTTGAATGACAGTTTGCATCGTATACTCCCTCCCTTTCCTATTCTTTACTATAGACAAGATTGGGAAATGCAACCATAGAAGTAACATGAATCAAAGTGACGTTTTTGTCACTAACAGAGTTATATGGAATGATCCTCGCACCAGTCCCGCAGAAACTTCAGGTTCGTGTTAAAATAATTATCGTCCTGCCACCCGCCCCAAATATGCGAATTTCCAGTATGAAGCCCCATCAACCATATTTGACAATGGGGGTTTGATTAGTTATTTAGCATAGACATACTATTACCCATTTCTCTCCATCCAGGACGCAACTCTTGAGAGCAGCTCAGCACGAAGCATAACCAATTCATCATATTGATAGAAAAATAGGACCTTCTGATCCGCAACCTTCGTTCCCTTCGGTTTATCCGACAGCACAAAGCACATCCATGACTCTGCAATATCCTCCACGAAATTAGTAGCCGCATATTCACTTACGAACATATCCTCATCATAGTCATACTCCGAATCCGGCCAAAAATCTGTCTGAAAAGCATATATATAGGAGTCCTCATTGCCGCAACCATCCTCCCAATAATAGGTTGGGCATTCACTTTCCTCAACGTACGGATTAACCTGGTCTGCATTCAGCATAAGCAAATGTCCAAACTCATGGATAAGAGTACCCACCGTCTCATTCGGTGATGTTGTTGGTTCAACATTGATTCCAAGCGACCATGTTTCCAGGTCATTCTCATCCTGTTGGACGTAAGCCAGCGTATCCACATGCGAAAATACAGAGAATGCTGTAAGCATCTGCCGCTCCTGAGCCGGAATCATCCAAGCAAAGTCCTTCCATAATTGCTCATGGAAAGCTTGGTCACGATTCGTGCCATCCGAAATTAGCCAATTGTTGTTAATCCCATATTCGGCGACGATGTCCTCCTCTTTTTCTGCATTCGCCTCTTCATCCTCATTCATCTCAACAGCTTCTAAATCTACGAAAGAGCCGTATTGCGCTCCCAGCTTTCTGACCATGTCCTCTCCCCAGACCGCACAATCGGAAGGATTGTCGCAAGCGATTGGAGCTGTACAGATACCTTCTCCTGAGATATATTCCTCATCTGGATAACAACCATTAGCACTTAACTCATCAGAGCTGCCATCATGTTCGGCTTGGACGATCTCATTGTCATGCAGCGGCAGATCTCCATTCTCTTCAAGCATGCCACTGCATCCAGTCAAAATCACACAAAATCCGAGCCAAAATACAAGGAACATTTTACGAAAAATTGTTGGCACTTCTGTCCTCTCCAGTTCTCTTAGGTGATATACCTACATGACTTACTACATATGCATCGGCAGAAACCATCTAATCTATGATCTATTTTTAAAATATTATTAATTGGGCAAAAACATCCATGTAAAGCAGAAATCCTATTAAAAATTTATCTTGTATAAATATACCTTTTTTAATAAGATGATATTGTCGAATTTCTTCATTTCTTGTCAGAAAATTACTAGGAAATCAATAGGACGGTGGGTAATGATTGAGCAGAGAAGTATCGCAGTGGCAATTATTTTGTCATTAATCACATGTGGTATCTATGGTATTTATTGGTTTATTGTTTTAACCAATGATGTCAGCAAGCTAAGTGGAGACTACTCATTTACAGGAGGCAAGCATTTCCTTCTAACATTAGTTACATGTGGAATATGGAGTTTCATCTGGGCCTATCAAATAGGAAAGCATGTAGCAGAAGCACAAAGACAACGTGGTCACATGGAATCAGATAATTCAGCTCTTTACGTTGTCCTTACCATCTTTGGATTAGGTCTCGTAACGTTTGCTTTGGTTCAATCGGATGTCAATAGACTCGCTTAAGTTTGGGAATCACCCAAAGAGGCACCCCAAACTATTTTGGGGTGCCTTGCTTGGCGTCGGCGGGTTCTTATACTTGAAAGTATGGCTGCCGGTGACGAATATCGCTATTCCTTGTGTGTTTCATGAGGTAACTGGACTGTATTGTCCAGGATGCGGTATTACGAGGGCTGCCCTTTCCTTGTTAAGATTAGATTTTGTTCAAGCATTCAGATATAACCCCTTGGTGTTTATCTTACTTCCTTTATATGTTATATACTTCATTGCCAAAAAGAAGCAAATGCGCCTTGTGAGCAACGGGATTATGACGATCATGTTGATCTTGACCCTTGCATTTGGACTACTGAGGAATATTCCGATGTTTGACTGGTTGGCTCCTACGGAAATTCGTTCATAAATTCCTTCATAAATCTAAGCAGTCAGCCCTCTATGATCACAGCACAAAGAGCCCCTAAATCTTAACCTTGGGGCTCTTTTTTACCTTTTATTGTGGCCGTTCGCCATCAGGTGGCATGCGATCTCCACCCTGTCCGCCAAAGCCTCCGCCACCATTTCCTCCCGGATTGCCGCCGCGTCCTCCTGGACCACCACCGCCCCCACCCGGACCAGCGCTTCTGCCTTCGGTAACTCCCGACTCGTTCAACCAGGTTACAGTAGTTGCAAGCTCGAACTCCACAACCTTTGTCCCGCCCTTATACTCGCCATCGGTGTACAAGCCATTCGCTTCGCTGCCAGTCGAGGTTCCTCCCGAGTAGAGGGTGTAGGCAGCGTCTTTTTGCAAATCTGGCGAGCTGACGAATACGGCCTGATAATTTTTCGATGGCGCGAAGGTGATGATGGTATTTCCTGCGTTATCCTCCAGATGCACCATCGTTCCTGCCGCCTGATTCTGCGAATAAGTCATCAGAATACCGGATTGCGCCGATTGCTCGGACGTTGCCTGGGCCATACCCGAGCTGCCGGCAGCTACCAGGAAACCGCCGCTCATTTCGAATGTGCCATCGTAATCCAAAGCACCATTGCCGTTGGCAGTTGGACCATTCACAACTACGGTACCACCGGTCATCACGATGGAGCCATTCGCATCCAAACCGTCTCCAGCCGCATCGACAGTTACATATCCGCCGCTAATTGTGAGCTTATTGCTTGCAGAGGCGCTGAACTGATCCTGTCCGGAACGCCCATTGCCCAAAGATTCGTCATTGCCACTGGCAGCATTGATGCCATCGTCACTGGCGACAACATGTATTTCACCAGCCGAAATCGTAATGGCCGAACTTTCAATTCCTTCATAGCTTTTGGCAATATCGATGGTTCCTCCTGCAATCGAGATCGAAGCATCCGCATGAATCCCATCGTCACCGGAAGCAATCGTGAAATCTCCGCCTGCTATGTTAATATGGCCATTGCTGTGTAAGGAGTCGTCGGCAGAATTCAGGTTGAACGTACCGTTCTTAATCCAAATGTCAGCCGCCGCTTTCACTGCTTTGGTGCTTTGCGATTCTGATTCTGATTCTGTTTCATCTGATTGGCTGCCTGAATCACTGCCCCCGCCAGATACTATCGTGTAGGAACCTCCATCCATCAGCACGGAGGACGCTGCTTGAATGCCATCGCTACCTGATTCAATATTGAACGTGCCTCCCGCAATGACAACCCAGCCTTTGGCAGTATCGGTATCATTCGATGATTTGACGCCGTCTCCACCTGCTGTAATCGTCATATTTCCTTCCTGAACAGCAACCAGGTCGCGTCCCATCAGCCCGTCGTCAACGGCATGGATGTCGAGCGTACCCCCCGTTATTTTCAGCTTATCCTTGCTTGTAATCCCGTTATTATAGTTTCCTTGAACGACAAGCTTGCCGGTGCCATTGATCGTCAGATCATCTTTGCTGAAAATGGCCGCATTCGGTTCGTCCGTAGATGCATCCGGATACAGGTAAGTTTGTGCATCTGATACAAGATTATCTGTTCCTTCTTGCAAAGAAATAATCGTTTTTCCCGCTTCTATGACGTTAATTGCAGCGCTGCTGCTATTATGAATCTCAGCTCCGTTTAAAACCAAGCGAACGGTTCCTTTGTCCTGTACATCGATCACGATTTGCCCGTCATCCAGCTTCCCGCTCACCACATAAGTTCCTGCCGATGCAATCGTAACGTTATTATCCTTCACCGCGGCCCCTGAACCATTGATGCTTGCGCCGGTACCATTTAACTTGATTTCAGTCAAATTGTCTGAGTTCCAATCCGTATAATAATCATCGTCGTCATATTCAACCTTCTCAGTCAGATCGACGCTGGCTAATTGTCCAGTCGTACCAGTTCCGCCAGATGTACTAACATTCGATTGAACCGTTGCAGCTGGAGATGCGCCGACATTGGAAGTTGTTGCCGCTTTATCGCTGCATGCTGTCAAAAGAGCGGCACTCAAAAGAACGATGCCTAATTGTTTAAAATTCCATAGATCTTTCATGATTCATCTTCCTCTCTTTATTTCTTCATTTAGTATTCGGACATGGAGGGGTTCATCGTCAACGTGATATCCAGATTCCCATTCCTGCACCTGACAGCGTCGAGAAATTCTTTCTGGTTTGTAAGATGGTCGATAGTAACCGAATATACCAGCTCATACAGACTGCCCAGTTCAGTTGTTCTGACCTTCCTCAGCTCATAATCAATCTTGAATGCTTTAAATATCTCATCAAAAGCTTCCTCATACCCCAGATTTTCCGGGATTGTTACTTTAAGCATTTTTTGCGCCGCTTTTTTTTCTCCAAATTTAATGGCTTTCAGGAAAAACATCAACGCACAAAGACATAAGGTGAACAGTACAGCATAACCGAATGATCCGACACCGCAAGCAAGTCCGGCGGCCATCGTGAACAAGACGAATGCGATATCCTTCGGATCTCCCGGGGCGCTTCTGAACCGGATAATGGAAAAGGCTCCTGCAAGGCTGAAAGCCCGAGCGATGTTGCTTCCGATCAGAAGAATAATGATGGCCACAATCATGGGGAGAACGATCATCGTCAAAGTAAAGCTTTGAGCGTAATTGGTTTGCGTTCGCATATAGGTCCAGCTGATGATCGCGCCTAACGCGATAGATATGAAAATGGTTAACAGTGCGTAACTCAACGTTAATTCCGAGCTTGTCTGGGTCGAAGCGAAAATCGATTCGATCATAATGGAAGGCCCTCCCCCGCTAATTTTTCGTTCATTCGCATTTTTTTGTATTCGTTGCCGTACTTGGAGAAGCTCGTCCGGAACATCCGCTGCTCCGACAGCATTCTGGATAGCCAGATGGGTACTGTTTTCTCCGCCTTCACTTCCATCAACCATTGCCCGCGGCCCAGCAAATCTTCCCCAAAATCGCCGCTTTCAAGCTTAAGATCGTATCGTCTCGATCTAATATTCGTGTCGAATGTAATTCGCAGATCCCGGTTATTCTTGCAGAACAGCGCTATCCGGTCATAAGCCAGATAAACCTTGGGCTGCAAGTCATATCTCTGCAGGAAGTAATGGATCTCCTGAATCACTTGCTTGTTCATACCCGCCCTGAACTCCGGCTCCACGCCCGTTCTAACGAAATCGTAGGCCTCGTTCAGCTTCAGTGCTGTCCTTCTCTTGTTGACCAGGCCAAACACCTTTTTCTTCAATTCCAAGTACACTTTGGCATCGTTTTCGGGAATACCGTATGCTCGTATCCGGAGTTTTTCTCTGTACTTGGGTTTCGACAAGCTATTCCTGATCAAGGAATCATGCTCGGTATCGAAATAAATATTGCTTATGGAATAGAACTTATCATGCTTGTTGTATTCATCCAGCTCCATATATTCAAGCAAGCGGTTATATATAAGGTAGAACGCTTTGCTATCCATCAGAAACTTGCTTTCATATCGGTTGAACACCTCAATAGCCATAGGTTGTGCTCCTTTCTTGTGGACGAATGCTTCGCCGCTTCATGTCTATATCTTAGAGACGGAACCTTTAATGAATCTTAAATGAAGATAAACGCTTTGCGGCGTCTTTTGAGGAGCGTGTTCATGGCGTTGGTGCATGACGGAGGGAATGGCTGTGGGCTCCAGCCGCTGTTAAAGATTTGTTCACTTGAATGGTATCGATGAAGAGGTAGGAACAAATCTTTAAAGGCGGACGCTACCGCTCTTCCTCCCACAGCCATTCCCTCTCTTTAGCTACAATCGCACGAATCACACGAACACCAAGCTCAAACGAACAGCCAGCAAGGGTTTTTATCTTGATTGGAGGAGATTTCCTAGCGGGCGCAACGCCAGGAATGAAGAGCACGCAGCTGAGAAGGATCTGCTACTTTAACCACCTTGAGAGGCCATCTGCCCTCTCTTAACGATGAAAAACATCGCCCAAGTGCATCGCACGCTCAAAGGACTGCCCATAGAGGCTGCTTCCTGAGGGAAGGGGATAGTGGGAATAGTGGCGATAGGTAGGGAAATCTGTGTTTCCTTTCTGATTCCCTTGCTGAATGAACAGTCACACCGAGCATTTCATCACTGTAAAGCTGCACCAAACGACTACTTCCTTTCACTCCAGGCATCCTAAAACTTATACTTTCTAATAATTTCAGAACAAAGTCATCTGAACTTTTTTCTTTGCGTGCAAACTCATGCTAAAATTAAGATTGATTAAAGGTTCCCTTCATATAATGAACTTGCAATGCGGCATACCATGATGAAGCAAAGGGGAAGCAGCCATGAGAATATTAATCGTAGAAGACGAGGTTCATCTTGCGGAGGCGTTAACCCAAATCTTAAAGAAGCATCATTACTCCATCGATACCGTTCATGACGGCCAATCAGGGCTGGATTACGCTTTAAGCGGCATCTATGATCTGCTGCTGCTCGATATTATGCTGCCTGAAATGGACGGTATCACCATATTGAAGACAATTCGCAGCAAGGGGTTTTCAACACCTGTTATCCTGCTTACCGCCAAGGGAGAGATATCCGACAAGATCTCTGGACTGGATTATGGTGCTGACGACTATGTAGCCAAACCATTTTCGACTGAGGAGCTTTTGGCAAGAATCAGAGCAGCTTTAAGGCGCAAGGGCGAGGTCATGCCCGAGGATGCTTTAAAATTCGGAGATATTGAATTGAATATGACCAATCTCAAGCTGACATGCATGGGAAAGGAACTCAAGCTGATCCTAAAAGAGAGCGAGCTGCTGGAGCTGCTGATGTCGAGGAAAAGTGCGGTAACTTCCAAGGAGCAGATTATCGAAAAGCTCTGGGGCTTCGATTCAGAGGTTGAACATAACAATGTGGAGGTATATATCTCTTTCCTTAGGAAAAAAATCGCCTTCCTAAACTCCTCAGTCCGAATAAATACCATTAGAGGCGTAGGCTACGTATTAGAGGTGACTCCCTAATGTTCAATAAACTCCGGAATCGGTTTCTTATCGTTAACCTGGTCATCATAACCTTCATGATGCTCCTGGCCTTCGCTTCGATCTACACGATTACCTATCAAAATGTGCAGCGGGATATCGAAATGGAATTGCACAGAGTTTCTGAATTTTACAGCAAACCAAATGGAAACATAGGGGGGCCTTGGCAGAGCGGGGGCGGAGGTGGAATTGGTGGCGGTAATGGTGGGAGTGGTGGTGGCAGCAGTGGTAGTGGTAGTGGGAAATTCCCGCAGGAATCCATGGGCAATGCGAACCCGCCGCCGGAGCGTTCGGTCTCCTTCTCGCTGCACATCGATAAACAATGGAGTATCACAACCATTAACTCCAGATTCGATATGGACAGCGATTTCTATGAGCTTGCGAAACAAGCAGCTGTCTCCAGCAATTCGGATAACGGCCAATTTAATCTCGATGGAAATAGATGGGCCTATACGCTGAAAAAAAATGACGCAGGTTATTTCATCGTATACCTTGACGTTACTGCCCAGCAGAAAATCGTGACGAACCTCGTGTATACGTTCCTAGTCGTTGGACTGTTTATGCTCATCGTGATTTTTTTGACGAGCCGATATTTTGCCAACCGCTCCATCGCCCCTGTCAAGGAAGCATTCAATAAACAGAAGCAATTTATCGGTGATGCTTCCCATGAACTGAAAACTCCGTTAGCCGTCATTAACACCAATGCGGACGTCCTCTTGTCCAATAGTGAAGACACGATTCACAATCAATCGAAGTGGCTGCACTATATTAAGTCGGAAACGGCAAGAATGACGAAGCTGACCAACGATCTCTTATATTTAACCGAAATGGATGATTCCAGAGCTGGCATGATCTATACTACATTTAACGTAAGCGAAGCTGTGGAAAGCGTCATTTTAACGATGGAAGCCGTCATGTTCGAGAAGCATATTTCACTTAGCTATGAGATTGAGCCTGAGCTGCGTGCACGCGGCAACAGTGAGCAAATGAAGCAGGTGGTCATGATCCTTCTGGATAACTGCGTTAAATACACAAACCCCAAGGGATCCATAAATATAACGCTGAAAAAACGGCATAACGACGTTCTGCTATCGGTGGCCAATACCGGTGAAGGCATTCCGCCAGAGCATCTGGAAAGAATCTTCGACCGGTTCTACCGTGCAGATTCATCCAGGTCACGCAAGCAAGGCGGGTATGGCCTCGGTCTGGCGATAGCCAAATCTATCGTTGAGCAGCACAAAGGGAAAATTTACGCCAAAAGCGTCATTCATGAAAGCACAACTTTTTATGTGCAGCTTCCTGAGAAGGGCCGAACTGACTGAGCTTAAGCTCAGTCATGCAAGCTCAGGCATGCAAGCAAGCAATATTTAGGGGAAAGGAAGTTGAACGAAATGAAGTTTCTTAGATTGTCTCCTATGCTTCGCACAACAAAACTAAAAGAAACGATAGCTTTCTATACAGATATTTTGGGATTTGCATGCGAAAGCTACAGCGAAGACTGGGGATGGGCTTCTTTACGACACGATCAAGTTGTCATTATGGTCTCATTACCCAATGAGCACATTCCTTTTGACAGGCCTGATTTTACAGGTTCCTTATACATCGAAATGGATGATGTGGACAGATTTTGGGAGCAAATAAAAGGAAAAGCAAGCATCTGCTACCCCATTGAAAACTTTGAATATGGCAAGAGAGAATTCGCGATTTATGATAATAACGGATACTTGCTTCAATTCGGACAAAACACGCACTCAGACTAACAGCCTCTATGCTAGAGATTCCCGGATGAAAACCTGCCGGTAGATGGCATCAATCTGGGCCAACAGCGCTGGTCCATGCTGCGCAAACGGCGGCTGGACCGGCTTGCCCTTTACGAGAAATGCTCCGCTGCTTCTGTTGTATCGCGGTTCGAACGCGGCTTCATACAATCTGGAAGCACCTTTGATTGGCTTTTGAAACAATAGGTGAACAAATGGCCGCATAAAGGCTGGCATACCGTCGCTCATGGTCATCGGCGTCTTGTTCGGCCCCGGGCAGACACTGATCATCCGAATGCTCTCCTCCGCAAATCGGAGGGCAGCCTGCTCTGTCCATAATGACAGGGCCAGCTTACTGGAGGCATACGGCCCTAACAGCTTGCGGAACTTCTGCACCTGCCCCCATGTTTCGGAGTCAAACTGCTTCACCATCAAAGAAGCATTGGACGAGGTATTAATGATCGTTTTCATCGCCCCCTGCATAAGCAAAGACTTCAATTCCATCACAATAATATAAGGCACAACACTGTTAACCTCATAGTGTATCTCGCGTCCCTGCTTGGATACCTCCGGACCTGACAGGCTGATTCCAGCATTGTTGAACAGCACGTCAATCGCATTCACTTCCGACTTCACACGACCCAGAACCGCTTTAAGCTGGATGAAGTCGCTCAGATCGGCTCTGTACAGTGTCAACTGCCCCTGATGAATGGCCTCCTTGATACCCTGTTCATTTTCTGGAAATAAAGAACGATTTAAAGCAATAATACGCCAGTTCTCTGCCAGCAGTCTCTTGGTCAACTCGAGTCCAATCCCTGAGTTTGCTCCTGTAATACAGGCTGTCTTGTTCCAGCTGTTATTCATCGCTGCATGCTCCCTCCGTGTTTGATGCCGGTCTGGTTAAGCCGAGCTTTTCGCCGCTATAAAGCTTTACGGAAATGACATCCAATATTTTTTGCAATTCACGCATTTGCCCCTCGACTTTGTTTTTGTAATTCAGCAGCATCTCTTGGATGAATGGGGCATTCTGCATCTCCTCATCGATAGCCAGCTGCATGAACGGCTTAATTTCCTCAAGTGACATTCCTGCCTTCTTCAGACACAGCAGCACCATCACCCTTTCTTCATCCTCCGCAGTATAATAGCGGTGGCCATTGCTGTTGCGCCCAGCCGGGGGCAGCACCCCAGTCTTCTCATAATAGCGCAGCGTGTCTTCACTCACGCCAGTGAGCGCGGCGAATTGCCTGATCCTATAAGTCTGCTTCATGGGGAATCACCTGCCTTTCTTTCCAATTCTATGCTTAACCTTCCAGCTGCTTATTGTGGAAGAAACCGCTACAGACATCTTACAACCTGGAGTTAACTCCAGGTCAAGCCCCGATTTTTTCCTGCTGTGAACAGCTAAGAAAAACGCCATGCTCCCTCCTTTGAGATGCGTACCCGTGACTTGAGGAAATTTCCTAGCGGACTGAGGCGTCTGGGGATGAAGAGCTGAAAGGAGCTGCTACTTTACCGATGTTTTTCATCGCTAAAAGCACCAGAAGAGCTAGTAAGAGCTCGGCTCCACATCTTTACTTTAACAATGAAAAACATCGTCAAAATCCCTTTTAACCACTCCGAGAGGCCGTCCGACCACTTTTAACGATGAAAATCATCATTAAAGTGACTGATTTACTGGAAATACTTGCATTATCGATTAAAAACATCGTTAAGTGAAGCACAAGCTCAATTCTTCAAGGGAGGCGGGCTGCTACTGCTGCTACTAGCTACTACTATCGCTCTCCCTCCCACAACCCTTCCCTCACGGCTACAAAATACCGAACATGCCACGCTTAAACGGACTGCCAGCAGAGGTTGAGCAAGGATTGAGCAAAGGTTGAGCCGAGGTTGCTTTCCTGAGCGAAAGGGATAGTGGAGATATGGAAAGACTGCGCTTCTTTTATGACTCCATGCTTTCACCAAAAACTGCATACTTTCCAGCAGCTGCATCAAAAAGCCACCAACATATAGTGGCGGCTTATGGGCTGAACACTTGCTTTAATCATTTAAGAAAGGTCTCCTTACAAATCCAAAACCCTCAGAAAGGGTACATCGTTCTCATTGGCAGGAGGAGCAGACTTTTCAAGCTCTTTGGCCTTTTCCTGCACTCGCTCCATGAGCTTTTCATTGAATTCCTTACTCGGCTTGTACGACCCATTATAACTGATACCGAGCAGCACCTTGTCGTATCGGGAGAAAGACATCAATGCAATTTCCCCGTTTTCACCCGTGATATCTACCGAAATCGTGGGATCATTGCTGCTGTAACCCTGACCATTGTATTCTACTGACTTGACTGCGCCGTGAACAACGTTATATGTCTCCGCCAATTTTTTTGCCAGCGCCACATATTCCTGCGGGTTTTTATCCAGAACCGCATCAAAAGCTACCGAAACCTTTTTATCCAGCGTTCTTCCATGGACTATGCTAAATAATTCTCCCGTTACCGAGTCCACAGAGAAGCAATAACTGCGCTCGCCGTCGATCAGCACATCAGCGTACCAGCTCGAGCGGGGAAGACTGTCGGTTGCCTGCTGGTATCCCATTTCAATCACTTGACCCTCCAAGCTCAGACCAAATACCTGCCAAAGAGCCTGTGCACCGATTTCCGCTGCGGCTTTTTGGGACATGTCCTTGTTCGTTGGCGTTTGGTTGTTGTAATATTCAAGGTCAATTGCTCCGATCGTATAGTTTGCTTTCTTGTAGCCTTTCGGTAGACTTTGACTTTGCTGTGCCGCTTGGGATGAATCCGTTGCAACTTTCGCATAGCTTGTAGGGATCGTTTTTATTTTTTTTACTTCCACCGATGTCGCTGCCTGTGTGAATCCCTGGAACAGCAGCGTGCAGGCTCCAATGACCACGGCTGCCGCCAATATGTTCTTTCTAAAGCCATTATTTTTAAAACCGTCCCTGTCCAATCTGTTCTCCTTCATTTGAATCTCTCCTTCATGGTTTTGTTTGTGATCACAATACGCAGTATAAAGCGGCAGAATTATAGAATCATCATCAAGTCATTATGGAGTTGTAAAACTTATTTTTGCTGTAGTCCCCTCGCCGGGATGGCTCATAAACTCTAGCTCCGCACCGTGACACAAAACAATCTGTTTACAGATGGCAAGACCTAAGCCCGCGCCACCGTCCCTGCGGTTTCGTGATTTCTCTGCCCGATAAAAGGGCTCTGTTATAAGCCCCAGTACTTCGGAGGTCATACCTTTTCCGTTATCCTGGATGTTAACCGTTTTCTTCTCGTCCTCTATGGCGGCCCGCACCCGGATATGTCCACCCGTACCGCACGCTTTTATCGCATTGTCTATCAGATTAACAAACAGACTTTGCAGCAGGCAGGCATCTCCCCAAATAACATCCACCTCACAAAGAAACTCCAGTTGAATTTCTTTTTCCTGAACCTTACTATGCAAGGTCTGTTTGACGGCTTGAAAAAGGTCGGATACGTTGTGAGCTTCCAAGGTGATCTGATCATGATTAAGGTTTGCCAGCTCCAGTAATTGATAGGCCATTGTCTGCATACGCAGGCTTTCCGACATGATATAGCCGATTGCGGACAATCTGTCATCCTCAGTCAAGGCAGCCTTCTGCATATATTCCGCGTATCCATAGATTGCGGTCAGAGGCGTACGGAGCTCATGGGCAAAATTATCAATAAACTGCTGCTTTTTCTCCGCCGCGGTGATAAGCTCCGTCATTTGACGCTGGACTTCCTCCGTCATATGATTGAAGCTTTGTGCCATTTCGGAAAGCTCATCATGCCCGGATACCGGAAGCCTAGTTTCATAGGCACCCGCCGCGATATTGCGGGATATTTGAGAAATCTGCAGCAGGGGCTTGAATATTCGATTCAGCAATACTAGAAGACCTAAAGCAAGTAACCCGGAAAGAATACATCCCGCGACAAACAGCATATTCTTCATATGTTTCCATTCGGTGATTTCATCTGTTGTATCATAAAGATAGAGCATTGTATACAAATCGTAGGGCGTGGGGAGCTTACCCGAAACAATTACATAAGTACGCGCATCTGCATGTTGTATTGAAACCAGCCGATTTCTGTCCACAAGAGGTTCCAAAAAACGGCTCTGTATAGCGATTTCCAACCGATTGGAATAAACCAGCTGATCACCCTTGTAAAGCGCAAGTTTAACCTTTTTATCCCCGGACAAATAACTGTAGGGCTGAAGCAGCGCATCTAAAGAGCCCTCAATTTCCGTGCCACGGCTTTCCACAGCATGAAAATCCTTTATCAGCGCAGATGTTATAAAATAATGCTCGCCCAAGCTTCTTTCTTCAGCTCGTTTAATCGTATCTTTGAATGTAGCGACAGAAATAAAGAATATCCCAAGATTGAAGGAGAACAAAAAAAGCGCAAGCGTTGTTAGAAAGGTCCTGTATTTCATATACTTATCTCCAAACGGTAACCCAGCTTGTAGACCGTTTTGATCACATTGTCCCAGCCTAGTTTTTTCCGCAGCTTTTGTATATGAACATCAATCGTTCGGGTATCGCCTTCATAATCATAGCCCCACACAAGCTCCAGAAGCCGTTCTCTGGACAATGCAATATTACGGTTGTTCACCAACACCTCTAACAATTCATATTCTTTTGGGGTGCATTCCACAAGCTGTCCCTCATAGAAGACTTGACGGCTATCAAAATCAATCCTCACTGCTTCCGCTTCAAAGCAGCTTCTATTTTTTTGAGTTCGCCGCAATACGGCTTCCACGCGGGCAAGCAGCTCCAACATTTCAAAGGGCTTTGTTAAATAATCGTCAGCCCCCATAGAGAATCCCATGATGCGATCGGATAAGCTGCTGCGTGCCGTTAAGAAAATCGTCGGAATTTCATGTGCTTGTTTAAACACTTCAAACCCGTCCAATTCAGGCAGCATGATATCTAAAATAATGAGATCGTAGGTCTGCGCGTGCATTTCCGAAATGGCCGTTAGACCATCAAAAACAGAAGTGCAGCGATGCCCCACAAGCTGCAGATTCCTTTTCACCAGCTCATTGATGGACGGTTCATCCTCAACAATTAAAATTGCTGCCAAAGCATTCACCTCTTTTTATAAATGATATTATTATTTTGTTATAGAGTTGTAAAAATCTAGCGTTCCTATGATGTTCAAAGGGAGTTTTTAGGTTATAATATTCAAGTCATAGTCATATTTTTCTATTTTTCCTATTTTTGCTTGGACCTTTCAAATTTTTTTGAGAGTTTTAAGATACACTTACTATGTTTAAAGGAAGGTTTTGCGAGAATGAACAAGTTTTTTCAACGTTTTATCATTATGACGATGTCGCTTACTTTGATGTTCGCGTCGTCATTCCCGGTCTTCGCGGATGAGCCAGCCCCCGCCACAGGAATCAATATGGATATCGGGATTTTAATTAACGGCAGTATGCTCGTTCCTCTGCGCGATATTACGGATGCGTTACATGCAGAGCTGATATGGGACGGGAAGCAGAAGTCCATCACCCTGAATAAGGAAGGGTCTTCCGTGTTTATGAAAATCGGCGATCCCGCCGTTACAGTCAACGGGCAAAGCACAATGCTTGAGGTCGCGCCGCGAATAGAAGATGACCGGACTTTCGTGCCCTTGCGGTTAATCAGCGAGGCCTTCGGCGCTAAGGTGGAATGGGATGGGAAGAAACAGATGGCAACCGTTAAGAGCGACGACCTGACTCTATATGTAATGGGCTATCCTTATTTTGAGTGGAAGGGCCATCATTTTGTTTATTCAGGCGAGCTGAAGAATGGGCTGCCACACGGAAAGGGGAGGGCGGTAGAAGGCACCACCATTTACGATAAAGTCTGGTATGAGGGTCCTTGGGATCAAGGAAGACCTGTGCAGATGACCAAAGACAATTACAAAATCTATGTGAATGGCGATTATCTCAAGTCCGAATATCCCCCTATTGTGCGCAATAATGTTGTCTACGTACCGCTATGGGCGCTCCTGGGCAAAGTGAAACTGTCGGCTGAACAGGTCGATGGCTTCTTGAAAATCAATCATCCGAAACAGGTTATATTGGTTGGCTCTAATAGTAATTTGTCCGCAACAGTCAGCCAGAACCAAGATTGGCATTACAATCGCATGGAATATCCGATTATCTCGGAGAATTATGTGATGTATGCGCCAGTGTCATTTCTGATCAAGGAACTGGACATCAAGGCAGCTTGGGGAAGTGATCGCCGGATCGACCTCACTGCCGGAGACTTGAGTAAGGATATTGACTGGAGCACTAACATCCAGGTCCAAGTACAAATAACAAAGCTTACGACTGATATTGCAGCAGAGAACATATGGAAGAAATACGCCAAATCGCTATGGAGCAGTCGTGACTTGCCATATCCCGGCAATGAACGGTTTTATCAATACGAGAAACTAACTCTGATCGACTATAACGGACTCAACGCAACATTAAGCAACGGCTCTACAACGATTAAATTCACATTTTATTCCTTGGACTCCCTTACCTCTTCCTTTTATACAAAAGATCTATTAGCCGACTTCAACTGGTCCAAGGATATCAAAGACAGCATCCGGCGGGAGAAGGTACGTATCGGAATGACTAAGGAGCAGGTCTACTATTCCTGGGGAGAACCTGATAATCTCAATGCATACGATAGCATGGAACAATGGGTTTATCGGTATGGCACTAGCTTCGACGCCCAATATTTATACTTTACCAATGGCGTGCTGGATACTATCCAAAAATAATCCACCTGTGTAAGATAAACGCCTTGCGCGTCCTTTGAGGTGCATGTTCGTGACTTGGGTGCGTTGCAGAGGGAATGGCTGTGGGCTCCAGCCGCTGTTAAAGATTTGTTCCCTGAATGGTATCGATGAAGAGGTAGGAACAAATCTTTAAAGGCGGACGCTTCCGCTCTTCCGCCCACAGCCATTTCCTCTCTTTAGCTACATTCACACGAATCACACGAACACCAAGTTCAAACGAACAGCCAACAAGGGTTCTACTCTTGATTGGAGGAGATTTCCTAGCGGGCGCAGCGCTAGGAATGAAGTGCACGCAGCGGAGACGGATCTGCTACTTTAACGATGTTTTTCATCGTTAAAAGCACTGGGTCCTCTCCTTATTCTTCATTTAACGATGAAAAACATCGTTAAAATCCCTTTTAACTACCCTGAGAGGCCATCAGCACTCTTTTAACGATGAAAAACATCGTTAAGTGAAGCATACGAAGAACACGCTCAAAAGGACTGCCCATAGAGACTACTCTTTAGTTAATGTTAATGTGTACGCCGCTCGGCCTGACATATCAGAACTCCCCGATGTAAAATTGGTATAATAGTCTCCTGCCTTCAAAGTCTTTAGGGTAGAGATAGTCCATGTGGTATGAGCAGGAATTCTCACAATACTTCCAGGAACCACAGTTCCAGTAGGCGAGTCCTTTGTTATTGTAAATATGATATGTCCGCTGCCCGCATTTCTGATCCATATCGTACAGTATTCATCCATTTCACTATCCTTAATGAGATGCGTAAGCTGATTACCGGCTAAATTGCCAGCGGAGTGTTCAGAAAATAAACGACTATCGCTCTCCATTCTTTCGAAAATCAAGTCGCCTTTACGAATCGTCGTACCCACCTCACCTTCGAGAATAGTATCCTCATCAGGCACGTAGGTTCCTGCTTTACTAGCAGAGGCTTGTGGTTTACCACCCATCTGAGCTGATTCATTGTGACTTCCGATGTAGGCAAAAGCCGTGCTCATGCATGCAAAAGAAAGTAATATAGCGGCAGCAAAGACACGAACTGATTTTCCTGATTTTTTACTCTTATGGCCCTCACTTCTCCAAATCATACTAATCCTCCTCTCCAGATATTTTCGCTTACCGCTGAAGGCGGAAACCAATTCTTCTTTTTGATTAGCCGCATTCCATAGGACGTTAAGTAATAATTCACAATATCTTTTTCTCTCATCCTCGTTCATAAATCGAACAATCTTCTCGTCACAGGACAGTTCGCAATAGCGATCTATATCCCGTCTAGCCAAATAAGCGAATGGATTAAACCAGTGAAGTGCATGGATAAATAGCAGGAGGCATTTAAGTAAAATGTCATGACGCTTATAGTGAGTCAACTCGTGCATCATGATCTGATGATATTCTTCTGACGAAAACTCCATAGCCGCAGCTAAAACGATTCGCGGTTTAAATATCCCATACAGAAACGGTGTACTGACATAGGGTGATAAATAGACCGGAATTTCTTTGGTTATACCCATTTTTTGTTTGCATGCCGCAAGCTCATTCAGAATGAGCGGGTCTTCAGCCAGCTCGCATATTTGTGACATTCGACGATGAAATTTAATACTACGAAGCACTATAACCGCGATAAAAATAAAGGTCCCCGCCGCCAACATATAAGGCAACAGCCCAACTAATAACGAGGCAGCAAAGCTTGATTCATGGATTGCAGCATAGATTGCAGAATAGCTTCCCTCCTGGATATTCAAAGGAAACGTAAAAGAACCTTGAACAAGGGTACTAAGCGGCTTCACGACAGGGCTTATCTCTAAACTACGATTCGCGGTTTGCATGAAGTCAATATCCAAATAGGCAAACAGCTTGTAAAACGGAATGAGAAAAAAGATACTGAGCAGAACATGTAAATAATAGATCCAGGTAGCCGTAAAATGCTTCTGTGTCCACTTGATGCAAACCCTGAGCACTATGTATAGGATCGCAGCAACAGTGGACATGAGAAGTACAGAGTAGTAAAACTCGACCATCATCTTTCTTCTGCCTGCGCTTTCAACTTTTGCATCAATTGTTCAATATCTGCCTTCGTTAAATCCCCACTGTCGCAAAGCGCACTTATTAATCCAGATGCCGAACCCCGATGAACTTCTTTAATAAACTGCTTTGTTTCAAGATTCTGATATCCCTGCTCGGTGATACGAGGCTCATAATGATTCGCTTTTCCTATGCGGGTAGCTGTAATCATATCTTTATCCATCAAACGGGCTAAAAATGTGATAACTGTATTCTGCTTCCATGCCTTGCCCTCCGGCAGTCTATGAATAATCTCTGAAGTTGTAACAGGCCGTCCTGTCGCCCATATGATGTCCATGATCTGTTTCTCAGCTTCCGACATCCGTTGCCATTTTGTCATAATGCTCTTCCTTCCTCTACATGATGTAGTTATATATAAATCTACACCATGTAGGTACAAGTAGTCAACTAATTATCAATCTGGTTGGTAGGAATTTCCTATCGGGTAAACATCGTTAAGTGAAGCTCTTAAAATTTCTTATACCAAAAAAATAGGGTACCTTTCCTCGAAGAATCTTGAGGTAAGGTACCCTGTTATACAATTGGGACTCTTTCAATGGCCTCGCTTCATGCCCAGCGGGATTTTTCTATACATGGTGACACTTATTTGATTACGGAATAATCACGGCATGCTCACTACCATCTTCATAACGCGTGAGGTTGAAGGAAATGGAGGCCGATTGAACTTCCAACCAGAACCAATCCTTGTTGCTAACATCTGTCCAAACGCCCTTTTCGAGCTCTGGTGTAGGACGATTTAGCAGGGTATTCATTACTTTTACCGCTTCAGCTCTTGTTAATTTTTGATCTGGACGGAATGAACCATCTTCATAGCCATCTACCAATCCCGCAGCTTTAGCCGCTTGAATGTAGCCAGCTGCCCAGTGGCCAGGTGTGTCAGTGAAAGATTGATCACTCTCAATCACTTCAAGCTTCTTGAGCCTTACGATGATAGCAGCGAGCTCAGCTCTTGTAATTGGTGCGTCCGGTTTGAAAGATCCGTCCGGATAGCCACCAAGCCAACCTGCGTCCTGCACTTGAGCAATGACATCTGCCGCCCAATGATTTTCTGCTACATCCTTGAACTTGATCCTTTGCGAACTGTTCGACGGTTGGGGCTTAGCGATAGCTTTTGCAAGAATACTTGCTATCTCTGCCCGCGTGATGGACTGGGTTGGTTTAAATGTCCCGTCCGGATAACCCTCTATCCATCTCATGTGTTTACCCGTATCTACTACTACCTTCTGAACCTCAAGCATACTGAACGTACTGAACTTGGTAATAACGATCTCAATGCCTATGGGATTGTTTAGCTCGTCGTATTTAATAATGCCCTTCTGCAGTTCCTTCTCTCCGTCACTATGCTCGATATATACACCAAGCGAAGACAAGAATTCACTTCTTTCTATTGGATCTGCAGGAATCTTAATGCCTTTTAACGAGAAGTTCAGTCTCGCCTCCTGGTTCTTCAAGTTCATCTCGATAATCATCGGCGAACCATGAATGACTACTTTCCCATTTCCGGCAGCTTCAGTTACAATCTGCGCATTCAGAACCCGCTTCTGGGCTTCCTGCTTCTCTGAATCTTTGCGGATCGGAACAAAACGGATCTCTAAATCTTCTTTGGATTGCACCGCCTTGGCGACTGTATGAGAAGGAAGAGAGATTTGGACCTTGTCTTTTTCAATACTAAGTGCCAATCCGCTCCCCTCCAAAACGTGCAAGGCATTAGCAGGAATAATAACATTGACCTGGTCGTTATCCTCCGGTAATTGTGAGAGCATCAGTCTGATGACTCCCTGCTTCTTTTCTATTGCTTCTTTCATTAATAGGATCATAGCATCCGGTGTTATAACGATCTTATCAATAACTTTACCTGCTGGTGTACGCTCCCTCTGAACCTGAAGCTCTATGCTTCTTCCGCTATCCCCTATACTCAGTGTGACTTTGGCTGGAGTAATTACTCCTGTGCCACCACCACCACCTGGATTAGAAGGAGGCTGCTGACGCGTTACCAAAAGATGATAAGTCTTAGCTGTACCCGCTTGGGATGTTATAACTATCGTAATTTCATTAGTACCATAGACCAAGGGAATTAAACTGGACTCGCCTTGTTGATCCACAGCAAGACCGTTTACTTGAACTCCTGCTCCAGGATCTGCCGGTTGTGGTGTGACGATCAAGTCAAGATTGGAATTGCTCACTGTGGCGTAATACTTTCCATCAGCTCCCAATGTGACTGCAATCGGCGATCCGTTTCCGTTATTTACAATCAGTCCGGACAAGCCTGTATCATCTGATTCAGCTCGCGTAATGGTAATCGTATAATACTGCGGCAAGCCAAATGTTGGAGTAACCACAACTGGAATGATGTTCTCACCAACAGCTAATTGTATTAGCTCGCTCGGGCTGCCTGCGCTTACCTCCAAGCCCAGTATAGTAACCTTGGCATTGGGATCATATACGGAAGCTGTTACTGTTGTCGAGCTGAGTGTATAAGGGACATCTGCTCTATAGTTCAGCAAACTTAGGTTAAACGGTGGCGTTAAATCCACACCACTCGCAGTAAGTCCAGTAAGCTCCGCATTGCCATAACGCGTAATAAGGAGCATATAATCCTCAGTTGATAAATCTTCAGCTGTAACCTTTATGAGAACGGTATTTAACCCTTCCTCTAGTGGGATCGTTATGTTCTGTCCGCTCGCTACATTAATGCCGTTTATTTCAAGCTGCGTTGTAGAGTCATATACACTCCCTGTAACTGTCGCACTGTAAACCGCACTCGTTACATTTATAGAGGCTGAATTCGTACCCGTATCCCATTGGATATCACTCGAAGTTCCATCTACGTTAAGAGTAAAATTAAAGCTTTTATCACTGCTTTTGGCTCTGACTACCTTTACAGTGTACGTTTGTACTGTCGTTCCATCCTCTGCCTTCACTGTAACCGTCACTGCATTTTCACCTACGGCTAAGCTGCTGCCGCCCGTCACAGTTACACTTGCCGTCGCATCCGCCGCTGTTCCCGTTACCACGACTGCTGTCGTTGCATTTGGAACATTCACCGTATACTCGAACGTGCCCGGTGCAAAGTCTGTCACACTCGCTCCGTCCACCTTCAAGTCATTCAAGCTCGCATTGCTGCTTGCCGCTCTGACTACTTTTACAATGTACGTCTGGATCGTTGTTCCATCTTCGGCCTTCACTGTGACCGTCACTGTATTTTCGCCTACGACTAGACTACTGCCACCTGCCACGACTACACTCGCTGTCGCATCCGCCGCTGTTCCTGTCACAACGACTGCTGTCTTCGCGTTCGCAACATTCACCGTGTACAATAGCGTGCCAGGTAAAAATCCAGTGACACTCGTCCCGTCTACCTTCAAGTCGCTCAAGCTCGCATTGCTGCTTGCCGCTCTGACTACTTTTACAGTGTACGTCTGGATCGTCGTTCCATTTTCAGCTGTCACCGTAACCGTCACGGTGTTTTCGCCTACGGTTAAGCTGCTGCCGCCTGCCACGCTTACACTGGCTGTTGCATCTGCCGCTGTTCCCGTCACTGCGACTGCTGTCTTCGCGTTCGCAACATTCACTGTATACGTCAGCGTGTCAGAATCAAATCCTGTTACGCTCGTTCCGTCTACCTTCAAGTCACTCAAGCTCGCATTACTGCTTGCTGCTCTGACTACTTTTACAGTGTACGTCTGGATCGTCGTTCCATTTTCAGCTGTCACCGTAACCGTCACGGTGTTTTCGCCTACGACTAAACTACTGCCGCCTGCCACGCTTACACTCGCTGTTGCATCTGCCGCTGTTCCCGTCACTGCGACTGCTGTCTTCGCGTTCGCAACATTCACTGTGTACTCGAATGTACCTGGTGCAAAGTCTGTAACGCTCGTTCCGTCTACCTTCAAATCATTCAAGCTCGCATTGCTGCTTGCTGCTCTAAATACTTTCACAGTGTACGTCTGGATCGTCGTTCCATTTTCAGCCGTCACTGTAACCGTCACGGTGTTTTCGCCTACAGTTAAGTTGCTGCCGCCTGCCACGCTTACACTCGCTGTTGCATCCGCGGCCACTCCCGATACCACTACCGCTGTCTTCGCGTTCGCAACATTCACTGTATACGTCAGCGTGCCAGAGTCAAATCCAGTGACACTCGTTCCGTCTACCTTCAAGTCGCTCAAGCTTGCATTACTGCTTGCTGCTCTAAATACTTTCACAGTGTACGTCTGGATCGTCGTTCCATTTTCAGCCGTCACCGTAACCGTCACTGTATTTTCGCCTACGACTAGACTACTGCCACCTGCCACGACTACACTCGCTGTCGCATCCGCCGCTGTTCCTGTCACAACGACTGCTGTCTTCGCGTTCGCAACATTCACCGTGTACAATAGCGTGCCAGGTAAAAATCCAGTGACACTCGTCCCGTCTACCTTCAAGTCGCTCAAGCTCGCATTGCTGCTTGCCGCTCTGACTACTTTTACAGTGTACGTCTGGATCGTCGTTCCATTTTCAGCCGTCACCGTAACCGTCACTGTATTTTCGCCTACGACTAGACTACTGCCACCTGCCACGACTACACTCGCTGTCGCATCCGCCGCTGTTCCCGTCACAACGACTGCTGTCTTCGCGTTCGCAACATTCACTGTATACGTCAGCGTACCAGAATCAAATCCAGTTACGCTCGTTCCGTCCACTTTCAAGTCACTCAAGCTCGCATTGCTGCTTGCTGCTCTAACTACTTTTACAGTGTACGTCTGGATCGTCGTTCCATTTTCAGCTGTCACCGTAACCGTCACTGTATTTTCGCCTACGACTAAGCTATTGCCGCCTGTCACGCTTATACTTGCTGTCGCATCCGCGGCCACTCCCGATACCACTACCGCTGTCTTTGCATTCGCAACATTCAATGTATACTCGAATGTACCTGGTGCAAAGCCTGTAACGCTCGTTCCGTCCACCTTCAAATCACTCAAGCTCGCATTACTGCTTGCTGCTCTGACTACTTTCACAGTGTACGTCTGGATCGTCGTTCCATTTTCAGCCGTCACTGTAACCGTCACGGTGTTTTCGCCTACAACTAAGCTACTGCCACCTGCCACGCTTACACTTGCCGTTGCATCCGCGGCCACTCCCGATACCACTACCGCTGTCTTCGCGCTCGCAACATTCACTGTATACTCGAACGTACCTGGTGCAAAGTCTGTAACGCTCGTTCCGTCCACCGTCAAGTCGCTCAAGCTCGCATTACTGCTTGCTGCTCTAAATACTTTCACAGTGTACGTCTGGATCGTCGTTCCATTTTCAGCTGTCACCGTAACCGTCACGGTGTTTTCACCTACGACTAAGCTACTGCCGCCTGCCACGCTTACACTCGCTGTTGCATCCGCGGCCACTCCCGATACCACTACCGCTGTCTTCGTGTTCGCAACATTCACTGTATACGTCAGCGTGCCAGAATCAAATCCAGTGACACTCGTTCCATCCACCTTCAAGTCGCTCAAGCTCGCATTGCTGCTGGCCGCTCTCACTACTTTTACAGTGTACGTCTGGATCGTCGTTCCATTTTCAGCTGTCACCGTAACCGTCACGGTGTTTTCGCCTACGACTAGGCTACTGCCGCCTGCCACGCTTACACTCGCTGTTGCATCCGCCGCTGTTCCCGTCACTGCGACTGCTGTCTTCGCGTTCGCAACATTCACTGTATACGTCAGCGTACCAGAATCAAATCCAGTTACGCTCGTTCCGTCCACTTTTAAGTCACTCAAGCTCGCATTGCTGCTTGCTGCTCTAACTACTTTCAAAGTGTACGTTTGTATCGTCGTTCCATCTTCGGCCGTCACCGTTACCGTCACGGTGTTTTCGCCTACGACTAAACTATTGCCGCCTGCCACGCTTACACTCGCTGTTGCATCCGCGGCCACTCCCGATACCACTACCACTGTCTTCGCATTCGCAACATTCAATGTATACTCGAACTTACCTGGTGCAAAGCCTGTAACGCTCGTTCCGTCCACCTTCAGGTCACTCAAGCTCGCATTGCTGCTGGCCGCTCTCACTACCTTCACGGTATATGTCAGCACCGTCGTTCCATTTTCAGCTGTCACCGTAACCGTCACGGTGTTTTCGCCTACGACTAAGCTACTGCCGCCTGCCACGTTTATACTTGCCGTCGCATCCGCGGCCACTCCCGATACCACTACCGCTGTCTTCGCGTTCGCAACATTCAATGTATACTCGAACTTACCTGGTGCAAAGTCTGTAACGCTCGTTCCGTCGACCGTCAAGTCGCTCAAGCTCGCATTGCTGCTGGCCGCTCTCACTACTTTTACAGTGTACGTCTGGATCGTCGTTCCATTTTCGGCCGTCACCGTAACCGTCACTGTGTTGTTGCCTACGGCTAAGCTGCTGCCACCCGCCACGCTTACACTAGCTGTTGCATCCGCAACCACTCCCGATACCACTACCGCTGTCTTCGCGTTTGGAACATTCACCGTGTACAATAGCGTGCCAGGTAAAAATCCAGTGACACTCGTTCCGTCTACCTTCAAGTCGCTCAAGTTCGCATTACTGCTTGCCGCTCTCACTACCTTCACGGTATACGTCAGCACCGTCGTTTCATCTTCGGCCGTCACCGTAACCGTCACGGTGTTTTCGCCTACGATTAAACTACTGCCACCTACAACCATGACACTCGCTGTCGCATCCGCCTTTGTTCCTGACACCACGACTGCTGTCTTCGCGTTCGCAACATTCAATGTATACTCGAACGTACCTGATGCAAAACCTGTAACGCTCGTTCCGTCTACCTTCAAGTCACTCAAGCTAGCATTACTGCTTGGTGCCCGGACTACCTTCACAGTATACGTCTGCACGGTCGTTCCATCTTCGGCCGTCACCTTGACCGTAACTGTATTTTCGCCTACGACTAAAGTGCTGCCGCCTGTAACCTCTACTTTTGCCGTCTCATCCTCTGCAATTCCCGTCACCACGACAGCTGTCGTCACGTTGGGCACATCCCATTCATACGTCAACGTGCCTGAAGCAAAATCAGCTACACTCGTCCCGTCCACCTTCAGATCACTTAAATTGGCATTATCTGATTGTGGAGCACGGCTCACCGTTATTTGATATATCTTCTCTGTAATGCCGTCTTCCGCAGTTACCTTGACCGTGATCAAGTTACTATCACTTACCAGTAGTCCCAGTAAACCACTAGGCTGTCCACTACTCACCGTAACGTTGTTCACTTTTATTGTTGCATGTGACTCATTGGCAATTGGTGTAACTCTTAACGAGTTGACTGCGTACAGAACATCCGCCGTATAGACAAGTGTTTCAGAAGCAAATGTTTCGTTTAACACTCCTTTTGATAAGAAAAGTCCCTGAAGACTCGCATCGCTGCTCAACACCGTTGTAAGGTGAGAGCCTGCATTGTTACTTACATCGAGTTCGTCACCACCTGATACCTGGACGGTACTTGTCACCGTACGCGGTGCGTTGGCAGCAACATCAACAGTCACATCAATGACAGAGTAGCTGCTCTTGCCATTCAGAACGTTGGAAGTTGTACAAGTCAATGTTTCAAGTGTACACGCCCATCCGGTTCCTGCTAAACCCGTAGCCGTTAGTCCACTTGGGAGTGTAACTGTTGCTGTCACCGGGCCATTTGTTTTTACATTACCCGTATTTTGTACGGTGACCGAATAGTGTGCGCCTGTCTTTCCTTGCGAGAATACGCCGTTCGGCGCAATCGCAATCCGCATGTCCGTTCCTTCCGTGTTAACAGCAACGTTTCCTCCCGTATTACCAGTAATAGAAGTACGCGTTAAGCTTGGAGCTTTATTCGCATTGATGAACATCCCGCCGCCACTTACAGCGGAGTTGCCTGTTACCTCTACATCCGTTAATGACACAGAGCCGGTAAAAAAGTTGAGAAACAATCCGCCTCCGTCCCCGCCAGAGGTATTGTTAGTTATTGTCGTATTCGTAATCGCTGCTGGAGTCCCCAGGTAAAGTCCGCCGGCGTTTCCTTCGGTACCACCGATTTTACTATTAGCTTTATTACTAGTAATGGTACTGGAGCTTATAGTAACTGTACGCGATGCCTGAGAGGCTGATAGGATAGCCATACCCCCGCCCATTCCATAGGAGGTGTTGTTCTTTACCTGTATGTTAGACATTTCAAGGGTCATATCCCCTTCCAGATAAAGTCCGCCTCCCCGGGAGCCGTAGCTAGCCGAGCCTGATTCTCCAGCCGTGTTTTGATCAAAAACAACATCCGTCAGCTGTACCTTCCCCGCGCCTGACCCCGACATATACATACCGCCGCCAAACCCTTTTCCCGAAGCGATATTTTTCTCAATAACGGAATTGCTGATCACTAGTGTCTTGTCCCCTACGTCACCACCAATACCGCCGCCACCATAACCGTTATCATCCGGCGCCTTGCCATGACGAATGGTTAATCCCTGTATCGTCACATCATATCCAGCTGCATTCAAATCAGGATTAATTTCTAATACCCGATGCGTTGCTGCTGCCGCGCTGTTAGCAGCTTGGATGTAGGTATTCGCTGGATTACCCGAGGTCCCGACAAGTTTAACGTGATCCTTTATCTCCAACTGCCCCAAAGTCAGGGTATACGTGCCAGCCGGAATGTTTATCACATCTGCACCCGCAAGTTCATTGGCCTCCATCAAGGCCGCCCGGACCGAGCATTGGCCGTTACTGTCTGCACAGATCCCATCGCCTGGATTTATATCTGCTGAATCTACTGTTGTAGTCGTCACTGAAAAAGTAGCTGCATGTGCCGAACTAACAAATCCTAGACACGCGCCAACAATGAGTAAAAGTCCTAACAGGGTAAATCTTACGTACCCCCACCGATATATCACTTCCGCAGACTCCTCTCCGTCTCAACCAAATTCCACTTTACCTAACTTTATTGGCGCGGTGGAAATACTCCCTGTAAAGCAATACAAAAATTCAATGTCAAATACGGCTGCATATTATTGTGAGGTAGATTGCCACCCGCTGGTAATATCGCTTGTGCACCCATGGTCACGGTATTCGCAGGGCTTGTATAAGCTAAGCCTCCCCGGCGTCCTCCTGTGTCTTTCCAGATCTGGTTTGATGGCGACTCTTGCGAGCCTCCGGAAGTTCCATACAATTCAGAGTGTGAATGGGCGGGCATCTCCGATTGCAGCAGCGTGACATGCTCAGAGCCCCCTTCCTGGCCGAGATCGTAAAGCGACAATCCAGGGCCTTGTCCAGCATGAAGCGGCACATGACCTTGTAGATCGGGCAGGGCAAACGTGCTTTTCCCATCTCCTCCATAATTAGTTCCCAATAATGAAAACAAAGCTGTGTTTTGCGAAATGGGGAGAAGCTGTCCGTCGCAAAAGGCCCACCCTTTAGGTGGGAAATTAAATGGAAATATGCGAATTTCCCCGACAAATGGATCCATGATATCTCTCCTTAATTTTGACTCGGGAATATACCCTGCAAAGCTATAATAGCGGTCAAAGTCAGATATGGCTGCATGTTGTTGTGTGCTTGACTTCCGCCTATTGTATCGGTCACTATATGCGACTGGCTATCGGGAATAAACGCATAAGAGCTTGTCGAAGTCACGCCAAACGCATTGCCCTGGGCGTTCTTAGTTGCTGCTGGATTCCCGCTCGCATTAAGGGCATGTATATGCTCAGGCATTTCACTTACGCTTAGTGTATGCGCCTGCTCCCCGCCCCTTTCTCCCAAAGTATGTCCACTTCCCATATGTATCGGTGCTCTCCCCCGCAGGTCCGGCAGGGCAAAATTAACTCGACCATCTCCACCATATGTCGTGCCTAACAATGAAAACAAACCTTGATTTGTGTTAATCGGAAGCAGCTGACCGTTGCATAGAGCATAGCCCCCAGGAGGAAAGTTAAAGGCAACCCAAGAAATATCACTTAAGAAAGGTTCAGTTCCACCACCGCTGCTTGGACTCGGAAAAATTCCATATAAACTAATAATATAATGAATGGTCAAATAAGGCTGTATATTGCTATGAGGCTGACTTCCACCGGAATATCCTATCGCAGAGCCATTTACCCTCATCGTATCTTTCGTCCCTGAAGTATCCGTAAATTGACTTAAGGTCGATCTCGCCACCAACGTACCGTCAGGGCTATTCGTACTGCCGAATTTGGAGGATACACCAGACGTATGAGCATGAGCAGGAATTTGTTGAACAGTTAATGTTACTTCTTCCGTTCCAGCCATTTCCCCTACCTGAAAACCAAGGCCTTGATGAATAGGAATCCGACTCTGTAAATTTGGTAAAGCGAACGTTTCCTGACCATCTCCACCATAAGTCGTACCTATTAAATTAAACAGAGTTTCGTTTTCACTAATCGGTAACACCTGGCCACTACAGAACTCCCAACCAGCGGGGGCAAAATTACCTGCGAACATACGAATCTCACCAACAAAGGGCGCCATGCATCTTCCTCCTCAACTCTCTCAACTGCTTTTTAAACACACCAACTAGCGACGATTTTCCGATATATGTAAATCTCCTATCAGCGTCATGATTACCGTTGTTTTTAGTCCCTATTCTAGCAAATTATTGTGAGAAAAGCATTTAAATTTATTCAATATGTGTTATCTTTATTACAAGATGTCTACAATTCGGAGGAAACAACTAAATGGAACTGAAAAAACCACTATCTCGCCGCCATTTCTTGAAATATTTAGGAGCAGGTGCTGCTTCATTGGCTGCTGCCTATTCGGGACTAAGCTCTCTAAGTCAAAGGGCAAGCGCCTCCACCCCTGCTATGAATGTGTATGAACAATTACCTGAAACGTTCAACCCCTCCTTACATACAGCCGCGGATGCGGATCAGTTGCTGCTAGCTAGCGGATTTTCTTATAACGTTCTGGCTGCATACGGCGATACGATTAACAAGTCCGGCGATACGCTGGGTTTTAACAATAGTTATACGTCCTTTTTTCCGATTCCAGGCTCCAGCTCTGAAGCCTTATTATGGGTCAATCACGAATCTGCTCAATATGCATGGATGCTGGACCGGTCGAAAGCTGTCGTATGGGAACAGCAGAAGCAGCTGCTTTACGACCAAGGTGCCTCTATCCTGCATCTGAAAAAAGACCTTGCCGGCCAATGGAAACTCGTACCCGATTCTACCTTGGCTCACCGCATTTCCGGATTAACACCCATCGAGCTGACGGGTCCTGTCCGGGGTTCCAAATCCGTTAACGGAGCCACACTTGTTCAAGGTACGTTCGCCAATCGTGGTGGCGGGAAGACATTATGGAGCACCCAGCTTACCTGCGAAAATCGTTTCGAATCTACCTGCCGCGATGCAGGACTGGCCCTTTCCCATTATGGATGGATCGTCGAGGTGGATCCCTTCGATAAGAAAAACAAGCCCGTCAAACATACCGCCCTCGGACGTTTCCATCACGGCAGCGCGGCCATGAGCTTAAGTGCAGACAAGCGAATTGTCGTATACATGGGTGAAGACTCACCGTCAGGCTTTGTTTATAAGTTTGTGAGCGCGGGCAAATGGACCGAGGGCAATGGCCGGGCAAATGCTCAGCTTTTAAGCGAGGGCACCCTGTATGCTGCCGACTTCATTCAAGGCCGTTGGATCGAATTGTCCGTGGATAACGTCCGCAAGCAATTAAATCTCTTAACCTACCAAGTTCCCGAAAATATGTATAAATCCAAGGAAGCACTGCTCAAGCAGTTTCAATCCCAGAGCGATGTCCTGACATCCGCCAGCGAGGCCGCTCTAATTGTTGGAGCCACACCTTGCGACCGTCCGGCCGAGCTCACCGTCCATCCGGCGAACCAAAACGTGTTCATCGCTTGCACACAGAACGATAGCCGGGGTAACCTGCACGGGCAAATCATCCGATTGAAGGAAAGCGGCGGAGAAACTTTTGCCGTCGAGACATTTATTACAGGCGGACGCCAAAGCGGCTTCAGCTCACCAGGCAGTATAGCCCTCGACAAGAACGGCAGCCTCTGGGTCGCTTCAGATATTTCTGCTGATCGACTGAACACGGGAGCATGGTCTGAATTCAAAAATAACGGGCTTTATCTCATCCATCCTACAGGTACCGCCCAAAAAACCAAGCAGTACGCATCGGCTCCCAAGGAAGCTGCATTAAGCGGCCTCTCCTTCACCGAGAATCAGTCTACTGTATTCTTAGCCGTCAACCACCCAGGAGCCTTGGGCGCTGGAACCAATAAACCAACCAGCCAATGGCCGCATCGCGCCGGGGACAAGACAGCGCGTTCCGCCGTGGTTGCCATTACAGGATCTATCTGGTAGCTGCCTCAACAGTAAGCGCCTTGCGGCGCCCTTTGAAGTGCCTTTGAGGTGCGTGTTTGTAATGTTGGTGGTTCGGGGAGGGAATGGCTGTGGGCTCCAGCCGCTGTTAAAGATTTGTTCCTTTGAATGGTAGCGATGAGGAGGTAGGAAGAAATCTTTAAAGGCGGACGCTACCGCTCTTCCTCCCACAGCCATTCCCTCATTCAGCTACAATCACACGAACATCAAGCTCAAACAAGTTCAAAACAAGCTCAAACAAATCATAAACAAAGCTCAGACGGACTGCCAGCAAGGTTTTTCATTGATTGGAGAGATTTCCTGGCGAGCAAAGGTTCTGGGGATGAAGAGTTGAGGGGATCGGCTGCTTTAACGATGTTTTTCATCGTTAAGTGATGCACACGTCTCAATTCGGGAGAAGCGGACTGCTACTAGCGCTCTACTTTCCACCTCCCATCCTTCTCAGCTTCAAAGTACCGAGCATGTCACGCTCAAACGGATTGCCAGCAGAAGTTGCTTGCCTGAGCGAAAGGGATAGTGACGATATGGAAAACTCGCGCTTCCTTTCCAATTCCCTTTTGGATAATAAATGGTAATAACGAACACTTTATCGCTGCAAAGCTGCACTTAATTGAAGATTGTTCAGTAAAAAAAGAACCTCCAATTCCATTCATATGGTTTTGGAGGTTTTTCAATTGGGACGGTGGAGTTTACTGAATTCCCGCTATGCGATAAGTACTCCAAATCGCCTGTTCATAATTATCCCAATGAAAATAATAAGGACCTATTTGGATCTTTTTACTTTCATGCTCTAGATTAAAATCTTTCCAGATAATAATATCTGACTCTCTATCTATCTTTACTGATATAAAGCCACATTCTTCATCACCACACCAAGGACAAACTAATATTGGATATCTGTAGTACAGATATTCGTGCGGTTGCACAAGTAAAAAGTAATCAATCATAAGTCTTTGATATTCTTCACTTCCCCAGCCTAACGCGGGTACCAAATCATACTTCTTTAGTTTTTGGTACAAGGACGTTCCATCAATAATAATATCAGCAAATAAAGTATTCTTATTATTTTCTTTATTTGGATCAAATTCATTAAATCGACTTGAAAGCTTTGTTTCTAGATAATTAATTTTTCTCATAATTCCTCCAAATTTCCCTCCGTAGGTATTTCACCATTATGTTCCTTGACCCTCACCGACTTATATCCACGTAGTGATCAGGAGTTAAATCAAACCTTCTAAATGTACAGTACTGTTAAGGAAATGCACAATCCGTTCACTTTGTTCTATTTCAACAAGGTGAATAGCAGTATCTCCATTTTTAAACAAGAACTCTTTATTTACGGGCATTTTATAGAAAGATCGAAGCAAGTTGTTAATTACTCCTCCATGTGCAACGATCGCAATTCTTTCATTTCCTGATAATGATAAAATTCTCGAAAAAATACTTTCTATTCTCATCCGAAATTCAATAGCAGATTCCCCTTTTTCTATTTGGTCATGCATTGTTTTTGGCCTGTCGTATTTTTTCCCCTCCTCAAACGATAGACCTGCCAGTACACCATTATTGTATTCCATTAGCTCATCTTCGTATTTGACAGGACAACCAACCATCTCAGCTAATATAGAAGCAGTCTCTTTTGCTCGTTTTAATGTACTAGCCCAAATGAAATCAGGAGGAAAGTTTTCCTTTACCCTTGCAGCCATGGCTTTTACTTGCCTCCTGCCCAATTCCGTTAATTCAAAATCTGCTCTCCCCTCATGTACATTTAAAATATCTGCTTCCGATTGCCCATGACGAATGAATAGAATCTGCATGTTTATATACTCTCCTTTTTTACAAACCAATATTTCTCTTGTGACCTTGGTAACTTCCCGCATCTTGGAAACCGCTTTCAACAATTTTTATAAAGGTTTCTGAAAAGCCATAGTCAATTAAATCCTGGATTGGCACCATCTTCACATCATATATTTGAGTGGTTTCATACTCATTGGTAGGCATCCTTATTTCGCCAGATACTTTCTCTAACAAAAAAGTAATATGAACAAGGGAGGGCGTTGCTTCAGGCAAATCGCAAACGTAAAGAAGCTTTTTGATCTTTATTTCTAGTCCTGTCTCTTCACTCATTTCTCTAAGTAATGCGTTTTCTAATGATTCTCCAACCTCCACTTTACCACCCGGAAGAGACCAATTCCGATCTGAAGATACTTTTTGTTTAACCAACAAAATTGAGCCATCCTCAATTAGCACTCCAGTTACTCTTACGCGAAGAAGATTGTTATTAATAGGTGTTCACCTCACAATGAAATCATTAACAAGAATGTATTGTATCATTAATTTCTAGTATCTGGAATTATTTTTTATTTCGCAATTCAATTCTCCACCTTACCACTATTTTTGAATTTGTGATACCGTTCACCGCATCATCTCTAAGCCAAAACAAAAAAGCTTCTCCAGCTTTAGAAGCGGAGAAGCTCTTTTTCACATTAACGTAACAGAACCTGAACATCCATATGCCAAGTACTTGTCTTTCCTTGTCTCTTCCTCGGCTTTCACCCTGCCCTCTTCCTATGTTTCACTAACTGTTTTGGGCTTCAGGGTTACTCTCGCTTCCTCTGCTTCCTCAGCCTGCCCCGCACGTTTAATGAAGAATGAAAGCAGCAAACCAACAATACCAATTCCAATAATGACCAGATACGCATCATTAATACCTTGAATAGACGCCTCCATGACGAGATGCTCCTTCGACAAATCTCCTGAGCCGCCTGCAGCGGTCATATCCTGAAGATGGGTCTTGGTACGGTTCGCCATGACCGTGACAAGCAGCGATGTACCTATCGCACCTGCCACCTGCTTGATGGTGTTGGAGATGGCTGTACCATGCGCATTCAGTCTTGCGGGCAGTTGGTTTAGACCCGCCGTAGTGATTGGCATCAGGAACATGGCCATCCCGAAGCGTCGTCCTGTAGACATTAGAACTAAATACGTATAACTGGTAGAATCCGTCAGATTAACAAAGCCGATTGTTGTCACGATCGTAATAGCCATGCCAATGATGGACAGCCACTTCGCTCCAAACCGGTCAAACAGCTTTCCTGTCACCGGCATCATTAATCCCATCAGAAGTGCGCCAGGAAGCATCAATAATCCGGATTCCAGTGCTGTGTATCCACGTGCATTCTGCAAATATAGTGGAAGCAGCATCATATCTGCATACATGACCATTGTTACAGCAATATTAATAACGGTCGTCAAGGAGAACATACTATATTTGAACGCCCTGAGATCAAGAAGCGGGCTCTTGGAGACCAGTTGTCTCCATGTAAACAAAATCAAGGAGACCACACCTGCAACGATAGTTATAATCACTTCCGCGCTAGACCAACCTTTGCTTCCAGCACTGCTGAAGCCGTAAAGGACGGCGCCGAATCCGATTGTTGAGAGAATGACACCCAACATGTCAATTTTAGGATAAGTTCGTTCAGCCACATTTTTCAGATAAACAAAAGCAATCACAATAACGATGACGACAAACGGAATGATTCCATAAAACATCGTACGCCAGGAAAAATGCTCTATGACATAGCCGGCGATTGTAGGCCCGATTGCAGGGGCAAAAATAATAGCGAAACCAACCATACCCATAGCGGCTCCTCGCTTATTAGGAGGG
The DNA here is from genome assembly GCF_017874215.1 of Paenibacillus eucommiae. GTDB lineage: Bacteria > Bacillota > Bacilli > Paenibacillales > NBRC-103111 > Paenibacillus_AI > Paenibacillus_AI eucommiae. Next base: position 211,674 of record NZ_JAGGLB010000009.1, read on the forward strand.
AATACGGTCAGAATCACATTCATTAGCAGCGGCATAATAATACCAGCGCCAGCAGCTTGAATCAGGCGGCCAACCAGCAAAATCTCGAAGTTAGACGCTACTGCCGAAACAATCGTTCCTCCGAGAAAAATAACCATGGAAGTCTGAAAAAGTTCACGGGTCGTAAACCGCTGCATTAGAAATGCTGTAATCGGAATCAAAACCCCATTAACCAACATATAGCCGGTTGTCAGCCATTGAGCCGTGGACGCCGTGATGTTAAAGTCAACCATAAGTTCTGGCAGCGCGACGCTCATAATAGTCTGATTCAAAACGGCGATAAACGCCCCCAGAATCATAACAAACAACAGGGGACCCTTCTTAATGGAACTGCTGTCAAAAGCTAAATCTTTACTCATATCCTTCTCAATCCCTTCAAATTCATCGTGAATCTAATAAACAATTTGTAGTATAATAGACTCAATGTAAAAGATTATAATCCTCTCTTTTATATTTCACAAACAACAGATTTTTAAAAAATGTTTATTAGTTTACAGTCAATCTCGATCTGTAGTTTATGCGGAAAATAAACTACAAAACCGGATGCAATTGTAATATAGAGCATTTATAGAGAAAGGAATTGAGAGCTCATGTCAACAACATCACCACGTACGGATCCGCGTGTACTTCGCACGCGCCAATTAATTCGAGATGCGTTTATCGATTTGCTTCAGGAGATGGAACTTGAGAAAATAACCGTGAATCGTCTTGCGGCACGCGCTACCATTAATCGTGTTACCTTCTATCTTCATTACAGGGATATTCCGGAAATGATTGAGAAGATCGCGGAAGACATGATTAATGAAATTCATGTTATCCTGAATGATGTTCGGAGCCAGTCTCGTTCCGTAGATATGGATGGGTCCATATTAGTCAAAATTCTTGAGCATATCGCAGAAAATCAAAAATTTTACAAGGTGATGCTCGCTTCACAACGCGTACCGGTCTTCACCGATCGGCTTATGGATCTGATAGTTGATATTATCACTAGAAGAAGAGAGAACCGGGACGATTCCTCATCTTCTTCAGCTGTGATCGTTCCGAAAGATATAGCAATCTGGTATGGTTCCTCCGCCTTCATAGGGACCATCGTCTGCTGGCTTCGTAATGATATGCCCTACACGCCACTTTTTCTCGCCAAGCAGCTTTCCCTGCTGTTCCGTTTACATCAAAATACAAACAAGCTCATAGACCTGGAATGATTTCATTTGAAATTGAATAGTCCTCCCGCCCTCCGGGGTGACTTTCTGGGCCTAACTGGTTATGCTAAAAATTCCGCCCTATCGTGGTACGGTTCATCATCGCAATATCTAGCTGTAGAAGTCATTTTGTCGATTTTACTCATAAAAAAATACCTCCTCGATTTACGAGGAGGCAATCATTGATATTGTTCATAGAGCTGGCGAGATTTCTCTGAAGGCTGCAGGCCAAGTTCTTGAAGCAGCAATTGCGTATAATGCTCATAATAGTTATGTAGAGACTGTCGATCTCCCATAGCTCCGAATATTTTCAACAGCAGTAGAGTTGACTCTTCTTCATACTCATTGCGGGATACAATTCTTCTCGCGATGTGCGCTGCTTCTCTAAATCGCTTCCGATCTAGCAACCAGTAAGCGAGACGCTTGGCATAGGAATCGTACACAATTGACAATCGTTCACGTTCCACAGTTGCCCACTCAAAGGATTTATCCTCAAATAGCTCGCCAGCAAATTGTTTCTCCAAATCTATTGCCATCGCTTCATTTGCTGGATTAATTTCGGATAATTCTACCACGGCCTGCTCGAATCGAATAAAATCGACATCTGCTTGATCCAATTCTACACGATACTGTTCTTGCGCTGATATGACCATCTCCTTGAACCCATGCAGCGACAACGCCTTCCTAAGCTGATACACTGCCGTGTTAAGATACCCTTCCGCATTCTTCAGAGGCATCTCCGGGAAAATATCATCAAGGATTCGGTCTTTGGTTACACTTCGACCCCGATTAACAACCAAATAGGCGAATAGCTCCTTGCTCTTCTTGGAAATCCATTTCACTGCACCCGCTTGCTTGCTGCTGGCCTCGAAGCAACCCAGTCCCCGAACCATCAGCTGATTCGATGAGAGGTCGTGAGTATCATCAGAAGAAGCACTGTGTATGCTAGCTGCTCTAGTGATCGTCTGGGACAGGCGCTTTCTGGAAATCGGCTTAACCATATAGTCCAATGGATAAACATCGTAGGCGTGAATCGCATATTCTGCATGTGAAGTTGTAAACACGATATCAAGATCAGCGCGAAGCAAACGCAAGCTGCGGGCCAGCTCTAATCCATCGTCCGCGGCGATCTGGATATCCAGGAATGCAAGATCTACCTCCCATTCCCGTACAAATTCTAACGCCTCTGACGCATTCTGGAAGCACCCAACAAGCTCCACCCCTTCCATATTCGACAGCAGCCGCTTCATAGCGAGCAGCATAGCAGGCTCATCATCAACGATGATAACTTTCATCACACTGTTCCGCCTCTCATAGTGAAGTGAAATAGTATATTTGTTTGTATACTTGTTTTGTTTCTCTCCATAATAGTATACGAAACCATGGGGTGCAAGGCAGGATATCTCATATTTCGACAAAAAAAGACTGACCCTTGATGTCATTAGAATGACATATGGGCCAGCCTGAACCTAAACTCTTATGGGTTAATCAAGTATTTTCCAAAGCCGCAGAAGAACCACGGCCGCTTCCGCTCTTGTTGTTAAGCCATCCGGCACAAATTGATTGCCTGCTCGTCCTTCTATAATCCCGTATCCACGGGCAGCTTCGACATAAGCCTTAGCCCAGGCAGGGATGCGTGCATCATCAGCAAAAGATGTGCTTGCCATGTTGCCAGCCTTCCCTTCCATTGCCTTGGAGACCATTGCAGCCATTTCTGACCGATTTACCGTTTGCAATGGTTTCAAGGTGCCATCGGAATATCCATCTAGAATTCCTTCAGCTACTGCTGTCTGGATCGCCAGGCGAGCCCACTCCGGGATAATATCCTTGTCGCTAAAAGGAATCGTGCTCGTTTCTTTATTGATCTCGATTTGAAGGGTCCGCAGCAGCATGACTGCGAATTCCGTTCGTGTGACGTGGCCATCTGGCACAAAGGAGTGGGCACTTACTCCCTCAACGATTCCCAGCTCCGCCGCTTCGCAAATATCTGGTTTTGCCCAGTGATGCTCGATATCCGTAAATGGACATACAGGAGCTGAAGGCTCAGAAGGTTCAGAAGGTTCTGTATGTTCATTATTGGCACTACGATTAATCGTTAGCGTATACGTCTTGACGCTTCCATCCTCAGCTTGGATCGTAATCTCCAGCACATTGGCTCCCACCGCCAAAGGAACGGTCGTTGCCTCATTTATGCGTTCTCCCGCCAGCTTAACAATCGCATTGGGATGAGAAGCAGACAGCTGCAGCTGGACCTGCTTCGCATCAGTCTGTGCGGTATACTCAGTAGTTCCGGGTGTGAACACAGGTGATAGTCCCAGTTCCTTGCCGGATGTATTTACGTTTAATTTAGCTAATTCAGCGTTGCTAGAGAGAGTTACTGCTGGCTGCGGCGCGGCGCTCACAGTAACCGTAGAATTTTGGCCTGCAACCTCCACTCCGTTTAGATAAATACTTAACATATAGTTTTTAGTGGTTTGGGCCGAATTGTACGGAAGAGAAACAATTGCTGTCGCGCTCGTGTCATTGCTGACTGCTGCTATCGCGGCTTCGACTCCGTCAATATAGACCTTCACCGTCTGCCCTGTCAGATTGGTGCCTGTTATTTCAACTGTTGTACTGCCTCCAGCGCTTGGCAAGCTGGTTGGGCTGGCAGAAATACTCGAAACCAGGGGCACAGCTACGATAAAGCTTCCATTTACCCCTTCAAGCGTATTGCCATATACATTTTCCACCACGTTCCCAGCAACGTTAACCTCGTAAACACCATCTTCCAGCGTGTCGTTAAAGCTTACGGTAAAAGTTCGGGAAGGCTCGTCATAGCTTGGCGCATAGGCAGAAAAGTCTTGTCCATCCTTTTTCATGCTGATCAGCGGAAGCGCATTGGCCGAATTAAGCTCGGCTCCACCTGCAATCCAATATACAGCTTCGCTGACAGTAACGGAGAATTCGGCAGGCGGCGTAGCGAATTGCTGATGATCCGTGAAGCCGCCAAAGGTAACTACTGGCTTCGTCGTATCGTACAGCAAGCTCAATGTATTGGATGCTGTATTGTTATTTCCTACTGCATCCACAGCTGCGCCGGCACCAACCGATACGGTCACAGCCTGCCCGCTCGTCGCAGGTGTAATCGTCGCCGTGTATGTTGCTGTGCTCACGGAAACTAAATTTGACACTGTGCCGTTTACGACCTCAAAGTCATCCTCGGTAAAACCACTTACGCTCTCGCTGAAGGTAATGGTCACCGGAAATGCGGCATTTACTGCATGACTCGCTGAGCTGGATACTGTTGCTGTCGGTGCAGTGTTATCCAGCACAAAGAGGTTCGAAACGACATCGGAAACATTTCCTACTTTGTCTGCTGCTCGAATGTGCAAGTACCAGTTGCCATCGCCGCTAGTCTGACTTAGCGTATCCTCGTCGCTGAAGGTCAGCCAACCGCTTGTTGGAACGGCTGTGCTTTGTGTCCACACATATTGTAATGAAGCAGCATCCATACCACTTTCCGTATCGATGACTGTTACCTTGCTTGCTGCAGTTGTTGCCACCGATAAACTCCCGTTCGTGTCAAACTGAACTTCCGGGAGCGTTGAATCGATCGCTAGCGTAATTGTATACGTCTGGCCAGTTCGCAGATAAGGCTCTACACGAACAGGAATGACGGTATTCGCCATTGCTCCCGCTAGGTTGATCGTCGCCGTGCTACCGCTTGTTAACAGCTCATTGTTCACGTACAACGCCGAATGATTCGTGTTTGACAGAGTCGGCGTTACATGTACACTGGACAGCGAATGTCCGTCATAATAATACGTATAGGACGTGACTGAAGATTGAAAGGATTCCGTGAAATCCCCTTCTTGTAAAACTAAACCGCTCAGATTGGCATTGCCCGGTATGTTCCCCTGGCCATTGAAGTTCTCTCCCCAGGCGACGATGGTTCCGTCTGATTTCAGTGCGAGCGAATGGAAACCTCCCGCGGCGATCGATACTACTCCACTTAGGCCCGCCGGCACGGTTGTTTGACCAACGTTATTGAATCCCCAGGCGACGACGGTGCCGTCCGATTTTAACGCGAGCGAATGGTGCCTTCCTCCAGAAATCGCTACTACTCCGCTCAGGCCCGCCGGCACGGTTGTTTGACCAACACTATTGCTTCCCCATGCGACGACGGTGCCGTCCGATTTTAACGCCAGCGAATGATTATCTCCCGCGGTGATCGACACCACTCCGCTCAGGCCCGCCGGCACGGTTGTTTGACCCTGTCCAGAATCTCCCCATGCGACGACGGTGCCGTCCGATTTCAGCGCGAGTGAATGATTATCTCCCGCGGCGATCGACATTACACCGTTCAGGCCACCCGGTACGGTTCTTTGACCACTATTATTGCTTCCCCAGGCGACGACAGTGCCATCCGATTTCAGCGCGAGCGAATGAACTTCTCCGGCGGCGACCATCACTACACCGTTCAATCCCCCGGGAATAGTTATTTGATTCTGACTATTTAATCCCCAGCCGGTGACGGTTCCGTCTGATTTCAGCGCAAGTGAATGGAAGTATCCTGCGGCAATCGACAACACTCCGCTCAGACTACCCGGCACGGTCGATTGATTATAATTATTTAATCCCCATGCTGCCACGGTTCCGTTTGATCTCAGCGCGAGCGAATTACTCACTCCTGCGGCAATCTTGCTCCCTTTGACAGGCAAAGCAAGACCCGCCGGCACGTTCGTTTGACCATAAGTATTATCTCCCCATCCGACGACGGTGCCATCGGATTTTAACGCGAGCGAGTGGTGAAATCCCGCCGCGGTCGACACCACATCGGTCAGGTCCGCCGGAACGGCCGATTGACCATAGGTATCCTCTCCCCAGGCGACGATTTTCCCATTCGATTGTAATGCGATCGAATGGTGTGATCCTGCGGTGATCGCCAACACTCCGCTCAAACCAATCGGCACGTTTATCTGATTCTCATTATTAACTCCCCATGCGACCACGGTACCGTCCGCTTTTAACGCTAGCGAATGGTAGGTTCCTGCTGCAACCGATACCACTGAGCTAAGGCCCCCTGGCAAAGTCATTTGACCAAAGGCGTTTTCTCCCCATGCGACGACAGTTCCGTCCGATTTCAACGCGATCGAATGATTCCATCCCGCGGCAATCGCTACAACACCGTTCAGGCCCGCGGGTACGCTTGCTTGATCTTTATCATTGTTTCCCCATGCAACAACGGTGCCGTCTGATTTCAACGCCAGCGAGTGCGCCCGTCCTGCAGCAATCGACACCACTCCGCTTAGGCCCGACGGCACAGTCGTTTGACCACTATCATCATTGTTTCCCCAGGCGACAACCGTCCCATCCGCTTTCAACGCCAGCGAATGATTCCATCCTGCAGCAATCGAAATCACACCGCTCAGGCCCACAGGCACAGTCGCTTGACCATTAATATTCCCTCCCCATGCGACGACGGTGCCGTCCGCTTTTAATGCGAGCGAATGCTGCTCTCCCGCAGCGATTCGTACAAACTCCCGACTTCCAAATTCCTTGTGCGCTGCGTATGCTGAGCGAAATCCGAATGGAACGGTCAAGCTGAATAGCAATACGAACAACAAAACAAGATTTATCGTTTTTCGTAATCTAAGTGATAACAATATGTACGCCTCTCCTTCATCTCAACTATTAGGTAACTGCGCTTTGGTCACTTGCATTCGGTTTGATTTCCTACAATAAACTCAGCTAATCCAACCTTGGTTATAGCGTGAGGTTCTAAGCTGCTGCGGTTCTTTTTTCATTTCCCTCCAAACCTATCATTCTAGGATTATCTTGGTGAAGTTGCCTCAATTGGCATTTTAACAAAACGCAATGAAAGAATTATGAAAGAATTCCTATCAGCCCATGTTCGCATCGTACCGGGGACAAGACTCCACGCTCCGCTGTCGTTGTTATCACAGGGTATATCTGGTAGTTGCTCAATCAAAGAAAACCTCCGCTACCATTAATATGGTTTCGGAGGTTTTCTATTATGGATCCATCAGTTGACAGTAATGACTAATGGGTCACTAGCTTCTTTCTGGCCTTCTCTCGCAATGATTTTAACCTTTTGACCAGCTGTTAGAACATCGGATGATACATGTATGGAGAAGGAGCCATCACTTTTAACAATGTCCATTCCCATCACTTGATTATCCTCATTTACAAGAAAAATGGCTGTAACCATATTGTTAATTATTCTTGTGCCCTCGTAAGTCCCTTGAATTTGAGAGGATTGTGCACTAACTGTGCTTGTTACTATGGGTACAAGTGATTTAGGAGCAGCGTGTATCGTTATATAAACGGGATCACTTGGCAGTTTTCCTGCCTCATCAGCAATAATATAGATCCGCTCTCCACCTCGTAGAATCGTATACCATAAACCAATTGTCCATTTTCCCGTGTTCATGTCTGAATAGACACCTGTAGCAATTTGACTGCCATCTTCAGCAAATAATTTTATTAATGTACTTTTAGCGGCCGTACCCTTTAATTCATTCGTGTATCCGTAGATCTGATCATTGACCACCGGAGAACTGGTTTTTTCTAAGGGAGTTGTTGCTGTGAGCATAAGAGCTTCACTTATCAATTTACCTTTTGCATCGGCTCGAATCATTATTGTTTCACCAGGCAACACAGCAGGGTAAGATGGCATTTGAAAGGAGAACTCTCCCAGTTGATTGGCTTCAATACTATAATTAAACGTACTATCTTCATAATAAATATGAACCATTGCAAAAGGCTCTGCTATTCCAACTAACCTGTAGTTCGCATCCGCGTAAACCGGTACAGTAATTGTGGGTATAGATGTTAGAATCGTTGGAGCAATCGCTGTGAATATGAACGGTGCACTTTCTTTCATCTCAGGAGCCACTGCAGTCAATTGGTATTGAGCATCCGGTGTTAGTTCCAGGTCCCAAAAAGTAATTGTCCCATCAAAAGCCAGGTAGCTTTCTGCAATGACCGTACCATCCACGTCTTTCAAATACAGAATTAACTGTGGATTAGTGATGTTAGTTACATGAATATAAGTAAAGTCACTATACACCTCTCCATATATTTCGGGAGTAGAAGTAATAGCTCTACTCTGCACAACTTTGGCGAGTGATTCACTAATTATCTTCTCATAGCCTTTAGCCGAAATATATAGGGTCTCTCCGGCGATGGTAGGTGCTAGTAATTGAATGCTAAAATCACCTCCATATTGCTGAGAGTTAGCTTTCCCTTCACCGATTACTGTTCCATCAGCCCGTTTAACGACAATAATGGAATCGCCCTCTGCTTTTCCTGAAAGATAATAGGAAGTTTCATAGAGGATTGCGTCTATTGTAGGAGGTGATGTAACAACAGTAGGAGCCACAACTTCAACCTTGGCAGGATCACTAATGCTCTTTCCATCAGCCTGAGCGTAAACTAATATTTGTTCCCCAGAAGTTAACGGGTAGCTCTCAAATAGATAAACTCCAAAACCGTTGCCGAGATTGTTATAGTATCGACCAATTAAGGTTCCGTCCATTTTCGTTATTGTGATTTCGTTTGCCCAATCCTCAACCGTACCCCTGACATATCTGGTATCGTCGTAAACGACGCTAGTTACGTTAGGTGACTTGGTTTTGGGCCTTTCAACAACGTTAACCTCAAACCGTTCACTTATCCATCCGTCTTTAGCAAATAAAGTAACGAACAGTTTGTCGTTCTTGTTCAGTACCAAATCAGGATTATAATCATACAAATTAAAGCTGAAAAAAGTATCGAATTGACCTGGCAGGGAATTAAGTACCGTCCCATCCTCCAATTCCACTTTAACGGAAAAAGGCTTTGATAAATCAAAGACACTTCCGCTAATATAACCAATATCTGCGAATACTACTTTCTCAACGGTTGGCAATGGAGCGTTCTCTTCAATAATAATATCCGGCAGTGTCAGCCTCTGTCCCGCTTCTACTGTAAACTCATCGGTATAATATCTTACCAGCCCCAAATAGATATTGACAATATAAGTACCAGGGGGGACCATGTTGAATGTGAAGCTTCCACTTTTATTTGTTTCGGTAATATACGTGCCCGACGTCTCATTAACACCTTCCAACCGAATACCATACATCATAATAGGCCTCGGTGTTATCTCGTCATATTTTAAATAAAATAACGAACCTGTCACGGTAGTTTTAGCTTGAGTCACCGTAAATGCTTGAGAAAGCAAAGCTTTTGCATTTTTGTAAGAGACAGAATATATGATTACTTGATCTTCGTCAGTATTAACGGTCGGTGCGACAGTTAATTTTACTGTTGTCTTATCAGCCTTTAAGCTGACCAGACTAACATCTGTTTTCTGAAAAACACCATTATTGGTCTTCTTTAACACAGTGAAGTCCGAAGCTTCTGGGGAACCTGTTAAGATCTTATTAAACAGGACTTCAACTGTTCCGTTAGCCGCATTGATGCTAGTAACAGCTAAAGCCGGACTTTCTGGCATTGGGATACCGCCGCCCCCACCACCTCCTCCTCCAAAAAATGGAGTAGTTGGCGATTTTTCTTTTGGCAAAACGGAATCTTTCGCATCATCTGACAGCATGATTTCATTGATTCGACCATCACCTGAAATGGTAGACTTACTATTTAAATCAAGCTTCTGGACAATTACATCCTTATTAAGGAAAACACTTAGTATAACTAGCTTTTCTTTAATTAGCAAGCTCTTTATATTTCCAGAATTAATAGTAAACTTATGGATATTTCCATTTAAACTAATATTGTTAAAATCACCAGCTATCGTTATATGCCTCGCTTTTGTTTCTTTTGTTTCAGGGAGTACAGTTAAATCAATAAAGCCCTCTCCAGACATATTCATTTCTTCTATATTTGCGCTGGATAAAATTTGAGTGTTCTGGATTCTCGTTGTCCCCTCCGCAACAACCCTGACAGCATTTTCTGATTTATTTACAATCACCGTGCCTAACTGACTATTTCTTATATGAATACTATTGACGCCACCGCCTTCAATTCGAGTAATGCCGTCTACTTCTACCTGATCCATATAAAAATTTCCATCGCCAATTTCCTTAGATATTATCAGATCCCCTAAAATATGCATGTTCTGGAGAGTCACATCCGAAGATTGGATGATAACATCACTATGTACCGTATTTAAAGAAGTTTCACTAAAGGTGCCTGCTTTATCATAAATGATTGTGCTTGCAGCAAGAGTTTTCTTAATTGCCACAACAGATTCTGCACGAGTCATTTGGCGTAGAGGTTGAAAAGTTCCATCCTGGTATTTATCCATAATACCTTTACTTACAATGTTGTTTATTGCCATTTTGCTCCAAGAAGGGATGACGTTCGAATCCGTTAAAGTAATTGGCGTAGTACTTCCTGGGGCGTTCAACTTCAATATATTCGACAGGATCATTGCCGTTTCTTGTCTATTTATTTGTTGATTAGATCGGAAAGTGTTGTCGTCAAATCCATTAATGTAGCCTTGTGCAATTGCCTTTTGTACCTCTTGGTACACCCAATCTGTTTGTTTTATATCTTTAAAGCTAATCGGGCTCATATCTGAATACCTGAATGCCCTGTTCACAAGAGCTACGAATTCCCCTCTGGATATTACGTTGTTCGGCCTAAATGTTTGATCCGGATATCCAGTTATTATTCCTTTATCAAGCCATTCTTGTATGTCCTCTTCGGCCCAATGTCCCTCAATATCTTTGAATGGATCAGCTTCACCGTAAATATTTCCAAAAGGAATAAGAAAAAATAAGATCAACATCAACCAAGTGTTCTTAAAGTACTGGTTTTTTAACAATGGATTTGGCCACTCCCTAATAGATTTGGTAGTTTCAATATAGTAAATTCCCCGTTAAATAGTAGCATATGAAACGCTAGTCCTTCTGGACTATGACTCTTTGATCTACTACGACTTCAGCAAATTCTAGGATCTTCTCCTTCTTTAATTAATTCGCCCTAAATATTTCCAATTCTCTCTACTTTCATTTCACATTTTTTATTTAATTTTCCAAATAGTCTTTGTATTTGAATTATAATTGCTGTGACTGAATATATCAATGGTTGTTCTTCTCGTAATCAAATACAAGCCATTAAAATAAACGCCTTGCCGCGTCCTTTGATGTGCGTGTTTGTGACTTGGGTGCGTTGCGGAGGGAATGCCTGTGGGCTCCAGCCGCTGTTAAAGATTTGTTCCCTTAAGTGGAATGGATGAGGAGGTAGGAACAAATCTTTAAAGGCGGACGCTAACGCTCTTCCACCCACAGCCCTTCCCTCTCTTTAGCTACAATCGCACGAATCACACGAACACCAAGCTCAAACGAAGGCGCAGCGCTAGGAATGAAGAGCACGCAGGTGAGAAGGATCTGCTACTTTAACGATGTTTTTCATCGTTAAAAGCACTGGGTCCTCTCCTTATTCTTCATTTAACGATGAAAACATCGCCCAAGTGCATCGCGCGCTCAAAAGGACTGCCCACAGAGGCTGCTTCCTGAGGGAAGGGGATAGTGGCGATAGGGAAATCTGTGTTTCCTTTCTGATTCCCATGGTGAATGAACAGTCACACCGATTACTTCATCACTATAAAGCTGCACCATACGACTACTTCTTTTTCAACTGATTCTATAGACCTATTTTTAATATGATGATAACACAATGGAAAATATAGGGATGGTGGGTTGTATGACAAAAAATAAAATTCTATTATTATTTTCTTACTGTTGATGTTCGTACCAACAAATGTATCTACGGAGGACCCAATTAAGCTTAACTATACTGCCCGCTCGCAGAAAAGGCTGCCAACACATTGCTGTCGGCAGCCTTTTCATAATGAGCATTGATCTATAGTTTCCCATTAGTTATTCATGCCCCTTTCGGGGAATCACAGATCAATGAGAATTTTTACTCTGCCTTTTATACTTAGCTTAACGCACTGCAAAAAGCCGATTTATTGTGGGCAGACTGATGGGGCCCGAGTAATGGTGAATCCGGCATAAAAATATCACTTAACAGAGCTGCGATATTCATTAGGGGAAATTCCAGCTCCTTTCTTAAAAGCCTTGGAAAAAGAGAACATATCGACATAACCGATAGAGTGGGCAATGGCAGAAAGGTTAAGCTCAGTCGTCTTGAGCAATCTTTTGGCAGCCGAAATTCGTATTTCCTGTAAATATTTCACTGGCGTAACATGGTAAGACTGCTTGAATTTTCTTGAGAAATAGGAGCGCTCAATGCCTACATAGTGGGCAACGGTTTCGATATTAATATCCTCAGAATAGTGAAGCTCCATATGTTCCTTGGCACGCTCGAGCCATTCATCCGAGCAGACCTGTTCACGGTCCTTTTCTGACGTTTTGGTAGAGAGCGCTTTGAAGATCTCATGGAACGTAATTAACCGCGAAAAGTCCTGATCCCGTTCGCAGTCGTTTTCCGCCAAAGCAATTAACGTATGGAGAAAGCCAAGCGCTGTGGGGTTCGTGGCGTTGAAATGGTATGGCGTGCAATGCTTTATGCCGATACGCTCGAGCAGAAGACCAGAGTGGGGCCCTTCAAACGCAAGCCACAGATAGTGCATGGGGTTAGTGTCGCTGCTGAAATATTCATGAGACACCTGCGGAAAGCAACAAAATATATCATTGCGCCGCAAATGATAGGTTTTACTTTTTTGGATAAATGTTCCTTCCCCGTTTAGAATGAAAATCAAGTTGTAATAAGGCACGATACGAGGACCTGTATGGAAGTTACGAGTAGTCTCATACATCCCGATTCGGACCGGCCAAGCAGCACTTGACTTTTCAAACTCAGTAGGTACAAACAAATATTTCCTGGAGTTACCGATGTTTATTGAAATATTCTCCTTCGACAAAGTGCTCCCTCCTAAAATGAAGTCAAAGCCATCGCTGAATAGTGAGCCTTGAAAGTATTATAATATGTTTGAGATTAAATACAAGTAAAATTATTGGAATAGTCGTAATTGGATAAGAAGAGAAATCACATTTGGACATTCAGTTCACGATTTTGACCTGCTATATTTTTAGAAGAGAGGGGGAATGTGCGAAATGCCTTCTGCACAGAACAAATTTGTAACTACGCAGCATAAGTGGCTGACTCGTTTGGATGAGGTTCTGGAACGAAATGCTGCCGAGACTATACAAGCAGATGAAACCAATGGCTTTAACTACAGCCTGATTTCCGATTTGAAAGCAATTGGGTATCCTCAGCTGGCGGTTCCGAATGATCTCGGGGGAGAAGGTCTCTCTTTAACTGATTTCCTGCTGTATCAGGAACGGATTGCCAAGACGGATGCTCCTGTTGCACTTGCGATTGGCTGGCATATAAATACGGTGCTGCAATTAAGCAAGACACGCCATTGGAAGGAAAGTGGTTTTTCCGACCTGTGCAAGGCAGTTCTGGAACGGGGCGCGCTGGTAAACCGGGCGGATTCAGAAGCAGCAACCGGAAGTCCTTCACGAGGCGGAAAGCCGCAGACTACAGCCATAAAGACGGAGAATGGCTATCGATTGACAGGAAGGAAGTCTTTCACTTCACTGGCTCCCGTTCTCGATTATTTTATTGTATCGGTATTCGATCAAGATGGAGATTGCATTTCAGATTTCTTGGTTCCGCGTGAGACGGAAGGATTATCTATTGAGCCTACCTGGAACATGGTTGGGATGAGAGGGACGGGAAGCCACGATTTGGTTTTACAGGAGGCCTACGTTCCCGCTGCTGCCAAGGTAAATAGACAACATAAATCTGGGCAGGAGAACGCGAATCAGAGCTATCCGCATAACCTGTGCATACCGGCTGTCTACTTGGGTATCGCCCTTGCCGCAAGAGAGGAGGCAATACGCTTTGCCAATAGCTATCAGCCGAACAGCTTGACTCATCCGATCGCTCAGGTGCCCCATATTCAGCAGTCAATCGGCAGAATGGAGCTTGAGCTGTCGACCGCAAGACATTTTATGTATTCCGTTACCGGAAGGTATGAAAATCAGCTGGAGGCAACCGATGAGGATTTCATAGCTGTGAAGGTATATGCGATTCAAACCGCCTTGTCCGTCGTTGATACAGCCATGCGAATTGTAGGTGCGCACAGCCTTGCGATGTCCCATCCCCTTCAGCGTATGTATCGTGATGTTCGATTTGGACTGCATAACCCGCCAATGGAGGATTATGCGCTTCGCCAGCTTGCAATAAGCGCTATTGAAGACATTCAGGGGAAATAAACATAAGTGAAAATAACTGAAAATAAGTGAAAAGTAAGGTAAACCATATGATAGAAATAAGAAACCTTAGTAAAACATTTGATGGGAAACAGGTTCTTCAAGGAATCGATCTAGTGATTGAAAAGGGAGATATCTATGGCCTTGTTGGCGTCAGCGGCGCGGGGAAATCTACACTGCTGCGCTGTATTAACGGATTGGAGTCATTTGACTCCGGCGACCTGATCGTGGACAGCGTTCAGATTAACCGCCTGAGCAATAAGGAGCTCCGTTATTTCAGAAGCGGCATAGGCATGATTTTTCAGCAGTTTAGCTTGCTGGAGCGCAAAACCGTCTATGAAAACATTTTGTTCCCTCTAAAATGCTTTAAATCCAAAATGAACAATGTTGATCAGAGAATACGCGAGGTACTGGAGCTTGTTGAGCTTTCGGATAAAATCAATATGCTGCCCAGGCAGCTGAGTGGCGGACAGAAGCAAAGAGTAGCCATTGCACGCGCGCTAATCATGAACCCCAAAATTCTATTATGCGACGAGGCAACCTCGGCACTCGATCCGAACATTACACAGTCTATTCTAGAGCTCTTAAAAAAGATCAACCGAGAGCTGGGCATTACGATCGTCGTCGTTACCCACCAGATGTCTGTCGTAAAGGGAATTTGCAACAAAATGGGAGTATTAAGCTCAGGCAAGCTGAAGGCCGCTGGCAATGCGCAGGAAATTTTCCTGAATACGCCTGAGATTCTGGATGATTTCATGGGCGAGGAGAACTATCGAGACGGTACATCGGATCAGAAAAAAATCAAGCTTGAAATTATTCAGCGAAGCGGAGAAAACGATGATATCCTCTCCAGGCTGGCAATTGAGACAGGCGTTAAATTCGAGCTTGTATGGGGAGGATTAAGCAAGTATAGCGACTCCATTGCCGGGGCTCTTATGATTCGTGTCCACGAAGAGGAGTACAGCCGAATCGAGGACTACCTGGACAAGCATCGTGTGGAATGGAGGAAGCTGTAGTATGTATCAATACGATCTTGAAACGATGCTGACAAAAATAATATTGCCTGGTCTGCGCGATACGTTCCTCATGCTCGGCGGCTCCATTGTAACCTGCACCATCTGCGGCTTTATATTGGCGATCATTTTAATCACGACCGACTCCAGAGGGCTTCGCCCGAATCGAATCATCTATGAGACGATCAGCGCCATTATTAATGTGCTGCGCTCCGTTCCTTTCATCATCGTCATTATTGTCATTATTCCAATAACCCGGTTTGTATGTGGAACCAGCATCGGGGTTGGACCTGCTATTTTCTCTATTACTATCGCGGGCTCCCCGTTAATTGCCAGATTGCTGGAGGGCTGCTTCAAGGAAATCGATGTTCGCTTGATTGAAGCCGCGAAATCGTTCGGGGCATCAGATTGGCAAATTACATGGCATGTCATCGTGAATGAATCGATTCCGTCCATTACATCTAGTATGACATTAGGTATTGTGTCGCTGTTAGGCTATACAGCCATAGCAGGAACTGTTGGTGCTGGCGGGCTCGGAGCAGTTGCTTTGACCTATGGCTATCAAAATTTTGACGATAAAATTATGTACAGTACTGTCCTCATTCTTATTGTCATTGTTGAATGCATTCAAATTTTTGGAAATGCCCTATACAAAAAGCTGAAATAACTACAGAAGAGAAAGGAATACATCACATGAACACAAAACTGACATCCATTTTACTTGTATCCCTATTACTTATGAGCACAATATTAGCTGCTTGCTCGTCAGAGAAGAAGTCAGACACTCCTGCAAAGACGGGCAAAAAAATAGTTGTCGGGGTACTAGCCCGCGAGCAGCCCGATCTTGAATACGTAGCGGAAAAGCTGAAGCAGGATGGCTTCGAGATTGAAGCGCGCGTCTTTAACGATAATATAGCCATTAATACAGCAACAGAGGATGGCAGCATTGACGCCAATTATTTTCAAAATGAGCGTTATCTAAACAGCTTTAATAGCAGCAAAAATACACATCTTATTACGTATGGTCCATCTATTTTTACAACACCGGTGTTATTAGTTTCAAAGAAATTCAAATCTGTCGAAGAGCTGCCTAAAGGAGCCAAAATTGGAATTGCCAATGATGCGGCTAACCGTGCAAGAGAACTGCAGCTGCTCGTGGATAACGGAGTTATTAAGCTGAAGGAGGGCGCAGAGCTTCCTACCTTGCTTGATATAACAGAAAACCCCAAAGACCTTGAATTTGTGGAGACAGACCCTCGTAACAGAGTCGGTATCTTCCCTGATTTGGATGCGATGACTGCGCCGTCTATTACGGTGTATCAGATGAAGGATCCTGAAGTAACGGTTGATACGGCTCTGCTGGCGGAGAAACCTGAGGTATACAAAACGTATGGCGGTACCTTGTTTGTTGTCCATGAAAGCAAAAAGGATTTGGAATGGCTCGACAAGGCCATTGAAATTATGACTTCTAAAGAATATTCAGAATGGCTGTTAAAAACGTACAGCGGCGTTAAAAAACCACTGACAGATTAGAAATCAGAACCATCAACTAAAAAAATTTCAGGAGGAATAACGAATATGGCAACAGTAATCGGAATTTCAAACACAACATTAGCTGGTGAGCAGTTGGAAAGCTTCATTGACAGTATTGGAACGGCGGTAACAACTGGGCTTAAGCTTCCGCCCGAACTAAGAAGTGTATCCCTATTCCAGCTTCCGAAAGAAACCAGCACGAAAAAAAGCGGAGAAGAAATTACGTTTTTCGTCTACACGGCACCGAACAAGCCTGTGGAAGCCAAGCGTGATCTTGTGAAAAACATACAGGTGACAGTGGACGAGTTCTTCCAAGCACCTGGTCAAGTTAAAACAATCGTTATTATTAAAGAGCATTCGGATGAAAACGTAGGCGTAGCTGGAGTACTTAGGCTGGATCACTAATCTGCGTACGAATTTAACATCAGACAATTGCAGTATAAGGAGGTTTTCTCAAATGGAACAAATGGAAATCGGACGTTCCGGCATACAAGCGTCAGTCATCACCTTCGGAGCGATGGGCATTGGAGGAGGCTTCCGCTATCCCAATACGGATGATCAGGAGTCCATCCGCACCATTCATGCCGCGCTTGATGCAGGCATCAATATTATCGATACCGCACCAGTGTATGGCTTCGGGCATAGTGAGGAAATAATCGGACAGGCCTTGAAGGGCAGACGGAACAGCGTTGTCCTGTCCACCAAATGCGGACTTTGGTGGGGAGATGATGAGGGTACTTACCGATTCACTTGGGATGGTCATGAGGTGAAGCGCAACCTGAGCAGCCGGACGATTAGAATCGAGGTTGAAGAGAGCCTGAGACGCCTCAATACGGATTATATTGATATTTACTATACCCATAATCCGGCTATGCCTCCCTTCAATACGCCTATTGAGGAGACAATCGGCACATTAATGGATTTGAAGAAGGAAGGCAAAATTTTAACGATAGGGGCTTCCAACTGCGATCCGCATCATATTAAAAGCTATCTGGAGCTTGGAGAGGTATCGATTGTACAGCGGCGCTATAATATGCTGGTGCAGGATGTAGAGGACGAGATTTTACCGCTTTGTCAGGACAATGGCATCAGCTTTCACGCCTATTCTCCTCTGGCCAATGGACTGCTGACAGGGAAGTTCGGCCGCGATTATCAGATGCCAAAGGGTGAATCCAGGGAGGGTGATCCTTGGTGGGAGCCGCCGCTCTACCAATCCGCAGTGGATTTCGTTGAGAGCTTGCAGAATATTTGCCAGCAGCATAGCTGCAGCCATTCCGCTCTAGCAATTGCTTATCTGCGAGCCAAAGGGGAGCATATCAATGTAATCTGCGGTATTCGCACAGAGAAGCATCTGCAGGAAAACGTTCTTGGCGCTCAGCTGAAGCTGTCACAGGATGTTGTGGCGGAGATTGACCGTCTTCGAGCGCAGTGGATCGTTCAGCCATGACAGGGCGCAGCGCTCTAGTATCTGACGAGACTATAGATGCATGGATTGCATCCAAGAAGCCAGAGATCATTGAGGCAATCAAGCAGCTGGTGCGTGTGCGGAGCGTGTATGAAGGCTTCGACGCAAGTGCTGAGCATCCGTTCGGCAGTGGCTGCGCCCAAGCAGTAGATGAGGCGCAGGACATTATTGTCAGGGCTGGACTGCAGGCGGTCAATCATGACTATTATGGTATTTCTGCTATCTATCCAGGCAAAAGTGAGCGGAAAATCAGCTTCTTCTCCCATCTGGACGTCGTTCCTGAGGGGGAGGGCTGGACATTTGATCCCTATGAGCCATTTGAACAGGACGGCTTTCTATTCGGCCGCGGAGCCAGAGACAATAAAGCTGCGGCAGCTGGTGTTATATATACGCTGCAATTTTTCAAGGAGCATCATATTCCGCTCAAGCATACAGTCTCTGCTTTTCTAGGCTGTAATGAGGAAGCGGGGATGCAGGATGTCGCCTATTACTTGAAAGAGGAAGATCCCGCTTTTTCCATCGTTTCGGATGCCTTCTTTCCAGTAGGCAACGGGGAAAAGGGCATATTAACGGCAGACTTTATTGCCGATATTGCAGGCACCAACCTGCTGGACTTCTATGGCGGCGAATTGTCCAACGTAATACCTGGTACGGCCAGAGCGATCCTGAGCGGCATTACTCCTGAGCAGGTTCAAGCGGCGCTCGGTGAGCAGTTCACAGTTACCCCTCATCCTCAAGGGGTTGTCATCGAAGCTTCCGGCTTGGGCGGACATGCCGCGTTCCCTGAAGGAACGATAAATCCGATCCAGAAGCTGGCCGGGGCATTGCTGCGGTATGAGCTGGTGACAGGGAGCGCCGCGCGCGCCCTTGCCTTTATTGACGAAGCTTTTGCCGACTATTATGGTCATGGGCTACGTATTGCATACGAGGATGAGGTGTCAGGCCAAACCACGCATACTACTGGAATGGTCAGGCTGTCTAACGATAAGCTAACAGTGAACACGAATATCCGTTACGCTATTTCGGCGAAATCGGGTGAAATTGTCGAGAAAATACGAGCTAGAGGAGCAGAATACGGTTTTGTTCTGGAGCATGCAGACGATAACCCGCCATATCATGTTTCTGAGAACGAACCTATTGTACAGCAGCTGGCGGCACTGGCAAATTCAGTGCTGCAAACCGACCAGAAGCCTTATGTGATGGGAGGAGCCACACATGCCCGCAAGCTGCCACGCGCGGTAGCCTTTGGTCCTAGCCGTTCTGATCTTAGCAAGCCATTCCCCCTTGGCAGGGGAGGACCGCATCAGCCAGATGAGGCTGTAAGGCTGCAAACGATCTGGGATGCCATGAAGGTGTATATTCACGCACTGCTGCTTCTCGATGAGCTTGTTGATAATCCCACCCTTTAACATCTATAGAGCAAAAATTGAAAGGCACCCATCTTGGGGTGCCTTTCAGTCGTTTGGACCATGTGATTTTGAAATTGCCTATCACGTATTGGGCAGGCTTTAGCGGCTGGTCAGCCACGCAGCCAATTCTTCTGTTTGACTCAGAATAGCTATCGGGTCCCAGTAGCCGGAGCGATCGCTTGTCCATAAAAACACGTGATCATTTTTGACTGCTGGCAGCGAGCCCCAGATCGGGTCAGCTTTGAGCTCATCCAGTGATTTCGAATCGGAGGTCAGAATCATATAGTCTCCCGCATACTTGGGCAGTGTTTCGGCAGAAAATGAAGCCCAACCAGGATCGGCCATTTCAGCCGCGATATCAGCAGGAGGTTTGAAGCCGAACCCATTGTATACCGGCTGTCCACCTTTGCCGAAGCTGGTTCCGACAGCCATAATACTTTTGTCGTCACTCAATTCAAGAACTGAAAATGTGCTGTCCGCAGGTATAACCTTCAACACGCTTTCCTTGGCACTTGCAATACGGCTGTCATAGTCAGCGAGCCAGGCTTTCCCTTCTTCTTCTTTGCCCAGCAGCTCACCGAAATAAGCAACTTCCTCGTGTACCGTTTTTAAAGAAGCGTACGGAATGACGATAGTAGGCGCAATTTTCGACATCTGCTCATTCAGCTCAGGATAGAAGTCGTCCATAATAATTAAATCCGGTTCAAGCGATAAGATTTTCTCTACGTTTCCATTACCGTCCCCTATACGCTCAACGTCTTTCAAATACTCCTGGAAATAAGGATTTTTAATATGGTGGTCGGATGTTCCGACAGGCGTAACGCCAAGCGCAATCAGACTGCCCAGATACTCGCCCGCGACAATTCGTGTGGGATGGAGGGGTACCTCGACATCACCGTTAACCGTTTTAATAACTTTGGTCTGCGGCAGCTCCGTAGCAGCAGGCGTAACGCTTGGACTTGGCTGTGAAGAAGCCGTCTCCGAGGCATTGTTCGCGCCGCATGCTCCAAGCACCAGCATAAAGCTTAGCAGCAATACCGATGCCAACGTAGGCCCAGAATGTTTAAACATGAATAGATCTCCCTCTCCGTTACCTTTATACTGATAATCATTATCAATGATACTAGTATAGTTAAGTGATTTCGAAGGAACAATGGAGGATTCCATGGTTTTAGAGGGACAATCTTCTAATTGCTTCTTTGCGGTGTGCTCTTCTCTATAGCGCATTGGGGAAACTCCCTTGTACTTTTTGAACAGTCTGCCCAAATAATACGGGTCTTGATAGCCGACGCCAACCGCAATTTCCTTAAGCGTAGCATCCGTTTCAAGCAGCAGTGACGCTGCCTTATCGATGCGAACTTTGATTAAGAAGTCAATTGGGCTAAGTCCCGTACGGATTTTGAAGTAGGAGGATAAATGGGGAACGCTATAGTTCAGGCTTTCCGATAGTGATTCCAGCGTAATGGATTCTGCATAACGTTCATGAATGATGGCGGCGACCTGGGCAGCCAGATCGTGCTTAACCGAATGTACGCCTTGCTCCTGCATTTGATAAAGCAGCTCATGCACGAACTGATAAAGCAAAGTCCGAACGCGCAACCGCACAAACGGCTGTTGTTTACCCCACTCCCTGAACATATCGCTCAATACCCGGTGCAACGCAACCGGATTGGCCGGAGTTAAGCTGAATGAATGATCTAGGGAGTCCGCCTTCTTCTCCAGAAGCATGGCAAGCTCTGGGACTACTGGAGGCTGAAAAGCCATTTTATAATAAACGCTGTAGTAATCCACGCCTTCGCTGTCCGCAGCAATATCGAGCACAGTGCCTTTGCCTGCATGAAGCACTGTAAAACGCTGCATCTGATGGTATGCCCCTCCCAGATTGGCTGTAGCATTGCCGCGGATCGACATGAGAAACAGGCTGGAGGGCACATAATAAGAGCGTATGGATTGGCCAGCAGCGATCGTAATACGACGAATATCTATGACTTTGCAATGCGCGTGATTCCATAGAACAATGAGATCATTTATATCCATGCTGCATGTAACCACCTTTTCAGTATCTCCTTAAAGTGTACCATTGCTCACATTCGAATTCACGCATGCTGTGTTCTTACAGCAAATCCCCTAATACCTTCGCTTGGTTATCTAATTGAAGCGCAGCCTGACCGATACTCATAAATTCATCAACGGCCTGCCCAGTACGAAGTTGGCTGTCTGATATGACTGTTTGCACACGCTTGATACCTTTTGTAACCTCTACCACTTGAGCGGCAATACCCTCTAAATTAGAATTTACTTCTTTAGCGGCCAATTCTGTTTGCTTAGCCAGTTTACGAACTTCACTTGCTACCACATTAAAGCCCAGCCCATACTCTCCTGCATGCGCAGCCTCTATGGCTGCATTTAAAGCTAGTAAATTTGTCTGTGAAGCAATTTCACGGATTGCCTTCGTTGTTTTTCGAACGGTGTCCGCTTTATGCTCTAATATTTGAAGGCCCTGCATATTATCGTCAGATTCCTTTACTACCTTATCGATCGCCGATGCAATTTGATAACTACTAGAGACCCCATCCTCTGCACGTTTCAAGAGGTGCTCGGCCATTAGCTGCAATTCGTTTGTAACCTTAATAGTAGCGTTCTCTCGCTCTGTAATATCCGTTGCTATCTTAAGCACAGCTTGTACCTGACCTTCTTTATTAAAAACAGGCGTATATGTCGCCTCAAACGAGCGGAGACGGCTATTCTTAGTGACACGCAATATTTTTTCCTGGAAGGGGCGCCCGCTCTTCAAATCATTCCAAAGTGTCAGATATTCAGGACTGTTTACAAACTCCTTCGTGCAAAATTGGTGGTGCATAAGACCTGCCATTTCAGTTGCTTCATATTCCATAACTTTTGCAAAATTGTCATTCGCCCATAATACCTTGCCTTCGGTATCAAACTCAATCATAGCTAATGACTGCTCTATGGCGGCAAGTATTGCATCCCCTTCTAACACCTGAGTGCTAGAAAACCTGCCAGTTGTTATATTCATCATACTACCGCCTTTTAGTTGATGTTATGTATAACTTTTGTATAGATTTATAATGAAAATGCCGCCCCTAGATGGCTCTAAGCAAGCTCATATTCATTGACGCCCTAATCATTTAATCCCTTTCCATTGAGAATTTGCTGCATACATTTTTCAACCCTCGACTCTCGAGTTTTGGATTGTTTGGGGGCAGAAAAATAAAGAATGTATGCTCTTTGCCGTCCTGGCGTCAACGCTTCAAAAGCAGTTTTCAAGGCAGGGATTTCATTCAATTTATTTTGAAATTCTTCAGGAATACTGTATGCTGTATGCTCTTTAAAACTCACTTCCAAACCGGCTTTTTCAACTTCAATGGCTTCATTAATATAGGCTTTCAAGATAGGTTCCATTTCAACTATTTCCCGAACATTGGTGAACCGAATTTGACGCGCTGCCTGTACATTCTCCGTTTGTTGGATTAGGATACCATGGGCATCTTTTAACAAGGCACCTTTATGAAACAGAAGCGCACAGTACTCTTTAAATCCATGTATTAAAACTATGTTTTTATTCTGAAACGTGTAACAAGGATGCATCCACTTAAATTCTTCGGTCAGCTCACAGTCAAGAACGATATTTCTCAACTTCTCATATTCGTCCTTCCACTTCTTAGCCTTTCTTAAAAATCCATCAACCTTAGGATTCATTCTACTCATTGTCATCAAGGAACACTCCTCTTCATTATCATAGCAATGTATTTGTTTACTGGAATCGTTCACGGTAAAAAGGGCTCAATGACATTCCACACCGTCAGAAATCACAGCGTTTTCCGCATAAATTCCATTATATATTTTTCCTTAAAGTTAAGGCTGTCATACAGTTTTTTTGCATCATTCCCGACGACACACGACAGGGTGACGGTGTCACTCCCACGCTGTTTAACACGCTAGTAATTATTGCATAGATTAATGGAGATTTAAACCATAATACACTATATTTCAATCATAAACTTGCCTTATGTAAATTAAAGTAAATTAGATTTACAACCACAATAACATATGTTACTATTAACCTATGTTATTTATAACGGAGGCGTAATGATGTCAATCCAATTAGCAATATTAGGCATACTGAGTTGGAAGTCCTCAACAGGATATGAACTAAAGAAGATTTTTGAAGATTCCTCCTTCATGTATTGGTCCGGTAATAATAATCAAATTTACAAAGCTCTATTGAATATGGAAAATGAAAATTTTGTTACCAGTGAAGTGGTCCATCAGGATAACTCTCCTTCAAAAAAAATATATACCCTAACAGAAGAAGGACTTAAAGAACTTAAAAAATGGCTTGTGTCATCACCCGAAGCTCCTGAGATAAAAAAAACATTTTTGGTGCAGCTTGCGTGGTCAGATATGTTAAGTAATCAAGAATTAAGTGAGCTTCTCTCAAAATATGAAAATGAAATCAAACTGCAATTGATTATGCAGAATGAGAAATACAGACGTGCTCTTCATACACCTAATAGAAGCGATAGGGAAAGTTTAATATGGGAGATGATTTCAGAAAACATTATTTCAACCTATAATAATGAACTTAATTGGGTCCGTGAAATCCGTCAGAAGTTGTTTGAAAATGAAGTTATGGAGGAAAAAGACAAAATGAACTATCAAATAAGAGAAATAGACAGTAAAAAATATATTGAACTCATTTCTACTACCGAACCTTTAAGTACAGAGAATGACGCACTTGATCTAGTGGCTTTATGCTGGGAACATGAGACATATGCGCTTATGATACACTATACAGCCTTATCAGAAGACTTTTTCAAACTTAAAACCAAATTGGCCGGCAATATGATTCAGAAATTTATAAACTATGGTATAAAAGCTGCTGTTATTATTCCTCAGGAGACCATTCAAACAGCCAGATTTAAAGAAATGGCCATGGAAACGAACAAAGGCAATCATTTTAGATTGTATGAAAGTAAAGAAGAAGCTGAAAAATGGCTTCTGACATAGAAAGAAAGGCGAGACATAATGGAAAATATATATAAGTCAGAATTAGGCAAACGAGAAGTTCTGGGACAGTACCGAACAATACTCGCTAGCTGGCCAGTGGAAAACCACCAATACGAAGTTGAGACAAGTCTTGGACCGACTTTTGTCATAGAATCTGGATCAAAGGACACCCCCCCACTGATCCTACTGCATGGAAGCGTATCGAACTCTTACACCTGGTACGGCGATGTAGTTTCTCTTTCTAAAACCTACAATGTCTATGCAATCGACATTATTGGAGAAGCCGGATTATCAGCGGCAAGCCGACCAAGCTACAAAAGTGGTGCATATGCTCTATGGTTGAATGAAACATTACATGCACTTAGATTAAGCACCTGTTCAATTGTAGCTATGTCATTAGGCGGCTGGATGGCATTGAGTTTCGCCACCACCTATCCGGATAAGGTTGATAAATTGGTTTTGCTTTGTCCCGGAGGGCTTGCACATGAAAAAGCCAGTTTCCTATGGAAAGCAATTTTTTTCTCACTACTTGGAAAATGGGGTCAGCTGCAAACACTCAAATTAGTGGGTGGTAATATGTCTTCATCATCGTTATCCGAATTGGGAGAAGGTCTTACATTCGCATCACTTACGTTCAAATATTTCAAACCACGAACGGCAAAAATGCCGCTAATTAGTGATCAGTCCCTTTATCAATTAACTATGCCGATTTTAATGCTTTTTGGCGATTCTGATCAATTAATACCTGCAAGTAAGAGTATTAATCGACTTAAACAATTTGCACAACAAGCCAGGATCGAGCTGCTGCCTGATACGGGACACCTAATTGTCAACCAAGCAGATAGGATACTTAAATTCTTGAACCTTCAGGGCAGTTGATATGTTACCGCAAACAATAAAACAAAGGGTTTGCCGACATTAGCACCTCCGGCCTAACAGCCGAGAGAAAAACTCAATGTCTGGAAACCCTTTGTTTATAGGCATTTTCAGCCCTGCTATCAGCCCTCGGCAACTTACCCGGTAACTTAATAGGCTTACCCCGCTTATTGCTGATTAATGTATGCTCTGCTGCTCTTCGTCGGTAATAAAGTAGGCGTGGACTGCATCGGCCAAATCGCGGATCCAGGCTGTAGGTTCATTCCGCTCCAATTCTCTCGATTAATTAAGGTTTAATAATCATAAATACGAATAATACCAGGCCCATTGCCGAAGCTGCATAAAGCATCACATTTGCTCTTGAGAGGTTGGCCCTCTGCTCCTGAGGAAGCTCGCTTTTGCTTAAGTTCTTGGCATCGAATACCCATTGTGCGACCCGTTTCTGCGCTGGAGCTACGAAGCCGATCACGACGATTTGGATCAGGATATAGAGTATAAGCGATCCCAATAACCACAACTGCGTGTAAGAACCGTAGTTGTTCAGCGTGACGAGCAGAATACCTGAGAGCACCGCAATGGATCCCCCGATTTTCGGAAAAAAGTCCAGCATACGACCCAGCTTCATGGAGTGTCTCAATTGTTCCAACGTTTGGTTGTTCCTAACCAACACGTGTCCAAAAAATGTTGGACCAACACCAATAATTGCCGATAATACATGAATCAACACTAACCACTTCACTACACAGTTTCCTCCTCTCTAGATACTTGATTTGATAACATTAAGAGTACCACCTTGCTTTCATGCATTCTATTATCCGAACGTAGCAAAATTGTCCATTACGGGTATACCTTCTCTCCTCACAGACAAAAAAAGAAGACAAGCTCTCCCTTAAGAAAGCTTGTCTCCTTGCGATCATTCTGTTTTTTTCAAGTAACTGTTAACCAGTTGCGTTCGATTCCTGACATTCAACTTCCGAAATACTGCTGTCAAATGCTTCTTGACCGTTACTTCTGTAATATACAAGTCCGCCGCGATTTCTTGATTTGTATAACCTTTTACCAGCAGAACCACCACTTCTTTTTCCCGTTCGGACAGCATCGGCATATCATTATTTTGCTGCTTGGAATGATCTACAAGGCCGAAGGACGCTATCATTTTGTTCAAATAACCCTGCAGCTTGCCGCCCCTCGTATCGAGAACGTAATATGGCGCAGGAGCGTTACTGTCATAATCGTAATGTGCAACGTTTTTCGCCTGCTCGCACCCCAAGCTAAGGTGGAAATCCTTTAAGAAGGAGAGATCCGGAGGAGCAGCCACGACATAATCGGAAGAAATAAGCAGTGAGATGAACGTTAGCCCTGCAGTTGTACGCATCGCCACATCCTCAAAATCCGACACATCGATCGTTTTCACAAAGTAACCCGCAATATGTTCAATCGGCACCCGGAGTTCCTTTAGCCTATGGTCCGGCAGACTTTGGAAATAAGTAGATGAGAGCGGGTGAGTTAGCAAGTAGTCAAGCGTTCCTGTATGGATCGGAATGATTGCCGTCAGACCGCATATGGTCCCCTGCTGATCTCTCATTAGCTTAACAATGCCAGGATCGAGCTCGTAAAGCTCTTGAAGATGAATATGCTTAACTGAGTATAAACTTTCTTCTTTAGAAATCATATACTCGAACATCTCGCCCGTCTCCGGGTTCTGGAGAGGAAGGCAAATTTCCTTGGGATTGCTGCGACGATTGTCCAAATACTGCTCTGCCTCCGCCCAATTGGATGGACTGAGCGGCTCCATGAGATATGGAGTCAATTTCTGATAACAGAAATTGCGGACAACATGATCGCCGATATAATAGTACCATTCGACGCCTTCCCAAGCGATCGTCTTTCTCTTGGACTGGTTGGTCATCCTGCTGTAGTAATACATAATGCAGCGCTTCCATAACCAGTCATAATGTTCCGGCTGGCGCAAACGCAGCTCATAGCCGATGGCATCCCGCATCAAATCATGAAGGATCCAACCCCGATCCACTCTCCGAATGAAGGAAAGTCCGATCAGCCATTGGAATAAATCCGTCTTTACCTCCTGATCCAATACATAGGAGAGCAGCTCCTGGTTAAAATGCCGAAGAACAGCTACGGTCTCTACGAGCTCCCTAAGATTGTCATCCGGAACCTCTTTTAGCCAAATGCTCACGATATGTTCGAACACTTCGGTTCCATCCACCAATTCCAAGCCCTGAATGTTCTGAACCATCGTCGTCGAGACGATCAAGGACAACGTGAGCGGATGTCCTCTCGTTTTCATCCAAATCTGTTTGATCATCGGCTCCTGAGAAATACCCGAGCGCTCCAGATATTCCTTAACGGAAAAGTAATCCAGATCCCCAACGGGCATCCGGTGTATCCAATAGCGCCATGCCGGAGAACTGAGCCATATGCCTTGCAAGGGGAATCTTCCCGCAATGAGAATCAGGATTTCCGGGTACAATTGAGGGAGAAATGCCTCTCTCAGCCAGAGCTCCATATCACCCATGTCCTCGAATGTGTCTAATGCGAGGACATGCTTCTGATTCACCGCCTTTTCCCTCAGGATGTCAAGACATAGCTCTAGAAGCGCCTGCGGATCGGTAATCTGCTGCAGCTTCTCCATCGGATAGCCGAGCATACGCAACAATTGCGTGCAAAAGTCCTGCGGTGTATGAGAGAACCCGCGGCTGTCCATCAACAAAAAGGCGGCATTCACATTCACCGCCAGCCGGCGGAACTCATCGATTAAATAGCTTTTTCCTACGCCGCCGGTACCATAGAGATTCAAGATCCGACCCTGTTGTCCCCCGACTGTCAGTTGCTGTATGAAATACTGAATTTCGATATCCCGTCCTACCAAATAATGCCGTTCCAGCTGGTCAATCCGGGCAGCTATGCGTTCCTCGGAACCGCCCGCCTTCACCTTGTCATCATGCATAGGATATTACCTACCTTCGAATTACATCATCATAAAAAATTCGGGACGAGTACGTTACAGCAAAGTAGGTGCTTTAGCCTTTAGGTAAATTATATATTACACTCTATTGTGCAAGCCAGTACTTCTTTTCTGATCTCGTTTACTGATGTAATCTTTGTATGCTCTGTGAAATCCAATTTTTCTCGATTAACTAAACTCAAATTTGTTTAACAATTCCAACGCCTCTTCATGATCAGGCTCAAGCTCTAATAATTTTCTTAAGTAACTGCATGCCTCTTCGTCTAATTCTAATTCGAAACAACAAATGGCTAGACAATAAAATACGGTTACTACGATCTCATCTTGGTCTTCATGTACCGATATTTCCAAAAAACGTTTGGAATCTTCGTACAGTCCCATCTCAAACAGTATCAATCCACAATCAAGCGCTAGATCATACCGCTGCTCCATTACGTAGTAAGATGACCACATTAGCTGTATGCCTCTCAGAATATCCTGCTTTTCTTCGTCGTTTGCATCTGATAACAAACTAGAGATTTGCGTCGTACTCTGAATGAAAAATTCCGCATCATATCCACCCAAACGCCAAAAACTTAATATTTGCTGTAATCCCATGCTTGTTATATGGCGATCTACCCATTCCTTCATACTAAAAAATTCGTCCGGACCAAAGCGTTCAAAACATCGGCGATAAGCTAATCTTGTATTCGCATAGTCCATAGGATTATCCATATTAAGCATGCAGCCAACATTTATATTTGTATAATGATGCGGCGGATATAACGCCGCGGCTCCTCTTTGTTCGAAAACATGCTGGATCGCATGGTAATTTGCGGTTAAAGAAAAGCTTCCATGCAGGATCAACTCTGGTGGTTGTGCAAATTTCCAGCTATCCAGCAAGTGATCTCCTTTGTCTGCAGTTATTAAGAGGAATCCCGCCTGAGACAACTGGTTTAAACGCTCTAAACAAGCTATTCCAGCGGCCGGAAATAAAATATGTGAATCTTCTAATTGTTCCTGATAAACGGCAATGACGTCCCGGTAAGGATAGTCTGCTTGTTCATATTCAGGCGCCCGTCGATATTCATAGTGTAAAGATATTTGATCTAACCATTCTGATGGTTTAAGTGAATCATGATGTTCCGGATATTCGACAAAAACATCTGCTTCATAAATTTGCCCATCACCAACATAAATCAACTCTTGTGGAATGCTATCAAAAATGTAGTTGGCAACAATGATTACCGGTTGTTTTAAATCTCCTTCTCTAATCGTTGTGCCTGATACAACGAGGTTCAGAACCGTATCCTGAACAGCATCAAATCGCGCAAAATCCAGCAATCCCTCTGCAATAAAAGATTGCAGCGCGGGATGTTCCTTCCAGGCCAAAACATTGTCCATCGCCAAATCCGTCATGATATAGCGCAGCGAAGGCAGTGAAATCCCCGCATAGTCTCTCAACTGGCAAAGCTCATGTAACACATGATAAGCAAACCGTCCCGCTCCTGCTCCAAGCTCCACAATGATAACAGGCTCTGAACAATGTTCCTTATTCGCCCGATCTTGAAGAAACCCAAATATCATTTCTGCATATGAAGCAGCGATCATCGGATTACTCGTTATGTATTGAGGAACTTGGTCATTGTTCCATGCCTTCATTCCTTTTTCTTCATAATACTTCCGCTGAATATTCCATATAGGTGCTTCACTAAAACGGTAACGTTGTTTTCTTTGAATTGTCATTTATCCTTATCCTACCCTCTGAACTTTATACGATACCTATTATCTTACATCAATAGCAACCTTTTTACGATCAATGCCTATCGAATTTTCCGTAATTGAGGGGATAATAAATTCTAAACGGCATGTAATTATGGTATATTTGAGACATCTTATCGGAATGGCTTCGAGTATTAAAGGCGCTGTACATACCATTCCACACTCTCACCGGCTGTCATTAACTCAAAGGTGATCGAGTAGATTCCAAGTCGTTATTCCGGCAATTATTTGGAAAGGGGGGACTAACCTGGACTGGGAGAGTCAGACCATACTATGGAATTATACGTTCATCCGGACGATGGATATACGGTATTTAACATTACGGGGAGAAGAAGAGCTTCGGGAATATCGTCTGCCGGTCAGTGGGTTCATTTATGTAGTAAGTGGTCATGCCACGATAAATCTCGACCTAACAGCCTATAGGGTCAAGCCGCAGCAATTATTGCACGGGGGCAAGGGCATGCACTTGGCTATCGTACCCAATGATGAGCTTTTCGCTTATTATTTGATTCTATATAAGGCTTCGTTGAGCTCTCCTCACAATCGTTATATGCGGCGCTTGTATGAAGCAACCGCCCCGTTTGAAACCCAGTACAGTTGCTCCTTATCATCCGCTCCGCTGCTACAAGGTTATCTCACGGACATGATCCATCACTGGCAGCAAGCAATGCCGCTGGACAAGCTGCGTGTCAAGGCGCTGTTCTATCAATTTATTTATGAACTGATGAGGATGGTGACAGAGCAAGAAGTTTCAGGTAATCACCCTGATCTGGTTGGTCAGACCGTACGCTATTTGCAGGAGCATTACCGGGATTCCGTGACCATGGACGATTTGGTTGCGATGCTGAATTGCAGCCCCACACATTTGTCCCGCTTGTTCAAACAACGGATGGGAACCAGTCCGATCCATTACCACATTCGAATACGCATGGAGCATGCCAAGAAGCTGTTGTTGGACAGTGAAGCAAGCTTAAAGGACATAGCAGCAAGTGTAGGCTATTCCGATGTGTTTTATTTTAGCCGGATGTTCAAAAAGCATACCGATTTTTCGCCCTTGCACTTTCGCAACCAGTTTGCCGGAACGGAGCTTGTACCGTATTCTCCATTAAATAAGGTAGCATCTGCTATGGATAGCGAAAAACTCTCTTGCTATATTGATAATAATAATTATTATCAATACAAAAAGGGAGAGAAACAAGCAATGAAGATGTATGCAAAACCGTCATTCCTGACGATGTCTATTCTGCTGAGCCTGGCACTTGTGTTGAGCGCTTGCCAGCCGGCCGCGACAAATACAACGATGAGCAGCGGAAACACTGCAAAATCAGCAACCGTACAACCCACACAGACGCCAGTGGAAGCTTCCGCCTCTGAGAGCACAACAAAAGTTACACCGGCAACCCGAATGTACAAGCATATCGATGGTGAAACAGAAATTCCGACGAATCCGAAGCGGATATTCACGGACCTAAAGGTAGGACAATTAATGGCATTAGGCGTGAAGCCAGTTGGCAGCGCAACCTGGCCGCTGCGGGCAGGCTTTATAGATACAACAGGTATAGAGGACCTGGGGGCATTTCCACTCAACCTGGAGAAGCTTACTTCCCTCGAGCCTGATTTAATTATTCTGACGGAGGCTTGGCGTGATGGCGGAGGATACGAGGCTTTTAGCAAAATTGCTCCGACCATCGTCATTCCCAACTACGGCGAAGATATGTCTAGTGAATTGCTGATGTTTGGAGAGATGTTGGGCAGGGAGAAGGAAGCGAAGCAATGGTTATCTGAATTCGAGGCCAAAGCAGCGAAATCCAGGGAGAAGGTCAACGCTGTTATTAGGGAAGGAGAAACTTTCTCCATACTGAATGTTCGGGCAGACAATTTCTATATATATGGAAATGATAATATGGGCGGCGGTATTATTTATTCGATTCTGGGCTTAAAGCCGCAAGATAAAGTCAAGCAGGATGTCATCCAAGGAGAGGTATGGGAGGTATCGGCCGAGGTCATCCCCGAATATATTGGCGATCATTTATTTATCGCATCCAATAAAAGTGCGGAGGAAGCACTGAAAAATAACCAGAAGATTTGGGCGAATACCCGCGCTGTGCAGAACAATAACGTATACGCGATAGACTTTGATCAATTTTTGCCCTCTGACCCTATCAGCACCTCCCATCAATTGGACATCATTACGGACCTGTTGGTAAAGAAACATGCAAAGTAATAAATAACGCCGACGCCAGGCGTACTCACAAGAAGAGCCAACGCTCAAGCGTTGGCTCTTCTTGCTTGAAATCGAATTATTTACTAACGGTCAACAATTGTACGATATCATCCATTTTCATGCCTTCTGCGATTGGGCCGCTCAGCATCCAGTGTCGTGCTGATAATTTATATACTTGATTCTGCTTTACAGCAGGAATCGTTTTCCAAATATTCATTTGCTCCACAGATGTCACAGTGTCCATCGCTTTTTGAAAATCTGTTTCTAGTTGCAGTGAACCTCCAGCCGTGACGAACAAATAATCCGCATTCAACTCTGGAAGCTTCTCCAATGACAAACTAATGCCCCATTCATCCTTTGTTGTTTTCTGCAAATCCTGGATGCTTGCTGCCGGCGACAAACCCAGATCGTCGTATAAGACACTTACGTATTCAAAACCCGGAAAAAACAATTGGACTTCCTTCTCCGAAGGCCGGATGACGCCAACCGTTTTGTTATTGCCAATTTTCTGAATTATCGTTTCACGCGCTTGTTTCAGTTTGTCATCATATGCTTGTATAACTGAATTTACCTTCTCTTCCCGGTCTAACGCTTTGCCAATCTCGGTGATCGATGCTTTCCAATCATCACGGTTATAGGCTAAGGTTGGGGCAATTTGTGAAAGCTTTTCAAACACCGCCTGATCAGCATAACCGTTAGATGTTAGAATTAAATCAGGCTGTGCGGCAAGAATGGCTTCGTAATTAATACCGCCTGCTGAATACAGCATAGGAATTTTCTGTTCCTGCAGCCTCTTGTACAGATAATGCCCTTCCATACCGTCAGCAAGCACCAATGGAACTTCAAGCGACAGCAGCATGTCCTCTAACCCTATACTGACAATGCGTTTAGGTTGGGCAGCAATTGTCGTCTCCCCATACACATGTTTTATTAGCTTGGTTGCACTTGCTTCAGGAGTGGCAGTTGCTGTTGCGATTTCCGTTTGTACAGGCTCGCTTGTCTGCGCTTGGGCCACTTCCTGGGTTGCGGAAGGCTGCACATTTTGATTCTCCTTGCTGCCACATGCTGCTAACACAATGGCAAGAAATAGCAGAACCAAGCCTAATGCAGCCTTCCCCATTTGATTGCTTTTACCTCTTTCATTACTGTTGGCTCTGTCTTTTGATTGCATGCTTAACCCTCCGTTTGATATTGATAATCAATATCAACAAAGTATAAGACATCCCCTCTGTTTTGTGAATACACACATGTGCTTATTTTAGTGCGCATAGCCGCACAACTGTGCATCTGCTAATTGATCCAGCATCCGCTCATGACTGAAGGCAGAATATTCTCCCCAAGGGAATTCGAACCAAGGGAAGTCAGGCAGCAGCGAAAACTTTCCATTACTTACAGCGGGAACACGTAACCAGCGCTCTGATTGCTTCAAAGCCTGCCAGGTATTCTGTGATTCAGCCTCTTCACCCACACTTAGCAGAATATGGCCCACTCTCTTCAAATCATCTATTTCCCACATAAGCTCTTGCCTCCACTCATCCGCTTGATCAGAATCCTCTGGAAGCTTCAATTCCAGGTCATCATACAATACTGTAGCGGCCCGGCTCCCGACCCTGAATAGCTTGCCGCGAGATATCTTAAGCATGAGAACGGGATCTTCTCCGAATTTCATTTTCATATGAGGTCTGAGCTTTTGTGCTTTGGCATCGTAGTTATCCAACCAAATCTCCGCTTCCTTCAATTTGTTCACAAATTCCGCAACAAGTCTTAAGTGCTGGCGCCAATTTAAAGTATTGTAAGGGATTAACAACAAAGGCGCAATTTCTTTCAGCTTTTCGGCTTCCTCTTCAGGAATCATATAATCCAATGCGATGATTAAATCGGGGCTGGAAGCACGCAGCGTTTCTTCATTAAACCTATAGTCATGACTCAAAGGAATCGTTATATCCATATGATATTTTTTCCGGTAGTAATCGTCCCAATACTGATCGATCGGCGCAGCGAAGGGAATGATTTGCAAGGGGAGCAGCTGACCGATATTTGCCCAACTGTATGCCGCAACCTTAAGCACCTGATTCCGCAAATAGACAACAGGTGCAATTCCCACCTGCTTCTTGAACATTCGGCTGAAATAAGTCGGGTTTTGATAGCCTGCCTGATAGGCAATATCCTGCAGCGGCAGATTCGGCTCTTCCAGCATTAACCGCTTAGCTTCCTGGATTCGCAAATCTGTTATGTAATCACCAACACTTTTCCCATACTTCTCTTTAAATAAACGCATAAAATGATACCGGCTCATGCCAGTTAATTGAGCCAGATGCTGTATTGTAATTTCTTCCTTATAATGCTGCTCAAGCTCCTGTTTGGCCCGCTCCAATATGCCTAATGATTCATGGATAGCCGTCTGAAACGCAATGCCCAACAGTTCATGCAGTCCTGCCTCGCAATAAAAGCGATCTGCCGCATTTCCTTTGCCCCACAGCCTAAAAAGCATTTTACACTTTTCGATAGCTGGTGACGCCGGAGAAAGCCTTAACATACTCTGCAGTGGGAATATCCCTCTATTTAGGTGTTTCCCCCCTTCCTCCGCTTCCGGCTGCACAGAAGAAGAATGCCAAGCCACCTCAAAACGAATCATATAGACTTCAGGCTCATCTGTTTGATGTGAAACAATCTCCACAAGCTGATGGGGGGTACAAAGTATTAGTGCACTATGCTTTAACGAATAATAGCAGCCATCGATAATCACATGACCAGAGTGACCTCCTGCCACGATAAGCAGATTATAGGGCACTTGTCTGTCCTCCGGCTTTAAACGCCAATGATATTTATCAACACATTCCACGCCTCTCAGCTTCAGCCATAGGCTTTCGAGTGACATATCGGCCAAACCTTCCAGAGCAGATTGCATTTCATCCATCCTTTCTCTCACGCACTTTTGTGAATTCCCAATATAGACTATTTTAACTGATAATTATTCTCACATCGAGCTTTTTTATGCTAGGAAAAGACAGTATTATCTAAAAAGTAAGTAGCTTTCTGCCGATATAGGTTTATGTACCTATAGTTCTTTCGACATATTGGCGCGATTTGCAAGGAGACCCATATGACAACGAGAACATCTATACTCGTTTCAGAAAGGAACTATCCTATATGTCCTTAATGCCTAAATGTATAGCACTTATAGTCTCACTCTTCTTACTGTTGTCTTCCCCGATCGCATATGCGGAGGATCGTTCCTTTGAAATTCGTGAGGTTGACATTCATGCCCGCATCGACAGCGATGGCAGCATGCACGTTACAGAGCGGGATACATATCATTTTAATGGCTCATTTCAAGGGATACTTGTGGATCTCCAAACTACCGGATCGGACGGAATCGAACATTTTCAAGCTTTCGAGATGAGTGGAGAGCAACAAATTCCACTACACTTCGAAAAAATAGGAGATGGAGAGACACTACAATACAAAATTTATACTCCATCCGCGGACGAAACCAAGGTATTCCAAATCATGTACTCTCTTAAGAATGTTGTGCAAGTCTATGCAGATACCGCAGAATTGTATTGGAAGTTCTTTGACTCTACTAACCAGAGCAATCTAGAAAAAGTTGGCATTGATATTGAATTACCCAATGATATACGTCAGGAATCGATTGTCGCCTTCGGACATGGTCCCTTGCATGGTACGCACAATATCAACAACAACGGTATTGTACGGTATCAGATTAGTCCGCTGCCAGCTAATGAAATGCTAGAAGTTCGGATTCTTTTCCCCAACGGATCTGTACCCGGCAGTACCAAGGTGAGCGACGCGATGATGTACGATCAGATTATCGAAGAGGAAGAAAACTGGTCCTACTATATGGGTATGGCGAGTGTTTACGGTGCCCTGGCTTTGCTTATCGCAAATGTTGTTGCAGGGATCATTCTGCAATACAAATTTGGAAATAGATCCCGATCCAAGTGGAAAGGTAAATATTATCGCGAGATTCCTAACGACGTAACACCTGCTGTCGTAAGTTATCTGATGCGCGAACGAACGAAGCCCAGGGACCTCATGGCTACCATGGTGGACCTCGCAAGAAAACAATATGTATCAATGAAAGAAATTAAGAACGGAAGTAAGCCTAAGGAGAGCCATTACTCGTTTCAACTGATAAAAAGCTCTACGTCTGATTTACAGCCACATGAGAAGAAGCTACTCGACTGGTTCTTCCATCAACTGGGTAACAATGAGAGTGTGTCGATGGCCCAAATTCAAAAACATATTGAAGTTCAATCAAATGCCGCTGAATTTTTGAAGAATTGGTCGGAGTTTAAGGAGGAAGTCGCCGAAGCTGCCGTTCGGCTAGGCTATATCCAGCATCAGAAGTGGGTTCCCCGCGCGGTCATACTTATTTTCATCGTTCAATTTTTCGGTTTCTGGTTTGTAGCACACACAGACTGGACATGGTTGATGTTCTGCGCTCCCTTCCTGCTCTTCTTCAAACCGGGAAAGAGACGGAGAACCCCATTAGGACAGACCGAATATGTGAAGTGGAAGGCATTCAAACGCTTTTTGCGCGATTACAGCCGAATGTCAACTCGTGAGCCGTTGGAAGTGCACCTGTGGCAGCACTACTTCGTATACGCCATCCCGCTGAATGAAGCGAAGCGGATGAAAGAGATTGGTCATTTGAAAATGCCTGTTACGAGGAGCAATGAATCTATCTTTTTCGATAGTTCCTTTGCTCATAGCTACAACTCTTGGGATGATAAGTTTGAACATACAATCTCACAGGCATACAAATGCGCCAATCCCTCAGATTCGAGTTCGGATTCGGGAGGCTCATTCTCTTCTGGCGGGGGTGGTGGCGGCGGCGGGGGTGGCCGGGGTGCCTTCTAGTCAGCAAGGACATACACATATTTAGGGAGGTAATACGAATGGAATTGTACATTATTCTTATTGTAGTAGCTATTCCGTTGTTGTGGCTTGTATTCAAGTATAATCGACTTGTTTTGCTTCGCAATCGGGTACGCAACAATTGGTCGCAAGTGGAGGTTGTGTTGAAAAATCGATTCGATCTCATTCCAAATCTAGTTGAAACCGTATCCGGGTACGCTGCACATGAGCGAAATACGCTTTCCCAGCTTACCGAACTGAGAACGAAATACGCATCTGCGGAGTCCGTACACCAAAAGGCGGAGGCTAGCGATAAAGTGTCAGGATTGCTCAGCCGGTTGATGGTCGTGGCCGAAAATTATCCCGACTTACACGCAAGCGAAAACTATCTTTACCTCAAGCAGCAGTTGACCGAAACCGAAGATAAAATTCGCTATGCGAGACAATTTTACAACGACACGGTAGAGGCATTCAATACAGCAATCATGAGCTTTCCGGCCAATCTGATTGCGGGCAAGTTTGGATTTCGGGAAGAATCGTTTTTCTATATAAATGAGTCGGAAAAGGCGGTACCGAAAATTAAATTATAAGGAACCTGAAAAGCAGTTTTCAGCATAGCCCCTAGTGCAGTTTTCAGCACGGTTTGTTGAAGACAAAAAATCAGGGTACCCCTATATGGGATGCCCTGACGTTCTTAGAATACTCACATTCATTCTTATATCTTAACCAAGCGGTCGTGGAATGAATGCAAATGCTTCCTGTGGGACATTGAGTCCGTGACTTCTTACTTGCTGCGCTCTTGTAATAACGGCCGCACCTTCAAGTAAATTGAGTGCAATTTGCACAACCGTTCGACTGTCGGGCTGCTCCAAGAAGGTCCCTTTGACCCAGGCGTTGAATGCCCCCATAGCCGGACCGCACCAAATCTGATAATCGAGTCTGCGATGCTCTGTCCCCTCGGTCGCCCAGCGGCTGGCCTTGCCAAGATACCAGCGAAAAATAAGTGCCATCTTATGCTTGGGATCCACCATAGCCTTGGCAATTTGTCCGGGGTCACGATTTTGGAAAAACTGCTGTGTATCCTGCCAAATATGCTCCAGCTTCTCTTGGAACACATCCTTTTCCAACTTCAGGATTTCTTCACGCGGTATGTCTTCAAGCGAGCGGTAAGCTCGGTACAATTCCAGCAATTTGAAGCCTCTGGAACTAAATAACGTTCCCCGCTTAAGAACCTGTACCTTTACTCCTTGCTCGAACATATCCCCTGCGGGAGCCATGATGACATCGGCCAAATCCGCTGCCGCCAGCATCTTCTTTCCTTCCGCTGACAATCCGGATTCGATCGCCGATTGATTGACAGAACCCGTCATAATGTACGCAGCTCCAAGGGCAAAGGCAGCTGCTGCTGCAGTAGGTGTTCCGATACCTCCGGAAGCACCGACTCGGATTGGCTTCGTGTATGCAAAGTTGCGCATCAATTCATTACGAAGCCCCAAGATCGTCGGAAACAAGGCCGCCAATGGACGATTATCGGTATGCCCGCCGGAATCGGACTCGACCGTAATGTCCTCCGCAAGTGGCAGATGGGCAGCTAGCCTGACTTCTTCCTCGCTGAGCAGCCCTTTGGCCAGCAGCGCCTCCAGCATGCGGGCAGGCGGTGGTGACATGAAATGCTTCGCTACTTCCGGGCGGGAAACTTTGGCAAACAAATGATGTTTGCGGAGAATGGTTCCGGCGGCATCCAGGTGCAGCCCGCTGCAGGCGTATCGCACGACAGCAGGCGTTAAACCCATAAAAGCGGAAGCCGACACTCTGACAACGCCCCGCCGGAGAAATAGATCCACGGTCTTCTCTTCCATCAGCGGTTCGTTCGGACTGTGGATCAGATTGATCCCCCAAGACAGCCCTTCCGGATCTAGGGCAGCTTGGATTTCGATTATTGCTTGTTCTATGCGTGCAGGGGAAAGCCCACCCGCCCCGAAGAAACCTAGCATTCCGTTTCTGGCCATAGCAATGACCATTTGAGTTGTCGCGATTCCATTCGCCATCTCCCCGGCGATGTATGCAAACCGAACGCGATGAACGTTTAAAAAGGAGCGATCACCCAACCACTCGGGATACATTGCCGGAAGTACAGCTACCGCTGGATATCCGCTTACGCCAGCCGAAGCGGACGATGCATCCAGGCTACCTCCGACGCCAAGCCCTAGAGCTCCATCCTCGCCTCGCCTCATGATACAGACAGGCTCACGAACCTGTGAAAGCATCCCAAGTAAATCTTGTGAATGGAAAGCCGGATGAAGCTGCCCTGGAACCCACTGGCCTATATATGGTGATTTCATCATCGTTTGGCTTCCCCCTGTTCAATTGCACGCTCTGGATCAGAATGCTCGTACAAGCTGTTCGCCATGGAAGTGAGCCAGTCCCCATGTACACCATGCCTCCCCGCTTGCACTTGCTCAATCCCTGCTAATATAAGCTCCGTTTCTTCCGATCTGCCCGGAAGCTCGCTTAGTGCTTGCATTAGTACGGCATGCTCGTTAGAAATTTGCTTCTTCTGGCTCCACTCCCTGGCAGCATCTTGAAACGATACATTGCCCGCATGTGGAACTTCCTGCTCAGCTGGCACTCCAGTCACATTTATCGCTGCCAGAATATAGTTTTTGCGATCGACCAAAGACAGATGCTGAAGCTGCTCAGGGAGCACTGGCGTGCCGAGAACATAATCTTGACTCCCCATGCCCAGCGGGAATTCCAGCCGCTGTGCAGCAGGCTCTGATGAGAGCCCCCCAGATAAGCGGACAGGAATGATCGGCAGATTTCCTTTCATCGCCAAGTCAATCCACAGAGAACTCATGGTGCTTACAGGCACACCGGACTGAAGTGAACGCGTTCCTTCAATATGGACGAGCAGCGACACCGGATCACCCTTCATTGAGGATAGCAATTCTTCAGCGATAGTGAGCATGGATTGTTGATCATCGCGGTCAAAAAATACCATCGGACTATCAAACCGGATGTTCGGGTAAGCCGCAGCATGAGCTAATAAACTTCCAATCCAGGAATTTCGATGCTCTTTTTTGGCTATGGCCCGAATAGGTGTATTCAAACAGGCTGCCGCCAAGTAGGCAAAAAGTAATGATTCTACAGCGGTCTGATGATTTGCCAGGAGCAAAACGGGTCTACCTTTCAGATCTTTCAGCTTCTCCGGTGCTTCTATTACAAAATGACGCACGAACTTTCGAATTAGTCCCTCATAAAGGTCTTCCATAAACCAGGAACCGACCTGCGTCCGACTTCTCCAAAACTGCTTTGCCCTCGTAAGATCCATGGCGACTTCCCCGCCTGTTATGACCCGAACTTCTTCATCGGCCCGATTAACCTGCACCGTGTATCGCTCATAAGGTCGGGTTTGGGAATAAGCACTTAGGGCATCTGAACCTATCGTGATCAACGAAGGATGAACTTTCGCTAATTGGGCGACATGATCCTTAATAGCAACATCTGCTGCAGTGGATTGTGCTCCATTTTCCAATCCGTATACAGACGCCACCGTACCCGGAAACCAATCCGATTGTTTCATCTCTGCATCGCTTACGGATGTTGCTGTACCGTCCATTCGCGATAATCCAAATCCTGATACAAAGGTTTTATCCTGCAGAAATGCTTTCCGGTCCAATGGATTTCCTGCACCAAGCCGCCCTTTGGGCAGCAGCACTTCTACGAGCGTGAGGTCAACCCAAAGCTGGGAGCCGGAAAACAGTTGAATGTGAAAAGCGGGAAACCGGAGCGATCCTTCGAACCCCGCAAAGCGAACTTCGCACCTTACTTCCCCAGTCTGAGGTGAGGCACTATAGAATCTTGCCTCTTTTATCCGGTAAGGATATCCCACATCCGCGTCTGAAATATCAGCTGACCATTGTGATAACGCATCATGCGGAATGACATGGGTCATCCCGTCTAGCAGCAGCGGATGCAAACGGCCTGTAGGAATAATCGGGCTATCTGCGGATAATATGCCTGTTCCTCCGTTAATGCCGTGGATCAGCTTCTTGACTATATGAAATGATGGACCGTGAAACAGGTCACCTGCCGCGTACGGATCCGTTCTCTCAGCCGGTTCCTGCAGCTCATCCAATCTATCCGGCACATGATCATCATATTGTTCTCTTAGCAAAAAGCGCCCGCTTGCCGCTTCTTCGAACCTGGCCAGCCCGGATAGACTTGCTTCCCTCCAAAATTGCAATACGACATCATAAGAATTCGATATTCCCTCTGACTCCCGAATTTCTATCTTTAGCTCTTGGGCAGTACGGCAGACGATCCAGCGCATAAACCGGACGTTCATAATCGCACTAATGACCAAGCCAGGACTACGCTCTAAAACCGCTGAAGCCATATACTCAATCATAAAAGTAGCCGGCAGCGCAGGATCCGTATAGGTTGGACAGTGATCTTGAAGCCATGCATGCTGTGCCGTTGGCTCTAGCACCATTTCCTTCACTTGAACTGCAGAACGCTCCTGCAGCTTGTGATTCTTTCCATCAGAGACGATGCGCATCCCTATAAGGGGCGCGTGATATATCGTCAATCCGTCTACAATGAGCCAAGCTTCCGCGATGACGTACGGTCCATCCTCACCTGCTCCGACTTCCAATATTTCCACTTCCGTCGTAACGACTTTATTTAAAGGTGTCACTTGACCCCGGTATTTCCAGGTTACCTGATCACCAAGCATGATAGGCTCAAACCGCGGATGCTGCAGACCCTCACCCATTTCGCTATGCAGCATATAGAATTGCACAAGCTGCAGCATGGATTCAACACCCAAAGATCCGGGCTGCACGGGATCTGTACAAAAGTGTGCTTTGAAAAACCACTCCCCTGGCAGCACTTGCTTCTCCGCACGTAACCTTCCAAGCCCCTTCTTCCCCCCTTGCGGCCAATATCCACTCACTTGGTCTAAGAGAAGCAGTTTGCCTCGGGGTAGCCGGAGCCCGCCTCCATAATATCGAGATGGCTCCTCCTTCAGCATAACGATGAAGTCTGATGGCTGAACAAGCTGTTCAAGCTCATCCACCGTGCGGGCAATCCCGACTTGTTTGCCCAAATCCTCTTGTGTAAAATGACCGAAAACCGTGTCCAATGTATATACGGCTTGATCCGAATTCGCAAGGAAGCACTCCACTTTAAATCCTTCTATATAGGTATATCCCATGCGGGATACCTTCGTCATTATAACCTTCGTACGCAGCGTCCCCGAGTCAGGCCCGATCTCTCTGTGCATCGTCCCGCATCCATCCAGATTGCGGAAATACATGTCCTTTTCTCTCGATTCAGGAATGCCTAAATAAGAAACCAACCAGCCGCAGGGCTGAAGCGCAACCTCCATCAGCACACTGTAAGGCATTGTTTTGTTTCCGTTTTCTGCGAAATACCATGCGTCCTGAGGAATATCGTATTCTGCCTCTACAGTAGAGCCGACAGCAGGAACACCAATCTCCCCCTCAATAGATACAACTCGCGTCATGAAGTGATAAGGCGGACCAGGCAAACGAAGACTGTGCTTGCCACCATCATACGATTCATAGAATTTCCCGAAACCATCGGACGGCTTTCCTAATGCACATGAAAGCAGTGAAGCATGATTAAACTCGAAGCCATCCTTGGTACGAACAGCTACTCCAGCTTGGCTGGCCGCCGCTAATAGTTCCGGCATCGCGCTCAGCGGGTAATCAGGGGTAAGCTGAACACCCAAGCGTCTGCAGTGAA
The DNA here is from genome assembly GCF_017874215.1 of Paenibacillus eucommiae. Classification (GTDB taxonomy): domain Bacteria; phylum Bacillota; class Bacilli; order Paenibacillales; family NBRC-103111; genus Paenibacillus_AI; species Paenibacillus_AI eucommiae. The sequence goes on from NZ_JAGGLB010000009.1 coordinate 255,122, forward strand.
AAGCCTTCAGCCCGTCGACGGTAACCAGCACATCTGCAAACATCATCGGAACAGGTCCTGCTGTGATTTCTTCCACAAACACCTCGTAAATGAGCTTGCGTGAAGCAGGTGTAACTTGCCCGCGGCACTCCATTTTATAAGGGACATCCTGTACGGGCTCGAATTGCCAACCGTCCTTTTTTAACGTATATCCCATAGCTGTCAAGTAGAAGGACATCGCTTGAACGCTACCTTCGAACATCAACGTTCCCGGCATGACGGGGTCTTCATGAAAGTGACATGGGAAAAACCATTCATCCCCCGCAATCGCTGTTTCCGCCCGTAAATAACCGCGCCCCCACGGTCCACCGGCCGGGTCTAAGGCTATTACTTCATCCAATAAGAGCATCTGCCCGCTTTGAATTGTGGGGGTGCTCGTATGCGTCTCCGTCCACTCGTAGCCAGCCCCGAAGCATTCAACGACCCTGCCTTCCGAGAATGCCTTAACCTGTTCGGTGGAAAAGCTGGATCTCATCCTGTCCACCGCCGGCGGATCGAGCGGCCCTCCCAGGGAAGGCTCTACCGATGCGGCATCCCATATAACGCCGCCTGAATGCGCTAACTCCTCATCCGAGAAAAAACCGGCATGTCCCTTGCGCATCGTTATCCGATGCTCTGTTCCTATGAAACAATCATAGTGAAAGAAGAATAGTCGAATATCCCCGGACTTGGCATGAGAATCAACTTGGATCTGGTAAGTTAACGTATCTCCATGCTGGGGGAGCCGTCCGTGAAGCGTAAGTTCACATCCGAGCAATCTGTACACTTTTTCCCCGCGGTTGAATTGGTCAATGCCCAGCCACGAAATAAGCAGCAAATCTGCCTGACCGGACTCAATCATAATCCCAATTGGCATTCGTCCCTTATGCATATACCATAAATCCCGGTGCACATCCGTCTCGCTCCACAACGTCCCCAGACCCATCGAGTAGGGTTCGCCTTCGATTCCCGTAATTCGATCCGCCAGCAATAGCGGTGGTTCCGGCATGCGAACTTGACGGTTGAATGGATCTTGACCTGCAAACAGCAGCCCGAATACAGCGGATATTTGCCCTGAGGCGAGCTCCTCCAGCTGCGCCCGTGTAAATGACGGCCCGCTCGGGGTACGCAGTAGCACACTTGCACTCGCTATACCGGATGCGTCTGATGAATCGATTGCTCCATTCGTGGCATTCGCTAAAATCGATACGTTCGTGTCATTCGTTGCATTTGTTGCATTCGTTACATTCGTGGCAGTCGTGGTATTCATGCCAATCGTAATATCCGTGACTTTTGTAGCAGTCTCCGCAGCTGCAGCTATCGGGTTGTGCCTTGTTGTCTGAACAGCAGTGGTCAGCGGCGGAATCTCAGCGGCCAAAGTTGCGATTGGAGCCGAAGGCTCCCGGATATCCGCCACCAGGGATGGTTGAGCAGAAGCTGCATGTTCCATCATGGTAAGCTTGGTTTGCTCCAACATGTTCATAACATATTTTTGAAATTCATATTGGTTATGCAGATATTGTTTATGTACACGTGCGATATCCGTATAATGTGAACTGATGGCGCTTCGGATCAAGTCCGCATTCGAATTGTTCAATGGATTCTCCTTTGCTATTGCATCTCTTGGATGCAATGTTGTCATTGGAACGACACTCGGTTCAGGCTGCACGGGAGCAGGGAGCAGTGTTTCAATCTTAGTTCCCGCTCGCATGTGGTGAATAGGCGGCAGCCGGACTGCTGCCATATGTGCGGGAACGATGCATCGATGCAGATTAGCCGCTGTGCCGGACTGCTTCATCTTTGTTCCGGCACTCCGCTCATCAAGCCGACTAAGCAGCTTGCTGTCATCCAGCACGGCACCAGCGACAGCCAATTGGGCTGCTGCGGTGACTGCCTGCTTCAACGAACTTTCTCCTGGCTGATCCAAGGCAATGCATACATGCTCCTGATCGCCGAGTATACGTCTGATCCATTGTGAACATAGATCCCGGGGGCCGTGCTCCACAAATATACGGGCACCGTCATTCCAGGCGTTCTGAATCAGCTTCGGAAAATCGATCATGCCGCCAGCCATGCCGAGAAGTGCTTCCGCGGCCTTGTCCGTATCTGGATAATAATAAGAATGCGTCGAGCTCGTATAAAAGCGTATGCCAGGCAATTCCCCGGTAGGCCTACGGTGGATTTCCCGCCATTCAGCGGATATGATGTTCATTTCCGGGCAATGGATGACCATGTCATAGCCTAATGGATACACCTTAGCCGTACCTAATTTGCGCATGACCCGTTGACATGCATCGGGATCTCCACCGATGACGCAATCGTCAAGCGTATGAATGACGGTGAGATAAACTTTATCCTCAGACAGTATGGCATCCCGCACCACATTCACTGGCATCATAATCCGCCAATTGCTCCATTGCGGACTGTCTACTTTCCATGCCTGTTTAAGGACCTCAAATGTGCCTGCCAGCTTATGGTCGTATATTCCCTTGTCATGAAGTTCTTCGAATAGGCCATTCAAATTAGGCCACGCACCCATCGCGGCTAAAGCATTCGTTTCACCTGATGATAGTCCGAGGACAGATTGAGGCTTCAAACCGAGCCAATGTCTTGAGAATTCTGCATGCAGCTGGCAAATAAAGGAGGACGCTCCCAACAATTGAAGCGGCCCAGTGGCATCGGCCGTCTGTTCACCATAGAGCCATGCTGCTGCTTGTTCTGCCTCCTTGAAGCGCGTAAGCACTGCTGCGGACAATTCGGGTAAGATCGCTTGCAGTTCACCGCCCATTCCCTGATAGGCCGTTGCGGCACCTGCAAATACAAATGCAAGCTCTCCTGCGATCGGCTGATCCCGGTAGTAAATATCCTTGCCATTGTACACGGTCGGGTTAGGGATATTCGTTGACTGCATCCATTCGATAGCCGCCGACTTCCGCTCCTTCCAATCATCCTTGCCGGTATATACAATGGCGAGACGAGACGGCCCCCCGCTTCCTTCTTTTCCTTCCAATAAGGCCTCAAGCACTTCAGCCCGGCTAGTACCGGAGAAAACCCTGTAGCGGGGTACTTCTGCGATAATCGCCGGCTTGGATTTTTGCTCATCCCTGTATTCCACTAAATCTACTGCTGCAGAAACATCTCCCAAGGCCTTTACAGAAATCCGGGCAGTTTTGACTGCCTCAGTCACCCATGGTCTTGGCCGATGATCTTTTAATGCGGGGAGCATCTTATGGTGAATAGCTAAGGCTCCCGCCGCCACGTGAAGCAGTCCGTCCGCAGCGTGGGCTTTGCCGAAGCGCTTGTCCAGCCGGATACTGCCCGCATTCGAACCGAGCTGCAGCAGCGGCTCCTTCGAAGCTTCGGCTTCTCCAGGAAGGATAGCATAGATCGTATTACCATCCTTCTCGGCGTCTTCCAGACGTTTCAGAACCATGACAACCGCTGCATCTCCTTGCGGAGCTAATTCGCCTAACGCTGATGTTGCTGTCTCGTGAATCAGCTCACAGCTCATATCAACAGCACCTACGATGGCAGCATCCAATTCATTGGATCTGAGCGCGCGTGATGCAATAGCAAGCGCGGTAATTCCCGAGAGTTCTTCGCTGGAAACCGTGTAGCCAGGGCCGCTAACTTTAAACTGTTTATTCAAACGATTGGCCGGAATATTAGGTAATAACCCGACGACTGTAGCGGGATCCAAAGACGGGAACCATTGCTCCCGAGCCGTGCGCAGCCAGTCGGCATTTACTAATGGATCGCTTGCAGCTTCGGACCAAACCTTATACCAATCCTCTATCCGCAAACGTCCTCCATGGCGGGACAGCACACCGTCACATTGCATACCCACAAAGATGCCAGTGCGCTCTGAAGGGATGGGGCCAGCTTCCGCAACAGCCTCCTTAGCAGCCTTCAAAATTTGCAGTTGTTGAGGCAGTGTCTTTACCAAATCGCTTGGTGGAGTTGACGTGTCGCCAATGGACAAGGAAACTTGCTCTGTTTTCCCAATGACACTTTCTTGTCCCCGACGTATCTTCGTACGATCCAAGCCGAATAGGGATGCGCTGAAATCACGGGTATCATTACCGTTGGCAACAACTGCTCCAATCCCGACAATGGCCAGTTCACCTCGAACTGCCTTAACGTCAAGACGTTTCGGTCGCTGTTTGCGCCGCTGCGCGGCTTTCGTATTTGCTGTTGCCGTATATTGCTCAACAATCAAATGCGCATTGTTCCCTCCGAAGCCAAAACCGCTGATCGCTGCCAGGCGTGGTCCTTCGCATGACCACGGTTCCTCCTTCGTCAACAGACGGAATGGAGATCCTGCCAATGCTTTGATCAGTGGTCCTGCGACCAAAGTTGGTGGACGTACTTGATGCTGCATCGCTCCCAGCACTTTAAATAACCCGGCGATCCCGGCTGCTGTAGTCAGGTGTCCCATATTGCTCTTCAAAGAGCCGATAGGAAGGTCTTGCATTCCGGTATATACCTCTTGCATACTATGTATTTCTGTTGTATCTCCAAGCTGAGTGCCTGTTGCATGGCATTCAATTAAAGAGATGTCCTGCGGTGACAGCCCTGATCGCTCAAAAGCTTGCCGCATAGCCATAACTTGACCCGCGACGGATGGGGAGAGCAGGCCGCTGTTCCTGCCGTCATTAGATAAGCCGATCCCTTTTATGACGCCTAATATGTTATCCCCGGCCCGCTCTGCATCAGACAATCTTTTCAATACAACAAAACCGCATCCTTCAGCCGGCACGAGCCCACTGGCTTCCGCTTGGAAAGGGAGGCTTTTCCCCGTCTGACTAAGCGCCTTGAGCGTTCTAAATCCAGTGTGGTAAAATAACGGGTCTGGTCCGCTTACTGCTCCTGCCAGCATCAGATCCGAGCTGCCGTCTTGAAGACGGTCACAGGCCAGCTTGATTGCATACAAAGATGAAGCACAGGCAGCATCGATAGAGTAAGCTCCCGCACCCAGCTTCAATGCCTTGGCCATAATATGGGCTGGGTATCCAGACATAAAGCGATTCATGGCATCTGGAGGTACTCCCACAACACGGGCAATATCCGCCGCTGAAACGACATCGCCACTTTGCTGGTTTAACCATGCCCATTCCCCGTATTTCGCAAATGACACTGTAGGGAGAGATAAATTTCCGACAACAGCGCCGCACCCTTCCAGCGCTTCTAAGCTGCCATAACCGGCTGACCGTAACGCTTCCTTGGCAGCATAGAGCATCCAATGTACGATCCGGTCGAGTTTAAGCAATTCGTCCTTGCCAACCGCATACCCTTCGGGATCGAATACGGCTTCAAAGCCTTTCACATATCCGCCTCTTAATGACCATAAGGAACCATCAGCATCTACTTCCGCCAATGGGCGAGAAATCCTCCAGGCCTCCTTATCCGGCTCAGAAAGAAAATCACACCGGTCTATAATTCCGGTCCATAGCTCCTCTGGAGTTAATGCACCAGGCAATACACAGCCCTGTCCAATAATCGCTATCGGCTCCAACATCATGACCTGCTCTTCCTCTCCATTCTAAGTTCAATGTAACCTGCTGTGAAACTCCACGCCGTGGAATTCTGCGATCGTCTCCCAATCTTCTGACAAGAACAACATGCTGCCCGTTATCTTATAAGCTCCATTCCGCTCCCCACGAATGTAGACATATACGGGTTCCTTCCCAACACAACCAGGTACATAGGTCCCTATTTTTGTCGGCAGCGTTCTTTTCCCGAGAATCCTATGTCCCCATATTAAAAATAGCTGCATCCCACCATCTATCATGATAGGATCCGTGATCCAAGGGCCGCCTGCCCTGCGTGTTTCCTGAGGTCGCTGAAGCTTAGCCCCTATTCCTTGATCGCTAATGCCCAATATCTCTAACAAGACTTGAAATTGCGGTCCATGGAATAACAGGTCGCCGTAACATTGTTGAATGTCCCCATCCCAATCCTGCAAGGCAAGTGCATCCGGGCTAAAGCCGGACATGCCCCGATTTTCGTGGTCGGCAAGTACGGTTGTTTGTGCTGTCATAGCGATCTCACCGGTATAGCAGACCCTGCCTGATTCATCCATCAGTTCAAACTGAATAAGGGCCGAAGCTAAGCTTTCACTGCTCTCCAGAGCATGAATCCGATACACTTCTCTCCCCAGTTCATCCAGCATAATGCCCTTCTTCACCGATAACTCACTGAATCGCCCAATTCGCAGTTCAGGGCGAATACCGCTTGCCGCCTGAGCGAACCATTCCATAACAAGCACGGCAGGTATGACGTACTTGTCGTAAATCCGGTGGTCGGCCAAGTAAGGGGCTGAATCCAAATGCAGATGAATATCCATCTGCCAGTTTCTCGTATAAGCACCTTCTATTAGCGTGCTGTGCTCGGCTAATCCCCCGCCGATTACAACTTCCCTGTCCGACCCGATCGGACTATGAAGTTCTTTTACGAAGGCATCGGTTCCTTCTTTCAATGGAATTAACGAAACCCCCATCTGTTCGAAGTGCTTTTTCAGTCCAGGGTGAACCATTCCACCGTCCCAAGGCCCCCAATTGATCGATTTGACCAGACAGGATTCGCCTCTCAGACGGGCAGCCCGATGCGCTGCCTTATTCAATATTTCATTTGCCATAGCATAATCAGACTGCCCCACATTGCCGCTTCTTGCCGCAACTGAGGAAAATAAACAAATGAGTTTCAGCGGATCCTCCTGCGTGACCTCAAGCAAAGCCTTCATGCCATTTACTTTGGTGCTGAACACCGTATTAAATTGCTCCATAGACTTGTCTGCGATGACCTTATCTGCCAGTACCCCTGCGCCATGTACGATGCCGGTAATTGCGCCCCATTTTTCCCGAATCGGCTGTAACGCCACCTCAAGCGCATCCTTTTGCTGTACATCAACCGCAACATAGACCACTTCAGAGCCCGCTTGCCGCGATGCTTCCAAGTTAGCTTGAAGTTCCCGGTTCGCGACGATGTGCTGAACTTGTTTCCCCAGCTCGGCCGCTGTGAGGCTCCGCCCTTCCGACTTGGCCTGCTCCAGAAGCTTCCGTTTCATTAACGCATCATTTTGGATTCCGATACATACATCCGGCTCCGACTCAATTGGCGTTCTACCCAAGATGATCAACCGTGGCTGGCATTCGCGTGCAAGAGCAAGAATAGCGGCAGCGGTTACTCCTCTTCCGCCTCCAGACACGAGTAAACAGTCGGATTTCCCAATCGCCAGTTCTCCTTCAGGAGCTGCGGCCGCCTCTAACACGAGGGTTATGCGCTGGCCGGCCCGGGATAACCCTACTTCCTGTTCGGGTCCGCCTTGAAGCAGTTCAGTTACAATACATTCGGCGATGTCATTAGCACTATTGTCGCCGCAATCCAGATCGATGGCCTTAACGGTCGCCTTCGGCCATTCCTTGCCTGCAGTCTTCACCAATCCAGGCAGCCCCGATGTCCAAACATTGTGCTCAGCCCCTGCACCTGACAGACCAAAGTCCCCTCCAGTCTGCTGCACGGTGACAAACACCCCTCCACTTCGTTCAAACTTCGCAGCTACGGTCTTTGCTGCCTGAAAGGCTTCCCGGTTCACACTCATCGCTTGCTCATCATCAACCAAGTGCCCGAGACCTCCGAGATAAATAACGGCGTCGGCTTCCGGCGTTGCTTCAGTCACAAGCTTTACCTGTGCCCCATGATCTGCTAGTCTCAGCGCCAGGCACTTTGCTATTTCGGCATCGCCACCCACAATTTCGACCCTTGACTTTCCATCACAAAGTCCCGGCATCGCCATTCCCCTAGGGGGCGCCAACTGTGCTTTCACCACATATCTCACAATGCCGCTTTGAATAATGGCATTAGGCGAAATTAGTTCTTTTTTTTTTGCCCGTTTCCCAATAATCCGTTTAAATAATCTACAATTTCTCCAAGTGTATGCAGGACAGCCAATTCCCCTGGCTGCACCTCAGGCAGATCCGGCACTCTGTCTTGTGTGGCTGACAGAATCTCCACCCGCTTGATCGAATCTATCCCGAAGCCTGATTCAAGCTCTGTGGTGAAATCAAGCATTTCCACCGGGTAGCCGGTTTTCTCCGCCACGATTTCCAACATAACTTGCTTCAGCTGCTCCAATGTATGTACGGGTTCCGCTGTAACCGTTGAAGCTGTCTCGACCCCGACCGCCACCATTTCTGCTGATCCCAATTGCGCTGCCCCTATTGCTTCTACTGCGGCGGCCGGCCGTTCCCCATGTCCATTCATGAGCTTGCCTATGTAACGGGAAATTTCACCTAATGTATTCAATGCCGCCATCTCACCAGGCTGTACTTCTGGCATTTGTGGGATTCGTTCTTGCAGGGCGGACAAGATCTCCACCCGCTTGATCGAATCGATTCCGAGGCCTGATTCGAGCTCTGTATCCATATTTAGCATCTCTGCCGGGTAGCCGGTTTTCTCCGCCACGACCTCTAGCATAATCTCATTGGTATCCATCTTATGCTGTATCGCGAATGCTGTAACGACCTGCGGTGCAATGGTCAGTGGTGCACTAACCGGCGGTGCAGCCATCCTTGCGTGTGTCGACATTTCCACTGGTATTGAAGCTGGTATCGGAGCTGCAGCCATAACTTGTACCGCAGGAACATGCCCAATCGACTGCAATGTTGCTGTCACTTGTGGAGCTGCCTGTGGAACTGCCTGTGGAGCTACCTGTGAAACTGGAGCTGGCGCAGCTGGCATTATGCTCGGTGTTGGCATCGGAGTTAATGTCGGCATCGGCGTCAAACTTGGCTGTAATACACTTCGCTGCGGGGACACATCGCTTGCAAGAGAACGTTGCAAGGGCGCGTTCCCATTGACTAGCGAGCCTAATCCGGCAAGCGTCGTTTCCGCCGTCCTCAGAAATGCGATATGGCTGTCGGCCATCACGCTTTGGTAAGCCATATGGGCTTCAACGGTCTGCTTTTGCAACTCGGCAATTATCGTTAATAAGTCTAAGTTAGCAGTATGATTGTTGTTGTTCATGAATTCCTCCTGGTCTTGAATGTAATCTGCAGGTATGAATGTTATTTCATCTTTATGTGTTGTTTGCGATGTAGTGCTATTAGGGACAGGCAACTCGGTAGGTAAAAGCAAAGGCAATGGTGATGGCAATGGCTCGGCTTTAACCGGGGGCACAGGTTCCGGATTCGGCTTGGGTAAACCGGCCGCTCCTGCTTCAGGCGGGTATATCTTGCCATAATTCACTCCGTTGACAGGCAGTACAAATCCGCGTTTAGCGGGTTCTTTCTTCTCTGCCACAGGCGCGTAAGCGGTCCAAAAAGCGGACAAATCCATCGCCACACCGGATACGATTAGCTGCGCCAGAGCATGCCACAGGCTTGTAAGCCCATGCCGGCCTTTCCTGTCCATGGCAACGGCTAAGTGCGGCCGGCCTTCCAGGCACTGACCGACTAGTCCGGTCAAGGCCGATGCCGGTCCTGCCTCGATAAAGGTGCGCACACCTTGCTCGTACATCGCCTCCACTTGCTCTTTAAACAATATCGGCTGGGCAATTTGCTGCGCCAGCTGCTCGCGCATCGCATCTGCTGCAGCTGGATATGCACCCGCATCTTTATTCGCTAATACCGTAATGCTTCCTTGTTGAAATGTGCATGCCTCTAAATATTGCCGAAACGGCTTTACCGAGTTCTCCACTAGAGGAGAATGGAACGCCGTCGCAACAGGGAGCCGCTGATAGCGTAAACCCTTCTCAGACAACACGTTCTCAAGCGCGGCAATCGCAGTGATTTCCCCCGAGATGACCGTCTGTACCGGACTGTTACGGTTTGCAATGGAGACTCCCCCGCGAGCGGCTTCGGCAGTGAGCCATTCGGCAAGCTCTCTGTCGTGAAATACCGCACTCATGGCCCCTTCGGCCACGGCCACTTCAGCCATTAGTTCCCCGCGTGTCCGGGCGATACGCAGCATCGTCTGCTCATTGATCGACTGCGCGGCACATAAAGCTGTAATTTCCCCATAACTGTGTCCGGCCAGCATATCCGCTTCAATACCTGCCATCTGCAGCACACGCCATGCGGACATGCTCATGGCGCCTATCGCCGGCTGTGCCCACTGCGTCGCCCTTAATGCCAACTCTTGAGCCCTCAGTTCCTCATCCGTAAACACCGGCTTCGGAAATACGATGTCATGCAGCTTTCTTTGAACGGGAAAAGCCTGTGCAGAAGCTGCAAGATCCCATACCGCCCTCGCCTCGTCGAAATGGATCGCTAAATCCTTCCCCATGCCGACATATTGGCTTCCTTGACCAGGAAATACCATGCCGATCTTCCCTGGGGAAGCACCAAAAGCATAATAAATACCCTTGCGCGATAATGCGGCCAGATCAATTTGTTCCTTGAACATAGGCGCAACGAATTGCAGCTGATCTCCTAACTCCTGTAGGTCAGCGGCCACAATACACAGTCTGGCTTGCTTCGCTGCTGCCAAGCTTTCCTGACTGATTCTGGCGTAATCGGCAAGTGTTCGTTCACTTTGAACTAATTCTGAAATCATTTGCAAACATATTTCCATTAACTGCTCCGGCGTATCGGCGCAGAGCACGATCAATTCTGCCGGTGAGCTGCGAACCTTCCATGCCTTGTTTCCTGCTCCGGTATATTCTTCTAAAGTCACATGGAAGTTACTCCCTCCAAAACCGAAAGCACTTACAGATGCACGCCGGGGATGCTCTAATCCGCGGATCCAAGGCCGTGTCTTCGTATTCAGATAGAATGGACTGCTCTCGATATTCAGCTTTGGATTAGGCCGATCCACCTTAATCGTCGGAGGATATACTTTATGATGCAATGCCATCACCGCTTTGAATAACCCGGCAGCTCCTGCCGCACCTTTCGTATGACCCACCTGTGATTTCACCGAACCTAGAGCACACCATTGTCTGTCCGCCCGCTTGCCGTCATCGAAGACAGATGTGAGACCGTCGAATTCGGCGGCATCACCTGCTTTTGTGCCTGTACCGTGAGCCTCTACCAGTTCAACCGTATGCGGACCGTATCCGGCCATATGATAAGCTCTGCGGAGCGCTTTGGCTTGCCCCTTAGCTACCGGCGCATAGACACTTTTGGACTTACCGTCAGAAGAGGAACCATAACCTTGCAATACAGCGTAGATACGATCTCCATCTTTCTCCGCATCCTCAAGCCGCCGCAGTGCCAGCATGCATAATCCTTCGCCTAGCATCGTTCCATCTGCCTGATCGGAGAAAGGCCGACAATCGCCTGTCGGTGACAAGGCAGGAGTTTTGCTGAAGCTCATGTACGTCATAATATTGTTGAGTGTGTCTATGCCACCTGTAATCACCAAGTCAGAGTGGCCCGCCTGCAGTTCCATGATGCCCATAGTCACCGCTGAAAGTGAGCTGGCACATGCGGCATCGACGACACAGTTCGTACCACCGATATTATAATGATTGGCTATTCTACCCGCTATCACATTGCCGAGTAAGCCCGGAAACGTGCTTTCGTTCCATGCAGGGTAATGAGCGGCGATCCGATCGCAAATTTCCTGCACTTGCTGCTCTGGCAAGCCGCTCTCTCTTAACGACTTTACCCAGACAGGCCGCTGAATTCGGCTGCCCATTTCAACCGTAAGCCCCGTGGAGCCTGCCGCACCGAGAATGACGCTGATCCGTTCCTTGTCCATTTTGCTAAACTGTCCTTGAGCTGCATCCTCAAATACTTGCTTGGCCACCATTAAAGCCAACAACTGGCTGCTGTCTGTCGAGGGCATATTATTCGGCGGAATCGAATACTCCATAGAATCAAATTCGACCTTGGAGAGAAATGCCCCCCGCTTCGCATACGTCTTGTCGGGGGCAGTTGGATCCGAATCGTAATAATCTTCAATTAACCAATGCGAGGCAGGGACATCACTGAATAGATCTTTTCCTGCCATAATATCATTCCAAAACCCGGAACTATCCGTTGAACCTGGAAAAAGCGCTCCGACGCCTACTATAGCGATCGCTCCAAAGTCGTTCTTAGACGGCACTAACATGCTTGGATCCTCCCAATATTGTAATTAACCAAATTCATTACTATAAGTTGGATAAGTATGCAGCCGCAACCGCCTCGCCCGAAACCACTACAGGCTTCTCCGGGAATGCATCCGTCTTCGCACACACACATAACTTATATTGATCGTCTATATCATAGTGCCTTAACCGCCAATCATAGGCAGCCGATTTCGAACGCAATTTCATGAATTGACCCTGCTGTCGGATCGAAAAGTGATTAAGCCCCATGGCCATTCCCCTGCCGTCAGCCTTGATCAAGCTTTCTTTACCCGTCCATAACATGTAGAAATAATCCAGTTGCTCATCCTCCGGTTTTACCTTTAAATCTTCATATTCCTCCGGCGAAAAGTACTTCGCAGCTATCCCCAGATCCACCGGCAGGATTTGCTGAACATCAATCCCAACAGCAGAGGTATGCAGCACACAGACGATCCATTGTCCGGAATGCGACAAATTATAACAGGGAGCCTGCTTGCCCCATAGATGCGGCTTGCCGAAAGGGTCCATATAGAAGTCAATTTTCCGGGGATCCAGTCCCCATCTTTGAACGGCCAAGCTTCGAATAAGCAGTTCCGCCAGCAATGTTCTTTGTGCATCGTCTTTTTTACGAAATTTATGTATTCGGTCTAGCTTATGCTTCGGCAAACTGATCAAGCAATCGTTATAAACAGCTGAGGACAACGGCTGCTCCAAATAGGCTGCATGAACTTCCAGCTTTGTCATAGTAAGCACTCTCTTCCCAACTGTTCTGTCAGGCATTTACTACCTGGACATCCAACGCTCCAATGCATCATAGGATTGCTCGGCATCGCTATAGCCCATTTTATACATCTGCTCCAGTTCCACCGGGTTACGGCCCATACGATCAAGCCCAATCATTACCGAAGGACGCAAAATGAACAAGCGGCCTTCTGCTTCCAGCCGCTCCATCTCATCTATGATCTTGTTGTAGCGTACATAGCGCTGCATAATAGACTCAACAAACAAAGGGTACTTCGAATAGACCCACCTGGCAGGCAGATCCAACCTTGAACGCTTCTTGCGATATCCCTTCTCCTTGACCAGCAATACAACCAGTTTGCCATATCCATCATCGATCGCTTTTTGCAATGGAAGGGGCTCAGCCACCCCGCCATCGAACAAAGTCTTGCCTAGCCATTGAGCCGGTTTTGCGACATAGGGCAAGCTGATAGCGGCCGTAAGCTGCTGTTTCAAGGTTTCCTGATCGGGTGTGTCTTCCTTCGTGTAATAGACTGCTTTTCCAGTATGAGGATCCGTTAGCACAAAAGTTAATTGCTCCTCTGATTGAAAATACTTCGTATAATCGAAGGGATACAGCTCATTTGGCACTTTATCGAAGAGAAATTCGAATCCAAAAACACTGCCCTTCAAAATCCAGTTCCGATAACTGATGGCACGATGATCTTTGGCTAAATCGATCGTTATCGATTTAGCCCTCCCCGGCTGGCGAGATATATAGTTCGTAGCGTGCCATGCACCGGAAGAAACCCCAATCATATATGGAAAGTGCAGCTCGCGTTTCATCCAGTAATCTAGGACTCCTGCCGTGTAAATGCCTCGCATCCCCCCGCCTTCCAGCAAGAGACCTATGTCCATCCCCAATCCCAATACCCCCTGATATGATTGCACGTTTTTCAAAATGTTCAACGTTATCCACTAGACTTATGATTCATTATAATAGATAAAACAGTCACACATTCTTAATGAAATCTTAAGGCTTTTGTCGATTACTTTTCTTAATAGATTCTTAATGAATAGCATTAAATATGTATTTCTCTATTTATTATTGTTATGATCTGAGTGTGATCAAGATTGGCCCCATGTCCTAGAGAGGGAGGAATGATTCACCATCAATCAAATTTTAATTGTAGATGATGAACCCGAAATTCGTCAGTTAATCCGGATGCATTTAGAACAAGCAGAACTTCAAGTCATAGAAGCCAGTTCAGGACGACAAGCCATTCAATACTTACAGGAATATCCCATAGAATTATTGATACTGGACCTCATGATGGAGGATGGCAACGGCTTTGAGGTGCTGCAATATTTGCGAGATGCCAATGCTGCCTCGTTAGTCATTGCGCTCAGTGCGAGACGTGAAGTGCAAGACAAAATCTTGACGCTCGGATTAGGTGCAGATGATTATGTCACCAAGCCTTTTAGCCCAGTGGAATTGGTTGCTCGTGTGCAAGCACAGCTAAGGAGACATCGCCCTCATTCTTCGTATCCTGCCAAGATTCTACGTTTAAATAAATTAGTGCTGGATATTGATAATTATCTTTTGCGAAATGATGGAATTTTAATTTCTGTAACCCCGGTTGAGTGCCGGCTTTTAGAAATGTTCATGCAAAATCCAGACCGCGTTTTAACCAAAAGAGAAATTTACAAGCAGGTCTGGAATCATGAAAATTTTGATGATAACAATTTAAGTGTTTTTATTAGCAGACTGCGAAACATTCTTGAACCCACGGAGGGCTCGCCTCATTACTTTCACACCATACGTGGAATTGGATACAGATTCTCAGGAGATGGACAATGAAAAGTCGAACCAAGCTTTGGCTGCTTATGCTCATTAGTGCAATCATCAGTTTTCTTTTGTTTACTTCACTTAGTCTCTATATAGGTAAAGGAACTAGAGGTTACGGTCTGAATAGCCTGGACGCCCTCTCGAAAGAAGTCCTTGATACGATTGCAACGCGTCAAGCTTTTCATGTCGAAGACATAACGCCAATACTGGATAATGTTCATAGCAACCATCCTGATATTCGTTTTGAATGGATTTCAGCAGATGGATCGACGATTTATGATACCTTCGGAGAGAAGAAAACCTATGACTTTGGGCAGCTTGCAAATCGAATGCTTTATATGCCCCAGAACCTATGGGGGGTCGACGAGCTAGTTACGCTTATTTATTCCATTAGCCAAGAGGATCAACCCTATTATTTGCTCATAAGCTTATCCAATAACGATATGAAAAACGGGCAAATTTATATTTTCCTGCGTGGTTATAAAGTCATATTTAATCTTATGCTGCCCTTAGTTGTTGCTTTATTAATTCCCTATCTGCTATCTCTATGGTTTTTCTCTTCCATGAACAAACGCATCAATAAGCTCAACCATGCTATAGGGCAGCTTAACCTCCAAAGTGAAATTACTGTACTAGAGGACACGAAAAAGGATGAAATTAGCCAGCTCACTGCGCATTATAACGCCATGGCTCGCCGTATTCAAAAGCAGGGCGAACAAATCAAGCAATTTGACAACAGGCGAAATCTGCTGCTGTCTAACCTTTCCCATGATCTTCGCACCCCACTAACGATGATCTTGGGCTACGCAGAAACGATTCGCGCTGGATTGTATAAGGATGAGAAGGAACTGCAAGCGAGTGCCAAAGTTTTGCTGCACCGCTCTCGTTATATCGATAAGCTATTAGATCAATTGTTAGATATTACCCGGCAGGATGAGGGGAATTTAGAGCTTCATGTTGAAGTGCATAATTTATCTGAAATGATGCGCAAAATTGCGGTAGACTACCTGATGTTTCTTGAGGGGCAAACCTTCACGGTTGAAGTAAATATCCCTGATGAGGATATCCAAGCCTGGTTTGATGCTTCATTAATCGAACGTGCGCTGCGAAACCTGTTGGACAACGCGATCCGTTACGGATCAGAAGGCCATTATCTTGAGATCGGACTTACGGAAAAGGATGATGCCCTATTCATGGCTGTTATCGATAAAGGACGCGGCATTCCCTTACAGGATCAAGAGCATGTTTTTGAACGGTTCTACCGTGTTGATGGCAGCAGAAAAGGCGAAGGACTCGGCATTGGACTCTCCATTGTCAAAGAAATCATTGCCCTCCATGACGGATCCATTACCTTGACAAGTGTCCCTTTTGAAAAGACAGCGTTCGTGATCCAGCTGCCAAATCATCAGCGTAAACAGTAACGTTGGTGGTTCGGGGAGGGAATGGCTGTGGGCTCCAGCCGCTGTTAAAGATTTGTTCCCTTGAATGGAATGGATGTGGGGGTTGGAACAAATCTTTAAAGGCGGGCGCTAACGCTCTTCCGCCCACAGCCATTCCCTTCTCAGCTACAATCGCACGAATCACACGAACACCAAGCTCAAACGGACTGCCAACAAGGGTTTCTCTCTTGATTGGAGAGGACTTCTCCGCAGGCCAAGCTGCTGGGGCAGTGGGACTAAAGAAAGGAGGGGCTCTGCTACTTTAACGATGTTTTTCATCGTTAAAAGCTCCAGATCCCCTCCACAACTTGCTTTAACGATGAAAAACATCGTTAAAACCCCTTTTAATCCGCCGGAGAGGTCATCCGCCCTCTTTTAGCGATGAAAAACATCGTTAACGTGACTGGTTGACCTGGTAGACTGACTTTAACGATGAAAAACATCGTTAAATGGAGCACACCGCACACGGTCATTTCGGCGGAGGTTCGGCTGCTGCTAGATTACTAAAACTTAACCTTTCTAATCAGTTTAGAACAAAACAAGGGTTACTCCTAAGCAGTTTATTACAACCGCCTCAGAGTAACCCTCCGTTTATTATGACCTACCTTCTCATTTGCCCTAGCATTCTTAGCCATACCATTGCCCCTCTAGCTCTGAGGCAAAAAGTGGATGGATTCCTCCAATTGCACTTCTGCTTACTTTAATATTCTTTTTTAATTACAAAAAACGAACCCCGAATGGTTCCAGCTAGTTTAGACTTCTGCCTAGCAAACTTAAACTTCTCTTCCAACTCCTTTGGTATCTCCATCCCCTCCGAAAGCTTAAAACCAACGGCCCGCTTCTTAGGATCATCAACCGTATACATGACGTTGACCTCAAGACCATCCTCATAAAAGACATAGGCAAATTTGATATTTTCCACCTGAAACTGTGACGTTTCTAATGGTTTGGCCGCAAACTCAATATCACGTTCTTCTTTCAAAATTCGGCTCACATAATCAAGGGTCTCCTGGCCTTCGCTAGCTTGTACAACCGTAAATTCATGCTTGTATTTGTTCATAAAGTAACGGGCTTCATTAGCACGTAAACCAGCAAGCGCTTCTACTACAGGTGAAGACTCTAAACCAAGCGTAGACACATTATTAAAATCAACGATGTAAGACATTTCCATCTCTCCTTTTATCTCATTATTTCCAAAAAAGCTTGCCGTTATTTATGATACGGTGAGCTACAGATTCCAACAATTTACGTGCCTATTCGCCTATTAAGCAGTGTAGACAAAATGTCTACGAAAACGCAACCTTCGTTATGAATCTTCCTTCATTGAGCAGTACTGTCACATCTCATTTCGTACTATCAATATTAGGCACTCCACATGTGTTGAATACCCATTTTGTCCAGCAGACTCACTTAGTACGCAGATTACCCCTGCCTTATGCGATCGACATTCCGGTTCATCAGATGCCGAACAACCCAGCTATAGATCGTTTTCCTAAACGGACTGAGCCCTTGCTGATGAACGGAGAAGAATGCATCGGGACTGTCGTAAATCCCAAAATCCTGAACGATTCCTTCTTTTTGCACGTAGGTATCATCTTCGTTCCAATAAATTTCCGGGTTTTGAAAATTATCTGTTGCAACGCCATAACCGCAAAATGAACCCGTACACTGTTCGAATTTTTGCTGAAGCTTGGTCAAATAGGGAATATCCAGTATAAACCCTTCGATATTCAACCACTTACCTTCATAAAGCACTTCAACCCAGCTGTGAACGATCTCCCGGGGCGACAGCTGGTAATACCACCCTTTCATCGCTCCCTTTTGCAGCTTCTTATCAATGGTAAATCCATGCATACGGCAAGGCACTCCCACGGCCCTTAGCAACGCCATAAAAAGCACACCCTTTGTATTACACTGACCATAGCCATTCTGCAATACTTCCGATGCCGGAATATCATCCGCCCTGTTATAGCCGAACAGGATTTCGTCACGGACGTAGTTATAAATGCCAAGAATTTGTTCCTTCCTAGACATATGATCCCACTGGCGACTGTGAATGACTGGCCGGATCAATGGATGAGAATAGTTCAGCAATTCCGTTTCCTTCAAGTATGCACTCATTGGAAACACCTCCTGCACCAATTGTAAGGTTAATGCGGGCAAGAAACTTTTAAAAAGACGCTATCTTTGCGAATATCCTTCGCCGTCATTCCCAGCAACCGCTTGCTGGTGGCGGCTAAATGTGACGGACTGTCAAATCCTGCTGCCATAGCCGCATCCGTAATGCTGAGCCCTTCAAAAATAAAATAAGTTGCCTTCTGTAGCTTGTGCAGCAGCATGTACCCGCTAAGCGATATGCCTGTATTTTCTTTAAAGAGATGCGACAATCTGCTGTTGGATAAACCTATTTGCCGGGCGTATTGACTTACGGAATGTTCGGAGTCGGTGCAATCTTTTATCAGTTGTATCAAATCTCTTATTCTCGGATCAACAATAGCTGTATTTACATATTTTACGCCCAATAGCATCATGAGTTGTCCCAGAAAAGAAAGATAGCTGCCCGTATCCTTAACGCCAGCATACTCGTTTTGCACAAATTCGCGAATGATCTTCATCATCCCTTGCGGAAATACATGATACTGCCGACCCTCTATATATCGCTTAAAGCTTGCTGCCATCTCAGAGGTGCTGTCCATCAGAAGAAGCATCAAAGGGTGTTCCGCTCCTTTTAGCCGATGAACGACGTTGGAATTGATAATGATGCCTGGACAACTCAAGCTTTGTCCCTCTACATCAATTTCAAATTCGTCCGTTAACGAAAGGGTCACCTGTAAAAATGAGTGTCGATGCTCTTCCGCATCAATGGAATTTGATACCACCATCAAGTGATGCTCCGCTCCATACAAATTCATCATCATCTAATCACTCCATGCTCATCTCTTTATGGACTCAGCATTCCTGCACATCTGACATCACGGCTCAATGGTCAAGATTTAGCACAGCAGCATCAACGTTCAATTCGAATTTCTGCTTTACCACTAACGATGATACGGTTCAGCTTAACAGGTCTATCGGCGAAAAACGCGCCGCGGCGCGATACTTGAACAGCTGTTATAGGATGTCATCGCCCTCTTTGAGTTTACTTTCAATTTTTTGTTTTTGACTATCTATATAGGTATACACTTTAATCATTTCTTCCTGATAATTCTTATCGATTTCAAAAAACTTCTCCCCAGTTTCCACACATCTTCTCCTAAACTCATCATTTTCTTCCATATATGTTTTAATCGCAAATTCTGAAGTATCCTCTTCTTCTAGCCTCCCTCTACCTTCTATAACGCTTCTATATTTTATTATTTTCGATTCAAAGTTCTGTTCAATATATCTAGTAGAATATCCCAGGAAGATGGATATGATTTTGTCAGCATAAGGTTTCTCAAAATCATTCAAATAGTGTGGTAGTATATAACACCCTTCAATAATGATACTTTGATTGTTTTCAATATTAGTCATAATGATTCCTTTAATAATTGGCCATAATTTATCTCCAATTACTTCAGTACTATCCAGAGGCGTGAAACCACAATTGCTATTACTCCTATAAATCCCCATTTTTAGGTGATCGATAGAAAGATATGGCACCTTATATTTTTCTAATAATTTCTGTGCCATAAATGTTTTCCCCATATAACCATTTCCGCTTATTAAAATAATCATTATATATCCTCCACCACATTGATATAAAAGTTTTAGTAATACCTATCATACCAAACCATGGAAAATAGTCGACGATTTTTCTGTTTAATCTGATTGAGTTGCAATTTAGAAAATAGCTAACAAGCGCCCCAATACCCGGTTGGTTCTGTCGAGTATTAGGGCGCTTGTTCAGCATATTATGTCTAACAAAACAATATTGAATTACTCCACCAAACCCGTACGCTCGATGCCTTCAACGAACCAACGCTGCGTAAACGTATACAGGACAAGAGGCGGAAGGACGATCAGAAAAGAAGTTGCCATCTTGAGAGGTTCGTCGAAAATCGACGGTCCCAATTCCGCCTCCCGCTGCGCAAGCGCTGCGGAAATTTGCGATATGCCCATCGAAAGAGGCACGTCCTGTACTCCCTGCAAATACATGCTTGGCAAATAGTAATCATTCCACGTCCAGACGAACGAGAACAGAAATACGACGAGAATCGCCGGTTTAGCTAGTGGCAGCATAACCTTATAGAAAATGCGGAAAACGCTGGCACCGTCGATCTTCGCCGCTTCCTCCAGTTCCTTCGGCTGAGTAGAGAAAAACTGGCGGTAAATGATGACAAACAATGCACCCTTCAACCCGTGTCCGAACAATGCGGGCAGCACGATCGGAATGTACGTCCCGATAAGACCAAATTGGCTGGCCGTGATCAGATTCGGCAAAATTGTAACTTGAATCGGGACGATAAATGTAAAGATCAGGAGTATGAAACATGTTCGTTTGAAAGGAAACTCGAGCCTGGCGAACGCATATCCCGCCACTGCGCACGATACAGTCTGCAAAACCGCAATCGTAAGCGAGAGAACCGTACTTATCGTAAAGGCGCTCGGATACCTCAGCCTGCTCCAAGCTTCCTGCAGGACACCGGTATAAATCCTCCTCGGCACCCAGGTAACAGCGGGATCAATCAAGTCGGCCGAGTTTTTGACCATAGTCGTAATCATGGATAAAATCGGGTTTAAGTAAATGTAGGCCACGTCAATCAGTATGAGATAAATAAAGACGCGGAATATGAGTCCTTTATCCACTTCTTTGCCAACAATCACGTTTCGTATCTTGGCAAGTCTCGCCCTCGAATCAAGACCGTTTGTATAAATCGTTCGGATCGTCGTTATTAACCGGGTCACAACTCATCCTCCTTGCAAGCTGAATTACAGAGCAAATGTTTATTTCCCGCCATCAATCGGCCGCCCCCATACCCGAAGCCTTTTGCACTTTCTGAAACACCCACAGGGCCATTCCGAGGAATACGAGTATGATCACGAAGTATATCCAGGCCAGAGCGCTTGACTGACCGTAATTGCTGCTGGTCACCTGCGATAAAATCGGGTTTGTCGGAAATGTAAATAAATCGACCGTCGTGTAAATAAGATTGAGCAGAATGAACGGAGTCATGCCGGGCAGTGTAATTTTCCAGAATACTTCCCAGGGTGTCGCGCCGTCGATTCTCGCAGCTTCGTAAACCGAGGCGCCGATCGTTTGCCTTCCGGCCAAGAAGATCAGGATCTGTACGCCGGAATACCACAGGATCAGGACGAAAGATCCCATTACGGCAACTATCGGGCCAGCCCAGGCCCCCGACATGTTCTCCGACACGAGCGAAGCGATGTTATACCTTTGGAGAAAACCAAGGTCCCCTTTGCCTTGCGTCATGAATTCCTGCACGACCTCCCCGGTTGTGAAAATAACGGGCAGAAAAAAGATGGAGCGGAACAAGGCACGTCCCGGAAACTTCTGATTGAGCATGATCGCGACAAGCAGCGAAAAAATCAGTATGATCGGAAGCATGAGGAGCGACTGGCGCAAAAAAGGGAACAGCGAATTGTACAAAATCTCTCCGTTCTCCAGCAAAATGTACTTGTAATGCTTGAGCCCAGCCGGGTGAACCTCGATGCCCGTACTTATAATCGTTACCTGATGGAAGCTCATATAAAGCGAGTATCCGAGCGGGAACGCCATGAATGCCAAAAAACCGATGACCCACGGGGCTATGAACAATGAGCCCTCCAGCTTGCGGATCGCTTGGCCGGAAAGCATCCTTCTCTTGGCTGTCAAGGTGCCTCACTCCCTTCCACGATCAAGTAATCGAGCGGTTTCACAGCTATTTCACCGCTAGTGTAAGTCGCGCTGCCATAGTTAACGATGATGCGTTTACCGCCGGCGTATGTGGTTTCTTTCACATCGGCTGCAAGCGTACGATGGCCAACAATGAATTGGTCCTGCACATCGCCAAGCGCTTCGTTCATTTTCCGGTACTCTTGAACCGCATCCGTTTCCCAATTTCGGAAGTCCGGACTGTATAAGTGAAGCTTGTAAGCATCCTTGAAGTTTTCGGCGTTCTCATAAATAAAAATGAAAGAAGGAGCGGAACCGTATTCCAGATCGCGTAAAAATTGTTTACGGTATTCCTGACGATCGTTTGCGTAGGAAGACGTATACTGGACAAGCCCATGAAGCGCGATCTGAATAAATGGGACGGCCGTTCCCGAAAAAGAATCGTACGAGTAATCATCGATCAAATGGTCGATTGTGCCGACATAAGGAAAAGCGTAGCTTCCCGAACCGTAACCGCGAAGGTCTAGTGAAGCGTCTTTGAATTTTTGCATAAGCGCTTGCTGCTTCATCCTGCTTTCCACTCGACTAAGTGGGTAGTTCGTATTGAAATCGCTGAATACCGATCGGCCCAGGCCCATCGACATATTGCCGTCAACGTCAACGCCGAGCGTAACGCCGTCGGCGCCAAGCATTTTAAAATATTCGATATCATGGTCCAGCACTTTATCCAGATAGCCCAA
>NZ_JAGGLB010000010.1 GCF_017874215.1 Paenibacillus eucommiae
CGCCGCTAACTTGTCCCCGAAGGAACAAATCCGCTCGACTTGCATGTATTAGGCACGCCGCCAGCGTTCGTCCTGAGCCAGGATCAAACTCTCCATTAAGGTCGAAGATTTTGATTTACGATCAAACTCTCCAATAAAGTTGCGCATGTTACCGAGGTAACAAACAAAATTTTATTTTCAAGCTTAACAGCTCAAAATTCAAAACTGACGAGATTTACATCTCATTTTTAAAACTTTTTTGATCACTTGTGCGCTTCATTTCCGTTAGGATTTGAGGCCTCATCAAGCGATCTCTTCTTCACTCGTTATTCAGTTTTCAAAGAACAATTTCTTTTGTTTTTGTGTGTTAACCGTGCCTGTTTGTTGGCCGGAAGAACAATATAGCATGGTTCTTATCCTAATAGCAATGTTATATTTTCCCAAATCAAAAATAAATTTATTCATTTTGTTTCTTAAATACTCAAGATGTCCAATAAACCCTTAGTATGACTAGGATTTATCACTTTATAAGATAGACTCCAACATACAAAAAAACAACCCTATGTTTCAGTGGAATTAATTTGCCTGAGCAAACCCACTAACAAAGGATGCTTCTCATTCCTAGATTGCCCATAACCATTTATCTTTATTCAACATTCAAAATCGCAGACAATCGTCCCACCAGCGTATCCACCTTCTCGAATAACTTACGAACTTCATCAAGATCTGGGGGGCGCTGCGCAATTACTGTTTCATAATCACTGGAAAGCAAACAAACTAGATGAATAAAAAGCTCAGTATCCAAATCGATCAGTCCCAGTTCACGAACGCAGGCAATCCATTCATTCAGAGAATTTCGATGTAGGGGGAGCGAGCCATATTGTTTGACGTAGGCCGCTTTGAGAGTCGTTCGCAGAGCTGCGGCAGCCAGGGATATACACTGCTCGTGCATGCCATGATTCAGAAATAGTAGCGCCAAGCTCATGTTTCTCACAGAGAGCTCCCGCAAAAATTGCAAATTCGAAGATGGATTTAACAAGCCGCCCTCCACATCCTCTTGAGACTCCAAAGCATGAATTATCATCGCATCTAATCACCCCTACAATTGCACAGCCCGTTAACTTATCTATCATTAGCAATAGGACATAGGACTCATATCGTGTCCACTAAATTTAAATATACATATAGATAGACCTTGTTGTCAACGATAAAGAGACTTATTGTGTCCTGTATAGTATAGCAAAAGCCTGTTTCCTATAATGGTACGAGGAGGGATCAGCTTGTTTGGAAAGAGACTAGCAGAAAT
The DNA here is from genome assembly GCF_017874215.1 of Paenibacillus eucommiae. GTDB lineage: Bacteria > Bacillota > Bacilli > Paenibacillales > NBRC-103111 > Paenibacillus_AI > Paenibacillus_AI eucommiae. The sequence goes on from NZ_JAGGLB010000010.1 coordinate 1,286, forward strand.
TAGAAACAGTAAGGGAATCAGCCAATACGAACTAGCAGACCGCTTGAAATTCACAAGAACACAACTGGCCAATTACGAACAAGGAAAAAGAGAACCTGATTTTACGACACTTATTACACTCGCGGACTATTTCAATGTAAGTCTGGATTATTTGCTTGGAAGAACAGATCAAAAAAGCATTAAATCCGAGAAGATAATGCAAAATGTTTTGATCTATGGAAGAGAGAAAGAAAATCTTACTCCTGAAGAAGCCGATTATTTAAAAGAAAATTTATATATGCTTCGCAAATATAAGGCACTCTGGCGGCTTAAAGAAGAAAATTAACCTAATAAACCAACATAAACCCACTCCTCATATATAAGAGTGGGTGTTTAATATTTTTTCATCCATATGACAGCTTTAAATTAATCCATTAATGCTAAGATGCAGCAAATTCTTTCACCATTCAAAATCATCCTCAAGCGGATAGACAGGACGAGTCACTTTTCGATATTCTAATTTTTCAAATTGGCATGTTGCAAATCCGATCGTATCCAGGATATATGTTCTCGTTGATATCTCCTTATAGCCTGCCTTGAATTGGGCGGCCGACTTGACAAGAACAAGCTTTGCCCCTGAAGGCTCCAATCCCATACAACGGTACAAGGCAGGGTCAAAAACAACGGTAGCTAACTCGGAGAGTAGAAGTGAGATCTTCCCTATCTGTACTACGACGCACCTCCCCATATACACAGGCTGATTATCGGCGTGTCCCCGGCCAAGCTTGAATCTTCCTTCACCTATTTTTGTTACGACGCCTGTAATAAGAATTGGATTCCCGTGCTTTCTATTGACTGAATACCCTACTGAAAGCTCAACTGTTGAACCTACCCCTTTGGCAATACACTTCATAACGGCAGGTGCATCAACCATATATAGCAGACATGGATACTTATTCTGAACACCAAGCTGCAGTAATTGGCTTAACACGATGTTGCTGTCGCCGGTCCCTCCTGCGCTTGGACTGTCTGCAGAGTCTGAAATAATAAAAGGCTCATCGCTTGCATCCTTTTCGATAAGACGAATTATTTCTTCCACACTATGCAGCTTCACTTCAAATTGATGTCTCATCTCCCATGCCATCCGGGCCAATCGCCAGGCTTCCGATTCTGCCCCCTGTTCATCCAGCGCAACCGTTACTACAGCAAATCCTAACCCTTCAACATCGAGCCAAGGCTGCACGGCGAACAGCGAAGTCACAATGGCATCTCCCCGCTTTTCCCCAACAACAGCTTCCTTAATCAATTCCGCCATAGGGCCACAATTCGTTTGCATGGTCTCTGCGGGAAGAATCATTGGCACCTTGACCATCGCCAGCGTTGGCTTGACATCTCCTTTGATAATCGAAAAAAGCAGCTTAACAGCCTTATACCCGGTTTCCACAAAATCCTGGTGGGGATACGTGCGATATCCGACCAGTGCGGTTACATTGTCAACTATTTTACGGGTCATATGGGCATGAGAATCGAAGGTGGCCATAATCGGGATGCGAGAATCCGTAAGCTTCCTTAACTCTTCAAGCAAATCGCCTTCAAAATCATCACTGTCTTCGGAAACCATAGCGCCATGCAGCATTAGCAATATTCCGTCATACCCCGTTTGCTCGGAAAACTGTGATATTAATAATGCTTTCAACTCGCTTGCGCAAGCTGCAGAGGCTATACCGGATGCACCGGCAAAGGCAAACATAAGGGGTACAAGCTCCGCACCCTCTTCCGCCGCCGCCTTATAGAATCCGTACACTTCATTTTTGACATCCCGTATCTGATCCATATCTTTACCGATGAGCAATGCAAATTTCTGAAAATCTTCTAGACTACAGATAACAGGGCTAAATGAGTTGCTCTCCTGTACAATAGTTGCAATAGCGATTTTCATTTTTACACACTATAAAATGAACCCATATTGTTGTCTGATAGCTCAAAATCTATGACTAAATTAATCAACGCATTTGTTAGAGCTCCGCTAACGGATACGTAAGCATTTGTCCCTGACACCTGGAAATCCAGGTTCACTGTCAGATCTCCAGTATCCACTACGTCAGCCCGTGGTACAATGATTTGCCAATTACCTGATGAATTCTTGAATGCACTATATACAGATTCTGTAGTTTTTGTTTGACCAGGCACATTTTGATTATTGATGATCGTATAGGAGATTTTCACCTTTAACCAACCAATTCTCGCAGGAGTATAATTTTTGAATCTGGCAATGACCTCACCTGCCGCATAATTTGAAACTTTTGTATATCGAATCGTATTCATATATTTATAGTCCTGCGCATTTGTTGGTATTTCTATGCCTTTTCGTATAGATTGGGTTGAGTAGCATATTATCTCCTGTATCAATGAAGGATACGAGGTTGAACCCAGAAAACCAAAAATCGTGGATTGATATCGAACTGGATATATCAGAGGTCTATCTGCTAATACTTCAACGGTACCATCGGAAATGGACACTTTGACCGTTTTCCCATACTTACTGGAATTTTCTGGCGTTGATTGATCAGCTGCATGACCTATGAGATAATTTCCTACCCTAATATGAGTAGGCATGTTATGATACGCCCCTATTTTAACTGGTGTAGCTGATGTAATATCCAAAACAACTGTTTTTGAATTCAGCGTGCTATAGCCCCCTATCGTCATAATTCCATTATAGATATCCGCGTAACGAGGCAAGTAAACCCCGGGAATGGCGAACACTCCTCTATTAAAAACGTCTCCATTCTCATCTATATCCAGTCGTGTTATATTATTTGTTTCTGTCCATGTTATGAGGTAGTGGATAGACCCGTAGGACGCTATGGAAGCATTGCCTATCGCGCCAATACTGTATTGAATTTCATTAGAAGGCACTCCATTCACCAGATCGAATCTATCAATCGTACCCGTGCCCCAATTGGGAGCATACAGTCTGCCGTTTATTATTTTACAGGTCTGCATCCATCCCCCAAATTTACGCGTATATTCAACTTTCAGTTGTAAAACTGCGTCAATAATACGAAAGACTTTAATTTTATCATTAGTAAAAACAAAAAGATCATCGTTATAAATCGCCATTGCTCTAGCATCAGCGCCGATGCCGAGGTCCATCCTGGAAACTATTTTGAGTGTGTTTTTTCCAACAGGTCTTACCACACAAATATAGGAATTATCATTTTGTGGGGCGTAGCTTCCTTTGAATAGGCAGTAAAGCGTTCCTTTATAGGGGATAACTGCCTCTGCTTCATCTGCGTTCTGACCCGCTGGCGGAGTCGGCTTCACTCTCGCATACTCGTATAAGCCATCCTCGCTTAGCATGGCTTGCAACGAGTTTTCATTCACATCTTCAAAGATACGCTTAAACCTGGCTCCGGATGTCGATACCAGCACACTTTCCATATCATCAACGGATGTCGTGTCCAAAGCATCATAATAGAAATGACCTTCCACGCCTCTATCTTTCACAAAATAAATGAGATTTTCATCGGGAGCCGTGTTAGCTTGCAGGGCAGCGATTGTCGTTATGACAACAAAATCTGAATTCATTAATTCTTTGACTTGTTTGCGGTTATTGACCGGGTCGGCATAAGCCTTAGCAATCCCGCTATTCACGATTCCGGTTGAAGCTAAAGCAACCCCTGCCATTCCTAATGAAGCCAGCAGCTTCCTTCTGCTGATGATGCTTGTTGGCTGTTCCTGGCTTTGCGTATCTGTCTGTTCTTTGTCATCAAACATGTTTCATGCCTCCTGTTATTTGGATATAGAATTTGATAAAAAGGACTAATTGATAAATCCTGCAGTCTGCAGCAGCCGTTTGATAACTACAGCGGATTGAGCACGTGTGGCCATGTTTTGAGGGGCAAATTGATGCTCCGTAATACCTGCCATTACACCGGACTCCAGCATTTGTGCTGCAGCTACCTGTGCCCAGGAGCTAATAGCAGCCTTATCTTCGAAAACAGCCAATAAAGGATTAAATTTTCCCGCAAGAGCAACGGATTTATCAGCAAAAGATAGCGCATTTGCTGCAATCACTGCCATTTGCTCTCTCGTTATCGGGTCATTAGGCCGGAAAGTGCCATCCTCAAAGCCACTTACGATTTGCTCCTTCGTCGCAATGCCAATTATACCCGCGAACCAATCGGATTTCCCAACATCCGTAAACGCATTCTGTGCAGGCATCACCTCTTCCTCAAGCCCTAATGCACGGATGATTAGGCTGACGAACTCCGCGCGGGTGACATTGTCTTCGGGGAAAAAGCCCGTGTCTGTCCTCCCGTTCACGATTAGCTTAGAGGCCAGCAGTTCCACATCGGATTGTGACCAGTGGCTCTGTAGATCAACAAATGACTTCTTAGACTCCGCAATCGTGTACAGGCTGTTTCCAGTACGGAAGATGTTGACTTCCGCCGCTCCATTCGTTGTTGTAAAGACAGATGGAACAAAGGATAGTTCACCAGTATGCGGATCAACCCTGACAGCGGTTGCTTGTGCAGGATCAATCGTCCCTGCAACAACAATGCTTCTTTTCACATACGTACGTCCGAAATCGGTAAATACTTGTTTACTGCCTTCCACCTCTATAGTAAGGGTGAAATCAATGATATCTCCTGCAAGTGTAGGACCTGCTGCTTTCGCTTGTTCAACCATTTGTTCACTGGCCGCTCCTGTGACTGTTTCTATCGTTACGAAGACAGTAGCTTTCTCCAGCTTGCCGCCGAGCTGTTTCAAGAACACCGTCAGCGTCGGAAAGTGAATGGGCAATGTGTAGCTGGCATTGTCCGTCTTGATCTTAATTAAAGCATGGGGATTTTCAGTGGCTGCCGCAGCAAGCACTTTAGCCGGGATCCCTACATGGCGAATGGTTTCCTTGCCGGGCAATTCAAACGTGATCGTTTGTGCTACTTTTGAGTCCTGTGTCCCTGAATTTTTTCCTCTCAGCATGCTGAATGCTTTCGTTAGCGAATCAGCATGCAGCATCGCGGTGACCTCCGCTTTTCCGCTGATTCCCGTAGCTGCCTTTACGGTTAATGCTGCAGCACCACTGCCAAGTGTTACGCCATCCGGGCTCTCCTTCACAGCGTCGGAATCCGGTTTCACATTCTCCGTCTTCCCGGTCGTGCTTGTATCCGCAGAATTCGGCGGTCTGTATTCAATCGGAGCCTCGGCCCGATTTACGGTTAAGGTATATGTCCTGCTTGTTAAGCCATCTTCGGCAGTAGTCACGATCATTAGCTGATTGAATCCAGTCTGCAGACTAACAGTTAGCGTGCTCCCGCTCTGACGAGGGCTGCCGTTGATCTTCATCGTTGTCGCCGGATGATACGTCACCGCAGTCACACTTAGACTGGCAGTTTCATTCCCGACATTCAGTGAGTAAGCAGATACCTCTGGAGTAAACGAGGGCTGCAAAGATCCCACACTGACGCTAAGCTCACTTAAATCAGCATTTGCCGCATCAGCTCCAGCGCGATAAATAGTCACTGTATACGTCCTGCTTGTCAGTTCATCTGCCGCATGCACGGTAATTGGCAGCACATTCGCACCTACTTGCAGGCTGACTGGTATCTCCGCGCTATTTCCGTATACGTGCTCCGTTACCGAAATGCTTGCAGCTGCATCATAAGCAGCAGCCGTAATGGTTACATCCTCAGCCTCATGATCCACATGAACGGTATAGCTGTTGATGCCCGGATCAAAGCTTGGGCTGAGCGTTCCGGTGCTGACAGCCAAAGTGCTCAAATCCGCATCTGTGACCCGCTCCTCTGCGATGACGGTGATTTCATCGCTATTGAAATTCGCCACATAAACTTTGTTCAGCGCCGTATTTACCGCAGCAGCGATTGGATTCGTTCCAACAGCAACGGTTGAAGTCACTAGATTCGTTCCATCAATCACGGTTACATCGTTGCTATCATAATTCGCTACATAAATCTTATTCGTATCCGCGTTAATGGCCAATGCATTTGGGCCTGATCCGACAGAAACCGTGGAGATGCTATGATTGCTGCCGTCAATGACCGTCACATTGTTACTGCTATCATTAACCACGTAAATCTTACCCGTCACCTCATTGACCTCCACCGCATTCGGCGTAGTGCCTACAGCCAGAGTGGAAGTGACGTTTGTTGCGCCATCAATCACGGTGATGGTGTTGCCGTAGAAGTTCGTTACGTATACGCTTCCGGTTAGCGGATTCACCGCCAAGGCATTAGGGCCCGCACCTGCCGCAACGGTAAGAGCTGTAAGGCTCACACCATCAATGACCGTTACCGTGTCGTCATCCACATTGGCGACATAAACCTTATTCGCTGTCTCATTCACCGCCACAGCAAATGGACTGGCTCCTGTCGCCACAGTGGACGTTTGATTCGTCGCCCCATCCATCACGGTCAGCGTATCATCTCCTATATTCGCTATGTAGATCTGGTTGGTCACCGGATTGACTTTTACAGTAAACGGCTGAACGCCAACCTCCACCTCTGCGGCGCTATTCGTCACGCCGTCGATCACCGTCACCGTATCGCTATCCACGTTAGCAACGTAGATCTTATTCGTTACCGGGTTCACCGCCAACGCATAAGGGGTTGTTCCAACCTCAACAGTTGCTACAGTGACAACACCGCCGCCATACGTATCTTCCAGCACGGTCACGCTGTCGCTGTCAGCATTAGCCACATAAATCCGGTTCGTCGCCGGATTTACAGCGACGGCATGTGGTCCTCTCCCCGCAGCCATATTCGAGGATGCAGCTGCAGCTCGCTCTGTTTCCGGCAATCCAGCTGTAAATAGAGCAATGGCAAGCATGACTATAAACAAATGGCGTGATAAGGGATTTTTTGAGAATTTCATTCATCACCAGTCCTTTCTATGAATCTGCAAATTGTGCATGTTAATCAAATGTTGCATTTTAATGATTGATAACGCTTTCAGTTAGCCGAACAATAATAATCCCTTCATCTCTTTCCCATTTCTTTTCTTTTCTCCATGTAATAGCTATCCTCCTTTCCGTTACCGCAATCAGCGAAGGGCGCAGCCGCTTAAGTATTGCCTATCCAAGGCTCTACGGCTAACTCTCCCCCGCTTCCTACGGTCATACTGATGATGAATAACGTTTAGGTCACCCCTTAAGAGACCCGATCAACACACCTTTTACAAAATATTTCTGCAGCACTGGATAGACGAACAAAATAGGCAGTATAGTCACGATAATAAGCGCATACTTAATTTGCACCGAGTACAAGGTCCGATTAATATCCTGGGCCATTTCTTGAACCATACTATCCGAATTTTGCACCAAAATTTTGACCAGATATAGCGACATGGGGTGCAGCTTAGGATCACTCAAATAGAGCATAGCGCTAAAATAGCTGTTCCAATGCCCAACGGCATAGAACAATGAAAGTACAGCAATAATCGGCATGCTTAGGGGCACTATAATTTTATATAAAATTTGAATGTCATTGGCCCCCTCCAGCTTGGCCGCTTCCTGCAAACTTTCAGGCAAGCCTTGCAGAAAAGTTCGCGTTATGATGATAAAGTAAACACCTACCGCCACTGGCAAAATGAGTGCCCAACGTGTGTCATAAAGCCCGATATTTTTGATTAGCAAAAATAATGGAATCATACCCCCGTTGAAAAACATGGTAATGATAATGAACACCATAATTTGATTGCGGAGGAAGAACTCTTTACGCGCAAGAGGGTAAGCCCCAAGCAGAGTCATCGCAACGTTGACCGCTGTACCGACGATTGTATAGAACAATGTATTGTAATAGGATTGCCATACATCCGGATTTTCGAAAACCCGTTTGTACGCCTCCAGTGAAAATCCTTTTGGCCAAAGCCATACCGAGTTATTAATCACATGCTTAGGCTCGCTGATCGACATGCTAACCACATAGATGAATGGATACAAGGTAACGACGATGACCAGCAGCATGACCAGCAGGATAAGAACGTCAACTGTTTTTTCCGTCTTATTTTTGCGTACGGTTGCCACGCTCTCTCCTCCTTACCATAATGAAGTATCCGATATTTTGCGGCTAATATAGTTGACTGAAACGAGCAGCACCAAATTAATGACATTATTGAAAAGCCCGATAGCTGCCGAAAGACTGTACTCCCCTTCCAATATCCCCCGCCGGTACACATAGGAACTAATCACATCCGCGGTCTCATAGGTCGTAGGATTATAGAGAAGGATGATCTTCTCAAAACCAACGTTCATTAAGCTGCCTAAATTCAAAATAAGCAAAATGACGATAGTCGGTAACAAGCAGGGAAGGGTTATATGCTTCATCTTGTGCCAACGATTAGCGCCGTCCATTTGTGCGGCCTCATACAATTGCGGGTCAATTCCGGCGATCGCCGCCAGGTAAATAATCGTACCCCAGCCAAATTCCTGCCAAACACCCGAAGAAATAAAGATCGTGCGGAAATATCCGGATTCGTTCAAGAAATGGATCGGGTCTATGCCAAATATGCCAAGCATGTAGTTTATAATACCGTCAATAGGCGATGTAAAAATAATAATCATCCCGGAGATGACGACTATTGAAATAAAATGAGGCAAATAGCTGACGGTTTGTACTGTCTTTTTGAACCAGTTGTCCTTCAGCTCATTTAGCAGCAGTGCAAAGATAATGGGCACCGGGAATCCCCAAACCAATGAATAGAAGCTCAACAGCAGCGTGTTTTTCAGAATTCTCCAGAAATAAATCGAGCTGAAAAATTGCTCAAAATAAGTAAATCCGACCCAGGGGCTTCCCAGAATTCCCTTAAGTGGATAGAATTTTTTGAAAGCGATCAGAATCCCGTACATCGGCAGGTAATGAAAGATCAGATAATAAGCGATAACGGGTAAAATAATGATTAGCAAGTATTTATCACGGTATATATTTTTGCGCAGCCGTTCCATCTTACCTAACTCTTGATGAATAACCGGGGAGGAGGCTGCACCGGATGATTTCAGTTCTGGACTCATGGAAGTTTCCCCCTCGTATTCCGACATTCCGGCTGCAGCAGCCGTTCGTTTCTAAGACGGATGGCTGCTGCACCGGCTATTTTTCTTAATCTTTGATAAAACGTTCGTATTGCTGCTGCTTCACTTTAAGCACCTTATCCATACCATACTCCTGCAGCTTGCTTACATATTTATCCCAATCGATCGGAGTTTTGCCGGTGATAAAGTTGACGATGGTCTCATCGATATAGGTTTGCATATCGGCTGATATGACAGATAGCTCCTCGATTTCGCCGGCCGTCATGGATGCGAACGGTTCGTTATCGACCATCATGTTTTCCACTCGTTTGGCTTGCTCCAGCGCCTTCGGATTGTTCTTCAGCAGAGCCGCAGGCGACTTGGACAGTGGACCGCTACCTGCGCGAACCCAAGGTGTAGGCGGATAAGCTCCGATGGAACGAAGCGTATTGGCCGGATCCAGTCCCTCCGGATTGTTCAAGACGAAATCGGTATATTCCGGCTCACCGTTCACCATCTTATACGACATGCCTTCAATACCGAACGTCATCAGACGGTTTCCTTCTTCGCTCGCATAAATATAATCAAGCCATTTGATTGCTGCTTCTTTATTTTTAGATTCCTTCGTAATGACCCAATTGCCGCTGATCGGACCATACTTCTCATAATAAGGCTCGTAGCCCGGCTGAGCTGGCGGAAGCGCAAGCATCCAATCCGACTTATTCTCCTTGTCCGCGGACATGCTGTCGAATTGTCCCATACGGCTTAAGAAATGCATCGTAGATCCAACCTGTTCCCGCGATACTGCGGCAATAATATGTTCTTCCGTAGTCTGCAGGAAGCTGGGATCAATCAGTCCTTCCGTATACAGCTTGTTCAGCCACACGATCAATTCCTTCGCTTCCGGGGTCATCCATTCAAACCGGACCTTACCGTCCTTATCCGGATAATAACCATTACTGTAAAATAGATGGAGACCTACAGCATTTCCAAAAAGCCCGAGACCTTTATATCCATACTGCGGCATATAAGGAATTTCATCTGCCTTGTTATTGCCGTTCGGGTCCTTTTCTTTGAATGCTTTTAGTACCGTATACCAGTCATCGAGGGTTTTCGGCTCTGGGAGATTAAGCTTATCCAGCCAATCCTTGCGGAGTAGAAATCCCATCGGGTCCGTTAAAGCTCCACCGGTTGTGACCGCTGCCAAGGAGTACAGCTTCCCGTCAAAGGCTCTCATCTTTTTGTATTCCACAGGATTGTCTTCCATGAACTTCTTGATGTTTGGCGCATACTTGTCAATAAGTTCGTCCAAAGGCTCGACGAGTCCCCCTTCAATCACTTTATCGAGCTCAACAGGCAGGGCAATAATATCAGGCAAATCCTTCGCTGCTGCCAGCTTGGGCTGCATACTGGTCGCATATTGACTTACAGGAGCAACCTCCCATTTAATCTTCACGCCCGTTCTCTTCTCGACCTCCTGCCAGACCGGCAAGTTCTGTGAAAGACTTTTTGGCGCGTACCAGTTATCCCAGCCCGCATAACGCAAGGTGACGGAACCGTCCTCTACAATCGGTAAAGTGTAACCTACAGTCTCATCAGGAGCACTTGTTTGTGCTTGACCTGTTGCCTTAGGTGTTTGCGTTTCTTTTGAAACATCTTCCCCCTGCTTGGAACAAGCGCTCAGCACAGTTGTAGCCGCAAGGAGTAGAGAGCAAAGTACAACCCCCATTTTTCTCATACTCGTTATCCTCCTTCATACCCTTCGTTTTACCCTTCGTTTTACCCTTCGTTTTACCATTCGTTTTACCATTCGTTATACTATTTGTTATACGCTAGCTATGATGCCGGTTCAGGCGGGCCCCACCTTACTTCGTAACGCTCAAGCTTTCTCATCAGCTCCACCCAACCTGACGTTGATAAAAAAGCGCTTGCATCCTTATTGTAACAACCCTTTATCCATAATTAAACGGTACAATCTCTTCTTTTAGTAGCAGGAAAGCTACCGCTTTTATCTAATCCCCCTAAATAAACGAGTCCAAAATATTGACTATTCATCCTCTTTTTTTAACCTTAATAGGTCGTTTCAAGGTTTTTCATTGACAGCGCATTCAATTTACAAAGATAATACGGCTATAGAGAATGAAGAAGCAGCGGAACAGGGGGCACCAAATGTCGTATCGAATGCTCATTGTAGATGACGAAGAGGACATCCGGGAAGGCTTAACCGATTTTGTAGACTGGTCTTCGCTAGGCTATACCGTTGTTGCCCGGCTTGAGGATGGCCAGGATGCTATTGCTTACATTCGAAGCCATCCCGTTGATGTTATTTTGACAGATATTAAGATGACCTTTGTGTCCGGTCTGGAGCTTGCCAAATATGTGTACGACCATCAGTACGATATTAAAATGATTCTGATCAGCGGCTACAAGGAGTTCGAGTTCGCCCAGCAGGCCGTCAATTATCAGGTCGCCCATTACCTGCTAAAGCCGACCCGGCTTGAGGAAATCAACCGTGTTTTCCGGGATGTAAAGGTGCTGCTGGATAAAGAAAAAGCGGAGAAGGAACGCACGAACGCGATTCAAAGCCGGAATGAAGAAATGATGTCGGTTTTGCAGCGTCAGTTTTTTATCGATCTCACAGTTGGAGCGCTGCAGGACCGGGAGGAATTGGAGCGCCGGCTCCAGCTGATTGGACTCCCTGTCGAGCCGGAAAGCACTCCTTGCTGCCTCTATGATTTAAGCTTCTCTCAGCATGAATCAGACTTCCAGGAAAATCAGGATGACCAAACCCATAACGCCAACCGGCTATTCAGGTTCATCCAGCATATATACAAAAACGAAATTGAAGGCATCCTCTACACCCCTCTCTGCACTTCTGCAGCCAGCATCCAAATAGCAGCCCTCGATGTCAGCGGCGGAACTCAAGAAAAGGCTTTAATAGAGAAGATCATCCTTCAGTTCGAAACCGCAAAAAGCCGCATTCGGGCTACTTTTGGCATGGATACGACTGTGGAAAATATGCAATTTTATCCGCACCTTATGGAAATAGCGGCCAGAAATCCTATTCAGGCAGCTCCATCACCTGCCGCCACATCCTTTTTGCTTGCAGCCGATGCTGCCGGAACAGGGGCTGGGGCTAGGGCTGGAACTGGAGCCGGACATCTTGCAGATCTCCCAGCCACTGCCCCAGCCGATTCGTTAGTCATTCATAAGGCGAAGCTCTATATTCAAGCTATGTACGATAAGGAAATCTCGCTGGAAGACGTCGCCGAGCATGTTTATCTAAGTCCCGTCTATTTCAGCCGCCACTTCAAAAAGCAGACTGGCCGCAATTTCACCGATTATTTGACGGAGGTGCGCATGATCAGAGCGATGGAATACTTACGGCTGCCTCAATACAAGGTCTATGAAATCGGCGCAATTATCGGCTACAAAAGCACCAAATACTTTTTCAAGCTGTTCAAGCAGTATGCCGGATGCACCCCGACCGAATATAGAAATAACTTGCAAGATGGGACACGCCGATGAAAGATCGGGCTGGCATCTGGTTTTATATCCGGCATTTTAAAATCCACAGCATTTTTCTCAGAAATTTTCTCATTATAGTCTGTCTCGTTACCCTGCCTGTCGTCAGCATGAGTGCAGCGGTTTACTATGTGTACAACAAGGTGATTAAAGAGGAAGTCGGGGCCGTACATTTGATTGCGCTATCCAGACTCCGGGATATGGTCGATATGACCTTCAGAGAAATCGACGATTTCTCCCTGCAAATTGCATCCGACGAAGCGGTAACACGTTTAATCGAGGAACCACATCCGGAACAATCCAACTATACCTCCTATAAGCAAATTCAAAGTCTTAGTCAAAAAATCACTCCAGCCAATAAAATCAGCGGGCAATTCATTAACTCCATTTATTTGTTTTCGGAAACGAATGGTTATGTGCTGGCCTCAAATCTAGGTTTATGGAAGTTGGAATGGTTTATGGACAATGGCTGGGAGTCCGAGTATAACCTGCGCAAAGCCAATTCGAATTATTGGATGCTAAACCGGACAGCGAAAATGTACATCGGGGAAAACGAGCCGCGGCAGCTTCTCTCTCTCTTTTACACGGCTCCGCTTGGCAAAAAAGGCAAAGGGGCCGTCATCGTTAACATTGATACAGAGCGGCTCGGTAAATTCATCAACAACGTTAGCGACAACTACTTGGAGGATATTTATATTGTCGATAAGAACGGTACCGTGATTTACAATAGGGATCCCTCCCTCCTGAATACAAACATCTCAACGATCGATCCCCTGCAGGATCTGCTCCAACAGGACGAGACGCAGCCGATTAAAAAATCGGTAAACGGCAAAATTGAATCGATTACCTATTTGAATTCCCAATTCAACGATTGGAGGTTTATATCCGTCATACCGCTCCGGCTGTATCAGGAGAAAGATGCTTACCTTCGCAATTATATGTTCGTCATCTTTGCCGGAGGACTGGTTATCGCCCTGCTGCTAGCTTGGCTGATTGCCGCGAGAGTATTTCAACCCATTAGAAAAATCATTTCGATCGTGGAAAATCCGGATAAGTGGACCTCTGTCGAGCTGGGGAAGCAGGAGCCTCACCTGAACGAAATTCGCCAAATCGCGGCGACCCTCATCAAGTCGCATGGCCAGCGTTTGGAGCTTGAGCTTGAGCTGCGCCACCGCCTGTCCTTATTGAAGAAGGCGCAGAATGTTGCCCTGCAGTCGCAGATCAACCCGCATTTTCTGTACAACACACTGGAAACGATCAACTGGAATGCGATCCGCCTAACTGGCGGCGAAAACAAAGTAACCGAGATGCTCACTTCCTTATCAAGGCTGCTCAGGCTATCGCTCGAATCGCCGACGAACCTGATTCCCATCAAGGCAGAGCTGGAGCATGTCCAGCATTATATCGATATTCTGCTGATCCGTTACAAAAAAAGCTTTTCCATCGTATGGGAAATCGATGACGCCATCCTGTCCTGCCAAATCCCGAAAATCACCCTGCAGCCGCTCATAGAAAATGCCATTTATCATGGGATTAAACCCAAGCAGGGGCAGGGCATCATCCGTATTTCCGGTTGCATGGCGGATGGCCACATCCAGCTCGAAGTCGCTGACGACGGTGTAGGAATGGAGCGGGAGCGCATGGAAGAAATGAATGTGGCCATGACAGACGACTACAGCGAGCCCGGCGATCATATTGGCATTAAAAACGTCAACCAACGGATCAAGCTAACCTTCGGCGAACCCTTCGGCATTACGATCATCAGCGAAAAGCATGCTGGAACGGTCATTCGGCTAATCCTTCCTGCCGTTGAACAGTGAGCTGCCATCCTCAGGCAAGTTACGGATATCTTTTACGATTTCGGTTTCATAAATATGCTCAACTTCTTTTCTCAGCTTGGCTTCATATTGCCGCAGCCCCGCTTCTCCTTCCAGCATCTGGACCGGATCTCCCCATTCATCCTTTTCGAAGCTTTCATTGGACGATAGGAGATCCTCCACCGTTTTATCTGCGGTAAAAGCATCTAAAAAAACATAGAGCGACTGCCGCAGATGCTCATCCTCCCCAGCAAGAGAGCCCTTCAATTTCTCCACATGCGCTTTCAGCTTTTTCAGAGTTGGAAGGCTTCTGATAATTTCCTTCCCTTGATGGTACATCGTGCGATAATGATCGATATTGAAGCCAATCATCTGCTCCGTATCCTCGTCGATAAGATAGCCGCGTTCCAGCATCTTTTTTTCCAAAGCTTGCATGTCCAGAAGTATGTTATGTAGTTTCTCCTTCACCTTAAGCCCTGTATCCAATACCTCGTACAGTCTCCTTATTTCTTCTTGAAAAGGACTCATCTTAAAATCCGGATTCCACTCCGCTTTCCGAAGCTGCTTTTTCCCTTCCTGAAGAACTAGAATCGGCCGGTTAATATCCGGAATTAACTGAATCCGGGCTTCAACGATAACTCGGTTAAAATGAAAAAAAGCCCATCCAGCGTGCACCATTTGATTCCGCGAGACCCCTTTATCCTCCGTTAAAACTAACGATGCCGTAACCTTGCCAAGCTTCTTGAAAATGACGTAATTGTATTCAACACCTTCATACCGATAGGGATAATTGAAAATCTCTTCTTTTTCCAAGAACTTTTTATATTTTTTGATTTCTGAGCCGTTGTGCGGGGTTAAGGTTACCATCATGCTTCACGCTCCTCGTACGCGTTTTGCCCATATCATTGTAATCGCTGATGATCCTCGAAGGATCCTACATGCGGCACTTATTTTTTAATGGTCATTTATGTAATTAACCATTTTGGCAGTTAAATTAACCCAAATAAGAAAAACGCCTTGCGGCTTCCTAGGAGGAGCGTGTTCGTGACGTTGGAGCTTTATGGAGGTAAGGGATGTGGGCTCCAGCCGCTGTTAAAGATTTGTTCCCTTGAATGGAATGGATGTAGAGGTTGGAACAAATCTTTAAAGGCGGACGCTATCGCTCTTCCTCCCACACCCCTTACCTCTTTCAGCTACAACCGTACGAACACCAAGCTCAAATGGACTGCCAGCAAGGGTTTTTCTCTTGCTGGAGGAGATTTCCTGGCGGGTGAGGGCGCTGGGGCTGTGGATGAAGAACGCCCCCTGCCAGAGCACGCAGCTAAGAAAGACCTGGCGCATTTAGCGATGTTTTTCATCGTTAAATGTACCAGGTCCTCCCCATATCCCACTTTAACGATGAAAAACATCGTTAAGTGAAGAAGCACACGCTCAGTTTGGGGGAGTTCGCGGGAGTTCGGGCAAGGCGGGCTGCTGTGCTGCTGTTCTTCCTCAAAAAACTTAAACTAAACATATTCACTGCTTCCTTCAACAAATTATAATTTCACCTAACAGAAAAAACCGTTCGTTTAGAACGGTTCATCACTGGTCCCCTCTACTCACCTTGTAACTTTCTAACCACAGGCGAGCATGAAGAAGAATCCGTATATATTTACTTTATAATGGGTTAACTCCCGCTTTCACACTGATAAACTATCCAACCGTCAAATTTTGCTGAGCTTCCTATCAAATAAGAAAGGACCAAATGGCAGGAATGCTGCGATAACTGCAAGTGATGATAACGCAAAGGTAAGCTTGCGCACGATGAAGGCATTAAGGATCGTGATTAAATAAAGAGCAAATAAAAACCCGTGCAAAATGCCGATGATCGTGACGGCCTCAGGGATATCTGCAGCATACTTAAGCGGCATGGCTATTCCAATAAGGAGCAGGAAGGATATACCTTCAATAGTACCAACGAAACGCAACCGCCCAATGGGGGTTTTCCACATCTTCGTAATCTCCGATCTACAGATGTTTTAGGATACTTTCTTTCCTTGCTTATTATTTTAACAGCTGGGATTTTTGAATGCCATGAACAAGTTGTGTCTCTTATTAGAAAAACGCTTGCGGCGTCCTTTGATGAGCGTGTTCATGGCGTTGGTGTATGACGGAGGGAATGGCTGTGGACTCCAGCCGCTGTTAAAGATTTGTTCCCTTGAATGGTATAAATGAGAAGGTAGGAACAAATCTTTAAAGGCGGACGCTACCGCTCTTCCGCCCACACCCATTCCCTCTCTTTAGCTACAATCGCACGAACACCAAGCTTAAACGGACAGCCAGCAAGGGTTTCTCTGTTGGTTAGAGGAGATATCCTAGCTGGCGCTGTAAAGCTGCACCATGCGAACAAATCCTTTCACTCCAGAAAATCTAGCTCAATAATGATGTTTTAAATTATCACATTACCTCCTCGCCGCTACCTACCATGCTGCCCTTTTGCTGGTTTCTTCTTTTGGCTTTGGAGCTCTGTTTTTTTGAATTTGCGACTTTTTGTTAAGTTGCTGCAGTTTTAGGGTAATACTAGCTAGGAATTCAGAAAGGAGAGGTTGACGCATGCAAAACAATGAGAAAACCCCAGGGGAAATCCCGCAGATTACTCCTGATCAGAAGCCGGAAATAACGCCGCCATCTCCACCTGAGGTTAAGCCCGTAAAGCCTGTACCAGAAATCGCACCGCAGCCAGTCCCGGAGATTAAGCCAGATATCGTTCCAGAAATTCAGCCTGAAATCCCACCAGAAGCACCACCGGAAATTCCGTCAAAAAATCCACCGCAGCAGCAGCCATAACCAAGTAAAAGCACAGAAAACAGCAAAAAAACACAAAGAAAACCACAATAAAAGCAAAAAGCCGACTCCCGTGAAAATGCAGGGGCCGGCCTTTTTATTCGGCAGTTTAGAGCCTATTGGTGAATACTCATGAGCTAAAGTTGCCGCTACGCGGATTACCGTTTTACGCTCACAAGGTCTTCTTAAGCTTTAAGGCTTGTCCTGGCATCCGACCCCACTGCTTCCAATATTTCGTCCGTCGACCGGTTGCCTTTGCGCGCATAGACGATCTGTCCGTTCCGGCCAATCACATAGACGACTCTCTTCTGCTCAACGAACAGCCTCAACAGCCCTTTGTCGACGCCGAATAGCTCCTGTATAAGTCCTTCATGGTCCGTTACTAGCGGGAATGAGTAGTGATGCTCATCGGCAAAAGCCTGATGGTCCGCCAAATCCGCCGGGTTGATAGCAAAAACCTTGGCTTCTGCACTTTCGTATTGCGGCAGTGCCTCCTCTACAGCGTTTAACTGCTGGGTACAAATCGGCGAACCAATTTTCGGATAAAAAATAAGCACGATCGCATTCTTTCCCTTATACTCCTCCGTGCTTACTACCCCTTTGGTGCTGTTTCCCATAAAAAAAGGTGCTTGCTCTCCCACATCCAGCATACCCTTTCCTCCCATCCTAACTAATGAAATAAAAACGCCCGAAGCCGACCTCGAATGAGGTACAGCTCCGAGCTCCTTATCCATGACAGCAGCGCGTCCGGACTATTTATTTCTGTCCTTGGCTTCGCCGATTTTTTCCTGTATGTTCCCTTTTACCTTATCCAGCTTGCCTTCCGCCTGGAGGGAGGGGTTGTCCGTCGCGTTTCCGATCTGATCCTTGATTTCACCCTTAACTTTAGAAACGTTGCCTTTGACTTTATCGCTTAATCCGCTTTTTGAATCAGCCATACTCTCATCTCCTTTAGCGTTATATCTCTTCTTACCTTATTTGGAGGGCTTTCAAACATAGATAGCTTTCCCAAAGCAACAAAATATGACCACAACTCGTCTAATTGCTTGTCTAATAGCTTGTTTAATAGTCCATTAAATATAACAAATAATAAGTTTTTTAAGTGGAGGTACGAGGTACAGAATGAAGTTGAAAGCAATAATGATTTTCGGCTGTCTCTTAATGGTAGTTGCGGGCTGCGGAAAAAACATAGATTCTAAGGTTTCTTTTGCCATTACAGACAGGATTCAATCAAGTATAGGTTCATCTCCCCTTCGATTTGAAGTAAGTAAAGGCGATCAGGTATGGACCGCTGAGGAATTGGATGAAATCAAAACTAAGATGGATCCTTTGCTAAGCACTTTAAAACCGTTACAAAAATCTAAGAAGCCTGCAGCCGAAGCAAAATTAGCAAAAGTAGTAGAAGTAACTTATCCCGAAATAGAAATAATAATCATACAAGATCAAGAGGTTAAGCTTCTCTCCAAAATAGGTGAGGACTACTTCTCACTGACAGGAGGAAAGAAAGAAATTGAGCAAGTTTTAAACATCCCAACAACACCATTCATTCCTTAACAGCTCCGATAACAACCCCTTTTACAAAATACCGCTGCAGGAACGGATAGACTGCCAGAATCGGCAGAGCGCCTATAAAGATTTGGGATGCCCGGATCGTTCGTTGAGATAGATTGGCAACCATGGCCGGATCAAACTTTGTCATATCTGCTTGTACGATGATGGTTTGCATAAAGCTCGCAAGCGGGAGGTTTTTGGATTCTTTAATGTAAATCAACCCGTCAAAATAGGCGTTCCAATGGCCCACCATCGTAAACAATGCAATTGTCGCGATAGCTGGCAAGGAGATCGGAAGGTAAATCGCAACAAAGCTCCGAAAGTGGCCGGCTCCGTCCATAAAAGCAGCTTCCTCAAGATCTTTAGGCACAGTACGAAAAAAGTTCAAGAGTAGAATGATATTAAACACAGCAACTAATCCCGGAAGAATTAACGCGAGCAGCGTATTCATGAGGCCAAGCTTCAGGATCAATATATAGCTTGGAATCAGACCGCCGCTGAACAGCATCGTAATGACGAAATACCAAAGATATACATTTCGCGCGCGAAAGACGCGGGTTTCTTTGGAAAGAGCATAGGCAGCAATCGCGTTCACGGACATGGCGAGAGCTGTTCCGATCAGGGTCCGCTTCACGGACACCATCAGGGATGATAAGAAGTTTGCATTTTCAAATGTCTTGGCGTAGGCTTCGAACGTAAAGCCGATCGGCCAGAACGTCACAAGCCCAGCGTTGGCAGGAGCAGTCGAGCTTAAGGATACCATCAGTAAGTGATATAACGGCAGCAAGCAGAGAATGGAAAGAGCTGTAAGCATCACATTGTTAACCACAGTAAATATACGATAAGACAGTGTTTTGTGGTACATGAGTATTCACCCTTTCTAAAATATCCTGTAACCAGCAAATTTATAGGCAAGCCGGTAAGATATGACGATTAAGATTAAGCTGATCATGGATTTGAATAGGCCAACTGCCGTCGCGAAGCTGAATTGTCCGCTAAGAAGACCTTCCCGGTATACGAACGTGTCAATGATATCTCCCTGCTGATAAATCATTGGGCTGTACAAGTTAAACACCTGATCGAAGTTGGCGTTCAGTACGTTGCCTAGCGCCAGAGTCCCGACAACGATAAGGATCGGTATAAGGGAAGGTACAGTTATGTGCATCGTCTGCTTCCAGCGGCTTGCTCCGTCAACTTCGGCCGCTTCATATAACGCCGGATTAATGCCGGCAAGCGCGGCCAAGAAAATAATCGTATTGAAGCCGAATTCTTTCCAGACGTCACTGAAAATAATAGTAAACCGAAACCAATTCCCGTCACCTAGAAAGAAAATCGGTTTAATGCCGAATACGCTTGCGAGAAACTGATTGACGAGGCCGGTCTGGGCGAGTAAATCAATCAGAATTCCTGCAAGCGTGACCCAGGAAAGAAAGTGAGGCAGATAGACGAGCGTCTGAATCGATCTTTTCAACCCAGTATTCCTTACTTCATTTAATAGCAAGGCAAAAATAAACGGAATGATCAAATTCATTACGATTTTGGAGCAGGCAAAGAACAGAGTATTCCACGTGATTTGCAAGAAATATTCATTTTCAAGCATGTAGCGAAAATGCTTCAGGCCCACCCATGGAGAGCCGGTTATACCCAATGCCACTTTATAATCTTGAAACGCCATCACGATACCCGTCATGGGCAAATAAGAAAAAATGAAAACCAAAATAACTGCTGGCAGCACCATAAAATGAAGCATCCACGGCTGCTTGTAGCTATTTTTTCTTTTTTTAAGTGGTGTGTCCCCAGGGATCACTTTCTGCACTACATTTGTGTCCATAGCCCTCTCCCCGTTCCATAAAATCTCATTTGTGTATAATGAGAAACCCTGATATAAATAATAACAAGTATTTCTAAGGCTGGACTATAGGACATTGTTAGGATCGATAGGGTTTTGTTAGGAACATCGTCTGGAGGAACCCATTATGGAGCTGAGCAGCGGCATTAAGTTTTTTAAAAGAAGGATAAGTTCCAGGTTTAGCCTGTTTGCCAAAATGAACGGACTAATCATCATCTTGTTTATCCCCATCATTATCTTGTTTACCTATTCCAATGGCATCGCATTCAATGTGATTGGCAAGGAGCTTATGGAATCTAATAGTAAGCAGCTCTCCTTCCTATCCAGCCAGATCGACTCGAGAATCAATCAAACCATGGATTTCGTCATTTCCTTCTCTAGAGATCCGAATGTTCAGAAATTTAACGGATTAAATCTCTGGGATGATCGTTATGACCGGATGCAGACGAGGTATGTGGTTCAGGAAAAAATGGTGCTGCAGTCCGGCGTTATGAATATATGGCCAGTCAAATACACGGTGTATTCCCAACAGAACAAAGAGGCTATCTCCAATTACACAAACACGATCGACTACAATGAAGATTATCTCAAGAAAAATATGACCGGAAAATGGACTTACGGCGACGGTACAGCGGTGACCTCAGACCAGCCAAAGGACTTCTATTGGTTCTACACCGACTCCTTCGGCCATCAGGGTACGCTTAAGGGAAGTAATCTGGTCGTTGAAGCCAGCTTCGGGCATGATAATATTCAAAACATGCTCGATACTTATAAGGCTGGCGGGCAAGGGGATCCGTTATTATACCATAAGGGTGATCATCCGATCCTGAATCGTACTGCGTCCAAGCAGCTAGCGAATGAACTGATCCATTTCCTGGATAGTCAGTCTCTGGAAGACACCATGCAGCAGGTCGTAAAATTGGAAAATAAAAATTATTTGGTCAGTGCCGTGAAATCCCCCCAATTGGCATGGTATCTGGTAGACCTAGTTCCACTAGACCAGATCATGGGGCCGATATCGTTCAGCCGCAATCTGTTCTATTTATCGATGGTCCTGCTCTTCGTAGTTGGTATATCTGCATCGGTCTTGCTTTACAGGAATGTTCAGCGTCCGATTAGAAAGCTGATCCGTGGATTGCAGAGCGTACAGCGCGGAGACTTCTCGGTAAGGATCAACTCCAATATCCATAACGAATTTTCGTTTCTGTTCTACAGGTTTAACGACATGTCACAGCAAATTCAGAGCTTGATTGAAAACGTACTCAATGAAAAGCTCCAAGCTAGGGAAGCGACTCTAAAGCAGCTGCAAGCCCAAATTAATCCACATTTTCTTTATAACTGCCTCGGCTATATTATTAACATGGCCCAGATGAATGACGAGGAGGCAGTCGTGTCGATGGCTTATAATCTAAGCGCTTACTACCGTTACATCACCCGGCTGGAGCGGCAGACGGCTACCTTGGACGAAGAAATCCGCCTGATAAATAACTATTTGGATATTCAGAGGCTGCGTAACGGGCGAATTCACTACCATATCGATATTCCCGAAGAGATGCTGAAGCAGCACGTCCCTCGCTTAATGCTGCAGCCTATCGTCGAAAATGCCGTCATTCATGGGGTAGGAAAATCTTATGCTTCGGGCGAAATTCGGATCAGCGGCGAGATGTCAAATGGCTACTGTAAGGTTTATATTGATGACGATGGTCCTGGGATGAATCTGGAAGAACAAGAGGCACTAAACCGTAAAATGCGAGGACCACTGCAGGAGGAAATGGGCTGTGGTCTTTGGAATACCAATCAGCGGGTCATTCACCTATTCGGAACTAACTCTTACCTTTGTTTCAAACAATCGCCTCTTGGGGGATTTCGGACAGAGATTATTTGGGAGATAGCCACCGGAGAAGAACAGCAGCAGAAGTTTCCTACCCTAGGAGGTACACAGTATGCAGATGATCATAGTAGACGATGAAGCGCATTGGGTAGATAATTTATCTATGCACAAACCTTGGCATATGTTAGGCATCGAACACGTTCATAAAGCTTATTCTGCCCATGAGGCACTTCAAATCATCGAAACACATCCTATCGATATTGTCATATCGGATATTCTGATGCCTGAAATGACGGGAATCGAGATGATAGAGCAAATTCGCATCCGCGACAAAAGAATCAAATGCATCATTTTATCCGGTCATTCTGATTTTGAGTTTGCCAAAAAGGCTGTCCAGCACCAGGCCGTGGATTACTTGCTTAAGCCACCTACGGATCACGATTTGTTCGGCGCAGTCAAAGCTGCGATCGATCAATTGAATACAGAGTGGGAAAGCATCAGCTCATTGGAGCGTACCCAATATACCCTTCGGGAAAATCTGCCTTTCCTGCGCGGTCAGCTGCTCCTCGACGCATTGCGCGGACATCGTATGCCGGCTGACGAATGGAGCCGGAAACTCGAGAACTACGGGCTGCCTTTTAGCTACGGAGACTGCGCCCTGCTGCTCGTCCGTATGGAGGAAGAATTCGGACAATATAAAAACAACGGGCAGCAATTGATGGAATATGCGATCATCAACATGGCTGAGGAAATAATCGGTGATTTTACAGAAGTCTGGGGAGTCAAGGAAGAGCATGGGTATCTTGCTTTCTTGCTTCAGTTAAAGGAAAGCGGGCCTAATACGGGTAAAGAAAATATACTGGAAAAGCTTGCCTTACAGCTTCAATATAAAGTGAAACAGTTCCTGAAAGGGTCGCTTTCCATCGTGATCACGGAGTGGTTCCGGTTTCCAGAGCAGCTCCCGGATCGTTACCGTCAGGCCTCTGCCTATTTCCGGCAAATTGTAGGGGACGAGCGGGAATTCGTTATGCGGGTCGGAGACTTGGAGCCGAACATTTCGCATGCGCCCTTAGACGCGCTTTACATGCCTCCATCTTTGAGCAACCTGCTTGAGGCTGGCCGTTGGGACGCGGCGGAAGCTAAGCTGGCAGCAGCTTGCGCGGAACTTGATGAACGATGGTCGGAATCCTGGGAGCACTGCATGGAGGCCGGTTTTTTAATCGCTTCTTCTTTCACACATCTTGCACATCGCAACGGACATACGCTGGCCAAGTTAATTGGGCCGGATATGGAATCCGTGCAAAGTGGAGAGGCCTTCGCCTCCATCAGCAAGCTTCGAAAGTGGTCTCTTGGCGTCCTCGGCAAGCTAAAAGAGGGGACATCGAATGAAATCAAAGACATACGCTTCCTATATGTGAAGAAAGTCAGGGAATTCGTGGATCAAAACCTGAGTGGTGATGTTTCTCTGCGTGCTCTGGCAGACCATGTGCACTTGCATCCGACCCATTTATCCAAAATTTATAAGATTGAAACGGGTGAAGGAATAAGCGATTACGTGTCCTCTCTCCGAATGGAGCGGGCCTGCCACTCACTAAAGACGACCGACAAAAAGGTGTATGAAATCAGCATTGAAATCGGGTATCTGGATTCGGCTTATTTTATTAAAGTGTTTAAACGCCAGTTTGGGGTAACGCCGCAAGAATATAGGGATGGAAATTAACAGCATAACAGAGTCCTACGGAAACTAACAGAATCATATAGATGCTCTCCCTCATCCATTGGTAAAGTAAAGCATGTAACAATCTTACACCGTAGGGGGAAACAAAAATGGACAAATTCAGAAAATCATCGCTGCTGCTCGTGCTTCTCGTAATCGTCTTATTGGCGGGCTGTAACGGAAAAAATGACGCAACCGGAAATGCAAACGATACCGGCTCTAGTAATGCAAGCCCAACTGCAACTACTTCCGCATCCACAGCAGATTTAGCCTTTAAGAACGGCAAATACGATCCGCCGATTGAGATCAGCACCGTATTAATGCCGAAGAAATACACCAAGGGTGATACCCAGGAGAACAATGTCCATGATCGCTGGATGCTGGAGCAATTCGGTATCAAGCACAAAGATACCTGGTACCCGGCCGGTAACGATCAGTACAGACAGAAGCTGCAGCTTGCTGTTGCCTCTGGTGAGAAGCTGCCTGATTTCGTCATGGTACCTACCGACCCAGTACTAACCAACCAATTGATCGATTCCGGCCAGTTTGTCGCAATCGACGAGCTGTTTGCCAAGTACGCCAACCAAATTCTCAAAGACCATGCCACTCAGCATCCGGAATTGTGGTATCCCTTTACGAAGGATGGTAAGAAATACAGCCTGCCGATCCTTGAATATACGGACAATGACAACACACTTCTATGGCTCCGTGAAGACTGGATGGAAAAGCTGAATCTTCAGGCTCCTAAGACCATAGCCGACTTAGAGAACATCATGGACCAATTCAAGAACAAAAACCCGGACGGATTGGCCCCCAAGGACGTCTATCCGCTCGCAATCTCCTTAAAAAACAATACGAACACATGGATGGGCGGGCTCGACTGGCTGTTCGGAGCATATGGAACGGTTCAGGAGCAATGGAACAAAGATGCTAATGGCAATCTGGAATACGGTTCCATCCATCCGGGAGCCAAGCAAGCACTTGCCAAGCTGCAAGAATGGACGGACAAAGGCTATATTCATCCCGATTCGGCTTTGTGGGATGAGGGGAAATCAGCTGAAATCTGGACCAAAGGAAATGCTGGCATTTTGCCGGGAGCCAACTGGGTTCCGGACTGGCCGGCTCCAGATTTGTTGAAAAACGTAAAAGGCTCCAAGTTTAAAGCCTATCCTGTTCCTGCAGGTCCGGATGGACTAATGGGCACCAAATGGCAAAACTCCGGTGTTAACAGCAGCTTCATGATTAATAAAGATGCTGAGCATCCGGAAGCGATTTTCATATATTACAACTATCTGTTAGACAACCTGGCCAATCCGTCCATCGGCAGCAAATTCGAATACGGCTTTGCCCAAGGGTATGATTGGGATACCGTAGATGGACAGCCTACCAGCAACAAAGATAAAATCAAAGATTTCAATAATGACTTCCCGTTCATAACAGGACCGGCGCGAATTCCAGATCTATACATGCAAACGCTCGTAAAGCTTGCGGACGGCAATGCGCCGGTTACCCCTTATGAGAAGCAGCTTGCAGAGTTCCGGAAACCGGAAAACTGGTACGCTGCGAAAGTGGTCATGTCACAAGCGGACATCCGCAAGCAAAATTATTTTACCGGCGCGGCTACTCCAACGATGATCTCGAAATGGAATCTTCTTCGCCAGTCCGAGCTGGAAACGTTCAACAAAATCATCTATGGCAAGCTGCCGGTTGACGCGTTTGACAAATTCGTTGCCAACTGGAAAGCAAATGGCGGTGAGCAGGTCACGAAGGAAGTTAACGATTGGTTGAAATCCGTAGCTCAATAATTGAGAAGGACGCCTTGCGGGGCGTCCTTTGATGTGCGTGTTCGTTATGTTGGTGGTTAGGGGAGGGAATGGCTGTGGGCTCCAGCCGCTGTTAAAGATTTGTTTCCTTGAATGGAATGGATGTAATAGTTACAGGACCCATCAACCCAGAGGGAAGTAGCGCCTGATTATACGCATTAGCCAGACTATTTGTTACGCGCAGGCTTAACTTATTGCTTCCTCTATGAAGGACTTCCGCCATAATCGAGATTTGGTACGGACTCCACATTCGGGTGCCGATGTACACATCATTGACGAAAATTTCAGCAATCTCCTGAACCTCACCTAAATCCAGACGAATCTGGCAACCAGGTTTATGCGCAGACTCAGACTCAGACTCAGACTCAACCTCAATTTCAAACTCAGATTCAAATTCAGATTCAAGCTCAAGTTCAAGATCAGTAAGATCAAAAGTAGTCTCGTAAACAACCGATCCCGAAAAATGCTCCATCCCCTTCCATTCCGTCCAGGATTTCAATGTAGCCGATTGAACTGACTGCGCCCCGGTTAAAGCAGCTGCCACGGCCGTCCATCCCTCTTTAAGCTCCAGTAGAAGTCCCTGATGTTCCGTGCCTTTAATCGGACGTTGTTCCCCGGCCTCACTTTGATCCTCCAAAACTGGCTGCTGATCTGGGTTCACATAATATATGACGCTTTCCCTTCTATCCAAACGAATTGGAAAGCTTACACTATCCGCATCCATATTGGAGATGGACTGCTTCTCAATAGAAGCATGCCATGGGCTCCATTTCTCAACCCTTCCACAAACCGCCAGATCCATCATGCCCTCATAGCTTTCCTCACCCTCGTTGACCAAAAGATACCAATGCCTGTCACCCTTGCGAATATGACTCACACGAAGGAATCCAGCGGATGGCTGTAACCGCACATCACACTTTACACATTGATCCACGGCAGCAATCACTTCTTCCACCGAAGTAATCTCAACGGCTTTTTTTAGCGGGGAAATATTTGAATCATTTAAACTGTTTGAACTGTTTGAATCATGTGAAGTACTGGAGGTACTGGAATTATTGGAAGCATTGCCTTCGGTTCGCCAAACAATAACCTTGCCCCCCTGATTGCTGAACTCCTGCAGCTTAGCATGTGTTTCTTCACTATAACGTTCAGGAGCTTCCACTACGATAACGCTGTAGCTTTGCCTGGCAATTTCTATAGAACCACCACGAAGCTGGCAGGACGAGACGAACAAAGCCTCCTCCAGGTAGTTAAATTCAATCTGATTCTCATACAAAGGTTTGACGATTTGCCACGGTAAAAAGTCTTCCTCACACAACACAGCTATTGGAGTCACATTCACACCGTCCGTCATCAGCCAGCTCATTCTTTTTATATAATTGCTGATCTCCTTATAATGCGGCCACCAGGGGCTGTTCGGCCCGACATCCGGCGGTCTTTCGTTCTTTCGTTCACCTAAGATGGAGTAGTAGAAAGCATGCGGAATCAACAGATTGGTTCCCCTGACAAACAACCAGTCCATGTACCATTTCATTTCATCCGGACTGAAGTTCCAGCCGATATTGTTTTTGCCGCAGGCACCGAAGCATTCATTGGCGTTCCTTCTTCTTCCCCTGTGCCTCGCAGAATCGGAAGCGCACTTGGCCATTGTACTGTGCGGGCCGTCAAGCATTTTCCCCTCTGCCGGCTCAATGTACCTCCACACGACATCCTGACCCGGCAACTGGAAATGCTCAAGCAGCCCAATATCTCCGCTTCCCCCTGGATGCCCTGTCAACTGAACACCGTGCTCCTCACACCATCTGGATAGCGGCCTGTAGTAGCTCTCAGTAAGCTTGCTATTTACTGCTTTGCTGTAGGCTCGACGAATGGCATCCGTCTCCTCCACGGCTTCCAGCCAAAGAACGGGCAGCTCGGCTTCCCTGAATCCAAAGCTTTGTACATAAGTCAGAAAACCGTTCGTCCAAGGTTGAAGGGATGGAAGAGCCCCTCTGCCCAGCATATTCGGTTCATCTGTAAACATCGCTTTAATTACACTGCCGAAATAAGGTTTTAGCCGCTCGTAATATTTCTCATGGGTAAGCCGGATGAACGTTTCTGTAGCCTGCGGATTTAATAAATCTGCTGCAGGAGGAGCTCCTGCCTCTCCGTCATCCTGCCCGAAATGAACCCCGCGAATAGTCCCCATGGAGAACACCTCACTAAAAAACACCACAGACCAATCCTGGTCATCAGGAGGTACAAATCTTACCACGATGCCTGAAGCTCCTGCTCCTGCTTCTGTTCCTGCCTCGATATCAAGTAGAATCGTCTGTTTTATATCGATTTTACCCGCAGCCGTTTTCACAATGGCTTGTGCGGAGACGCATATGTCTCCCGCTCCCTCTACCTCTGCCTCTACCCCCTCCAATGGAAGGCTACAGGATGGAAGGGTATAGATCGGTTCGTTGCCACAGCGGAGCTCGGTCATTTTCAGTCCCTTACTGGCATAAGCAGGATTAGCCTTCACCACCATCCCCATAGCAGATCCGGAAGGATACATCGCTTCATCATATAAAAAAACGACCATCTCCTGTTTTTCCGCTTCTCTCACAGCAGTCTCCACCATTTGTAAATAAATCTCTGACATATAGGGAATGGTTTCGGGCAGTCCAAGCCGCGGATGGATCACAAAGCCCATAACTCCTTTATCCTTGAAATCCTGTATTTGGCGAAGCAGCTCACTTTCCTTAAGCTCATCATTCCAAAACCAGAATGGAATCGGAGTAAACTCATCGCTGGGTTGAAGAAACTCCCTTTGTAAAACTCCATCCGCTCCATCTTCCACACTTTTTTCAAGCAGCATATTTTCCCTCCATAGGATCTCTGGATCCATTAATACCATCCATTAATACCCTTAATGTTACATCGGAAAATCCTAGCAAAGATATAGTTGATCAGGACTTCTGTATTGCCGATCTGGTCATATGCAGCAGCTTACAGCCTACAACGCAATAACAAGGCAAAAGCCATTCCCAGAAAAGCACCAGAAACAGCCATCATGACTATATATTAAGCACGTTAATCTTCCATGCTATTATTCATTTCCCTATACCTTCCAGGTGAGCAACCAACCCTCCGGCCAAACAATTTATTGAAAAATGTAGCATCTTCATAACCAATGGCTGCTGCCACGGCTGCAATCGTTTCATCTGTCTCGGCTAGCAGGCATTTTGCCCTTTCAATCCTCAGCCGGTGAACATACTCGATCACACTGCAGTCGTTATATCGCTTAAATTGCCTATTCAACTGCCTAATGCCGATATGAAATAATTTGGAGATATCTGTCAATGCAATTTTGCTGTCATAGTGCCTTTCCAAATATCCGCAGATACGTTTAACGAGCAATTCGCTGCGTGAAGAAAAGGACGGTGCTGTCAGTACAGTGGTCCCCTGCTCTAGTTCCCGTTCTTGTACTTCATAATACCTGGAAAGCCGAATCAACAGCTCCACCATCTTCAATTGCACAAGAGCGCGGTAGCCAGAAACCCGCTTCTCCATTTCTTCAAGCATATCGCCAAAAATAAACAGCAGCCTATCCGCTGCCTCTCCCCGTAAATTCAACTTGTGGTGGAATCGCTTATCTTTATGAAGAAACGGCTGCACATAGAAGAAATCCATGGAATGGATCATGTCCAATTGTTGCAGCAGCGACTGCTGAATGAGACCAGGATGAAACAAACAATTGATAATCTCCATCTGCTGCCCCGCCTGCAATTCATACCCGTGCATTTCTCCGGGATTAATAATAAAAACATCACCCGCTCTTACATCATAGGAAATATCCTCGTATTTATGAGTGGCGAAGCCTTCAACGACAAAAATCATCTCAACAAAGTCGTGACCATGAAGACCGGGACTATCCTGGGCATCATGCACATTTTTTTGGATCCAGAAAGGAAAGTCTTCGGCAACCGCATAATTTTCAAGCAGCTTGGTGCTTACCGGCAATAAACGAACGTCAAATCGCTCTTCCATTACTGAGGCCCACAAGCTGAGATCAGCAGCTGATCCCAGTGAAAATTTAACTTCGCTATGAAACTCCCCATTCTTCATTCCCCTTTTCTAGCTTTTCTAGCTTTTCTAGCTTTTCTAGAGCCATACCTGCACATTTTACAGCTATTATACCATTTTAATTATGAATATCACTGTTTCTCCGCATCCCTATCCCTGAAAATTATCCCGCCACTTCAGCCAGCGATTTTCCAGAAAACGCACCAGTGAATCGGAGAGCTTACCTACAATCGCAAATATTACAATACCTGATAAAACGATCGTCGTCTGCGAGAACTGCCTGGCTTCCTGAATCATGTTGCCGATCCCCGCATTGGAGCCCATCATCTCCGCAACTACAATGCCCAGCCAGGAAACTCCAAGGGACAGACGAACACCCAACAAAATATTGGGAAGCGCCGAAGGGACAATCAGCTTGGTAATCTGCTTCCATTTGGAAAATTGCAGCACACTGGTCATTGGAGTGATTCAAATTCCTCCCCTTTAATGCGACTTTTGGCCTACTTCATATTAATGAAGCAGTGTTCTTTTAAACGAATGTTTTATTGGATTTATTGAATCGATTTATTGATAAAGTAGGTCTATATTCCCTTAAAAATAACCGGGTTTGTAGTTACAAAAGAGTAAGGATATGGTACAATCTGTTCATATCCAACTGTTTTTTATTAAGAACTACAATCGTTAAATAAAGCGGGGCGAAATGTTGAGCTTGATTGCTGGTATCCTTGACCTGAATGATGAATATTCATCTGGTGAAACGATAGTGCATATGATGAAAGCGCTGCGGAAATATCCTGCAGACGAAGTGAATATTTGGCGCGGTAATTGCCTGTCAATGGGCTGCCATGCACAATGGGTTACACCAGAGTCCATCAACGAGGTTCTTCCTCGTTATGATGTAAACAGAGAGCTTGTTATTACGGCTGATGCCATAATCGACAATAGGAAGCAACTATGCGATCAGTTGGAAATTGAATATTCCACAAGGAAAACAATTACAGATTCCGAACTTATTCTCGCTGCCTACATGAAGTGGGGAAAGAGTACTCCGAAGTATTTGATAGGTGATTACGCCTTTATCATCTGGGATAAACGCCGCCAACAGCTTTTTGGAGCACGTGACTTGTTAGGCAGACGAACGTTGTATTATCATCATGTATCGACCCGCTTCGCTTTCTGTACAGTTATTAATCCTTTATTTGTAGTACCCGGCATACATAAAAAGCTAAATGAATCATGGTTTGCAGAATTTTTGGCCATTCCTATGATGTTGGATACAATCGACGTTCACTCCACTGTTTATGAAGATATTAAGCAACTGCCGCCCGCCCATTCCTTTACAGTGGCAGAGGGAGTCGTCACGATTGAGCAATACGATGAATTGGCAGCATCGTCCCATAAGCTTAAGCTGCAGACGAATGGCGATTACGTGGATGCTTTTAGAGAGGTCTTCCAAGAGGCTGTTCAATCAAAGCTGCGAACGTATCGCCAGGTTGGCGTGAGATTAAGCGGTGGGCTGGATTCTGGCGCCGTTGCAAGCTTCGCAGCGAAACCGCTTCTTCAGGAAGGCAAGGTGTTGCATGCCTTCAGTTATATCCCATCAGCAAATTTCGAGGATTGGACGCCGAAAAGTCTTATTGCAAACGAAACCCCCTACATCCAGGAATCAGCCCGGTATATTGGCAATATTAAAGAAAACTATTTAGCCTTTGAAGGCCGTAATGCGATCAGCGAGATGGATACCATGCTGGAGCTGATGGAGGGGCCTTATAAGTTTTTTGAAAACTCTTTTTGGTTGACGGGTATGCTGGAGAAGTCCCAAGAACAGAATGTAGGCGTTTTACTGAATGGGAGCCGTGGCAACTATACCATCTCATGGGGAGATCCCATTGATTATTACGCACGGTTATTTCGTACTCTGCGTTGGACGAATGTTTTTCAAGAATTAAACGACTATACACGGCTGATGAGAACGGGCAAATCTGTTGTTATCCCGATTATTGCCAAGCAAGCTTATGCCTATTTATTTAGATCGGCTCTTGCCAAGAAGAAGTCTAACATTCCGCTGGTTATTCATCCCGACTTTGCTGCTAGAACGAAGGTTATAGATAAGCTAATGCATCATCCTGTCGGACTCACGGCCTACGCTCCAGATGAGGTTACCGCAAGAAATAATCAATTTCAACGCTTTTCGGCATCTAACCACATAGGCACGTCGACGACCAAGCTGTCATTGCCTTATGCAGTAAGTGAGCGTGATCCCACCAGTGATCCAAGAATTATTCGATTCTGCCTATCTTTGCCACACAATCAATATATTCAACATGGAATCGATCGCTCCCTTATACGAAGATCGATGGAGGGTTACCTGCCCGATATGGTGAGGATGAATATTCACGCTAGGGGTGTACAGGGAGCGGATTGGATTTATCGGATGCTGCCGGATTGGGGAGAGTTCAGGGATCAATTGCACAAGCTTTGCAGAGATTCTAACGCCTCATACTATTTGAATGTTCCTCAAATCAAACAATCCCTTGAAAAGCTGGGAACGGAGCCAAAGCTCGAATATGCTTTTGATCTAGATGCCCGATTATTGATGCGCAGCTTGATCGCTTATCGCTTTATAAAGCAATTGTCCTAAATCGTTTTCTTGAAAGGAGGTGATTCTATATGACAAATCCTACGAAGCGGGAGTGGCAGCAGCCAACGTTGGAGGTTCTAACGGTACAGATGACGATGGGAGGACCGAATTGGTGTAATCCTGACGCGAACAATGACGGACATAATAACGCAATCAAGTGCGGTGCTATTCTTGATCCATCATAATCGGATAGGCACCCAAAGTTATTAGGAAGTAAAGCCCGTATACTTGTTCCGAGTATAAGGGCTTTTCTTCGATTACCGCTTTCGGCCTAACCCTTCAAAGTGAAATTAAATCTCTATGTTCTTGATGTAGCGAAGGATTAAGTTAATTGAAACGCTCATTGTAGAAGCGATCGAAGAAGGAGCTTAACGCCTATGGCGAATTTGTGGGTTTATATAAGAAAATTACATCATTACGCAGGCCTGAAGTTATATGTTCCTCAAGTCGGCATGATGATCATTAGTATGATTGAAGGCATAGGATATTTCCTACTGGCAGCCATGCTTGGTCTGATTGGGCTTTTTGATGCCTCATCGGGTGCCATCCCATTCCTCTCTACGATACTTGAACCGTTAAAAAATTTACCTGTTGAGCATGCCTTTTCGATTACATTAGTGATCTTCCTTGTGATGTGGACAGGACAAGCTCTACTACAGAGATATTTGTCGGTCATGAATGAAAAAATAAGTCATGGCTTTGTTAAGTATTTGAGGCTGGAGATTCATGAATCCATCATGCGGGCAAATTGGTCATTTTTCTTGAAAAAAAGAAGATCTGATCTCATCAATAATATGACCAATGAGCTGCATCGTGTAAATTATGGAGTGTATGTATTTCTTGGCCTGATTCTGATGGGGCTGTTCACATTGGTTCAAATTTTCATTGCGTTATGGCTGTCGGTTGAACTGACTCTAACCGTATTGGTTTGCGGTATTGCTCTTGGTCTGTATTCCCGCAAGTTTGTGAAAAACTCTCGTGCTTACGGTGAACAAGCTACATCATTAACTCAAGCTTATATGGCTGGCATGACAAACCATTTCAACGGTATCAAAGAAATCAAAAGTAATTTAATGGAGCAACAGCATGTAAATTGGTTTCGCGAACTGTGCGATAAGATGGAGTGGAATTCCATTCAGTTTATGAGATTGCAAAATCGCTCAACGTTTTATCACAAAATAGTATCCGGATTTTTAATTTCTATTTTTATGTATACATCAGTTGTCTTCTATCAAGTACAGGCCGAAAAGCTTGTTTTTATTATCATGATTTTCTCCCGTCTTTGGCCGAGGTTTGCATCCATACAGAATCGTTGGGAGCAGCTGTCGCAATCGCTTCCAGCCTTCAACAGCTTAATAGAGCTGGAGAAAGACTATAAGGCAGCTAGAGTAACGGAAATTCAGCTTGCTTCCCAAACCGAAAACATTCGCGTAGAGCAGGATATTGAATATCGAAATGTTTATTATCGTTATGATCCAAATCAGAAAGCCTATGCGCTGCAAGATATTAGCTTAAGAATGCCGGCTAACAGCATGACCGCTATAATAGGGAAATCAGGCGCGGGTAAAAGTACGCTAGTGGATCTTCTAATCGGACTTATCGAACCGGAGAAGGGTCAAGTGTTGATTGACGGAAAGGAGCTAAGCGCGGAATTATCGATAAGAGTAAGGGGGTCCGTAGGTTATGTGCCCCAGGACCCATTCTTATTCCACTCCACGATTAAAAAAAATTTTTATGCAGCTGCCCCTGATGCAACGGATGAAGAAATGTGGGAGGCGCTGCGATTCGCAGCATCTGAGGAATTGGTACGGCAGATGCCCGATGGACTGGAGACGGTGATCGGTGAACGCGGCGTACGATTGTCGGGGGGAGAACGTCAAAGAATCGTATTGGCAAGAGCAATACTTCGAAAGCCGGCTATTCTTATTCTGGACGAAGCTACAAGTGCGCTTGACAGCGATAATGAAGCGATTATTCAAGAGTCGATTGAGAGATTGAGAGGAAGCATGACGATTATTGTTATCGCTCATCGATTGTCCACACTTCGACATGCTGATCAGGTTATCGTACTCGATAAGGGAAGACTCATTCAGCAGGGAGGCTACAATCAGCTCTCCAAGCAGATGGATGGATTGTTCGGTCAGTTACTGGAGATCCAGAAAGTACAATAAGAAAGACGAGAGCTGGAGCGATAGGATTCTCCTCGTGCGAGATCCAATCACTCCAGCTTCCACCGTACAGCTTCACATTCGTATAGCCGGCTTCCGCCAGGGCCAGAATATTCGGACAGGGCCCGTGCGTCTACCACAATCTATCGAAATAAGGTTGCTCAAATGCATATCCACGTACGCAGCAAATAACCTTCATATATACATCTTCTGGGGTCCTTTTTTAACACGACAAAAAACCACAAACACTACAACCGACTGCGCTTGTTGAGAACAATACTACTGTGTTCCATCACTATGTTGCAAACCTCCCCTCCACATCCAACATCCAACATCACATTCAACTTTTAAAATCCAACATCCAACGCTCTCTTCCACTATCATTCCACTTCCATAATCACTATTACTAACTCCTTTTTCTTTGATTCTATCAACTAGAAAAAAATGAAAAATTAGGAATATTATTCATCTAAGTAATCCAAAGTTTAGCGTTGACAATCAATATGATAACGATTATCATTGTCATTGACTAGAAAACAGAGCAGTAATTTCTTAAATTTATAGGGTTACATAAAAGGGAGGAAAGAGAAAGTGCGTTTATTTAAATCATCATCTATAACTGTGGTCATTCTATCGTTCATTCTTGTCTTAGCTGCTTGCGGCAGCAACAAATCAGGCTCCGGAGAGTCGTCGCCACCCCCTTCCGCCAAGCCATCCGAGACGGCTTCTGGCAATTCGAACACTTCAGAGGGAGCGTTTCCCCTAAAGATTACTCACGCGAAGGGTGAGACCGTGCTGGATAAGCCGGCGATACGCGTAGTGGGGCTGGAGTGGATTTTCTCTGAGAGCCTGGTTGCTCTGGGCATTCAGCCAGTCGGCAACGCCGATAATGTGGAGTACAAGACATGGGTTGGCGCAGAAGCTGCACTAAGCGCGGACGTTACCGATGTCGGGTTACGCTGGGAGCCTGACTTTGAAGCCATCGCCGCTTTAAAACCTGACCTTATTATTTCAAACACAGACAATAACAGCGCACACTATGATCAATTGAAAGCTATTGCACCAACGATCGAGTTCGATCCTTATGCAGATGAAGGCGATTCTTATACGAGAATGATTGAGATCTTTAATGCGATTGCCGCAGCAACCGGCAAGACGGCAGAGGCCGAGAAGGTTCTCTCCGAACTGGAGCAGCATTACACAGAAGCTAAAACAAAGCTTGCTGCAGCAGGCAAAGCGGATTTGAATTATGTCATTACGCAGGCCTTTACTTACCAGAATGCCGTTACCGTCCGGATGTTTACTGATACATCCACCGTTTCTCAGACTCTTAGCCGTATCGGACTCAAAAACGATTGGAAAACCGAAAAATTCGAGAAATACGGATTTACGAATTCAACCATCGAAGCGCTCCCTGCGGTATCCGACTCCAACTTTATTTATATCGTTCAACCTGACGATGATGTGTTCGGTGAGCCACTGAAGAATAACTCCGTCTGGAACGGATTGAATTTCGTAAAAGAAAAACGAACGTATCCGATTGATGGAGACACTTGGACTTTCGGCGGTCCAATTTCCTCCAAGTCGCTCGTTGATCGTGTTGTCACCTCACTAACCAAATGACATCTACATGGAGAATGATCTGTATATTCGGGGGCGGCTTTGTCGCCCTTGGTATACTTTTTTTTGTGAGCCTATGCTTCGGAGAAGCCAAAATTCCAGTGCAAACCGTGATTGATGCACTGCTCCACAATCAAGGCTTGCCTGACCACAACATCGTTTGGGATTTAAGAATGCCGAGAACCATTTTAGGGCTATTAACGGGAGCTGGACTTGCGCTGGCAGGAACGCTGCTGCAAACCATTACGAAAAATCCGCTTGCATCTACAGACACGCTCGGCATTAATTCGGGCGCTTACTTCATGGTTGTGCTAGGAACGGCTTTTTTTCCTGGAATCCTTTCCGTTTCTCCACTTACCTTCGCAGCTGTCGGCGGAGCGATGGCTGCAACCATCGCTTACTTGCTTGGAGGCGGCAAAATGGCTAGTCCTCTACGGCTCGTACTGGCAGGGATGATCGTCTCGCTAGTCATCGAATCCTTCACAAGAGCTATCCATATCTTTAAAGCAACGGAAACGCAGAACTTGTTTTTATGGGGCGCTGGCAGCCTGGTTCAGGTAGATTGGGATGGAGTTTTCTTTGCCTGGCCTTGGGTGCTCGGTATGATATTGCTCGCCATCTTACTGGGCAAGCAATTCGATGTGCTCACTCTGGATGAAGCGACAGCGCGTTCGCTCGGACAAAAGGTCGATTGGACGAGACTTGCAGGTCTGGCCTTGGCTGTTCTTGTCGCTTCTGTCGTTGTGAGCGTAGTCGGCCCGATCGGTTTCGTCGGTCTGGTCGCCCCGCATTTGATTCGTCTGATGGGATTGCGCAAGCATGGTTGGCTAATCCCGGGCGCGGCGCTTTGGGGCGCGGTGTTGATTACGGCTGCCGATGTATTATCCAGAGTTGTGAGAAGCAATGTAGGAGAGATGCCAATTGGAGCTGTCATGGCGATTATAGGCGCGCCATGGTTAGTCTGGCTAGTCTTGAGCAAGATGAAAGGGACAACAGGTTCAGTTGGACAAATGTCCATGCAGGCAGGCGGAAGATTCGTGCATATGAGCTTTAACCGCATGGCTGTTATTATGTTCTTTCTAGTGGTTGCACTCATCCTGGTCAGCATGACGATGGGCGGAACCCAAATCCCTCTTGGGCAATTGTTCAGCAGCCTATTTGGATCAAGTGACGCTTCCTCCTATTCCACTCTGTTGAATTTACGGCTTCCGCGGACGTTTGTAGCGGCGGGTGCAGGGATCGCACTAGCAGTTAGCGGGGTACTGATTCAGGCCGCGGTTCGCAATCCGCTTGCGGATGCTTCCATAATAGGCGTCACATCAGGAGCAGGGTTCGGAGCCATGCTCATTCTGATTGCCTGGCCTCAAGTTCCTGTCACTCTCCTGCCAGTAGCCGCTATAGCTGGCGGCTTGACTGCAGCGGCATGTGTGTTCTTGCTTGCGTGGCGTAAAGGACTTCATCCTTTTGTGCTGATTCTGCTAGGAATCGCGGTTTCGGCCTTCGGATCAGCGGGCATCCAGGCTTTGATTGTACGGGGTTCGCTTTGGGGCAGCTCGGGTTACATCTGGCTCACTGGCTCTACGTATGGCCGGACCTGGCAGCAGGTTGCGCTGATTGCCATTTTTCTGGTCGTTCTGCTTCCAATAGCTCTGTACCTTGCCCGCAGGTTCGATCTGCTGGCCTTCGGTGACGACAGTGCCACAGGACTGGGCCTTGCGGTTCGCAAAACGAGACTAGCCGCCATGATTGTCGGTGTTCTGCTCGCGGCAGGAGCCGTTGCTTCTATCGGCACAGTCGGTTTCCTCGGCTTAATCGTACCGCATGCGGTACGTATGCTGATCGGCCATCATACGAGGCAGTCCATAGTACTATCAGGTTTGCTGGGCGCTCTGCTGCTAGTTATGACCGATGCAATCGGACGTACCATACTAGCTCCGAAAGAAATTCCTTCAGGCTTATTGATTACGTTAATCGGCGCTCCCTATTTTTTATTTCTGATGATCCGGACGTTTAGACGTAAGAGTTGAAGGAAACAGACGCCTACTGGCTGTCCATCATCCTTTACCTCTCAAGCGCTGGCATCACGAGCACGCACATCAAAGGACGCCTCAAGGGACTGTTGACAAATTACCTTATTGACGAAATTGACGTTGTCCCTCAAAGCGTCCTTTTTAATATGGAATTAATGTTGGTGTGATATCTTAACCGGACATACCAATATAAGACAAGGCTGGGGCCGGGGCATATGACGCTTAAGACTAAACTTTCTTTGATGTTTTCTATCATTTTAATGGCAACATTAATTATTTTCGGAACCGTACTGTACACTTTTTTGCACAACTATATTTATAATGACATTCAAAAAAACATCGCCTATAAAGTCGAAGCCATCAACAAATCCATCTCATTTAAATTTACTTTTTCAAAAAAAGCCTGGAATTTATTTATTAATATTGATGAATATGAGCTGCTTCAGGAAGGCATGTTTATTCAAATCACTAATTTTTCCAATGGCTTGGTGACCAAATCAAACAATTTGAAATATTTCGAGCTGCCCCTGGAGCGGGATAAGGTGAATGAAAAGCCTTTTTATGACACCGTTACGCTCTACGACACAGCCATTCTTGTATATACGTACCCTATAGTTTTGAACGGGGAAATTGTTGGAACCATTCAGTCCGGAATCAATATTAATCAATTTGAGAACTTTTTCAGAGTTTTGCGTTTCAGTCTTTATATGCTTACCTTAGGTGTCGTTTTATTAGCTGTAATTTTGGGCATGTTTTTTTCGAAAAAGTTTCTCAGCCCTATCCATATGCTCATTCAAAAGCTGGATCAGATCCGGGGCACAGGAAAGCTCACCGAAAGGATCTACTATAAAAATCCAAATGATGAAATTGGCCAATTAACCGTTGCTATCAACTCTATGCTGGAAAGTATTGAAGGCAACTACACCAAAATAAACAACTTATATATGACGCAGCAAAGGTTCGTCGCCGATGCCTCCCATGAATTGCGGACGCCT
This sequence comes from Paenibacillus eucommiae, assembly GCF_017874215.1. Lineage (GTDB taxonomy): Bacteria > Bacillota > Bacilli > Paenibacillales > NBRC-103111 > Paenibacillus_AI > Paenibacillus_AI eucommiae. The sequence goes on from NZ_JAGGLB010000010.1 coordinate 40,736, forward strand.
CTGACCTCTATTTCGGGGAACGCTCAATTGTTAAGAAAGGTTTGGGAACGAGCAACCCCTGAGTATATAGATACAGAGATGCTGCGAGATTCCTTGGAATCCATTGATGATATCGTTGAAGAATCGGACAGGATGCGAAAACTGGTAAGTGATCTGCTGTATTTGGCAAGGTCAGATTCTCAAATGAACATAGAATTGGAAAAAGTCGAGCTGCTGCCCATCGTGGAGTCCGTAATCCGTAAGGTTGATGTTCTACCTAAACAAATCCAGTGGTCTACAAGCTCTCTCGACCTGCTGGAAGATGCTTATATCCTCGGAAATAGGGATTATTTACAGCAATTATTGTTCATTTTCCTGGAAAATGCCTTTAAATTCACATTGTCAGGATCGGTTGAACTGAGCATAGAAAGAAAAGAGCAAATGATAGGTATTAGCATCAAGGACACAGGCATTGGGCTCGCCAACTCTGAGATTCCCTTTATTTTTGATCGGTTTTACAGGGCTGATAATTCAAGAGGACAAATTGAAGGTACGGGCTTGGGTCTATCAATAGCAAAAATTATTATAGATGAGCATCATGCTTCAGTGGATGTCACGAGTTATAAGGGAGAAGGTTCGATCTTTACGGTTTGGTTTGATTTAGTAGATTAAACGCCTTGCGGCGTCCTTTGATGAGCGTGTTCGTGACGTAGGAGCGTTGCGGAGGTAAGGGGCGTGGGCTCCAGCCGCTGTTAAAGATTTGTTCCCTTGAATGGTATCGATGAGGAGGTAGGAACAAATCTTTAAAGGCGGACGCTGCCGCTCTTCCTCCCACACCCCTTACCTCTCTTTAGCTACAATCGCACGAACACTAAGCTCAAACGGATTGCCAGCAAGGGTTTTCCTCTTGATTGAAGGAGATTTCCCCGCGGGCCAAGCCGTTGAGACTGAAGATCGCGCCGCCAGCTTGCGCAACCGGGTGGACCTGCTGCTTTAACGATGATTTTCATCGTTAAAAGCACGAAGTCATCTCTACAACCTTACTTTAACGATGAAAAACATCGTTAAAGCCGCTTTTCTACCCCCAGAAAGGCCCTCCGTCCTCTTTTAGCGATGAAAAACATCATTAACGTGACAGATTGGCCTGGAATCCTTACTTTAACGATCAAAAACATCGTTAAGTCAAGCACATGCTTCATTCGGGGGAGACGGGCTGCCACTATCGCTCTTTCTCGTTCTTTCTCGCTCTTCCTCCCACTTCCCTTCCCACTCAGTTTCAAAGTTCCGAACATGCCATGCTCAAAGCCCAAATGAAAAGCCAACATGAGGCTTTCTGAGTCTAAGGGATAGTGCACATATGAGAATTTGAGGTTCTCATATGATTCCATTTTCGAACACATCAACGCTTCCTCGCTTCACCACTTTAAAGAAATATATTATTCTATGAGGCAGCTTTTCCCCATCCACCTAACCCCTCGCTCCTTTCTATTCCCTGCCACATGTGACATCTAATCCATCTCCCCAAACTATAGAAAACGATTACTTTTTTGGCCTGTACCCTAATCCTCAAATGATTATACGGAGCCGCAAACCCTTGCTGCAGCTGGGAATCGGCCCATCCTTAATCTGGTACGTTACAGATTATTGACGATTAAGCTTCACGCCTCCTATACTTGGGTTTGCCGATAGATAACATCGACAATTTAAAGAGATAGGTGGCTGGATGAATGAAGGCAGAACTCGTCCGGAACAGATGGCTGTACGCAATGCTGCTTCCGGGAATCGTTTTTTTTATCATTTTTAAATACGTCCCGATCTGGGGATTGATCATCTCCTTTCAGAACTATCACCCGTTTCTCGGTGTGTGGGGCAGCGAATGGGTCGGGTTCGACCACTTTGTGCGCTTTTTTCATGAAAGATCGTTCTGGATGCTGCTGCGCAATACGTTTGTGCTGGCGCTCTACAATATCGTTTTCTTTTTTCCTTTTCCCATTGTGCTGGCGCTTCTGTTGAACGAAGTCAGATTCAGGTTTATGAAAAGGTTTGTGCAATCGGTGCTGTACATCCCCCATTTCATCTCTTGGGTTGTTGTAGTAGGGATTTGTTACATGCTGTTTTCGATTCAGGACGGTATCGTCCCTTATTTAATGGAAGTGAGCGGAATTAAAACTATCAATTTCCTGCAGAGCTCGGAATGGTTCCGGTTTATGATCACTTCGCAGGTGATTTGGAAAGAATCAGGCTGGAGCGCCATCATTTTCTTGGCGGCGATGAGTTCCGTTGATCCGCAAGCCTATGAAGCGGCAACGATTGATGGAGCCGGGCGCATGCGCAAAATATGGCATGTCACGCTGCCAGCGATCCGCAGTACGATCGTCATTCTGCTTATTATCCGGCTGGGCAGCTTCCTCGATGTCGGGTTTGAGCAAATATTCCTGATGGTAAACTCGGTGAACCGGCAAGTAGGGGAAGTTTTCGATACGTATGTGTATACGGTCGCGATCCAGCAAGGTAATTTCAGCTACAGTACAGCTGTTGGTTTGTTCAAATCGGTTGTCGGAGCTTTGCTTGTCTATATGTCAAATCTGATAGCAAGAAAATATGGGGAGGATGGTATCTTTTGATTGCTGACAAATCATTCGGAAGCCGCTTGTTCGACCTGTTAAACATTGCGTTCCTGTCACTGCTGTCTCTCATTACGCTGCTGCCGTTCATTTATATTATAGCTGCTTCCTTGGCCGCTCCGGAAGAAGTGTTGACCAAGCGGTTCATGCTGTTCCCGAGCAAGTTCGACTTCTCGGCGTATCAGTACATTTTGTCCACCAATACGATCTTGAAAAGCCTCTGGGTATCGATCTCGCTTACGGCCTTCGGTACGTTGTTCAATCTCATTCTGACCAGTTTGATGGCATACCCGCTCGCTCGGCGGGATTTTGGAAAAAGGCGGATCATTCTGCTGCTAGTCGTGTTCTCCATGATATTCAACGGGGGCATGATCCCGACGTTCCTGGTCGTCAAATCAGTCGGGCTTATAGATTCCTATATGTCCTTAATTTTACCTACTGCAATAAGCGCTTTCTATTTGATTGTACTCAAAAATTTCTTCCAGCAGCTACCAGATGGACTGGAAGAGTCCGCGAAGATCGACGGGTGCAATGATCTGCAAATTTTCTATCGTATCGTACTGCCCCTTTCCAAGCCTGCACTTGCTACAATCGGTCTGTTCTATGCCGTCGACCACTGGAACAGTTACTTTAATGCTATCTTGTATATTAATGATACGGCGAAGTGGCCCGTTCAAGTGCTTTTGCGCCAGATTGTCATTATGTCGCAAGGAGGCATCGGCGATTCCACTCAATTCGCGGACAACTTTACAATGCCTCCGCCGGTGACGATTAAGATGGCCGTTATCGTCGTCTCGATGATCCCGATCCTTTGCGTCTATCCTTTCCTGCAGAAATATTTCACGAAAGGCATTTTCCTCGGATCTGTCAAAGGATGATCACGATTTGGCCGGTGGAGGTTTATTCCGGAATGGAGGTGAAGTCATTTAAACCCGAATCGGCCAAATCTGATATATATAAACATGCTATTATTATTATTATTATTTAGGGAGGTTCTATCATGTCGAATCGACAAATCATCAACAAGCGGCTCTTGCTTTCATTGCTTGTCGGAGTATGTATGCTCCTGCTTCTTGCCGCATGCGGCAAGTCCAATAATGAAGAGGAAGGCTCAACGGCCAGTCCCAAAGAAAGCTCCAATGCAACGAAACAACCCGAAAGCTCCAGTAACTCAGGCTCTCCCGCGAAAGTTTCCATCATGCTTCCCCAGTATACGACGGAGGCGCCCAAGCCCGACAATCCGGGTATCTTGAAAATCGAAGAGCATACAGGCGTAGACCTCGATTTGATCTGGGTGCCGGGGGAAGCGTATGACGATAAGCTGAACGCGACTATGGCATCGGGCGGCTTGCCGCAGGTAATCACTGTCCTTGACAACAAGGACGGAAATATTGTGAACGGCGTCCGCTCCGGCATGTTCTGGGAAATTGGTCCGTACATTCAGGACTATCCGAATCTCAGCAAAATCAAGAATGAAGTGTACAGCAATATTTCCGTAGATGGTAAAGTATATGGATTGCCACGTTCCAGACCGATCTCGAGACCAGGTGTCATTTTCCGCAAGGATTGGCTTGATGCCCTTGAGCTCAAAGCGCCCGAGAGCATAGACGATATCTATACGATTTTGAAAGCTTTTACAACGCAAGATCCGGACAAAAACGGCAAGCCTGACACGTTCGGCTGGAGCACAAGCCAGTATGGATTCGACACGTTGTCCATCCTGTTCGGAGCCCCGAACATCTGGGGAGTCAAGGACGGTAAAATTGTACCCAGCTTCAAGACACCAGAATACTTGGAAGCCATGAAATTCCAGAAGAAGCTTTATGACGAGAAGTTAATCAACCAGGACTTCCTGATCGTCAATGACGGGTTCCTCAACTATATGAACCAAGGGAAAACAGGTATGCTTTTAGTGGAAATGGATGCTGTAACAACGGCACGATTCAACGACCTGAAGAAGCTCGATCCTAAAGCGGAACTTGACATCATAAGCCCGATCAGCGGACCTCACGGTACATTCACAGTCGGCGGTCAAGGCTTCGGCGGGGTCGTTATGTTCCCGAAAACAAGTATCAAAACCGAAGAGGAATTGAAGATGGTCCTGCAGTTTTACGATAAGCTTGGGGATGAAGCCATTCAGGATATGACAAAGTATGGCGTGGAGGGCAACACCTACAAGATGGAGAACGGTGTTCCCAATGTAAACCTGGAATTATACAATGCGGATATTAACCCGCTTAATCAGGTCATGGTCCAGTTCGGTCTGTTCGATGCAAAGCTGGGCGATAAACCGATGGAAACCAAATGGAAGAACCTGATCGTAGAAAATGAGAAATATGCTGTGTATGACCCGACGGTGCCGCTAATCTCGAAAACATTCACTGAAAAAGGCGCACAGCTGCAGACAGAAATCGAGGATGCCCGAAACAAATTCCTTATTGGTGAACTGGATGAAGCGGGCTGGAACAAGGCGATTGAAACCTGGTCCAACAATGGCGGCAAGCAAATCGAAGAAGAATTTACGGCGGATTACGCCAAAAGCCAAAACTAATCAGGAAACAGGAAATAGCAAACAGCAAACATCCCGCTGATTATGCGCTGGGACGGGTATGCATATAAAACTGAAAACGTTCAATGTCTTATCCGCCCAGAGGCTTCAGCATTAGATTGTAAAGATTTTCACGTAAAAATACGATGAAAAATTGGAGGCGCTCAAGTGATTAGAAAATCAATAGCCGGTATTTTGTCTCTCGTGCTCATGATTACCGTCTTTCCTGGTTTCACGTTTGCTGAAAATAATTTGACTGCTGGAGGCAATGTAATACTGGCCAACAATGGCAGCGCCCTATACCAGGTGTTCGTCCATTCGGACGCAGACAGCATGGAGCAGCATGCGGCTGAAGAGCTGACCGATTATTTGACACAGGTTACCGGCGCACCGTTTCAACTAACGGCGGACACCGCTCCGCCCAATGACCCTGTGGTGCTTGTCGGCAGGAATGCACTGACAGAAAGCCTGGTTCCTGAGCTGGCCGGGAATACGTTAGGCGATGACGGCTTTGTCATTCGCAAGATCAATCAGAACATCATCATCGCAGGCAGCCATTCACGCGGCACCATGTACGGAGTTAATTACTTTTTGGATAATTACGTGGGTGTAAAATGGTTTGCTCCTGAATATACCTACGTGCCTGATACATCCATACTAGAAGTAACGGTTGATGATGATATTCAGATTCCGCGCTTTGAATACCGCGAAATGTATGTCAGCGACGGCAACAACGAGCAGTACCGTGCGCATAATCTGCTCAATGGCAAATATGCAGACCGCTACAACCATGTACCTCAGTCGGAACCGGGACTTAACAGCTGGTCCCAGTATTGGCCGGACGAAGTACACAATTTTTACAGCATCGTACCTCAGACTCAATATCATAACGGCCGGCAGCTGTTGGCTATGGACGAGAATGTCCGTCAAATTGCGGCGGATAAATTAATCGACAAAATAAATCAGCGTATCAGCGAGGGCAAGGACGCGTCTTACGGATTCAGCCAGGAGGACGACATCTGGATCCCGGATCCGGCCAGTCAGGCGTTTGCGGATCAGCATGGCGGCTCATTGGCAGCTCCAACCTTTGATCTGTTAAATGATGTTGCCCAGAGAGTAAGCGCCGTCATTCCAGGAGCAAGAATTGGAACGCTGGCTTATATGTTCAGTTTGGAAGCGCCTACAAATATGGCCATCGAAGACAACATCGTGATCACCTTCGCCCCCATTTTCAAGGATCACGGACGTGCAATCAACAGCACCCAAAACCAGTTCTACAAAGACAATATTGACAAATGGGCGGCTATCTCGGATAACCTGATCCTGTGGGACTATCTCACCGATTATAATGGAGGCGGCTATCTGATGCCTTATCCGGTTCTGAACGCAATGGGCCAAACGCTTCAATACATTGCCCAGTTCCCGGCATTCAAAGGCTATTTCGGCCAGCAAATGCAAAATATATACGCTCCGGGCGAAACCGGCTTCGCTTACCTGCGTGCCTGGGTGGCTGCCAAGCTTCTGTGGAATCCGAATCAGGATTATCAGCAGCTGATCAATGAGTTTGTGCAAGGCTATTATGGCGATGCTGCTCCGTACATCAGCAGTTACCTGAACTCGCTGGAGCAGGCGTATGCACAGAGCGATTCCGTACTGACTATTTCCACACCCATCACTTCATCCTTCCTGAACTTTGATTTGATGTATCAGGCAGACGGCTTGTTTGAGCAGGCTGCTGCTGCCGTCGCTGGTAATCCGTTATTCCTGGATCATGTACAAAAGGCCCGTGTGGAAGTGGATTATGTCACTTTGATGCGCCGTGTGGAGTTTATGAAAGAGGCGGAAGATAGAAACATTACATGGAATTATGATTTTGAGAACCGTTTTGACCGTTTCAAAGCCAATACCGCGAATGTGGTGGATTACAAGGCCAACACCAATATAGAATTGCTGTATGAATGGATTGAGGTGGGACGGACAGTTCCAACCATCCCCGATTTTGTGCAAAGTCTGCCCGCTTCGGACTGGGTAGACTTCCAGGATAACGCAATGCGTCTGCATACGCCGGTCGGTACGAAAATCGTGCAGGATGCTAAAGCTTCCGACAACGCTGCCGTCAGAGTGACAGGCAATACGAATACCTGGGCGATTCAAATTCCAGATACGACCCTTCCGCGCACTGGGAAGTGGAAGCTGTATGCGAACGTCCGGATCGACCCCGGAACGGGTTCTCCAAGTGACAAAGCCTTTGATTTCGGCATCTATCCGCCGATGGAAGATACGGCTTGGAAAGATTATGCCGAGTTCGCGGACGGGGAATACCACTTTGTGGAATTCCCGTGGGTGTATGAATACGATTCTGCTATCGATGATCACCTGGTCTGGCTGGCGCCACCGAATTCCAATGCCATTGAATACTTATACGTGGACAGGATCATTGCCGTCAGGCAGGTACCGCCGGACAAGACGGCCTTGGAGTCCTTAATCACTTTGGCGCAAGCCCGTTTGACGGACACGACGGAGGGCGATGATCCGGGTCAATATCCGGCTGCTGCAAGAACCTTACTGCAGGCTGCTATAACAGCAGCAGCGTCTGTGGCAAGTGATGCCGAAGCGAAAGCATTACAGGTTACAGAAGCAACCAGCGATTTGCAAGCGGCAGTGGATGCATATGATGCTGCAGAAGTGCCTGAAGCAGATAAAACAGCCTTGTTAGCGTTAATTGCTTCGGCTCAAAGCCGTTTGACAGCAACAGTGGAAGGCAGCGCTGCCGGTCAATTCCCTGCTAATGCGCGTACCTCGCTGCTTAATGCAATCACAGCTGCACAGACCATCGCAGATAATACCAACGCCTTGCAAGGAGTCGTGGATGCTGAAGTGAGCACCTTGCAAAACGCGCTCAGCACATATAACTCAGCGGAAATTCAGCCCTCCTCCCCTGGTCCGAATAGTTATACTTATGTAAGCCAATCCGATAATGTTGATCTAAAGGAATTGACAGTTGTTATTGATGACAAGCCATTTGAGCTAACGCCTGCTTTTACTACCAAGACGACCAGCTACAAGCTTGAAACCGAAGCTGCTGAGCTGGAGCTTAGGAGCAAGGCCTCCCATTCGCTAGCCAAAATTATCATTACGAAGCAAGGAAAATTAATAGATACTAGCACGAAGCTCAGCCTTCAGGAAGGCGATAATGTGTTTGAAATCGGGGTAAAAGCGGAAAATGGCGCTACGCGAACTTATACCTTAACGATCCACCGTAAAAAGCTCGCAACAAAGCCTGATCCTGATAAACCAGTCGTCCAGCCTGACCCATCCGTTGTCTCTCTCAGCGATCTTGCTGGGCATTGGGCAGAAGCCGACATTCAAGAGGCGTTAGCCCAGAAGCTCATTAGCGGCTATCCCGATCATACCTTCAGGCCGGACCAAGCAACAACCCGGGCCGAATTTATCGTGATGCTAATCCACGCACTCAAGCCTGACAGTGATGGAAGCAGCAAACCTTTATCGTTTACAGACCGGGCAAAAATCGGCGCATGGGCAGAACAAGAGGTAGCCCAAGCCGTAGCCTTGGGTCTAGTGGCGGGATACGAGGACGGCAGCTTCCGGCCGGATGCGTATATCACACGCGCGGAGATCGCCACAACGATTGCGAAGGCGCTCAGCCTGAGTTTGAATGTGAATGTGAATGGCGAAGCGGGATTTTCTGAAGAATTTGCTGAAGGATCTGCAGAAAAATTTACAGATGATAAGGACATTCCAGTGTGGGCTAGAACTGCTGTTGAAGCACTTCGCAAACAGGGGATGATCAGCGGACGTGAAGGCAACCGTTTTGAACCTCATGCCAAAGCAACCAGAGCCGAATCCGTGGCCCTGCTGCTGCGAGTTCTTAAAACGGTGGAGTAATTTCTATAGAGTAGTAGATTCTTAGCTGAAAAAAGAACCACATAAAAAAGCCGAACCGGGGTAAAACCAACGGTTCGGCTTTTTTGACTGGGAGAGCTTTGTTCCAATGTTGTCAGGCTAGCTAAATATGCAAGCAGAATATGGGTGGCTTTTCGACTACATTTTGCTGCTTTGGCCACGCCTAAGCAATTGTGGATGGCTTTTCAGCTACTTACGCTGCTTCGGCCACTCGCAAGCAGAATGTGAGTGGTTTTTCACCTACATTCTCCCACTTCAGATTGGGTCCGCCTCCTCCGAGTGGAGCGCCTGCTGCACTTAACGATGATTTTCATCGCTAAAGCAAGTGTTTTCAGGTCAATCAGCCACTTTAATGATGATTTTCATCGTTAAAAGAGGATGGATGACCTCTCTGGGTGATAATTAGGGACTTTACCGATGTTTTTCATTCTTAACTACCGTATTTGCAGACGGTCGCGCCTTTTAGCGATGAAAAACATCGTTAAAACAGCAGGCACTGGGGATGAGAAATAGGATGAAGAGGGGCTTTTCTCCCCTTCTTCCCTTCTTCCTCCCCAGTGCCTGCACCTGCCAGGAAATCCCCTCCTGCAAGGAAGAAAACCCTTGCCGGTTGTCCGTTTGAGTTTGACTTGTTCGGTACTTTATAGCTGCGAGAGGAAATGGGTGTGGGCGGAAAAGCGATAGCGCCCGCCTTTAAAGATTTGTTCCACCCTTTACATTTCATTCAAGGAACAAATCTTTAACAGCGGTTGGAGCCCACACCCATTTCCTCCCCATGCACCCAGGTAAACGAACACGCTCATCAAAGGACGCCTCAAGGCGTCCCTCTTACTTCTTACTTCTTACTTCATGTTTTCGCGATATTGCCCCGGCGTCATGCCCATCATTTTTTTGAAGTAGCGAATAAAGTTTTGCGGGTTGTTGTAATTTAGCTGCTGGGCAATGTCGGCAATCGTCAACTCGGTATGCTCCAGCAATTGCTTGGACGCCTCAAAACGATACTGTGCCAAGTATTCGCTGAAATTCATGCCTATGCCTTTTCGAAACACTCTGCGCAAATAATCAGGATTAAATTTCAACTGGTCGGCGCATGTTTCCAAAGTTAAATCAGTCTTGTACTGCTCATGGATTATGGCAATCATGCTTTCCGCAATATTCATGTACGGCTGCGGCTTCAAGCCGCCTAACCGGTATTGAATTAACGGCTGCAGGACGCAGGCCTCGAACCAGGCCTCGATTTCCTCCATAGCATTGAGTTCAAACAACTGCTCAAATACGGACTTGTTATTTTTCTGCAGCAGCTGCAGGGCTTCTCCCGGATGGAGGGAATCCGTAATTAAATTGACCAGTAAACGAACCAGATAAAGCTGGCATTCCCTGAATTTAATGTTTTGATCGAGTAAGTAATGGCTGATCCTGCGCAGTGTTTCTTTCGCTTTAGGCATGTTGCTTTCATGTACGGCAAGGATCAGATCCTTCTCTACCTTTTTCGGATATACAAACAAGGGATTTTTATCAGAAAATAAATCTTCATGAAAGAGCAGCGATTCGCGATCCAGCAGGTTTCTGCTTTTTAATGCTTCGAGTGCTTCGTTATAGGCCAGTGATAATTTCCCCATATGTGTATGGCTGCGGCTTACTCCGATGTTAATGTTCAGCTCCAAATACTTTTTGATCGCCTCTTGGATAAGATCGGCCAATGAAGTTAAATACGAGCGGAATTCTTGCTCGCTTTCCTGATTGCCGCTGACAATCGTAGCATGATAAGAGCCAATAATGACAGGGTCGATCCGCTGATCCGCAGGAATCATTTCACTGATCACATTGCTCACCGCAAACATCATAATATCCAAGTCACTATCCTTATAGCGGGATTGCCCCCAATTGCTGATCTGGATGGCGATGACGGCGATATGTTTGGCCTTTGTATTCATTCCATAGTAGGTCATTCTTTGTTCGGATTCCGCAGGATCTGTCTCCCCAATAAGCAGCTTGAACACATACAGCTCCCGCAGCTTCTCTACTTGGCCGACAATTTGCCGGTTCATATGTCCAGACGTGTCTATCAGGCTTTCAATTCGCTCACCAATAAACTGAAATTCATCATAGCTTTTTTTATCGCTTCCTGATTGGAGAGCCACCTTTTCATATAACCGCCGAATCGGCCGATAAGCCCTTCTGTTCATCATAATCGACAAGATCAATGTAAGGATTAAAATGACAAAAGAAAGCAAATAAGTAACTTTGCGAATCTGCGTGGCATCTTTGGTAATTTCCTCTAATGAATATATAGAGAAATAGTACCAGCCATTATAAGATGATTGTCTGACCATGGCATAATACTGGCTGTTAATTTGAATTTTGGCTTCTCCCGTATCATTCACAGCCGCCTTCACACTCTCACGGAAACCAGCAGGCAATTGATCATCAGATAAAAGGGTCGATCCCCCGTCAACCAGGATGTTGAAGTCCTTATCCATGATCAGCTGTACATGATCTACACCACTGAGGTTCACCCTTTTTTCCAATTCAAACCGTGGAATCTGCACAACCAATAAGCCTGTTGGGACGGGAGCGTTAAGCGGCGTTTTTTTCACAAGAAAAATAAAAGGGAGACCCTGGGCATCAACAGCCGACTCGGCGATTTTAGCTTGCACGGTTGCTTCGGCTGCTGTCCAGAAAGAGCTTCGTTCATTGTCCATAAAATCCAACAGCTGTGTATACATCAGATGCTGGTCCAGCAAAGTTACTCCGCGATTTTCAATAACCCAGTTATGAGTCAGGTTGACGAAAAAGACATTATCGATGCCCATATCCAGGCTTTGCAAGCGGCGAAGCTGAACCGATAAGGCATTAAAGGTTTGGAAATGAGTGCTGGCGTAATTCAGCTCAAAAGCATTTTGCAGCAAATTAGAATTAGCAACCAATGTAAGCGAGTAATCGATGGTTGTGAACAACTGCTCTATACGCAATACGGTCTCCGACAAAAGCTGAAATTTACTCTGATCAACCTTCCTTTGAATATGATCGGAGAAATAATAATGAAAATAGCTCCCGAACGAAACAATCGGAATGATCCCCACGAAAACACTGATAATCATCAGCTTTATAAAAAATTTTGGCGTTCTCAATTTCATACCTACACCCCGATACATAGGAAGACCATCAGTTCATGACTAATTTCCAGCTTCTATTCGCTCTGTTCAATAACAACTGCCGCATGGATGTCCACGCGAGGTACTGTAACGCTAATGCTATCTTTTTCCTGGGTAAAGGACAGCTCTTCTCCCCCTGGTATCAGGTACACCCGCTTGGCTGAAGCCTGGATCTGGACCTCAATATTCGTAACAAGTGCAACCTCTTCTATAAATGACTTCGACCCCGCCGCCTTATCCTCACGAACATTAATGAGATGTACAATAATCCGCGAAGCTTGATCCGGGGTTTGGGCTTGGCCCATCACGTTCACCTCTACAGACAGTGGTGCTTTAACGCGAAGTCTGGGCTGCTGATTCAATTCATGAAGGCAATTTAAATAAAAATTACGCAGCCACGGTGAGCCGGTTTGCCAATAGGAAGCTTCGATCGGCCCCGCTATATACAGGCTTTTTCCTTTGCCGAACGAATGGGCCACTACAGCAGGATATGGAGCTTCATTCGCTGGATGGGCATGCTGATGATATACGTGACGATGCACTTTGGCCTCAACCGCGGGATTCATACTTCCAGATAAAATAACGGCTTGCGGGTTCGCTGTTACGTTCAACCTGCTTTGGCTTTGCTCCTTGAGCAGGATCGGCAGGTCCGGGAGGTTCTGCTTGATGCCAGCCTCGATCGGATATAAGTAGGATGTGCTGTATACAGAAAAATCGATGAAATCAACCCCAAACAGGTCGGATAATCCGAAATTCGGTTTTTGCACGCCCTGCTCTCCATATAGCGAGGTCCGGCTTGAGGCCAGTAAACAGCCGCCATTTCGCACATACTCCCGAATGCAGGCTTCAACTGCCTCACTTAAATAAGCTTGATCCGGAACAATCAGCACTTCATAGAGGTGAATAGCTTCGATAAGTTTATGTTCATCGATAAGATCAAAATGAATATGTCCTTCAGTTAAAATCCGATGGATGCCCTGCAGATGAGCAGCATCAGGACTCTCTGCAAGAGCAGAGGCTTCCAGCATGCGCTTGTTCTCAATCGAATGGAGCACGGCTACCATAGGCACGCTCTTTGCTTTCAACAGCCAAGGCTCCAATTCCTTGACCAGATCATTCGCTTCGCCTATCGCCTGCATGACGGCTTGTGAAACCTGTCCTTTTAATAGGCCAGAAGGATACGCCACGTGCCCGAAGCTGATGGAACCGCCGTTAGCCACAGCAATCGCTGCAGTCGTCTTGAGCGTAGCAGCAGGTGCAACGGTCCATTCCCCCCAGCTGCCCATCTCACTTGGCATCATCAATTCGAATGGTTTATCGAAAGATCGCTTCCACCTAGCCAACAAGCTGCCATACATATAATGGGGAGGGTGAAATTCGGATGTGAAGTAATCCGCATTCTCATCTGCCTCTATTTGCCCGAATCTTGGGTCGCCCGCATGGTTCCAGCCGATGAGATAGGCAGGATTGATCGCTTTCAGTTGGCTAACTGCATCGCGCAAAAAGTGATGTCTGATTTCCCGCTGGAACGTTTGCCATTGCCTTAATGGTTCCGTACCGGGTTCAGGAGAAACGGGCATTACGCGCCCAAATCTCGCACGATACCATCTTTGGCAATATTCACAGTGACAGCTGCCTTCCCACACATAGGAAATATCAAAGAAAAATCCCGCCACCTCATAATTCCGGGCGATCTCAGCAAGCTGTCCATATACATAATCGCGATAAGGCGAGTTCATACAGAGAATATCGTAATAATCAAAGGCTTCAGTCACAGGCTGCCCGTCTGCTGTACGCTGCCGATAATCCGGATTTTCCTTGGCTACGTGACTATTCAGGCCTACATTATAGTAGGCGATAATGTCGATTCCATGCTTCTTAGCTTCTACTGCGGCTTCCGCAAGCAAGTCGCCTTGCAGCCTCCTGTTTTTATGGCCTATTTTTGTATCAAAATAGCTGTTGCCGAACGCATCCTTGGTCATAAAGGTGATGGTTTGGATGCCCGCCTTCGCCGCTGCGGCGAAATACGCGCTTGTATCCATTTCAACTTCGGGTACGGCTTCACCTGCATGGAAATCAAATAATCCTCGACGAAAGGTTTTGCCATAAAGATTATTTAAGTTATCGGGTTTATTACTGGGTTTATTACTGGGTTTATTACTGGGTTTATTTTCCATATTAAAAAATCCTTTCGTTTGCAAAATTACTTGCTGTTTATCGCTTTTCTGATACGCTTTCATAATTAATTCGACACGCGGGAGCGAGTTCCTAGCTGTGGCTAATAATATTCATTGGTGCTTATTGCCAGCAAAATGATAATATCTGCTATGTACGTCTCCTGTATATAATCTGTAACGTACCATTTTATGGGTCGCGACTTCTCCAGTCGTATCAACGATTTAAAGCAGCTAATAATCATTTCAGGACTTCTGAAAAACTTCAACATAGCACCCAGAGCGAGCGCGATATTTGCGAATGTCGACGATAACGCCTGGTTCGCAGAAGCATTCATTAACGCTCATTACAACGGGATTGAAATGCCTGCTGACATTGACCCTAATAAAGTGATGACCAGAGAAGAGTTCACCCACTACTTGGTTTCCGCATTCGAAACGATTGGACAGAAGCCTATGGTGAAAATTGCTCCTGTTCCAATCACGGATGAAGCGGACATTAACCCTGAATATCAAGGCAGCATCCAGCGCTCATTGTTATGGAAAATCAACTCGATTAGAGGAGATGAGAAATTCAACCCGAAGAGCGAAATCACTCGGGAAGAAGCTGCAATCATGCTCTTTAACGCCATTGAATATCTGGAAGCTTACCAGAAATCAGCGGAAACTGCGCCGGAATAAACGTATGCATAAAAAAGAACGCAAAGGTGGATTACATCCGCTATGCGTTCTTTTACTTCTATATAATTCATTAACATTTCAACAAGTTCATACACTCTAGTGATTTGATATGAATTATGTAGGTCATATTCTATGGATTAAGGTGAGGTAATAACATTACTTATTCCCAACGTAGATTTAATATTATTAATTGCAGAAATAATTGTATGGGAGCTATTTCCAGCAACAGCAAGTCCAGCAGCTAGTATATTGTAGGGAGAGGTAGTTGGAACAATAAAGGCTGGACCTCCACTGTCTCCATGCTGAATTCCAACATCTGCTTTAATTTGACTATAGCTCACATCCCCTGGACCAAATATAATATCACAACTAACACAAAGAATGTTTCCATATTTAAGATCAGAAATCATACCTTCATATGCAATCAATTGTCCAATCGTTAAACTAGTTGAACTTACTTCCCCCTTGACCGGATCATCAGAATATATTTTACCAGAAACATTACTATAGGGAATAAACGCTGCATCTGCATTGCTATTTTCGCCAGACCATCTAGTTGGCTTAGCTAACCTGTTTGAAGTGCTAAAGGTTTGTACCTCAGGTTGCCAAGCATACTCACTTAAACTAAAGCAATGTCCAGCTGTTAATATTCCAACTACATTGCTATTGTCTTTGACCGCAAAACCAGAAGTACAAGCTTTATTAAAGGTAAAAACATCCTTTTCAAGTTTAACACCCGCAATCAATGGTCGGTGGTTATCAGTCCGGCTCATTCGTTCATAACTCTCTCCAGTTTCAAAAATCACATAATCCTCCCCAATAATTTCCTTTATCTTCAAAATATCGTTTGTGGGAGTCTCTTTTGTTATTGTAACCTTAACTTTATTATCCTTTGGTGAAAGCCCACTGCTAACAAGTTTCAAATTTTTTATAATAGGATCTTTTGAATTTTTCAAAGTATCACTGAATAAATCAGCTTTTTTCTGAAGTTCTTTTTCAGTATATTCTGCTAAGAAGAATTCAATCTTCTCTTTATCTGAAAAACTCTGTAAAATAGTTTCTTGAATTAGAACATTACTATCCGTGAAACCTATGTGCAACACTCCAGTCTTAGTGTCAATGTACCTCCCTGCATAGGTGGGGTAATTTTCTAAATTAAGTCCCGATACCTCTGATGCTAATGTTTGTCTTGAAGAAAGTATTGCAACTTCCTCATTTGTTAGTTCCACACCATAGATTTCTTTTGATTTGTTGATCTCACTATCAAGATTTGCTTTGTTCAATGTACCAGTATCAACTGATAAGCCAAATCTATTTCTGAATTCTACGTCATTTTGATCGGTTATATTATCTGCTGATACGTTGAGAAAGTAAATAAAAACAAATAGAAAAATGATAGATGACGAAATGACTTTTTTCATTTTAATAATTCCTCCTAAAATTTAATATAAAAAAGATATTATTCCAATATTTTACTTTAAAATTTAATTTATGTCAATCCAAAATTATAATTATTTGGTATTATTTGTTTGATTAGTATAAACAAGACCACAAAGACGAATACTATCTCTTTTACACCATATCCCCCTTCTCTTCCTGGCTCCTACAAACATAAGCCCCAAAAAGCCAGTCAGAAAGGGGATATCTCCCTTAAGTTTTAATTCCTTAAAAATTGCCTTACAATATTTTCATTTGATATATGTGACATCAGTGAGAAGCTATTTTGTTCATCTATCACCGACATTTCAGCTTATCAGACATCCACCTTATAAACACCGCAGCCACCCGTTGATCCCAAAGCGTACCGTCGATTGCTGTAGCAGAATACGGATGATTAATCATGTTCTCTTTTAATGCCGTTAAACAATAAATGCCCCACCGATCGATATGACGGAAATAGTCATACATCCCGATAATAAACCCCACATGCCTCCGCCACCTTACGATGGACGTTATACACCCGCTGAAAGTTCGCCGGATTATACGCCGGTATAAACACGGGTTCCCGCCATTTAAGGCAATAATCACAATGACAGCTTGCGGATTATGCTCTCGAACCCAGTTTACTAATCCTGTCATCGCGACATAAATATCCTCGCTGCTACAGCTGTTTGGTAATTAGCAGCGGCTAATCCCCGCCACAAGTCATACTCTCCCGTGGTTTTTGACGGACAGAGTGGCGATATGCTGTTCAACATACTGTTTCCAAGCGGTGAAATTATATAGTTAAAACCGAGTTCAAGAGCCGTCTCGGTCCAAAATGACACTGCGGTACATATTTTTACCTTCACGCGAGATTTGCCAGGCGTCGTGTATATGCTGTGGAGAATACCGTTTCCACCAAGGTCTGGTTCGTCGTCTCCCTTATTTTTGTTTCAATAATTTCCGTAGAGCGGAAATAAAATAAGCTGATGATCACGATCAAAGGCATTACGACCAGCAGCGAGTAAATAACAACCATTTTACATTTTATACCGCTCATGCGAAAACGCCTCCGTATCCGCACATCATTCTTTTTCCATCTATTAAGTATTTCGACGAAGCGGTATTGAAATTCATTATGGCAATAGGAAGCGAATCATACGATCCGCTCCCTGCAGCTTACAAGTCGTACGGTGCAGTGTATGGTGTGTAGTGTATCGTCGCTTAGTAGCATTATGCAATCGGCCAAGTGTCGATCTTACAACTGCCCGTAGTCAATCGATGCCGTTTAGTCGGGGACCGTCCGAATCCAAACGCTCCATTTCCACCGTGCCTTAGACGCTTTAAATCCTATTAAAGAATTTTTACTGTCTGACTAGTATAAACCGATCGACATATAGATTTTGGATGGCGGTTGAGTCGGGCGGCACTAGCCATGCAAAGTGATCGGATAACGCTTCCGCGTCGTACTGATAAATTTCGGGGAACTCTACCCAATGATATTCACCGTCCGCCACTTGTGCGTAATCCATCAAAGCTGAACTGGCCATCGTTGGATGGTAGATACCGTATCTAAAAGCTGTGTCTCCTGCTGAACCGGTGCCCGGATCAATGCGGACACTCGCGTACAGCTTCCAATGGCCTTCGTTCGGAAGATTCAGACTGGGTAATTGAATCGCCCAGGCATTTGTACTGCCAGTCACTTTAACCGCTACAGTATCAGAAGCCTTCGGGTCTCGCGCAATCTCAGCAGGCGAGTACAACTGTAAAGCATCATCCTGATATTCTTTCCAGTCCGATTCAGGCAAATCTGCCACAAAGTCAGGGATAGTCGAAATTTTAACGGCTATGATCCGATCAACATATAAATTTTGGATAGCAGTTGAGTTAGGCGGCGCGATCCAGGCAAGGTGGTCATCTGACTCCTCTTCCGGGTCATACTGATACGTCCCGGGGAATTCTACCCAATGATATTCGCCGTCCGCCATTTGTGCGTAATCCATCGTAGCTGAGGTGGCGAGCGTCGGGTGATAGATCCCGAACTTGAACGCAGTGTCACCTGCCGTACCCGTACCTGGATCAATACGGACATTTGCGTACAACTTCCATTTCCCTTCGTTTGGCAGGCTCTGATTGGGTAATTGAATCGCCCATGCGTTCGTGCTGCCTGTTACTCTTGCCGCCTTGTGATTCGAAGCCCTCGCGTCAGGTACGACCAGCGTTCCTGCAGAGGAAGATAAATGTAAGGCATCATCCTGATATTCTTTCCAGTCCGATTCAGGCAAAGCTGCCACAAAGTCAGGGATAGTCGAATTTTTGACCGCTACGATCCGGTCGACATATAAATTTTGGATAGCCGTTGAGTTCGGCGGTGCCAGCCAAGCAAAGTGATCTGACTCTTGTTCCGGGTCATACTGATACGTTCCGGGGAATTCTACCCAATGATATTCGCCGTCCGCCATTTGTGCGTAATCCATCGCAGCTGAGGTTGCAAGCGCCGGGTGATAGATCCCGAACTTAAGCGCAGTGTCGCCGGCTGTACCCGTTCCTGGATCAATACGGACATTTGCGTACAACTTCCATTGGCCTTCGTTTGGCAGGCTCTGATTGGGCAATTGAATCGCCCAGGCGTTCGTGCTGCCTGTCACTTTAGCTGCTGCGTGATCCGAAGCCTTCAGGTCTTGTGCGATCCCCGTTCCTACAGGTGAGGATAACTGCAACACATCATCCTGATACTCTCTCCAGTCTGATTCAGGCAAGTTCGCCACAAAGTCCGGTGCTGCTGGTACGGTCCGCTGAAATTTGACGGCTATGATCTGATCGACGTATAAATTTTGGATGACGGTTGAGTCTGTTGGTGCCAGCCAAGCGAAGTGATCGGATATATCTTCCGGGTCATATTCATAAAGTCCGGGTAAAGCTACCCAGTGGTATTCGCCATCCGCTACTTGTGCGTAGTCCATCGATGCTGATACACCCTTCGTTGGGTGTGAGATACCGTATCTGAATGCGGTGTCGCCTGCTGTCCCGGTGCCCGGATCAATACGGACATTGGCATACAGGGTCCACTTCCCTTCACGAGGAAGATTCAAATTGGGCAATTGAATGGCCCATGCATTCGTGCTGCCTGTTACTCTGGCTGCTGCGCTATCCGAAGCCTTCGGATCTTGCACCATCTTCGTGCCAACAGGCGAGTATAATTGTAATGCATAATCCTGATACTCTCTCCAATCCGCTTTAGGCAAATCGGCTACAAAATCCGGTGTTGCCGAAACAGTTCGCTCAAAAATCTGATCATAAAGCGATTCCATCGTTCCATTGATCTTATAATGTTTAATGCCCGCCGTAAATTCCTTGAATCTTGTAAAACGGTTGTTGAAATCCAGGTTCCAAGCAATATTGCGCGCTTGTGCCTCCTTCATATAGTCGGCTCCACGCATCAAAATAACGTAATCCACCTCGACACGGGTCCTTTGTACATGATTCAGAAAATCGGGGGAATCTGCCACCGCAGCTTCTGCTTGAGCAAACCATTTATCGGCCTGGCGCATAACGTCAAAGGACAGGTAAGAGGACTCAAGTGATGTAGAGGTGCTAAGCAGAGAATCACTTTGTTCGAAGGCCTCATGCAGCAATTCAATATATTGGCTGATATACGGAGCAGCATCTCCATAGTAACCCGCGACAAACTGTTCAATTAACTGGCGGTAATCCTGATTCGGGTTCCATAACAGGCGGGCCCCAATCCATGCACGCAGGTCGTTAAGACCAGTGCTCGCCGGAGCAGTAATGCCATGCATATGCTGACCAAAGTAGCCTTTGAAGGCTGGGTATTGAGCCAGGGACTGAATCGTCTCGCTCATCGCATAAAGACTCGGATAGGGCGTTAAATATCCCCCGCTGCCATAGTTGATCAAATAATCCCAAATAATAATGTTTTGTGATATATCCGCCCATTCTTTTGCGTTATCTCCAGAAAACTGATTTTCCGGATCAAAAATTGGACGGCCATGATTTTTAAAAATAGGAGCGAAGGTAATGACCACGTTATCAGGGATGGTAACATTCGTAGGTGCCTTTTCTGTAAACATATAAGCAAGCGTACCAATACGTGCTTCAGGAATTTCAGCCTTTACCCGCGCCGCAACATCACTGACCATATCAAAGATAGGGGCTGCCAATGTTCCTCCATGCTGCTCTGCAAAAGACTTACTGTCTGCATCTGCATACCATACAGGTTCATCTTGCTGGCTGAACCCATAGGAAGCATTTTTCCCCTCATTTTTTCTTTGATTGATCAAATCAATCAGGTTGGTTGCAGCAATTTCACGAACATTTTCGTCCATTGCTAACAGCTGCCCGCCGTTGTGGTATTCGGTTTGCGGTACGATTTCATGGAAATTGTGTACATCGGACGGCCAAAAATCGGACCAGCTGTCCAACCATGGCTCAGATTGCGGAATACGGCCGTAATGATCTCTATATTTGCCGTTCAGCAGGTTATGAGCCCTGTATAGCTCATTGTTGCCATCGTTGACATACATTTCACGGTATTCGTAACGTGGCACTTGAATATCTTTGTTTATGTCTAGCTGCAAAGTGGTATGACTGGGAACAAATGTATAGATCGGAGAATACCATTTGACTCCAACGTAATCATCGAGGAAATAATTCACCCCGTACATCGTTCCGCGTGAATGACTGCCGGCAATAACAATATACTGCTGCTCCTTCTGGATGACAAAACCGTCTTCTCCAAGCGATTCATCAGTCAATTCAGGCACAAGACTATCCGTCAAGGTGTTTCTGCCTACAAGCACGACAGGACCGCTAGGCGGGTTGGCACTTTCTGTCAATTGGAAAGTGGCCCCGGTCACCTCATTCAAATAGTTGACTAATTCTTCGGCCGCATGCTTCTCCATGATATTTGCATCACTGTGAACAAAGACTTTATATAGCGCTTGCCCATCATTGGCAAGTCTCACGGCTGACCCGCCTTCTCCGCCATTTCCGTTATCTCCCCCGGTTCCTGGCGAGAAAAAAGAATGGGTACCTTCTTTACCTGCACCTTCCATCAACAAGGGCTGTTTTTCAAAAGTTGTTCCTCTCGCCTTGTCAGAGAGTGTCGCTTTTTCAATCACACCTCCGCCAAGTACTTTGATGATCGCATCAATACTCATTGCAAGGATGCGGGCTTCCACACCGATATCTAATTTCAAGTTAGTTGCTTGCCCGGCAGCTATGAATTCATGTATAACTCCTTGCTGAAACTCAACTACAATACCTTTTGCGGCAATATGGACTTTGTCAAAATAACCGCGCAGCGTGATTTGGGAGCCTTCCGCAATCGTCTCATGCAGCTTCACCTGACTGATACCTGCAGCGTTATCAGGAGAACCCGATTGTTCGATAATCGCAGGCGTTTTCAGAAGGACCTCGGCTATCTTAGTCGTTCCCTCAACAACAATCCGCACCGTTCCCTGCTTCTTATCCACGATGACAGTAGCTAGCACGCTATTTTTCACGTGTATACTGTTCTTTCCCCCGCCTTGAACAGTGGTTGTTCCAAGAACTGTTACATTGTGAAGGTACACGTCCCCTTCTTCAATGCCTTTGGCCAATATTACATTTCCGGCGATCCTCATGTTCTGCAAGGTGACACCGGCAGCGTTTACAATGACATTGCCGCTAACATATCGGATGCCGCTGCCAGGTCCATATGTTCCTGCCTGGCTGAACTCAAGAGCCGTATCGGACTTCAGTGCCCGATCGAGCACAACCAGCAGCTCCGCTCGGGTGATGGCGGCTTGCGGACGGAATTGTCCGTCCCCATAACCTTCCACCAATTTTGCCGCTGCAGCAGCCGCCACCGCTCCTTTGCTCCACTCAGGAAGCTTCTCGTCATCCGCAAATATAACGGCAGAAGCGCTCTCCCCATCGGCATTCAATCCCAGCAAGCGGACAAGAAGGACGGCCGCCTCCTGCCTGCTGATTTCCCGTTTCGTACCAATCGTCCCATCGAGATAGCCTTCTATGTAACCGGCTTGAACTGCTTTTGCCACTTCGTCATACGCCCAATCGGACGCGGGAAGATCAGCAAAGTCGACGGACGCTTTGTCATGATATCCGAAAGACCGATTGATGAGCGCGATGGCTTCTCCCCGATTTATCGGGCGATCCGGTTGGAATGTGCCATCGGGATAACCCTCCACGTAACCGCTCTCCACCCAGGCTTGAATGGTTTCCTTCGCCCAATGATTCTTCACATCCGACAACATAGCCAGGGATGAAAGGGGATTGTTCGATTCGGCGGCTGCCGCTCCGGTTACCGGTACGATGAACGAACCGAATGTAGAATAAATAAGACAACACATGATAAACAGCAGAATGACTTTCTTGCTTTGCTTACTCACCAAGCTCATAGCGCACCTCCTGAGTTATAACAAGTTTCTAATATTTTGTATAAATAGTAAATATTATAAACGGACTAAACAGTTGCCGCGTTTCCTGAAAGGACTGTGAAATTGTGAATGGCAGCCGCATAGGTATTGCGCAGCGCATGGACGTCCGCGCCGATATTCAGGAAGCGATAGCCCTCGGCGATAATATTTTCGATCATGTCCGGCGTTGTAATCGTTCCCGGAAACTTCCCGTTTCTAATGGCACATTCGGCCACCTTTTGTCTGGCTTCTACGATTCTCGGATGGTTGATTTGCCCCGGAATGCCATATGCCTGCGACAAGTCCGCAGGACCAAAAAAAATAATGTCGATCCCTTCTACGGCACAGATCTCCTCAATGGCTTCAACGCCTTCGGGATTTTCGATTTGCACGATAACCACTTTCTCTGTATTGGAGTACGACATATATGCAGCCGTGTCGATCGCGCAATATTTGCCGTCAGCATTGCCGCCGTCCCAAGCTCTTTGTCCCAATGGGTAAAAGCGGGTGTTTCGTACGATTTCCTCGGCTTCCTTGCCTGACCTGACATGAGGGATCATGATGCCGGTCGCATCCAGCTCTAACGGTTTAATGTAATCGCTATAGCTTCCCTTTTCAATTCTGACGATCAGATCGCAATCATAAAGCTTGGCTACTACGCTTTGCCTTTCGATAAGCTCCCAATCGCTTGCCGTATGCTCTCTGCACACCCATGTGCTGTCAATGCCGGACATTGCGGCAATCTCGAACGCCGCTTGGTTGGATACGTTTAACTTTAGGCAATTAACGAGCTGATTGCTGCGTAGTTTCCTTAGAATGACGCTTTTCTTTAAGTATTTGTTTGCTTTCTCCACGTTGGCACCTACCCGATTTATTCTGGACGTACATCCGGAACCTGCGCGAAACTGAGCGGGTTCCGGTCTCGAACCATTTGACAACTGCATTCACTCAAAAACTTCGTCAAACCTCCATTTAACTTGCCCGACAAAATACCGCTCATGGAAAGGCACACCGCTAGCGTAGTAGTGGGTTACGATCTCCCCGTTATCCAATTGAACGCTGGTCGGATAACCCCCGTCCTTCAAGTCTCCAAAACTGCAAATTGCTCTAACTCTACTCCAGCTTTTCCCAGCGTCCACACTACTACTAACACCAATACCCCAAAGCCCTTGGATGCGTATGCCGCATGTCATAAGCAATTGACCGTTATCGAGCTTCATTACATGTGCAGGAAGAATCCCTGGAGATGTGATTTGCTGGTCAAATCGCCAGGTTTGACCTCCATCATCGGTTATGAATTGATCCAGACGATCACAGGCGTTTTCTCGGCTTATAGCAATGCCATGTTCCTTATCGTGGAACCATAGCGCAGTCTCATGGTGATTATTACCGGAAATCAATCCATGCCGTGTCCATGAGAATCCGTCGTCATCGCTGAAGATGACGTACGATCGGGTATACTCCATATCCTTGGTTACTGTATAGCAGGCACAAGCTAACGTATTGCCTCCAATTCTGATCATATCTCCATATGGAACCAGCACATGGTCGTCACCCGGCACTGTATATTCAAGCGGTGACACCTTGAAAGTCTGACCGTTATCTGCCGAGCGGCAAATGACAGCGGGAAGCCTGTTGCACTCGGTGTACTCCGGAACGGCCTCCCCCTTAGCCGGCCGGCGGTCCCAACCGCCGACCATGACGATGAAATCACCGTTTGAAGCGATACCGCATGCGACGTTCATCCGGTTGCAAGCCGGGTCATGCAGCACAGGAGTTCCATGATAGTTCCAAGTCACACCTTCGTCGTCACTTCTATAGCAGTCCACTTCCGCTTCAGCCTCACCATGACTGGGGTGGTTGAACACAACGCTGATCAAGGATCCATCCGGCATCCGGGTCAGATTGGGCCACCCGCATACGTTATCAATGACAATTGTTTTATTCATGATTACTTGCTCTCCTTATATAAAGATTCGAATTTGGCAAGAATTTCGCGTAAACCCGATTTGTTAACACTTTCCACATAGCTGTCCCATGTTGCGTCGATATCCACTTTTCCGGTAATGGCATTGATATAATATTCGTCGACAATCTTGACAACATCTGTCTCCTTCTTCTCTTGCACCTCATTAATATTGCTTACTGCAAAATCCATGCCGTTAAAAACTTTCGGCTGTTCCAGCCCTTGGCTATGAACAAGCTCGTCACGTTCGTTCATGGTGTTCTTCATCCAATCCATCGTAATCGGCATAAGGCTGAATGTCTGAGCAATACCGGCTTTGTTAATTTTTTCGATGTTCAGATCCGGAGAAATTTTTAGCTTGCCATTTGCATCAGCTGTGTAATCCGCACCCTCAGTACCGAAATAAACTTGCTTGTACAGTTCCCAGTCGGAGGCAAGTGTTTCTTTAATCTCCATCATCTTGGCCACAACCTCATCCGAAGCGTCTTTACCGAAATAAATCGCGCCATCTCCATTTAGCGTAGGAAAGTCGATATAAGATCCTTTGTTTCCATCCGGGCCTTTGAATGGTTGCAGGAATTCGAATTGTGCAGCACTATTTTTCATTTCAAGCATAGTCAAAACGCCATTCTCACCTCTTGTAGAATCCATCCAGAATGCATTGTCGGCCAAAATGCCAAACTTGCCCTCACTCCACTTGTTGCGCTGCTGCGTGCGATCGTCAGTGACGAATTCAGGATCAATGTAGCCTGCCTTATACCATTTTTGAATCAGCTTCAGCGCTTCTTTATATTGCGGCAAAATGCTTGTATAGGTGATGCTGCCATTTTGTTGCGTGTACGTCTTTGGCATTAACCCGTACGCGCCCCATACGTAGTTGAAGTGATAGCGCTGGCCGCCATGAATGCCGTACGTATCCTTTTTGTTGTTGCCATCCGGATCGTCTTCTGTAAATGCCTTAAGTAAGGCTTCGAACTCCTCCAGATTTTCCGGCTGTTTTTCAATTCCTAATTTATTCATCCAGTCTTTTCGAGCGATCATAATGCCGCTTTCCATGAGCGGACCGTGAGTGAAAGGAATCGAGTATAGCTTGCCTTTGTACGGTATCAACGTCTTAACCAGTTCCGGATCGCCAACAAGGCTTTCTATCTTCTGCATCCATACCGGCATGTTCTTATACAACTGCTCCGTACTGATTTCTCTAAACAAACCTTGATCGACTAGAGCCGTGTAACTGCCGCCGAACGCCATAATGACATCCGCAGTTTCGCCTTGCGCCCAGTACAGGTTGAACTTCTCCGGTTGGGAAGCATCGACGGGAAGTACCTCAAATTTAACATTAAACCGTTCCTCAAGCAGTTTTTGCGTTTTCGTTCCATCGAGAGGCATCATGCCGCTGGCAGGATAGGCAATAATGGAAATCTTCAAAGGCTCCTTGTTTTCTTCTGAACTGGATGAAGGCGGGTTGGAAGCTTCAGGCGGAGTGCTGCTTGTGTTTCCTCCCCCGCTGCATGCCGATAGAAGAATAATAAAAGCTAATGCGAAAACAAATCCGCGAATATGCTTTTTGTACCTATTTGTTTTCAAAGACATCGGAAATAAAACCTCCAATAATTTAATTATTCTAAATATTCCGATAATTCAACCTTTAACGGAGCCGACCATGATGCCTTTTGTAAAATGTTTCTGCAGAAACGGATAAACGCAAAGAATAGGTGCGATAGCGACAATGATCGTTGCAGATTTAATCGTTTCACTTGTCGTTGAGGCTAACGTAGACTGCAGAATACTTGACTCCGATTGGGTATCGATCAAAAGACGTCGCAGGACGAGTTGCAGGACAACGTCCGCCTCCTTGCTCGTGTAAATCAAAGCGTCGAACCATGCATTCCAATGGGACACTGCCGTCCAGATCGTCAATACGGATATAATTGGCATTGAAATCGGAAACATCACTAAAAATACAATTTTGAACGGAGATGCACCGTCAACCAATGCAGCTTCTTCTATTTCATGGCTGATCGAGGCAATGAAATTTCTTGTGATGATCAGATTCCATGCCGATGTGAGCATCGGAAGAATGAGCGCCAGCTTTGTACCGACAAGTCCATAGCTTTTCATTACCAGAAAGGTGGGAATCAGTCCGCCTGAGAAAAACATCGTAACCACAATAAAAAAGGTGATGCCCCTTACAAATGGAAGTTTCCTCCTCGAAAGCGCATAAGCTGCACAATAAGTAACCGCAATCGTCAGTGTTGTTCCGACAACCGTACGCAGCAGCGTATTCCCGTAACCTACATAAATGCTGCTTGTCGAAAACACCGTTTTATAGGAATCTAACGAGAACTCTAACGGGATAAACTTTAATCCGACGCTAGTCGCATATCCGGAACCCGAAAACGATAATACAAGCGTCTGCCAGAAAGGATAAAAGAAAACCAGCGCGGCAATCGACATGACAAGGTAAATCAAGCCGTCGAAGATGCTCCATGTTCGCTTTACCACAATCTATACTCCCCCTCTCTGATTCGGCCGGTGACGACATTGGCCAAAATGACGAGAATGAAGCCCACGACATTTTTGAACAACCCGACAGCAGTCGTATAGTCATAATCGAGGTTAACCAGTCCGATCCGGTAAACGTAAGTATCGATAATATCGGCAACTTTATACACCGAAGGGTTATACAGATTAAAAATTTGGTCGAAGCCGGCATGCATAATTCCGCCAAGCTGAAAAATGAACAGGATGACAACGGTTGGTAGAATGGAGGGGAGCGTTATTCTGAATGCCATCTGCCACCTTGTCGCGCCATCGATTGAAGCCGATTCATACTGGTCCGGATTGATCCCGGCAATCGCAGCCAAATAAATGATACTCCCCCAGCCGACGGACTGCCAAATATCGGAAACAATTAGCACACCGCGGAAGTGATCGTTACTGGACAGAAAATAGATGGGTTCGAAGCCGAGCAGCTTGATAAAATAGTTGACAACCCCCCGCGTCGGTGAAAGCAGCTCCATAATGATGCCTCCCAGTACGACCCAGGAGATAAAATGCGGTAAGTAAGAGATCGTTTGTACAAAGCGCTTGAATCTGACATTTCGCAGCTCGTTGAGCAGCAGGGCGAAAATGATCGGCGAAACAAAAACAAAGGCAATTCGGTAAAAACTGATGATCAGCGTATTTCCTAAGACTTCATAGAAAGAAGCACTGCCGAACAAACGCCTGAAATGCTCAAGCCCTACCCATTCACTGCCAAATATACCTTTAGCGTAAGAAAAATCTTTAAATGCCAATATAACGCCTGCCATAGGAACATAGTGAAAAAATACAAAAAATAGCAGAGCAGGAAGCAGAAGAATATAATAATGTCTATATTTCCACATCTCCTTAGCCGTCCTTCTTCTTCTGAGAACTATCCCGCTGGAAGTGAAGTGCTGCATAGACGACTCTTTTCCCGAAAAAAAATGCATAGTAAACTCCTTTCTTGAAGAATACACAGGATGTGACAGTGAAACTCTGTGTTTAACACGTTTGGACACTAAGCTGTGTGCTTGCTCACCCCCTTCAAACAATCATGTTTCCCGAATGACCAGGTCAGGTATGAAGTTTTTCTCGATCTTATCCGCAGTCCCCCCTCTTTCTAGTCTGTCGATCATGGTGTGTATAGCATTTACGCCGATTTTTTCCACGGGAAATCGTACAGATGTAAGCGGCGGCGAAAAATAATGCGAGACGACATCGTTGATGCCGACGATAGACAATTCCGAAGGAATATGTTTGCGGCTGCTCCGGATAATTCCTTGCAGCGAGCACAAAGTGTGGTCTGGTCCTATGACTGCATCCACTTTAGGGAGAATAGTCATCAGCTTGCTGCTAATCGTCTCGATATTGTCATCGTACTCCAGAATATACTCAGGATTCACATCGATATTATGCTTGCGGCAAACCGTCTCCAATCCGTGAAGCTCTTCATCCACAAATTTCTGGCTGTCGTGTTTGATCAGGCAAATCTTCTTTTTTTCTATGGAGGCCAGATAGGTAACCGCTTTCTGAATGCCCTTGTCTAAATCCATAGAGAAGAAGTCGGCGTGAACACCTTCAATTTTTCGAATAATAAAGACCAAAGGTACGGTATCGCCAAGCAGGCGGTTCAAAAATTCGGCATCACTTGATTTAGGGGTGTAAAATTTAGGCGGGATTGCGATGATTCCCTTGACTCCGCTCTCGATCAAGGTTTCAATTTTCCTTTCGAACACTTTGTAGTTTTGAGTCGTGTCATGCAGAGAGAGAAAATATCCGCTGCGGATATTTTTCTGGATTTGTGCGAGAATCTCGGTTTCGACTCTAAATGGAGAGACTGTATCGAAAAATAGAACAGCTATTTGCTTCTGTTCCTCTTTCATTTCCTGTACAAACGAACCCTTCCCCGGCTCGGTAATAATAAGTCCCTCATTGGCTAGCGTAGCCAGCACGTTGACGACAGTGCTCTTATTCACATTGTAAGCGGCGGAAAGATCCCTGACTGAGGGAAGTTTATCGCCTTTCGAGTATTTATTGCTTTCTAATTCGCGCTTCAACAGTTCATGCAAATGCTTAGCCTTGTTGGCGTTAGCGGAACCCTCTTTCACAATCAATCACCTCTGGCATCTTTCTGTACGGTACAGTTTATATTTGAAAACTCAACTGTACCGTACACAGAATATATCATGCGTATTATTTCATTGTCAACAGTAAATTCTCATAACAAAACAAGTGTACGGTACAGTTGGTTTGTAATCATACTCGGGAAGAAGCTGTCATTATCCTGTTTAACGTCATTGAATACCTGGAAACCTATCAACAATCGACGGAGGCTGCTCAGGATCAGCTAAATGAACCCCTAATAAATCCATAAACCTCCAAGGAGCTGTAAGCAGCCATGGAGGTTTATGGATTTATTCAATGTTCTTTGTCTTCATCATATTCCTAATGAGATTCCCATCTCTGACAGCCTATCCGTTAACCACCGTATAAACACTGCAGCCACCCGTTGATCCCAAAGCGTACCGTCGATTCTTGTATCCGAATACGGATGATTAATCATGTTTTCTTTTAATTCCGTTAAACAATAAATGCCCCACCGATCGAGATGACGGAAATAGTCATACATCCCGATAAATACAACCCCACATGCCTCCGCTACCTTACGATGAATGTCATATACCCGCTGAAAATTCGCCGGATTATACGCCGGTATAAACATCGGGTTCCCGCCATTTAAGGCAATAATCACAATGACAGCTTGCGGATTATGCTCTCGAACCCAGTCTACTATCCCCGTCATCGCGACATAAATATCCTCGCTGCTGCAGCCTGTATCGTTAATTAAATAATCTATAAAAATGATATCATATGACTGCTCTATCAATATCGATTGCGTCCTCTTCACATGAGTAATTCCATGTACAGAAGAATGTCCGCCATCAGCTGAGTTGGAGCTATATATTCGTTTGTCCGGAAACAGCTGATGCAGCTGTTTGGTAATAAGCAGCGGCCAATCGCCGCCATAAGTTGTACTCTCCCCGTGGAAACAAAGATGAATGTCCTTCTTATTCGCCAAAGATGTCAGCCACTCGATCCCAATCGCATGATTTTCTTCAATAGTCACTTGTTTAATAATGCCTTCAAGGGTGAGATCCATTCCGCGTAAATCCATCACATTGGCGGGAAATGTATGTACTTTAGCACAAGTTAGCTCCGGATATTCAGCCAGCAGCCTCCGCCAAGGCAGCCGGACCTGCCAGAAGACAGGCGGACCGTCTTCCCTGGCAACCGGTAAATCGACTTCTCCATTTTCGAGAACCGGCTGAATCAGTGACTGTCCTTCTGCTCTCCCGTAAGCACAAAATGCTGTTCGCACATCAACCACCTGATTACCATTATCATGAGTATTGCTACCACTACCATGAATGTCATCATCATGAATGTCATCGTCACGTCCACCTATTTTCACTTCATAGGTCCGTGGCTGATAATCAATATGACGGCTGTCCCATGCAAATCCTTCAGCATTCTTCCATTGTCCCTTGCTATCGCTGTATTCAATGATACATTTGCGTTCATGTACAGCAGCGGCTCCCCATGGGATAAATATAGAAGCAAGGGCGGTTGCATGACCTGGCGGCTGAGGCGAGTCCGGCAGCAATAAGTTCGTTTCGTCGCCATATCTCCACTCCCCCTCCTGGGCACCAATCCTGCCACTGGCATCAGCGTAGATCAGGTCATAGCGGCATGTATATACGTCATAATCCAGTAAGACGGTTTCATTTACTTTCAATCTGCCCCCTGGTTTAACCATCACCGAGCCCCAATAATCATCGTATACATAATCTTCATCAGGTACATATTCGGTTTGCCGGTCAACTCCGTATACACGAAGTGATCCAGGAACCCGCAGCTGATACGGTTTGAAGTTCGATCCTCTTCGTCCGCTCCAATTCCATCCGCAAGGGGAAGTCTTACCTTCTCGTTCCAGCGTATAGAATTGTTCACGCAGCGCAAGCTGCCGAGATGGTGTTAGGAGCAACCTTTCTATTCCCTCAACGGCGATACGATTCCCATCCGCTTCTATTACCCCAGCTGTAATGGTAACCGCCATCCCTGCTGGATTCGTTTGGGAAACCTTAAGTCCTTCTATCCATTTTACCATCAACGTTTAATTCCTTTCTGAAACTATATCCTTCTTTTAAACCGTTCTAACCGCTATCCATCTTATCCACCAGCCCACTCCCATAATGGAACCATCGGATTCGTAAGGGATAATCGTAAATCCACTTACAGATACGGGATGAATAGCACAGCTCCTGCCATGCGTAGGGGTCTGTATGATGGCATGCACATAATCAATCTTCGAAAACTCGGATGCATCCGGCAGTGAAATAACAATGGAAGATCCTGTTGTTTCCACACTCCCCGTATCCACACGCTGATTGTCATTAACGAAACTTTTCGATCTTCCGTTAAATTGATTTTGTAGCGGGATGCCTGCAGCCAGTTGTCCAACAGATACGATGTTATTAAGACTGGTCGAAGGATTAACGATGTGATAAGCAGGTGAGTTTAATCCGAAATAGCCTCCATCCAGCTTGAGTTTGGCACCGCTTTGCAAATAGAATATGGCATCCCCAAACGGCCTGCGGTCCGGCCAACCCATAAGGATCGTATAATCCAATGGAACATTTTTGATAGTAACGGCTGAGGACCCGCCCTTAATGCTGAAAATAGCCTGTTCTTCAAAAGGAATATTCGTTCTATTTGCGTCCCGGTAAAAGTATTCATAATCCTGCCTAAATTCCAATATTTCGGCTTCTATAATGCCACTACATCTCAAAGCAACGCCATCATGCCACTCCATGCCAAATTTCAGGTTAACAGAAATGGCCGCAGGCAAATCAAGAGCAATAGGCATATGATCAGAAGGACATTTGTTGGCATGGGTGCTTGTGCCTTGAATATATCCCCTTAGCTCAGAGTAAACAAGATTAACTACCCTGAAAGCAACCATGCAATCATCGATTTTTAAACCGTCAAAATATAAAGAAGTACAAGCAGACCCGGCACTACCCGATTCAAGCGGATCGGCATAAAAGCCGTAAAAGCAGTTGAGAATCCACAACGACCTGCATTCCCCGCCCCATACGGATTTGCCCTTGATCCCGTATTCAAAATTTTCAACCAATACATTCTCGAAATAAAAATGATAAGCATTATTCAGATGGACGCCTATACTTCCATTGCCGCGTTGATATTTGTTTGCAGCGTAATCTCCGTCTATGGTCAAATTCTTAATGGACATTGGGGTTATGAAGACAGCATCAATTTTTACCGTAAAAGCTGAATCGAACCCATAGCTGTTTTGCGTTGTATTCCTTTTGATGATTTTCGTACCTTCTCTTGACTCTCCAAATATGTTTTTGTCATTGGTTAATTCTACTGAGTTTACGAATACATAATTGCCGTTAGGCACATAAACCCAATCCGCATTGTTTATAGCTAGCTGAAATGCTTGATTCGCTGCCGTAATGCCATCCCCTATTGCGCCAAACCAGTGCACATTCACTGCACCGCTGTATACTCTTTTGAATCTATATCCCGATGCAGAAACAAGAATGGTACCCGTATTGTCAAGGGAAGCCGTATCCAAAGGATCATAAACAAAAGGGCCTTCCTGATATTTATCTTTTACAAAATACATATGATCTACATCTGCCCCTATGGTCATAGCTCTCAGCTCGGCTATCGTTGTCATCTGACAACAATTTGGTTGTACATCGTCATCATCTCCATAGACAGCTTCTGTGACACTGCTCTGACCATGCCCATAGGCAATACTGTTTGCTCCACCAAGAAGACTGCCTGCCGCTAGTCCAAAGCCCGCCATCCCAAGAGAAGCGAGCATACCTCTTCTACTCATTAAACGCTCTTTGTGTTCATTCTCCTCAATTTTCATATTTAACGCCTCCATTTTCAATTAAATTTAAAAGAATATAGATCTGCGTCTCTCATTGTGATTTCCATGTGAACAGGTTTCCCGGATAATAGCGCTGCGTCTCCATCCTCAAAAATGACTATTTTCTCAAGATTATCACCGAACAATTCAACCGAATTAAGCTCTGCTTGCTCTCCGATCAGCTTGATTTTCACATAACCAACAGCGGATGTGGCGAAGTTAATTGATAATTGATTGCCCTCAAATATAAAAGGTTTGGTCACTATCGTGCACGGCTTATACTTGGCATTGTAGGATACAAATCCATCTATCCTCATGGTATAGCGCCGCAAAATAGCGGGCCTTTTTGACATATGGTATTCAAAAGCGTACATCGAGAGCTCACTCGGCCTATCTGGCAAGTCGTTCCCGGTTTCAATAATGCCAAGCGCCGGATAACAGTCTCCATAAACCCAGTTGTACTCATACTCCAGACCAGGTGTCATAAACGCTTCATCCCAACGCTTCCATTTCTGGCCGTCCCGTGATGACATAAAGATACAGTCTGTAAGCGTCAGGCCTAGACGCGGGTGAATCTCCATCCGTTTCTTACGCCTTTCCACGCCAGCAAGCTGATCAAAATTTGGAGTCCATGCTTTCTTTTCCACATAACGGGAAGGGAAGCCCACAAGCATATGATCCGCACGGTAATAGGGCTGAACCACATTTGTGTAGAGCGGATAATCATCAACTTCACCAAAATCGAGCAGGACCGGGACCGTCCAGTTTTTAAAATCAGACGATACCATACGGCGAATATCCCTAATGCCAGCATTCAGATCATCACCCGGTATATTGTGAAAATCGCGAATATAGCATACATACTGCTCTGTATATGGATCCCAAAAAGCGATGTTCAGGGTATCAAATTTACCTTGATTGGACATGCGCCATGCCTTTTTAAAATGAATACCGTCCGCACTAGTAAAGCACCACAAATAATGGCTGTTGCCAAAATCATCAATTCCAACTCCTTTATAAAGCTCATCCTTGGGACAATCGGGATTTGTATCTTTAAACACAGAGAAATTATCAAATTTAGCGGTATGTTGATCCAGGATAATATTATTTTCCTTTGAGCCTTCAAACTCGCATATACCAAGCTTTGGCTTTATCCATTTCTTCCCGCAGACACTCTCGGCATAGCATACCACTATCGGACGCGACACATCTGAAGTTGCTTCTGAAGCTGCATTTGCATGTGCATCCGGATCCGGCATCTCCCAACCCAGATAATACATGCGGTAAAGTCCATCATCCTTGACAATGCAGTGGAAATCACAGCCATCCCCCTCCCATGGCTCATCGTGTTCGATAACCACTTCCTTTGGCTGAAGCTTGTGCAGCTTTAATTCAGCTGTTGTTGATTCATTGTCGATCAGGTAATCGTCCCATAACAGTTCCCGACGGCTCCCGATATTGATTGCATCAGTCATTTTATATTTCCCCTTTATTAACGTAGTTTGTTGGTTGCCTTCCAACATCGACCATTAACAGAAATTAACCCTTAACAGAACCAACGATGACCCCTTTAACAAAATATTTTTGTATAAATGGGTATACGCAAATAATCGGTAACGATGTGACCAAAATGGCGGCCGCCTTAATCCCTTGCTGTGGAATACTTTGCTTAAGTTCCAAAGAATTTGAAGGATCCTTGGAGGCAAAATCAAACGAAGAAATAATTTCTCTTAAAATAAGCTGAAGAGGCCATTTATCCTGCGATTGCAGGTACAGAGAAGCAGGAAACCAGCTGTTCCAGTGTCCTACGGCATAAAATAAGCCTACAGTTGCAATGGAAGCCATAGACATCGGCACGATGATTTTCCATAAAACAATCATTTCGTTCGCACCGTCAATCAAAGCGGATTCCTCAACCTCCTTGGGAATTTCCATAAAGAAGCTGCGCATCAAAAACATATACCACGGACTGATTAGTGCAGGTAAAATCAGTGCCCAGAGCGAGCCTTTCAGTCCCAGCTTCATAATCAGGATATAGCTCGGAATCAGGCCACCACTGAAAAACATCGTTATGAGTACAAATACAGACATTGCATTCCGGTAGGGCATCTGCTTTTTGGACAAGCCATACGCCAGACTGCCCGTAAATAACAGACAGCAAAAAGTACCCGCGACCGTAACAAAAAAACTAATAGCAAAGCCCTTGTAAATGAATAAGTTATCTGCCAGCAAATATTTGTAAGCCTGTAAACTGATATGCTTGGGAAATAACGTATACCCATAATTAATAATATCTTCGTTCGACATCAACGATTGGCTGATCAATATCATAAAGGGTACAAGGATTGTCAACGAAAGCAATACGAGTGCGATTACATTGAACATGTCAAAAAGCTTTAGCTTCCGCATTACCAAATTCCCTCCCGTCCCAATCGCTTGACGATGATATTAGTTGCCAGTACGAAGAACAGTCCAATCACATTTTTAAACATACCGATCGCTTGGGCATACGAATACTTGTTATTGATCAAGCCTTCCCGGTACACGTAGGTGTCAATAATATCACCGACGCTGTAGACTTTAGGCGAATACAGCAGCAAAACCTGCTCGAAGCCGGCATTAAGAATACCTCCAACGGTTAGCACCAGCAAAATCGAAATAATGTTCGCCATCCCTGGTAAGCTGATATAGATCATTTGCTGCAAACGATTGGCTCCGTCCATCTTCACGCTTTCATATTGGGCTGGATCAATACCCGCCAGCGCTGCGATGTAAATAATACTGCCCCAGCCGATAGTGGCCCATACCTCGCTGCTTACCAGGACACTCCGGAAATAGGACGTTTCACTCAGAAAAGAAATTGACTTCCCTCCGAACATCTCAATGAGCCAATTCACCGCACCGGTAGTCGGAGACAACACAGCAATAACCATTCCCGATATGATTACCCAGGATAGGAAATGCGGCAAATAAGAAATCGTCTGTACGATCTTTTTAAATCTCATCTGCCTGACTTCGTTGAGCAATAATGCGAGCAGAATGGGAGCCGGAAATCCGAAAATAATTTTATATATACTGATTAACAGCGTATTTTGCAGCAGTCTGCCGAAGTAGTAGGAATTGAAGAAATTGCGAAAATGCTCCAATCCGACCCAATTGGGATTAATCCATATACTCGATATGCTGGAAAAAGGTTTAAAATCCTGAAAAGCTATAATCACCCCATACATAGGTATATAATGAAAAACAAGAAAATAGAGCAGACCTGGTGCTACAAGCAAATATAAAAATTTATATTTCCGCATCTCCGCAAAGTAACGCTTTTTCGGCGCGGGGGGAAGCACCCCATGCCCGCTTATGGTTGTTTTCGAATGCATGCCTCATTCCCACATTTCCTTATAAGGTCCCCTTTACCTCAGCCTGCTGTTGATCTGCAGCTCTCATGCACTTGGCCTGCACTTGGCTTCCAGCAAAGGGGGCCATATGTTTGAATTTACGGCCTGGCGGCCTTGAACTGCTCATTCCGGTCTTCGATCATCTCTTGGCCGCCAATATCCAGCCATTTTTTCATTAATGAATCCCATTCGCTTAGTTGAACCTCTCCTGAGAACACTTTCATCTTCTGTTCCTTCATAAACGTTTCGAGATCCGCAAGCTTTGCGTTAGATTTCCACTTGGCCTTATCGTAAGGAACACCTTTGTCGATGGCATCGAAGCGCGGCAGGCTCTCCGCCTGACTCTTCAATTTGGTATACATCAGATGGGAAAATGAAGTTAACGGAAACATAAGACCGTCATTGAAATCCATTTGAAACATCCAATAGTGAGCATTATAGTTAGCCTTGCTCAAATCCTGTTTATCTTCCCCGATCAATTCGACCTTACCGTCACTTAATCTCGTATAGCTTTCGCCTTCCACGCCCAGATAGACCAGGTCGTAACCTTCCTTTGTTGCATGGTAATCCAGAAATTTCATAGCCGCTTCCGGATTTTTGCTTTTCTTCGTAATGACGGTTACCAACTGCGCATAAGGAAAGGTGGGCAGCTTGTTAATCCCTTTGCCATTCAGCACGATAGGCTCATATTCCGCCTCTGGCACCGTTTTCGTGAGAACCTCCAACGCACCTATTGGAGCCGAATACCAGGTCGCTAAGGCGCCAACTTTGTTTTGCCCGATAATTTCAATTTGTTTATCTGCTTTGGAAAGAATCATATCCGGCCATATATACCCTTTTTTGTTCCATTCAACGAATTTTCCCATCATCTCTTTATAAGCTGGGTTTAATTCGGGAGGCATCAAGGTTCCCTTGTCATCCTGCCACCATTCCATCGCCTGCGGCAGGAAAAACGGAGCAAAGGCTAGTTCTAACCGGTCTATGTCCCCCCAGCCTGTGGATAGCGCATAGGTTCCATTTTTACCATTTTTACCTGGATCTTCCTTTTGGAATGCCTCCATCATAGCTTCGAACTCTTCAATGGTAGTCGGTTTGGGAAGTCCTAAAGCTTTAAGCCAGTCGGTGCGAACTTCGAGTACATTCGGCGTGATAACTGATGGCGATACTGGAATTCCAATAATTTTACCCTCATAAACAACCTCTTCAAGAGCCTTCGGATTCATATTCTGTTTGATATTAGGACTATTTTCGATAAGTTCATCCAACCAGATAATAGCATCATTCTTATACAGCTCGATTGCTTTTTCCATCGTAATCAGAGGAATAATATCCAGTTGTTCATTAGTTGAGAGCATTAAATTTAATTTGGTATCGTATTGATCGCCAGGCGCAAATACCACTTGAACATCTGCTCCTGTTTTTTCTTGAATGGTATCATGTACATGCTTCTCTACATCAGAACCTTTGTTGTAGCTTGCATTGCTGTTAATTGCCACTATTTTTACAGGTTCCTGTGTGCCATTCCCCTCTTCCTTGGGTTCAGCTGTATGCGTCGTTCCGGTTTCCTTGGTTGGCGACGGATTTGATTTGCTGCTGCAGGCAGCAGCCGAAACTGCTAACATACATATAACAGTTAATATAAAGAGCTTTTTGGTTATTTTCAAAATAAACCCCTCCGTCTAATTGGTGCATCCTCTTAACCTGTGCATCAGCATGTTTTTTCCGATTGGCGCCAATCGTTCATGTGATACCTTTATCATGCTTTGCCCAAAGCAATTTCGCAATCACACAATGTTAAAATCGCTGTAAAAATCACTGTTGGCAGTAGAAAAAGCCTATTCTCATCAAATATCAGCCAAGCTGGGCTGACGGTTCCGCTCTCTGTTCCACAGTAAGGTGCGATATTCTGTCGGCGTGATACCGGTGTACTGCTTAAAAACTTTGGCGAAGTAGCTGTTGCTATTAAAGCCAACCATGCGCCCAATTTCTGATATTTGTGTGCGGGTTTCACCAAGCAGCCCTTTCGCCTTTTCAATCCGGTATTCGCTTAAATAATCAATGAAGGTCTTATGATAATGCTCCTTGAAAAGGTGACATATATATTGCTTCGTAACGCCTATGTACTCCGCCACATCATCCAGTGAAAAATTCTCAGCGAAATGCCCGGCGATATAAGTATCAATCTTTACGGCATATCCATTGAAATCGGAGTCATAGTCCGCTGTAAATTTTTTAAAATGAGTGTAAAAAAACTGTTTGACTGTTGCCACGTTCATAATGCCCTTGTCATTGATCAGTCCATTAATATCCTGCAGCAGCATCATGCTGTCCTGATCAAACAGTTTAATAAGCAGGGAAACCGTATGATAAAAGTTGCAATTGTATTCATTAACGCTAATCCGGTCTGAGAACATGCCGTTCAGCAAATCGATGTAGTCCTTTTCATTTTGCTGTCTAATGGCAAGTTCCAGCCTATCGGCGGTAGCATCATCACTGAAACGGCTCTTCTCATAATCCATGGGCAGCTTGTTGTAGCAAAACAGGTTGGTATCGGAAGTGTAAATACGCCCAATATTGTTAGCATACAAAGCTTCCGTGTACGAGCGGTGGATGTTGTCCAGCTGATATACGCCGCCAATACTAATCGTGACCTCAGCTAGAAA
Organism: Paenibacillus eucommiae; assembly: GCF_017874215.1. Classification (GTDB taxonomy): domain Bacteria; phylum Bacillota; class Bacilli; order Paenibacillales; family NBRC-103111; genus Paenibacillus_AI; species Paenibacillus_AI eucommiae. The sequence continues at coordinate 80,201 of NZ_JAGGLB010000010.1, forward strand.
TTCTTCATCAAAACTTGAAATCAAATCAACAATCAAAGCATTGAGATCCGGCTGCTCAAGCCGAAAAAGAGCGATACATGCATGCGGTGATTCCGCGAATAAATCGACTGAAAAGCGATCATTCAGAGCGGCTTCCAGCTTGCGCTGCAGCGTTTCTTCCTCATTTAACCACTCGGCTTCGCTTGGAATCGTCCATAGAGTAATCACAAGCGATTGATCGTAGTCAGCCAAATAAGCTGATGTATCTACACTGTGCGACAAGCGATTTTTGATCAGATGAAGGAGCAGCGTTTTTGTCAGCAGCTGTTCATTTTGGCTTAATTGTAATTTGAGCTCATCATTGGATTGAATCACCTTATCAAACACGGTACCGATCCACTCAAACTCTCCCTGCTTGGCTGTCCTGCTGCTCATGACGTTCGTCATCCGGGCAAGAACCCTGCGAAGCGGCTTATACAGCTGGCGGGACCCAAACATAATCATTCCAACAATAAGTAAAGCCAGGAAAACAAACATGCTAAACATTTGGTTTCGTGATTTGTACATATCATGATATAGAGCAGAATTATTGATTTCACTAACTAAGTTCCAATTCAGCGACTCCAGCTTATAGCTGTTGACAACCTTATTCTTGTTAGGTGCCATTGCCTGTGGCCATACAGCAATTGAGCCGATTTCTTCTATATTTTTACTGAATATCACCTTACCTGAATCGTCCGTCAAATAATAGCTGTAAATATCATGATCGATATTGAGCTGCTTTAAAAAATCATTATACATATTTTCGACATTCACATTGAACACCATATAATTTTGACTTACATCCAAAAAGGGCAGTTTGACAAAAACGGAAACCACATATTTAGGAGACTTATCCGGCTGCTGTTTAAGCTGGTTAGGCTCCTGCTTTCTAGTTTCTGTCAGCTTCATTTGGTAAGGTGTCATCTGGTCATCCATCACTTCCTTTTGAATCCATTCAAAAGGGGTGTTCTCCATACGCTGAACGATACCGTAACCGGAGACGAGAACAAAATCTTCCGTTTTGTTATATAGCATAATGTTTTCAAAGTACTTATTCATCTGCTTATCCGCGTATAATTGTTCCATTATTTTCGATTTGTCAACAACCGATTTCGTCCGCGCATATTTGGCATCATTACTGAAAGAAAAAACAATATCTTTGATTTGGCGTAATGTATTCTCCATGAGGACTCCCGTACGAACGAGCTCGTTCCTATTTTTGGAGTCAATAAGCTCAACTGACTTGTTGAGAAATAAATTAGCATTGTAAGCGCTAGCAATTATTAATGGAGGAATCGAAACAAGCAGCAATATGAAGATAATTTGAATCGTATACCTATTTATAGTGATTTTCATACTGTTACATCCTTTCTCAGGTAAACATTTCCGATGGGCTAGATTACAATAACTTCATACCAGCTGGAATCACTAGTTAATCAATTGAATATAATTATTGCATTGTATGATTCGGCTTTCAATATCAATATGTTAATCTGAGTTGTAAAACTAGCCTGGATCAGGCATAGAAAGTCGCATCACAGCAGAAAATTACGAATAACTTGCAGGTATAAATTAGTCATGCTAAGATTAAGATAACAAAAGAGACGTGCGCCAACACGTCTCCTGCACAGGCTTGGGTGGATAATCCTCCTGAGTAAATATTTTTTCGGAGAAGTAACCCACTTTGGCGGTCAACCATAGAGCGGGTTACTTTCTTTTGTCAATGTATGTGAGAAGCGCCAGTATAAAGCTACCGAACGCGAACATAATCATGAACGTCTGGAAAGTTTCCATGGCATCTGCCTCCTTTCCGGAGGAATGCCGCACCCAAGGTTGTCCTGTACGAAAAATAGTATACAAGCAGCAGATCTTGAATAACTTGCAGGTATAAATCAGTCATGATAAGATTAAGATAACAAAAGAGACGTGCGGCTAACACGTCTCCTGCACAGACTTGGGTGAGAATCCTCCTGAGTAATTAACGCTAGAAGTAACCCACTAGGCCGTCAACCTATGAGTGGGTTACTTCCGTTTGTCAATGTATGTGAGAAGCGCCAGTATGAAGCTACCGAACGCGAACATAATCATGAACGTCTGGAAAGTTTCCATGGCATCTGCCTCCTTTCCGGAGGAATGCCGCACCCAAGGTTGTCCTGTACGAAAAATAGTATACCATATTTTAGGAGCCGAAAGGCTCTTTTTTTTAACCCATACAATTTTGCATGATGCTCATGATGCTTACCGAGAAGCTGTACTAGTGCCCATGCCTACTTGGTTTTTTAATAATAATATCGTATTCTCCCTCACCTGATTCAGAAATAATACGGACCTGCCAGGTACCTTCAATAGTTGCAAAAAATTTCACCTCATCAAAATACTGCTTATTCGTCAGTTCTCCCCGCCATACTATGTCTCCTTTTGGAGTGATAACTTCATATTTAATAAGCCCCGACTTATTTTTAATTCCCATCTCGATTTTTACTTGTCTGTAATTCTTTTTGACCTCTGCATGTATGACTAGCGGTACTGACTGGTTTTTATGTATTTTACCAGAAGAGTTAGCCAGAATTTTAGCACCACTGGAGCTGTCGCCCCCTGTTAATGTGATCACAACAATAATAAAAGAAATCATGATGGCGAGTCCAAGGTAGGATTTAAACGTCATAGGTTCTCCTTTGGTGTATTTTTAATTCCCTCGAAGGCTGCTGTGTGGCTGGAGGAGAGTGCTGCTTCATTTTGTTAATGCCAATCTAGAAGGGAAGCTCTCCTTTCCTCAAACTCAGGTTAGCAGGCAGATCCATATATTCCGGAATCACGTGCATCAGGCTCCTCCCGGTTCTTAACCGAATGAAATTTTACTTGGTCCGAAGCTCTTCACTAAGTCCGTTGCCGAATCGGGCCTTGATCGACCGGGCATATTCCGTCGGCTTCATATCCGTTAATTGCTTGAATTGCTTGGAGAAGTACTGCACGTTATTGAAGCCGAGCGCTTCGGAGATCTCTGTAATGGAGCGGATATCTTCGCGGATGAGCTTCTTCGCCTCCTCCATCTTCAGCCGGTTGAAAAATTGCTTGAGCCCGTATCCGGTTTTCGCTTTGAACAACGTGTGGAGCTGCGTTTTCCCGATGCCGAAGTGTTTGCAAATATGCTCAACGCTAAGCGGCACAGCCAGATTTTTTAGGAGAAACCCAATGACATCCTCGATTAAATCTTCCTCCCTGTTCATCTTCAACGTAGAGCTGTTATTGGGCTCCGCGCGCCAATTTGATCTCCTGCGTATGAACTGCAGCAATAAGATTTCAAGGTAATTTTTGATGAATTGTTCGCCGCCGAACGAGGATGGCTCTCTCCTGGCGATTTGTCCGGAGTAAAGATCCAGTTCGAAGGATTGGTATGCTTCTTTCAGAATGAGGGAGAGCATACCCTTCTCGCTGTCCGTCAGGGGGAAGGACTGGTTTTCGAAGAAGGACATGCAGGCGGACGTACAGTCGAACGATACGATCATGATATTGGGGGTGGAATGATTAACCGGATGACCCCAATGGATGGAGTTCGGTTTGTAGAAAATGATCTCTCCCTGTTTGAGCGGGAACAGGGCTCCATCGACATAGAAATGAATCTGTCCCTTATCGATATAGACGAATTCCCAGAAGCTGTGCTGGTCGTTGCCCGCCTTGAAATCATGGGTAAGCTCGAAATAATAGAATGTATACAGATTGCTGATCTCCAGTTCCAGATTGAGGCTGATGCTTCGTTGTTCCAAACGTGTATTCCCCCAGTCCGTTCAGTTTCACTTTCCCTTCTTTCGTTATTATAACTTATCGGATGAAACTATAAAATATCCGAACGATTTGACACTGTTTTTCGCTTCCTTATCTTGTAAACTTGATAAAGAGAGCGCTATCAAAAGAAATCGATTTCTTCATGCTCTGATGCAACAACATTCTGCGTAGGGGGTAACGAATTTGAAAAAAGTTGTACGAATGGGCCTGATTGTAACACTTGCCAGCTCCATGTTCCTGTCTGCATGCAGCAATAACGAGAAGGCGGGAGGAGACGAAGGAGCTTCAAACGAACAAAATGAGCAAAGCGGTCAAAATGGGCAGAGTGAACAGACCGACAATTCGACCGGCAAGAAAATGACTTATCAGGAATGGGAGGATTCATGGGAATCTTCTCCCTATCCGGACTTGCTCCCTGCTCCATGGGATAATGCGAAGAAGTTTACGGAAGAGTATACGTTCCGCAGAACTCCGGACAACGTCGAAAGGAATTTCGACGGCAAGGTGTATACCGAAGGCTGGCCGATCACGAAGGAAAAGATTAAATTGAAAGTGCTTGCCAGACAAGACCCGATGATGCTCGACATCAAGGACAACTATGTATTCAAGAAGCTGGAGGAAAGAACGAACATCGAAATTGATTGGACACTTGTTCCCACCGAACAATTCCAGCAGAAAATGAACGTTATTCTGGCCAGCGGAGATTTGCCCGATATCATCTTCGGCGGCAGCCTCACGAAAAGCGAGGAAATGCGATACGGGGTAAAGGAAGAATTGCTGCTTCCCATCAATGACCTGATCGACAAGTATGGGACATGGATCAAGCATACATTTGAAGTGCGTCCAGAAGTCAAGCAATCCATTACGACGCCGACCGGCAATATTTACTCGATTCCGGCCGTGTACAACAATTACCACGTCTCGATGGGGATGAAGGGCTGGATCAACAAAACATGGCTTGACAAGTTGAACTTGCAAGTCCCGACAACAGTGGAAGAATACTACGAAGTGCTGAAGGCTTTCAAGACGCAAGATCCGAACGGCAACGGGAAGCCTGACGAACTGCCCCTTGTCGGATCCCCAGGCGTATGGTTTGGGAACATTACCGGCTTTTTCATGAATCCTTTTATTTACAATGGCGATCCTGACCATATGATTGCGGAGAACGGCAAATTAAAGTATGCACCCATCCAGGACGGGTACAAGGAAGGTCTGAAATGGTTAAACAAGCTGTATGCGGATAAATTGTTCGATTCCAGCGTGTTTACGATGAACGGTGAACAATTGCAACAATTGGGCGATGCTTCGGAACAAATCGTGGGAAGCTATCCCGGTGGATATTATGGCGTTGCACTCGGCAATTTTCTGACCAATCCGCGCAGCGACGACTATGTGCCGCTCCCGCCGCTTAAAGGGCCGAGCGGAGCCGTCAACGGATTTTACAACCCCTACATGTATGCGAATGGACTTTTCGCGATCACCAAAGCGAACAAGCACCCGGAGGCGTCACTCCGATGGGCTGATCAATTCTATATGGTCGAAATGGCAAGCATGGTGTGGCGCGGCAGATTGGGCATCGACTGGGAGTATGCGGAGCCGGGCATGAAAAATTTGTTCGGAGACGCCCAGGGCGTGTACGTGACCAAAGAAGACAGTGTAGGCAGCAAGCCGAACAATGTGTTTATTCATCCGATTGCTCCTCCGTATTCGGTACCGCTCAAGGAAATATCCGCCCAGAATGCGGCAGTCGGAGTCGGGGGATCCGCATATGAAGCCAACATGACGAAATGGACCAAGGAGCTGTATGAAGGTCATCAAATCAAGGAACCAATTCCGGTAGATATGTATTCCGAAGTGGCCGATGCCGACGAGTACGCACAGCTGAGCACAGTCATCCAAGAATATGTCAGGGAAAGCACGACCAAATTTATTATGGGCAAGTGGAATCTCGACAAAGACTGGGACAATTATGTGGAACAACTGAAAAAAATGAAGGTGGACCGTCTCGTCGAATTAAAACAGAAGCAATATGATGTATTCCTTAATGTAAAATAATGAAGCAATATGGAGGATGGAGCATAATGTCTCTGCCCTCCTTATATTCCAACTCGCGAAATCGGAGATGAGCCGAATTGTCCACACCGCAACAGAATAACGTCATGCAGAAGTCAGGAAGCCGGTTACGAAATTGGCAGCTTTATGCGCTGCTGCTTCTGCCGGTCGCATACATTGGAATATTCAACTATTGGCCCATGTATGGATTGCAGCTTGCATTCAAGGACTTTAGCATATCCAAGGGTATATGGGACAGTCCATGGGTAGGGCTCAAGCACTTTCAAGATTTCTATAACTCCTACCAATTCGGCAAAATTATTAAAAATACGGTTATAATCAGCGTTCTCTCTACTCTGTTCGGTTTTCCGGCACCGATCATTTTGGCCATCGCACTGAACGAGCTGCGTTCCAAGCTGTTCAGCAAATCGGTCCAGATGGTGACGTATGCCCCCTATTTCATTTCAACCGTTGTTCTGGTAGGCATGATCTACCAATTTCTCGATCCGCAGCTCGGCCCCTTGAATCAATTGATGAAAGCACTGAGAATGGATCCCATCAACTTCGTAGGCGAGCCGGCCTATTTCATTCCGATTTATGTGTTATCCGGCATGTGGCAGTTTACCGGGTATTCAGCGATTATTTATTTGGCTGTCTTGTCCGGCGTCGATCCGGAAATCCAGGAAGCGGCTACGATAGACGGTGCAACCAAACTGCAGCGCATCTGGCACGTTGATTTGCCCTATATTATGCCTACTGCGATGATTCTGTTAATCCTGTCTGCAGGCAACGCGCTTAACGTCGATTTTGAGAAAATTTTCTTGATGCAAAATCCGTTGACGTTATCCATTTCGGAAGTCATCTCTACTTATGTGTACAAAATCGGGCTGCAGAGCGCGCTATACAGCTTCGCCACAGCAATCGGCTTGTTCAGCGCCGTAGCGAACGTTGCCCTGCTCCTGATTGTCAATAAATTGGCCAAGAAAGTGACGGGGACTAGCCTGTTTTAAAAGAGGAGGGTCAAAGTTGAAGATTAGTAAGGGCGACAGGCTGTTCGATAGTCTGAACATTATGTTTGCGATTGTTGTTATGATAGTTGTATTGTACCCGCTCCTATTTGTCATTAGCGCCTCGTTCAGCTCGCCCGCCGCCATCAATTCGGGCAAAGTGTATTTGTTCCCGGTCGGGTTTACATGGGACGGATATAAGGCCGTGTTCGAAAATTCGCAAGTGTGGGTTGGATTTCGAAATTCATTTCTGTATGCCGGCGTGGCTGTCGTGTTTAATTTGTTCATGACGACGGTTGCCGCTTACCCGTTGTCGCGCAAGGATTTCCGGTATCGGAACGCGGTCATGTACGCTTTTGCCTTCACGATGTATTTCGGAGGAGGACTGATCCCGACTTATCTGGTCATTAAACAACTGGGACTCATCGATACGTTCTGGGTGATGGTTATTCCAGGCGCCATGTCGGTATTCAACGTGATCTTGATGAGGACGTACATCCAGACTTCGATTCCCGAATTGCTGCAAGAGGCTGCCCGCATGGATGGTTGCAGCGATTTCCGATACTTGACGTCGATCCTCGTCCCGCTATGCAGGCCGATTCTAGCGGTCATCGCTTTATACGTTGCCGTAGGCTCCTGGAATTCCTATTTCAATGCGCTTATTTACTTGTCGTCGGACGAACTGTATCCGATCCAGATTTTCCTGCGCAACATATTGGCGATGAATCAGTTCGATCCGCAAATGATGACGAAAATTCAAGATCCGAGCATTATTGAAAGCAAGCTCGGGATGCAAGCGCTGTTGAAATATACGCTCATCGTCGTGTCCATCTTGCCGGTACTCATGATTTATCCGTTCGTTCAGAAGCATTTCATCAAAGGGATTCAGCTCGGGGCCATCAAAGGTTAACTGGGGAATAGTACCTGATCTTACGCAAGTTGTATGAACAGAGGCTGATTTTTATATGGAAATGTCTGAGGATTTCGTAAGCAGCGGGGAGAAGCAGTGCTAAGCTGATGCACCCAATCATCCATGTTGTATTGAAAATTGGTCATGAGGAGCGTACTTCGGAGCATATCCGTGGGATCGCGGGGCTTTCGGGCTTTCGGGCTTTCGGGCTTTCGTTCTTGTGGAATAAACGTTCTTCAGGCTAATTTTATGGCTAGTATTTGAGTGAGCATTATACTACTTCGACCGCTAGCCTTAATTTGTAAAGATATAGTCTAGCTATCAGTAGAGTAGACAACTGAAATTTCATTGGAGGGCGTAAGCCCTTCTTTTACTTTTTCAGCTCCCCCTGCATCAAACCGGACGTGAAGTTTCTCCTTCATCCGGCTTTCCGATGTTCTTCTTTCTTCCGCGTTGCGGTACTTTCCTAGCCGACCCGTTTCTTCAGACCCGATTGCTGAGCGACAATGCCCGCTCATCTGGACTTCCCTTGCTTCTTACGCCAATTCCGTTTCTTGTTCTAAAACAACGTCAGCCTCTTTCGAATGTACCAGTCGATTTTATTTAAGAAAAGGTCAGCAAAGGCATCCATCGCATAGTAGTTTCTCCATCCCTGTATTTTGGGGTTGAGTTCTTCCACCATTCCGCGCTGCACTTCCAAGGGCTTCACGCATTCCATGGTCTTCGCCCAAACACACAAGGCTCGACTCTCTCTTGTCCTTTGTGCCTAGCTTGGCTAGGCGCGCTGATTACAACCCCCCCCCCTGTTTGGGAGGTTTTATTAACATCGTCTTAAATGTGAGAACTGTTTTAGCTGCATATCCCTTAATTGTTCTTTTCTCCACGGGTCAACCATTCAGCCAAGTCTTCCGTCTGTGACAGCACAGACAAGGGGTCCGTGAAATAAGATTTCTTGTTAGGCCAGACATATAGCCTATCTTTTTTGACTGCGTCCAGTTTTCCCCAAAGCTTATCACCCCTTATTTCTTCCAATGATTTGTCTGTGGTTAGAATGATGTAGTCCCCCGCATATTCCTCCAGCACTTCCATTGAGATTTCCCGGTAGTTTTCTTCCATAATCTCGGCTGCATAAGACGCAGGAGCCAAGCGTTCAAAAATCTCGTAAATTGCTTTTCCGCCACGGCCATAATTTTTACCAAATACACTCAGGTTTTTATCCGTCACCTCAATAATACTGAAGGTTGCGTCAGCAGGTATAACCGCCATGACCTTTGCCTTCGCAGCAGCCATACGTGCTGCATAATCTGTCAGCCATGCTGAGGCTTCGTCCTTTCTTCCCAGCAAATCCCCAAAGAAAGTCACCTCTTCTTCAATAGTTGCGAACGATCCATAGGGTATGCCGATTGTTGGGGCAATTTTGCTGAACGTTTCAACTTCTTCTTTCTTTGAGGTCATAACGACAATCAGATCCGGCTCAAGATCCACCAGCTTTTCCAAAGAAACTTCACTGCCTGAAGCGCCCACAATTTCAATATGATCCGTCAATCCGCTGAAATATGGATTTTCCAATATACGCGTAGTAGAGGCAATCGGACTAGCCTTGACGGCAAGCATACCACTCAAATATTGTATCGCTGCAATCCGTTCCGGCTTTACCGGTACTTCTACTTCGCCAAATGCCGTATTCACGATCTTGGTAGCTGCAGCTGGCGCTGCTTCCTGCGTCGTCGAGGCATTTGAATTTGCATTGGATGGAATCGATGATGCAATTGAAGTGGAAGCCACCCCTGACTGGGTTGGAGGTGCAGAATTTCCTCCCCCGCAAGCTGTTAGCAGCAGGGTAAGTCCTAGCAAAACGGTCACCGCTACATTCATTCTGGATGTCTTGTACATGTTAAAATCCCCTTCTTCTTTATAGTGATAATGATTATCATTAACATCATTACTATAATATAGGGAATCTGATTTCACCATGGACGATGTCCACCCCTTATATGGAGAAAAGCGTACATCCGTCTCGTTCAGCATCTTTTTTTTGTAATGACTCGGAGAAAGACCTACGTTTTTTTTGAAAATCCGGGTAAAGTAAAAGAGATCCTCATATCCTACACTGCGTGCAATGTCGCCTATTGACGCATCCGTATGCCGCAGCATGCTGCACGCTTTGTCAATCCGCAAGCCAATTAGATAATCAATCGGGCTGCGCCCCATAATTCCCTTGAATTTGCGGGCAAGATATTGGGAGTTGTAGCCGAACTTTTGTCCCAGAATCTCCAGTGTTACGGGTTGCTCTACATGGTCTAGCATATACTGGACTGCTTGCTTGACTACTTCTGCTGGAAGCAGTTCGAGTCCCTGTTGTTGCTTTTGCTGCAGCATTTCCACGATGAATTGATAGAATAGAGCCTTCACCCTCAGCTTCTCCTTCTCCGTTGATCGTCTCCACTCTTCTTCCATACGCTGAATAATCGGATAGAGCAGCAAAGGCTGTAAAGGTGAAAACCCGAATACTTGCTGAAACGGGAGAAGCTCGCCATGGACTAGAGAAAGTCTTCGACGGACCGGAAGCTCGGCACGATACAATACCAGATAATATTCAAAATGTTCCTCTGCTTCGATATCAAGACGGGTGCCCTTACAGCCGTGAAAGAAATGAAAATGCTCCACAGGATGCAAGAGCTTATCCATCCATACTTTCGCTTTTCCCCGATATGGGAATAGCAATGCACTGGCAGGCAAAAGGTAGCCGAGACTAGCTTCTCTCGGTGCAAGAGTATGCAGACGAATATCCAAAATCTCGATATGCAATTGATTCCATGCTTTATACTCTTCCTGTCGCTTCATCGAATGACACCTTCCCTTCCTTCTCCCCCCCATTATATCGAGAATCGTTCTCATCGTAAATAGTTAGCTATCGCATCCCTTACCTCTCCCAGCTACAATCGCACGAACACCTAGCTCAAATGAGCAGCCAGCAAGGGTTTTTCTCTTGGCCGGAGGAGATTTCCTAGCTGTAAAGACGCTGGGGATGAAGTGCTGCTACTTTAGCGATGTTTTTCATCGTTAAAAGCAAAAGTGGTCTCCACATTCTTACTTTAACGATGAAAAACATCATTAAAATCCCTTTTTACCACCCAAAGAGGCCATCCGTCCCCTTTAGCGATGAAAATCATCATTAACGTGACTGATGGCCTCGAAACACTTCCTTTAACGATGAAAAACATCGTTAAGTGAAGAAGTAAACACTCAAATCCCTCCTACCCCTTTATACCAGCTGAGACAACTGTACCAGAGATAAGTCGTTTTTGCGCAACTATAAACACCGTAATAACAGGAAAAATAGCCAGGCTGCAAGCCGCCATGACATGCGCCGTATTCGCAAAGGAGGCAACGCCAATACTCTTGTAAGTGGGTATTATTTGACGTTTACCATCCTATACACTTCAAATAGAAGGCTCTTGTCCGTTTGATGCTCCAAGTGGATATTTTCCTGCACAATTGTAGGTATTCACGGCCAATCACCGATTTCAGGTGAAACCCAAACATCCATTTAGCACCAACATATTCAAATGCATTTTCTGATTAGTGTACAAAAAGATGTTAGGGAAGCCAATTCTAACGCCTCTCCAGGCTATCCAGCATTGAAACCCTCCTAACGAAGGCTTATAACCATTGATTGAGCCAATCCAATGTAGTCGGAACATTGAACTGATGCCCGCCATCGAAGCCGTCAAACTTCGTTCTCTCCTCGCAGCCCGCTGCGGCATAAGCTCTTTTTACAGTCTCATAGGCTTGCTCCGATGCCTCATAAGGAAATCCAATATCATGCTTGCCACTGGTCAGCAGCACAGGCTTAGGGGCCAAGAGCGCAGCCAGATCAGCCATCTCTCCATATTTCAACAGATTAGGGATTGTCATCGAGCCGCAGAAATTCCCCCACTGGATGGCATGGGACTCAAATGAATTAAAATACCCGCTAATCACAGCAGTCCGGATGCGATTGTCCAGTATCGACGTATACAGCGCCCAGGCTCCACCGAACGACAATCCGATGCAGCCAATTCTCTCGGAATCGACCTCATCCCTGGATTCCAAATAATCGACACAGCGCATGGCATCCCAAATATTCAGAGTGAGCGGATTTATGCCAAGCATAATGGACTTCAAGAAAACAAGATCACATCCATCCTTCTCTCCTCCTGCGTGAGGCTTGCCGTAGCCCAGCTTGCGCTCTCCGAAACCTCTGGCATCCGGAACAATCGCGATGTAACCTTCCCGCGCCAAGGCTGGCGCCATATGATAATTGTGGGATTTATAGTCAACCTCCCGCAGCCTTTCCCCATGTTGAATGTCGGCAACGTCATCCTTGCCCCCTCCATGCCCATGCAGGCATAGCACCGCAGGAAGCTTTCCGTTTCTGCTGCGGGCTACCGCTTTGGGGTTATCTGAATCCGGGATGAGAAAATAAAATGGCACCTGCATATTTGCCTCGCTATGAATCATTACTTTCTCGCATACGTACCCCTCATAACGCACCTTCTCGAGAACTAGCGGACGGGGATCGACGATCTTCGCTGGCCATTCGCCCAGCAGCTCATACAGCTTTTCCGTGAATTGATGCTTCCATTGCTCCCAATCTTCCTTATTATCCGCTCGGAAACTAAAGGGCCTTGCAGTCTCCTTGTACTTCTCTTTCAAATACTCGCCCATTGAATAATAATGCGACATACGGCACACTCCCTCTTATTCAAACCATTAAAGAAATTTATCATATTCTTTCAAAACAAACGGTTGTGTCGAAATAGCCCACGGTAAGCCGGCTTAAGCAAAAAAGCTGCTTAGTGCCAGAAATCGATTGAAAATAGTGTCTTCCATATCGCTGACGATCTTAATCCTAACGCCGTCATTGCCCTCAGCTCGCAATAGTTCATGCTTATATGGCCATGCAATAGCATGGATGCGGCGAGATGACTCGAAGGCTCCATTAGATACCAACATATTATTCAGAAGGTTCATATACATACCGTATTTCTGTATGTCCGTCTTTCCCTCTCATCACTCTTCACCGACATTGCGATACTGTATCGGTGTAATGCCCTCGTTCCGTTTAAATTTGCGGATGAAATTAGTTTGGTCTACGTAGCCGACGTGCTCGACAATGTCCTTCAGCTTCATATCCGTATTTTTCAGCAATTCCTTCGCTTTGTTCATCCGCATCCCATCCATATAACGCATCAGCGGGTAGCCGGTTTGGTCTTTAAAATAACGGGATAAATAGGAGGGCGATACACCGAACTTTTCCGCGATGTTTTCCAAGCTGACAGACGGGTCCGTATAACAATCGTTCACATAGGCCAGTACGTTTTGATACAGATTCACGTTCTTGCTTTCCTTCTGACCCTCGATGTAGCTGCATACCCTGGAACAGAAATTGACAACGAGCTCCTCTAGCTCCTCCATCGTTTCGTATTTCGGGGAAAACAGGTTCTCCATACTTTCGTCAATGTAGTCCTTCAGCTCGAAGAATATCGTTCGTCCAACAGCTTTATCTATGGCCTTGCTGTTTACTACACGTTCCGCAACGATCCCAACGTCTATGCAGCAAGCGGGACGTATACGATCGATAGATTTTTCGATTATAAGTACCGATACGAGAACTGGGGGAAGCCCGGCCTTCTGGAAATGTTGGAGGGACCGGGAATGCCCGTTATGCGCCCGTTGGAAAATGTTCTTTTGAATGATCGGTAGACCCAGATGTTTGCCACTTATCTCTACCCGCTTGTCAATCTATATAGAGTTAATTATTCTGATACCGCTGGTAACCGAGATTGTAAATTTCCATATATTTATCCAGACCCATTTTTTTCAGCGTAGCGACATATTTATCCCAATCAGTGAACGGAACTTCACCGCTGACGAACTTCGCTTGCATTTCCATAACATACGTAGCGATATCTGTGCCGTAAGCAGTAATCTGATCGTTTTCCTCTGGAGTATAGCTGAAATCCGCCCATGTCTCCTTAGGGAAATAAGGCTTCACTTTTTCCGCTGCTGCAATCGCATCCACACTGCCTTCCGTCCCTTTGAACGTCTTCTGTTTGACCATGCTCGGATAAAACAGACCCGGCCATACCAAATATTGGCCTATGGCCTGATTCAAATTGAGCCCCTTCGGATTTTTGACGATTTCGTCGGTATATTCGTAGTTTCCATCTTCAGTTACTTTGTACGTATCCCCTTCAAATCCCATAAAGTACATGCGGACCCCTTCTTCGCTGTAGAAATAATCTGCCCAGCGCATGGATGCTTCCGGGTGTTTATTTTTGTCCGTAAGTACGAACGCTCCATTAGCAATAACGGAAGGATTGACCAACGAGTACATTTGATCACCGTGAGGACCCTTCAGCACTTCCCCTCCTACGTACCCTGTGCCGTTGAACGCAGCCGGCCCAATACCAACAAAGGTACCAATATTGCCTTCGCCCGCCCTGGCGACGAATTCCTCATTCGTAATTGTAAACAATTCTTTGGTGAAAATATTTTCTTTAAACAGCTTGTTCATAAACTCCAAAATTTCTTTATAGCCTGGATCGGTCGGAATAAAGCGCAATTGATTCGTCTTCTGGTCTACATCCACTAAATAATGCTTTGATCCACGATTACCGAGACCCCAAGCCCCTTTTAAATAGGAGAGCAAGTGTTGGGGCCCTGAGAAGTAGATGGGAGTCTCATCTTGTTTGCCATTTTTGTTCAAATCATTTTCGTGTATCGCCTTCAGCAGCAAGTACAGCTCATCAACCGTCGTTGGAAGCTTCATTCCGAGCTGCTTCAGCCAATCTTCCTTAACCCAGAACTTCTGGCCGCTCAATACAGAGGAGAACTCCGGATCGAAGAGCGTAGGCAGTCCATAAATGTTCCCATCAGGCATGGTGATACTTTTTCTGATAGACGGGTTCTCATCCAGCAGCTTTTTCAAATTCGGTGCATGATTGTCAATCAAATCGTTTAGCGGTAAAAATACTTTGGTTTCCCCATATTTAATTAAATCCAGATTGGAAACGCCAGTTCCATATATAATTTCCGGGTAATCCCCGCTGGCCAGCATCAAATTCAGCCGTTCTGTCATATTCGCTGCTGGCACCAAATCCCAGTCGATATGAATGCCGCTCATTTTCTCGTAATCTTTCCACAGTCTGATATTGCCCCAATCCGGATTAACTGCTGCGGGGTAGTAGGAGAACACCTTCAAAGAAATCGGCGAATTGACGATAGGCATTCCAGGGTTCAAAGCATCGCTGCCGGATGGAGCATCAGATGGGGACGGGGACGTTGTTGGCTTCGCCGTACCTCCGGAACAGGCAGTCAGGAGAACAGTAGAAAAAAGGACAAGCATCAAGATGATCAGTGTGACACGTTTCATGGGATCGTTCCTCCTAATTAGTCAATCAAGCACTAGCCTTTAATGGCGCCAACCATGACACCTTTGACAAAATATTTCTGTAAAAACGGATACAGTAAAAGTACAGGCACATTGGTCACAATAATGACCGCATATTTGATCGAAGCCGCTACAAGCGCTTGCTGTGAAGCCGACTCGCTGTTCAGATCCATCATATCCTGGGTCTGGTTCTGCACCAGTATTTCCCTCAGGATAAGCTGCAGCGGAAATTTATCCCGATCGGACAAATAAATCAAAGCGTTGAAATACGCATTCCAGTGCCCGACGCCGTAGAACAAAATCATAACGGCAATGATCGGCATAGACAAAGGCAGCACAATTCGTACCAAAATGTTCATGTTGGAGCATCCGTCCATAACAGCGGCCTCCTGCACTTCGTTCGGAATGGTGTGCTGAAAAAAAGTTCTCATAATAATAATGTTAAATACTGAGACGGCATTAGGCACAACCATTGCCCAGAACGTGTTAATGAGTCCCATGTTTTTGATAATCATATAGGTAGGGATGAGCCCCCCGCTGAAAAACATCGTGAACATCATAAACATCACGATCACGTTCCGGCCCTTTAAATCTTTACGCGATAGCGGATAAGCGGCCAGCACAGTCATAACGAGGTTGATGGCTGTTCCGGCTATCGTGTACATAATCGTATTCAAATAACCACTCATAATGTCCTTGTTCTGGAATACGCGGGAATAAGCATCCAGGTTAAAGCCTTTCGGCCAAATCCATACCTCGCCGCGGATAACCGTTTCCGGACTGCTAAGCGAGGCGATGAGTACAAAAACCAGCGGATACAGAACGATCAGCAGCGTCATGGACAGGATCAAGTAATTCAGCACGCTGAACATTTGATCACCCTTTGTCTGGCCTATGCGATTTTGTCTGAGCTTCTCTACTTTTACCATAGGCTGGTCCTACTCACCTTTCTGGCTATCTGATTAACAGAAATAAGCAGTATGCAATTAACAACCGAATTAAACAAGCCTACGGCTGTAGAAAAACTGTACTGCGCACCTAAAATCCCTGACCGGTATACATAAGTACTGATGACATCTGACCCTTCCATATTGAGATCGTTTTGCATCAAAAAGATTTTCTCGAAGCCAAGGCTGAACATCGAGCCCATGCTCAAAATGAGCAGGATAATAATGGTCGGTAAAATGGAAGGCAGGTTGATATGCCATATCCGCTGAAGCCTACTGGCTCCGTCCATCTTTGCTGCTTCATGCTGCTGGGGGTCCACTCCGGCAAGAGCGGCCAGATAAAGAATAGAGCTCCAGCCCATTTGCTGCCATACGTCCGAAAAGACGTAAATCGTTTTGAACCAGCCCGCATCCGTCATGAAAAAAACAGGACCAAACCCGAGTGCCTGCAGCGCCAGATTAAGAAGGCCTGATTTCGGCGATAGAAAAATGAAAATCATACCGACCACAACGACTGTCGATAAAAAATGCGGCGCATACGTAATCGTTTGCACGGTTTTCCTGAATCGCTTGCTCTGGACTTCATTGATCATAAGCGCGAGCAAAATCGGTACAGGGAACCCGATAGCCAGCTGGTACAAGCTGATGCCGAGCGTATTTTTGATCAGCCGCCAAAAGTAGTAGCTGTCAAAAAAACGTTGGAAATGTTTAAAACCCACCCATGGGCTGTCCCAAAAGCCTTTGCTCGCGACAAAATCCTTAAAGGCGATCTGTACCCCGTACATCGGTAAATAGTGAAAAACAATAAAATACACGACTACCGGGCTTATCAACACATACAAATCCCAATTCTTGCGCCAGGCGGAAAACCTGGTTGGCTTCTTTGGCTTGACAGTTATTTGCTGCGTTTGAGAATATGAGGCCACTGCCTACCCCTCCTTTCTGGATGAATATGTACAGTATATAAACTAACTTCGACCCTTGCAGCACTCCCACATCGAATTCGCCGTCGGGCAAATAAAGATTGTTCATCGTTATGTCCGTTTTCAACGTATTTCCGTAGCCCGAACCGTCGAGCTCGACGTCGATGCCTGTCGCGTGAACCACTCCGTGTGCTTTGAAATTGTTCACATGCACATTGGAATAACCACCGGTAACGACAACACCGCCGCGAAAGCAGTCGACAGCGGTGCAATTGGATATTTGCACCGATACGTTAGTGTAGACACTGATCGCGTCGGCAACGCAATTTTTGAAATAGCAATCCTCGATGACGGCCCGCAGCTTGCCGCTGTTGGTGGCATTTCCCATCAGAAAGATGAGATGCGCTTGCTCGAGCTCATAATTCTCGTAAGTCCCTTGATTTTGCAAGTTGCCATCGATCGTCAGTCCCTGAAAAATTAATGGCTTCGAGTCGACCGAACTGTCATACAAGTAACCCGCTACCGTCGTCGTGAACGTCCTAGCGCGGAGTCGATGGCCGACTGGATCGCGGCCGTATCGTCGGTCGTCCCGTCCCCCGTCGCTCCGTAATGCACTACGTTATATTCCATTTCAAACCGCTCCTTTCGCAAGTGAATGGATCTTACCGAAACCGCTGACGAACCGAGCCGCTTCTCGCAAAAATGCGGTACGTCCCGGCAGAGATAGTTGCCGCGATCGTTACGGTAACTCCTGCATCGGGAGCTAAAAGAGCACCTTTGTCAAAAACGAGATGTGCATTAGCAGGAATCGTCAGACTAGTCCCGATCCGGTACGTTCCCTGCGGCAAATAGACAGTTCCGCTTTCCGCAGACAAACGTGCGGCGAACAGGTGCGACAGCGCCGGAAAATCGTCCGAACTTCCGTTGCCGCGAGCGCCATATTCTTTGACATTATGCCAATCGACGGCAAAGGGCTCTTTTACGGGCGGTTTCTTATTCTCCGCGCCGGTGCCGTACACTGCTTCGCTTACCGGTTCATTATCCACATGAACGGTAGTGGCTTGAATGAGCCCGCCATAAGCGAGCGCCACACCGGCTGCGCCCATCGAAGCAAGCAGCTCCCGTCTACTGATGATCCGCTTTTTATTTTTTCCTCCGAGCCTCCTAGTCATGGTATGGAAGGCTCATTGCCGAATTATGGAGTGCTCCTGATCAAGTTATAGACCGCCTGTGCGCATTCGGCGCGGGTCGCCCATGGCGGCAAATTCTGCGCGCGTCACCGCCGCTTTCGCCGCTCTTGCGGCAATTCCGGCGTACCCGTCTCCAGCTTTACTTGCTCTTGTACGTCAACATGTTCAGCAGTATCGTTGCAGCCTCGGCTCTTGTCGCTTGGTCTTGAGGCGCGAACACGTTATCGCCTTTGCCCTGAACGATGCCTGCTTGCTTCACGAAAGCAATGCCGTCTTTGGCCCATGCCGGAATGTTCTTATCATCCGCAAAGCCTGCTGCAGCATACGATTCGCCCTGCTGACCCAACGCATTGGCAAGGATGACCGCCATCTCAGCACGTGTTATTCCTGCGTCCGGACGGAAGCTGCCATCCTCATATCCTTGGATAATGCCTGCTTGCACCGCTTGCGCAACCGCTTGCTGTGCCCAAGCTCCTATCTTCGCTGTATCCGTGAACGCGAGTTCCGCTCCTTCTCCTTGCGGCTTAAGCGCATTCATCAGCATCACCACGAATTCCGCACGCGTCACGTTGTTCCCAGGCTTGAACGTTCCGTCCGGGTAACCGCTGACGATTCCGCTGCTTACCGCCAACTTAATGTTCGCCTCAGCCCAGTGCCCAGTAATATCGGTAAACGTACTATTCGGTTCCGGGTCTATCACAGATGCTTCATCTACAACGAATACCGCAAATTTGGTAAAGTGATTAACCTCAACGGAGATCGTGGAGCCGTTCACCTTACCGCCCGCGACTTCCACCCATACCTTCTTCGCTTCGTCATAATAGTATACAGCCGCCCGCTGATTGCTCTTCACTTTGTTTGGATCAAAAGTAAAGGTTAGGGTCACTGGTTTTTTGAAATTGTCCGAGAAGTTTTTCAAAATTTCAAAGACCGGACTGGCTAGAACGTCTTGATTTGTTAGCAGGTTTTGAATGTCCGCCGCTACTTTGTCTATCGTTATTTTCAATTCTTTGTCTGCTGCATCGGCAGGAATATCGATCGTAATCGTATCTTCCAAACTAACTTTTCCTTTTTTACCTGCAGGAAGGGTTAGTTTGCCATCTATGGCGGTAACGATATTGTCGCTTGAGGATATTGAACCCGTGTAACTGCCGCCGCTACTGCTGCTGGCTCCCGCGCGAGTCACTGCAATTTCATAGGTCTTCGTTGTGCCATTCTGAGCCGTCACGACAATAGTAATGAGGTTATTGCCCACGTTCAGGTTAATCGCTCCGCTCGCTTGACCGCTTTCTGCCCGAATTCCGTTCACCGTCATCGTGGCATGACTCTGGGATACACTCCCCGTTACAGTTAGGCTCGTTACATCATTAGCCACACTGGACGTGTAGTCCGTTGTCCCGGATGCGAATGCGGGACTTAATGCGCCGCCCGATAAGGTCAGTCCGCTCAAGTCGGCGTTGCTGCTTGCTTCTACTTCGCGCAAAATGATATCGTCGATGAAAATATAATCGTCGCCTGCCTCCCTCTTCGCATAAACCTCCGCGCTGCTGATGCCGGACGGTACGACGAAGGAGACGGACCCTTTGCTGTAAACCTCCGCTTCAAGCTGAAACGATTGTTCGCCAACGACGTTGCCCAGTTCATCCTTCAAGATGATTCCGACTTGCGCCCGGTCGCCTTTCGCCAACGCTTTCCCCCAAGCGCTCAGCATATAGGTGCTCCCCTGCTTCAACCCGGTGGTTAGCTTCTGCTTCGCCGCTCCCTGCTCCTTGCCGATGACGAGCGCGTTAGCATCGGAAAACGCCGTCAAAATCGGCCCGATATTATGCATAATTTCGGTGCTGCCGGAGAGATCCCAGTTGACATCGTCAAACTCGAATCCGCCGTTGTATATCCGGTTCGTTCCGGTCTTTACGTCCGCGACCGCTTGTCTCGCTCCGATGACGGCGTCGAACCATTCCTGGCCCATGCTCCCGGGAATCAACCAATGTCCGCCCGGCGGTTCGGTATAGTACCAGACCATCTCCTCGGCGGAACGGAGCGCGTTTTCGAGCATCGTTCTCATAATTTGCGGAGTCATCGGATAGTTCTGCCATGGCATATTGTAAATGCCGAAAGCCATGCTTACGCTATCCCCGAAATCTTCTCTCAATTCTTCCGGGATAAAATCGTTGTTGCTGTAAGAGTCCGCCAGCTCGTACTTGCGGAACTGGTAGGCGTCTTCGAAATCGCCCTCCGATCGAAGCAAATACAATTCGCCGCCGTCGACGAGCTTCGCTTTATCTCCGGCCTCTTTAACCGCCTGCAGCATGCCGATGAAATACGGACCCATCAAGTTTACGGTGCCGATATTTTTCTTAAACCAGTCTGGCTTATTTTTATCCGACACATACGGACCGTGGAGCACCATAACGGTGGCGTCGGGAATTTCACTAACAATGGCGTTCATGATCTGCCTTCCGCGTTCGCTAGCTTTATCCTGATATTCTTTTAACGATTTCTCTTTATAGTAGGAGTCTTGAGGGTAGGAGGAGAACTTGCGGAAGTATTCCTCATTGTCGTAAAGAATACGCGTAATTCCCACCTCTTTAGCGGCACGGGCAAAATTTCTTACATTTTGCTCGACAATGGACCACCCTTCGTCGTCGAATAAATCGCCCGATTTTCCAACGTTCGTCCATCCTTCGTTGTCGACAGTATCGCCCGTTCCTGTCGGATCATTCGGATCAGCAGGACGGTTTGACACAAACGCCAAGTAGTTTTTATCCATCCGCTTAAACAATCCTTTTAATACTTTCAGCTCGTCATAGATCGTCTCGTATGAAATCTGTTCGCGCGTCATCAGCTTCGGCGAAAAGGACGGGGTGATCATCATGCCGTCGAACGGCAGCGATTCGATATATTCGATGTTGCCCTTCACTTTTTCCGGAGTCGTCGTATTGCCGTCCGGCTGCTGCATCAGCATCAAATACGGCTGCGTTTTCGATTGTTCCTGCAGAATCGTTCGATCGTTTCGTTTTGGCGCCGGTTCCTCGCTCTGAGCGCTCCATTCCGTCAGGACAAAGTCGTCCACGTAAACCGAACCGGTGCCGGCGTCTTTGTAGACGACGATGGTCGCTTTCGAAAAGCCTGGCGGTGCCGTGAAATAAACCGTGTACTCTTTGTAATCGGCGGATTCAACCGTAACGCGGCTCCCCTGCAAGCCGATTCCCGGCACGTCCCAGAAATTGATACCGACAAGGTTCAATTCCGGAGGACCGGCTTTTTTCGCCCGGAAGGACATCTTATAGCTTTGGCCCGTCACGATGTTTACCGTCTGCTCCCGACTGCTCGCATTAACTTTCAGCGCTTTGCTTCCGCTCGCGGCATCGCTTGTAATGCTTTCAACGGTGTCCGGCCACGACAAGTCCCAGCCGGTAAAGTCGTCTTCGAAACCGGGGTTTGCCGCTAAATTCGGCAGCTCGTGCAACGTCATATCATCCACATAAACCCAGCCGATGCCGGGATCTCTATAAATGACAATCGTCGAATGAGAAAAACCGGCCGGAGCGGTGAAATAAATTTCATATTGCTTGTATTCGCTCGAATCGACCGTTACCCGGGCCCCCTGCAGGCCGATCCCCGGAACGTTCCAAAAGTTGATGCCGACCAGATTCAGCACCTCGGGTCCGGCCCTTTTCGCCCAAAAGGTCATTTTGTAGCTTTTCCCCGAAACAACCGGCACAGTTTGCTCCTGACTGCTCGCATTGACTTTGATCGCTTTGCTGCCACTTTGTGCCTCATCCGTAATTTGGGCCACCGTGTCCGGCCAAGAAACGTCCCAGCCAGCGAAATCGTCTTCGAAGCCGGGGTTTGCGATCATGTTCGGAACACCCTCGTTTGCCGAAAACGACGTTTCTTCTCCTTCGGCGCGCACATCCGCGAACGGAAAAGAGACGAGGAGTAGCAGCATGACGAGAAAAACGATGGCCCATTTCGATGTCGATCTACTTGTACGTATCAATATAAATCCTCCTTGGCACATAATATTTCCTTCTCATAAAAATGCGTCTATTTCTTTTGGATCGGAAATCACCTCCAATCGATGAATTGTCTGTGAAAGCGGTTTATTTCATCTGAATTCCAGTATATCCGGTTCCAATTCGGGTTTCTTTGGATTTTGAGTCACCTTTTTTGTTCTTTCGATCAGAAGGGAAACTACTGAAAGCGAAGAATATATAGTTAGTAAACGTTAAATCGGAGCAGAAAGGGGGTTCTTCATTGGAACTGAGAATGTTGAAGTTGCGGGAGACGGTCGTTGTTGATAAAATCGTTAGCTTCCACTACAATGAGCTGCCTAAAGATTACGTTGAAGATGTCGGGCTGGACTTTGCTTGCAGGCCCTTCAGATTCCCTCTTGCGAGGGACACCCTGCCAGTCCTTCTTTCTTCATGAAGCTAGGACATCTGCTTCGGCTACGGCACTTTAAAGGGTAAAGTTACTCAGTGGATTTGAACCACTTAGATTGTGCGAATGTGAGGCGCACATAAAAAGGACACCCTCAACAGGATGCCCAATAGTGTGTATCTCGTTTCAAATCCGTATTAAGAGCGCTTTATAAGTGAGAGCAGCCTGTCCACTTATAAAGAACGCGAAAAAAATCAACGTTAAGTGAAGAAGTACACACTCAAATCCCACCTACCCCTTTATACCAGCTGAGACAACTGTACCAGAGATAAGTCGTTTTTGCGCAACTATAAACACTGTAATGACCGGAAGGATAGCCAGGCTGCACGCCGCCATCACATGGGCCGTATTCGCAAAGGACGCAACGCCAACACGTGCCGGCGACAAGCTGAACAAGCCCAGTGCCAGGGTGAATTTCTCTTCACTGTTCAAATAAATAAGTGGTCCCATAAAATCGTCCCAAGCTCCTTTGAAAGCAAAAACAGCAACAACGGTTATAGCAGGCACGCATAGCGGCAAACAAATTCTCCAGAAAATGGCCCATGTGCTAGCCCCATCCATTCTTGCAGCCTCATCAAAATCTTTGGGAATGGTAGCAAAAAATTGGCGCAGCAAAAATATGTTAAAGGCTCCGCCGCCAAAAAAGCTCGGCACGATTAACGGAAGCAGCGAATTCACCCAGCCAAGCTTACTGAAAAGCACATATACCGGAATCATCGTTACGGCACCTGGCAGCATCATCGTCGTTAACACAATGCCAAAGATCAGATTTCTTAATGGGAATCGAAGCCGCGCAAAACCAAAAGCGCACAAAGCCGAAGAAATCGTCCCTCCAAGCACCGTCCATACAACGATGATTACTGTATTTTTGAAGAATAGACCGAACGGTTTTATGTCCCATATTTCCCTGTATGCTTGCAGCGTTGATTCACTGGGAAAAATACGGGGTGGTAGCGTGTATAAATCAGCAAGTCCCATTAAACTTCTGGATACCATCCATACGAGAGGGAACATAAAGATCACAGCTCCGAAAATCATGAGAACATATTGGATCCCATAGGACATCATGCGCGTATTTCGAATGGATTTCATATTATTGCTCCCCCTCGTAATGCACCCAAAGCCGGCTGCTACGGAAAATAATGAGAGTAAACATAAGAACAATAAGAAACAGCACCCAGGAAACTGCCGATGCATAACCCATGTTCAGCTTGCCGAAAGCTTCTTCATAAATTAACACCATCAGGAATTTGCTTGAATCAAGCGGGCCCCCGCCAGTGGTCACGAGCACCTGACCGAATACTTGCAAAGCGCCGATCATCCCAATAATCAGATTGAAAAAGATAACAGGCGTGACGAGCGGAATCGTTACACTCCAGAACCGGCGGAGCGGCGAAGCCCCATCCACAATCGCTGCTTCATATAGATGCTCCGGCACCCCTTCGAGTCCCGCAATCCAAATGATCATCGATCCTCCCGCTTGCCACAAGGACATAATAATCAAGGAGGTCATCACCGTGTCAGGGTCACTGAACCAAGGATAGGGCTGTAATCCGATTCCCTTTAATATCTGGTTAGCGAGTCCTACTTCCGGACTGTACATATGCTTCCACAAAACCCCTTGGGCCACAATGGGCACTACGACCGGCAAATAAAACAAAGTCCGAAACCAGCGTCCGCCTGGTACCTGTCTTTTTAGGAGCAGTGCAAGAAAGAACCCGACGATCAACCCGCATGGAACGGCTAGCACTGTATAAATAAGTGTAATTTTTAAAGAATTCCAGAACACGGGGTCGTTGAAAAGCGTCTTAAAATTTGCCCAACCGATCCATTCTGCAGGCTTCAAAATACTGTATGTAGTAAAGCTATAATAAAAAGATTGCAGGATCGGCCACGCCCAAAAGATGAGCAGACCTAATACAACTGGTGAAATAAATAAAAATCCTTCTAAAGCTTCGACACGGTTACGGCTATACGACTTCACATGCAAGCCATTCATACCCTTTGTGGGTGTAGCATGCGTTAAATCACCCTTCTGTCTTTGCATGATTGCATGCTCCTTTCCAAGAATAGAACGGAAACTGTCGTTAGTTCGATACCAATTGCTTGAGATACCCAACTAACCGTTGTGCTATTAGCTTATGACCCGCATCATTCGGATGAATTCCATCAGGAATAAAAGCACTTTTTTGACCTTCGAAATACGGATTAAGCATACTTTCCCTGTTAAGATCAAGTACGGGTATACTGTAGTAGGCACAGACTTCCTTGATGATGTCTCCGTATTCCATTAACGACTTACCGTTAGCATTTACCGCGTCAGGCTCCATATATTTGAGGTAACTGCGTTTAATCGGAGTCATGAATACGATGTGTTTACCAACATACTTATCGAGCAATCCCAGACACAAATTGTGCAGAGCTCCGTAAAAGTCGGTATTGCTGCGGCTTGACATCGTACCTAGTGGAGTTTGATCAGACCACCAATCATTGGTACCAGCGAAAACGATGACTAAGTCTGCATCATCCGTCATATCAACATATCTTGTCGCAATTGGATCCCGGTCGGTTGGACTTGCCGCAGTTACCGCTAGAATACTACTAGGTATTCCGTAGTTAGTCTCTATCAAACCAAGCATTTTCGCCGTTACAGAAGTGAACCGATTCTCTGTAACACTGGCACCTACTCCAAACGTGATACTATCCCCGATAAAATTAACTTTTTTCCCGTTCCAATAGTTCGTAGAAACCACTCCCCCTTCAGTACTTGAACAAGCTGATAATACAACCATGATGACTACAAACAGACAGATTGCTACCGTTCCCAAACGTTTTGCTTGCCCCTTTGTACTCATTTCCATTTACCTCCAGGAGTCTGCCGCTGTATAGTCCATGTTCAGCCCGCCAAATACTTGCAAGGCACCTATCATGTGAAGCATAGATTTTTATTGTTTCACTATCCCTTCAATTCAAGGAAAAACACCTTGCCAGTTGGCCGTTTGAGGTTTGGATGTTTTCGCTACGCTCGGCAGCTGATAGAGGGAGCCTGCTATGGGGTGGAGAGCGATAGCGTCCGCCTTTAAAGATGTGTTCCTAACAACTTAGATTCATTCAAGGGAACACATCTTTAACAGCGGTGGAATCCCATAGCAGGCTCCCTCCCTACGCACCACTTATCGAATTCCCATTTCAAAGGACACCACACAAGGCGTCCGCTCTATTCGCCACCAAACCCAGTCCGCTCTACCCCTTCCTTCAGGTAACGCTGCGCGAACACATAGAGTACCATCAGCGGCACAACTACAATTAAACAGGCTGCCATAATAATCGGTTCATTGAATCCTAGACCGGCCTGCCCGCCTGCACCTGCATCGAACGTGCTTTTAGGTCCAGCCCCAATGGATAATAACCAGATGGGCAAGGTAAACAGGGAGTCGAGATTCAAGTAGAGCGAAGGCTCATAGTAGTCATTCCAGTGCCAGACGAAAGAAAACAGGGCGACCAGGAACAGGGCAGGTCTTGCCAGCGGCAGCATGATAACCGTGAACAAGCGGATCGGCCCTGCGCCGTCAATACGTGCAGCCTCCTCTAATTCGCGTGGTAAATTACGAAAAAACTGGCTGAAGATGAGCACGAACAAGGCTCCGCGTAAACCCTGGGCAAAAAAAGACGGCACAATGAACGGCCAAAGTGTATTCAGCCACCCTATTTTTTGAAATAAAGTGAACAGGGAAATAATGATCGTTTGCGGAGGAATAAGCAGGCTGAGCAGCAGGAGCCCAAACAATAGGTTATGCCCTGGAAATCGAAACCTGCCAAACCCGTAGCCCGCTATGGAACAAGAAATCAATTGGCCCACACAAGGTATGACAGATACGATCAAGGTATTGCGAATCGATTGTTCCAGATGCAAACCACGTGCAGCCTCCACGAAATTTGACCATTGAATAGCCCTGGGAATCCATACGATCGTAGAATCCAGCAAATCTCCCAGTGATTTAAAGGAAGTTACAAGCATATAGAGTACTGGCAGCAGAAATATAAAAGAAAGAGAAAGTACAATCAGGTAGACGGCTGTATGGAGTAGCAAATGCCCACTCTTTTTTCGATATAGGAACCAAAGGTTTCGGTTATATGGCCATTCAAACCATCTTTTCAGCTTACCTCGGATCACTTCCATAATAGACATACCTCCTGCCGACAGCGATCATAATAAGCACAATGACAAGGATAACCAGGAAATACATCCAGCTCATCGCTGCAGCGATACCGAAATTAAAATGATTGAACACCAGAAGCTTCAGATACTCAATAATAGGATTGAGCGGCTCCGTGAATGAATCTATCGTCGCATAAATAAGGTTCAACAATATAATCGGCGACAAATAAGGAATCGTTATTAACCAAAAACTCTCCCAAACCGTTGCCCCATCGATATGTGCCGCTTCATATTGACTCCGGGGAATTCCCTGAAGTCCGGCTAGAAAGATCAGTGTTTCTACGCTGCTGCGCCACATCAATACGCCTATCCTGTCAAACAAATCGGAACCAATCATGTCGCTAACAACAAGCATACCGCCTGCCAATTTACCGAAGATGGAAAAATCGGCCGCATTTTGCTCGAACAGCAGACGCATTACGACTCCTGCAATGATGACCGGGACAAAGAACACAGCTCGAAAATATACCCTTCCTACCATAGGCCGATGGAGCAAAACAGCGCACAACAGGGAAAACAGTACAATTGTCGGAATATCCAAAAGCGCATTCAGCAATGTTTTAACGAATATCGTTGCAAATTGAGGACTCGATACAACCGACCTGTAATTGTCCCAACCAATGAAAGGACCGCCAAAGATATCCTTTAACGTGGAGTGAGTGAAACTAATAGTTAGTGAATAAAACAGCGGATAAATCATAAACAGGACAAAACCGATAACCCAGATCGACACGAACGTCATTCCTTCGACCATTCTCCGGCGTTCATAACCAAATCGGCGCAGTATCTTCCGGTTTTTCAAAGCCCCTCTCCTCCCTTGTAAACAGCGAAGCTCATCGGCTTTACTACCGCTCCGTTGCTGTCATAAAGCAGGGATCCATAGTTGACCCAGATTGAGGTTCCGTCCTCATAAGTTGTGCGGTACACACCCTCTGCCATCTCGCGGTGATCGGTCATCTGATGCTTATACACATCCTTGAGCGCAGAATCCCACATCGAATAGGCCTTCTGTACATCTGCCATCCATTCCGAGTACTCCCCGCTAAACAAGCGGTCCTCATAGGTGTCTCTCAGTTCAACTGTAGGTCGGTACGTTAACTCGAATGAAGGAATGGCTCCATATTCAATGGCTCGCAGCAATTGCATCTGCGGGTTCTCACTGCGGTTAACTGGACTGGCATAGTAAGTGAGGCTTCCGTGATAAACCAATTGGAGAAAAGGAATCTGTTCATCCAACAAATCATCCGGGGACGTCGATATCGGAATATCGATAATCCGATCCGCTTCCTTAGCAGCATACAAATATCCATAGAACACTCCAACCGAACCAAGTCTTGAACGAATGTCACTCAGCGCCTGCTGCTCATGTATCGCCCACTGATTACGCCGCAAAGGATTTTTGCGATTGTAATCGCTGGACAAGGTGTCACCCGTTCGCTGCAGATTAACCGTAGGAACCCCAAGTTCCTCATAAGCATCTAACTTCGGTCCACGCATGTGTTCAGCTGCAGCTGCATTCAACAAATACCAGGAGGGTTCCGTCCGGTAGGATCCCGTTGGTCCGAGCGGAAGGTGTGTGTACAGCGAACCGTCCGGTTTTCGCACCACTTGGGAGCGCATATCTACTTTACTTTTTCTCGGACTGTATATATCCGTTTCATTGTCTTCCAGCGCTATAGCAACACCCAGCTGTTCCGCCTGCTGCAGCAGACGGTTCAAGCCCTTTTCTCCGCCAAAGCGGGCATCCGGTTTAACGGAATGGTGGGTATCCCCATAGGCGCCAGCTTGCTGCCAGCCCTTAAGCCCAACTGTCAGCTTCTCTACCCCGGCTTGCAGAAGCTCATCCATAATGACCCCTCCCTCATTAAAAGTTGTCGTTATGACAAGGCTTCCGCTAAGCCCATCTTCCCTTTTTTCAGTTCCCATCAGCAAACGTATAAGCGGGGCATTATATGGATCGCCCTCACTCGTCTGCTCCAAGCCCAAAGACGTATCCGGAGACATGTCCGAAGACATCAGCCTCTCCCTTACGATCTCAGCTAGCTGAGGATAGCCTACTCGGGAACCTGCGAGGAAATCAAATCTTATTTCCCGGTCGCTGCGGATCCGCTCTTTCTCGACCAGCAGCACGTCGCTGCCAGCTTTTGATAATTTCGTCGCATACGTTTTTCGTAAAGCAAATTCCATTCCCCCGCGATAATAATCAACGTTGTATACACCAGGCGGATTGATCACGATTTTCGCATCCTCAGCACCTTTCAGGATGGTTTGCACATAACCTCCGTTCTCCTTCACCATGCCCAGTAAGGGCAGGGTGAGCCTCTCGCCGATCGGCGGGGTCCTGGAGAAATCGAAGACCGGATCAACTCCGTATATCCATTTCTCGTATCCGCGATTGATAAAGGTGTGCGGTCTATCGAAATACATAAGAGCACCCGAACCATCCGGAACAACGACATACCCCTTTTCTCCCTGCTTGGCAGCTTCGAACATCGGAAACAGCTCCAGGGAGGTGATGGCCGCTGCCCCACCCTCACTTATGCCGTCTTCCGGCAAGCGAACGTGCAAGCCTCCATCCCGCAGCGTGTATTCCACTGTAAACGCCAGCTGCAGACGGGGCAGCTCATAGTAAATCTGTACACCTCCCTCCATCTTGAAGGATTTCCATGTCACATCCTCAGTCAACAAGCTTGTGGTCAAAATGTCCTTGAACTGGGTCGTATACGATAGAAGGATCGGTGATCCGGCTATTTGACTTGCTGTTTGATTGGTAGCTGTAAGTGCTTCCGGTACTGGACTGCTCGACCAGACTACACCGCTGCGCTTATCTCTAACCTGAAATAATTGCGAGTCCAAATCTGCGGAGAAGACCCATTGTCCGTCCTCCGCGAAAGTTTGCAATCCTTTTCCGGGTGGAAGCTCATCACCGATCGGCAGCCCGGCCGGTCTGCCCATGGACGAATCGTAATGAAAGGTAACCGCGCTGCCATCGGCCAGCCCTATTCTTAGGATCAACCAACTTCCGATACAGAGAATAACGAGCAGCCATGCTAATCCGATTATTGTTTTACGATTCATGATATGAATGACCTTAATGACCTTATTAATCAACAGCCGTCGCCTCCTTGACAATTTGATTGACGAAATCCAGCAGATTCAACGACATGCCGTAGAGAACGATGGCAAATCCAATAACAACAAAGCATCCGGCTACCGTAGCCATACCCACGCCGAGCGCCTTGCGATTGCTGTAATCGTGGGTTTCGCGAATTTTGATAAACAGCAAAACAATCACCCAGGCATATAGAGCTGTCATAAACAGATCATAGATGGGCTTCTCCTGAAAAGTCAGAGCATGCGTAGCTATTCGAAGCGGAACGGTAAACAAAATAAGCGGCGCAAAGCAATAAGCCGTCCCAATCATGACGTCACGCAGTCTCCCCTCCCCTGAGAGGACAGTCGTGAGACCGTATTGAACAAGGCACCATAGCAGCCACACCCCTATCGTTTGCATAGCAACGAACTCCCACCGGACAAGCCGCAGCGGTGTTGTTTGGAAATGAAAAGAAGGAAGCAGGTACCCCAGCAGATTGACAATGACGAACAGTCCGACAAGCAGCAGTGCATCTCTCCAGCGCCCCTTACCTTCATACCGCAGAGCTTCGAAGCTGGAAGTCGGATGTTTTAAAACCCCTTTTATTTGCTCGATCAACAAAAATTCGGACGATTTTTTTCTCGTTTTGGACAATTTCCTTTTGCGCCTTACCCATATAGATCTAATCACCATTATAGCTGCAATAGCTGCCAGTACTACAGATGCAATCCATCCAAAATGATCACGAATAAATAACCGGCGCTGCTCGTAAAATGCCGCCGAGTAACCACCTTTATCGTCCGCGGCACGAAAGGAATCCATAGCCCCGGCATAGTTCTCCTGACGAAGCTGCGTCTGTCCCATGGCTTGCAAGGCTAACGTATAATAGGCATCCAGTCTCACGACCTCCCGCCAAGGCTCGAAGGATTCGTTATATCGGCCTTGGGCGTATAGCTCGTTCGCCTGGTGGACCAGCTGCGCAAACGGCGTCGGCCGGAAACGCTGAATTTCACCCCGCGCTGCATCAAGAACATAAAGAATACCTTGAGAATCAACCGCAATCGATTGAGGGGAGCCGGTTAAGCCTTTGCCAAGACCTGTCGCACCGAAAGAGAAGAGCAGCCTTCCCGTCGCATCATACTGGTACATTCTCCCGTATGTACTGTCCAGCAGTGTTACATTTCCTGATTGATCAACAGCCGCATCTGTGAAGATTTGTCCTCCCTTGTCAGCCTGGAAGGGGGAGGGTTCACTGAAATTGCGGGCCGCGTTAGGGAAAATATCTCCGCCAACAGCATTTAATTTGCGAATCTGCTTGCTCGCTTGACCTGTCGTAGTCGTATAAAGAAATCCGTCCGGCGAGAGCACGACATTATTAAACGAATAGGGCAGAATGACCGCCGTACCGCGTCTGATTTCTTTCGAATACAGCAGCCTGATAAGCGTTTGGCTTAACCCGGCTTGCGTTCTATTGGCACCGAAGTAGCCTCGGAACTGTCCTTTTGTATCCATCATAAGAAGCCCGCGTTGGGTGCCTTGATTCACCACATACAAATACCCTCGCGAATCTACAACAACTTTAAGGGGAGCATAGGTAAAATCTTCACCCAGAAGTGTAGAAGCCGGTTGTCCGATAGTACGCAATACTTCTCCAGATCGATTAAAAAGCACAATCCGTTTGTTGCCTGTATCCGCGACATAGATGCCTTCTTGGTTAACGAATACACCTGAAGGCTCCTTCAGACTCTCCGCTTCCGTTAAGGGCTGCTCCCCTTCCTCATCCCCCTCAGCCCCGCCGCCGTAAATTTGCAAATGATTGCCTGAACGATCCATAGCGACGATGCGATTGTTGCCTGTATCCGCCACATAAATGCGGTCATCCCGGTCAATAAACAAATCCTTCGGCTTACTAAGTCCTCCCTCCAGCTGCCCTTCAAGCCGGATCGTTCCATCCGGCTCATAAGGAGCAGGCACTGGAAAGTAGTCCCCAGCCGGACTCATGAAATAATGCGGGTAGGGTACATCCGCATGGACTTCCGATGTGAATTCCGATGTGAAGCCAAAGCCAGTCAGAGCCACGATCGTCGCAAGAACAATCCTCACAAACCTATGTAATTGCTTCATAAAAGGTGCCTCCTACGATTTAATGCCCGAATAAGCCATAGTCGACATGACTCTGCTTTGAAACAGGATAAAGATAAGCACAGTCGGAACGGTCATAAGGAACGTGGCAGCGGCATTGGCACCCGCACGCGCTACGCCTTGGCCCATAACGGTCGACAAATAATAGGGCAAGGTTTTCATCTGCTCCGTTTGTGTAAAGAGTGCAGCTGATCCGGCATCATTCCAGACGCCGATAAAACTCAAGATCACTACAGTTGCCCAAGCTGGACGAATCAATGGCAGCGCAATGAACCAAAACTGCCTCCAGTCGCCAGCCCCATCCATTCTGGCTGCTTCAAATATCGCATCAGGTACCTGTTCAAGAAACTGCTTCATTAGAAATAATCCAATAGGGAAAGCCAGGTTGGGTAAAATCAATGCTCCGTATGTGTCCATGAGCCCCAGACTCGTCACGATCAGGAATCTAGGAATTTCCACGACTTCCGGCGCGAACATCAACGAAGCGATGATCAGGCCGAAGATAGCATTCCTGCCGGGAAACGCATGCTTAGCCAGCGGAAAAGCGGCCAATGAACCAATAATAACGGTAAAAGCAACCGTTACAAGGGTTACTAGCAGGCTGTTGAATACATAGCGGGTAAATGGAATACGATCCGCCGAGCTTGAAATAAACAAATCCCTAAAGTTCGCTAACGTCGGATTGTCGACCAGAAAGCGGGGTGGATAAATAAACAATTCTTCGGGGGGTTTAAATGCGGTACTCACCAGAAAAACAAGCGGCAGCAGCATGAAGACTCCAAAAGCCGTAAGCAAAAGTAGAATTCCGAACAGCCCGACATCTTTGCGTTTCCACAACTTTTTCATTACAGCTCCCCCTTAGACGCAAACATTCTGAAACATAATTTTCCAAGACCGTAGATAATCAGGAACAACAGCACAGATATGGCTGCCGCATATCCCATCTCATAACGTAAGAACGCATAGTCACGCAAATGAAGAACTATGGTGTGACCAGCGTAAAGCGGGCTTGGAAAACCGGCTACAGCCTGGCTGATCTCACCGACCTTGAACGAGCCGACGACGGCGAGAACGGCCCCGAAAAGCATTTGAGGCTTCATGGACGGAATCGTGATATACCAAAGCTCCTGCACCCGGGAACGGATGCCATCTACCTTGCCAGCATCGTATAATTCCGTATTGATCGTCTCAAAGCCGGCCAAAAAGGCGAGAAAGCCAGTGCCCAGGCTCATCCAGAGAGATATTGTAATGATAACAGGCATAATTAGCTTTACGTTCTGCAGCCACTGGATAGGCTCATCTATGAGTCCGGCCACCATCAACAAGCTGTTTAAGTATCCATAGCTGTCGTTAGCGAATAAAACGAGCCAGACCACAGCCATAGCTACGCCGCTTGTCAAGGACGGAATGTAGAACATCGTCGTATACAACGGACGAATACGCCGCGGAACCTGATGAATAAGCCAAGCGAACAGGAAAGCCAGGATATAACTGGCTGGTCCTGTCACAAGGGCGAAATAAAACGTATTGGTCAGCGCCTTGATGAAAATGTCATCATCGACAAACAGCAGCTTATAATTGGACCACCCGTTAAACCGCGGTGGCTCCAGCATGTTGTAGTAGGTGAAGCTGAGACCCGCCGATGTAAGCACGGGCGTAATGATAAACACGAGGAATAGCAGCAGGAAAGGAGCCAGAAACAAATAGGAGGCCCGCCATCTCCAGAGTGTAAGCACAAAGGCCGGCAGCGACTTTTTCATGAATCTCCCCCTCCTTCCTCAACGCCACCCGAACTGGTGTCAGTAGGCTTGATATTAAACTCCTCCCGCTTCCGCAAAATTTCCTTGTCGATCTCTTTGATCGCATCTTCCAATGCGGTTCGTGGATTGTCTCCATTCAGCACAACCTTGTTCCAGGCATTCTGTAAATGACGTGACGTGTAATACCCGCCCATCACAACCGGCTGCTCCTTAAACCACGACCATTGCTCCAATATTGCTTCGATCTCCGGTTTTGTCCATGGCATCCTTTGCAGCGCTCTGACATTCGCCGTATTCCACCGTGATCCCGCTCCCAGAAGTCCCTCGACCTCTAAACCGTAGCGGGTTTGCGTCTCCTCCGACAGCCACCATTTCAGCAATGCCCAAGCGGCGTCCGGATGCTTCGTCGTCTTGAGGATGACGGCCGTCTGGCCCGCTCCCCCGATGGAACGATCCACTTCACCATCGGAACTCCGCATGCCAGGCAGCGGAATCATCGCCCACGAGCCATTCAATTCCGGTGCAGAAGTCTTCAGCCGTACATAGAATTCGTAGTTGCCTACACCAACTGGCATTTCACCCAGACGGAAGCGCTGAAAGAAATCCGCTTTTAGCGGCAGCTTATAGTTGGTAGAAAGCGCCGTCCATTCTTTGAAGGCAGTAAACGCCTCAGGCGAATCTAGCTTGGAGCGGGTTTGATCGGAAGCATAGAAATCCCCCCCACGCTGGAACAGGAACGGTGCAAAGCCCCCCACACCACTCGGGTAATAAAACTCCAGCCCTTGCTCTTGAAGCAGGGGAAGCATCTGATACACATCCTCCCAGGTATCCGGCGTCTTCCACCCAAAGCTGTCAAACATATCGGTGCGGTAAAACAGCATCTGAAAATCCTGCGTTTCCGGCAAAGCCCATAATCCGCCCGCATACCTGTAAGGAATAAGAGATTCCGCTACGAATTGATCCGTAACCGCCTTCGTATCCGCGAAGCTGGATAGATCAAGCAGGGCATTTCTGGCGGCAAAATCAACCGGAGTCTGCGACGACACCCCAAACGCAATATCTGGCGCCTCCCCAGCCGTATAGGCCAGCAGCAGCAGATGCTCCGAATCCCCCGGAACCGTATTCACATTGACTTCAATCCCTGTCTTCGGTGTGAAATCCTCGTCTATCAAATTCTTGGTCAGCGCTGCCCATTCTCTGCCTCGGGCGACCCAAATATTCAGGACCGGCTTCTCCTGAAGGTTGCCTTCGCTGTAGACCTTCCCGACCTGGCTCGTATTAGAGCTGAAGGAGGACCAGAACCTCTGTCCCGAAGCGACCAGCAGATCGAGATAGCTTGAGGTGCTCTGAGGAAACTGGGCATCCGCTGCTCCAACTGCCAGGTAGTCGAGCATTAACGGCTGCTCCTGCATAGCAATAGCAGCACGATTGAGCTCCCCGGTCAAATTGCCGAGCTCATTCAGCCGGTAAGGAATTTTTTCCGTATCGCGAATCATGCCATCGAGCAAGTGCGCCATAGAAGCATAAGTCGATAAGTACGAGGGTCTGGCTCCGCCATTCGCTGCAAGTATTTCATCCTCAATGCCTGCAAGTGCTGAACGAATGCGCTGCAATCGCTCGGATAGATCGGGAATATTTCTTTCCAGATTCCAATCCTGATTACGATCGCTCGTCACTTTCCCTTCCGCATCCTTGGATGAAGCAGTAATCTGAATAACCTGTCGCGCAATCAGATTTAACTCGGAAGCCATCTCATCCGTTCGTACCGCAGGACTTCGCAGCGGGCCGACTTTGGAAACGAGCGTGATCGTATGCTTGCCCTTCGTCAAGTAAAAGTGGAACGGCTTACCCGCTCCATCCTGCAAAGGTTCAGTATGCCAGCCGCGGACGAAAGGAAAGGCGTACTCTTCCATTTCTGCAAAAGGCACGCGGCCATCAATCAGAATATCCCGGCGGCTTGCCGAATTAAGCACCATGGTCGTATAACGAAATCCAAGTGTATACAAGCCATCTTCAGGCACTTCGATTTCCCAGGCAGCCGATTGTCCGCCCCGTTTCCAGCGTTCGCCGCCAAAAGCGTTATAGCGGATGTTCTCCACAGCCTTGGGCTCAGCGCGAGGATCGTCCGTCCACTCTGCCCACAGAGACAGCTCAGACTTCTCTTTGGGATGCTCTGATTGGAAGGTCAACATCTCTGCAGTAGCGTTAGCGAATCCAAGACGGACATACTCACTTTCCACTTCAGTATAAGCCCTCGGCTCCACTGGCTTCGTGAGAGAAATTCGCGAGACTGCCATCGGCTCTCTGATATCCGTCAACCGGATCGTATGCTTCCCCTGCTCCAGCAGGAATAGAAAGGGTCTTTTATAGAATCCTTCCGGATGCTGAAGCGTCATCTCCCGCCATTCCCGCAGCTCTATAGGTTCAGGTCTGATTTCATTGCCTTGATCATCCAATCGGACATTGGCGTTATCTTGCCACATTCTGGGGAAAAGAAAGCGCGCCGCTTCGGCAAATGGCCGCTTGCCGTCTATGAGCAGGGAGCGTTCCGCTCCCATCCGTCCGCCGGGCAGCATCTGATACTGAACCTGGATCTGGTAAAGGGCGGTCTCCGGAATGTCCACTTCCCACTCCAGCCAACCGTTCTCCCCCTCTGTCATCGCAGACGTGACACCATCAATTTCACTCACATGCGCATCTTGTGACATTTGCAGAAACGGCGCGCTTCTTTCCTCAATCTCTTCACCTGTATACCGGGGGGTCTCCTTCCGGACGTAGTCTGACAGAAGCCGTCCATACAAAACTTCCTCTGACTTCAGTTGCCCGGTCTTGAGGACTGTATCCATCAACTGGTCTTGATTGACCGTATCAGCAAAAGGAGCACCCGCCGGAGGTATGTATCTTATCCCATTAAAGGCAGCAAAAATAAGGAACACACAGGCTGCAGCCAAGCCGATATATAAGCCCTTGCGGCTAGCGATTCCCGATCTCTCTATCATCCTTTTTCCCCCTTGCCATAAGCCAAGCCATGTTTTCAACTGCGAATTCCAGCAAGGGCGGGGGATGTCACCTCACATCCACTCGCCCCTGATGAACTTATTCCATCGCGTTCACTCTTTCATCCAATTCCTTTAAAGAATCATCGAGTGACATCGTACCCTCCATATATTTTTGGTACGCCGCCAATACACCGCTGTTGATTTCGCCCGCTTTCTTGGCTGAGAACGCCAGTTCATGCTCCCTGAGTGCATCATCTTCCGGAAATGCCGTATAGGCGCTCACGTTTTTACCAGGTA
Source organism: Paenibacillus eucommiae (assembly GCF_017874215.1). Lineage (GTDB taxonomy): Bacteria > Bacillota > Bacilli > Paenibacillales > NBRC-103111 > Paenibacillus_AI > Paenibacillus_AI eucommiae. The sequence continues at coordinate 117,429 of NZ_JAGGLB010000010.1, forward strand.
CAGGATTATCCTGCCAGCCCTTGCTATCTTTCATGGACATCAGGATCGGAACGCCATTTCCTACTTTCATAAAAGCTTCCTGACCTTCTTTTTTGACAAACGCGGTAACGAACGCCGCAGCCTCCTCTTTATGCTTGGATTTGGCATACACGGAGTAACCGCTTGTTCCGGAACCAACAGCGCGCTTCCCTGGCAATTTCGGGAACGTCGTTACATCCCATTCGAAGCCTTTGGCAATCGAGGCATTATTAATGCCTTCCGCTGCCCATTTCGCGGTGACCATGAATGCAGCTTGACCCGCGTAGAACGGATCTTCCGGATATTGGCCAAATGGATCAACAGCCATTCCGTCTTTGACCAGGCTCCAGCAGTCGGTTAACCCTTGAACAACTTTGGGATCCGAGAATTGAATTTTTCCCGCCTCTTTGTTCAAGTAGTTCACGCCTCTTCCTTGCGCACAGGGTCCCCATACAATAGGTCCTACTGGCTGCAGCGATACCGCCCACTGCGTTGTTTTACCAGAGGCATCTTTTTTGGTCAATTTTTTGGCATATTCCAGAAAGGTAGCCCAATCCCAGTCGTTGGACGGCAGAGATAATCCCTCTTGCTTAAGCAGCGTAGTGTTCACAGCCATCACCATATGCAAATTATCTCGCGGAAGCATATAGATGGTTTCACCCACTTTGCCATAAGAAAGCATGGCTGGATAAATATCAGAGATGTCCACATCATATTGCTTGATATAGTCGTTCAACGGCTCCAGAATCCCTGCTTCAGCAAATTCTTTAACGTAACCATCCGCTAGCCACGTAACGTCAGGAAGATCACCGGAAGCAGCTTGAAGAAGCGCTTTCTGCTTCATATCACCGATATAAGGCTCTATTTTCACAGTAATATGGGGAAAATCTTTCTTCATGATGTCTGCTACTGCCTGCACATTGGCTTTTTCAGATGGATCATCGATAACACCTACGCGAATAGTGACAGGTTTCTTGTCCGGCTGAGGTGTAGCTGTAGCGGTACTCTTTTCCGTGCTCTTGCTCGTATCCGTTCCTGGTTCTGCCGTTGATTTATTGGGTGCGTTATTGCCAGTACAAGCAGTGAACAGCATAGCAATAAGGGCAATAGCTGTTAATATTTTAAATACTCCGACTTTCTTTTTCATGGCTGACCCCTCCTTATTCATTTAAAAGCTCCGTGAGACCTCACACCATACTTCCGAGGTACGCCTCAGATTCATATAACAGTCCGATGACAAATCTGTAAGATTGCTGCCGCCCCTTAAACGAATTTTCGCAGAATTGTGAATTACGGTTACTTGCTCAGAAAGCCTCAGGGTTATTTCCTGCCCTTCCATGCCTCCAATGAAATCGGTGATGTCCGTGGCAGCAGTATATTCGGCAAAACTGATATAATCCGCCAATGCGGCACTTGGCTCCGTAGTCCCTGATGGTACCACATAAGCAGTCCGGCCATCTCCCGGCTGATTATTGGCGACAGTCTCGAATTGCTCCCGTCCCCTGGAATAATATTGCTTAGCCATATTCTTGCCTGCTGCTGAATTGCCGGTCAGATGATTGCCCGTGCTTTTTCCAGCTGTTTGCTCAAAGAAATGCCAGTAATACTCCGGTTCGGATCCCAGGATCACATTGCCTCTCACATTCACTCCGGTGAGCTCTGCCTCATTTAATTGGGCAAGGTAGATAGCAGGTATGTTCGCAGCCGGATCCATAATCGTATTGTCGGAAATATCCATATAACCCGTAGCGGATATCCCCCATTCCGTACGAGGGGCAGGAGGTGGACCATAGTTAGGTCTGGAATAAGCCACATCCGAAGGAAGCGGTGAAGCCCAGTCGGATTCTACAGCTATAGCGGCCTTTTTGTTCAGACTTGCGATAATAAGATTGGAGTTGATCTTATGACCCGTAGACTCAATAGCGGCATAAATGCCATAGTTGGATCCACAATAGATCTCATTGCCTGTTATCACATTCCCGACTGTGCCCACATACAGCTGGATCCCTCCTTCGCCCAAAGCGTTCTGAGACCGGCATTTGTTGCCTGTAATCATATTGGAGTTGGATCCATAAGCGATATGAATTCCGCTGGATTCAAAATCCACGCACTGGTTCCCCGTAATCACATTATTGCTTCCCTGCGGACTTAGAATGATGCCACGATGCATCTGTCCCCGGCAAATATTATCGGAAATGGTATTGTTTTCAGCGGACATTAGCGCTATTCCATGTGTACCATACTCAACATAGTTGGAGGCAATCAAATTGTGGGAACAAATCAAGGTTGGAGGTATGAAGGCCCCCGTGTTAAAACCTCCGAATCCGTTCGCACTCTTGCCAGTAATATGGATGCCCACTGTGGACATGGGAGGACCCTCAGGGAGAGTGGCAGGCAGTCTGACATCATTGCCTATAATTTTGTTAAACGTGCAGCCCTGGTGCAGCTTGATGCCAATCAGCTCAGGGGTGGGACCTTCATACAGATTAAAGATGGTATTTCCTGTAATCACGCATTGCGTCATCTCACTGCCAAAAATACCTCTTACCGCTGTATTATTTCCATTTATTCGCAATCCGCTAATCGTGCACCCGCTCACTGCTTCGCCTTCAAAAAAAGGTCCATCCAGTTGGATCACGGCTGTTCCAGCTTCTGCGTCGTCTACTGGGCCTGCATTAGCCCGCAGCTCTCCCCCTCCACTTACCCCGTTTAAATAGACAAGCCCATTCTTGATACGCAGCCTGCTAATCTGAAAAACACCTTCAATTATGACACCTTTGCCAAGGCGTGCCGCAAAGTTGATGGCCGCCTGAATGGCTGTTGTATCATTGGCTGTACCATCGGCAAGCGCTCCGAACATATAGGGATTCATACTCTCCCCATACAACCGGATGAGACATCCGGCACCTGCAGGGTCTGTTTCACCTGTTCCTTGGAGAAAAGCCTCCAAGCTTGCTGGTGTGCCATCCCACGGAACCGTAGCAGAAACGATACTTGCGCCATTGTGCGCTGATTTCGGACGGGTTTTGTCCACGTAGAAGATATCTCCACCAACCGTAGTACCTGGATGAAAGCTGCGCACACTGAGCTGCTGGCCATCTGCAAGCGATGCCAATTGAAGGGTTTGGATATCCGCCACGCTATCCAGTGAAATCACATGCCCTTCACTTTGCTTGGCATTATCCATAATTTCTGACATATGTCTGCCTCCTGAATAAGATTAGAAGAAGAGCAGCTTCAAGATACTTCTCTTCAACTGAATTCGTTCTTACTAAGTGTAAAGCGTATGTCAGCATTCGACTATTGGCGATACGGACGTTCTGCTTGTTGATTCAGCCAATCTCATACAGTTCGCCCTTTGTGGCGTCCTTTGAGGAGCGTGTTCGTGACGTTGGTGCAAGGAGGGAGGGAATAGCTGTGGGCTCCAGCCGCTGTTAAAGATTTGTTCCCTTGAATGGAATGGATGAGGGGGTTGGAACAAATCTTTAAAGGCGGACGCTGCCGCTCTTCCTCCCACAGCCATTCCCTTCGCAGCTACAATCTCACGAATCATATGAACATCAAGATCAAACAGACAGCCAGCTCAAATACAGACAGACAACCAATTCATATGGACAGACGCAAGTTTTTTTCTCTTGATTAGAGGAGAATTTCCTAGCCAGCGCTGGCGCTGAGGATGAAGAACGCCCCCGCCAACGCTAGCAACCGAGAGGAACGAACTGGAACTAGGACTGCTGCTTTAACGATGTTTTTCATCGTTAAACCACCATGTCCGCTCCACATCCTTGCTTTAACGATGAAAAACATCGTTAAAATCCCTTTTAACCACCTTGAGAGGCCCTCTGTCCTCTTTTAACGATGAAAAACATCGTTAACGTGACGGATTGATCTGGAGCACTTACTTTAACGATTAAAAACATCGTTAAGTGGAGCACACGCTCATTTCGGGCGGAGGAGGAGCTATTACTAGGCTAATACTAACGCTTTCCTCCCACATCCCTTCCCTCTCAGCTGCAAATTACCAAATGTGCCACGCTCAAATGGATTACTGACTACCAGCAGAAGCTTCTTTCCTGAGGGAAGGGGATAGTGGCGATAGGGAAATCTGCGCTTCCTTTCTGATTCCCTTGGAGAATAAAGGGACATATCGTCCGATTTATCACTATAAAGCTGCAAGGTGTAGTTGGATTTCTTTCTCCAGGAACCCCCATAAATCAGAAGCTTCGTGAAACCTCAAACCATATCCCCGAAATGCGCTTCAGGTTGATATAGTAATCCGCTGACAGGCCTTTCAGGTTCTTGCCGCCTTTCAAGCGGATTTTCGCAGAGTTATGAATAATCGTGGCATGAATGGAAAGTCTTACGATGATTTCCTGTCCCTCCACACCTCCGGTGAAATCGGTTACACTCGTAGCAGCAGTATACGCGGCAAGACTGACATAATCTGCAAGGGCAGCGCTTGGTTGAGTGGTTCCTGATGGCACGTCATAAGAGACAAGACTGTCCCCTGGAACGTTATTGGCAACGACCCCGATCTGATCACGCCCTCTCGAGTAGTATTGCCTGGTCACATTTTTGCCTGCTGCTGAATTGCCGATCAACTGATTGCCCGTACTTTTCCCAGCGGTTTGCTCATAGAAATACCAGTAATGATTCGGCTCAGCTCCAATGATCACATTGCCTCTTACATTTACTCCCGTGAGCTTTGCATCATTTAATTGTGCGAGGTAGATAGCAGCTATACCCGCCGCAGGCTCCATAATCGTATTGTCCGAAATATCCATATGACCTGTAGCCGATATCCCCCAGACAGTACGGGGGGCAGGAGGTGGGCCATAGTTCGGCCGGGAGTAGATTGCATTCGCCGGCAGCGGGGAATTCCAGTCCGATTCTACAGCAATAGCAGCCTTCCTGTTCCTGCTGGCAACTATAATATTGGACGTAATTTTATGGGAGGTTGACTCTACAGCAGCATAAATGCCATAGTTCGATCCGCAATAAATTTCATTGCCTGTTACGACATTGCCAACCGTTCCCACATACAGCTGGATTCCTCCCTCCCCAGCAGATGACAGGGCCCTGCATTTGTTGCCAGAAATGATATTGTAGTTGGATCCATAAGCGAGATGAATGCCGCTGGAGTCAAAATCAAGGCACTGGTTCCCGCTAACCACATTGTTGCTTACCTGGGGGCTTAGAATGATGCTGCGGTGCAGCTGCCCTTTGCAAATATTATCTGAAATGGTATTGTTTTCGGCTGCAACAAGCCATATCCCGTGTGATCCATTCTCAACATGGTTAGCAACAACCAAATTATGAGAGCATACTTCGGTTGGAGGTATGAAGGCTCCAGTATCAAATCCCCCATATCCATTTATACTTTCACCAGTAACCTGAATGCCCGCTGCCTGCAGGAAAGGACCTCCGGCAGGAGATATAGGCAGTTGTATATGATTCGCTATGACTTTATTAGACGTACAGCCGCGATGCAGTCTGATCCCGCACAGGTCATCAGGAGCAGCATCATACAGATTATAAACCGAATTCCCCGTAATCACGCACTGATTGGACGCACTTCCAAAAATGCCTCTTTTCGCCAGATGATTTCCGTTTAATCTCAGTCCGCTAATCGTACATCCGCTCACCGCCTGGACCTGGCCTCCAAAAAATGGCCCCCACAATTCAATCATGGCTAATCCAACACCCGAGATAGCCTTTAACTCTCCCCCTCCGTTTCCTCCGCTTAAATAGACAAGTCCATTCTTGATACGAAGATAGCTGGTTTGGAAAACACCTTCAATCACGACACCTTTGCCAAGCAGGATGGCGAAGTCGATAGCCCTCTGGATGGCTTTGGTATCATCGGCCGTACCATTGGCGAGTGCGCCGAACATATAGGGAGTGATACTCTCTCCATACAACCGGATGAGACATCCGGTGCCTGTCGGGTCTGTTTCGCCTGTTCCACTCAGAAAAGCTTCCAGACTTGCTGGCATGCCATCCCACGGAACAGTAATGGAAACGATGCTGGCGCCATTGTGTGCTGATTTCGGACGTGTTTTATCCAAGTAGAAAATATCTCCTCCAACCGTTGTACCGGGATGAAAGCTGCGCACACTGAAATGCTGGCCATCTGTAAGCGTTGTCAAATTAAGAGTTTGAATATCCGCTACACTATCCAACGAGACCACATCGCCGCTGATCGCTGCTTTAACCGTCTGGGGAACACTGAACAATAATCCGCCAGCAGCAACTGCGGCCCCCAAGCCACCCATTGCAGCCAGCAATTTCCTCCGGCTTAATCCGGTTGAGGAGAGAGGTGTGATTTGATCCATATCCCTGCCCACAGCGGTTTCCGTGGCCACACCTGCATCTGCGTCTGCGTCTGTGCCTGTGCCTGTGCCTGTGCCTGTACCTGCTTCTATGCCTACTTTTGTGCCCCCTCCCGCGTCTGCCCCCTGCTGTCCGTCATTTTGCCTAGCATGATCCATGATTTCTGACATATATCTGCCTCCTGAAATGGATTAGAAGAAGCTCGACTGAGCCGTTCTCAGCCTAAGTGTAAAGGGAATACCTGGATTCGGCCATTGGCAATACGGACGTTCTGCTTGTTGATTCAGCCACATCCGATCCCACTCTCCTTTTTCATGACCCTACCTGCTGTGCGGATAAGTTTTCATTTGTACTCATTTCATTTGCCTCCTTTAAGGAATTTCAGAACACCGGTTGCTAAAAAGGTTGCATTATCGGCCCCGCCAAAAAAAATGGAGAGGCCTCATACAACCGCTGGACTAAATGTTCTTATTCCATTGCATTTATACTTTCATCCAATTCCTTTAGGGAGTCATCCAGAGACATAGTACCCTCCATATATTTTTGGTACGCTGCCAATACACCGCTGCTGATTGCATTCGCTTTCTTGGCTGAAAACAACAGTTCATGCTCCTTCAGCACATCGTCTTCCGGAAATGCCGTATAGGCGCTCACGTTTTTTCCTGGTACAGGGTTATTCTGCCAATCCAGACTATCTTTCATGGACATCAGGATGGGCACTCCATTCCCCACTTTCATAAAGGCTTCTTGACCTTCTTTTTTGACAAAGGCCGTAACGAACGCGGCTGCCGCTTCTTTATGCTTGGACTTGGCATACACGGAGTAACCGCTTGTTCCTGAACCGACAGCACGCTTCCCTGGCAATTTCGGGAATGTCGCAACATCCCATTCGAATCCCTTAGCAATGGCGGCATTGTTCACACCTTCCGCCGCCCATTTGGCGGAGACCAAAAATGCCACCTTGCCAGCATAGAAGGGATCTTCCGGATATTCGCCAAAAGGATCAACGGAAACGCCTTCTTTGACCAGGCTCCAGCAGTCCGTTAGCCCCTGAACCACCTTGGGATCCGAGAATTGAACTTTACCTGTCTCTTTGTTTAAGTAATTCACGCCTCTTCCTTGCGCGCAGGGTCCCCATATCGTGGGTCCTATTGGCGCAATGTTTACTCCCCACTGTGTGGTTTTGCCGGATGCATCTCTTTTGGTTAACTTCTTAGTGTACTCGAGAAAAGTAGCCCAGTCCCAATCATTGGGTGGCAACGATAATCCTTCTTGTTTGAGTAGTGTCGTGTTGACCATCATCACCATATGCAGAGCGTCGCGCGGGAGCATATAGACCGTGTCGCCCACCGTACCGTAAGCCAGCATGGCTGGATAAATATCGGAAGTATCTACACCGTACTGCTTGATATAATCGTTCAAAGGCTCAAGAATTCCCGCGTCAGCAAATTCTCTGACGTAACCATCCCCCATCCATGTAACGTCGGGGAGATCACCGGAAGCAGCTTGAAGAAGCGCTTTCTGCTTCATATCACCGATATAAGGCTCTATTTTCACCGTAATATGAGGGAAATCCTTCTTCAAAATATCGGCTACTGCCTGCACATTCGCTGTTTCAGAAGGATCATTTATAACGCCTACACGGATCGTGACAGGCTTGGTGTCCGGCTGTGTTGTGCTTGTGCTGGTACTCGTACTCGTTTCCTTGTTTGTATTCGCCTCAGGACCAGGTTCGGTCGTTTGTTCATTCGGGTTGTTATTACCGCTGCAAGCATTGAGCAGAGTGGTGATAAGCGCAATTAACATTAATATTTTGAATATTCCGACTTTATTTTCCATGGCTAACCCTCTTTTTCAAATAATTACCTTGCGGCTTCTTAAAAATTCCGTGAAATCTCAAACCATATACCCGAGGTCCGTTTCAGATTCACATAGTTGTCCGATGACAAACCTGTCAGGTTGCTGCCGCCTTTCAAGCGAATTTTTGCAGAATTATGAATAAGGGTGGCGTGGGCGGAAAGTCTCACGATGATTTCCTGTCCTTCCATACCTCCAATAAAATCGGTAATGTTCGTGGCCGCGGTATATCCGACAAGACTGATATAATCCGCGAATGCGACGCTTGGCTGAGCAGTTCCTGGTGGCACCTCATATGCGACCAGACTGTTCCCTGGAACGTTACTCGAGACAACCCCGATCTGTTCACGCCCTCTGGAGTAATATTGCCGTGCCACATCCTTGCCTGCTGCTGAATTGCCAATCAACTGATTGCCCGTGCTTTTCCCTGCGGTTTGCTCAAAAAAATACCAGTAATGATTCGGCTCAGCTCCAATGATCACATTGCCTCTTACATTTACTCCCGTGAGCTTTGCATCATTTAATTGTGCGAGGTAGATAGCAGCTATACCCGCCGCAGGCTCCATAATCGTATTGTCCGAAATATCCATATGACCTGTAGCCGATATCCCCCAGACAGTACGGGGGGCAGGAGGTGGGCCATAGTTCGGCCGGGAGTAGATTGCATTCGCCGGTAGCGGGGAATTCCAGTCCGATTCTACAGCAATAGCAGCCTTCCTGTTCCTGCTGGCAACTATAATATTGGAGGTAATTTTATGAGAGGTTGACTCTACGGCAGCATAAATGCCATAGTTCGATCCACAATAGATTTCATTGCCTGTTACGACATTGCCAACCGTTCCCACGTACAGCTGGATTCCTCCCTCCCCAGCAGATGACAGGGCCCTGCATTTGTTGCCAGAAATGACATTGTAGTTGGATCCATAAGCGAGATGAATGCCGCTGGAATCAAAATCGAGGCACTGGTTCCCGCTGATCATATTGTTGCTGGCCTGGGGACTTAGAATGATGCCGCGATGCAGTTGTCCTTTGCAAATATTATCGGAAATGGTATTGTGTTCAGCAGCAACAAGCGAGATCCCATGTGTGCCTTGTTCAATCTGGTTGGAGACAATCAAATTGTGGGAACAAACAAGGGTTGGAGGTATGAAGGCTCCGCTTTCAAATCCGCCATATCCGCTTATACTTTCACCAGTAACCTGAATGCCGTAGCCTAGCAAAAGTGGGCCACCAGGAGGCGTGGTGGGCAGCGTTACATGATTCCCAATGATTTTATTAAACGTGCAACCCTGGTGCAATCGGATTCCACACAGGTCATCCGGAGCAGCATCATACAGATTGTAAACCGAATTCCCCGTAATCAGGCACTGATTGGACGCACTTCCAAAAATGCCTCTTTTCGCCAGATGATTTCCGTTTAATCTCAGTCCGCTAATCGTACATCCGCTCACCGCCTGGACCTGGCCTCCAAAAAATGGCCCCCACAATTCAATCATGGCTAATCCAACACCCGAGATAGCCCTTAACTCTCCCCCTCCGTTTCCTCCGCTTAAATAGACAAGTCCATTCTTGATACGAAGATAGCTGGTTTGGAAAACACCTTCAATCACGACACCTTTGCCAAGCAGGATGGCGAAGTCGATAGCCCTCTGGATGGCTTTGGTATCATCGGCTGTACCATTGGCGAGTGCACCGAACATATAAGGATTAATACTCTCCCCATACAAACGGATGAGACACCCGGTGCCTGTCGGGTCGGTTTCGCCTGTTCCACTCAGAAAAGCTTCCAGACTTGCGGCCATGCCATCCCACGGAACGGTAGTGGAAACGATGCTTGCACCATTGTGTGCTGATTTTGGCCGGGTTTTATCCAAGTAGAAAATATCTCCGCCAACTGTTGTACCAGGATGAAAGCTGCGCACACTGAAATGCTGGCCATCTGTAAGCGTTGTCAAATTAAGAGTTTGAATATCCGCCACACTTTCCAGCGAGATCACATCGCCGCTGATCGCTGCTGTGGCCGTCCGGGGACTGGTAAATAACAAACCGCCAACAGCAACAGCTGCCCCCAAGCCGCCCATTGCAGCAAGCAATTTTCTCCTGCTTAATCCGGACGGTGAGAAAGATGCTTCTGTTTCTGTGGCTCTCCCAGTGTTTCCCCCTGTGTCCGTTCCTGTGCCTGCTCCTATGCCCGGTCCTGTGCTTGCTCCTGTGTCTGCCCCCTGCTGTCCGTCATTTTGCCTAACAATATCCATGATTTCTGACATGTACCCTGCCTCCTGAAAATGGATTAGAAGAAGCTCGACTGAGCCGTTCTCAGCCTAAGTGTAAAGGGAATACAAGGATTCGACCATTGGCAATACGGACGTTCTGCTTGTTGATTCAGTCAACTCCAACGAATAGTGACAAATCTTGGGATGAATTCAAATAAGATGATCGTAAAAAAAAAATGAAAAGAGCGCTTTCAAAAGTAAGTCAACTTGTATCATGGAGCTGTATAACCGTAGGGAACAGACTTCTTCTGCTCATTCCACACCCTATAATTCAGCTCTCGATACTTCCCAGGCGAGCATCCGATCTTTCTCGTAAACAATGTGCTGAAGAAGGCCGCATCCTCATACCCAACCGAATTGGCGACTGAAGGAATAATTTCATCGGTCTCTGCCAGCAGCTGTTTTGCTTTTTCCATCCGGATTTGCTGTACATAATCAATAACACTGCAGGCCAAATAACGGTTAAACTGCCTGTTCAGCTGCCTTTCGCTAAGATGAAATAATTTGCAAAGCATGGCAATGCTTATTTTCTGATTGTAATACCGCTTCAAATAGCTGACAATGCGCCGTATCAGTAAATCTTGTGTATTGGAATGTTCCGTTCTTCCACTCTGGCGATCCCCCAGGATCCTTGACAAATGAATCATCAATTCAATCATCTGCAGACGAATACACACTTCGTAACCGGGACGGCCACCATCCAGCTCATGCTGCATACCATTAAGCAAATATAGAACTTTATCGGCATCCTTTCCATGCAAATTCAAACAATGGTTGAAACGCACCCCCTCGCTGATGAACGGCTGAACGTAAAAAAAGTCCATACTATGCGAAATTTGCAGTTCATGGAACAGCGCTTCGTGGATAAGTTCCGGAAGAAAGAGACAATTAATGATCTCAATTTGCTGATCCGGCTGCAGGTAGTATCCGTGCACTTCACCTGGATTAATGACAAATATATCGCCTGCACGGATTTCATATTCCATATCCTGAAAGCGATGTATGCCTTCCCCTTCTACCACATAAACAAGCTCCGTAAAACAGTGACCATGCAGCAAAGGCATATCACCCTGATTATGAATTTGTCTCTGGATTGAGAAAGGAAACTGCCCACTCATCTGACATATTTCAAGCGTCTTGATCTCCACGCTTTACCCCTCCAGACATGAACGGTTATTTTTTAAGAAAACACCTTGCGACGTCCTTTGATGTGCGTGTTCGTAATTTGGGTGCGTTGCGGAGGGAATGGCTGTGGGCTCCAGCCGCTGTTAAAGATTTGTTCCCTTGAATGGAACGGATGCAGAGGCGAGAACAAACCTTTAAGGCAGACGCTACCACTTTTCCACCCATCCCCCATACCCCTTACCTCTTTCAGCTACAATTGTGCCAACACCAAGCTCAAAGGTACAGTCAGCAAGGGTTTTTCTCTTGGTTGAAAGACATTTCCTAGCGGTCAAAGGCGCTGGGGAAGAGGATCGTGCGCAGCCGAGAAGGATCTGCTGCTTTAACGATGTTTTTCATCGTTAAAAGCACCAGGTCCGCTCCTCAACCTTGCTTTAACGATGAAAAACATCGTTAAAATCCCTTTTACCCACCCCGAGAGGCCATCCGACCTCTTTTAACGATGAAAATCATCATTAACGTGACGGATTAACCTTGAACATTTACTTTAACGATGAAAAACATCGTTAAGTGGAGTACCTCTCATTTCTGCGGGGTGCGGGCTGCTACTAGGATGCTACTAACGCTCAAACGGACTGAGAGCAAAAGTTGATCCCCCCCATCGCTGTTAAAAATGTGTTCCTTTATTAGACTCTAGCGGTTGAAATCCGCCTTCACAAAAGACTTACAACCATTGATTGAGCCAATCCAATGTAGTCGGAACATTGAACTGATGCCCACCTTCGAATCCGTCAAACTTCGTTTTCTCTTCACAGCCCGCTGCGGTATAAGCTCTTTTTACCGTCTCATAGGCCTGCTCCGATGCCTCATAAGGAAATCCCATATCATGCTTGCCACTGGTCAGCAGCACAGGCTTAGGGGCCAAGAGCGCAGCAAGGTCAGCCATCTCTCCATATTTCAACAGATGAGGGATCGTCATCGAGCCGCAGAAATTCCCCCACTGGATGGCATGGGACTCGAATGAATTGAAATACCCGCTAATCACAGCAGTCCGGATGCGATCATCCAGTATCGACGTATACAGCGCCCAGGCTCCACCAAACGATAGCCCGATGCAGCCGACTCTCTCCATATCGACCTCATCCCTGGATTCCAAATAATCGACGCAGCGCATGGCATCCCAAATATTCAGAGTGAGCGGATTTATGCCAAGCATAATGGACTTTAAGAAAACAAGATCACAGCCGTCCTTCTCTCCCCCTGCGTGAGGTTTGCCGTAGCCCAGATTACGCTCACCGAAACCTCTGGCATCAGGAACAATCGCGATGTAACCTTCCCGTGCTAAGGCTGGCGCCATGTTATAATTGTGCATTTTATAAGCAACTTCCCGCTGTCTTTCCCCGTGTTGAATGTCGGCAACGTCATCCTTGCCTCCTCCATGACCATGCATGCATAACACCGCAGGAAGCTTTCCGTTTCTGCTGCGAGCTATTGCTTTGGGGTTATCTGAATCCGGGATGAGAAAATAAAATGGCACCTGCATATTTTCCTCGCTGTGAATCATTACTTTCTCACATATGTACCCCTCATAGCGCACCTTCTCAAGAACAAGTGGACGTGGATCGACGATTTTCGCCGGCCATTCGCCCAACAGCTCATACAGCTTTTCCGTAAATTGATGCTTCCATTGCTCCCAATCTTCCTTATTATCGGCACTGAAACTAAAGGGTCTCGCTGTCTCCTTGTACTTCTCTTTCAAATACTCACCCATAGAATAATAATGCGACATACGGCACACTCCCTCTTATTCAAACCATTTAGGAAATTTATCATATTCTTTCAAATCAAAAGGTTGTGTCGAAATAGCCCACGGTAAGCCAGCTTCTGAAAAAAGCTGCTTGCTGCTGGAAACCGATTGAATAGCGTCCGCGATGTCGTTGACGATCACAATCCTGGCGTCGCTTCCGTCACTTCCATTACTTCCATCACTGCGATCACTTCCGTCACTACCATCACCGCCCTCAGCTAGCAATAGTTCATGCCTATATGGCGGTGCAATAGCATGGATGCGGCGTGATGACTCGAAGGCTCCATTAGACACCAGCATATAATTTCTCGCTGCCTGCACAGGGCAAATTAGTTCCTGACCATCTCCACGGATGGTATGCAGAAGGTTCATATACATATTACTTAAATAATTTTCTGCCCCGTAGTCATATCTAATGACTTCACCATCCTTCTCGATGGTCAGTGTGTTATCATAAGTCCATACCGCTGTTCCTGCTGTTCCCTCTACACGGATACTGGGCGTAGGCGATTCTTTGCTGCAGAGAGTTGCATAGTAATACAGCTCGGTTTGATCGCTCATGCGGATTCGCATGCACGAAGTATCCTCCCCTTCAATATCGTTGGCCCGATACAATTCCCCCGTCACCTGAATCGGTCTAGGTGCAGCTGAACCCAAACGATTGCTCGCAGTGGCCAGCCGCAGCATATTGTTGAGGATATGCGCAGCAGTATTGTGGATGGTCCCATCCAATACGAAGCTTCCGTCCAAATGGAGCTTACCGGACCATCTCGCCCTTTTGAAGTAATCATCCGTTCTTTGCAGGATGCCTGTTCCAGTGATGGTCTGGATTGAGGGCCCAAGCGCGCCTTGTTCAAGCAAATGCAAAAGTTCAGTAAATGCTTTACCAGATAACATCTGGAAATTCACGGCACAATGTTTTCCCGTTCTTTTGGAAACCTCAATTAAACGATCAATATCCTGAATGACTGCGGCAGGCGGTTTCTCCAGCAGCACATGATAACCGGCTTCCATCACAGCCAGCCCCATTGGGGCATGGAGGTGAATAGGCGTCGCTATGACAACGAAATCAATCCTGGTCTCCAGCCGCAGCATTTCTTTGTAATCCGAGTACAGGCTGATCCCTCTATTGCCTAGAAGATCATTGTCTTTCTGGGAGAGCCGCGATTCGCACACACTCACCACCTCAAGCAAACCCTCATCCTGTAGAAGAAGCATCTGCTTCAAATGTTGGCCTCCGAAGCCATTGATACCAATGATCGCTGCTTTGCAGACTTTTGTTATGGTTGCTTCTGTTATGGTTCCTTCTGTCATAGGTCCTCCCTACCTTGTCACAATCCCTTGAACTTGAACTATCCTTTTATCGATACTCCGTCAGTCTTTTCCCATCATCACTCTTTGCCCACATTGCGATACTGTATCGGTGTAATGCCCTCGTTCTTTTTAAATTTGCGGATGAAATTATTTTGGTCTACGTAGCCGACGTGCTCGACAATGTCCTTTAGCTTCATATCCGTATTTTTCAGCAATTCCTTCGCTTTGTTCATCCGCATCCCATCCATATAACGCATCAGCGGATAGCCGGTTTGATCTTTAAAATAACGGGATAAATAGGAGGGCGATACACCGAACTTTTCCGCGATGTTTTCCAGGCTGACAGACGGGTCCGTATAACAATCGTTCACATAGGCCAGTACGTTTTGATACAGATTCACGTTCTTGCTTTCCTTCTGACCCTCGATGTAGCTGCATACCCTGGAACAGAAATTGACAACGAGCTCCTCTAGCTCCTCCATCGTTTCGTATTTCGGGGAAAACAGGTTCTCCATACTTTCGTCAATGTAGTCCTTCAGCTCGATGCCCATTTCGATCATCGTTTTCATAACGGTGTTGATGATGTCGAAGCAGATGAATTCCACTGTCTCCATCATCATCGCCCTTTCGGCGATCCGCTCCGTCATCTCCTGGACCACCCGCTGTACCTCATCGCCATTCCCCTGCTTGATCGCAATGACGAGACGGGACTGCAGCTCCGTGGGATACCAGAATTCCCCTTCCTGTCTGGGGGCGGTATGATCGTAGAACAAAATATGCCCGTGTCCCTTCAGGAAGCGGTACTTGGCGGCATTTGCCGCTTCCAGATAGGAACGATGGATCATGAACGAATCGCTATAAATCCGGCCGATACCGACAGTTAGCGTGAAATGGAAATACTGTTTGAAATATTGACTCGCCTGCTCGGCCAAATCCTGCAGTTCGTCTCTCCCCACCCCTTCACGCATATTAAGAATCAGTACAACTCCCCGGTCTTCCGTCCATTCCAGCCCATAGCCGCAGCCCTGCTTGCTGGACAGCTCTTCGAGGATGTTCATCAGGCTGTATTTAAGAATTTGCTGCATCGACTGCGTATTTGTTTTGACGAAGCGGGGATAATCGTCAATCAGACACAGGAGCACCGCGAACTGCGGATCATCGAGCGGTATATTAGCCAGCTTCTGAGCATGCTCAAGCTCCGCTTTTCTCCACACTTTTCCTTTCAGCAGCGTCAGCAGCACATTCTCCTTGAGGACACCGGCCTGATTTTTGATAATCGAATGTAGTCCGCGGTTTTCCTTCGACACCTCGCCAACGGCATGACCGATGATCGAGATTTCGTCGCGTTTGGCCGAGAACTCACGAATCAGATTTTGGCTGCGAATCATATCTGCCAGCCCCCTGAGAGGGCGATAATTCCGCAGTGTCAGAAGAAAGGAAGCCAGCGTTCCGGCCACAAGCAGCCCAGCCAGCGTCTTCAGGAAGAGTGTCCGGCGGTTGTAGGCCTGCTTCATAATCCGATCACTCGGCATCGCCGATAAGTAGGTCCATCCGTTCACTTCCGACTTCAACTTGACGACGGACCATTTACCAGATTGGACCTGGACTGTATGCACGCCTTCCGGAAGCGGCATGATCTGCAGCTGCTCCAGCACGGACTGTGGAGTTTCCTTCTGCGAACTCGCGGAAGCATAAGCGACTAACTCGTTCTTGTTATTTAAAATAAACGCATGCCCTACATCCGTATGCAGCACGTTCCGGAACAACGAAGCAAACGACTTGCCATCAATCTGAAAGATGACCGTGCCGTAAGGCTTGCTGGCGTTGTTTGGCAGCGGGTAGAGATAAGTGGCAAACATCTGGGTCTCCCGGTCATTCAGCAGAACATTTTCCAACGGGCGCATAACGGGCATTCCCGGTTCCTCCAGCATTTCCAGAAGTCCGGGCTTCCCCCAGTTCTCGTATCGGTACTTATAATCGAAAAATCTGTCGATCGTATACGTCCCGCTTGCTGCATAGACGTTGGGATCGTCGCGGAACGTGTAGTAAACAGCAAGGTCATAGATAAAGCTGTTAGACGAACGATATTCTTCCATCAAGCGCTGCGTTTTTAAAAGCCCGTAACCGCTGTTGCCTAACACAAACGGCATTAGATCCGGATTCATGGAAATTCGATTTGCAATCCGATTCATTTCCTGCGTCCTCATGTCCATCGCTTCTCTCACCTGGGTGAGCAAGGACAGATTAGCTGCCTTCACTTCCTGCTCGATTTCGGGAATCAGCCTGGCGAATACAACCGTGGCTACAATCGCCAGAGCGATGCAGACGATGATGATATAGGAAAAGAGGTAGTCATAAAACGTTCTGGACCAGTTCGGCCGTTTCCATTTACTTTTGAACCATTCCATTGATTTTCCCCTGTCCGTAATTCAGTCGATATCTAGAGCTTGCTGGATTTTTGAACCGCTGTCAATAGAGAAGGCTAACTAGGGCTTATGATGGAACACGCTCCCAATCTTCACCCAGTCCCAATCCGCGTAAATCAGCGAAGGTGTTGTTCAGCTCGGCCTCGTATAAGCGCCAGATGACGCGAAGCCCCTGTAAACTTGTCGGACCATCCGTCAGTGGAACAGAACCATCCCGGATACAATCGAGAAAATGTTCAATTTCAAAATGCGTATATTTGCCGGACATATTCATGTCGAGCAGTACGGTAGTGCGTGATTCTGTGTCCAGATTTGCACGCTCTTCCTTGATATGGGTATGCAAATACAGCTTTTGATCGCCCAGATGAATTTCCAACATGCCTTCCGTGCAATGCGCATGAATGCTCCATCCAAGCCGGGTGCCTCTGGCTCCCCATGTCCCGAAATGATAGCCTAGTGCACCACCCTCAAACTCAATGGTTACATTACTTGTACCTTCCTTCTCCATCCACGGTGTTCCGAAATTCGTGCCCATATGAATGCCTCTCACAGGTTTGCCCAGGAACCAGAGCAGCAGATCGACATAATGGCAGCCATGGCTGAAAAACTGTCCTCCGCCTAATCGCTCAGCTGATGTGGACCAGTGATCATCGGGAAACTTCGTGAATTGCTCCGTCCAGATTGACATCTGAAAGCAGTCACCATAAGCTTTGCTGTCAATTAACTCCTTCAACATGCGCACAGAAGGGAAGAATCGTACCGGATAAGCGGTCATCAGTACTTTGCCAGTCTCCTCCGATGTACGAATCAGCTCAATGCATTCTTCCTCTGTGTTGCACATCGGTTTTTCCATTAATACATGCTTCCCAGCTTTCAAGCAAGTCATTCCCACCTCAAAGTGCAAATCATGCGGCAGTACAACAAGCACCGCATCAACGGCATCCAGCAGCTCGTGATAGTCAGTGACGAACAGGGAAGCTCCTGTGATCTCGGCAGCTTCACGTGCTCTATCCTCCACAATATCACACGTAGCCGTAATAACCATCCGCTCATTCAGCTCTTGATATCCGATACTGTGTGTACCCGCCATGCCCCCGCAGCCAATGACTCCCAATCTTATTTTATCCGTGCTGTTCGTGCTGTTGCTGTTCGTATTATTCGTAATATTCGTGTTCATAGGTCTCTCCCTTATCCTTAATAGTTAGATAGCTTACGACTGAATGGCCCCGGCTGTCTTAATTATTCTGATACCGCTGGTAACCAAGGTTGTAGATTTCCATATATTTATCAAGTCCCATTTTCTTGAGCGTAGAGACATATTTATCCCAATCGGTGAACGGAATTTCACCGCTGACGAACTTAGCCTGCATTTCCATGATATACGTATAGATATCTGTGCCGTAAGCAGTAAACTGATCGTTTTCCTCTGGTGTATAGCTGAAATCCGCCCATGTCTCCTTAGGGAAATAAGGCTTCAGTTTTTCCGCCGCTGCAACCGCATCCGCACTGCCTTCCGTCCCTTTGAACGTCTTCTGTTTGACGATGCTCGGATAACCCAGACCCGGCCAGACCAAGTATTGGCCTATGGCTTGATTCAAATTAAGTCCCTTCGGATTTTTGACGATTTCGTCGGTATATTCGTAATTTCCATCTTCAGTTACTTTGTACGTATCCCCTTCAAATCCCATAAAGTACATGCGGACCCCTTCTTCGCTGTAGAAGTAATCTGCCCAGCGCATGGATGCTTCCGGGTGTTTATTTTTGTCTGTAAGCACGAACGCACCATTGATAATAACGGAAGGATTGACCAGCGCATACATTTGATCACCGTGAGGACCCTTAAGAACTTCCCCTCCTACGTATCCTGTGCCGTTGAACGCAGCCGGCCCAATACCAAGAAACGTGCCTACATTGCCTTCACTCGCTCTTGCGACGAATTCCTCATTCGTAATGGTAAACAATTCTTTGGTGAAAATATTTTCTTTATACAGCTTGTTCATAAACTCCAAAATTTCTTTGTAGCCTGGATCGGTCGGAATAAAACGCAATTCATTCGTCTTCGGATCAACATCCACTAAAGCATGCTTGTATCCACGATTGCCGAGACCCCATGCCCCTTTTAAATAGGAGAGCAAGTGTTGAGGCCCAAAGAAGGAGATGGGAATCTCATCTTGTTTGCCATTTTTGTTCAAATCAGTTTCATGCATCGCCTTCAACAGCAGGTACAGCTCATCAACCGTCGTCGGAAGCTTCATGCCAAGCTGCTTCAGCCAATCTTCCTTCACCCAGAACTTCTGGCCGCTCAATACAGAAGAGAACTCGGGATCGAAGAGCGCAGGCAGCCCATAGATGTTCCCATCAGGCATGGTGATGCTTTTTCTGATAGACGGATTCTCATCCAGCAGCTTTTTCAAATTAGGCGCATGATTGTCAATCAAATCGTTGAGCGGTAAAAATACCTTGGTTTCCCCATATTTAACTAAATCCAGATTGGAAACGCCAGTTCCATAAATAATTTCCGGGTAATCCCCGCTGGCCAGCATCAAATTCAGCCGTTCTGTCATATTCGCTGCCGGCACCAAATCCCAGTCGATATGAATGCCGGTCATTTTCTCGTAATCTTTCCACAGTCTGATATTGCTCCAATCCGGATTAACTGCTGCGGGATAGTAAGAGAATACCTTTAAAGAAATCGGCGAATTGACGATAGGCATTCCAGGGTTCAAAGCATCGCTGCCGGATGGGGCATCGGATGGGGACGGGGACGTTGTCGGCTTTTCCGTACCTCCGGAACAGGCAGTCAGGAGAACAGTAGAGAAAAGGACAAGCATTAAGATGATCAGTGTGACACGTTTCATGGGATCGTTCCTCCTAATTAGTCAATCAAGCACTAGCCTTTAATGGCGCCAACCATGACACCTTTGACGAAATATTTCTGTAAAAACGGATACAGCAAAAGTACAGGCACATTGGTCACAATAATGACCGCATATTTGATCGAAGCCGCTACAAGCGCTTGCTGTGAGGACGACTCGCTGTTCAGATCCATCATATCCTGGGTCTGGTTCTGCACCAGTATTTCCCGCAGGATGAGCTGCAGCGGATACTTATCTCTGTCAGACAAATAAATCAAAGCGTTGAAATACGCATTCCAGTGCCCGACGCCGTAGAACAAAATCATAACGGCAATGATGGGCATAGACAGCGGCAGCACAACTCGCACCAAAATGTTCATGTTGGAGCATCCGTCCATAACAGCGGCTTCCTGCACTTCGTTCGGAATGGTGTGCTGAAAAAAAGTTCTCATAATAATAATATTAAATACTGAGACGGCATTTGGAATAACCATTGCCCAGAATGTGTTAATGAGTCCCATGTTTTTGATAATCATATAGGTAGGGATGAGCCCCCCGCTGAAAAACATCGTGAACATCATAAACATCACGATCACGTTCCGGCCCTTTAAATCTTTACGCGATAGCGGATAAGCGGCCAGCACAGTCATAACGAGGTTGATGGCTGTTCCGGCTATCGTGTACATAATCGTGTTCAAGTAACCACTCATAATGTCCTTGTTCTGAAATACGCGGGAATAAGCATCCAGGTTAAAGCCTTTCGGCCAAATCCATACCTCGCCGCGGATAACCGTTTCCGGACTGCTAAGCGAGGCGATGAGCACAAAAACCAGCGGATACAGAACGATCAGCAGCGTCATGGACAGGATCAAGTAATTCAGCACGCTGAACATTTGATCACCCTTTGTCTGGCCTATGCGATTTTGTCTGAGCTTCTCTACTTTTACCATAGGCTGGTCCTACTCACCTTTCTGGCTATCTGATTAACAGATATAAGCAGTATGCAATTAACAACCGAATTAAACAAGCCTACGGCTGTAGAAAAACTGTACTGCGCACCTAAAATCCCTGACCGGTATACATAAGTACTGATGACATCTGACCCTTCCATATTGAGATCGTTTTGCATCAAAAAGATTTTCTCGAAGCCAAGGCTGAACATCGAGCCCATGCTCAAAATGAGCAGGATAATAATGGTCGGTAAAATGGAAGGCAGGTTGATATGCCATATCCGCTGAAGCCTACTGGCTCCGTCCATCTTTGCTGCTTCATGCTGCTGGGGGTCCACTCCGGCAAGAGCGGCCAGATAAAGAATAGAGCTCCAGCCCATCTGCTGCCATACGTCCGAAAAGACGTAAATCGTTTTGAACCAGCCCGCATCCGTCATGAAAAAAACAGGACCAAACCCGAGTGCCTGCAGCGCCAGATTAAGAAGGCCTGATTTCGGCGATAGAAAAATGAAAATCATACCGACCACAACGACTGTCGATAAAAAATGCGGCGCATACGTAATCGTTTGCACGGTTTTCCTGAATCGCTTGCTCTGAACTTCATTGATCATAAGCGCAAGCAAAATCGGTACAGGGAACCCGACCGCCAGCTGGTACAAGCTGATGCCGAGCGTATTTTTGATCAGCCGCCAAAAGTAATAGCTGTCAAAAAAACGTTGAAAATGTTTAAACCCCACCCATGGGCTGTCCCAAAAGCCTTTGCTCGCGATAAAATCCTTAAAGGCGATTTGCACCCCGTACATCGGTAAATAGTGAAAAACAATAAAATACACGACTACCGGGCTTATCAACAAATACAAATCCCAATTCTTGCGCCAGGCGGAAAACCTGGTTGGCTTCTTTGGCTTGACAGTTATTTGCTGCGTTTGAGAATATGAGGCCACTGCCTACCCCTCCTTTCTGGATGAATAGGTACAGTATATAAACTAACCTTAATAGGTGTATATCTGCATTTTTGACCTAGTATGCAGTTCTTTACATATGGCTCCTTATCCTTCTTTTACCCTTTGAGGAGCGTGTTTGTGGCGTTTGTGCTAGAGGGAGGGAATGGATGTGGGCTCCAGCCGCTGTTAAAGATTTGTTCCCTTGAATAGAATGGATGTAGGTGTTGAAACAAATTAAAACGGACATCCAGAAAGGATTTTCATCTAACGAACCCGAAGCTCTTATTTATCCGGGTGCAAACGGGGAAAGAGCAAATCAAAAGCAGCTGTCCGTAAGCTTTCCTAAATTAGGGGAATTACGATAAATAAGCGCTCTGATGTCCGTAACGATGATGAGTGCGCCCCCTTGCCCCCTTACTTGATTGTTTAAGCTGCCTATTCCAGATGTTTGATAACGAATCTACAAACAAAAAAGGAGATTATGCCATGAAAAAATTAAATTTCTTAACAGGGTTAATTGTTGGTGTTGGCATCACTGCAAGTTCCGCAGCCATTGCGTCTAATGGTATTCAAGCAGTACTTTTTCCAAGCAAGGTCGTCTTTCACATCAATGGAGCAGAAAAGGAGCTGGACACGACTGGAGAAGAACCGATAATCAATTATAACAACAAAACCTACATACCCTTACGCTTATTCGCTGAGACAACAGGATCCACGGTTACGTATCAAGCTCCAACCGAAGCATCGGAAAACAAAAGCATCATTCACATTTTCGAAAAAGACCCCGATCAGCTTACCCTGCAGGATTCCGAGGGATACGTTAGTATTACCCATGCGAAAAGCAGCATCGACCAAAATTGGGGCGGGCTTTCAGGAGTAATCAAAATCAATAAGGATATGACTGGAAAAGCCATCGAAATAACAGCGTTAAATAAAACTAATCAGGTTATTGGCACAGCCGGTTTAACTATCGAAGGTCCAGCTCAACTATCGGTGGGGGATGTGCGCAGGTTTGGTGCTGGTTACGGGGTTACTTTAGCTCAAAACGAGGAAGCCGTCACCTATCAGATCAAAGTCAGAGATACTTGGGCGCTTACGAATAACTCCGATTTGGCTTTTGTTGGGTCGCTTGTTGAAGATGTCGGAATTGCCTTTGACGGAGGTCTTGTAGATTTTGAGAAAAATGGATTCATATTTAAAGTTCGATTTTTAAATGTTTACGAACAAAGTATCACCATCCATCCGTTTCAATCTGAACTACAGATTCTAAAGCTGAATGGAACCAAAGAACAGCTTGTGGATAGGTACCCCTTGGCTGCTCTTGAAGGAATGATTCCGGCAAAATCAGAATACGAAGCTTGGCTCCCAGCATGGCATTTCAAGAATAAAAGCGGCAAGCCTATATCACCCGGCAAATATGTGTTACGGCTTATAGCGCCTGAATCCCTTAACTATACAATTAAGGGCAGTGATGAAGTAAAAACAATATCAACCTTAACAAAACAATCAAGGTGGGAGTATGATTTTACTCAAGAGCAAATTGATCGGTTTGCTAAGTAGAAGGACGCATCAAGTGTCTAGAAAACAACTTTTGTGGTGGGATTGGGCTGGGTATTCACCCCCTTTACTGCTCCGCCCCTTTATATCCCATCATCCGATAGCCTTTAACTCGTTTCTTATACATACTCATTAAGACGGGTACTTGTTTGTCCACATAATCATAGATCTCCACTTCACTCTTATTGACATGGGAACGGTGCAGTCTACCCGCATACTACTGAAGGGTTCCTTTCCATGAGATCGGGTGTGCAAGAAACAAAGTATCCAATCGGGCATCGTCAAAGCCCTCGCCGATTAATTTGCCCGTTGCAATAAATACGCGTTCTTCATGGTCAGGAATGCTTGCGATTTGCTGCCTGATCGCTTCCCTCTGCTTCTTCCCCATTCCACCGCGGAGGACGATTATATTTTTGGCGAATTTTTCAAGACGTTTTTCAAAATAGGCAACATGGGCCGTACGTTCTAATAGCAGTAAAGGAGATCTCCCTTTATCCAAGCAGCTCAGCAAGTCGTCGAAAATCTTCGAGTTACGTTCCTCATCCGTCACAAGTAATTGATAAATATCCTGGATGCCCTTAGTTTCTGAACCTCCTGGTAATTGAAACTGAGTGTAACGTGGTATTACAGTCAGCGAAAACCCTCGTGAAACTGCTTGCATCTTAGCATCAACACGTATTCTCACAGGACCTAATTGCATGATCATGATGGCTTCTTGACCATCCTGACGTTTAGGTGTTGCCGTTAATCCAAATACATATTTGGATTTCGCCTGCATCAAAACTTGCTCAAAACTGAATGCTGAAACATGATGGCATTCATCCACTATAATCTGTCCGTAATCTTTGATATAATCCTTTACTTCACCCTTATGATTTAAGCTTTGAATAACGGCAATATCCACGATGCCTGTTCGTTTATCTTTACCTCCTCCAACAATACCGATTGATTCTTTCGGTAAATCAAGAAAAGTCTGCAATCTTTCCTTCCATTGGTCCATAAGTTCCCTGCGGTGTACCAATACCAGAGTGTTAACTTGGCGGTTCGCTATGATGTTGGAAGCAACCACCGTTTTCCCAAATGCCGTCGCTGCTGCTAAAATTCCCATATCATGGGCCATGATCGCCCTTGCCGCGGTATCCTGCATGGTTGTCAAAGTCCCACAAAACTTAGTATGAATGGGTGAACCCTCAGACCTCTCATCACTTATGCTCAATTCGATATCATGGTGTTTAAAGAACGCCTGTACTTGCTGCAAACACCCTCTGGGCAATACCATATTATTCGAAAGATCCTCAGCACAGCAGATCACCCTTGGTTTTCCGTAGGTAGATAATCGCAAAGCTTGTGTTTTATAAAAATCTGGGTTAGCAAAAGAAGCAAGTCTCATTAATTGGTTAAGCATGTCGGGGGAAAGGCCTTTTTTGGAAACATAGAGACGATTCGATATGACAAGCGTTACTGTATCAGGTAACTGTTCACGTTTAGATATATCTAATGCTTTCCCTTTCGCTTCCCACGGCCTATCTTCATCTCCTTCAGAGTCTAAAAAACCTAATTGAAGAAAATTGCTTTCCAAGTCATACTTTTGTAAAAAACTGATAACTTCATCCTCTGTTAGTTTGCCTAATCCAAAAAGAAACTGCCACTGATCCTCATAAGGTTGAAAAAACTCATCTACAAAAACACTATTCCCACTCTTCCGTGGCCCTCCTTGAAGTGGGAGCGCAATTAAATTACCAAAGCCACCTTTGGGGAGGGTATCTTGATTGGGGAATAATCGGTCATAGGAGTCTAATCCCAGCTGATATCTCTGTTTCATCGTTAAAGTTAAAAGTGTAGTTCCCAGTTTTCTAGCCAAACTCGCAGATAGTGGCTCACTAAAGAAAATCCAAATATGCCCACCATTTCCTGAACGGGAGCGCTCTAGCGCAGCGGGGATCTGTCTCTCCTTGCATACACGCATCACTACTGCAGTGTCTTCCTGCCAATTTTTCTTATCAAAATCAATAGCTAGAAACCAGCAAGTCTCATCCTTCAACATTGGATAGACGCCAATTGTTTGATCGGCCCTTGCATCTAAATGGTTTGAAATTACCTGATCCGTTACTGGCAGGAAATCTTGATGAAGACATACTGAGCATTTCACCTTTGGTTTTTGACAAACAGCCGTCCACTCATTACCACAAGCCGGCGAATATCCCGATTTCCCTTGTTTGTTCTGCCATCGAATTGGGTAAACTTCTTCACGTCCACGAAAACAGCTCCGGTATAATTCCAACTTATCTTCAACTGTAGAAAATTGATGAATACCCTCTGTCTTTGAATGTCTTATTGTAGCTACTGTTTTATCTCTATTTATATCCAAAGTTCTATGATCCACTGTCACTATTTCCGTAGAAATTAGATTAAGTTTTGACTTAAGATCTTCATTTTCACGCTTTAGCCTTTCGATTTCTATCATTGCCTGACGAAGCTGCTCCTTAATGTTATTCAACTAACTTCACTTCCCTTTCATAGTTAGTGAACTTTTTTATCAATAACAAATGAGTCGTATCATAGTATATTTTTTGTATAAAGTTCTCGCTTCATACAATATGATATCGCAGGTATGATCGTTTGAGCTAGAGGTTCACAAAAAAAGAACTCCTAAATGCGAATCTACAATACAATAAGCGCGATGCCGCGGCGCAATCTTTCTATACAACAAACATCAAGTAAAATAAAAAGGACACCCTCAACAGGATGCCCAATAGTGTGTCTCGTTTCAAATTCATATTGAGAGCGCTTTAAAAGTGAGAGCAGCCTGTCCACTTATTTAAGAACGCGAACAGCACTTACATAATGATCGTCCCACCAGCCGGAACCCATATCACTGAACTTGACGCCGCCTTTGCCAAATGTGTGCAGGACTTTATTGTTGCCAGCATAAATACCGACATGGCCAATGCGTTTAATGGAAGATGAGCTGTACTTCATAGTGGCTCTAGTCGAAAAGAATACCAGATCTCCGACACGTAAATTTTTCCGGGAGATTTTAGTACCATTTTCAGATTGTCCTCTAGCTCCCCGGGCCAGGTTAATTCCATGTTTTTTGAATATATATTGAGTAAAAGATGAGCAGTCAAATGTACGCGTGGAACCGGACTTAGCCCCCCATTCATACGGGGTTCCCAAGAAACGTTTGCCCATATCAATAACTGATTTCTGCTGGGCACTCGTCGCAGCGGCTTGAGCAGCAGGAGGAACAACAGATACACTTAATAACAATGAAAGCGCCATACAAAATGACAAAAATAAAAACCTCTTTGGAAACTTCAATTTCAAACCCATTCTAAAAACCTCCCAGTAGATTCTCGTTGTAACCGGTTTCACAATTTGAATATAGCAGTTTATGTATTTATATTACAATGGAAACAATTACATCCTGCCAGGTTGACCCGCAAAAAACCAGGCACAGTCAAGGCTTGTCCTTTTATTAAAAATTGAAGAGAATAATATGGTTATTTATCACTTGACAATTAATAAACTTATATTAACCCCATTTTAAATAAATGTCTCTATAAAAAGTCCTGGAAATCCGTCAACAATTCCAAAATTTCTACTTTTCACAAAAAATACTTCAAAGTTTATTCCAAAATGAAATAAAGTAGTTTATACTTAGGTCAACATCATGACTATAAGTAAAAGGATGAGTACAATGACGAAGCGATCGAACCATCGAAGCTGGAACATGCTGCTGCAAATTTTTTGGTCTTTTTGTAAAATTGCTCCCGCAACCTTTGGCGGCGGTTACGCGATGCTGCCTGCGGTAGAACGTGAGGTCGTTAAGCACCACAAATGGTTAACAGAAGAAGAAATGGCCAGGGCTATTTCCATAGCAGGCGCCTCACCTGGAGGGATCGGTGTTAATTTCGCCGTCTTTATCGGCTTCAAGCTTATGGGCTGGCGGGGTATTATCGCAGCTGTTGCGGGCATTATGCTGCCAACCTTCCTTATTATTGTGAGTCTGGGCGTTTTCTTGCAAGCCACGCGGCAAAATGTGAAAGTAATGGCAGCGCTGCTAGGCATCCAGGTAGCGATTATATCTCTGGTGGCATATGCAGGTGTAAAAATGTCCCGCTCGGCGATTTTAGACAAAACCACCTTAACCCTATTAATAATTAGCATCGTTATGCTTCTTCTTGGTGTTCATCCAGCTGTTATGATCCTGCTTGGTGCTGCTGCAGGAGTTGCCAGCATTTATATCAAGGAGAAGCTGCGCCTTTCTATTTCTACAGAGCGAAGCAAGACAGCATCGGCAAAGGCCTCCATGACCCAAACAAAAATCACTTTTGCGCCAAAGGTTCATGAATATTACTTTGGCGATGGTATTTGAAGGCGAGGCGGTCCATTATGCTATTAGAGTTATTTGGGACTTTTTTTATTATCGGCTGTATCTCCTTCGGTGGCGGTTATGCGATGATCCCTGTCATCCAGCATGAGGTGCTGGCCCATGGTTGGATGACCGATGCACAATTTGCCGATACTGTTGCTGTGGCTGGGATGGCTCCTGGTCCTATTGCAACGAACAGCGCCATTTACATTGGCTATCAAACCGCAGGCTGGCCGGGCAGCATCATCTCAACTGTCGGAATGATCCTTCCCTCCGTCATTGTCATTGTACTGGTAAGCATCGTTTTTTATAAATGGTACGATCATAAATGGGTGAAAGCCGTGTTTTACGGATTACGGCCAGTAATTGCCGGACTTATTCTGTATGCTGCCATCCGTCTTGCTATGGTACATCCAAGCTTCAACAGTTTATCAATCAACGCACTGATAGCATGTTTGTTAATTCTGGCTGCCATTGTGGCAATCGTTCGTTATAACATGCATCCTTTGTTTGTTATTATTTTGTCTGCTCTTGTGAATATAGCCATTTATGTTTAAAAGAAAAACTCCCAGCGTAAAGCCGAATGGGAGTTTTCCGAAGCGTCGTGGCGGCGGCTGTACAGCTTATTTCGTCCTTCCGTACTGCTTGGCATAGGAAAGTATGTGCCGATACAAGCTTTTATCCCTCATGTTCTTTAGCGGATATATTTGTGGGCTCGTATTCACTTCCAGAATCCATGGTTTTCCCTTTTCATCCAGTGCTACGTCCAGGCCAAGTTCTCTGAACCCCTTTTTATGCTGATCAAAGTTGTAGCCAACGGATACGCCTAATTGCTTCAATTGTGATTCGGTACGTTGAATCAACGCTTTCTTGTACCCTGCTCCAGACAAGGTTGGGGACAAATAGTCAACTTTACCGCCTTGGGCGTAATTGGTAGCGACCTTTCCCGGTATGCCTATTTTCGTGAACATCCCCGTGCTTACCCATCTTCCTTTATTCGTCTTCTGGACCATGACACGAATATCGAAAGGTCTTCCATTGGTTTTAGCCAAACGAATGCCCTGCTGCAGCAAAAAAGATCTGCCACGGGCAAAACGAGATAGCTTTTTGTACAAATGATCCATACTTGAGCAGGCATTCTTTCTAGTGCCTAATTGGATCCGGTACCCATGATTTTTTCTTTTGATCCGAATAATGTCAGCCCCGCCCGTTCCTCCCGTAGGTTTGAAGTAAATGATCGAATAGGCGGAAAGCATCGATATTAGGTTCTCTTTATTAAACAGTGCCGTGCGGGGGACATGCCTCCGTAAATCCCGCTGCTGCAACAGCCATTTGGTTTTAATCCACTTGCTGCCGAATGTGCTGCTTCTATATCTCTTCATATAAAGCCACTCACCTCCCATCCCCTCAGCTTATGTCTGGAAATGGGAGCCTGTCACCGCACTTGCCTATACAACCCGGATCCTCCTCATTATTGGGTCATTTGCTCATGAAGAGAGGTTTCTTGCCTGCTTGGCAGCAAAATACTTTGCTCTAAACGTGAACAAATAGGTTACAGCAAGGCACTCGAAAAAGGTTAAGAATAAGAATACAAAATCCTGGGAAATCGTCATAGTCGCTGTATCCCAGTTCAGCAGAAGAAGATTTAATTTCATAAAGAGCACATGACCGCAAAACGTGACGATGCTGAACAGATTAATCACCTTATGATAGGACTGGATAGCCTGGCTTTTGATATGGAGAACCCCATAAAAGAGCAGGATTGTATTCGGAAGAATACTGAAAGCGAGCTTATACTCGAGGCTCCACTGGGCAAAACGAAGCAGCAGCAGGGTCTCCACAAGCGTGAGCACTACAGACGGGATCAGAAGCGGCCATATTTTGCTTTGAACAAACTTGTCCTCATATTTGGCCAGGATCACGCCAGCCAGAACAAAGGTAAAGCCATACCCGAAATACCTGGTAACAAACAGATCGAGATAATGGAGGTAGGTTGGGTTAGTGATTGGAGTGCTGCCCACAGCAGGCGCCAGAGCGGTCATAAGCGTTCCGGATACAAATTGGCTCACTACAAATCCGAGCAGTCCGAGTATAACGGCAAGTCGCACATATTTTTTTTCATAAAACCAATAACAAACTAGAATACTAAAAATAAGCGGCGGGATAAACCATAGCTGTACAAAAGGCCCATTCAAAAACACGGTCATAAACAAAATTTTCGCCTGCAGAAAGAGATTTGGTAAGGATAAGCCTTTGCTAATCAACTCCGGAACGATAAATTCCGCTATAAAAATCAGGCAGAAAAAGCCGTACATCCAAACAATCCGGAGTAAGTATTTGCGTACATATTGCCTTGAATTTGCCGCATGCACCCAGCCCTTGTACGCTAGAAAGCCTGCAACCACATAGAAGCATGGCACAATGACCCTAAGAATGAGAAGCACAAACTGCATTTGTTGATTCGGCATGAACTCTACATAACGAAAGTACATCACATGTGCCAGTAAAACGAGCAGAGAGCCTGCAAGCTTAAAAATGGTAATGCCTGAATAATACCTACGCATTTTTTCTTAGCTCTCCTATCCGGTCCAAGGCCAGCAGCTGAAGTTCAGCAATAGAAATCTTCCCTGTCGGTGACAGCGGAAAATAAGGCAGGAACACAACATATCTTGGAATTTTAAAAGCGGACAAAAAGGGCGTCATATCATTTTTAAGTTTTTCAGCGTTCAAGGCTGCTTCATCTTTGGTGACGATACAAGCACAAATTTGCTCTCCATACAGCTCATCCGGAATCCCGAACACGATAGCTTCTTCCACATCCTTGTGGCACAGCAGCACATTTTCTATTTCTACAGGGGAAATTTTTTCTCCACCGCGGGAAATTAACCGATGCAGCCTTCCGGTAATCGTCAAATGCCTTCTTTCATCGAGAAAGCCCAGATCTCCAGATTTGTACCATCCGTCTTTTGTGAAGCTTGGCTTGCCCTGATTTTCCTTTGTGTAGCGCATAACCCTATGGCTTCGGATAACAATTTCGCCATGCTCATAGAGAGGCAGGGGCTCCTCTGTTTCCGGGTCCAATATCCTTACTTCCACGCCCTTGTCCAGCTTGCCCGCAAGACTGTAGGAGCCATGTTCAAAATCCTTCTGTTGGATCAGTCCGCTTAACAAATTCACCCGCTTTAACAGCTTGTACAAAAGTGACACCATCAGATTGTTCTTTCGATCCATAAAACAAGTCCCATTGGCGACAGCCCCCGCTTCGGAAGAGCCATAGCTCACCATAAAGAAGTACAGGTTCAGGTCTTTGGTTACTTTTTGCAAAATGGAATTATTCACCGCCGCAGAGGTAAACGCCACGCCGAGTAAAGACGTCAAGTCGAATTGATTTCGCTTCGGGGAGCTGAGCATGTGCTGGATCATAAAGGGTGTCCCCACCAAAACCTTGCATTTCATCTTGTCAATCACAGCCAAACTTTTCAAAGGATTAAAGTGCGTCAGCATCACGATACGAACATTGCAAACCTTTAAGGCTGTAAAAATCGTCGAAAAACCGCCCATATGGTACAAAGGCAGCAAATTCATAATCGAGAAATACCGCGTTATACGGTCGGTCATTCTTTGCATTATCGAAGCACCTTTACCCCGGCTGCCCGCAGCACTTGGAGAAACCACAAAGGAGGCCGTAGAACGGAGGACACCTTTCGGAGTGCCAAGAGTCCCTGAAGTATAAAGCAGAATAAGAGGATCTTTGGAGCAAACGGACTGACATGCCGACAAAAAGTCCTGATCAGCTCCACGCTCCCCTAACCTGGCCAATTCCTCAAAAGGACGGAAAGGAGCGAAAACCTTTGCTTTATCCTCCAAAACAAAAATATTCGCAGGAACCCAGGAGCTGTCACCGCTTAGCTTGCTTTCGGAAATGATGTCTTCCAACAAGGAAGGATAATGCAAATGGTGCCCTTCTGTTCCTATGATCATCGCTGTGGGCCTTGAATCTTTCAGATAGATTTGCAGCTCATGCTTCTTGGAATATGTATTAAGCGGAACCACAATAGCTCCCACACAAGCAGCCGCAAACATCGACAGGATCAGTTCCATTCTGCCCGGCATCAGTAGTGCTATGGAATTTCCTTTGGTGATGCCAAGCTGCAAGAAGCCCTTGGCCAGAAGCCGGACGTCGTGCCAGATGGTCGACCATGAGTAATTTTGCTGAAGCTCCGGAAAGCTGTAAGCGATATCATGCGGAGAATACGCTGCCCGTTTAAGCAGTAAATACGGAATCGTATCCTTATTCAAATCCTTTATGTATTTCATTTTGACCTTTCCCCCCGAAATCATGTAAGTGAAATAGTTCTTCATAACGATCAAAATTATAACGATAAAAATCATAATGATCAAAATTATAGCGATCAAAATTATGAAGAATCACTGATTATAGGTCTAATATACCATTTATGAAGTTCTTCATAAAGAACAAATTTTCATTATCTTGATCGCTATACCACAACTTCCAAAATATAATATAGGAAACGCCTTGCGGCGTCCTTTGAGGTGCATGTTCGTGACGTTAGCGCGAGGAGGGAGGGAATGGCTGTGGGCTCCAGCCGCTGTTAAAGATTTGTTCCCTGAATGGAATGGATGAGGGGGTTGGAACAAATCTTTAAAGGCGGACGCTACCGCTCTTCCTCCCACAGCCATTCCCTCTCTTTAGCTACAATCGCACGAACACCTAGCTCAAACGGACAGCCAGCAAGGTTTTTTCTCTTGAGTGGAGGAGATTTCCTGTCGGGCAAAGGCGCTGGGGATGAAAAACGGCCCCGCCAGTGTGCACATCCGTGGAGATCTGCTGGGATCTGCTGCTTTAACGATGTTTTTCATCGTTAAAAGCACCAGGTCCTCTCCCCATCCTTACTTTAACGATGTTTTTCATTGTTAAATCCCTGGTATCCGTCCTGATGCGGCCATCCGAACCCTTTTAACGATGAAAATCATCGTTAACGTGCTGCTTGGCCTGGAAAAACTTGTTTTAACGATGAAAAACATCGTTAAGTCAAGCATGCGCTCAAGCGGGCAGCCAGCAAACAGACAAACAGACAGCAAAAGTTGCTTTCCTGAGGGAAAGGGATAGTGGCTATATGGAAAATCTGTGCTCACTCCAGGCATCCTTCCACAAACGTATACTTTTCGAATAAAAATCATGAAAAAAAGGAACAGCGCTATGTAAGCAGTTGTTCCTTCCAGATTTACATTCCAGATTTATATTCCAACCTAACAATCCGGTTTAAACGCCAGACTTGTATTCCAAACTTGTATTCCAAGCTTAAATATCCAAATCTGTCACTGCCCCTTTAGAGGCTGAGGAGACAAGTCGTGCATATTTGGCCAGCACTCCAGATGGAAATTTGAGCGGAGGCTTGATCCAATTTTTCGCTCTTTCCTCCAATTGTTCAGCGGATACCTCGAAATTAATCTCCTGAGTCTCGCTATCAATGGTGATGATATCCCCCTCATGCAATAAAGCAATCGGGCCGCCAACCTGAGCTTCAGGAGCGACATGACCGACTACAAACCCATGCGATCCCCCAGAGAATCTTCCATCTGTGAGAAGTGCGACGTCGCCGCCGAGACCTTTTCCTACGATCATTGCTGTGATGGAAAGCATTTCAGGCATCCCAGGCCCGCCTTTGGGACCAGCATAGCGGATGACCAGTACGTCACCTTTACGGATTTCATCATTTACAATTGCCTGTGTTGCTTCATCCTCACTGTTATACACGCGGGCTGGACCTGTAAAACGAAGCTTTTTCAAGCCAGACATTTTGGCTACTGCCCCTTCAGGAGCAAGATTACCTTTCAGTAGAACCAGCGGGCCGTTAGGCTTCAGTGGATTATCGAACGATCTGACAACGTCCTGCTGATCGCTGAGCGGCTGAACATCTGCCAGATTTTCTGCGATAGTTTTTCCTGTTACCGTTAAGCAATCACCATGCAGTAACCCTTGATCAAGGAGCAGCTTCATGACCGCGGGGACACCTCCGGCATCATTTAGATCCTGCATCATGTAACGGCCGCTTGGCTTCAGATCAGCCAGATGCGGAACCTTTTGACGAATACGCTCAAAATCATCAATAGTTAAATCAACTTGAACAGAATGTGCCATAGCCAAAAGGTGTAGAAACGCATTGGTTGAGCCTCCAAGAGCCATAACTACAGTGATCGCATTCTCAAATGCATGTTTCGTCATGATATCTCTCGGATAGATCCTCTTCTTAAGAAGCTCTACCACCATCTTCCCTGCTTCTATGCACTCCGCGGCCTTATTGTTGGCAATAGCAGCTGTAGATGATGACCCCGGCAAGCTCATTCCAAGTGCTTCCGCAGCCGAAGCCATCGTATTTGCTGTATACATCCCACCGCAAGCGCCGGCACCCGGGCATACATGACATTCGATTTCATGTAATTCTTCATCGGTCATTTTCCCATCATGGTATTGGCCTACGGCTTCAAAAGCAGTCACAATGTTAACATCCTGACCGTTAAGTTTACCCGGCTGAATGGTACCGCCATACACGTAAATCGCAGGAAGATTCATGCGTCCGATGGCCATTAAACAAGCGGGAGTGTTTTTATCACAGCCTCCGATAGCGACTAATCCGTCAAAACGCTCGGCATTTACGACGATTTCAATCGAATCTGCGATAATCTCCCGGCTTGGAAGTGAGAAGAGCATGCCTTCATGTCCCATAGAAATCCCATCAGATACCGTGATAGTGTTGAAAATAAGTGGAGCCCCTCCGTTCGCTTGAACCCCCTTCTTTGCTTCTCTAGCTAATACATCAATATGCATATTACAAGGAGTTACTTCGCTCCAAGTGCTGGCAACACCAATCATTGGCTTCTTAAAATCCTCATCCTTGAAACCTACAGCACGGAGCATTGCCCTGTTGGGCACCCGATTAACACCTTCGCTGATAACCTTGCTGCGAATCCTTAAGTCTTCTTTATTCTGCATGTTAGTTTCTCCTCCTCTAATATTTTCATGTGATCGTGATAATTACAATGCACCCTACACTTTCAGCTCTTTTACTTATATGCAATATATCGCATACATATATTTTAGTCAAGAACTATACTCCTCTTAGTTAGAAAGTGCAAAAAAAAAGCCTGTATTTCCATTGAGACTAAATCTTTCTACCCTTATAATGAGTGATAATGATTATTATTATTACTAAACAAAAGGGGTATGCAAATTGGTAAGGATCCAAACAACTTCCGCACGACTATGCCTGCTAGGCATCATTTTTCTTTTACTCGCTGCCTGCAGCAGTAAGCAAACCGACATTTCTACCCCTCCCACGCGCTCCTTTGAGCATGCGGCTGGTAAGACCGAGGTGCCTGTTAAGCCTCTGCGCGTTGCCTCAGACCAGCATATGGGCCAACTGCTGAAGCTGGGCATTAAACCGGTTGCTGTTCGTGAGAATATGCTCAAGGAAGCATGGATTCCCTATGCTAATCTGGATGAGCAGGCGCTTGAAGGCATTGAGGATTTGGGAGGCTTCCCGCTTAATCTGGAGAAGCTTACTCTAGTGGAGCCGGACCTGATTATTAGTGCGCTGCCGAATAACCAGGAACAATATAGCAAAATCGCACCTACGGTCCATATCCCCTACTGGTCAGAAAGCTATAAAACACCTATGGACAAGCTGCTCAAAATTGCCAGTCTGTTCGACAAAACAGCAGTAGCAGAAAATTGGATCAAAGAATTTGAAGGAAAGCTGGCGGATGCGCAAAAGAAAATTGCTGATGCTGGTAAATTGAAGGAAGGACAAACCGTATCCGTCATGGCTGTTTTTGACAAAAATGTGTTTGTTTTCGGTCCTAATGGGGCATACGGCGGGTATATGATCTATGATTACCTTAAGCTGAAGCCAACTGACAAAGTTGAGGAGCTGCGTAATAAAGATATGGGCAGTGCCGAGCTGTCGCTGGAAGCTGTTCCTGAATATATGGGTGACCATGCTTTTATTACTGTTGTGAATGAGGACAAAGCGAAAGAATTGCTGGAAAGTGATTTTTGGAAAAGTATCCCTGCTGTCATGAATGAGCAAGTCTATTTCTATGATTCGAAAATTTTTGCAATGGATGATCCTTATTCGTTGGAAGCTCAGCTTGATGCTATCGTAAACCTGCTGACAGGTGCCAAATAGCCCTCGCAGCGAGCATGCCTTTGACCATGAACCTGTTCTCCACACTCTTGTGGATTACGGGTTTCTTAGGTATCATTGGGATACGAACACAGCCATAAACAGAACAGAAAAGAAAGAAAGGAAGGAAACTTATGATCGAAAGACGGGATCAGACAGGGCACACGCCGCGTTCCATTTCCTTTACACTTCTTCATATAGAGCAATACGATACGTCTGGAGATCAGCAGTTATCCCGTTATACGATAAATCAACCAACATTAATTGCAATAATCCGGGGCTGCCTTCATGTTGAAGCTGATGATATGAAGCTGGACCTGCATCCGGGAGAGCTGTTATCGCTTGCCTCACCTGCCATCGTTCAGATAAGCAGCACAGCTGGGCTTCCTTCCTCCTGTTATATCATCTCCTATGCCATACAACAAACAGGCGATCTGGAAGTGAAATCCGATATAAGCACTAGTCAATCCTCAGCGCCCCACTCCCCCTTCTTCCCTCACCAAGAGGTGTGGAAGGTTTCTTGGCAGCGACTCGCGAGAGGATTGGAACAGCTCTGCAAAGATAGATGGAGCACTGACCCCATGCAGCAGTTGGCCAATCACTTACATTTTCAGGAATGGATCATGTTCATTCTCTCGGAACGCAACCTGCTTCATGGCAAGGAGCAGGACAGCAAGAAAGCCGTTGAACATGCCATTGAATATATGCATGCCGCTTATCATGAAGACATTACAGTTGATAAGCTGGCCGCTGAGGCCAGAATTAGCCGAAGACGATTTACCGAGCTGTTTCGAAAGTTAACAAATAGGAGTGTCACTGATTACTTAACCGAGCTTCGAATTCAAGAAGCCAAGAAACTGCTGCTCGCTGGTGGTCAGTTATCTTACATTGCACGGACAGTCGGTTATCGGGATGAGTTTTATTTCAATCGCCGCTTCAAGCAGACTGTAGGAGAGTCCCCCCGCCAATATGCTAAGAACAAGCAGGGGCTGCTTCGGAGCTTCACACTCCCATCAAGTCCGCAGCGTGTCGTCGCTGATCAATATATGGGACAGCTGCTGAAGCTGGGGGTTATTCCTGTTGGCGCCCGAACGGGTATGCTCAGGAAAGAATTCATTGCTGCCTATCAGAAAAGCAGCTGCAGCTTGCATGGCATCACTGATCTGGGGACTGGCTTTCCAATCAGCCTGCCCCGTATATCCAGACTGCAGCCTGACTTGATAGTGACGCAAAATGAACACCAATACGAACAGCTCGAACAAATCGCTCCCACGCTTCTGATCCCTTATCAAAGTACCAGTCCGTTGGAGAAGCTTCGCTTGATAAGCAGTGTTTTTGACAAAACCGATATGGCAGAACAATGGATTGAGGATTATGAGTGGCGAATTGAACAAGCTCGGTCACAACTTGTTAGCAAACTTGGGTTTGGCTGCTCCGTCACGAATTTGCTGCTTATAAACGGGCAGCTATTCGTGCTTGGCCAGCATGCAGGATACGGAAGCTTTAGCCTTTATCAAGCCCTGCAGTTGCAAACTCCTCCCCTACAGCGGCGGGAGTTGAACGAAAATGCGTTAAGCATGGAAATCCCACTTTCAGCTTTGCCCGCATATGCTGGTGATCATATTTTCATTTCCATCTACGGCGACCCTTCCTCGTTGATAGACAGCAGGATTTGGCGAAACCTTCCTGCCGTTATGAAGCGCCGCGTCTACTTTTGCAATCCATACCGATTCGCCTTTGAAGATCCGTATTCCCTTGATGAGCAGCTTCAAGTCATTACAGCCAGCCTGCTCTCCTGATTTTATCTATAATTGGTTATCTCTAATCATATAGCCTTGTCCGAGCCTGTTCTCAACGAAACCTGCCATATTGCGTGCCTGGAAGCCGATTGGCTTATTCCTTCCGATAATAATGATATTTTTCTGGTCGCCAATCCCTTCAGACGGCAGGTAAAACGATTTGGTATAGGCATATGCTTCACCCAGGGTTTTATGAATAGCGTTGATCAACGAATCATTAATGCCTCTGCCCATTATATTCATAATCACAGCTCCCCGGCTTTCGAGCTTTTCCCTGGTCATATTGAAGAATTCACTGGATAATAGATGCCGCGGGGTCCCCTTTTCGGTGAAGGCGTCCAAAATAATAAAATCATAGGTCTGCGGTTCTTCGCTCCCGAGTATATGACGCCCATCACCTATGATCACATTATCCTTATTATATCCAAAAAAACGCTTGCTTAGCTCCGCCACCTTGCCATCAAGCTCCGCTATCTTAAAGCGCTTTTCCGAGAAATATCCGGCTATTGTCCCTATCCCATGTCCTATCACAAATACGTTCTCGAAAGACGGCTCGTTAAATTCCATTAAATGGATGATTGCCCTCGGGTATTCAAATAAGATACGTTGCGGATTATTCAAATCCATCGCGCCCTGTACGGCTTCATTTGAAAACTTCAGGACGCGAAATTTCCCCTTCTCTCCATACAGCTCCGTAGTATCGTAAACCGTTATCTCATGATTATCACTAAGCTCCCTAAACAGTAAATCCAAGTCATCAATCTCCTTCAAATCAAAAGGTTATTGCGCA
Organism: Paenibacillus eucommiae; assembly: GCF_017874215.1. Lineage (GTDB taxonomy): Bacteria > Bacillota > Bacilli > Paenibacillales > NBRC-103111 > Paenibacillus_AI > Paenibacillus_AI eucommiae. Next base: position 156,056 of record NZ_JAGGLB010000010.1, read on the forward strand.
GCCGCAGGGGCCACCCTTCCCCCTTTTCAATCCGGTCCATGCTTGGCATGAACGGGCATGAACGCTAACTGCTTCTTGGTTACAGTATACCAGCTTTAAACAAACCTATGAACTTCCGAACAATTGAGAAAACGCCTTGCGGGGTCCTTTGATGAGCGTGTTCGTGACGTGGGAGCGTTGCGGAGGTAAGGGCTGTGGGCTCCAGCCGCTGTTAAAGATTTGTTCCCTTGAATGAAATGAATGAGGAGGTAGGAACAAATCTTTAAAGGCGGACGCTATCGCTCTTCCGCCCACACCCCTTACCTCTCTCAGCTACAATCGCACGAACACCAAGCTCAAACGGACAGCCAGCAAGGGTTTTTCTTTGGGTTAGAGGAGATTTCCTAGCTGGCGCAGGCGCTGGTGATGAAGAGCGCACCCAGGTGAGAAGGACCTGCTCCTTTAACGATGTTTTTCATCGTTAAAAGCATCAGGTCCTCCCCACATCCTTACTTTAACGATGTTTTTTCATCGTTAAAATCCCTTTTAGCCACCCTGTGAGGCCATCCGTCCTCTTTTAACGATGAAAATCATCATTATCGTGACCGATGACCTGGAAACACTTGCTTTAACGATCAAAAACATCGTTAAGTCAAGCACAAAGCACACGATTGCCCGGATCATCATACTCATGCTTCGCTCCACTCACTAACTATCTCCATCTTCCAAGAAGTGTACACGATACGTCTGAATTTCCCAGGCTTTTAGCTGAATGTCAAATCCGTCCTTTTCATGTAACAGAGCTTCGCTGCCTTCCTCATTCAAATTCACCTTCATCACATTTCTTACCACATGGCTGGATGAGAAACGAGCTGTTGAACTGTCGGAGGACATATTGCAGCAGCGGACGATGATCTCGTTCTTGCTCCCATTCTCGGGTTGCTTCAGTGCGCTTAGGCAAATATTCGATTCAGATAATTGAAAATGGCTCGTCGGAGCTGCAATCGTGTACGCTTCCCCGATTTTGGCGGACCAGGTACGTACTCCTGCTTGAAGCGCATCTTGCAGACGAACCAGATCCGCGTAAGAAGTACTTTGATCCATTGGGGCAATGACGTATTTATAGTTCAGCTTGCCAATCAATTGACCGCCTTCTTCCCCGTTCGATTCCACCGTCCTCCTGAAGGAACGCAGCAAGGTTACATGGATGGTTCCATACTCATCATCAATTGCAGCACACTCATGCAGGCCGTATGCGGACACGAACGCAAGTCCATTCCCGTCTGAACCCCGTTTCCCCACAATTCCACCCATCTGCCTCTCGGCTACCGCACATTCCTTCCAGTCCTGTGTGCTCGTATCTACGCCTGTCGGTCGTTCCATGAAAGCATAAGGCTGGTTCACGAAGTAGGTGTCAGACTGACAGCCTGTCGGCAATGATACGCGCAGCCTGTGATCACGGACGTTGTTCTCCACTACCGTTTCCACATCCACATAGGCTGCGCCTTGGGATAAGCCTATTTTGGAGCGAATCGTAAGAGCTGTCATCTCTGCCGAACGAATGAAACCATAAGGAAGCTCCTCGATCCGGCTCGGGACCATGATGGTGTGGGTAATCTGGAATACTGTACGCACCGGACCATTCTCTATTCGCTCGATGATGCACGGGGCACCATAACTGGAGATAAGCCGGTCTTCTACAGGGTTGGCATGATTATAACCGTCTCCGATTTCCCCATCATCGAGATAGCTCAACAGATGCTCGTAGCGGCTGCCGCTGGCCTTGTTATAGATGTTAATCGTCCCGTCGTTATCGATGCTTAGTTTCAGATGCTCGTTCTCCACTTCACGCTCATGACGAGACATCACCTGTAAATAACGGCATGTTCCCTCGAAAGGCACAACATCGTATTCCGCATAGCCCATTGCTGGCAGGTCCGCCTCGAACGAGATCGTATGGCGATTGTATGCCCCTACTTTCTGATTAAACGCACGATACTTCCAGTTTTTGCGCATGCTGACCAGCCCGTAGGGCACTTCCTCCCCAAGATGGTTATGCAGCTTGAAGCTATTTTTAGCCTCGTAGCCATAGTGGACTTCATTTTTGAACGGATAGTTCACAGGCAGGTCCAGATCAACTGTAACTACTGTGCGTCTGGCAAAAGGAAGCGGATTCCATATACTTATTACATTGCGCCAGCTGCCCTCTGAGGGGACGTACTTATTAGCTTCTTGATTCATCACATCACGGACGAGCTGCTCGGATATCCCGGCAGATTGATCAAAGCGGTATCGCATATCCTGATGCACCTGATCAATCGAGCAGCCGCAGATGGAATCATGCGGATGATTCTGGATCAAATAGGTCCACGCCAAATCCACATAAGTTTTCTGGAGCGCTTTTCCTTTGAGCGCAGCTAGTGCGGTTAATGGCTCGACCCATTTCTCCAGCAGTGTTTGACAATTGTCATTCGCCTGCTTGAGAGGATAATAGCTGGATAAAATGTTGGGCAGCAGACGATTGAACCCTTTCTTCTTCGTCGACTCGTTCAATTCACCTGTCCTGACCGTCATCTGATCCCGGTATTGCTCCAACTGGACGCCCATCTGCTCTATATTGACATGCTTGAACTCAGCTTCCGGATACAACCGTCTCAACGTCTCAAGCACGTTGTTCGTATCTTTGCGAATATGCCCGTGGTCGCAGCTATCCATTAACAGATGCACCGGGAAAGGACTCCTTTTCAGCTCAAAATCAGTACGCTCCTTCAAAAAAGCATCCTTCTCTTCCCCAGAGAGTTTCTTGCTATCCGCTTCGTTAAGTGCTACCAGGAATGCCCCATACATACCTTCATCTTGCAGCTTGAACGTAATGCATTCACTCCCGTCAGGAGACCGCCACAGGAAATGAGCAGGGACGGTATGGTCGTTAACACCTCTTCCAACTACTGCATGCGAGATGCCAAAGCCGTTGAAAATTTGTGGCATTTGCGCAATGTGACCGAATATATCACACAAATATCCGTATTTCCAGGCTTCAGTGCCCCATTCACCGCTTATATGAATGCCTTTGATTAGATTGCGAATCAAGCTTTCCCCAGATAACAAATATTCATCAGGCATCACATACCAAGGACCAATAATAATACGTCTGTCTTGGATCAGCTTCTGCAGCCGCCCCCGCTTCCCGGGCTCGATCTCCAGGAAATCCTCCAGTACGATCGTCTGACCGTCCAGGTGAAACACAGCGAAGTCCGGTTGCGATTCCAGCACCTCGATTAAATCATTCATCATCGTCACTAACCGGTAGCGGAACCCTTGGAACGATTGATACCACTCCCTGTCCCAATGCGTTCCAGAATAATAGTATATGGTTTTCGGCGTCACTTTTCATAACCTCCCGTTACTTCATATAAACACGTTCCTTTTTGGGGACTAAGATGTAACACGCTCCCAATCTTCACCCAGTCCAAGTCCGCGTAAATCAGCGAAGGTGTTGTTCAGCTCTGCCTCGTACAAGCGCCAAACAACGCGAAGTCCCTGCAAGCTTGCTGGTCCATCTGTCATCGGACGCGAACCGTCCCGGATACAATCCAGAAAATGTCCAATTTCGAAATGCGTAAATTTACTGGACATGTTCATGTCGAGCAGTACGGTCGTCCGTGATTCTGTATCCAGATTCGCACGCTCTTCTTTGATATGTGTGTGCAAATAGAGCTTTTGATCTGCAAGGTGAATCTCCAGCATGCCTTCCGTGCAATGCGCATGAATGCTCCACCCGAGCCGGGTACCTCTGGCTCCCCATGTCCCGAAGTGATAACCCAGCGCTCCGCTCTCAAACTCAATCGTTACATTGCTGGTACCTTCCTTTTCCATCCAAGGTGTACCAAAGTTTGTGCCTAAATGAATACCTCTTACAGGCTTGCCCAGGAACCAGAGCAGCAGATCGACATAGTGGCAGCCATGACTGAAAAACTGCCCTCCGCCTAATCGCTCAGCCGATGTTGCCCAGTGACCTTCCGGATACTTCGTGAACTGCTCCGTCCAAATTGACATTTGAAAGCAGTCGCCATAAGCTTTGCTGTCAATCAACTCCTTCATCATCCGCACAGCCGGGAAGAATCGAACCGGATAAGCAGTCATCAGCACTTTGCCTGTCTCCTCAGCAGTACGAATCAGCTCGATGCATTCTTCCTCTGTGTTGCACATCGGTTTTTCCATTAATACGTGTTTGCCAGCTTTCAAGCAGGTCATTCCGACCTCAAAGTGCAAATCATGTGGTAAAACTACGAGTACAGCATCGACGGCATCCAGCAGCTCGTGATAGTCCGTGACGAAGAGGGAAGCTCCAGTAAGTTCCGCCGCTTCACGCGCTCTTTCCTCGATAATGTCACATGTTGCGGTGATAATCATCCGATCACTCAGCTCCTGATATCCGCTGCTATGTGTACCCGCCATGCCCCCGCAGCCAATAACCCCCAAACGTATTTTACCCGTGTTATTTATGCTGTTTGTGCTGTTTGCGTTAGTAGTGTTATTCGTACTCATAAGTGTCTCTCTCCTTTATCCTTAGTCAGGTTTTATGATTTAATAGCTCCGGCTGTCAAGCCTTGAATGTAATACTTTTGCAAAAAAGCAAAACAAAAAATGATGGGAATTACGGAGATCAGCGATCCAGTCATCAAAATATTCCATTGTCTGAACACACCCGTATCGAGCAGCATGACGCCAAGCGGCAGTGTAAACAAGTCCTGGTTGCTCAGCATAATCATGGGCAGGATCAGACTGTTCCAGGATCCAAGGAAATTGACCATCGTGATCGTAGCGATAATCGGCAGCGAAATAGGAATGTATATCCAGAACAGAATGCGCATAACGCCTGCTCCTTCCATCTTTGCTGACTCATACAGCTCATGCGGAATGGAACGGAAGTAATTGCGGAACAAGAACAAGGCCATCGGCGCTGCGCCGTTCACGGAAGGCAAAATGAGCCCAAGATGTGTATCCAGCAGGTTCAAATAATTTTCCACCAGATATAAAGGAATCATAATCGTGATGCCTGGCACGAACATCATGCTAAGGAATAGCAGGAAGATGGCATTGTTTCCGGGAAAACGAATCTTCGCAAAGGCAAAGCCTGCCATAGAGAATAAGACATTAATCCCAACCAAAGTCCAGAATGCCACGTTAACGCTGTTCAAGAAATATTTAAAGAAGTTCAACCGGTTCCATACATCCACATAAGTTTCTAAGTGCCACTTCCCCTTGGGAAATATGGAGTAACTATTCATGACATCGAGCGGAGCTTTGAAAGAAGCACCAATCATCCATACTAACGGATACAAGCATAGTGCTCCCCAGATGGTTAGCAGCAAATACAGAAAGGCAATATTTACTTTCTTCACTTTGTTTCCCCTCCCTGTGCGTTGTCACGGAATAACCGTAGGCTAATCAGCGATAACACAAAGGTTAACAGAAACATCGTCCACCCCATTGCATTGGCCCGACCCAAATCTCCATTTTGAAAAGCCTCCTGATAAATCAGCACGTTCACGACCATTGTCTCTCCTGCGGGACCACCCTTCGTCATGATCCATATTTGACTGAACACCTGGAGGGCCCCGTCCAGATTCATGATGACCGCAATAACCGTAATTGGCTTCAGAATCGGCCATGTGATGTGCAGCAGCTTATGCCAAGCATTGGCTCCGTCAATATCAGCTGCTTCATACAGATTAGGATCTACAGTTTGCAGACCGGCGAAGAACAGAATCAGATTGCCAGGAATCGAGCCCCAAATAATCGTAACAAGCACAGCAGGCAGTGCTGTTTTCAGCTCACCGAGCCAACCATTTACCGCAACCCATTTCTCTAGTCCAATGGCAGATAACAGATCGTTAAGCGAACCAGTCGGTTCAAAAATCCCTTGCCACACATAGAAGATCGCCACAGACGAGGTCACCATCGGCATCAGGAATACCGTACGATACAATTTACCGCCACGAACGATATTTTGCAGTAATACAGCAAGAATTAATGAAACAGGAATTACAACCAGAACCATAATCAAAGCAATCCAAACATTATTAAGCAGCGCCTGCCAAAAAAAACGGGTCAAAATCACGTTGTCGCCCAGTAAAAAGTCTTTGAAATTATCTAGTCCCGCAAATCTTGCATTCCAGATCATTTGTCCCTGCCCTAAATGGAAAAAAGACAGCACAAGAGAAAATAAAACAGTAAATAACCCAATAACCAAAAACAGTATGGCCGCGGGAGCAATGAGTAAATATCCAGCCATTCTCTCCCGTAGTACATCTTTTCGGATACTCATCTTTAACCAACACCCCCGTTTTAAAAAAATGGGAAAAGGAGACGCTTCCTCCTTCTCCGTCTTACATGCATGTCTTGATTTTACTGTGACTACTTGGCCTCTTTAGCTTTAAAGGCTGCTGCTGCCTTATCGTAATCTTTGGCCGCGTCTTCGACAGTCATCTCGCCGAGCATGACCCTCACCATATTATTGTGGAACACCTTCCAGTCTTCCTTGAACACTTCCTGACCGATCGCCGGGTTCTCCGACCACCAATTGCTTTCACTGCTTAGGGATTCAGCCATTGCCTTGAGCGAGTCATTAAGCTTAGAAGTATCTTTGATCTTAACGGCCGGCAAATCAAATGCGTTGTTCGCATACAAAATCTGACCTTCCTCGGATGTCAGGAATTTGACGAATTCCATCGCTTCTTTCTTATGCGGGCTATCATTGTTGGCCACGATCTGTACGAGCGGGAACGGTGTTACCGTTGCATCAGCTTCAACAGAGCCTTCAAAGGCTGGAACACGGAAGCTGAATATGTCATCCGTATTCATGCCAATCGCTTTCAATGAAGCATAAGTGAACGTGCCTCCAATGCTGAATGCTGCCTTCCCTTGTGAGAACGCCTGGTCAGCCGTGTCAATATCAAGTGTAACTGAACCAGGCAGGATCAGACCCTTCTTAGCCATATCATCAATAAGCTGCAAAGACCAGATATGCTTCGGATCCGACAACGGCTCTTCCCGCTTCATGAATTTAGTAAACGATTCAGAACCGTTCTTCATATAATCAACGAAGTTTACAAACCAGGAAGCGTATACACCAGCTGATTTGGCGCTGAACACCAACCCAGGTATACCTGTCTTCTCCTTGACCGTGCCCATCATGGCCTGCCATTCCTCCATTGACTTCGGAGTTTTTGCTTCCAGACCCGCGCTCTCAACCAGCTTTTTATTGCCATACACCATGTAAAATGCACCTACATCAAGCGGTACCCCGTATGTTTGCCCAATCTTTGCAGCTTTGCTCCAACTGCTCGCTTTATCAGACTTGGCATTAGCATCTATGGTAGCTTGAGATACTGTAATGCCTGAAAGCGCTGCCGGAAGAAAGCCGGCTTTCCATGCTTCATCCTCTTTTAATGACTCTGACCAATCTACCGCCTTGCCATCATAAGCACCACCGAGTGGAGTTGCATGATAGGCCCATATGTCAGGCAAATTGCCAGCAGCCGCTGAAGCTGTAAGCTTTTGAAAATAAGCATCGTCTGGTGTTGTCGCTTGGGTTTCAACCGTAATTCCCGTCTTCTCCTTGAAAGCATCCGCTACAGCTTTGAAGCCTGGATCAAAGGCGATCTTCCAGTGCCACATGGTGAGCTTCACATCACTTTTGGGTGCCGTTGTCGCCTCACTTTTGGACGATGGGCTTGTGGTTGTGCTGCTGCCGTTGTTATTACCTCCACAAGCTGCCAGTGTAAACACCATTACTGCAATGAGGACTATCGCTCCCCATCTTGTATACCGTTGCTTGCTCTTACTCATGTCCATTCCCATCCCTTTCCACATTCCTTTCATTTCTATAGAATTTGTTCGTGCAGTTCCGGCGTGCAGAACCAGACCCCTCCTATAAGGCTAGATAACCTTTCTACGCTTGCGGTTCAAGCATAAGAGCTTACCTTCATATTAGGACCTTAGCCGATTTTCATCTTTAGCATTATGTCCGTTTATTTTGCACTATTGTGTCATTCGTAGGTTAACGCATTGTATCGTAAAGTAGTGTTCGAGTATAATCAAGCTATACTTTTCCCACCCTCTTGAATTTACATTTATTTGAAGGAGTGACAACCTCATGATATATAAACGCGTGCCGCTTCATCAGGAAATCGTTGTGGACAGCATTATTACGTTCCATTATTACGAGCTTTCCGGTTCTTATTCGACTAAAGGAGAACGGCACGATTTTTGGGAGTTTGTGTATGTAGATAAAGGGGAAATTCACGTCAAGAGGGAAAATGAGGAATTTACTTTGAAGCAAGGCGAAGTGATTTTTTATAAGCCTAATCAGTTTCATGGCGGGCGGGCTGACGTTAAGTCTCCTCCGAATCTAATTATTATTACTTTTGATTGCGCTTCCACAGCAATGAATATATTTGAGAATATTCGCTTTAGGGTCGATACGCAGGAGAAAAAAATGCTGACCTGGCTCGTAAATGAGGGCTACAATGCACTGAGCCCACGACTTGACAAGCCTTTCAAGCGCGTCATGCATAAGAAGAAGAATGCTCCCTTCGGGAGTGAACAGCTCATTAAGGTATACCTGGAGGCGCTGCTGATCCATTTCATTCGCAGGCTTAAAACCGCCGATACGGAGCCCCCGCTTCGTGCCGGCGATAACGGCAATATGGATGAAGATTTGACGGCCCAGCTTGTCGATTACTTGAAGCACCATGTTGAATCAAAGCTGACATTGACAGACATTTGCAAGAAATTTGCTATCGGCAGGTCGCAGCTGTTACGTATTTTCAAAGCTAACACCGGATGTGGGGTTATTGAATATTTGAATGACCTTAAAGTGGAACGGGCCAAAACTATGATTCGGGAGGAAAAATACAACTATACGGAAATTGCCAAGCTTCTTGGGTACAACAGCATCCACTATTTCTCCCGCCACTTCAAGCGGTCTACCAAGATGACACCTACGCAATATTCACGTTCCGTTCGAGCGCAAATTACGCATCACCCTCGTTAATTACTGACTTGTAGAAAGTAAACATTTTAGAAAGCAAACATCTTAGAAAACAAACATTGTAGAAAGTAAGTAAGGGTGCTAATATATATGGAAATATTTTCTTAGGGGATGTTGATGATGAGCGTTCAAATAACCGATCCGATTTTATTTTCAATACCCGAGAGTTTTGAAAGCAACCGTGTACTTATTCGTGCTCCATTAGAGGAAGATGGCTTAAAAGTAAACGAGGCCATTAAAGAAAGTATCGAAGAGTTGCGTCCTTGGATGCCTTGGGCCCAGCACATTTCAACTGTAGATGAATCAGAAATCAATATCCGCCGAGCCCGCTTAGCATTTCTGGAACGGACTGACCTTAGACTACTTCTATTTTTAAAAGAAACTGGAAAATTTATAGGCAGCAGTGGTTTACACCGCTTAGACTGGCAAGCGCGTAAATTTGAAATTGGTTATTGGATGCGTACTTCTTTTACCGGACAAGGCTATATGACCGAATCTGTTAAAGCTATTACCCATTATGCCATACATGAGCTGAAGGCCAATCGCATCGAAATCCGATGTGATTCCCGTAACACACCAAGTGCAAGGGTTGCCGAGCGTTCAGGCTTCACCTTGGAAGGAGTTCTACGCAAGGAGAAATGCGCTGAAGATGGTTCATTGAGAGATACGATGATTTTTTCCAAGGTTCGTGGGGTGGAGTTTTGAGAGAAAGACTAAGGACGCCTTGCGGCGTCCTTTGATGTGTGTGTTCGTGACGTGGGAGCGTTGCGGAGGTAAGGGGCGTGGGCTCCAGCCGCTGTTAAAGATTTGTTCCCTTGAATGAAATGGATGAGGGGTAGGAACAAATCTTTAAAGGCGGACGCTATCGCTCTTCCTCCCACACCCCTTACCTCCCTTTAGCTACAATCGCACGAACACCAACTCAAACGGACGGCCAGCAAGGGTTTTTCTCTCGATTGGAGGGAATTTCCTAGCGCTCATAACCGAGAGGATCTGCTACTTTAACGATGTTTTTCATCGCTAAAAGCCTAAGGTCCGGTCCACATCCTTACTTTAACGATGAAAATCATCGTTAAAATCCATTTTAACCATCCAGAGAGGTCATCCGGCCTCTTTTAACGATGAAAATCATCATTAACGCTAGGTTGGACCTTGAAACACTTGCTTTAACGATCAAAAAGAGGCTGTCGATTAACTGTGTACAACTCAAAACGTTTACTGAAATCGATCAAAACTTGCCACTTAAACCTGTTTAAATCGACTTTTCGGGGTGAAAAGCGACGTTTTTCTCACAAAAAATTGATTTTTAGAGGTTCGTATTTTTAATCCACAGTTAATCGACAGCCTCAAAAACATCGTTAAGTAAAACAAACTCTCAAATCAGGGAAGGCAGACTGCCGCTATCGCTTTCCACCCACAGTCAGCATCCACTTTATCACTATATAGCTTTACCTCGAAAAATTATTTTGCAAGAGCACGGCTATAAGTTGCTGCCTATAAATCAGCGTCCTTCTGTCTCCATATATGGTAAAATATTATCAAAAGGGGAATGAGTCCATTGGGGTTTCCAGTTCATGAGAAGAAATTGTTTATAGATGGAGGCATTCATGATCATACACAAGGGTGAAACGCTGTTTCGCCAAGGAGAATCAGGGCCGCTTTATCATCTGAGGAGTGGTCTGCTGAAAATTGTCCGGGTCCATCAAGACGGCACCCTGATTTTGGTTAATATCATCGTACCGGGTGAGATCATACCGCATCATTCTCTCATCAGTCCCAATCCTTATTACGGCACGGCAGTTGCACTCGTTACGAGCGAGATCGAGGTAATTTCCAATGTTGAGTGGTATGAGGAGCTGGAGCGAAATCCGGAGAAATGCCGCTCCATTGCCTTATTGCTGCAGGATAAGCTGCGCATGATGCAGCAGCGGATTGACCAATTAACTGAAGCCTCACCAGCAGAGAAGCTGCGCAAGCTCCAAGCCTGGTTCGCAGCCTATATCGCACCTGCCACATTGACGGAAGTGCTGACACAGGACGAAATAGGTCAATTTATTGGCCTCCGCCGCGAGACGATCAACCGGCTGCTCCGCGGCCAATCTGCAGTAAAGCCTCCTATATAATTGCTTTGCCATTGCCTTGTCATTGCCTTGTCATTGCTTTGCAGGTCCTTTTCCGCCTGTTTTATCAGAAGATTTACCATGTTTAATATTCACCCAATTACAAGCTGCTGGACGGACCAAAAAACTCATAATGAATATCTGCCTCAGGTACTCCCCATTCCTTCAAAGCACTGTTCACAGCCTTCATAAAAGGGATAGGGCCACAGAAATAGAAGCTAGCTTCTTTCGTCGGAACGACCTGCTGCAGCCACGGCAAATCGATATAACCCTCTTTATGAAAAGCCTTCAGCATCTTATCTTGTTCCGTTGGCTTTTCGTAGCACCAATAGACGGAGACCTGCGAGTGGCGAAGCGCAAGCTCCTCGACTTGTTCCCTCAAGGCATGAACTTGGCCATTCTGAGCAGCATGAATGAACGTTACCTGGCTGCCCGGATTCGTCTCTGCGAGTGTATGGAGCATGCTGACCATCGGCGTTAATCCAACTCCTCCGCTTATCAAGACAACGGGACGCTTGTCGCTGAGGTTTACTGTAAACTCACCAGCAGGAGCGGAGAGCCACAACACATCTCCTTGTTCAACCTGATTGTGCAAATACAGCGATACCTGCCCATCAGGATTACCCTTTATGCCTTCCTCCCGCTTAACAGAAATCCGATAATAGGGCTTCCCTGGAGCGTCCGACAAGCTGTATTGGCGCATATGCGTATTCGTCTCACCTGGAATTTCCACCTTCACACTAATATACTGCCCCGGTTCAAATGATGCGATAGCCTGCCCATCCTGTGGAACCAGATAGAACGAGGTGATGACATCACTCTCCCTCACTTTCCGCTCCACCCGAAACGCTCTAAATCCAGTCCAGCCTCCACTTTGCCGTTCTGCCTGATCATAGAGCTCCGCCTCAACGCTAATGAAGGCATCTGCGATGACACCGTATGCTTCCGCCCATGCCTGCAAAATTTCCGGAGTAGCCGCGCTGCCAAGCACGTCCTTAATGGCCGCAAGTAAATTTTCCCCCACTATCGGATAATGCTCCGCTTTAATGCCAAGACTGCGGTGCTTATGCGCAATCTGCTTCACAACCGGAAGAATCGTCTCCAGCTTATCGATATGCAGCGCGGCGGCATACACGGCATTCGCTAAAGCCGCCTGTTGTCTCCCCTGCTTCTGGTTCGCATGATTAAAAATATTCAAGAGCTCCGGATGACTCGTAAACAGCATTTGATAAAACCTTTTTGTAATATCAGTCCCATGCACTTCCAACACCGGTACTGTTGATTTAATAATTTGAATCGTATGATTGCTGAGCATGATATTCTCCTCACTTTCATTCACTTGGTATAAACCAAGTATATAGTGAGAGAGGAAGCTGCCCTGTGATTGCAATCACAACAAAAAGCAACGATTTGTGAAAACCCCTGCCATTTGCTTGATGTTAATATTCATTAGCTCATTTGTTCATCTGTTTATTAGTTCATTTGAGATTACAATTTGGCCAAATTAACAATATCCCTAGCTTCTAATATTGGCTCTTCATTGCCTTTATTAACACTGTTAACCATCGCAAGGCCAACTTCTTTTAAAGTGGATACATATTTAGGCAATAGTAACCTCCAGACCGGGTAAAGCCAGGAAAAGATCGCATACCATTTATGGGCATTTTTCAATCCGGGTGTGGGCTGAACATAACCAATGCGGAACATATAGGCTTTTTTGAAAGGCAGCTTCAGCAAATGATTTTCGGTTTTCCCTCTTATTCGGGCCCACATCGTTTTGCCATGCTCTGTACGATCGCTTCCAGATGCAGATATGTAACAGAAAACCAGCCCAGGATTCAACGCCAAAAGCTGCTCTGCAAAATAAAGAGTGAGGTCATATGTTAGCCGTTTGTACTCCTCTTCTTTCATACCGACAGATGAAACCCCTAGGCAAAAGAAGCAGGCCTGATAACCCGCCAATTGGTCTTTAATAGAGGAAAGATCAAAAAAATCATGGATGATAATTTCCTTCAACTTGGGATGTGAAAGGCCGCATGGCTTTCTATTAATGACGAGAATATGTTCTACATCATCGTGCAGCAAACATTCATGCAGTACGCCCTCGCCCACCATACCCGTAGCCCCTGTCAGAACAGCCCTGATCTTCATAGCTCGCCCCCCTCATTCTTTTTTCATTTCTCACATCAACCTGTCCAGAATCGGCTGATACACACCATACAGCAAACCATAAATACAGGCTCCCACAAATCCTCCCACTACGGCGCCATTGATTCGAATACGCTGTAAATCCTCAGTCACTCTACTCTCTATGAATTCAACAAGCTTTACATCTGTATAATCATCCAAGGTTTTGCGGACGATTTGCCCGATTAATGCATGCTCCGTGTCGATGATTTTGCGAACAAACTCTTGTATATACTGCTCCAGCCAGTCCTTGATCTCCCGGTCGGATTTAAACCAGTCCCAATACTTTTGAATGAAGCGGCCCACCCATTCTTTTACATCACTTTGCTTCAGGCTAGGCAGTTCCTTATCGATAGCTAAATATTTCATTGGAGAATCATCTTGAAGCAGTTGCTTGAAGTTATTCAGCAAAGCTTCAATCGAGGGAAGCAGCGAAATGCGCTCAATCACCTCATTTTTCCAAGCATCTACCGCGGCGGAGACATCAGTCCGGTTTTGCAAAGTATCGGCTAACTGAACAATCATGTCTTCAATCAGTACACGAAGCTCGTGACGAGGACTGCGCAGCTCAATCAAAAAGACTTGTATATCTCCATAGAACGCCTCAACCGCATCGTCCAGATTTAAGGAATTCGTTGATTCCGCTAACCAAACACCTATTTTCCTGAAGAAACCACCGACCTTATTTCCTTTATTCACGTATCTGTCTTTTTCATTTTCCAACATCCTTCTAATTGCCAGCTTGGTTTCCAAACCTGAAGCACGCTTCGCGGCATACTCCACAATTTTGCCAACCACATTTTGAAAATCCCCGCTGTCCAGTGCCCATTTCAGAGCCTTTCCTGCATACAGGGAGACGTTTGTTTTCTGCAAACCCTTGCGTATCTGCTTGTCCAGTTGCCCGGAAACTTCCGCCAAATTTATCTTAGCCAGCATGCCCGACAGCAGGGACCAGCCTTGCTCAGCAGCTTTTCGTCCCCCCTCTCTACCCTCTATCCAGCGAATAGCCGTATCAACCAAATGGATGTGCTGCACCTGCTGCTTCAGGGTATCTTTACTGAGCAGCTGCTGCTCCACCATGATCACCACGCCTTCAATGAGCTTGTCACGGTTTTTCGGGATGATTGCTGTATGCGGAATCCATTTCAAGCCAAGGGGATGACGGAATAAGGCCGTAACCGCAAATAAATCAGCAAGTGCACCAACCAGCCCCGCCTCTGATATGTACAGAAGAAATCTTGGCCACCACTGGCCCGGAAAGAAGTAGGAGCATACAGCTGAAACTACAAATAAGAGGGCTGCCATGAGCAGACTGAGGTTCGCTTTGCTTCGCATGTTTTTCATCGCAGTTACCCTCCTATCCAAAATGTAAACAAATGCAGGACAATTCCAACAAGTGAACCAATTGCTATACCGTTTAAACGAATGTATTGTAAATCATGGCCCACTTTTTCCTCGAGCAGCTTGATAAGATCCTTCTCTGAAAACGAGTGGAGCTTATCGGAAACGACCTGTCCGATGTAATCGTGTTTTTGACTGAGCCAATTTAATAATGGCTTTTTCAGAAATTGATCGAGCCTTTCAATTGCTGCGCTATCCTCAGATATTTTTGTGATTCCATCATGAAGCTTGTTCGTGATCCAAGGAAATATGTCTGCGTTTACCGTTGACTTGGCCGCTACAGCCTGCTGGAATGCTTCTAGATATTCTTGAAGCAGCACATCCAGGTGGATATGCTTTTTGATCGACTGCAAGAGCTTTATTTTGCCCGCTTCCACACGTTCACGAAGCTGATTATCCGTTCTTAACCTGCCAACCATTTGCTCCAATTGCTTCTTGAGATGCTCCCGATAAGGATGAGAGGTAGAAGCGAATTCCCTTAAGAAGGAAATGATCCACTGCTGGATGCTCTCACTCACCTTAGATGCATTTAGTCCTGCTGCAGAGTCCACCAGCTTTCGGCCGAACTTGCCTTGTTCGTAGGAACGAAGTGCCGAATCCACGATTCTCTCAATAATAAGCAGAAATTCTCTCGTTTTCACCAGCTTCATGCATTCATGAATAACAAAATCGATAATTTGTTCATCATAATGATTGCGAAGCGTCCAGTCGCCGATGTCCGCAGCAATCTCAGCCACTTGTAACGCGTCAGCATGATCCAGCAAAAAAGCCTGAATCGTTTTCGCCAAATCCTCTGTGTCTACCCTATTGATCACATCCCCGGCTAATCGCTGCAGGATCGCATTCGCCTCTTCTTCGCCTCCATGCTCCTTCAAATAAGCAAGCATAACAGCTGCAAAATTATATGCATTCAGCTTCGCTTCAATATTAGATATGCTGAGCAAATCTTCCTTAACCATTTTGACGAGCTCGCCAATCAAGTGTTTCCTTTTCTTCGAAAGGACCCGCGTCCCAACCCAATCCCACCATTTCACTCCCAAGGGATCACCAAAAAGAGCTTTCACTGCAAACGTATCCGCCAAGCCGCCGATTGTCGCTGCACTAAACGCCGAAAACAGCATACCTCCCCAGAAAGCATCCTTGAATGGAAAAGTAATAAGTATTCCCAGACCAGAAACGATGATGCCGATATTAGCTATTTTTTTAATATGTTTTCTTATCATCTCCGTGCTCCCCTTATGCCAGCCATGAATCGTGTTATGACTAATTCCACAATTCGACGGGAGACTCCTTTAAATTGCATCACCCTGTTAGTACCTGTATGTGTATGTTTGCCCGGAAATATTCCTTGTATTGGAAAAAGAGAGGGCGAGAATGCACGCAGTTTCGTATAAAATGCGGATTTACATCGTTGGAGAGGGTAGTTTTGCAGCAGATGTGGAGCGAAAATCATTGAAGATGGTTGAAAATCATTGAAGATCATTGAAGAAAGTAGTGTTGTTATTTCGTCATAATGTCCAATTATTTCCCCGGAAATGACAAGCTTCAACTTTGTATCATTTTGCTTTAACCAAAGAGGGAAAAACCGACCTTTCGTTGAGGAAACGATGCCAAGCCAAAATAATGATTAGCGTATTTCGTAGCATTCCTCGAAAAGGAGATAAGAAGTTTTTGATTAGCCGGTGGTATGCATTTACGTTTTGGATGTGGTAGATTTCCTTCGTCAATAGCGTTATCTCGTAACGCTCACCGTCTCACGCTTCGTAGCAGCCTCCCCCGAATGCGCATGCGCTCACTTAACGATGTTTTTCATCGTTAAAGTAAGTTTTCCAGGTCGATTCGTCACTTTAATGATGTTTTTCATCGTTAAAAGTGGACGAATGGCTCCTCTGGGTGGAAAAAAGGGATTTTAACAATGTTTTTCATCGTTAAAGTAAGGTTGTGGAGACGACTCCGTGCTTTTAACGATGAAAAACATCGTTAAAGTAGCAGTGGGAGCTGCGCGCGCTCTTCATCCACACCGCGTGCGACCACCAGGGAAATCTCCTCCAATCAAGAGAAAAAACCTTGCTGGCTGTCCGTTTGAGCTTGGTGTTTCTGCGATTCGTGCGGCTGGAGCCCACATCCATTCCCTCGGCAAAGCGCCAATGCCATGAACACGCTCCTCATAGGACGCTGCAAAGGCGTGTTTCTATTCCACATCAATCCCGAACATATCTGAGATATCGGCATCCTCAATGACCCGGCGGCCTTTTCTTTTGGATTTTTCCAGCAGCGATTGGGATTTCTTCATAATGCTCTCTGAAATCAGGTCATCCACATTTACATTCCGCAGCACAAAAAATAGCGAAGTATCCTCATCAAGCCGCGCTCCAACCCCATAAAGTGCTGCGGCTACATGCTTGCACATCCGCGCCGAATCGGGGCAGCTGCAGCTTAAATTAATTTCCTTCGGGGAGGGAAACAGCCCTTTCTTCTGCGCTGTGAACAAGTCTGCTAGCGCTTTGGGAAACCTGCCCTCAACAAGCTCTTGCAGCGAATCAATTTTCCCTGAACAATCCTTGATGATGCTTTCCCAAATATTCTTGGCTAACGGTTTAATAGAAATATCAACTTTGTAAGGCTTGGACTCGCTCCCCTGAACAAGTGCGGTGATGCTGCCTTGTATAATTTTCAGATCCAGCACAGCTCCGTTGCGGACATAGCTGCGCCCCCTGCCGATCCGATTGGAATAATCTGAATAGCGCTCCAGATTATCCGACCAGGATTTCCCCCACCAGGTTGTCGTTATTTTTTTGCCAGTAATGATCACTGGAGCAATATCCTGGTTTTTCTTTCTTAGCTTCTCCACACTGGCAAGTGCCCTCTCTTTTCGTTCCGCTACTGGAACATATGCAGGAAAACTACCGTAGAATGCCATTTCATCACTCCTGTAGCTTAAATAAATCCATAAGCTGCTTATTATCCATTTCCGTAATCCAGCTTTCTTGAACATCAGGCATGATTTCTTGGGAAAGCTTCGTTTTGTCCTCAATTACCAGATCAATCTTCTCCTCAATTGTACCCTTAGTAATAAATTTATGCACGATCACATTTTTCTTCTGGCCTATCCGGAATGCCCTGTCTGTAGCCTGATTCTCAACGGCCGGATTCCACCACCTGTCGAAATGGATAACATGGTTGGCAGACGTCAGATTCAGCCCGACACCACCCGCTTTAATGGACAGCACCATAAACGGCACATAAGCTTGTCCCTGGAATTCAGCTACTAGCTCCTTCCTTTTCTTTACAGGCGTTTCTCCATGCAGGATAAGCCCCTTATGCTGAAAGATCTGCTCAAGAAAAGCATGCAGCGACTCTGTAATTTCCTTAAACTGGGTAAAAATCAGCACCCGTTCCCGTTTCTCATAAATCGTTTCACAAATCTCCCGCAGCCGCGCATATTTCCCGCTTTCTTCCTCTGCATAGAAGCCCTGGCCCAGGTATTGATCCGGATGATTGCAGATTTGCTTCAGCTTCATAAGTGAGGCAAGCACGAGCCCTTTGCGCTCTATTCCATCTGATGACTCTATTTTGATCCTAAGATCATTGACAAGCTTATTATAAAGCACCACCTGTTTTTTGGTTAGGGCAGCATAGGTTTTCATTTCAATTTTTTCAGGCAAATCTGATATGACCGTTTTATCGGTTTTTAACCTGCGGAGAATAAAAGGACCGACTACCTGCTTCAACTTGGCAAAGCCATCTGGAGATTCCTTGAGCCTCTTGGTGAAACCGCTAAACTCCTTCGCACTCCCCAGAAGACCCTTATTCAAAAAGTCAAATAATGACCACAAATCAGCAAGGCGATTTTCAATCGGTGTCCCCGTCATTGCAATTTTATAAGAGGCCTTTACTTGCTTCACCAGCTTGGTTTGCTTCGTATTTGGATTTTTGATAGCCTGAGCCTCGTCCAAAATCAAGGAATCCCACGTTATATCCTTCAACCAAGTATATTTCAACAGCATCCCATATGTCGTTATAAAAAGATCATGCTCCTCCAGAACTCGACTGTCATGCGCCTCAATCTGCTTGTTCTCAGAAGGGTGATAGACGTAGCATTTCAGTGAAGGGGCAAACTTGGCAATTTCGCTCATCCAGTTACCAATCAGTGACGCAGGAACTATGAGTAAAGTTTTTTCATGCTTTTTCGTTCGTATAAAATTAAGCAGGGCAATAACCTGAACGGTTTTCCCCAGGCCCATATCATCAGCAAGGCAGGCTCCAAGCCCAAGACTTTTCATAAAATGAAGCCAGCTTACCCCCCGCTCCTGATAAGTCCTTAAGCTGGCATGGAAATCATCTCCGGACGCAACAGGCTCTATGGTCTCAGGATGCGTAAGCCCCTTGATAACCGAATTCAACCATTCACCATTCGTTACTTCAAGCTCACAGGCTTCCTCCGAAACATCAAGAATGCTCTCGCTACTAAGTTGAAAACGCATGGCATCGACGATGCTAATATCTGACTTTTTCATTAGCTTTTGCGCCTGTTCATAGGCCTTCAGCGCTTCCTTCAGCTTCTCGTGATTGACCTCAACCCATTTGCCTTTAATAAATACAAGCCCCTCTGCTTCTGCAAGCAAGTGCTTAATTTCGCTGACAGCAAGAGACTCCCCGCCCAGAAACAACTCAGCGTTGAAATCCACAAGAGCATCAAAGCCAAGCCGAGAGGGCTGTTTATCACCAACACTAACGGATAGCTTCAAAGAATTAGCTCTGCTTCTCCACCACTTTGGTATGCGGCAAAATATTCCCGCTTCCTCATACAAATAAATTTCCTTAAGAAACGTATAGGCTTCTTCAGTTGTCAGGCCAATCGGATGAAATATATCCCCCGACTCCACCAGCTCAGCAATAAAAGCACTACTCTCAGAGGCCTTATTCACGGTGGAGAGCAGCTCCAGCAGTTTCCTGCTGTTTTCTCCATATTCCACAAGCGCATTTTTAAGTGGCAGATGTCTGGATTTGCCTTCCTTGGAAACCTCCGCGGCGTATGTCGCCAGAAAGGAAAAGGGATACTCCTCCTTCTTGCTCTCCACCAAGTGGAAAAAAACACGTCCAACAAGCTGAAGCTGAGGGTTCATAGCAGCAAAAAATTGCTCTACAGTGCCCTCGTAGCTTTGGATCGTCTGGCTAAAGGATGCATTCAGCTTTTCCCATAGTTGTTCGATCCAGCTTTGATCTAAATATTCAGCCCCATTAATAAAAGGCGCCTGCTGCAAAAGAAGTTCAACATCATCATCCTCAATGGCAATAACCGTCTGCTCCCGCAGTACTTCAACATCAGGATTCAGCGATAGCTTCTTTACGAATGCAGCTGCGATAGCTATTAAATAGCCAAAAGATTCAGAATGAGCTGCAGACTTCTGCGAAAAACCCAAAAACAAAAGGAATTCCGCAGAATTGTTCATAGACCTCGTATACATGGCTTCTTGCAAGGCTAGCTGGCTGCTGTCCATCTTACCCACAATTGCTTGCCAATCAAGCTCAAACCCGCCATTCGGCTGCAGAATTACGATAAGCTCTTTATTTTTTGTTTCCACAACATGCTCTATGTGAGGCAGTGCCAAAAGTAACACCCTTTCCATTTACTTCAGATTACGAAGCTCCTTCAGTACATCGGCAGTTCGAAGCTGCTGCTCCCCGCTAAGCACAATCCGGCCCGCGGCAGCATTCGATTCCAACTGCTTCAGATTAGACGAAGAAGGAATGATCGTCCCCATTCCCGGAATGGTAAGCATATACGCTATGACCAATTGACTGAGCTCCATATCCCAATCCTGAGCCAACTCCGCCAATTGACGCAAAATGCTCATGACAGCCTCCGGCTGCGCTGCATCTCCCTCATCGTGCAAGCGATCTCCAGAGCCTATCTTCGCCGGATCCAGATACCGGCTGGTCAACAGCCCTCTTGCCATGGGACTCCATGGTATAAAGGACACGCCCGTTCCTTTCGCGTGATCAAGCACACCTTGCAGGCGCTCTCCGGCGAGAATATCGTATTGATTCTGCACAGCAAGCACCCGGCATCGCACCGACATAGCTTGCTCCACTTTTTGATACGCAGCAAGCTGCTCTACCGAGAAATTAGAAACAGCGAAATAACGGATCAGATTTTGCCTAACCAAATCCTCTACAGCAGCCAAGCTCTCTTCAATGGGGGTATTCCCATCAAAACCGTGAAAGTACAATACATCGATATAATCAATCCTCATTCTTCCCAGGCTGGCATACACCGAATCGATGATATTCCCTCTGGAAAGTCCACTGTGATTAGGTGTTACCCCATCCATAGCCCCGAACATTTTCGTAGCAATAACTACATTGCGTCTTTGGCCGGGGTTAGCGTTGAACCAATTGCCAATAACTCTCTCAGAGTTACCGGACGCCGCATTATATCGGTTAGCCGTATCCCAGAAAGTCACACCTAATTCCACAGCTCTATCAAATATTTGAAAAGCTGTCTGTTCATCTACTCTGGAGCCATCCCCCGTCTCCGGGTAACCAATCTTCCAGGTGCCGAGGCCAACATTGGGCACACGTAAGCCTGATGCTCCCAAGCTGCGAAAGGGCATACCGTTAAATTCGTCATGGCGGAATGGAATGTTATAAAGCGACTGATTTGGGATTGAATAGTCCATAAGCTCCTCCTCATATTCTCTAATGTCAACCAGGCCGATCTAATGACCGCAAATTTCTCTTGAGTTCTCTTATTAGATTATACCATTTTTCGCAGCAAAAAGAGTCTGCAGAGTGGTTTCAGCCACTTAATGAATTAGAATACGGAAGGGACTAGACAGACTGGGATATAATGAATCAAAATGAGCATGTTCCTGGAGCTAGTGCACGCTAATGCTCTTCTACACTCTTCAACACTCTTCCGCCCACAACTATCCCCACTTTCCAGCTACCTTTGCACGAACAACAACTTAAACCAACAACTAGCTAGTTTTTTTCTCTTTATCGGAGAAATTAGATAAGATTTCCTAGCCGCAAGGCGTAGGGGATGAATAGCGCGCCGCAACGTTGTCAGGTTAAGCCAGCCAAATGTGTGCAGTTTCCGCCTATATTCTGCCGCTTTGCCACGAGCAAGCCCAATGTGCGTGGTTTTTCACCTACATTCTGCTGCTTTGGCCACGAGCAAGCCCAAGGTGTGTGGTTTTTCACCTACATTCTGCCGCTTCGGCCACGAGCAAGCCCAATGTGTGCGGTTTTTCGCCTACATTCTGCCGCGCAAACCCATTGTGTGCGGATTTTCGCCTACATTCTGCTGCTTTAGATGGGGCATGCCTTCTAATTGGGGGAAGCCAAAGCTCCACTTGCATGTTAACCTGACAACATTGAGCGCGCACCGCTCACGATGCTATTTTAGCGATGTTTTTCATCGTTAAAAGCAAGGGGGCGTCTCCACAACCTTGCTTTAATGATGAAAAACATCGTTAGAATCACTTTTATCCTCCAGAAGGGGCCTTCCGTTCACTTTTAACGATGAAAAACATCATTAACGTGACGGATCGACCTGGAAAACTTACTTTAACGATGAAAAACATCGTTAAGTGAAGCCACACTCTCAATTTCGGGGATGCGGACAGCCATGAGACTACTTTGAGGGTGCTATGTTGGTGCTATGCTGGTGCTATGAGGGTGCTATGAGGGTGCTATGAGGCTATTACGAGGCTGCGACCAGAGCTGCTGCGGGATTGCTCTTCCCTAAAAGATCAAAAAGGGAGGTGTCATCATCATGACACCTCCCTTTTTACATGCTATATCTTATTTCGCACTATCCAATGCTTCTTGAGGCACTTTAATTTCTTTTACTTCGTTATAGTTTGAGAAGCTGCTGTCCATCTTCATTTCCATGCCAATCTTTTGTCCTTCTTGATCCATATCCATGTTCATTTCTACATTCATACTAACTGGTAAGTATTCTTTTTTATTGATCACATAAGTAAGCTTCATATGTGTAATGTTCATGCTTCCCATCATGGCTTCTAATTGCGGATTCGGACTTCCCGAGCCGGACATTAGCTTCTTGGCAAGCTCTTTAACACTGTCACCAGAAACCTCTGCACTCATCACATAATTGTCTCCATCTTCAGTAACCTTCGTATCCTTCGTAATGGAGTTGAATTGCTCCAACTGCTTCTCCGGGCTTCCCTGGGCATTGATGCTTGCCATCAATTGATCCTTAGTCTCATCAGGAAGCTTCATCCAGGTCCCTTGTGTTTGGGTATATATGCCCTCTTGTGTAATATATTGTTTGATCTCCTGAGCTTCTGGCAGGCCCGGTACATTCGTTTTAATTTCCTGATACATGGCCAACGGTTCTTTGATCATATCCGTTTTGATTTCCATGTTAACTTTTTGATCCTGCTTAGTACCGTTTGCGTCTATGGACATGTTCTGATCCATTTTAATGTCCATTGAATAGCTCTTGAAACCTTGGCTTGCCTCAGTTGTCTTTTTAATTAATTCTTCGACTGTAGGTACTCCTTTCGATTCAACCTTGTTGTCTGTTGGCTTAATTGTTGCTCCTGATTCCCCATCCTTCACATTGTTCCCACATGCTGAGATTACCATTACCAAAATAATTGCTGATACCATAACTGTCCATTTTTTCAAGATAGCTTCCTCCTAGTATTTCTCTCTATTTATTTAGCAAGCAAATTCCATCCTTTTGTAGCCAGGCGAAATTTACTATAACTAACGAATGAATAAAGCAGTAATCAGATAAATTAACATTTTAATAACTGGCCCCACGACATATCCTTTATCTATTACCCCAGAAAAAAATTTCTAAACGGTTAAAATATTTTTATTTTGCTGAGCTTTTGCTAAGCTATATTTAGCTGCAATGCCCTCTACGGCAATAAATAATCCACTCAACAAACGCTGAGTGGATTTCCATGCCTCATTAATTCAATTATTTCATAAATTACCATTGATCACCATGGTTCAAATGATTCAAACTTTTATGCCCAGAGGCAGGGAACAGCAATCTCCATCCACCTTTTATATCCAAATAACGGAAATTGAATAGGCGATTTCTCCCAGTTTGGGTATAAAGATTTAGAGTCGCGACTTTTTAATCCCTATGATCACATGATGGATAACTTCCGAAAAAACAAGCCCAATGGCAATCGCACCTGATAGCATAAAAGCTTTGGCAGCAAGCTGCACAGCCTGATCATAATGATTTTCAACGACCTGCCTCATGGCATTATAGGCTAATCCTCCAGGAACTAAAGGAATGATGCCCGACACGCTGAACACAATAATGGGAGTTTTATAAATTTTGGCAAAAATCTGGCTGGTCACTGCAACGAAGCAAGAAGCAATCATCGTGGCCAGTATTGGATCAACAGGAACCTTCAGAAAAGATATGTACAACCCCCAGCCCAGCATGCCAACAAACCCGCACTGCAGCAGTGTGCCCTTAGGAACATTGAAGAGGATTGCAAATGCTGCAGAGGCAACAAAGCTTAGACAAAGCTGTTCGATGATCATAGGATCCCCTCCCCGCTGTAGAAGGAAAGAACAAAGGCAATGCCAGCCCCAATAGCGAAGGAGGTTAGCAGTGCTTCTGCCCCTTTCGAAAGCCCTGAAACAAAATGGCCAGCCATTAAATCCCGCACGGCATTGGTGATCAACAGTCCTGGCACCAGAGGCATGACGGAACCAATAATGATTTTATCCAAATTATGACCAAGCCCTGTTTGCAAAAATAAATAGGCCAACGTGCCAATAACAAAAGCGGCTAAAAACTCAGCAAAAAATTTAATCGGGACCAGCCGATGAAAATAAATCAGGAAGGAATAACCTGCCCCCCCGACTATAAAAGCAGGAATAAAGTCATCCCATATGCCATCAAACATAATTAAGAAACAGCCGCTTGCCAGAGCTGCCGCAACAATTTTGAACCAAATAGGGTACCCGGGGCTGGCCGCATCGATTTCTTCCAGCAGCCGGTAAGCTTCTGTCACCGATAGCTCCCCGCGGCTGATTCTTCTGGATACGTCGTTCACTACCGCAACCTTGCGTAAATCTGTTGAGCGTTCAGATATACGAATCAAGCGGGTTGTCTGCTCAGGCCCGTCTATAGCGAACATAATCCCCGTCGGAGTCACAAAGCAGTGCGAATTCAGCAAACCAAAAGCATCAGCTACGCGGGTCATTGTATCCTCAACACGGTACGTTTCTCCACCGTTTTCCAGCATGATTTTTCCGGCTAATAAACATACTTGAGCGATTTCATAGGTAGAATGAACGGGTTGAATCGGTTGAATGGGCGGAACAGGTGGAATTGGATGATCCATGGCTTGCGTCTCCCAGCTATCGTAATGTACACACAATCCTTCTTGCCTTACTGTGATAATACCACATTACGATAAGAGATTGCTTTCAGGCTCTGAGAAAAGGATTTTCTGAAACGGTTATCGAATTCTTTGTTAAAGTTGGACGATTTACCCCTAAGGAAGCTTTTTCACGCCTCTCACTATGTTATAGTAGATAAGCAGACATATACATATGCCGCTGCTAACGGCGTTAATCAGACGAATGACTTGAATGATAGGAGAACTTATATGGACATTATTGAAATTATGACGGATTTAATTGATGAAGATACAGATCAGCCGAGAAATTATTTTGACGAGGAATCGCTGCAGGAACTTATGAAAAGTGTCGAGGAGCTGGGCTTGCTATCCCCGATCAAAGTAAGAACTACGAGTAACGGCCGCTATAAAATCATTTACGGAAACCGCAGGTACAAAGCCTGTAAAGCGCTGGGGCGCAAAGCGATCCCCTGCATCGTATCCACTGCAACCGATGAGCTGGAGATCTACCTGGAGCAAATAGCGGAGAACTTGACGAGAGAAGGCTTTTCCCCGATTGAAGAAGCCGAAGCCTTCCACAAGCTTATGAACGACCCGAAGTTCAGCAGCTCCACCAAATACCTTTCCAGCAAGCTCGGCAAACCGGAAGCCTATATCAAGAACAAATGCGACCTGCTAAAGTTCAGTAACGCTGTAAAAAAACGAATCGTAGGCGGTACAGAGATAAGAAAAGATAAGCTGACGGAAGATCAACTGCTGCCCCTTAAAGACCTGCCGATGGAGCATCGCGATTCACTCGCTTTAATTATCGCCAAAGATGAGATGCCCGTAAGTGATGTTAAAAAGATCGCCCGCCTATTCAAAGATAAAGATATCTCCTCCGGCACCAAGGACAAGCTGCTGTACAAATCGGGGCATGAGCTGCTGGAAACATGGTCCGTATACGAACAAAATAAAGCCGAGAGGGCTAAAGCCGCGCAGCCAAAGGCAGCCACAAAAAGCGAAAAGCCAAAGAAGACTGACCCTTCACCTGCAGCAATGACAACAAGTACGGGCGGTACGGAAAGTGCGATCGCCACAACAGCTCCAGCTCCAACAGGAAGCATAGCAGACAATGTTAACACTGTTAATATTGTAAATGCGGTAAGCACGGTAAACTCGGTAAATCCGGCAAACATGGCAAACATGACAACCACAGCAAATATAGCTGCTCTACCGACTATGGCAACGCCCATCGAAACCAAACTGCAGCGTTTACTCGCCTCCCTACCCGAAAATAATGACTTGTCAGCCGATAATATAAATTCCTATGAAGAAATTAATGGCAACGATAGAGATCACTTCTTAAGCGGTGTTGACGCACTTATAGAGAACCTTGAGAAGCATCTCGCAGAATGGAAAAAAGTGAGGTCGTTAGCATCCGAAAGCACAAATAAATAGAATGAGGCCGTCCCCAAATTATAGTTTTAGTGGGATGGCCTCTTCTTCCATTACTTTATAATCGTTCCTTATTTATAATTATTATAAATAAGGTTGACACACCGATCTAAAAACCTTTATCATAGTACTTATATGAAACACATAATAAATAGTATAGCAATAGTAATACACTAATCTTATGAGGTGATTCTATTATGAGTACAGAACAGAACAAGCTTACTACCAGCTCAGGAGCTCCAGTCGGGGATAACCAAAATTCGATGACAGCCGGTTCACGTGGTCCAACTTTAATTCAGGATGTTCACCTACTGGAAAAATTGGCTCATTTCAACAGAGAACGTGTTCCTGAACGTGTCGTCCATGCCAAGGGAGCTGGCGCACATGGTTATTTCGAAGTAACGAACGATGTATCGACATATACAAAAGCTAAATTTTTATCCGAAGTAGGCAAACGTACGCCTATGTTCGCCCGCTTCTCTACGGTTGCTGGCGAGAATGGCTCCGCCGATTCGGTGCGTGACCCCCGTGGATTCGCTCTTAAATTTTATACAGAAGAAGGCAATTATGATCTGGTCGGCAACAACACGCCTGTTTTCTTCATTCGCGATGCAATTAAATTTCCTGATTTCATTCATACACAAAAGCGCCATCCGGCCACACATCTGAAAAACCCTAATGCTGTCTGGGATTTCTGGTCCTTATCCCCTGAATCCTTGCATCAGGTAACGATCCTTATGTCGGACCGCGGCATCCCCGCTACTTTCCGCCATATGCATGGCTTCGGAAGCCATACGTTCAAATGGGTGAACTCGGAAGGGACTGGCGTCTGGATTAAATACCATTTCAAAACAGAACAAGGCATCAAAAACCTCACGGAAGAAGTAGGCACCCGGATTGCTGGGGAAAACCCGGATCATCATACCGAGGATTTATTTAATGCTATTAAAAATGGCGATTTCCCGGCATGGAAGGTTTACGTGCAAATCATGCCGCTTCAGGATGCGGATACGTATCGTTTTGATCCATTTGATGTAACGAAAGTATGGTCCCAGAAAGATTATCCTTTAATTGAAGTAGGACGTATGGTGCTTGATCGGAACCCTGAAAACTACTTTGCGGAGGTTGAACAAGCTACGTTCTCGCCGGGAACACTCGTGCCTGGGATTGATGTATCACCGGATAAAATGCTTCAAGGCCGCCTGTTCGCATACGCCGATGCCCATCGCTATCGCGTTGGAGCCAACCATCAGTCACTGCCGATTAATAAGCCGCATAATCAAGTGAACAACTATCAGCGGGATGGCCAGATGCGCCCAGACAATAACGGCGGAGGCTCCGTTTACTACGAGCCCAACAGCTATGGCGGTCCGACAGAATCCCCTCAGGATAAGCAGGCTGCCTACCCGGTATCCGGTTTAGCCGATAGTGTCGCCTATGACCATCATGACCACTATACCCAAGCTGGTGACTTGTACCGTCTGTTAACCGAAGAAGAACGTGCACGTCTAGTTAAAAATATCGTCGGAGCTATGACACCTGTTGAAAAGGACGAAATCAAGCTGCGGCAAATCGGACATTTCTTTAAAGCCGATCCTGAATATGGGCGGCGTGTTGCGGAGGGACTTGGCTTACCAATTCCGGAGTAAATGGTAAACGCCTTGCCGCGTCCTTTGATGTGCGTTTTCGTGACTTGGGTGCGTTGCGGAGGGAATGGCTGTGGGCTCCAGCCGCTGTTAAAGATTTGTTCCCTTTAACGGAATCGATGTGGGGGTTGGAACAAATCTTTAGAGGCGGGCGGGGCCGCCCTTCCACCTACAGCCACCTCCTCTTCTCAGCTACAATCGACTACAATCGCACGAATCGCAGAAACAAGCTCAAACGGACAGCCAGCAAGGGTTTTTCTCTTGATTGGAGGAGTTTTACTAGCTGGTGCAAGCGCTGGGGATGAAGAGGACCCGCGGCTGTCGGGCGCCAGTGCGCAGCTGAGAAGGACCTGAACTGGAGCACACAGCACCAATACACGCTCATTTCGGCGGAGGGCGGGCTGCTACTATAATGCTACTAACGCCTAACGCCCATCCTCCCCACATCCCTTCCCTCTTTCAGATTGCAAGACTCATCTCCAAAAAAACTGCCTCCAGTTCCCCAGAAATTTCTCTCAAGGAAATTTCATCAGGAATTAGGGCAGTTTTTTTAATTTACCGGTATAGTATTTCCTTATTTGAAATAAGTGGAGAGATGCTCCGCGGCCTTTACAATTCCCTGCCGCTCAGCCTCCAACGAGCCACAAAACCGGTGATCCTCCAATTCGATGCTGATTGCCCCCTGATAGCCCAACCTGTCCAGACGAACGGCTACCTTGCTCCAATCCACCTCGCCATGTCCGGGAATCGTGTACCGCCATGAGCCTTCGGAGAAACCATATCTGGCACCAAAGGTCGCAGGCAGCACACCACACTCGTACAATTCATCATGCAGAATCTCCGTATCCTTACCGTGACAATGAACAATCCGGTCTCCGAATTCCGTAAGCGCCCGCAAGTAATCGATGCCAAGCCTGACCAAATGGGAAGGATCATAGGTCAGTCCAAAATGCTTGGATGGGATCGCTTCTAACATCGCACTCCACATCTCCGGCGTGCAGCCGAGCGTCGGATAATGCGGCGCAGGCCCCGGCCAGCCCTCGATGGCGATAAATAGGCCCGTTTTTTCCGCATGAAGGACAATGTCTGGAAAAACATCTTTCCAGATCTCGAACCCTTCTTTGCGGGACAGGGTAAAGTCCTCAGGCAGCAGGCACGCGAACAGTACCTTGCCGCCAAGCTCCGCAATGCCGTCCATTTGCCAGAGCAGGTTCCCCGCCGCCGCCGCACGGCTGGCTTCATCCCTGCTGAGCAGCCGGCCTATTCCTACTGCGTCGACGGAACCGATTCCGAGTCCCGCTGCATCGCAGGCTGCTTTAACCTCTGCTGTCAGCTGCGGCACATCAAGAATATCCAGGCCCGCTCCCGCCGCCCAGGCTGCTGTCTTCTCTATGCCTTCTGCTCCGATCAAGGGTGGAATCCTCATGCCAATTTTAAAATTCATATTCCCCTGCCTCTCCTTCAGAACGGCTTATAACCTGCTGCGCCGTAAACCATCTCCGACAGTTGCACCACCTTCAGTGCAAATGCTCCGGGCACCTGGACTTCCTGACGACCCAAAATAGCTTCAACAAAGCTTTTGTCCGAGTTGCTTACCTGCTTCGGCAGATCGGGCACCACCGTTTCCTGATGAAAGCGGCTCAGCGTAATCTTTCCATTGTCGTAGAAAATACCTCCATGATCACCGCAGAAGACATAGGTCTCATGCCAGCATGGGGAGTTGCCAACAAGATTTAATCCGGCAACCGGTCCCTCTTCGAAACGAATCGAGCTGAACGAGTCCATTTCCACATCTGAGCCTTGCTGGGACAACTGCGACTTCACCTCAACCGGTGTTAGTCCCGTAGTCCACAGCAGCACATCAATAATGTGACTCCCGGAATCCATTAGGAAGCCGCCGCCGGATAACGCTGGATTTTGCCGCCATGTACCTGCAGTTGCCTGCTGCCACCCCTGATACAGCGACGCGGTGATCGAAGTTAGCTTCCCGATCTCGCCCCTGGCAATGGCTTCGCGAATATAAATAAACTCAGGTTGAAAATGGCGCTGGTACGATACCTGCATAACTTTACCGGATTGTTTCGCAATGGCAAGCAGCTGCCCAGCCTCCGCAGAGGAGCAAGTCATCGGCTTCTCAATCAACACATGCAGCCCTTTATTCAGTACATCCGACGCTTGTCGGTAATGAAGCGTATGCGGCGAACAAATCACAACTGCATCAAGTTCGGTCTCGTTAATCATTATCTGGTAGTCGGAGAAGCTTGCCACGTCCTGCAGGCCGAAGTTTGCCGTGAAGGTTTCCCTGCTTTGCGCGCTAGTATCAGCAATAGCCGTAATTGCCACTTCTTCATGAAGTTCCTGCAACTGACGGGCATGCAGACCCGCAACTCCCCCGGTTCCGATCAGACCTAATCGAATTTTACCCATTCTTTTGTTCTCCTTTAGTTACATAGTTCCTTCAATGTGACATCAGCTCTCAAATCCTTTAAGTGACGCTTATTGGCCTGAAACCGCCTTCCTTAACTCCAGCGTCTTTTTATTCCAGGCTTCGATTCTGGGCTTGAGCGAATTTAAATCGCCACCCGACAGTATAATATCGGCCACACTCAAAAATGGATTTTCCTGGAATACCGGAATGGTCGGACCAGGACCGATACAGCACATATCCTTGGTCATTTTGACAGCTTCCGTATTTTTACCCTGCCACAAAGGTGACTCGTCGATATAGGCCTTCAACTCGTCGTCAATGACGAAAGCGTTGGAACCATGATCAATTTTCCATTTCTGCGCTTCAGCCTCGAATTGGAAGCTGATCCACTTCCACGCCTCTTCCTTATGCTTCGAGCTGGACAACAGACCAATTGGACCATAAATATGATGAGTAACCTGCGTTACTTTGCCTTTCGGGAACGGTAAGACATCGAATTTGAATTTTGCTTCTTTTTGCAGCGGTTCCAGAATAAAGTCCCCGCCGATCATGAACAATGTTTTGCCATTAATAAAGTTGCCGACAGAGCCGCCAAGCTCCTTCGTCTTATTGTTGCCCGGCAAGGAACCGTCTTTGGTCATAAACTCCTGTATCCATTTCACATCGTTCATCGCTTCCGGTTTATCCAGCACGCTCTGCGTCAGATCTTCATTCATATACCACAGATTAGGGGAGTTTCCGTTAGCAACCGACATCGCAGACAGGAAATATTGAGCGAAAATACCACTGTTCGTCAAGCCATATTCACCTGCCGCAGGGTCTGTGGCCGCTTTAGCAAGCTCGCGGAATTTATCGTAGGTCCAATCATTACCCGGCATTTCCAAGCCGTATTTAGCAAGCAGGTCCATGTTCACCATGACCCACATCG
The DNA here is from genome assembly GCF_017874215.1 of Paenibacillus eucommiae. GTDB lineage: Bacteria > Bacillota > Bacilli > Paenibacillales > NBRC-103111 > Paenibacillus_AI > Paenibacillus_AI eucommiae. The sequence continues at coordinate 187,616 of NZ_JAGGLB010000010.1, forward strand.
GCACGTCTACGAACGGAATGGCATAACGCTGTCCTTGGGCATTATCGAATGATTCGAAGAATCCTTGCGGAAGCTTCTTACTTTTGAGCGATTCGTCTTTCTCAATGTAAGGCTTTAAATCTTCAAGCAAGCCTCCCTTTGTATATTGGCTTAAGTCGGTCAGCCAAGTCAGATCCGCTGGTGTTCCGGCAGCCTGCAGAGCGGCAATTTTCTCTATGATGCTCGTATCCAGGCCATTTGCCGGGTAGATCGGTTCAATGGTGATCCATGGGTATTTGGCGGTAAATTTTTTGTACAGATCATCGTACGTATTGTTCCAAGTAACCAATTTTAACGTTACTGGCTCGTGCTTCTCCTCAGGCTTGACGGTCTCAGCAGCCTCTTTCTTCCCTCCTCCGTCACTAGGAGCCACCGCTATAGGCCCAGTGCTTCCCTCAGGTTCTTTCTCTGACGAGCACGCCGACAAAAACACCGATAACACAAGGATTATGCCAACCACTAAAACAAAATACCGTTTTGCTGACCATTTTGCTGTCATTCCTTATACCTCCCTTAGTAGATGCGAATGAAAAAAACTCTCCATAGCTGCCTCTCTTAGTTGCGGCTGAGCGTACGTAGTCCATGATGCTTGATTCATGCATTGGTTCATGCTTGCTGCATGCTTGTCGTCTGCCAAACCACCTCCCTTCAAAACATCACTTATTCCACAAGCCCGGATCTTTCTATACTTTCCACGAACCACCGCTGCAGAAACATGTAGATGACAAGGGGCGGAAACATAATCAGAAACGCCGCGGCCATTTTGGCGCCTTCGTTGATCGATTCGCTGCCGAATAAAGAGTAGTAAGAGGAAGGTGTGCCGGTCAGCACTTCATTCATCCGATTCAGGCTGATCGACAGCGGAATGTACTTGTTGGTCAGGAAAAAAGACGGCTCGTAATACATGTTCCAGTACCAAATGAACGAAAACAGAAAAACGACGAGACAAGCAGAACGCGCAAGCGGAAGCATAATGGTGAAGAAAAGGCGGAACGTGGAGGCTCCGTCCAGCTTGGCCGCTTCCTCCAGCGTAACTGGCTGCGATTTGAAAAACTGGCGAAAGATCAAGATAAACAACGCGCTTCGCAGCCCTTGGCCGAACAATGCCGGAACGATGAACACAAACGGCGTATTCAACAATCCCAGCTTGCTGTAAATGGCATAGAGTGGGATGATGATGATTTGCGGCGGGATAAGGAAAGTGAGAATGACGCAGAACGTAACCAGGCCTCTGCCCGGAAAATACAGCTTAGCCAGCGCATACCCTGAAAGCGAGCAAACCAGCACCTGAATGACCGAGCAAACTAGCGCAATCGTAAATGTGTTCGCCAGCGCTTCCGGATATTTCAAACCAACCCAGGCTTTCTCCAGATTTCCCCATTCGAGCTGACGCGGGAACCACTTGACAGTCGGGTCGAGCAAATCATGCACATCTTTGAACATAGTGCTGACAACGTACAGTAACGGCTGCAAGTACAGGTAAGCCAGGATGGAAAGCAAATAAAAAATGACCACCTTGGCTATCCACCCATCGTTGACATGCCTGCCAAGCGCCAGCATCTTCACTCTCTGCATCCTTCTGCTCCATATGAACCGGCTTACGGTTTGCGTCGCATGCTGGTAGCTTTTGATCATGTTCACGCTCTTCCCCCCTTTCGTTTCGCGCTTCTTCCGAACATCCACGAGACGACCGCCAGCAGGACGAAGATGATCGCAAAATAAATCCAGGCCAGCGCACTCGCATACCCATAACCAGTAGCAGGATTAAACATGTTTTTGCGCACGAGCTCCAGCACCGGATTTAACGGGAATGTAAACAAATCGACAATCGTGTAAAGCAGGTTCAAGCTGATAAAAGGCACGATGCCGGGCAGCGTAATTTTCCAGAAGCTATCCCATGGAGATGCGCCATCAATCCGGACCGCTTCATAAACTGATTTCGAAATCGTCTGGAAGCCCGCGATAAAAATAAGAATTTGCACTCCGGAATACCATAAAATGATAACTGTTCGCTTAAGTACCTCCACAACGGGACCGACGAACTGCCCGCCGACATTGTTCTGAACTAACGAGTCGATATTGTATTGCTCCATGAACGGAATTTCCCCGGCACCTTGCGCGAATAGCTCGGTTAGCACCTGTCCGGTGGCGAAAATAACCGGAAGAAAAAAGATTGCCCGATACACAAAACGTCCAGGGAATTTCTGATTGAGCAGCAGCGAAACGAGCAGCGCGAAAATGACAATAATCGGAATGATCAATAGCATTTGCTGCATGTATAAAATAAGCTGGACGGGAAATTCGTTATCGACGATGAATGCATCCTTGAAATTTTGCATACCTGCCCATGTATATATGAATCCTTTTGCCGTCAGCGTCACCTTGTTAAAGCTTAGAAACAGTGACCATACAATCGGAAACGCAATGAGTGCAAGAAAGCCGATCAGCCAGGGAAGCATGAACAAATAGCCAACCCCGTACTGCTTCCATTTGTAATGGAAGTAGCCTTTGTTGCGTTGAGGCAGCGGCAGCTTCATTCGGCTCCTCCTCCCGTCACCGCAAAGGTTTTCTTCCCATAATCAACGATGACCTGTGTACCGCCTTCATACGTCGTCACGTATATGCCGTCCGATTTCTTCTCATGGTTGACGATCCTCCGGTTATACAGCAGCGACAGCTTGTCGAAATCCCGGTATTCCTGCACAATCCGTTCCTTCCAAAGCGCGAACTCGCTGCTGTACAGGTATTCGGACGGTGTATTTTTCAGCACCTGTGATGATTCGTAAGTGACATAGAAGGAAGGCACAGCGCCATATTCGATGGCTTTGAGAAATTCCGCCGTATAATCATTACGGAAATTAGCCGGCGTTGAAGCATACGGGACGAAGCCATGCAGCACTATGGGATAGAAGGGCACAGTCTCGTCAATCATAAAATCGTAGCTCGAATCCAGCGTAAAATGGCTGATATAGCCGGCTTCACCAAGCAAATAATCATTCCCTTGGTAAATCCCCGTTTCCCCAAGCTCTTCCCGCGTATAGGCAAGCAGCTGCCGGTAAACATCTGCTGCCTGTTTCCGCTCTGTAGGTTTCGGCTCATAATCGCGGAAAATCAATTCGCCGAGCCAATTGTAATGAATACCGTCGACGCCGATGTCCTTCAGCCGGGCAATCGTCTGCACCGCATAACCTGCTGTAAGCTCCGGTTTTAGAATAAACTCGTTATTCTGGTCCATAAATACCGTACCGTCAATACCCCGAATCCCGTTAGATTTGGCGGAAAGCGAGGAGCGTTCGTCCACATAGACGAAATTATCCTCAAACATGACTTGCAGATTCATCTCATGCATGGCATCGACGAATGACTTGGCTGCCGCTTGCCCGCCCAGTTTGCTTTCGATCGGAAAGCGCTTTGTCGCATCGAAATCCCCGCCATTCTGCCAGCCGTAATAAATGATCCGCATGCTCTCGACCCCACTGTCCTTCAGCTGCTTCACCATCTCCGTCGCTTGGGCAAAGGTCGTCGCTGCGACATATCTTGAGCTGTTGAACGCCTCCTGGGCATTGCCTCCGATCACGCTTAACTGCAGCGGAATGTGGGCTGTCGTCTGGAGCTGCTGCGGCAGCCGTTTGGAATCCGCCAAGTACTGCCGGTAAGTTTGGGCCATCCCGACATAATTCGCCTGATCACCATTCAGAAAGCGGTATTCGATCGAACGGTCGAGCGGTACCCGGTCTTTTTCAACTGTTTTGACTGGTGTTGTCAAGCGGCTCATCTTGTGCAAATATTCCTCGCGGTATTGGAATTTGGCATCCACACTGTATAGTGTTGATTTCAGACCGGGCGGCAGCGCCTGTATATTCGCCGCATATTCGCCTTCCTTGACGATCGCAACGTACGCCTCATCCTGGCGTTTAACACCGAATACCGGATAAGCGATCGTTTCTCGTTTCGTTTGGCGGGCAGCTCCTTTCAAGCTGGGCTGGACGTTGGACACCTCACTGCCGTAGATTGGATGCATGTATCCTTGCCCCGTAACCGAACGGTCTGCATCGAAACGAATTAATCCTCCGGGGCCGTCAGGGACGAACAAGTACCCGTCCTCCCCCGCTTGCGCGGCTCCGAAGTAAGGCAGCACTTCCAGGGAGAATAAGGCATACTCGCCTTTTTCTTCGATCCCCTTGGTTGGCACATGAACTTCCAGCCCATACCCGGTCAATTCATATTGAAGCGAAAAGCCGATCCCCGTATCCTCGAAAAAGTAAGTGACCTGCAGCCCCTTGTCATTGTCATATTTGACGAATGATTTCTTCAGCTTTATATCCGCCGCGTTCGTAATGCCCCGCCTTGCCTTGTCATCGCCGGATGCCTGGAAATATTCCAGGATAAATGGCGATTGCAAATTGGACAATAGCAAGCCTTTCACCGTCTCGGCTTGCAGCTGCTGCTTTGGCGGATTGCTCCGCCATTCATACCCCGTGCGTTTGATGCTCACGATCGTTTGCGTCGTTAAAGGATCGATGCGGAGCACAAAATTGCTGTTTTCGAGCGCGGTCACGAACCCTTCCGCATCTGTGCTTCCCGGGTTCCACGGCTCTCCTTCATACACAGGCATGTTAGGCGCCTGCTCCATCGTCATATTCATCTGCTTCAAAGAAGGCATGCCGCTGCCGCTCGCCGCACGATAAACGAACAAGCAGCAGGCAGCAGCGGCTAAGAGGAGAATCAGTACGATCCCCTGCTTTCGCTTCAGGCGGATGCTAAACATATTGCGCCACCTCCCGCTGCAGTTGGTACAGAAAATCGTATACATTGTAGGTCAGCCCGGAGGCGACAAACAGGAAAAACCAGATAATAAGAACGGTAAATACCGTTATGAGCGAATTTTTTAACGTTTCGACAAACTCGAAATTATGGATGACCTGCGTCATAACAAAGAACAGCACGCAAAGCCAGATCACCATGATTTGCTCCAGCGAAGTGACGAGCACTTGCTCCTCCAGCACAACAACATTGGATAAGATCAATATCGGAATTGAGAAAAATAAATACGGGACCAGCGCATAAACGCTTGCCTGAAGCACCTCGTGAAAACGTCCTTCGCCATTTTTGACGCTGCAGACGAGGTAGTTGGCTATAACCCAAGTAACCCAGGGTGCAGTGAAAAAGGCAAGCTCCGAGAAGACATTGATCATGCTGATATCCACCGGGTTGAAGATAAATCCCGTCCCATACGTGCGCATGATTTTCACAAGTACAGCAAACAGCAGGATGAACAGCATGACGACGAATGAAACCTTCCGCTCCTTCATTTTGTAAAAGCCGTTATACGGATGAATGAGGACGCTGCCCATATCTTTTAACTCCTTGGTGTACCTGACAAGCTTCGGCGGCCACTGCCGCTTTGCTGCATAGCGGGAAAATCTGTTTAACGTGTACCTCACTGCTAAAATGAAGATCACCAAAGCAGCCAACAATGCGATCAAATACCGCTGCAGCCATTGCAGCCGGACTTCCCAGAATGCCTGCGAATAACCGTCCACATCATAGGCCTCTTTGAAATGGTCCATCGCCTGGGCGTACTTGCTCTCCGCCAAATCCACTTTGCCTAATCCTTGAAAGATGGAGCTCAGCATGCCGTTTTGCATCCGTACCTTCTCCCAATAGGGCTTGCTTTCCTCGTACCTGCCCTGCATATACAGTTTGGTGCCTGTCAGCACATCTTGACCGAACCCGGTACGGACGAATATCAGTACCTGCTTCGTTTTGCTGTCAGTTACCCAAATGTCATGCCGGGAGCTCAGGGCAATGCCAGTCGGATAGCCGAATATCCCTTTTTGCTGAGTCCCCGCATCAATACCCCCGAATGCAAACAAGGCGCTGCCGTAAGGATCGTAAATGGTAACCGTACCGGAATCGAAATCAATTCCGTATAGGAAGCCATCCCGATCGACCGCAAGATCAATTATTTTCACCGAGTGCCAGGTATGACGGTTATGGAAAGCGTCAACTCCCCCTGCATTCAGCTTTTTGATGCCGCTCTTGGCCATCGGAGTTGCCGTGTACAAAAATCCGAACGCATCCATCGCTGCATTCACAATCGGTTGCGGCAGGTTGGCCTCTTCCTTCTCAAGCTGTTCCTTATTAAGCACTAGACGCTTAACCCAGTTCGTATACGATTGCTCCGCCTTGTTCGCGCCAAAATAACCCGTATACCGGCCTTCGCCGTCCATTCGAAACAATCCCCTGTTATCCCCGCTGAGCACGATATACATAACCCCGCGCTTATCGACGACAAGCTTGGACGGAACAAAATAATCTTCTTCGGTAAGATACGAGGAATCGGGCTTCATATACGCCCGCAGAAACTTCCCCTCATCCGAAAATAAAGCAATCCGCCTATTGCCGGAATCGGCCACATAAATCGTACCGTCACCTGTCACAAAAACTCCCTCAGGCGCATTCAACGCACCTTGACCTTCGGTATCCCCGACGGTGAGGAGCTTATTGCCGTCCCGATTCATCACGACAATCTGATTGGCCGCCCGATCCACGACATAAGCAAGGTCCCGATCGTCGATGTACAGATCCACCGGCTCCATGAACGACAGCTGGATGACCTGATCAGGGACATATACAGCCTGACTTTGGCGCCATGTATCCGAGTTGCTGTCCATATAATAGGAGTCGTAAGGCAAGCCCGCATGGACGGGAAGCGGAAGAAGCGCAAGCAAGCAGCAGACCACAAGCACGATCATCGGGATTCGTATGTTCATTCTTAAGTTATCCTTTATTTTCATGGGCTATTTCACCCCGGAATGAAGCATCGTGGACAATACCCTCTTCTGAAACAAAAGAAATATGATCAGATTGGGTAAAAAGATCAAAAGGCCGGCAGCTGCCGCCATCGTTTGTCCAGCTACGCTGTTGTGCAGTCCGCCCGCCAAACTGTTGACGTAAAACGCCAAGGTACGCAGAGTTTCATCCTGTACGTACAATGAGGATGTTTCGGTATCCCCCCAAACACCTTGAAATGTAAAAATCGAAATAGTTGCAATAGCTGGAGTCGATAAGGGAACGATCAGCCTGGCAAAAATGCCAAATTCCGATGCCCCGTCCAGCTTGGCAGCTTCCACCAGCTCGTTAGGAATTTGTGAAATAAACCCGATTAGCAAAAATACGGCAACCGGCGATGCTAAATGAGGCACGATATGAGCCCAATATGTATTTGTGATTCCGATGCCGCTAACGATTAAAAATCGCGGAATTTGTACGGTTTCCGGCGCAAACATAAGGGACACCATAATCATGGCCATCGTCAGCGCCTTAAAATGAAAGCTGCGTTTGGCCAGTACATAAGCAGCCAGCGTGCTAACGATAATAACTGAAGCCAACGTAATGGAGGCAACAATAACCGTGTTGAACAAATACCTGGTGAACGGTACAACATCGCTGTTCGCATGCAGAAACAACAATTCGAAGCTGCGCATCGTCGGATGCTTGACCAAGAAGGTCGGCGGGAACAAAAACAGTTCGTTCATCGGCTTGAATGCCTGGCTAATAATAAACACGATGGGCAGCAGCATGAACAGCGCTAGCGCGGTTAATCCTGCGGCGAGTAAGATATCAAAGGGCTGAATGCGGCGAAGCCGCTTCCTTATTTGTCTTGTTTGCCTCATTGGCACGATTGGCATGATGGGCACGATCTAGACATCTCCCTTCGTTCCGAACAGACGGTATGCGAATCTCATCACGAAAAACGAGATAACAAGCAGCACCACGGAGACAGCAGAAGCGTACCCGATTTGGAAGCGGATGAAGGCGTAATCGTCGATATGATTACTGATCAGGTGACCGATGTACTGCGGCGTAATCGCCATCCCGGTCAGCTGTACGGATATACTCCCCGCCTTCAAAGTCGATACAATCGTCATGACGGCGCTGAACAGCATCTGCGGCTTCATCGACGGTATCGTAATATAGAAAACCTCCTGCAACCTGTTCTTGATGCCGTCGATTCGGCCTGCTTCATAAAGCTCGGTGTTGACGGTCTGCAAGCCGGCAAGCATCGCCAGGAAGCCAACGCTAAAGCTGATCCACAAGGAAACGAGTATCATGATGTCGAGCAAATAGCGCGAATCCTGCAGCCAGACGCGGGGCAAATCGATCCACCCCATGTCGATCAGGAAGTTATTGAGATAACCGACCCGGTCTCCGCTGAATGTGGCGATCCATACGACGGAAAGCGCGACGCCGCCTGCCATCGACGGAGCATAAAACGCTAGTGTATAGTAGTCGCGCATTTTTTTCGGCAGCTGATGAATGAGCCACGCAAACAGAAACGATAACAGGTAGCCCCCCGGACCAACAATCAACGCAAATTTGAACGTATGGGGCAGCGCGTGCTTCAGAAATACGATATCCTGTGTCAGCAGGACGATGTAATTTTTAAAGCCGATAAAGGTAGGAAGCGTGAACCCGTCGAACGAGGTAAAGCTTAATAAGCCTGCCATACATACGGGTATGATAATAAACAGCGTGAACACTAGCAGGAATGGGGCCAAAAATAAGTAGCAGATCCGATCCCGCCAGCATTCGCTCACAAATTGCCGCAGCCTTTTGGCAAACAAGGGGGCTTGCGCGGCAGTACCCTTGTTCAAGGAGACTTGCCTGCCTGGTGTCATTGTCCCTTCACCTCCCTGTCAAATGGATGCTCGATAGCGGGAACCTGCAGGTTTGCATCCCCTGAGATGCCAAAATCCTCCTGCCTCCGCATCATCTCACGCTGCAAGGAAACTTCCGCCGACTCCAGCGCCTCCTTGGGCGGCTTGCCTTTCAACACTACGGAGTTCCAGGCAAAGTCCATTTCCCTCGTCAAAAAGTAGTATCCCGGCACATAAGGCACATTTTTCACCCATCGTCCCTGCTCCATGATCGTCTGCAAATCCTTTACCGGCCACGAGAGTGATGCCATGGCTTGCAAATTGGCCGTATTCCAGCGATATTCCAAGCCGTACAAAGACTCGATGTCGTTCCCGTATTGAACTTGGGTCTGCTTCGAGGTCCACCATTGGAGAAATTCCCATGCTTGCTTCTGTTTGCCGCTCTTCTCCATGATGATCGCACCGGAAACCGACTGATCGGTCCAACGCACAATTTCTCCATTCTTCTGTTTGATTCCGGGAACAAGTGCTATTTGCCAATGACCCGTAATTTCGGGAGCTGCTACCATCAGCTGCACATACAGGTTGAAATCAGCTATGCCAACCGGCATATCGCCGTCACGAAAGTGATTCAGGAAAGCTGGCGCCTCCAAAGGCAAATAATATTTTGAATATAAATTTGTCCATTGCTCAAAGCCTTCCAGCGCTTTTTCGCTGCCAAGATTGTTTTTGAGCCCCTCAGGCGCATACAGCTCAGCCCCGTTCTGAAACATGTACGGCAGGAAGTTTTTAGTCGGTACGTACATAGTCATCCCATTTTCTTGCAAGGTGGGCAGCAGTTCATACACGTCATCCCACGTATCGGGCACCTTCAGCTTCAACCGGTCAAATATATCCGTCCGGTAAAACAACACCTGGAAGTTCTGAACCTCGGGAAGCGCATAAGTACCGCCATCGTAGGCGAAAGAACGCATCGCCCCAGGGTTGAACCGCTCGTAGACCTCTTCGAAGCCGGGAAATTTCGTCAAATCAGCAACCGCGCCGCGCATCGCATAATCAACTGGCGTTTCCATCGATACACCCAGCGCCACGTCTGGCTGTTCACCGGAAGCATTGCTCAGAATAAGCTGGTTCGGATTGGGCATCAGATTGATATTGACTTCAATTCCGGTGTTTGGCGTAAAATCGCGATCGACCATTTCCCGCAGCAAGTCGGCATAATCCCGTCCTCGCTGTACCCATACCGTAATCGCTTCCTGCTTGTTCAGCTTTCTCGTATCGTAGGACATATAGAACGTACGAGCAAAATTGCCAAGCGCATAAGGAATGCGGTTAAGCTCATTCGGTTCTTTGAGGCCTGTTTGGGCATCCGGCGTACGCACGACGATATAATCGAGCAGCACGGACTGGTTGCTGAGCGTCGGCAGCCATGTGACGATATTGCTCTGGATCTTCGCAAAATCCGTCATCCGGTTCGGGATATCGTTCACGTAGGCGGCCATCGTCTGCAAGTTTTCAATGGCTACATCAAGGACGGTCGTTAGATCGGATTTATTCTGGTTCAATCCATCCACAAATGCGGCTATTTGTTGAAACTGCCCGATAATCGACCGCAGCTTGTCTTCGATGCCAGGATCGGATTTCTGCAAATTCCAGGTACGCAGCGTATCCAGATTTTGCGTCGTAGCACCAGCGCCTTGGCCGTAATTACCAGTGATAAGGCGGATTGATCTATCCAGGGCATCCATCTGCTGGAGGGCATGCTGCAAAGCGATCACGGCCGGCTTTGTCAAAGAAGCGTCCGCTATGAGACGCACGGTATGTTTGCCTTTCGTTAAATAAAATTGAAACGGAATGCCGTTCTCATCCTGAAGCGTACGAATCTGGAAGTTGTCGTTAGCAGGAATCGCATAATGGAGCATTTCCCGAAAAGGCACTTGACCGTCGAGCATCAGCGTTCGATAAGCTTGCAGCCCCCTCCGGAAACCCTGATAAAACTTCAGATCGAGGTTGTACCAGCCGTCATCAGGCACCTCAATCGTCCACTCTACCCAATCCCCAGGAGTACGCCACCGTTCTCCACCCAGTACGTTGTAGACGATCCTGCCCTTCGGATCAGGGGAAATATACGGCTCGGAAAAATAATTCGTTTGCACCGCTATATTCGATTTTTGCAAGTACCGTTCCGCTTCGATCACTTCGTACCACGTTTGCGCTGCGGTGTCGGGATGGGCTTGCTTATACTCGTTGTAAGCCGGTATCGTCTCCGGAGCCGCCCAGCGCAGGCTTGTCAGCGCAACCGGCTCTTTGCCGCCAATGAGCCGGATCGTATGAATGCCCTTCGTAAGCTGAAACTCAAGCGGTGTGGATGATACGTCGTAGCTGGTGACAAATGTGCTTTTCATGCCCTCGATTTCCATCTGTACAGGGCGGACCTCCTGGCCGATCGCATTTTTATCGTAAGGAAATTTAGCGTCTTTCCAGTATCGCTCCAGCGTGATTTGCTCTGCTTCCTTGAAGGGAAGGCTGCCGTCAATCATCAGCCCGCGAACGATGTTCGAGTAGCTCCCCTTTACTGGTAAATAAGCAATTTCCAGCCGGTAAGCACCCGTTTCCGGAACGTCAACCTCCCATTCCACCCACCCGCTCTCGCTCAGCCAATACAACGCCTTCTCACCGGATGGTTCCGTCCGCACTTCAAGGGAGGCATCCGGCGAAGCGTCAGAATAGTTAACTGCGTTAATATTAAAAGCATGCATAGCATTATGGGTGGCTTCACCAGTGCTTGGACCGATGCTTGGATCAGTGCCAGGTTGGGCACCAGTACCTTTATAAAGCATGGCATATGAAGGTACTGTGCCTGCTTGCGGCTCAAACGAAAATAGATCGGCAGCGCTTACATTTCGTGCATACGTGATCTGCTCCTCCCAGTAAAAGAGCCGGATGACTGTCACCAGCAGGACCACTACCGCCGTAAGGATGATCATTTTGCGGTACGTTCGCTTCATTTCTGCCCAGCTCCCCGATACCCAATGGATTCCGATGTTTTTTTATCAAAATAATGGGCTTTATGCATATTGAATGTAAGGTGGACATGATCGCCTTTTCGTACCGGGACATGCGTTCCGGCTCTTGAAATGATGCCGTAATCCCCGATATTCAGGTAAACATAAGAATCCGCTCCCATTAACTCAATCATGTCGACAATGGCGGGTACCGTCCATTCCTCTTTTTCCGCCATCGCCTCTGGTTCGACCAGCGTCACCTGCTCCGGTCTTATACCAAGCACAACTTGCCGCAAATGGGTGGAGCTGTTATTTAAAATATCTGTATACGCTTTGGGTACCAGCAGCTTCAACCTGCTATTTTCGAAATAATAATCCCCATCCCTCTTGATAATGCCGCCTTCGATGAAATTCATTTGCGGCGATCCGATAAAGCCTGCCACAAATAAATTTACAGGGCATTCATACAGCTCATGTGGAGGTGACACCTGCTGGATGATCCCGTCCTTCATGACGACAATCCGGGTACCCATGGTCATGGCTTCCACCTGATCGTGCGTCACATAAACGGTCGTCGTTTGCAGCGCAGCATGCAGCTTAATCAGCTCTGCCCGAGTCTGCGCACGCAGCTTCGCATCGAGGTTGGATAAGGGTTCATCCATCAGAAACACTTTCGGCTCCCTGACAATGGCTCTGCCCAGTGCAACCCGCTGTTTTTGTCCTCCGGACAGCTGATTTGGCTTTTTGTCGAGCAAATGCGATATTTCCAATATGCGCGCCGCGCGGGATACCTTCAGCTCGATTTCATGCTTGGCCGTCTTGCGCAGCTTTAAACCGAGCGCCATATTTTCATATACGGATAAATTAGGGTATAGGGCGTAGTTCTGGAACACCATGGCGATATCGCGGTTTTTGGGAGAGACGTAATTCATGTATTTGTCATCTATGTACAGTTCGCCCTGCGTGATATCCTCCAAGCCGGCAAGCATGCGCAGCGTCGTCGATTTGCCGCATCCGGACGGACCGACCAGCACCAGAAACTCTCCATCATCCACCGATAGATCGAAATCATTAACTGAGGGTTGGGCTTCTCCCTTGTAGTTTTTATAGACATGTTTAAATTGAATGCTTCCCATGCTGCCACCCCCTTGCCCGATCGAAACAGATAAAGCGATATTTATTTCTATCGGGCAGCTATTGGTACTGCTTCTGACTGCTTTGGAAGAGTAGATCACTTTCGAAAAGAATGCTCACACTTAGGTGATCGCATTGTAGATTGGTATAAATCCAATGGAGCTGCCATCCTTGTCAAAGACTTGCAGCTTTCTCGAAACGGCTCCGAGCGTACTGGCAGTCTGCGTTCCATTCGTACTGATGCTTGCATTCGTCGTGGAGAAAATATTCGGCGTCGTTCCTGCGTCATAGCCGATTTTTTTAATGATTACGTTCTCAATGCTGTTCATGATGAAGTTGATGTTCGTTTCCGTTCCGAAGCAATAAATGCCATAATTAGTTTGACCCGTTTTCCCGATAATCACATTTCCAACTAAATGACAATCCGAGAGGTCACCGTTGAGAGCAACCCCGAACGTACCGCCGTATATATAACAGCCTTCAATGATAACCCGCTCGCAAACGCCCAGTGATTGTATCCCCGCATTGGTCGTATTGTAAACGTGGCAATTCGCTATCAATATATCGGTTGCAGTAAACAAGATCCCTTGCGTTCCGGCCCCATTGATCCGTATGTTTTCCAGAGTCAACCCGATAATCTTCCCGCCCATTTGTCTGGCATATATCGACGGGCCTGAGCCCGCTATCCGTTCCATCGTCACATTGGACACCCTGGTATTCAGCAAAGCCCCGGGTCTGGCGATTGGGGTGCCGATCTGAATGCCACCCGTATTTGATGCGCTCCAGTCATTAATCGTAAGGCCATCGATGAAGTTTCCTGTAACGTCTGTCGTCAAAGCATTCGTAATGGCGGCCCCAGCACCACATTTTTTAGCCGTGCAGCCGATAATGCCCGATAGATTGGAGCTTTCAATAACAAATCCCGTATCCGTACAATTCAGGGCGATGCAGTTCATAATCAAATTTTGCGTACCGCTTGTAAACACACCGTCAGCAGCTTTACCTGCGACACCACAATCTTTCAGTGTGCAGCCGGTTATTTTGCAGCGCACCGAGCCTCCGCCGATCCCAATGCCGACTCCTGGTATGCCGCCCCCTCCAATCGTATTTTGCACAATGCAATTGTCGACGATCGAATCGGTGCAGCTCACCATATATATCGCTACCGTTCGAACCGTCAAGCTGAGCCGATTCGCCTGATTGGCATCCACGACCATATCCGCAACCTCGATCCCGCTCAACTCGCTTGCCCAAATCATCGCTTCGTAGTTGGATGTGTTCGCCGATTTGATCACTGTTGAGCTCCCGCTTCCCATGATCTTAACGTTATTATAGGGAATGCTGAGAGTCGAGCTGACAATATAGGTCGATGATGGCAGGAACACAACACCGCCGCTTGTTTGGCTATTGATTGCGGCCTGTATAGCTGCGGTATCGTCTGTGCTCCCGTCTCCTTTTGCCCCGAACCATTTGACATTGACAGGACCTTCATAAATCCGCTTGAACCTTTTACCGGAAGTACTGACCAGCACCAGGCCCGTATTATCCAGCGAAACAGAGTCAGCTGCATCGTAGTAGAAAGGCCCTTCCTGCATGATATCGGTTACATAATAAACACTGCCCGAAACGGGAGTCGCCATAGCTCTTAGCTCTGCAATAGTCGCCAGAATCACACAGCTTTCGTCAACGCAGCTTTTGACTTTCAGTTTCAATCCTTGCCCGAGGATGTCCGCCTCACTGGATTCAGACGGTCCGTATACTGTTTCCGTAACACTGCCTCCCGATTTAGCGAATCCAATCCCGCTGTTTAGCAAAGTTCCGGCCGCCATACCCAGTCCTGCGATACCGATGGAAGATAGCAGTTTTCTTCTGCTGATTATGCCAGCCGTCCCACCTGATTGCCGATCTCCTTGGTCCATTTGGTCCATTTGGTCCATTTGGTCCATTTGGTCCATTTGAACCTCTAGACCCTCTTTACCCTCTTGCCCTTCAAACGAATGAAACTGATTCTTCATTGCATTTCCCTCCTCATTTTTTTTATAAATGATTGACTAAGAAGCGCTAACAGAACAGTTGACGTTCACAGGATTCTTATCCTCCCCCTCCCTTCTCTCCCTTTTTTTGGTCTCTAATATCATGATAGAACCAACCCACGAATCGATCTTTATCATTTTTTCCGTTTTTTTTGCACATTCGTGTTAATCGCACCGCCTCTAAATAAGCGAATTTTTTTCCGAAAATCAGTTGACATTAACGTTACGTAAAGGTGTAAACTTAATTTGTCAGGAGGTGACACCATGGAATACACCGTGCAAAAGCTGGGATCCTTGGCAGGTGTTAGTACAAGAGCCTTAAGATATTACGATGAATTAGGAATTCTTAGGC
This sequence comes from Paenibacillus eucommiae, assembly GCF_017874215.1. GTDB lineage: Bacteria > Bacillota > Bacilli > Paenibacillales > NBRC-103111 > Paenibacillus_AI > Paenibacillus_AI eucommiae. The sequence continues at coordinate 202,842 of NZ_JAGGLB010000010.1, forward strand.
CGGCAAGAATCAATTCATCGGGATATCGCATTTACGGTCAATCCGAGGTCGATAGGCTGCAGCAAATACTTTTTTACAGAGAGTTGGGCCTTAGCTTGGATCGTATAAAGGATATTGTGACTGCACCGTCTTTTGATGGTAAACATGCACTGAGGGAGCATCGCGAGAAGCTTCTGGAAAAACGCGAGCAATTAGACCTGCTAATAGCCAATGTCGAAAAGACACTAGCTCAGGCAGAAGGGAGAATGATCATGACTAACAAGGAAAAATTCGAAGGTTTTAAACAAAAAATGCTGGATGATAATGAAAGCAAATATGGCCAAGAAATCAGAGCCAAATACGGCGACGAGCAAGTTGACAAATCCAACCGGAAAATTAAAAATATGACCGAGGCACAGTATGCGGAAATTGAGCAGCTTGGCGCTGACGTGCATGCCGCACTTGCAGAAGCTTTCGCAACAGGAGATCCTGCAGGTGAGCTTGCTCAGAAAGCTGCTGATTTGCATCGGCAATGGCTAAGCTTTTATTGGGATAGCTACACCAAAGAAGCCCATGCGGGAGTTGCCCAGATGTATGTGGATGATGAGAGGTTCACCGCTTATTATGATAAGGTGCAGCCTGGATCAGCGGAGTTTTTAAGAGATGCTGTGCTTATTTACACGGGGATGAAGAGCCAATAGAAACTTTGGTGAAACTGGGTTACCAACGAAAAACTTCTTCGCTGCCATTGACTAATAGTCTGAATTTTCATACAATAGCTATATTATTTATAAATTCCGACTCAACTGGGAGATGAGCAGGCATGAAGAATGTCAAAGCCGTTGCAACGGGTATGCTTTATGGTCTATTTGGATTTGCAGCACTGCCATTTCTTCTAATTCAAAGCATTATTGAAATGTTCGGTTGATCCCTTTTATTTTAAGGAAGACGGTCTTTGTGGATCGTCTTTTTTTGTTTCCTTTTCAACTATTAGAATCGCTGTTTTATCCCACATTCAAAGCTAATGAAACCCGGCTGACCAGGTCCCTGATCTTCTGCATTAGTTTTAACAAATCCTCCAGTACAGGCGGCCGGACAAGGATACTTTCGTAATCACTAGCCAGCAGGCATACCTTATGAATGAAAAGCTCGCTGCTTAAATCAAAGCTGCGAAGCTTGCGGGCACAGCCGATCAACTCGGTTAGGGTAACCAGAGCTGGCGGATGTATGCCATTTTCATACGTATATACCGCTTTGAGGATCGACCTTATAGCCATATTACTGTTAGAAATGCACGGTTTAAACAAACCATACTCCCAAAAGTGCTCGCCCATTTGCAAATATTTCAGGGACATCTCACACCAATATGAAATAGATAAAGTTTTATTTGTCAAGACGTCATTTTGTTGAAGGTCATATTCTGGCATCATAGCTGAGCACTCCTTGAACACACATTTTAAAGATCAAAGATCCATTCCACGAATTAAATATTAGCGCAATTAAATGTATTTGGAATCCAATTGAAATCCAATTAAATCCATAAGTCACAAGTAAGCCTCATACTTTCCAGTTTAGCACTATTAACCTATAGGTTCAATTTAAATAAGTATGCATGTAAAGCTACCCCTTTCATTTGCTATAGTTTTAGTGGGTGATAGAAATGAGCTATGATTATTCGCTGATTGGAAAAAGAATCAGAAAGGCTAGAGAAGATCATGGAATTACACAAGAGAAGCTGGCAGAGCAGCTAGATGTCTCCAATGCATACATAAGCAAAATTGAGCGTGGAAAGACACCCATCAACTTACAACGGTTATCTGAGCTATGTGCAATTCTTGAGAAATCTACAGAATATATTCTGAGTGGAACTAATAGTTCAACTGGAGATTATCTGCGCAACGAAATCATGATGATGCTGGAAGGCTGCTCGGCAGAGAAAATCAAATTAATTTCGCAAATTATTAAACCGATTATTGAATTTCATGAAGATTAAAAGGGAACCCTCCGTATAAGAACGGAAGGTTCCGTTTTACTTCAATGACCCTACTGCGGGCGGGTACGCCTTACCTGACGCTCTTTTTGCGTCGCTTCCCCATCGACCACAGTGCCAGCCGCGTCCATAATGACGCCATAATCGCGGCGCGCTCCTTCGACAGTTACGTAACCATTGCGTACATCCGTCAGCACGACTTCCGAATCGCGGTCAAAAGGATGTCCCCACCCGCCTCCGCCTGCCCGGTAAAATTGAATGATCCCCCCTGCCTGCATCGGGATGCCAAATGCCGTCTCGGGAATTTCCATCGCTTCCGTACTGTCGCAATTAAGAATGATCTTATTTCCGGGACCTGCCGGGGCACCGCAGTAGCCCTGCGCTGTGTTGCGCACTCCCGCCATCATCACACTTGAATGACTTTCCTCCAAATACTCAATCTGTACATCCAGCCCTGGTGTTCCCCGATATTGCCCGGTCCCAGTGAAATCTGCCATATATTCATGTTTAAGCACACGACAAGGGTACTGGACTTCATTCATTTCTATAGACGGTAAAATAACACCAGTCATAACTGGAGGGTATAACCCCCATCCATCTGTTTCATAAGCTGCTCCCGCTCCTCCAGTGTACCCGTAGAAATTCAAGTTTACCCAAGGTCGCCCATCCTCATATTTACCGTGCGTGTAGGCAAGCGGGAGCTTGTGAACATTAGCGCCAACACGCTTTGGAGCGCATTGGGACAGTGCCAGCAGCACGGCTTCAGCTATTTCCGCACCGACACAAGCAGTGGAATGACCGCATGGCGCAGGCAGTTGCGGATTAACAACCGTTCCTGACGGTGCCGTAACGATGACCGGATTCATGTATCCTTCATTAATCGGAATATTCTCATCACAGCACGTCGATATCGCCACAAAAGCGAACGAAGTCGTATTCGACAGCGGGCTGTTAACGAACCCGGCCATTTGCGGCGAAGAGCCGGAAAAATCGATATGCAGATCGCTTCCCGATACGGTTACCGTTGCCTGAACCTTAATATCCCGGTTGCCTTGAAAATCATGGTCTGCATACGTTGATGCGGTATAAGACCCATCCGGCCAGCTAGAGATTTCCTCCCTCACCCGCCGTTCTGTATAATCGATTCTTTGTTGAATCGCACTCGTAACACCGTCAGCGCCATATCGGGCGAGCATTCCCTCCATCCGTTCAGCGGCCAGCCGGCATGCGCCGATCATCGCGTCCAGATCGCCTTCCAGCCAATGTGCCAACCGATTGTTGGCGACAATCATATCGAAGACATCTCGGCGTTTTTCGCCCCGTTCATATATTTTTATAGGGGGAATGCGCAGACCGTCCTGCCAAATATCCCGTGATTTCGGGTTATAGCCCCCGGCAACGGGACCACCGTTGTCTCCCATATGGCTGCGCACGGACGGCAGTAAGATAGGCTTGCGTTCATGGAAAACAGGCATAACGATCGTCCAGTCCAGGCTGTGCGAGCCTCCGTAGTACGGATCGTTTACGAGCAGGATGTCGCCCGGATGCAAATCGTAACGGAAAGCATCCAGCAGGTGGTCTACCGCCCCGACAATGGCATACAGATGCAGCGTGCAGCCTGGAGCCTGTGCTATGAGCCGCGCTTTTTTGCTGGATAAATCGAAAATTCCCGTTGTAAAATCATGCGCCTCATTAAACAGAGGAGAACGCGCTGTCCGGGTTACAGTAGCGCTCATCTCCCTGGCGATCGAATCGAGAGATCCCCCGATCACCTGCGAAAGTATCGTATCCGAATGCTTCATGCTGTTCCCCCGCTTTCCCCGGACCTTGCACCCGGATAATGAAACACAAGCTGATCGCCCTTCTGCAAAGTGACTGCATTGGCAGATCGCCTGTACGCTGTTTCTCCAACTGTAATGCAGCCAATGGATCCTGCTTCGCCTTCCGGCACGATGACATTCATCTGCAGCGCCTCTTGGCCGTTGATCATAGTCACGATCATCCCTCCCTGGGCTTCATCCTCCCGTTCCCGCTTCCACAATTGAAAACCGTGGTGCATCTCCAGCTCCTCCGCGGAGACAAGCAGCCGGTCGCCGTTCAGCCCCGGAGGACCCCAGCCGTTAGCAGCCGTAGGAAAGCCGGGTGTGAGGAATAACAGCTCAGTCTCCGGGCTCAATCCAACCGGTTCATACAGAATCGCCTGCGGGCCAGGTCCGTGAATGTCACTTCCACCATCGCTAGCCGCGAAGCTGCCTTTCAGTGCCTGCGACACTGCTTGGGCAATGAAATGTCCCGTCACTTTACCTGAGAAAGCCGTTGCCGCAGGGAAATTCGGGTGGACGAGACTTCCCTCATCAGCCTTCACACGAAATGCTCTTAACGTCCCCTCGTTAATCGAAATATCCTCAAAGACAGGTGCAAGCACCGGCCACACAGCGTATGCTGCTGTCATCGCTGGCGGTGAGTTATATGGACCTGCAACCTCACTTCCTGTTCCTGTGAAATCAAGAACAAGTTCATTCTCCTCCCGCCGGACGGTCACGGTAATCTCCACTTGTCCTGCTGCTCCAGCCGTAAACACAGCCTTGCCCTGCCCCGAAACAGTTGAAAAGCTCTGTATGTGCTTGTACACACGTTTGGCGTTATAATCGAACATAAGTGAAACATATTCCTTTATCATTTCTGGCCTAATTTGCTTGAGCAAAGCCTGGATTTGCTGATGAGCCGCCTGACCGCAGGCATACATCGCCAGCAGATCAGATGCAAACAACGTGGATACCCGGCTGTTGGCAAGTAGAAACCGCATCACATCCCGCTGCAATACTCCACCTTTGTACAGCTTAATAGGACTCAGCCGCAGGCTCTCCTGCCAAACCTCGAAGGCTTCAGCATGGTAGCCCCCTGGATATTCACCAGCCATATCACTCATTTGAGCGCGAATAACAGGAAACAGCATCAGCTCACCATCGTGAAAATAAGGCGCAGCCATCGTAATCGTCTGTCCCTGTGTGCCGCCTTGATACGGATCAGCAATCAGCAGCACATCACCCTCAGCGATATCATAGGAGAAATAGTCAAACATGCTCCTTGTACTTTCCCTCAGGGCAAACAGATGCTCAGGATCATATTGAATCTGTACAGCCAACTCAAGATCCCCTGTCAAAAGCCCCACCGCATAAGAGCGATCCCGCGCAAGCAGTGCTGATCGCGAATTGCGAAACAGATTATTGCCCATTTCCTGGCATATCGCCTTCAGCTTTCCGTACAAAATTTGCGCCTCAATCATGCGCCCCACCCCTTGCCGGTTTCACGCTTTACTTCGATGACACAATTGCGATATGCATCAATCAGCGCTTCATGCCCGGGATAGACGACAATCGTTGTTCCCCATTGCTCAATAATGGCAGGGCCGACAACTAAATTTCCCGGCATTAATTGCTCCCCATCGTACACCGGTGTGTCCTGTGGAGAGCCATCAAAATAAACCGGACGTGACCCTGTTTGCGCCTCCAGAGGATCTTCTCCGTCGAACGGCTGCTCATCGAACCGCAAGCGGTCGCGGACACCGATCAAATCCAATCGCAGATTGAGAATCTCAACCTGCTGGGAAGCATCCTTGTGAGCATACAAACGTTCATGCAAGGTATGAAAATCGGCAAGGGTTGCTTCCAGGTTAAGCGCCGTTACTTTCCGTGTTCGAGAACGTACCGGTATCGTTACCTCATGTACCTCACCAACATATCTCATGTCAAAATAGCGTCTAGTTTCGTAGTGGCGTGCCACATCCTGTTTGCCAAGCTTGGTACGGGCAGAGGCTTCCATCTTGTCGAAATCGGCGTTGACTCCATCCAGATCAACTTGATCCACCCGTTGGAATCGGGTGCGCAGCTCCGTTACTTTCAGGTTAGCAGCTACATCGCCAAGCGCACAGAATACGGGGGCCAGTGAAGGCACGATGACTGTATTAATGCCGAGGTCCTCCGCCTGCTTACCGGCATGAACTGCACCCGCTCCGCCGACCGCCACCAACGCAAACTGCCGCGGATCGAAGCCCCGTTGTGTCGTAACATAGTGAATTGCGTTCGACATGTTGCTGTTAATGATTTGCGAAATCGCGTAAGCTGCATCAACGGTGGATATGCCAAGCGGCTCCGCAATATGCCGGGCAACCGCTTGTTCCGCAAGGCCGCGATCAAGCTTCATCTCTCCACCCAGGAAATGGTCCGGGTTCAAGTATCCAAGCACCACATTGACGTCGGTGATCGTCGGTTCCGTTCCGCCCTTTCCATAGCAAGCCGGACCGGGATTGGAGCCTGCGCTGCGCGGACCAACTTGCAGTGCGCCACCGCTGTCGATCCAGGCGATACTGCCCCCACCGGCGCCAACCGTATGAATGTCCAGCATCGGTAAGGCGACGCGATAGCGGCTGATCCAATTTTCCGTTGTCACCGTCGGCTGCAGCTGCTCGATAACAGCAACATCATAGCTCGTCCCGCCCATATCGACTGTAATCATATTCGGATAGCCTGCTTTTTCCCCGATGAAGGCAGCTGCCGTTACGCCTCCTGCCGGTCCCGACAGCAGGCAGCCTGCCGAGAATCGGCCGCTTTGTTCCACGCTCTGTACGCCACCGCCAGACTGCATGACGAACAGCTCACCGGCAAATCCTTGCTCACGCAGCCGATTCTCCAGCTTGTCCAAATAAAGCTGCATCGACGGGCCTGTATAGGCATTGACGATCGTCGTGCTAACTCTCTCGAACTCGCGAATCTGCGGCAGTACCTCGCAAGACAAGGAGATCGAGATTTCAGGAAACTCCTCTTTAATCAGCTCGCGGACACGAAGCTCATGTGCCGGATTTACGAAGCTGAACAGGAAACAAACCGCAATGGATTGAACCCCTTCTGCCACAAGCTCACGAACCGAATTCAACACTGCTGCTTCATCCAGTGGAACAATAACTGCGCCTGCAGCGTCTAGTCTTTCCGGAATACCGTGGCGTAGACGCCTGGGAACGAGCTGATAAGGTGCTTCAAGCCTTGGCGAGAACACACTCTCTTTATAGCCTCTGCGGAATTCTATTTCATCGCGGAACCCTTGTGTCGTCAGCAATCCGACGGTCGCTCCACGATATTCAAGCAGTGTGTTCGTAGCAACAGTCGTACCATGCACAATCAGCGGGCATTGGGCCAGCAAAACAGCAGGATCGATGCCGATCCGATCAGCCACTTTAAAGATTCCGTTGATCATCCCTTCCGACTGATCTGGTGTTGAAGGTGTTTTTACAGCGACCAGCACACCGTCCTCGTTCGTAGCGACCAGATCGGTAAATGTTCCACCGACGTCCACTCCCAGTAACCAGCGTGCTTGCTGTTGTGCTTTTTCCATATACTCAGAAACCTCCTAAAGCCTATTTATATCTTTAATGTGATTAAAATCCGGACCGCTCTTCAATTGATACCCCTAACTCGTAGGATACACTCATCTTTTTCAATACAAACGCCAGCAAGGAATAGCCAATAAAAGCAATCAATATAGCATTAATCGGACCAATACCGAAGTCGAGCCTCGAACCAACAAACCCGCCTCCTACCGTAGCGACCAAGGCTGCTATGTTCCACTTGGCATACGTTGTACCTGGACCGAATTGGTATGATTTCCCCTGCAGTCTTGGCTTAACAAACCAATGATCTGCAATCATCACTCCAGCGATTGGAGGAACGAAATTACCGAGCATCGTCAAGAAAGGAACGAAGCTGTTTTCCAGGCCACTCAGTGCAATGATCAGACCGATAATTCCCATCGTCACAACGAGGATACTCTTCGGCACCTTCACCGCGTTGCGCAGACCAAGCGCCCCGGAATATAGATTATTGTCGTTTGTCGTCCACTGGGCAAATACAAGAATTAGGAAGGCAAAGAAGCCGAGGCCCAGCTTGGCCATTGCGGCGGGAATGTTAGGTGTTGAGCCGAATTGGGGTACATTGGCAGCAATCGCCATAGCCGCCCCGGCAACAATACAGAACAAACCACCAAGGAAGTAACCGGAAGAGGCGCCAAAACCACCTTTTACAGGAGATTTTCCAAATCGCGTAATATCGGGAAACACAACCGCACCAAGTGCACAGTTGCCCACTACAATTGTGATCCCGGCAAACAAGGTAATCGGGTCTCCGACCGGTACTGCATCCATTAACGCACTCCAGCTTCCTGAGCTGTTAACCGCAGCAACAATTCCCCAAATGCTTAATATCCCTACAAGCGGAACTGCGATAAAACTAATGGCTGCAAGTCCCCGATAACCGATAAAAGCTGTCAGCATCATAAGAATACCGCCCCATACCATCGCTACCTTCGGTTCGGCGAACCATTGACCAGGGAACATTTCCGACATTGTAATTCCGAAGAAGGCAACCTGCCAAGCAAACCATCCAATTCCAAGGGTAACTGCCAGCATAATGCCGAACAACCCAGCTCCCTGACGCCCAAAAGCTTGCCGGGCCAGCACAGTTGTAGATACGCCGTATTTGGCCCCCATCACTCCCTGAAAAAAACCATAAACAGCTACAATCAACATACCGATAAAACCTGCGGCGATCACTTTTCCAAACGGTAAGCCTGCGGCCAGCGCGCCGCCTGTAAACAGTGTGGACAAGGAGATAATCCACGCGCAGCTTGTAATACTTACGTTCAACAAAGAACGCCGCTGATCTTGAGGGACGGACTGTACAGCATAATCCTCCGTCTTTATGTTAACCGTTGTAAGCTGCTCTGCATTTGCATTCATTCCCTTAAGCTCCTCTCATTTGATCCCTATTATCCCGTCATAGCGGGTGTGCTTTAATTTCTATTTCTGCCCCGCGGCGCAAGGTGTTGCCGATTGTACATGCACGCTCAGCGGACTTGATCAGCTTGTTCCGGTAAGCGGGATCGAGCAATTCCGGCAATTGAATATCCAATACAAAACGTTCGACACGGGATGGACTATCCGCCGCTTTCTCCGCCTCTATTGAAATCGACAGCTGCCCTGGATCAACCCCGTCTCTTTCCATAAGCTTGACCAAAGATATGGACACGCAGAGTGCCAGGGAGCTTGATAAAAGCTCGATCGGCGTCATCCCTTCCGCATCCGGGGCCGTTACACCATAGGTAGAAAAACCGTTCTCATTGCGAATATTATAATTTTGACCAGACTTCCATTCTGCTACTATCATGTTGTTCACCTCTGTTTTTTTATGAGCCCAGCAAACCGTAAAACTCGAAACGCGCCACTTCAGCCGCCATTTCACCCGCCGGCCGTGTCGGCAGATGATTTAAATCATACCCCGTACCGAACAACCATCGCGAAATCATACCTTCGATTAGAATCGCCAGAATGGATGCCCGCAGGGGGATATCAATCGTATTCGGCAGCATGTTCAATTCAACTGCCCGCTCAATATTGCGGCGGAATGCCTGCTCAATCGCCACCAGGACTTCTGTAGTAGCCTTGCGGATTGCTTCGTCGCCACTTTTTCCTTCTATGAAAAGAAGCGCCATAAGATGCCGGTTCGATTCAGCAAAATTGAGCAAATCATTCATTAATTGCGTAGATGCCTGAACCATGTCCTCCACAGTACCACCTTGTTTACGATACCCTTGACTGATCACTTTCAGTAAACTTTCCTGACCCTCAGCAATCAACTGGATGACAATTTCCTGTTTGCTTTTGAAATACCAATAGAAAGTTCCCTGAGCGACATTAGCAGCCGCAACGATTTCGGAAATTTTCGTATTGGGATACCCCTTTTGGGCAAATAATTTCAGAGCAACATCCATCAATTGCTTGCGCCTGCCTGAATCTTGTTCATTAGAACTCTCTTCTGATTTAATGAGTATTCCCCTCTTTTCTCTTGATTGACTAGTCAGTCAGTACTGTACAAAAAATAAAAACAATCCCTATAAGAATAGTTGGTTTATATTTGTAAAAGTATCATGATTCTTATATCCTGTCAATAATAAAAAATTTAAGCAAAAATCCCTTCCGCGTACCTTTGAGTTGCGTGTTCGTGACGGCAGTACATAGGGAGGGAATCGTTGTGGGCTCCAGCCGCTGTTAAAGATAGGTTCCCTGATTAGACTTAAGCGGTAGGAACCTTTCTTAAAATGCGGACGCTATCGCTCCTCACCCACAGCCATTCCCTCTCAGCTACAATCGCCCGAACACCAAGCTCATACGGACAGCCAGCAAGGTTTTTTCTCTTGATGGAGGGGATTTCCTGTGGGACAAAGGCGCTGCGGATGAAGAGCGGCCCACCAGTGCACTTAACCGAAAGGGTCTGCTACTTTAACGATGTTTTTCATCGCTAAAAGCACCAGCTTTTCTCCACATCCTTCTTTAACGATGAAAAACATCATTAACATGACCGATCGACCTGAAAAACTAACTTTAACGATGATTTTCATCGTTAAGTGAAGCACACCGTAACTCCCATTTATTATCATTTTACCAATTTATTCTTATTTTATCAAGACAATTTCATTTCTCAATTCGCTCATTTGTTTAAATGGAAATTTATCCTCTAATAGTATAAGCTAGTTTTAAAATACGCAGTATCTGAAAAAGGAAAGATGGCTTATGGCGAACCCTTTAACAGAAAAAGAAGTCAATCAGTTACTTCAATTATTGACTGACGAGCAGCGCAAATATCTTGAGAATTACATGAAACAAAGCAAAAAGAGCAAGTGGCTGGAAAATTTAGCAAAGAAAAAAGGATATGTCCTGCAAAAGGACCTATCTATTGAAGATGCGTGGAATACATTGAATGACTGGGAATTAGAAGACGTCTTAGACGGAGGATACGGACTGCGCCCCTATAAATGTGAGTGTGGGATGCCACTTCGTTTCTGTTATATTGTACGTCATCGTGCAGAGAACAAAATGTACCGTTTGGGTGAGACATGTCTCGAAAATTACACAATGCTCTCCTCTGATCTGATCCAAGATATTACGAAGGGGTTTCATAAAATTGATCTGGAACGTGATGACATTCTCATCAAATATGCGCAAGAATGGACCTATCCAACAGATTATGAAGGGCTAGTATTACCTGAACCTTTTCAAAAACAAGTACACATTGGCTTGCCTCTTTCTAAAGCACAGATGAAAAAAATCGAACGGCTTTTCAAACACGATTTGATACGAATACGCAAAGAAAAAAAATTCGAAAAAATAATCCAGCAGAGAAGAAAATCTGACTATATTCAGACTCCTTCCCAACAGGCCAAACCGGCAGCAAGAAACGAATCCATTACGTATGACCGGCTTATTCAAAATCATTTAGAACAATTGAAGCAAATTATGAAGCATGAAAATAATATCAGCAATCCTGAAATGAAAGCTACATGGAAAAATGTTCAACAGATGGTCTTACTTTTAAAACAGGAAGAACAGGAAAAACAAAAAGAACAGGAAGAACAAGAACATTTCGACTACTCCAAGTTTTTAGTGCAGCTATTTGATTTGTTGTATCACTTGAAGCTTTATTAGTTCAAAAAGCTATTAGTTCAATAAGCTATTACTCCAAACGCTTTAAATATTCAAGCATTCCGTCCTGCATACCCCCAAGCCTCCATAGGGCAATATTACTGTATCCTGCCTGCCGGGCAGTTTCAATCCACCCGGCTAGAGTGATGTCATCTGCGTACCAGACCGTATGCTTGCTCTTGTCTTCTGCCATGTAACTGAAACGGACACTGCCGCTTGCTGTATCCCGCTGTGGACTGTCTAAGCTTTTCTGCGACAGCTCGGCTGCCTGCTTTTCTGTCAGTGCCGCGGCCTTGCCATCCTTATTCCATTCGAAGCCTCCCAAAGCAAAAGCTATGTAAGGCTCTCCGGGTATGGGGTCCATTCTGTCAGCCAGTTCAGCAATAAAAGCATGATCCGCTTTCGGTCCTGGACCACTGTGAGTCCCGTACAGATTGTAGGCCATCATCACATACGAAGGTCCTTCGGGCAGTGATAACTTGTTAATAGGAGTCCGCGGCTCCAACACAATCCGGAGCGATTTACCGATCACATCGAGTCTTTGATACAATTCAGCATAAAAGAGCAGCACCTGCTCCCAATCGTCATCCGCTATCTTTTCATAATCGATTTCAATCCCATCATATCCGTCCGTGTCAGCCCTGGCCAGAATTTCATCGATATGCCTTTTGCGGCTCTCGGTTGTAGACATCAGCCTGGTTATTAACGCTGAATCCTTCTGAACCGCTTTGCCATTCTGATCATACCTGTCGTTTACAAGAGTCAGATAGCGCTTGGCAGCTCCCATTTGGCTGCGCGTCTCTGAAATCAAAGGCTGCGCCTGATTAAATGCCTCTGTGAAATAAAGACTGTCCGTATGATCAAAATAGGCCGCAAACACCTGCAGGCTGTTCAGGCTTGGATAGATCGCCTGGAGATCTTCAAGACCAGTCTGCCACTGCCAGTCAACTAGCCAGGCCGAAAGCTCCACCGGCGCCATGGGCTCCTTGTCCTTCCCCCTCCCATTTCCCTGATCCCCAGCGTAAAATTTAATGCCATATACGATCACACAAATGAGGACGAGAACGGCAGCAACGGCAAGCACAGCTTTTTCTTTTCCGGACGTTTTGCCTTGCCTTTTGGACTTATGCGTTTCAGACCTGTTCACTTTATTAATCCTCCTCAATTCCTTCAAGGATAGACTAGAACAGCTCTATCGCCCTGTTGATCGTTGAATTGATCATTTCCCTCACTTTACTGACAGTCCATTGGAACGCATTGTAGCCATTATTATACAACAGGGCTTCTTTACCTCCTGCCTGGTCTATAGATTCAATCTTAATATCAGCAAACACACCATCATAGATATCATCTTTAGGATTCATTTCACTGTACGCAGATTCCAGCGCCACTCCACCGGCTGTCAGCGAATCTGCTATTGGCGAATTTTCCATCCATACAGCCTTATCCACCCGAAGCGTAAATTGATTCCCCTTCACAACCATTTCCAAGTTCCTGGTCTGCTGAATATTGATGGGATACGTGCCCTCTTCGGTCTGGCCTTCAAGTGCATTTAATTCCTGCGAAAATAGGGTCTCAACTTGATTTCCAGGCGTTTTTTGTTCAACGATGATCTCATTATTCAGGAGGGAAACCCTTAGGAAGGAATCCTGCCGGGTATCATAGCGAACGTATACCGACTGTTTTCCCACCACATTGCCGCTTAACTTCGCGCTAAGCTTCATATCGGTATAGGCGTCACTATCTTTAAGGTACAGCAGGCCATTGTCGGAAGATGGAGATGTCAGGACGATTTTATTATCTATAAACTCCGCCGCGCCGTCCATCAGAGCCCATTTCCCGGCATTCTTCCTATTGCCAACCACAAATTTCATCAGCTCGCCAGTATCTTTCCCTATTTTCATCAGCAGGTGATTGGTGTACCAATAGGGCGCCGCCTGAACCCTGGTCAGATCATACAAGTTCTGCTCACTGTCATTAAAGGCATTCTTATCACGGTTAAAATGGATCTTGAACATATCCTGTATGTTTCGGTTATTCACATCGGCAACCAGGCGGGGCATCCCATCATTTAGCGAGTTTGCATGCATAATCATGTAGACCGGCGGGACAAACCCCAGCTTCTGGGTGTAGATGTCCCTCATCATCGCATAATCCCCGTTTACCCGAGCCTCCATCTCAGTACGGTTTTCTGAGGGTACCTTATCTTCATCCCGGATAAAATCCATCAAATAGTGGTTATAGGAGGCTGCGCTATCTTTGTCCTGAAATTCAGCCTCATCCTTCACTCCAATAAAAGCATTGTTTTTGTCGAAAATATTAATGTAAGTCAGTCGATACCCGTTGCTCCCCAGCTCCCAGTAGCCGTTTTTGATCATTTTCAATAGTTCCTTCGGCTGCAGGAATTTGGACTCCCTGGTGTTGCCCAGCTTGTTGGCATAGGAAAGAATAGTTGCCTTATAGTTATATTTCTCCAAGATCGGCTGAGCAAACAGACTGGAATCATTGCGGCCATCCTCGAAGGATAGAAAGAGCGCTTTTTCCGGAAGTGCTTGTCGACTATTGTAGAAATTCAAAATATCCTGTTGAGAAATAGTTCGATATCCCTGATTATGAAGAGCCTTAAGATGCTGCCTGAGCTGATTTTTGGCTATTAATCGGGGAGTTCCGGATAGACCCACGCCGAAGTAGGATACGGCAATAAAGCCTTGCCTGTTATCCCACTGCGCTTTGTCTGGCTCCTCATATTTTTTAATGTCAAATACAGCTAGAAAAACAAGCACCGCCAAAACAAACAGAACCACACTCTGCACAACGGTTTTGATTTTTTTATTAAAATTTTTCACATGATAATCAAGGGCGGTGCTCCGCTTTTTGTTCCTCATTCAGCCATCCCTCACCCTCCGGCAGATCGTTGATCTCAAAAAGGCAGTCCTATTTTGTTTTTTTGCTTTTTTTGCTTTCTTTGTGTCTTTTTGTTCTGTGCCTCTATATCCTGCGGCGTATCTCTCGTCCCCCAAGTCGACTTCCAGAAGGTTACCCAGGCTACAGGCATTTGCCACAGCAGCACTGCCTCATAGAACACGCAGAACACCATACCAAATATCCACAGCTTGCTCTTGCGAAACAACAGATGGGCCAGGCTCATAAGCATTGACATCAATAAAAGCCCCATCAAAAAAGTGCCCGGAAATATATGGTATACCAAAGGAACATAGACCAGATTGTATAGCACGACTATTGGAGCAGCAATGGGAACAATGAGACCAATATAAAAGTATAGGGCCATGAAGGGCTCTTTACGCCATATAAAAGCTCCTGCCCTTAACGATTCCCGAAGCCAGGAACGCTTCCATCTCATCTGCTGCTTTAAGAAAACGTCAAGGCGTGAAGGTACAATAGTGGAGCAAATCGCCGCATCCTGATAGCCCGTACGATGGGTTTTCAAAATAAAGTTCGTCATACTCCGGTCATCGCCGAAGGTCGCAGGCTGTCCGAGGAACTTCTGGTCCAGCCATGCCTGGGCATGCTTTAGCACTAAATCCTTACGATAGCAGGACAAGGGCCCTGACAAGCAGGTCACACTATCAAACCACGATTCCGCCGCCTTCATAATTCGAAATGCAATATAATAGCGGACCGTCTGCAGCTTTGTTATCGAATTCGTATATTTATTCTCAACATCAGTGCGTCCTGCCACGCCACCCATGAGCGGATCCTGAAAGGGCTGTACAAGATGCTTGATCGCTGTAGGCTCCAGGAAGCTGTCAGAATCGACGAAAACCACCAAATCATGCTTGGCCATCTCCACCCCTTTGACCAAAGCTACCCGCTTCCCGCCATTTTCCGGCAGTACATACATGCGCAAACGTTCCTTGGTGGAAAATCGTTCTGCCTCATTATGCAGCAGCGCCATCACCTTTTCTATTTGCTCTACAGATTTATCTGTTGAGCGGTCATCCACCACAATAACTTCCAGCTTGTCTAACGGGTAATCCTGATTCATACAGCTGAGTACCGTTCTATGAATCCACTCTTCCTCATTGAAGCATGGGATAATAATAGTCACACCGGGCGTGTAGTCGGGATTCACAGGCACATCTCTATACAAAGCCCCGTACAAATAACGGGACAGCAAGAATGCAGCAGCTGTAATACTGTATAAATATAAGAGCGAATTATACTTAAAGTAGATCACACTCTCAACGCGCATAAGCATAATAATCGCAACCGCCACAAGCAGCAGACTGCTTGCCATGTATACGGAATAGCCCCAGCGTTTTTTCTGAAAATAGCTGGGGAGGGATTTTTCAAATTCGAAAGCCACCATCAGCTTTTCACTGTCTTCACTTTGACGGGTGAAGGCCCGGACCAAGGTACCGTCTATCTTCACCTTAGACTCAAATCCTTCCGGCATCGTGCCGGAGGGAATTTCAAACCTGATATGATACTGCAGCCCTGCTTTGAAGCTGCTGCTATCGTTATGTTCAAGCTCAACCAAGATCCCCGTCGAGGATATATCAACAGCTCTTCCTTTGATCTCGGACTTTTTCGACGCTCTCATCCCTACGAGCCATACGTCAAAATCGGCCACATACCTTAAGCTGAGCATCTGCATGTTTTGAAGATATTCCAAATCTGCTTCGGCTTTATCTGGCTCTATGCCTTTAATTCCTCTTCGGTCGGCCGTCATCCTGATTTGCTCGGGATCCGGCACATTGGAAAGTGTACGTCTATCCTTCCTTAAGCTGGACAGCACCTCTTCTATCTTCTTCTTTTCTTTTGCCACGGCTGTAGTCTCCATTCTATGATTACAGGCTCCAGTAATAATACCCGTTATTCTCAAATTCGGACCTACTGTAGATTCCTTTAATATCTATCATAATTTTAATGCTATTTTTACTATGTCTACTATAAAGCTTATCGAAATCCTCAACACCCATCTCAGTGAAACGGCTATGGGGAACTGCGACAACAACTACACTCAAGTCCTTCAGAGACGATAATTCAGAAAGCTCTATCCCATACTCTTCGTAAACCTGCTCAGCATTCACTACAGGATCAGCTACGAGTGTAGTAATTCCATAATCCCTTAGCTCGTATATAATATCAGTCACCTTAGTGTTTCGGAAATCTGCACAATTTTCTTTATATGAAAGGCCCAGGAAGCCAATTTTGACATTCTTAATGTCTTCTTTCAGTTTAAAGACGCTTTTGATAATCTGCTGGGCAACATACTTGCCCATGCCATCGTTAATATGCCGGCCTGCAAGAATTATTTTGGAATGATATCCGGTATTCTCCGCTTTATAAGTCAGATAGTAAGGGTCAATGCCGATGCAGTGCCCTCCCACAAGCCCGGGTGTGAAATTCAGGAAGTTCCATTTGGTGCCTGCTGCCCGCAAAACGGCCTTGGTATCTATCCCCATATTGTTAAACAGCATGGACAGCTCGTTCATAAAAGCAATATTGATATCCCGCTGTGCATTCTCAATGACCTTGGCAGCTTCAGCAATCTTGATACTCTCAGCTCTGTGTACGCCCGCCTCGATGATCAGCTCGTACAGACTGGCTATAATCTCAAGTGTTTCCTCATCTATGGCAGAGACGATTTTAACGATATTTTCCAGGCGATGTACTTGATCACCCGGATTGATCCTTTCAGGAGAATAGCCGACTTTGAAGTCGCTTCCGCATTTCAGTCCTGATTCCGCCTCCAGAATAGGCACACAGATGTCCTCCGTAACCCCTGGATAAACGGTCGATTCGTATACCACCACAGCACCCTTGCGTAAGCTTTTCCCAACGCTCCTGCTGGCATTTATTACAAATTGCAAATCCGGCACCTTGTCGGGCTGGACAGGCGTAGGGACGGCTATGATGAAAAAAATGGCTTCCATTAACCTGGCTTCATCAGAAGTAAATGCTACAGTACAGTCTCTTAAGGAATCATCCCCAAATGGATCTATCCCCCGTTTATATCCTTCCAGCTTTTTGCTGTTGACATCAAAGCCTATGACCTTAACCTTTTTGGAAAAGGCTGCAGCCAAGGGAAGTCCCACGTACCCCATGCCGATTACAGCCAGCTTATCCTGCTTGTCTACTAATCTTTGGTATACATTCACAATCCTTCAGCTCCGCCCTCTGATTTACGGCTCCATACCTAGCAGCTTCGACATCGTCACAAAGGTATACCCTTTGCTTTTCAAGCCTTCAATTGCAGCGGGCAGCGCCTCTATGGTGTGGATATCATCCAGCATGTGAAGCAGGATTACACTCCCGTTTTCTGTGTTTTCAATAATCTCTCTAACGATGTCCTCTGCCTTCTTGCTTGTGTCCCAGTCATAGGTCGTCACATCGTACATGGCAATAGTCCGGTAGCCCGTCGCAGCAACGGCTTGCGCGGATGCTTCGTCAAAAGCGCCCGTTGGCGGTCTGAACAGCATAGCAGGCTTCTGCTGAATAGCTTCCGTAATGATCTGATGAGCCTTAACTACCTCGTCCTGAAGCTGCTCAGGAGTTAAAGTCGTTATGACGGGATGACTGTAAGTATGATTGGCGACCTCATGTCCCGCTTCCAAAATGGCCCTTGCCAAATTAGGATTTTTCTCAGGACCGTTAGCCCGTAAAAAAAACGAGGATTTAATGCTGTACTGCTCTAAAATATCCAATATCTTCGTTACCGTATAATCTGTACCCCAATCGTCAAATGTGAGGGAAATCTCTTTTTTGTCGCCATTTCCTTTATACACAAGATCGTATTCCGCTTTCTTAAAATCCGGGTTGATTTGTGCAGCATCATATCCAGGTATCGTTTCCAAAGGCTTTCGCTCGCTTCCGATTGCCACCAGCTTGCTTAGCGGTATAAGCTTGTATCCGACTTCGGAGACGGCTTTAGCTATAATCGCAATATCTGCTACCACCTGTGGGTTATCCTCCGTATTTAAAGCGATAATGCCGCCACGGGTTACATGCTTTCTCACAAAGCCGCTTACCACCTGCGAGCTGTCTTTATGCCAGTCCTGAAGATTCAAGCTATATGAAATAACAGCCTCTAGTCCGCATTGCGCAGCAGCAAGGCGAATATCATCGTTAAAAGCACCGGATCTCGTTCTTACATATCTGGGCTTAACTCCTGTTTCTTTTTCAATAATCTGGCTGGTTCTTTGAATTTTTTTGTGAGCCTCTTGATAGCTGACCTGGGTCAAATCTGCTCTATTTAATGTATTATTCTCTACATCATGGCCTCTGGCAACAATTTCTCTGGCAATTTCCGGCTCTTCCGCAACCCTGTTTCCTGGAAGAAAGAATGTAGCCTTGATGTGATACTTATCCAGCTCGTCCAGCAGCTCATTCATGGTTTTGTCATCTCCCATACCATTAAAGGTGAGCGTCAAAACCTTCTGGGCCGTATATACGAAAGAAACCGCCTTGCTTTTCTCCCCCGCATATACCTCTCCTCCAGCTCCCTCCTCCGCTGTGACCGCAGGCCCGCTTTTCTCTACATCCTTGCCACCCTGTAAAATACTGCAGCCCGTTAAAAAGAAAACCAGCAGCAAAGCTATAAGACTCAATTGCCACTTGTGCATTCCAGCTTTCACAATTGCCAACTTTATTTTCATCTCCTTTTGAAAGCCAAAAAAATGTCGTTTTACAGCTTGAAAATGTAAGAAAATACAAAAAAAGTATCGTTGTAAGTATTACCAAACAACAAAAAGGAGCGTCAGACGCAAATCTAGTATATCAACGAAATGCTCAATTTGCTAGAGACTCTGACCCCAAATTATGTCTGTGCTAATGGGTTATTGTATGTAGAGACGGTATGCTTCCTTTGGTGAAAAACCATCCATGATGTTCGTAGCCGAAAGCTCAAACGGACTGCAATCAAGGTTTTCTCTTGATTAGAGGGGATTTCCTGGCAGTTGCAGGCTCTGGGGATGAAGAGTGCGAGATGAACTGCACTTTAGGGATGTTTTTCATCGCTAAAGGCAGGTGGGCATGTCCACATAGGTACTTTAACGATGAAAAACATCGTTAAAGTACCTTTTATACACCCAGAAAGGCCATCCGGCCTCTTTTAACGATGAAAATCATCGTTAACGTGACTGATTGACTGGGAATTCTTCCTTTAACGATGAAAAACATCGTTAAGTCAAGCACACGCTCCATTCGGGGAAGGCGGGCTGCTACATTTGCTATATCTGCTACGGGATTGCTCTTTCAACCTGGATTGCTTATTCGCTACAGGCTTCCACCATAGATATACCTTCCATGCAAGTTCATCGGAAATAAGCCTCCCTAGCCGGGAGGCCTATTCAGTCTTCCTACATTAAACACCATTAAACATCATATTCAAGCTGCTTCTTTGCCTGCACGATATAATCGAAGGCGGATTCGACTGTTTCGTGGTTATATTCCAAGGATCCCATCTTAAGATTTAAATCCACTTTGTACTTATTCGCAAATTCATGCATATTGAATTCCTTAAGGTTCTGCCGAATCCTCTCCATAACTGTTTTCACACCATCCTGATCAGTAAAAAGCAGCAATCCCCAAGTAGCATCTTCTTTATCGAGTAAGTACAAGGTATCATTGGTCCTAATGCTGGACTGGCCAATGCGGGAAATATCGCGAATCGCATCAGGCAATTCTTCGTCGGAAATCATCAGTCTGATTTCCTTCCAATACTTGACCTTGATTACGAGCAGAGTGAGCGGAATCTTATAGCGGGTCGAGATGCCAGCGAATACGTCCATATCCCGGGTGAACGAGATCACGTTTTTGAGATCCGTGCTTTCATCCAAAGTAGCGAGCCTCGCTGTTTGGCCGCGCAGCATTTCATTCTCGGTTTGAAGCTTTTGGCTCGCCATCGTAAACACCCAGATCGTTATGGTAAGAAGCGGTGTCATGATCATCCAGAAATACGTAGGCAGCCCGATGGTGTCTCCCCTCGATACTGTTTGATACATTATAAACATGCCATAGCCGAATATGAACATTACATTCAGAACAAGCCCTGTCGTCACTGTCGTAAAATAAGTAACAATCACAATAAGGAACGCCACATTCAGGAAAATAAGCTGCTGGACATAAGAGTTGGGATCACTTGCTGTAAAAGCTATACAGATCATACAAAGCACAAGAAATAGCAAGAAAGCAATATCCGATATCAGGCTATTACGATTTACCTTCACCGGTTCCACCTCTTTTCTTCCGATACTTGCGAATGAACAGGATGAGCGATACAAGGATTAATAACGCGGTTAAACCAGCCACTGTCATAAACCCGAGCACATCGCTTCGTTTCATAACATCAGTCAGGACTGTATCTGTTCTTTCCCCGGTTTGCTTTTTGAAACGAAAAGCATTAATATTTCCGTCTTTATCTGTCACGACTCCGTCGCCATGGATGCGCCATTTGGCCTGCTCATTGGCGAGCAGTTTCGAGGCTAAATAGTAATTTTCCGAACTGGCTCCGGTTACAGCGAGCAGCCCGTTTCCAGATGCGAACGGTGACTCCATAAGCTGCAGAGTGCCGATGTGATTGCCATACTCCGTCTCGATACTCATCTTTTCATTCGATAGCATGCTTTGCCCTGTCTCATCGTACTGGAAGAAAAGGCTCTTATTGTGATCCCGGATCAGCTTATTATCTTTGTAGGTTCCGACAGCTACAATATTCCGATCCTTCAGCTCCTCGGCCCCGGCTGTGTCTGAATAAATTTTCACATCACCTGTGTTGCCATTTACATGCCGCCCGAGCAAATTAAACAGATTGGAGAACGTCCGGTACGTTAAATCATCGCGCTCTTGAGGAAGTACCACCGCAACATGGTTATAAACGCCATCACGCAAGAACGGATAAGGATAATGGTTGAAAAACAGGTCAGTCCGATCCTTCGTTCTGAAATCAATCATGGACTTATTAGTGATGAACGCCCAAGGCGTCTGTTCTTGATTTGGCGTACAGACTGCATCGATAAGCTGCAGATCAAAGGCTACCTTAACCGAGTAGTTTCCGGAAACATTCAGATCACTCGGAATCGGGAATGTTACGCTGTCACCATTGGACATTTCTTTCGTCAAACGTTTACTGCCGACAGGCATTTCATTAACGGATACCGTAACGAGAGAACGGTTAAAGTCCAGGTTCTGGGCATACCTGTAATCCAGTGTTATACGACCTGAATTCGCAATGGAACGGTTAGAAGGCATGGCGATATAATACGTTTGCTCCTGATAATAAGGACCTTTCAGCTCATCCCCGTTCTCGGTGAATTGCACACTGGTTTCGAAGGATGGCTTCGGCGTGTCCACATTCGTGTTCGCATCCAGCACCTTTGTATCACTTCCTAATTGAACCATCAGATCTGGATTGGCTACCAGGCGGCCGGCTTTTGCAAGCA
Source organism: Paenibacillus eucommiae (assembly GCF_017874215.1). Classification (GTDB taxonomy): domain Bacteria; phylum Bacillota; class Bacilli; order Paenibacillales; family NBRC-103111; genus Paenibacillus_AI; species Paenibacillus_AI eucommiae. Next base: position 224,743 of record NZ_JAGGLB010000010.1, read on the forward strand.
GCTCCGGATTCTGGGAAGTTACGACAAGGGTCGGCTGTTCACCGACATTCAGCAGCTGTATCCAGGCCTTGGTACTGGTTTCCGAATAGCCCAGCTTGGCCTTGACATCAGCTGGCAAACGGTCATACAGCCCTACCAGCACGACAAGCTTTTTATTCTTCAAATAGTCAGGCTTGTAAGGAAGCAGTGGAAGCTCTATGTCATCCGCTGTAATAGCTTTGGCAAATCCGGATAGCACATACACAGCCGCTTCCAATTCGGCAGGATCGCTCTGGTCAGGTACAGTTATGATGCTACTTCCCGAATTCACCGCATCTGCCCCGGCAAATCGTTGATGGAAATCTGCAATCGTTCCTTTCAGAGGCTGCGTCGTAAACTTCACATCAACGCTCGATGTGTTATACAACTGAAGCCATTGGTCGGGAACCTTGTCCCTCGAACAGGCCTGTTCAGCTACGGTGCTGATGTAGCCTTGGATATCAATTTTGTTGTCTCCCTTTTTGAGCCACTCCTTAGGAACGGTGATAGAGAGATGCTGCTTCTTAGTTTCCGTAAGGGAGGGCCGGAAGGAATGAAACGGTTTGTCATTGATCAGTAATGTAACACTTGTAATCCATTCTTGGGATAACGGGGTGACGACATAATCCAGATTCAGGTTGACTTCCTGAACATCCCAGTAATTGAGCAGTTGAAAACTCTTTTGCTTCGAACTTAACGTGCCGGAAAAAGATGTCCCCGTTTCCGTGAAGATGGACTTGATCATCCGCGATCCGTCGATGTCAGGAGCCGCGGCAGCTTCTTGCCCGTTGTGGGTTATACCCAAAGCGAGAAGAAGGAGCACAATTGTGATTTTCTTTATCATGATTTCATTCTCCCGTCGGCTGTTATCATTTCGAACGTTCTCAGGTTAGAAGCGTTCGGTTTTATACCATTTGACTTCCCGGTTAAATATCACGTCTTTCACGTAGTGATACATACCATACACGACCACGGCAAGCCACATTTGACAGTAGGATACATACATAAGCAAGATGATCGCCAGATTGGAGAAGGTCATCTCCCCTTTTTCGGTCGTCAAGGTGACGAAGATGCCTACAACGAATAGCAAGATGGCAAGAAACCAAAGGAACGTACTGAGACTGGCAATCGTCGTATGGACGTAACCCAGAGCATGAAGAACAAGCAGCAGATCAGACGTCACAAGCGATATTAGCAGCATAAAATAAATCGAGATGTAATAAATAATATCAAATCGGATAGCCTTGGCAGACGGGTGAAATAATAACATACTATTTTTCACAATAACGTAAATATTCCCTTTCGCCCAACGCGTGCGCTGCTTGAACCAGACTTTGACGGTTTGTGGCTCCTGCTCCCAAGTGACTGCCCGAGGCTGAAATTTAATCCGGTACCCCATCATATAAATGCGGAAGCTGATTTCGGTATCTTCAGCAATTGCCTTGACATCCCAACCACCAATGCTTTCCACAATATGCCGCCGCATAATAAAATTCGTGCCAGGTATCGTGCACAGCTTGAACAGCTTCCATCGTCCTGCCTGCGCCATCCATTGAAACGACAATGTTTCTATATTAATAAAACGTGTCAGCAAATTGACATCCCGGTTTCGGGTGCGAAACTTTCCAATAACAGCTCCGAGCGTCGAATCTTGAGTAATCTCGGCCACAAGATAACGCAGTGCCATTCTCTCCGGTGTATTGTCCGCATCATAAATCGCTATCAATTCTCCCTTGCTTTGGGCAAAGCCGATGTTCAGCGCATTGGACTTTCCTTTGCCCCCTGTCTTCGCATCCGTGTTGATAATGATTAGATTCCTTGTGAAATATCTGGACTGGATATTGGCTAGAAGCTCAGCGCTATTGTCGGATGAGTTATCGTTAATGACTATAATTTCATACCGGTTATGGGGATAGTCGAGAGCCAAGAGCGCCTCTACCGTTTTCCCGATCACCCTGCCTTCATTGTGAGCAGGCACCATAATCGTAACGAACGGCTCTTCTCCGATAATTTCCGGAGGGGACTTCCCCTCTTCTTCTATATAATACAAGTATCCGGCAATAATAAGCACGATATTCACGAGCAGAAGGAACCAGATGCAGATGACGGCTATAGCCATCAAATAGTCAGCAAGCGTCAAGGGAAGGCACCTCTATTTCATGTATTTTCTTTTGTACAAGCGACGACCGACGACCAACAAAGCTCCGAAGACTACTAGGGATACAATAATAATGACAATATAAATCAAATTCTGAATCATAAAAAGGCCTGTCAAGCTTTGTTGAACCTCGGGCTGATACTTATAATCATCTCCGACATCATCCGGGTTAGGGTTAGGGTCTAAATGAAGCATCTTGTCGTTAATCCATACAACCCCATTAGATGAAGAGATTACATCCTGAGTGTTACGCACTTCATGACTGGACTCCTTAAAGTCGGCATAATGAATTCGGGAATCTATTAATACTTGCACAGCAGCAGCAAGCTGTTCTTTGTCGTCAATGAAATCAAGCGTTACGGCTGTATCCATAGGAAAAGCCTCAGACTGACCTGACTTCTGTTCCAGCTTCGGCAGATCACTTATAGGTATGCTGTACAAGGAGGAAGAAAACGGCATGGAGGTTTCGGTCTTCTCCATATAAAGAGGCAGCTTGTCGGGAAATAGTACTGCTGAATCAAAAAAAGACAAACCATGCTCTGCATACTGCAAGTCATACGACCAAAACAATTCCGTACCTATACCCAAAGGGGCTACTCCCTCGCCGGCCAGCATGGAAATAAATCCGGACATTTTCGTTCCAAGCATGTCTCCGTTTCGGCTAACGCCATCCAGCACCGCGGGTGCGTGGACAAATATGCTGCCATTTCTGGACTGAACATATTTCAACACATTCAAATACCGCTTCATGGCCGGAAATTCGGTATTATCAAAAACAGGGCGGATACTTGCGATAAAAGGAATGCCGGCTTCATATAACCGATCGGCCATTTCAGTCAGAAGCTGCAAATCCGAGAACGGATAAAGCTCCTTAATCACGACATACGATTGACCTGGCAACTCAATTCCCAGCCATTCCTTTAAAGCATCGGCTAGGGCAAGTTCTTGAGCAATTCCCTTCTCAAAAGAAGGGACATAAGCATCCGGCTCGCGCTTCAGAAGATTGCTGCCTATATGCATATAGCTGCCTTTAAATATTTCTATATCCTCATGAATTCCCGTGTTCGTTATCTCCAAATCGGAAGCATTAATCACGAGAATAACTTTCTCATAAGACTGCATGCTCCCTTTTTTATAATGATCCGCACTCATGATCGAGACCTGGGTTCGATACGAAGCCAATAATCGTTGGAGAACCGCCACGTTTCCCTCCCGGGATGTTCCAATTCCCAAGCTGTCATAGAGAAGAAGTACCCGGGTAGGCTGCCGCTCAGCTGCATGACCCAAAGAAGAAGGCAGCAGGAGCATCCAGCAAAGCAGCAGCACCCCGATTTTATACACTTTTTTGCGCTGCAAGCGGGCTCACCCCCTTGTTACCCGGAGAGATGCGGGTTTCTTGCTCTACGGCTTCCTCCTCATCGTGGAACAACCGCCTGCTAACAATGTCCGCGAAGGTCAAGAACGATACCACATCAAAAGCTAATGTAAATAAAAACAAATGCTTCGCCAAATCTGCATCTCCAGCACCAATAATGGAAACAATAATACCTGAGATGCCGGTCAGAATCATAGTCACCAACAAAATCAGTCTCTGCACCCTTCGAGGATTTTTCTCTCTTACAGCTCTAAGGAAGGACGGCGTGTACAAACCTGCCACAATAAGGCTCCAGATCACGATAAAGCCTAACGTTTTTGGTGTGGCTGCTTGCTTGAACCAGCTGTAGATGGAGAAAAAGCCAGTGTGCTCCCCAAACTCCTTCCCAGCTATAGCTTCGTAATTACCCATTGCATCGGGCCGGATTGTAAAAGAATTTTTTGCAGCTATTTGAAAAATGGAGCCTAACTGATCAGGATGAACCAAGTAATAGGCTAATATCGATGTGAAGCTGTACTTGCTGTAGAAATGCTCCTCCAGCTTTTTAGAGTTAACATCTACAGTACTGAAAGGCTCATAGTATATCGCACCTTTTAATATGGCGTACTGTTCGTTGATGTCAAAGGATTTCATCGCATCCTCGGGATTGGCTGACTGCATAAGTACACCGCGGGTCATTGCGTGGTATTGGTTGATATACACAAATTCCTTAGATATCATCGTGTAAGCGACAATCCCTGAAAGAAATAGAAGAACGAGCGAGAATGATGTCCATAGACGATAGCTTTTTCCTTTGCGGATAAAAATCAGCGCCAGTCCCATCAAGGCTGCAATAATGCCAACAGGCGCATTTTGTTGCTTGGACATTGTCAGTACAAGGGTACTGATGACAAATACGCCCAGCATGACATAGTCATTATACCTGTTCCGGTACATCAGCAGCCAAGACGCTGCCATGAGCAGCACCATGATATAGACGATACTTTCCCCATAAAAAGAATTGAAATACGCTGTGTAGGCCGTATCACCGAATATGAATATCGCCACAGCAGCTATCACATAGCCACGTTTCTTCGGGACCTTCCAGGTGACAGCTTCGATCAAGAGATAGACCGCAATCACGAGCAGCAGCGTAAACATCATAGCCTGAAAGCGGATATCGAACACTACCGAGCTAAAGAGGAGTTTATTCAGGAAAATAGCAGCTTTAATAAATAAGGACTGGGAAGAAACAACAACCGTTGGATTCTCATTAAAGTATTGAAAAATGCCATACTGCTTCACAAAGTACCCAAAGCGCAAATTGTCATAATCCGGTTCATTGAAGTAAAGCCCATTGCTGTATATGATCCGAAAGAAATCTCCGTTGTCAGCCATCCCTACATAGGGGGGAACGAACAAGGCGAACCCAGTAATCAATAAAACACCAATCGCAGCAAACATCGATGGGGAAATATAGCGACTGGCCCGGATCCATATGCTGCGCAACCATTGAGCTTTCCACTTCTCTGTCATCTCGGTGTCCACCTTCGTTTCATTAATACGAATATGCGAGCAATGCCATCAAGTTATCGAAAGAATAGGCCTGATTCCTGTCTGTATCTCCGAATCCTCCATAGAAGGGGCTATCGGACTGCTCAACTTGAAAAGCATTCATTCGTTGAATACTTTGCTCATATAGCGAGTAATCTCCGATCTCGGAGCCTATCATAGCCGTGATGGCATAAATGGCCGTCGATTGAATCGAATTGGCCGGAACTCCTTCTTTCGTATATTGGCCGAACAGTGTTCCCGCCTGCACGTGCTCCTTCAAGTAGCTAATACTTTCCGGCTTCGCTTGCTTCACCTCTGCCAGATGCAGAATCGTAAGCAATGACTCTACGGTATGGATGGGGCCTGAAGCATAATCGTCCGTATCATAGTGAAAGCGAGCTTCATAAAAAGGAAACTCATCAGATATATATCCGTTTTGTACAATGGTTCTCATTTGCTCCAGCATTTTTTGTCGTTTACCGTTAGAAACCGGCAGCATCCCTAACGTTTTCAAGTCGATATAGCATAAAGTGATTGATGAATTTGCCATACGATAAGCTTCGTCATAGAAATCGTGGACGTATCCATCCTTCACATTGTTGCTGTAGAAACGTTTGCCGTATTTGTCAGCTTTCTTCGTGTAAGCCGAGTTAGCAAATGCTTGTCCCGCTTCATACAGAGCACGTATGATACGTAAATCATCTACAGCCGCATTAACCGTGTAGGTTTTGTCCTGCTTTGGGCTGTAGCGGTAGCTGAATCCGGTTTTTAGGTCAAACGTCTCTTTGGCTAGCGCCCAGACCTGATCGAACAATGGCTTCTGCTTCGTTAGCGTGGCATACCTTAGCTGCAAGGACGCTGATTCACTCAACACCTCATGTCCAGTCGCTACTTCAGAGGACTGATCTGTGTCTTCGTAGTTCGTATACACACCGTTCGGCCCCAACAGCCGGGCCTGGATAAACTCGTAGAGCCTATCCTGTTCCCTTGTCAGGTTAACCTTGCTTCCAAATGAATGGCTCGGCAGCACATCTACACTGGAAGCAACATTTGGCCGCTCTGTCTGCTTATATGCCATGAATATGACGACTCCTAACAAGACACAAACCGCTAATAAGCCCAGCTTTTTCACAGTTCGACTTCCAGGCAAATTGCTAGCTCCCTCCTTTTAATCGGATATGTAAAAAATTAAACATCATGATTTATTTTGCAGTTCAGTTTTCATTCAAAAAATTCACATTGATTCCAGATTCTCTATTCCTATTCAATAACCCTTTATTATACGATATAATAGATCACTATTCGATATGATATGACAAATTTCGCGTTTTTGCAAAGAAGTGCTGGCCTGCAGCAAAGGTCTAAAGCCTCATTATTCCCAAAAAAAACGGCCTCGAAAACGCCAAATAAGCCCGCCGTTCCTCATAAAAATGAGCAGCAGACCCTTTATACAATTGTAAATTAAATCAGTTAAATGATATAAATTGGAAATAAGAAAGGCGCCTTGTGGCTTTTGATGAGTATGTTTGTGACGTGGGAGCGTTGCGGAGGGAATGGCTGTGGGCTCCAGCCGCTGTTAAAGATTTGCTCCCTTGAATGGAATGGATGAGGTGGTAGGAACAAATCTTTAAAGGCGGACGCTATCGCTCTTCCTCCCACACCCCTTACCTCTCTTTAGCTATAATCGCACGAATCACACGAACACCAAGCTCAAACGGACAACCTGCAAGGGCTTTTCTCTGGATGGAAGGAGATTTCCCCGCAGGCCAAGCCGCTGGGACTGAAGATCGGCCCCGCCAACAGGCGCAACCGAGAGGATCTACTGCTTTATCCAACTTTAACGATGTTTTTCATCGTTAAAAGCATAAAGTCCCCCCCACATCCATACTTTAACGATACCACCCTGAGAGACCATCCGCCCTCTTTTAACGATGAAAATCATCATTAACGTGACGGATTGACCTGGAATTCTTATTTTAACGATGAAAAACATCGTTAAGTGGCGTACGCTCATTTCAGCGGAGGGCGGGCTGCAACTAACGCGCGTCCTCCCCTGATCCCCAATGTTGTCAGGTTAACGAGAGGCGGCGGTCGCGAATGGGAAGCCAGTAACTGTAACGGACACCAGCGCTCCTTAGCGCCCCCCAAAAGCCCAGCTGGAATTGTAACGGACATTAGCGCCTCTTACAGCCCTAACGGAGCGTATTTTTCCCTTGTTGAGCGGGTTAAGAGTCGCTAATGTCCGTTAGGATGGGAGACGGATGAAAAAAACGCGTCTAAGGTGCAACCATGTCTAAACTTGCCCCACTATGCTTCCAATTTTATGGAAACATCAAATATTGGAAATTAAGTTGATTTTATATAAATAATAAATATCCAAATGAGCCCAATAATAATAATTTTCCCCTTTTAAAAGCACTGGGAACGAACAAAATTACTAAAAACAGCTATGGCTTGCCGCGGACCCCCGACATGAAAGCGGCTCTTTTACAGAAAATAGAGCTGGGGCTCTACGAGGAGAGATCAAATTTCATCATATATAGGTAAAATAGTATATTTTCCGCTCTTGAACAACGCTCATATGGAGCTAATATGAAATCCCATTTTTCTGGAAGCGTTGTGGGGCAAGCTTAGGCAACCATGTCCGTTAGAAATCCGTCCGCTCCCCGCTCTCCGCTTGCCGTTGCTCGGGCTGCTCGGCGTATCGCCTGAGAAGTTGCTTAACCTGACAACATTGCCCCTGATCCCTTCCCTCTCAGCTAAAAAGTGCCGAACCTGCCACGATCAAATGGATAACGGACTGCTAATAGAAGTTAATTCCCTGAGGGAGAGGGATAGTGGCGATAGGATAATCTGAGCTTCCTTACTGACTCCATCGGAGGATGAATAGTTACACTGTCTACTTTCCCTCTGTAAAGCTACACTGTGTATTCGGGAATTTTTTTTCACTCCTTAACCCAGAAAACTTACACTTTCTAATAAGTTCATTAAAAAAGAGCATCTTAGATACGCTTGCTTCTCATCGCATATTCCCGCTTCACTTTATCATCCTCCAAGAACCCTTGATATTCAGGAGATTCCATGGCGTATATCGCTATTTTCCCCTCGTTATTATGGTGGACGCCCCAACCGTATTTTTTGGGAAGCAATGAGGCTCTCATGCAAGGGTGCGACTTCTGAAATAATTGTTCGCGTATTTGCTCCAGATTGTCTTTGGGACTATCGCTGCGTTTGATATGGACCTCAAAGATTAAATCCTCAAGAGTGTACGTATATGGAGCTTGGGTCAGCAGCTCGTACTGAATCAGGTGAATGGGCTTACTGTCTTTTTTAGTCACAGGAACTACGCCCGTTTCAACAGGACAATCCGTCGAGACTTCAATAAATGTGTTCTTAATCATCATCATGATGGATCCCTCCTGGCCTTGTTCATTTCCTGATAATATATCGCCAAGCCTGAAGTAACAGCCTCCATCTTCTCAATCAGCACATCTGGCTCCAGGATGGTAATCGCTCTTCCATACGGAAGCAGAAAATAAGGTACGTAAGTCAGTAAGGATTCCACGCCAAGCTTGAAAAGCGCTTGTTCTGCAGTTCGTTCCACAAGCGCATGCCCGAATAACCAATGCTGGCACAAATCATTAAGCGCTTGCTCATGCCCCCAAATCTTTACGGGTACAAGCAAGTCCGCTTCTAATGCATTGGGAAGCAGATTGCTCATCAGAAAATCCCGGGCGGAAAATTCGGAAGGCCTCTCAAAGCGGCCTGCTGTTCGTACTAAAGTCTGGATACGGTCTACCCGGAAGCTCCGCAATCCTTGTCGTAAACGACAATACCCAACAACATACCAGTGCCCCTTCCAAAAAACGATGCCGTAAGGATCAATGCTGCGCGTTTGTGGAGGAGCTTCCTTCCCCTTATTATATTCCATTTCCAAAGTGCGACACTCTGCCGCAGCAAGCTCTAGCTCCTGGAGCACAGATTGCTGGCTGACATCGGCTGGCGGATGAATGACAGCCAGTCCGCCTGAATGCCGTTCAATGGAACTCAACTGCTCTTCATTTGTGTATTGCTTCAATTTATCAATGGCTCTGCTTAACGCATCAGCGAAAGGATAGCCTGCCTCCTGAGCGAAAATAGAAGCGTGGATAAGCGCTTTTTGCTCGTCCATATCAAACAGTAATGGAGCTTCGGAGAAATGCTTCAATATACTATAGCCGCCATAATGTCCAGAATCAGCAATAATCGGCACCCCGCTGGCGCATAGAGAATCAATGCATCGATAGACGGTCCGCACATGAATTTCAAGCTCATCTGCAAGCTGCTGAGCCGTCATTCGCTTACCCGATTTCAGCAGCCACAGAATGGACAGCATATTATCCGCTTTTGACATAAGGCTTACCAGTACCTTCCTTCTTTGAAAAGAATGAATTCAACTCCATTGTAGGGTTAATCCCTTTCATTTTCAATTCCTAAAAACATTGCTTAACAAGATTAAGTATAAAAAATCTTCACTGACATCTACGGTCAGTGAAGATACGTTAGTGAGAATAAGTTAGTGAAGTTACGTTAGTCATGATAAGTTAGTCAAGATGCGTTAATGAAGATAAATGATTTGGCATAGCCAAAGGCTCTGCTCATAAACCTGCTTTTACAACCTCGGCCATGATAACATCCTCGATTTCCGGTACAAATGGTCCGCTAAGCCCGAAGAAATAATTGCATTCTGCTTCGTAGCCCCCCTCCCGGATCATTTGACGTGTAGGAATATAGCAGAATACACCATTAGAATAACCAAGCACCAACGTTCTGTCGTTACCATATAGCTTTTTGATCATTAACGCATACTGCGTAGATACTTCGCCTTCAATTGCGATAATCCGGGTCGCTTCATCCAATTTCCAGCCTAATATGTAGAGCGGCAAGCTCTCCTTGATCGTACCGTTCTCGATGGCCTGAATCGTGCGTTCAGCAGCTTTTCTCTCAAAATCCGAAAGATCCGGATCATCTTTCATCTGCATAAATTGCTCAATAGGCGTATGCTCCAGAAGCAGCATTGCATCCTGAAGCTTCGCCTCGAAATTGCAGTTTACGGGTGTAAACGGGCTGTTCTCAAGGATAGCCATGACTTCTTTGGCCAGATCAGTCCCAACTTCATCCATTTCCTCAAAGTTGCAGTTCTTGAAGCCATCTCCGGCAGCACTCTTCCTGGGCTTGATTTCTCCGCCGCAGCCTTGCAGGAACATTGCCATCACACCGGGATACGCAGATTCCAGGTATTCGGACGTCTTGCCGGAGAAGTCGCCAGAAATGAGATAGGTGGAGCCTCTCGCAGTCGTATGGCAGCCGTAATTATACAGAATTCCTTTAACCTCGCCCTTGCTGTCCGCCAGCTGCAGGACGAACAGATCCTTATCGATTTCCCCCTCATAATAAGGAGCCCACTCCACACCATCACCCTTAGGTTTGCGGCGGCTGACACCGAAATCCGAGGATGCACGGCCGATCAGCAGTTCACCCTCCTCAAGCTGTCTGGAACAGGTGTCCACCAAACTGAGAATCGATTCTTTCACATACGTATAGAAATGCTCATCCTCGGTATAATCAAGCTCCTCTTCCCTGCCAGCCCATGCATGCTGTCCAATACTGTAGCCGCCTTTTCTCAACTCTGTGTTGGTTCCAGTCAAATAAACAGCGCCATGAGTATGCGAGAAATTGATCAATACCTGCTCATGCTGCAGACCGAACTTCTCCTGAAGAGCGTCCTTGATACCAACTACAAAACTGCGGTCTGAACCTAAAGCATCTATTGTCACAAGCAGCAGTCGTGTGTTAGCCACCAGCAATACTGCTTTGGCCCAAATATCAGCGTATGCGCCTTCGCTCTTATGCGTTCTATCCCCATAGCCATGCATAAAAACAGGCTTCTCTGGCGTAATCACCTGCCCTGCCAAACCAAATTGCAAGCTGTGCAAATTATTTTCCATAACGACCACTCCTTCATTGACTCCAACTTCTATTTTAATAAAATAACCATCACAAAGCATGTCAAAATCGATTGTTAAGTAGTCATTTTTTAACTACAGCTTATCTTTCACTTGCTCTCAAACAGCATAAGAAAGATACATTGCTGCGTCCTTTGATAAGCGTATTCTGGCTTGGGTGCGTTGCGGAGGGAATGGCTGTGGGGATGATGATGAAAGTAGACCTGAAAGGATCTGCTACTTTAGCGATGTTTTTCATCGTTAAAAGCACCAGATCGACTCATAATCTTACTTTAACGATGAAAAACATCGTTAAGTGAAGCACACGCTCCATTCGGGAGAGCTCGGCTACTAGGGCTGCTAGGTAATGTTGTCAGGTTAAGCAGGCCAAATGTGGGAGGTTTGCTGCATACATTCCGCCGCTTTGGTTAAATACTATCCCCGGCAGCGTAGCCAGCCAACTTTAAGAGCTCATCCATTTGCCCGTAATGAAATGCGTTTCCTAAGGAAATAACGGTTTCCCTTGAAACCTTATAGCTGCCTGATTCTATAGAGCCAATCAATGAATAGCTTACTCCTGATTTTTCAGCAAGCTTACGGAGCGTCCAGTTTTTCTCCAGCCTAAGCTCCGTGATTTTTTGTCCAAATGTTATTTGCATGTTTGCATGTTCACTCCTAACTTTCTCCTCTTAGCTACTTCATTATAAACCCGCCCATGGCTTCGCTCCAGATCCTATTTCACTCCAGATCCATGCCAGATCTATGAATGTGATCCATGAATCGAATATCAGCCGCGTTTACGTGGCAGGGCAGCTGCTCATACAATCCCATTTCTTTGATTATAGGGTAGATGTCTTGTAAGGCTTCTTTACTTAGCTTGCCGATGGTCGAATATTTCACCATGTCTTTGGAGGTTATGCCTGAGAACGCCTTGGCAAAATGATTTGTGGGCAGCACTGCTGTAATGCCAATCCCATAGTTCGCTGCGGAAAAAGGGGTATATTCACCGATAAGAATTTCTCCCGCATGCTTAATCTGATCTAGAACAAGCCGCTCAAGCTTCTCTTCACAAACAACCATTAAATGCTCAGGAGCAAACTCATTCACAAATTGGCAAGCCTGATCGATATCCGGAGCAATAATAATGGCTCCCTTCCCGTCAGGACCAAAAACACTTTTTAAGTAAGCCTGTCTCTTCTCATCGACCTCGCCTATACACTTCCCAAGCAGGGCTTCTACTTTTTGAGCAAGATTAGTGGAAGTTGTCACGAGTATCGAAGAGGAATCCGGACCATGCTCACCTTCGTTCATCAAATCGTAAGCCAGTCTCAACGGATCGGCGCTTTCATCAGCCAGGATGATGCTTTCAGTGGGACCGATTCCTAAAACACTCTTTTTGCCATAGGTCATAGCAACACTCATAGCGGCCGCAATTCCTCCTGGTCCAGGACCAAAAATCCCATCTACTTCCGGAATGGACTCAGCCGTTCCCTGGGAAAAACCTGCGATAATGGAAACGCCATTTCCTACAACAAACGTATCAGCGCCGGCCAGCTTTGCTGCCGCAACGGTTCCCTGATCTCCTAACCCATCCTTTGATGGGGGCATTCCGACCACGATTTTTTTGACACCTGCCACTTTAGCCGCTGCTACTAACATGATCGATGTAGAAATTAACGGACCTTTTCTTGCCGGAATCCAAATACCGACAGCATCTAACGGGTTTACGCGTTCACCGATTACGGTCCCGGGTCTGATTTGTTTTTCCCATGATTTCGGCAGCAAGGCCAGGTTTACCTCCCGTACATTTTGAATGGCTTGTTCTATGGCCGCAAGTAATGGAGGTGACAAGGATGAGATACTTTCATCCACATAGCTGTCAGTAAGAACAAGACTGTCCAAGACAACATCATCGAATTTCTGAGTCAAGCTTTTAATCCCTTCATCACCCTTGTGTGCAACTTCATCAAATATAGATAAAACCCCACTAAGGACTTCTCTGTTAAAAAGCACTTTATGTGCCTTAAACCGTTCTGCAAGACGCTCATTTTCTTCCGGAAACCGATAAATAACACTTTTCATCTTCATTACCTCCCTAAATCTTCATGTTCATAACAAAAAAAGAGTCATGCAGGATAAAAAAATACCCACATGACCCTTAAGTTTCAAGTCCGTAGGTAGAACGCCAATAAGCGCCTGTACCCACGGAGAAAAATTCCGTCGTACAAACGCCTAACTATGATGATGGTGATTGGATTTATTAAGCATGAGAACAGCCCCCTTAACTACATGGGCTAATTATAAATTGCACCCTGCGATTTGTAAAGACATACCATTCCTATAATTTCTGCTAAAGAATGACTTGTATAGAATTTGTATAGTTGCACTTGTTACACTATTTCTAAAGGTTTTGTTGGAAATTGACGAATCTTGTCGGTTCGAAGAATACTTTACCTGTGGGGGAGGAGAGTCGCTCATTGCCACGAATACATAGCATATATCCAGTCCATGAGTTCCATCTGATTATTGAATTTGAAAACCGTGAGTTTCGCGTGGTGGACCTGCTGCTCTTTGTACAAGCCTCATCGCTCAATCAGGGGGATTTAGAGTCCGTGCAGGTTCGGCTGTGCCCGGATACCAATACGGTTCTACTTCCAGATGGCCAGTTCATCAGCGCAAACATCTTGTACGACAACAGTCTGCCGCTCCAACTGCCTTTTGAAAAATAACTAGTACCCTGATCAAAGAAAGGATTATTACCATGCTGGTTCGCATTTTTTTCGATGAGAGGTGGATACCCGTCAATTTGCCCTTCAAGGCGTATACGGAATCATTCCTTGAAGACTTGACAGATAAGCTTAAACATAAATTGATGGCTGTTCAGAATATGGGGACTGCTGCAGGATGGGATGAACTGCAAATGATCGAGCTGGAGCCCTCACCCGATGGGTGGGAAGTGACTCTATACCCAAACGATAGCACAAGAAAAACAGAAAATTTCTATCTGTACTAAATCATTCTAAATCATTCATCCCTGCCTGCTCCCCAAAATTAAAAAAAATTATTTATTGAAGCTCGTTTAAGAAGACATCGCATCAGCTTCAGAGACATTGACGGGCTTAGTCTCTGTAGAGCTGTATTTGCCTAATACTTCCGCTTTATAGCTCATCATTTTCCCTGCCCCGTGAGCGATACAGTCCATCGGATTTTCTGCTAAATGAACGGGAACGCCAATCTCTTGCTGCAGTCTCCGATCCAATCCATGGAGCAGTGCCCCGCCTCCGCATAAGAGGATTCCGCGTTCCATCACATCTCCCGCCAATTCAGGCGGACTTTGCTCCATAGTCAGCCGGATGCTTTCTACAATCGATACAAAAAAATCATCCAAAATCTCATAAATCTCTCTGGAGGTGATAGAGATGTTTTTCGGCAAGCCTTCGACCAGATCACGGCCTCTGATATCCATCTGCTTATCATCTTCCGGCATTACCGCGGAAGCAATATTTTTCTTGATTTCCTCTGCGGTACGATCACCAATAACTAAATTGTACTTTTTTTTCACATATTCGATAATGTCCTGGTCGATCGACATGCCTCCACGGCGCACGCAGTGGCATACCACAATTCCACCCAGCGAGATCAAGGCTACTTGACTCGTCCCGCCACCGATATCCACCACCATGCTGCCGATAGGCTCACCTACGGGAAGTCCCGCTCCAATAGCCGCGGCAAGTGGCTCTTCAATCGCTATCGATCTTCTTGCTCCCTTATGTGCAATCACTTCTTCTACAGCACGCTTCTGCACATTGGTAATCCCGCATGGCACGGAAATATACACTTGAGAACTGCGAAACCAGTTGTATTTTCCTTGTATTTTGCTTATAAAATGTTTCAACATAGCTGTAGTCATGTCAAAGTTGGCAATAACTCCATCCTTCAACGGGTAGATAACCTCCAAATTAGCCGGAGTTCTTCCGATCATCGCATAGGCTTCCGCCCCAAAGGCTTCGACTTCCCCAGTGTCCTTTCGGATTGCAACGACAGTAGGCTCCTGCAGAACGATGCCATTTCCTTCTTGATAGATCAAAGTATTGCAAGTACCCAAATCTACGCCGAACAGTTTTTCAAATCTTTTTAACATAGGTACGCTCCTTCTCGCTGTTCAAATTGACTATGCTCATAGTAGCGGATGTATATGTATGTAGGTGATTATGTTCAAATTGAACTGTTATCCTTCACACTATTCGCACACAACTGAACTTCTCTGGGGGTAACTATTGGATATGGTAAATAATGTATGTAAATGCGACTAAAAAAAGCAGCTTTAAGAAAGAACTGCAAGAAAGAGATGCGCTATACTCATCGTCTATTATGTTGGCTCTTGTAGGCTTATATTGTCATGTAGGATGGATATTATTTATCGGGTCTGAACTTCTCTGGTTTTTTCACATAACTTTCTGTAATGAAGCCGCAATTCAAACAAAACACATGCACCAACTCAGAACCTGTATGAAAAACACCTGCATTTTCTGGTCTTACATTAGCATATCCTGCTTGGATTGCTTTTGAAAAATCACTTCGTTTACATTTTGGACATTCATTCATATAGTTTACCTCCCTAATAGGATGTTGTCCCATGAACTCAACAATATGCTGGTTTTCCAATGAGATGCAAACATGCAAATATGTAACATGAAACATGCACCTTGCACCATGGCACCTCACTGAAGCCCGCAAAACTGCCCTAATTTCTTCAATACGAAAAAAATGACAGCTTAAATTTTAATGATCAATTTAAATGATAATTCTAATAATCTCTTAAAGCCCTGCCTTTTTCGTCAAGACTGAATTTCGCTTTTCTCACTGTGCCTTCCTTAACCATTTCCACTATTCTTGCAGCTGGATCTGATTTATCGACATTCGTTTTCCAGCCTTCCGTATTTACCAATTTAAAAATCTCATCCAGCTCCAATGACTTATATCCATAAAAGCCACTTAGTCCAGCCCATTCCTTCAACAGCACTTTTACCCTATGATCGAGCTTTTCCACTGCTGTTTCTTGCTTGTTATTTCTTCTTACCATTTCCGATATGCTCCTCTACTTATAAAATCACTACTAATATCATACTAGAATTATTTGCATTAGTATATCAACTCTATGGGAATCATTGAAATGGCTGCATCTAAAATGCGTCTATGGTGGCACTATGAGAAAAAGACCTAGTGGCGTCCTTTGATGAGCGTGTTCATGGCGTTGGTGCATGACGGAGGGAATGGCTGTGTGCTCCAGCCGCTGTTAAAGATTTGTTCCCTTGAATGGAATGGATAAGGGGGTTGGAACAAATCTTCAAAGGCGGACGCTTCCGCTCTTCCGCCCACAGCCATTCCCTCTCTTTAGCTACAATCGCACGAATCACATAAACACCAAGCTCAAACGAACAGCCAGCAAGGGTTTTTCTCTTAGTGTACTCTCTTTCCCACCTATAGAATACATTCCAATAAGAACCAACCATGGGGGACAAAAAGATGCATAAGCTTTCGCAGGATTTCACTACTAATAAGCAGATTCGAGTGAAAAAACCTGCACTTTTGCATCTTTTAGCCGCTGATTTTTATAAGCGCATCTAATCTAGGCCGCTCTAGTCAGGTCCAGGCAGGTCTAGCCAGGTCGGTCTAATCCAACCCAACCAGTCTCAAAAAAAACAAGCTCAAGCACGGTCTCTGCTTGAGCTTGGATTACTATCACACCTCAGCGTACACAACCCGCCCGATGCGGCGCGGAGCCGGAACCACATTGGTTGTGTTCAGGATCGTCCGCATTGCCTGGAATGACGCCGTCTTGTTCTGATGCAGCTTCGCTTTTGCGCTTATTGCATGAAGGACCTCAGGACTTGCGGTCAGCTCCGCTAATAGGCCCAATAAGTCTGCTTCATCGTTTGCCTGCACGGCAGCGCCTGCTGATACCAGGAATGCTGCATTATCCTGCTCCTGTCCAGGAAGAGGCTTATACAACAGCATAGGCAGCTCAGTGGCAAGCGCTTCGGAAGTCGTCAATCCCCCTGGCTTCGTTATGATCAAGTCGGACAACGCCATGAGCTCGTGCACATAATCTACAAAGCCTGTCACTCTGAATCGGTGGCTGTCATGCTTCAGCTCCGCGGACAGCTTAGCCTGCAATTTCTCGTTGCGGCCGCATACAATGACGAATTGCACCGGCTTAAGTCTGGAGTCTGACTGCAACTGCTGAATAAATGCGCGGCTGATCATCCCGAGCCCGCCGCCCATGATGAGCACGGTCGGAAGAGATGGCTCCAAGCCATGCTTGTCGCGCAGCTGGCTGCGATCCATCGACCGGGCAAATTCCAGACAGATTGGAATGCCGGTTACCGTAATTCGGGAAGCCGGAACGCGCTGGGCAATAAGGGCTTCACGGACATGGTCCGAGCCGACTAGATATTTATCGGTATAAGGATGAATCCAATAGCTATGGTCGGTATAATCCGTAATTACTGTAACAGTGGGAAGATCTGTATGGCCGTGCGCCTTTAGCAGCGACATAGCTGCAGCCGCGCCTGGAAACGTGCAGACCACGACAGTCGGCTGTACATCCTCAAGGAGCTGAAGCATCCGCTTGAACGCAAACATTCTTATACGCTTGGACAATCGGGAAAAAGAATTGTCTGTACGCGTCTTTTCGAACAAATATCCATAAACGGAGGGAAACATTTTGATCCACTGAATGTAAAGGCTGCGGCCTAGTGTATGCAAATGCGGGTGCGTCCACTCCATAAAATCAACGACTGTTGCTTCCACGTCAGAGCCGTTCAGCTGCGACGATTCGAGAATCGCCCGGGCAGCCTGCTTGTGCCCATCGCCTAAATCTCCCGAAAGTATGAGTACTTTATGTTTTTTGGTTATATTCATAGAATCAGCACCTCATTATCATTCGTTCGTTTTATCGATACAAGCCTTACTCATCTGGACATAGCATTTAGAGTGAATCTTTTTGAAGATGTATTTATTTGGTGTATTATTGTATAGCTTTATTGTAAGGGAATTTAATCATAAGCAACAGTACTAACTTTTTCTAGTACCTGGTCTCAAATATATATAGTCGGAATATCAGCATAATTGATTTTAAGACAACCAAACAAATACAAGAGCCGCCAGCGCAGGAAGTCCTTGAACTAAGAGAATCGATTTTTTAGCCGTCATACCTCCAAAAATGGCCGCGATAAGAATGCAAACCAGAAAAAATAATTGAAGCTGACGAGCTACCTCTTCATTAGGGTATAACAAGCTCCAAATTAATCCCGCGGCAAGAAAGCCATTATATAATCCTTGGTTAGCTGCCAGTGATTTCGAGGCTTCTGCTACCTCCTTCGTAGTTCCGAACGCTTTCAATCCCCTGGGAGTCGTCCACAAAAACATTTCCAAATACAAAATATACAAATGCTCCAAAGCAACAATGCCAACGAGAATCGCGCTGATCATCATCATTTACTTCTTCCTCCCAGATCAAATTATCAACTTTTTTCGGAATAGTAAAATTATACCACATATATAACTACATAGTTTTCAAAAAAATCATCCCGCAGAAGCCTTACGCTTAAACAATAAATACATGAAGAAAGGAGCGCCTACTCCTGCTGTAAAAACCCCCGCAGGTATATCAAGCGGTTGGAAAAGCATCCGCCCGGCCAGATCCGCCAAGAGGAGAATAATCGCACCTATGAGCGCAGACAGCGGTATGAGGATTTGATAAGCGTTGCCTGCAAGCTTTCTGGCCATATGGGGAGCTAATAATCCGATAAACGAGATTGTACCCGGGGAAGCAGCCAGCGATGGTCATTCCCTACCAAGTATCTGCACAAATGGGGGACGATCAACCCTATGAAAGCAATGGGACCTGCTGCGGCAACAGCGCTTCCTGCCAGAAGCACAATAGCGATTGCCGACACAACACGTATAAGCATCATTCGTTGGCCAAGGCCCTTCGCACTCTCGTCTCCTAATGCCATCACGTTCAACGATCCCGATAACCATAGAGCCAGAAGCAATCCTACTGACATATAGGGGAGCACGATAAGCAGATGATTCAGCTCTCTCCCTGACACAGAACCGACCATCCAGAACAAAGCAGACTCCAGCGAGTGTTTATTAATCAACATCATCCCCGAAGTGATTGAAGAAGCAAAGGCTGCTACAGATGCCCCCGCTAACGTGAGTTTAATGGGTTCAAACCCTCCTCTTCCCTGCATGCCCAAAGCATAAACCAAGAATGAAGTGACAGCCGCCCCGGCAAAAGCAAGCCAGACCATTCTGCTCATCGTTAGCGATGAACCAAAGACAGCGAGGCCAATCACAATGAATAAGACTGCTCCCGAATTGATCCCGAATTGATCCCGAATATGGACGGAGAAGCTAGTGGATTTCTCGTTAATACTTGCATAAGAGTACCTGCAATAGCCAGGCTTGCCCCTACAGCCGCGGCTATCAACGCACGTGGTACGCGTGTATTCGTAATAATCAGGTGTTCATTAGAGCCATCGAATTGATTGTAAGCCAGCCACAAATCTCTCAGGCCGAATTGATGAATACCAAATAAAACACTAGCAAGCATACAGATAAGCAGCACAATAAAACCTGCCCCCAGACCCCATAGCTTTCCTTGGCGGCTTTGCATCCATATAGTCACCTTCGTTCCTCCTCCAAATCATAAATAAGCTAACACCAGTAATAATGACGTTAGCTTTTAGCTTGATGAACCTTACCAAGTTACTTACTTTACATCAAAATAGGCAACAATTTCATCCAAAAGTAAATTAGCCGCTTTGTAGCCTCCTGCCGAATTCCAAATGGCTTCATCTACTTGTACAACTTTGTTGTTTTTGGATACGTTCAAGTTTTTGAACAAAAAATCCTTCATCCAGTCCTCTACCACTTTGGAAGCATCCGTCTTCCCGGCAGCTTCTGTCACGAAGTAGAATAAAACGTCTCCGTCCATTTGGGGTATCGTTTCTTTGGACATGACCTCGATAAAGGAGTCCTTGTCTTGGGAGGCGGGACGCGCAAAGCCCAGTTGGTTTAAAAGCACTCCCGAAAAGGTTTGCTTCTGATAAATACGCACCTGCGAGGCGGAGAACCGTGCAACCGATACTTTGGTCTCAGCTATGCTGCCCAGTTTGGCCTTCACATCAGCAACACGCTTGTCGAAGTCGGCCATAGCCTTCTCTCCCTCTTCTTTCTTGTTCACTGCTTCCATATACAGCTTGAAGTTGATTTTCCAGTCACCTGCTAAATCTTCCGCGAATACAGTAGGAGCGATCTGCTTTAATTGCTCGTATATTTTCTCCTGTCTGACTTTATTCCCAATAATGAGATCCGGTTTAAGACTGGCGATCAGTTCAATATTCGGTTGTAATTCATCCCCCACAGTAGTAACATCCTGCATATCTGCTTTAATGTGATCATACCAGGGATCTCCAATCCACGATTGGACGGCACCAACTGGTTTAATCCCGACTGCAAGAAGGGCCACAGTGCCTTCGTTAGTCAAAATCACAACACGTTCAGGAGTTCCTTTGAGCTTCCAACACGGTTAAATTTGCGGGATTCTTAGCTAGTTAACGCACGCAGGCCATTTCTGTTTTGTGCAGACTGCTAAGTGAAGAGCTAGCTCATTAGCTCGTCCTAGATCAGAGCTTATAGCTATCTAGGCTGATAGACTGTTACCATCTATCCCAGGTTGGCGCATGATATTGATTGCCCCAACTCTGTCGCGATGTGCGTGGAATCCGCATGAACACTGATACATTCGATCCCTTGCCTTATTTCGCTTTGCGCATGCGGGGCAGGTTTGCGAAGTGTAGGCTGGGTTCACTTCGACAACTCGGATGCCCGCTAAGGCCGCTTTGTAGGCGATAAACAGGAGCAATTGATGAAACGTCCAGTTATGCAGATGCTTTGCGTTTTTACGACTTGTTCTTGTCGCCTGGCGAATGTTCGTTAGCTTTTCGATCTTGATGACTGATACTTGTTGTTCTATCGCCGTGTTCACGATCTTCCTGCTGATTTTGTGGTTTTGGTCCATCATGTAGCGATGTTCCTTATTCTGCTGCTTGCGGATCGCAGATATTTTTTTCTGCTTGCCCATCTTTCTTCGGCGCACTTGATATTTGCGGCGCATGAACTTGTTCTGCCTGCCGTTGCCGGCAAACTGTGTCTTTCCTGTGGATGTGACAATGACGGCAGGGACTTTTAATCCCAGGTCAATGCCCATCGTGACGTCGCCCATTGTTGATTCCGTCCTTTTTTCAACCGAAATTTGAACGTACCACTTGCCCGACTTCTCGACGATTTTTAAGAGTCCCAGCTTTCCGCTTGACAGCAAGCCTTGCTCTCGCTGCGTTATATGTGCCGAAATGGTTATCCTCCGCACATTTCCGTCTATCATGAAGGGGATGGAAACGGCATCCTCTCCAAACGAATAGTTTTGATTGTTCACGTAGTAGGCTCTGCGCTTGAGAATCGGACGTTTGCCTTGCTTCTTCATCTTTTTATGGATGCTTCGCGCATCTCGAATAGCTTGGTTCCTAACTGCGGAAGGCAGATTGGCCTTGATATCTTTGGATGTCAGCTTTGGAAAGACGCCCGATGCTTCAGCTTGTTCGGTTAGCAGATTGACCGTTTGGATATATTCATTTCCCGCCTCCTTCAATAAAGAAGGATCGCTTGGGAATATACGTATTTGAACGGTTATCGTTTGCATAGAGTTCACCCCCTTATCTTTTGTTCTTCAACATAGCGTTTGATCGTTTCACTGGATATGTGCCCTGCCGTACTGGCCAAATAGGAACGAGTCCAAAGGCTTGGCAAGTGCTTCAAATGTTGGTTTTGTTGACGCAAGTGCCGCGAAGTTGATTCTTTCAACTTGGCCATAATGTCCTCTGGAGCATCTGTCGGCATACTCTCTCCCCACATTCCAATTGTATCCATTCACATTTACAAATGCAACGATAACATGAAAACATATATGACTTTTCACCAGTCTTAAAATATCCCTCGTCCATAGCGTGTTTAATCACTCGTGGTGCTTCAGCAGAAGGTAAATCGGTTGCCACTGGCGCCGTTTTCCCCAGTTTCAGTCAGCCCTATTCAGAGCAAAAAACGGATCTAATGAGCCTGTCGATTTCGATTCACTATTAGCAAATCAAATCTTAACTGAAATCGATCAAAACTCACCTCTCAGCAGTCTCGGAAAGATTCCCCTCCCTTTGTAGGTCAGTTGACTCTAACCATAGTAAAACCTGCAGATTTCAGGCTGTTGAGAAACCCCCTGTTTTTAATCAACGCTGAAAAAAAAGAAAAATCCGTCCGAAAACAGGGCTCTAAGATCGTTTTAAATCGATTTTTCTTTTAAAAGATGAGTTCCCCCACATCTTATTTGATCTGAAGGCAATGTTCAAATACTTTCTCAACAGCCTGAGATTTGCAGGAATTTCCTTTAAAAGGTTCTTTTAGGCAACAAAAAGATGTACAATCGCAATTGCATCTTTTTTTGCCCCCATGGCAGGTTGGAGCCTTATCGACCTGTACTTTTTTGCACAAAAAAATCCCCTTTCAAGCAAAAGTGTCCAGGATTCATGAAACCCATGAATTTGCACACGCTCCGCCTAAAGGGGATCTCAACACAACATCTACCTATTATTTAAGATTTATGTTAATAGCATTTTACCTTATTTCTATACTTTTACCTATGCCTATGCCTATGCCTATGCCTATGACTGTATCTATACTTGTACCCGTATCTTCTATATCTATATCATATCCAAAAGAAATCTATGAGGCCGTCTCTTCTTCAACTTCCTCATGAACAACTTTGATCTGAATCATGACAGCATTCGAATCCGTCAGCACTTCAATTCCATCCTGGAAAATCAGGTCGGAAACGAGAAGCTGGTCGCCAGCGTCCAGGCCGCTAATGTCCACTTCCATGGAAGTTGGCAGATCTCCAGGCATGCAGCGGACTTCTACTTCATACATCTCAATCTGCAGCACCCCACCGGCTTTCACACCAAGTGCATCTCCTGAGAAATGGATGGTCACTTTGCTATCCATGCTTTGCGTCATGTTCACATGATGAAAGTCGATATGCAGCAATTTGCCCGACAAGGTTTCCCTTTGGATGTTCTGAACAAGAACTGGAACCACTTTTTCATCAGAGGTTTTGCCTTGAAGAATAGCCCGCGGATTTTTTTTCAAAATGTCCAATATTTCTTTCTCATTAACTTCTACGGACAAAGTCTCTTTACCAACTCCGTACAACACCGCCGGAATACGTCCCTGTTTTCTTGCTTGATTGATTTGGGCTTTTGTCTCGCCAGTGCGCTTGTTTAGTTGAATGGACTTATTCATTTATTTAATTCCCGCTCTCTTTGACCATAAATTCTTGTCATCTCAATTATAACACGACCATAAAATCTAGTCAAATTGTTCATATTCGATAAAAGGATCGGGAATGTCAATCTGATAAGCCTCGGCATCACTAACACCAACGGATAGCACGGCTCGGCCATTGGCTGACCGTATAAGTCCACCGCTGAAAATAACATCCTCCAACTCCGGTCGCTTGCCTGGGCCTATTGGAAAGTCAGTTCTTGCAGCAATAATTTTCATCGGCGTTTTCTCACAGGTTTCGGGGTTGATAGCGAAAGTCATCGCATAATAATGCTTGTTACCTAATATATCAAAACAGGCTATATGTCCTAGTACGCCGACGTGGCCATTACTCAGTAGATGCGCTTCGTTCGCACCGCCCCA
The DNA here is from genome assembly GCF_017874215.1 of Paenibacillus eucommiae. Lineage (GTDB taxonomy): Bacteria > Bacillota > Bacilli > Paenibacillales > NBRC-103111 > Paenibacillus_AI > Paenibacillus_AI eucommiae. The sequence continues at coordinate 248,633 of NZ_JAGGLB010000010.1, forward strand.
CTCTTCAGGGACAAATTGGTCGCGAAGCATTTCAGCATCATTGAAGGTTTGCTCGCTCAGCTCATCCAGTGAATCGATAATCGTAAATCCGATCTGCCCTCTTCCGCCTCTTGCTCCTTGCGGCCTTGTAAATACGCCTACCCTGCCATCCGCAAGCTCGATGAGACGAATATCCTTCATCGTACCCGGACCTGACGAAAAGTGACATAACGAATCAATTTGAAAACCGCGATAAAACTGAGTGACCCATGACACAATTTTTTCCGGATTATCGGCTGCAGTGATGACTTCAACTCCGCCAATAATTAATTCACCCTTGATGATAGTCCAGCATGGATCCTGCAAATTATAAGTATGAGTATGTTCACGGGGAGTCCAAATATGATTGTTGTCGTATGTAAAAAAGAAGACTTGAGAGAACTCGCTATCCCGTTCCTCAACTCTTCCCAAGATCACTTCCTCCCCGTCGTACCGGAACGGGGCCGTTATATTATATACATCCCTATGGCCAACCCCAGAGAAGCTTAGCTTCTCCACTTTCGTTGTGCGGGGGCTGGCATAAAATGTATCCAGAAGCTGTTTACAGGTTTCCGTTTTCCTCTGTTCTTTTGTCATTACCGTCCTCCTGATGTTCAATCGATTCATCTATCTTTCCATCATTTTCTGCATCATTTTGTCCAGTATTTTCTCCAACATTTTCCGAACCATTGTCCTTAGCTATTTCTTCGATTCCAATGAGCTGTCCCGGCTGGACATTAAAGTACAGGCATAGCTTCAGCAGCAAATCCCTCGGATACTGTACCATCTCATCTTTATACATGCGGCGAATGGAATCGAAGTGGTAATTAACATCTTTGGCAAGCTTGCGTATCGATAGTTTAGGATCATGATTTTCCATAACTTCTTTTAATTTACTCCGTATGACTGGCATACATACACCTCCTACAATAATATATATGGAGAATGGCGGAGAGTCAATAAAATTGACAAGAAAAAATGGTCATGTTATAGTTGGAGCAGGGAATGAATTTTGAATTTTCAGAAAATAAAATATGTACACGTCCAAAAGAAATAAAGCCCTCTTTATTTTCTTTTTTTTTTGCTAAAAATCCTGAACCAAGATGGAGGCTATTTAAATGAAACATACAAGCAGCAATCGGAACGTCGTTTTCCTTGGAACCAGCCTGCCGAGAGAATGCGGTATCGCTACATTTACACAAGATTTATTAGACCAGTTTGAGCATATTCAAGGCTTCAATAAGCCTCGTATCATCGCTATCAACAACAACGAAACCTACAACTATCAGGAGCAAGTGATGAGGGAAATTGACCAGCACAAGCTGTCGGATTACATAGCTACGGCTGATTATCTGAACTTGTCAGAAGTTGATCTTCTCGTTATTCAGCACGAATTCGGTATTTATGGCGGGGAGAGCGGGGAATATTTGATTCCATTCGTTGAGAGATTAAGTATTCCATATATCGTTATTTTTCATACCGTATTAACAACGCCTTCTGCCAAGCAGCGGTACATCATGAATCGGGTTGCGGAGCTAAGTGTCAAAGTTGTCACGATGGCGCAGTCTACCGTCAAGGATTTGATCTCTATTTATGGCATTGATGCCACAAAAGTCGCTTTCATTCATCACGGAGTGCCTTATGTCAAAACCGAATCAAGATCGAAGCTTAAAGAACAATATGGCTTTGCTGACCGGAAAATTTTATCAACCTTTGGCTTCCTAAGTCCTGGCAAGGGAATTGAATATAGCATAGAGGCCATGCGCGGAGTGGTCAAACAGCATCCGGAGGCTCTTTATATCATTTTCGGAAAAACCCATCCGGTAGTCAAACAAGAAGCAGGCGAAGTATACAGACAAAAGCTAATGGGGCTTGTGAAAGAATTTGATTTAAATCATAACGTTCTTTTCGTCGACAAGCTGTTGACACAGGTGGAAGTTATTGAATCGCTTGTTATGTCAGACATCTATATGACTCCTTACTTAGGCAAGGATCAAGCTGTTAGCGGTACTTTGGCGTACGGAGTCGGTTACGGCAGGGTCATTATTTCCACGCCTTACCGGTATGCTGAGGAGATGCTGGCAAAGGGCAGGGGCTTATTGGCCAATTTCCGCGATTCCGCCTCTCTGGAAGCTCGCATCCTCCAACTGCTGGATAATCCTGCAAAAGTAAAAGAAATGGAAGATCGCACATTAGAGCTCGGAAAAACGATGCTGTGGAAGGAAATCGCCAAAACCTATGCAGCCTTGTTCCAGGAGAAAATAAAGAGTTCAGAATTAGCTAACAGGAGTGTGATTTAATGGAAGTAGAAACGATACTAAAGTACAAATCCGATTATTTACGCAGGCTTACTGACGATACAGGAATTTTTCAGCATACCAAGTTTGGAGTTCCCGACCGCTCAAAAGGCTACACGACAGATGACAACGCACGGGCATTAATCGCAGCCGTCTTATTGTACAAAAACAGCAAAGATTCAGTCACATTGGACCTTATCCATACTTATATTTCCTTCATTCATCACGCACAAAATACAGACGGCAACTTTAGAAATTTCATGGATTATAATCGTTCATTTATTGAGGATAGCGGCTCCGAAGATTGTCAGGGACGCACGTTATGGGCACTTGGATTCGCGCTCTCCCACTCCTCAATCCTACCCGATAATTTGCTTAACACCTGCCGTTATTTAATGAATCAGGCATTACCACACATTCATGCGCTCGGTTCTCCTCGTGCCGGAGCCTATGCCATCATCGGTCTAAGCTACTTGATAGACACCCCTGATGCTTTAACTTACTCCTTTCCTTATCTCCATACGCCAAGCACCGCGGAAGAGAAAGCTTTTCTGCCCAGAGCCATCATCATCGAGCTGATCGAACAGATTGCCGTCCGGCTGCACAATCAATATACCCGCAACAAGGGGAACGGTTGGAATTGGTTTGAAAACAGCCTTACCTACGGAAATTCCATGCTGCCATGGGCACTATTAAAAGCATTTCGTATTTCAAATAAAGCCAGCTTAAAAGAAACAGCCAAGGAAAGCTTGGATTTCCTGGCATCCAAAACCTTCTCTAAAGAAGGCTATTATAAGCCGATTGGCAGCCACGGCTGGCTGCTGCGAGACGGCACGGCCGCTCCTTACGACGAACAGCCGATTGAAGCATGTGAGATGCTTCTTGCATGTAAAGAGGCGGCTATGGTACTCCAAGATTCTGCTTATCTGAAGCAGGCAGCCTTATGCTATGAATGGTACGCAGGACGTAATTCAATAAACACTCCCCTGATTGATCCGCAAACCGGGGCGTGCTATGACGGCATTCATAGTACGGGGTTAAACCTGAATCAAGGCTCAGAAAGCATTATTTCTTTCTCTATCGCTCATTTGGTGATGCATCATGAATAAATTTGCTACTATCCTTGCAGGCGGGGGCGGAACCCGCTTCTGGCCGCTGTCCAGACAAGAAACTCCTAAACAGCTTCTAAATATTAGCGGAAACGATATTATGTTAAACGATACCATCGAAAGATTCAAAGGCATTATTCCTCAGGAAAATACAGTCATCGTGACGAATCGCTCTCAAGCCGTATTGCTGGAAAGCATTATGCATAGCAGCGTGTCCAAGCACAATATTTTGATTGAGCCCGTTGCTCGCAACACGGCTGCAAGCATACTTTTTGCGGCGTTATCCATAGAAAAATCCCACGGCGATTCTTTAATGGTCGTGCTGCCTTCCGATCATCATATAACGGATGAAGAACAATTCCGGCTCACGCTGGACGAAGCCTGCACGGTAGCCATGGAGTCGGACAAAATCGTAACCATCGGCATTAAGCCTACATTCGCTTCTACCGGCTACGGCTATATTGCTTTTGACAAAGAGCCTATCGCCTCCCGTCCTGTGGCCGTATACGAAGTAGCGGAATTCGTAGAAAAACCAAACTTCCAGAAAGCCCAAGGCTATCTGTCGTCAGGCAATTACTTATGGAACAGCGGTATCTTCATCTGGAAAACATCCGTGATTATCGACAACTTCAAACGTTATCTGCCACGGCTGTATAAGACCATGCTGCCCATCAGCGTTTATTTGGGTACAGAACAGGAAGAGGAAATCATTAATCAGATTTATCCGACGCTGCAAAACATTTCAATTGATTACGGCATACTGGAGCGCTCTGATGAAGTCGTTGTTCTGTCTGGTCAATTTGGCTGGAATGATATCGGAAGCTGGGATGCGTTAGGTGCGATCTTCCCTCCAGATCAATCAGGCAACATTATAAAAGCAAATCATATGGGCATAGACACCCGCAATTCAATCATATATGGAAATGGCAGACTCATCACGACAATAGGAGTAGACGGCTTCATCATAGCGGACACCGACGATGCCCTATTAATCTGTCCCAAGGACGACGCGCAAGCTGTCAAAGAAATCGTTGAGCTGCTGAAGGAGAAGGGAATGACCGAATATATTTAGAAATATGCCTTGTAGCTTCCTTTGAGGCGCGTGTTCATGGCGTTGGTGCGTGGGGAGGGAGCTTGCTATGGGTTCCACCGCTGTTAAAGATGTGTTCCCTTGAATGGATCTGGCGGTAGGAACACATCTTTAAAGGCGGACGCTACGCTCTCCACCCCATAGCAAGCTCCCTCTTTCAGCTACAAATAGCAAGAACCCCAACCTCAAACGGAAAGCCAGCAAGTTTTTTTCTCTTGGTGGGAGGAGATTTCCTGGAGGGCAAGGCGCTGGAGTCTCCAATCGTAGCCCGCCTAGTACTTTAGCGATGTTTTTCATCGCTAAAGTACCAGGTTCGCTCGACATCCTTGCTTTAACGATGAAAAACATCGTTAAAATCCCTTTTTACCGTCCAAAGAGGTCATTTGTCCTCTTTTAACGATGAAAATCATCATTAAAGTAGCTGATGATCTGCAAACACTCACTTTAACGATGAAAAACATCGTTAAAGTGGAGCACACACGCTCCATTCCGGGAGTCGGGCCGCTACTATCGCTCTTCCACCGACAACCTTTCCTCTCTCAGCAACAAATAGCAAGAACACTAACCTCAAACGGACAGCGGACAACCAGCAAGTTTTTTTCTCCTGAGGCTTAGGGATAGTGAACACAGTATAGATGAAGGCGCGATAGAAACGCTGCTTCATCAGTTAAGAAACCGGATCCTTGCAGCTACGCTCGCGCTGCGAAGATCCGGTTTCTTTTTTTGCCTCTGCCAGTTGCCCCATGACTTTATTGCCTGCTACGATTCCGTCTTTCTTTCCGACGCGCTTTCTGATTCGCTTTCCAATCCGCTTTCCGTCCCACTTTTCGAAGCGCCTTCAGAAGAGTCCCCATCAACGAATTTATCGTATCGCGAGTAACGTTTGTCTACTTCTTCAGCCATTTTCCGATACTGCTTGGTCTCCTCTACGACTGGGTCAATTTGTGCTTGTATGCGGATTTCCGTCTTTATTGGCAGCCGCTTGACTGCCGCCTCTTCTGCATCCTGGTTTTCGATTTCACCTGCTGTCAGCTTTTTGGCAAGCTGTTCTTCCAGTTCTTTGGCATCCATGATCCTATCTCCTTTAGCAACAATTTGATTCCTTTATTCATTTGAACAATCCATCACTACCTAATTCGGCTCATCACTTGCAGCTTCCTCCTGTATCGTATCATCGTACCCTCGGGAATTTCAAATTAAACGTTGGAAGTCTTTTTTGCAAAGGTGCTCGCAGGTTTGGGTATTAATCGGGCATTTCCCAGAAAGAAACTAGCTACAAGACCAAGGCCAACAAAAACCAATCCGGCTAAAAATACATAAGCTAAAGCCTCACTGTACACATGGCGAAGCCCCAGAATCACTTCTTGCGGCAGCAATGAGCTTGCATTGGAATCAAGGAGCACCTGAGGATTGGTATAGTGCTGTAATTGCTCCGGCGAAAAAGAGGCACCCAGCTTACTATTAAGCTCAGTTAATCCCGCTGCCATACGCTGCGATAACAGGCTTCCTAACACACTGACCCCGATGGTCCCACCCATAGAGCGGAAAAATTGAGAAGAGGACGTTGCGACCCCGCGGGACCTGCTGTCCACAGCACTTTGCGCAGCCGTACCTAGAGCAGGATAAACTGCCCCCATGCCAAGCCCGGTGATGATCATGATCATCACGATTTGAAATCTACTCGTATCCACGGTCAGTTGGCTTAGAAAGAAAAACCCTACTGCCATTAACGCAAGGCTGGGAATGAGGATCATACGGAACGTCAGCCTGCTCATCAAGCGTCCACCTGCAGTCGAGGTGATGATCGTGGATAACATCAGCGGAGTTAATATGTAGCCAGTAATAGAAGAACTTCCCCCAATAACACCCTGTACAAACAGCGGAATATACACAATCGCCCCAAACATCCCTGCACTCATAAAAAATCCAGCCATATTCCCGAAAGCAATAGCACGGATACCAAATAATTGAAGCGGAATGATCGGCTCTTTCGCTTGAGTTTCAATCCAGATGAACAAAGCGAGCAATATAGCACCCATACAGAACAGGACGACAATTTCCGGAGAATCCCAAGCAAGCTTTGCCCCGGCCCCTTGTCCTTGTTCATTCCCACCCAGCACCAGCGCCAGTAGAATGGATCCTATTGCACCACTTAGCGTAATTGCACCTAGCCAGTCAATCGATCTTTTCTCATCGCTTTTGCTTTCTTTTAAGGACACCGCTATGAGATAGAAAGCAGCCATACCAATCGGAAGGTTCACATAAAAAATCCACCCCCAGCTTATGTGTTCCACAATCAACCCGCCAAGCATCGGTCCGAGGATACTGCATATCGCGAATACCGCTCCGAACAAGCCCATAAACCTGCCACGTTTTTCAGGGGGATATATATCCCCAACAATCGTCATCGCAATGGGCATTAATGCCCCAGCACCAAGACCTTGTATCCCTCTAAAAACAATAAGCTCCCTCATCGTTCCTGCAAGACCACATAAAACAGAGCCTAAAAGAAATAAAAACAAACCCATTAAATACATCCTTTTGCGTCCAAACAAATCGGCCAGCTTGCCATAAATCGGCATCGTGATCGTCGAGACCAGCATGTAAATGGCAAAAACCCAGCTGTACAGCGGGAGTCCTCCTAATCCTTTTACTACAGTAGGCATGGCGGTTGATACAATAGTCTGATCCAATGAAGATAATACCAGTCCCATTAACAAGCCAGTCGTAATGATTCCTGCCTTCGGTTTAGCATCTAACATTCCTGCACGCTCCTTAAATATTAATTATAAGCAACATAGTGTTGCATTACCAACTATACGTTGATTATAATAATGATAGTAAGGATTTTCAGCAACCAACAAATTACCGGAACATGTCGCATTATCAACATCAACTTGCCAGGTATCGCACAAGGGATACATGTTAAACAAAGGAGAACAGTCATGTCAAAAAAACCAACACAGCTCGATCCGCGTATTAGACGAACGCTTCATGTAATCAGAGATGCCCTTATTTTTCTAATGAATGAAAAGGGCTTTGATCATGTAACGGTTCGAGATATTACAGAGCGGGCCGAAATCAACCGCGCCACGTTCTACCTTCACTTTCAGGATAAGCATGATCTGCTTGAGAAAATCGTCAATGAATTGATGCATGAATTTATGAATGCTTTCCAGCTGCCTTCAGGTTTTGAGGTTGGTGATTTTTATATGGATGCGGATGAACCGCCCCCGTCCTTTATTCGCCAGTTTGAGCATATTGCCCAATATGCCCCTTTTTATAAAGTGATGCTGGGCCCCAATGGTTTACCTGGCTTTGCCATGCGTATGGAGAACATCATTCGAGACTCCTTATATCAAAGGTCAACCATAGCTCAGCCGCATGACCGTCATCTGACGATACCCAGAGATATGATTATCCGTTACTCAACATCCGCCCATCTGGGCCTCATTATGTATTGGCTGGAAAAGGATATGCCTTACACGCCCGTTTACATGGCTACTCAGCTAAAACGACTACATCTGCTTGGCCCAACTAACGTTAATGGAGTCATCCATAGTCAAGCTGGCAAAAATGATGACGCTGGTGTGTAACTTGTTTCACCGACTTATTTTCTGGTTAAGTATACATATATCCATTTGCGCCCCCCCCTTTTTTATATATAGAAATGATTGAGACCCACAGCTTTTTAGCTTGTGGGTCTCTTTTTTTTCAGGACAAGACTTGCTTGTTAATTTCATTCCGAAAATGCAATGCGCTAACCCCCGTAGTATTCTTAAACACCTTTCCGAAGTAATGCATATTGCAGAAGCCTACCTTTTCAGCTATTTCGGTAATCGATAGATCGCTGTCCATCAGCATTTTTTTAGCCATGTTGATTCGCGTCAGGTTGATGTAATCCGGTATGGTCATGCCGATCAGTTTTTTAAAGGTACGGCTGAAATGATAGGGACTCATACTCACCAACCGGCACAAATCCACCAGGTAAATAGATTCGGCGTAATGCTCTTCAATATGATCCAGAACGGGTCTGATCGCGACGAAGTGATTAATAGCTAAAGAGGTATTGCCGCTCTTCTCCGTAGAGCCCTGTTTATCGAAATAACGAAGAATCGCGGTCATCATCCTATAAATACAGGATTTGATGGCCATTTCATAATAAATATCCCGACGTTCGTTCTCCTCATAAGAAGCCTGAATAGCAGCATTCAACTCCCCCCACAAGGGATGCGAAGGCGCAAATAAGCTTTGGCGCTGTTTGATGTTGATAAATAATTTATAGATTTGCTTCGTTTCAAAGCCTTCCATAAAGTTTGTGATGAAAAATTTATCAAAAATGATGCCCATAATTCTTGCATTTGCCGTCTTGGGTTTAACAGAATGAATTTGTTCACTATTCACATAAATAATATCATCCTGCTCAGCTGTAAATGTCTGATTGTCCAGCGTAACGAGGACGTTACCGTCCATGACTTTGATAAATTCCAATTGATCATGCCAATGAGGATATACCAAATATCCATTTATAACGTTGGAGACATTCGCTGTACGGAATGGAAAGCGTTCTCCAACCGAGGGATTGATTCGCTGCTGTGGATCTGCCATGCTCCACCCTCCCGACCTTGTTCATTGCACAAATTATACCACAGATTATATAGATGGCTTAAGAATAGCAATATTCTATCCATATAAAGCAATAACCTACATAGAACCAACTGGGCAAGGATACTAGTATAAAGAGGTAGTGTCAAATACAAAGAACCGAATCGGAAGGGATTGATACACAAAGTGTCTGGAGCTATTGACCATAAAAGAAAAGTAGGAATCGGGATATTGGGGACCGGGAGTCGCGGCGTTTATTTCGGAGGCCACTACTTCAGCAAGCATCCGGACTGTGAGCTGGTAGGACTCTGTGACGTACGTCAAGAAAGCCTGGAATTTGCCCGCAGTCAACTTGGAGATATTCCGGCTACAACCTCGATCGATGAATTTTGGCAATACCCGAATATGGATGCGGTGGTCATTTGCAGCAACGATCATGCCCACGCAGAGAATGCCATCGCTGCTCTGGCCGCTGGCAAACACGTATATCTGGAGAAACCGATGGCGCAGACGATTGAGGATTGCGACCGGATCATTGAAGCGGCAGCGCAATCGGGTTGTGTCGTTATGGTAGGACTGGAGCTGCGCTACTGTTCACTCATGGTGGATATGAAGCGAATCATCGCCTCGGGTGAAATCGGGGAGATCAAGATCGGAACTGTAACCGACAATGTATCTGTAGGCGGCCAATATTATTACCATGGAGCGAGACGGCGCAAGGACTACGTAAAAAGCTTGATTCTCGAAAAAGGCACGCATTCCCTTGACTTGACGAACTGGCTGCTCGATGCTTCTCCCGTAAAAGTCTATTGCAGTGGCGGGCTGAATGTGTTTGGGGGCAGCGCACCCAATGACAAGCGATGCCGGGACTGCAGCGACTCCGATACCTGCGAATATTACGTGGATAATGTTACGGGTTACCGGATGGATTACGGTGATGTGAGGCTGAACAATGATTTATGTGTATACGCTGAAGAATGCGATGTTCATGATAATGCCCTGGTACTTATTGATTATGATAATGGCTCTCGTATTTCTTATATGGAATGTCATTTCACACCCGAATATACACGTGAATTTATGTTTGTTGGTACTAAGGGAAAGATATGGGGCTTCTATAACAACGAACAGGATTTCAAAATCAGAGTGTTGAAGCGGCATACCGAAGAAGAACTTATCTACTTCCCCGAGAAAAAGTCCGGCGGGCATGGAGGCGGTGATACGGGCATTGTGAATGAGTTCGTCGATTTGGTAAAGAGAGGGGAACCGATTTTTAAAGGTATCAAGGGGGCGCGCGACAGCGCGGCTATAGCTATAGCTGCCAACGAGTCATCTGAAACCGGATTGCCTGTGTCGATTCAACAAAATAAGAAAGCAGGAAATATTAATTCCTAAATGAAGGTTGCTTGCTGCCTGCCAAAAAGTGAATAGCAAAGCCCTCTTGCACGGAAACATAATCCTCAAGAGGGCTTTTAAGCCGTAACGCAAGACTGGTTTCCATGCTGCTTGGTAGTCATTATTTTAGAAAACTATTTAAAACTGTCCCGTTTCTCATTCAACTTTCGATTGATGGACACTAGCCGATACACACCATAAAGAAATAATCCGATAACTACCACATACATACACAACAGGAACATAGATAATGGATTTGGCAATTTACCCGGAAAAATATTCATGATGAGAGTCATCTAACATTTAATGATATTTGAGTAGACATTAAGTACGTAACTGCTAGCTTTCTCATCCACGTCTTCCCCACCGCACTCTGAACCTTCACTAATAGGTATACCGTCAAACTGGGCTTTCTCTATATATTCTCTAAATAAATCCATAAGATTCACCTTTTTCAGAATGCAGCCAAAGGGCAGTTCCATGCCTTCATAATAAGAAACCACAGACAATCGAACAGCAGGGATCTGGTAATCTCCCCAAATATAAAAAACAAAAGCCTTGTCTCTAAAATGTTTTCTTAAATATGCTGTCCATGATACTTCAACAAAGCTAAATGTTTGTTCTAGCTCAGCTATTGAAACATTGCTTTTCTTAATTAATTTGTTTATCTTTTGAATAGTGTAAAGATTATAATTAGCTTCTGCCTGGCACTGCCCCCTGTCATTAGAGAAAAGTAAATTGGGAGTTGTGGCTATTTCTGAAATCTCATTGTATGCTTTGGACCCTTTATTCCTTAGAAATTCAATCATCACACACCACATCTCCCGTTTTGGTCCATCACATTTTCGCCAAGCGCAGCTTAGAAGATCACTTTAGCGGCCGCCGCTTCCCCCATGCTTCTAGCAAGGATAAGATTACATCACGGTTTCTTTTAGCGCCAACCAGTTCGCGGGTGACTTGGCCTTGCCGCATTTTTCATTTGATCCTCTATGCCTGATTTACCGGTATTTTTCATCTGCTGCCTACTGCCTACAATAGCCCCTAGGATTACGATAAATGCCACTAAAACAACAAACCCAATCATTATTCCCTCTGTAGTCCAATCGGCCACAAAAGATTTAATCCAATCATATCCGTCTATGCATATTAAAAGAATTGCGCATTCGCCTACAATCAATACAATTTTAGCGATGGTTACAGGTATAGTGCGGTAGAGAAAGCGATAATAAATAATTGCAACAACGAAAAAATACACAGCCTCGCATGCAGCAATGAATATAAAGGGATAAGTTAGGCCTTCATTCAAAATTTTAGCAGCTTCATCAAGCATATCGATACAACCTTTCTTTTCTAAAATCAATATATAAGGATTATATCGACAAAAAGAGTAAAAAGATGTATATTTTATGTAAAATTTTTTGATATGCGATTACTATTAGCTTCGTCACATCTCCAACTCTTGTACACCAGCGAAGGTCCTCGTTTACTTTTTTTATTCTAAATTAGACTATCTTTCACTTTTATAAAACTTCCAAATAAATGTAAAAGAAAACGTTTCACTACCCCTATTACTATGATATATTTAATCTACTAAAGGTAATATATGGGTTAATTATATCACATATGGATTGGTGATAGGAAGGTGAATCATGAGTTGGTCTGGTTGTAGGCATAGGAGTAAGCCCCTACCAGGCATGATGGAAGCAGTATAAGCTATTTAACATAGATTAAACAGGGGGACTGAGGCATGAAACTCCTCACTTTTACAATCCGGCTTTCCCTTCTTATCGCTTTACTGATTACTTCCGGTTGTACATTCGGTTCTTCAGACAAGGAGCACACTCTTAAACCGTTCGGCAAAAATGAAGAAGCTGTGTTAAAAGTAGCCATCCCCGCAGAAATTATGGCCGTAAAAAATTATGCAAGTATGCTGTCAGCAAAATTTCCGAAGCTGGAAGTAGAGCTTGTAACCTATCCAATTGTTACGGATGAGGAAACATTCGACCAATGGGTAGATGACAACCAGCCTGATGTATTTTGGTTTAATGATGAACATACTTTCTTGAAATGGATAGACGACGGAAAATTATTCGAATTGGATACGATGATTGAAGTAGACAATATTGATTTGGACCAAATGAATCGCAAAATTATTGATTACATACGAATGAAGGGGAAAGGGAAAATGTATGCATTATCTCCGACCTTCTATAACTCCGCCTTGCTTTATAACAAAGATTTGTTTGACAGATATGGAATCGACTACCCCCATGATCAAATGAGCTGGGAAGAAGTACTGCTATTGGCCTCGAAATTCCCAACTCAGGGAGACGATGGAGAACAGATTTACGGTTATATACAGGATATAGGTCCCACAATTACTTTAATCGATATGATAGCCAAGGATTATAAGATCGATTATCTCAATGAAGACAGTTCAAAAATACAGATGAATACACCGGCATGGAAAAGGGTCTCGGAGTTGGTCCTGGATGGGTACAAGCAAGGGTATATTTATGCTAATTTGCAAGGAAAAGTGAACCGCACCCGATACACAAAAATGCAAGAATATGTGCTTGAGCATAGTTTTCTGGCAGGAAGAGCAGCCATGACTGTACAGGATGCGATTTTTATTTATGCATTAAGCCAGCCTGAAACTGCAGTCTTCAACTGGGATTTAGCTACAACTCCAGTTGATCCTTCTTATCCTAATGAATCACGTTATTTACATATTAAGGACTTTTGGGGGATCCGGGCAGCATCATCGAATCTACGGCCTGCTTGGGAGTTTCTCAAGTTAGCGAACAGCGAAGAAGTGGCAAGAGTACACAGCAAGGCATTTCAGGATTCCGCTCTTTATACCCGCCTTGACTATGGTATGGAACGGGATGGACATGATTTGCAAGCTTTTTATAAGCTTGGCCCTTCTACCAGCTACTTCCCTCCTCCCCCGCGGGGATTTTCAGATGATTTTACTGATATGGCTTCCGAAGAAATCAATTCCGTTATCAAGAAAGAGAAATCGCTGGATCAAGCGTTGGAAGCCATTGAAACAAGAGGCCAAGTTTTACTTGATACGATTAATATATCTTTAACAAATCCATAACTAGTCAGGCTCTACTACAAAAAATTTTTAATGGAGGTTTGGTGTATGCCCGTCCGTAGACTTCTTCTTTTCCTGATAATTTCTCTATTTGCGATCATGGCCGCTGGTTGTGAATTTGGTTCGACTAAAGAATCTGAGTTCCAACAGGAAGAGGCATCTATCAAAGCAGTTGTTTGGAACGAGCGTGAGTTTAATCAGCAATACGCCAGTCTGTTTTCAATAAAATATCCGAAGATCGACGTCCAGGTGATTAACACTAATGTATTAAGAAATACAGAGGATTTACATAAAAATTTCGAAGCATTAGTCGCTAATGAAAAGCCCGATATTATCGTATTTCCGAATGCTGATATGTTCGAATGGTGGGCTAATGAAGGAAACCTTTACAACTTGGATTCTCTGATTAAATCAGACAAGTTTGATATTGAAAACATTAATTCCAACGTGGTCGACTATTTAAAATTCAAAGGCGCCGGAAATTTGTACGGTCTATCCCCGACATTCAACAACAAAGTACTGTACTACAATAAGGATTTATTTGACAAATATCAAATCGATTATCCTCACAACGGCATGAGTTGGGACGAAGTCTTAAATATTGCAGCACGTTTTCCGACTGATCAAGATGCAGATACTAAGGTTTATGGCTACTACCCAAATGCAACTTTTGCCTTCGATTGGATCGAGTTGATTGGCCGCAGCCTTCAATTAACTTATCTCGATGAAGAGGGAGGTACCCTCACATTCAATCAGCCTGGATGGAAACATGTATTTGAAAACGTGCTTACTGGGTATAGCCAAGGGTACGTGTACCGGGTGGATGGACAATCTGCCACCTCTGAGTCTAACCAGGAAATAAATGACTTCTATAAGAAAAACTTGTTTACAGTTGGCAGGGCTGCAATGACAATCAATGACGCCAGTTATATTAGTGAAATGAACCTCGCTGAGCAAGTCAGTAAAATCACCTTACCGAACTGGGACATTGTCAGCCTCCCTGCTTTAACGACAGCGCCTGAAGAAACGACAGAATTTACAACCAACGAAATATTTGCAATTGCTGCGGATTCTCCAAACATACGCGCCGCATGGGAATTGATTAAATATGCGAACAGCGCTGAAGCTTCCCAAATTAACGCAACATTAGACACCAACAATTTGATGAGTCGGACCGAGCATAACAAGGAAATGACTGCAAGAAATATGGAGCCATTCTACTTGCTAAAGCCAGCAAAGATGAATCTGCCAGCAGTCAAGCTCTCTACGCGCATGCAGCTTTCGCAACTGCTGGAAAATGAAGTGAAAGCTATGCTGAAAGGCGAAAAGACGCTGGAACAGGCATTAGATCATTTACAGCTGCAAGCACAGGAATCTTTAGATTGAATTCATTTGAGTTCATTTGAGTTCATTTGAGTTCATTC
Source organism: Paenibacillus eucommiae (assembly GCF_017874215.1). Taxonomy (GTDB): domain Bacteria; phylum Bacillota; class Bacilli; order Paenibacillales; family NBRC-103111; genus Paenibacillus_AI; species Paenibacillus_AI eucommiae. The sequence continues at coordinate 263,674 of NZ_JAGGLB010000010.1, forward strand.
TGAAGTCAGTCGTTGAAATTTTGATTTTGTTCATCAATCCTTATAGGGATCAAATTCATCCGCTCCAGCCATGCACACTCCTATTGGCTTCAGCACATGCAGCACTTCTATTGTCTCCGCATGAGCATCCAGCACCTCTTGAAGCTTCCGGTAAACGAACGGACTCTCGTCCGTTCCTGCGCCTCGAAGCTCGACGCCAAAGTCTCGAATCGCATCCAGCATCTGCTTTTGAGAAATTTGCCCGCCGCTGCGGGTGCGTTTCTTCCAGTTCATTTTGCCTGCTGCCTGTGTCCGGCTCATCGTGCGTCCTGCTCCATGTACTGTGCTGTAGAAAGCCTCGCGATTTTCCACTGAGTCTTTGCCTCTTACAATTACAGAAATATCACCCATGCTGCCGCCGATAAACCCAAGCTGACCTGGAGCAGACGGGGTTGCCCCCTTACGGACAACGATAGTATCTTTGCCCTCATGCTGCTCCTTCCAGGCGTAGTTATGATGGTTATGCACTTCCATATCTGCTTCCGCACCAATAATAGAAAGTACCTCCCTGATCACATAATCGCGTCCGGCATAAGCATAACGACCAGCAAGCTTCATGGCCCGATAGTACATGTCGCCAAATTCACTGCTTAGATCGAACAAAACTGGAGGCTGATCCATCTTTTCCCCAGGTGCGCTGCCCAGAAATTCTCTGCCTGCCGCCAAATTTAGGAAGCCGCTGGCTGTTTTATGACCGAATCCCCTACTTCCAAAATGATTGCTGATCCATACCTGACCGGTCCCCACTTCTTCAAACAAATCGACAAAATGATTGCCGCTGCCGACAGTACCTAATTGGTCCCGGGCCAATGTTTTCAGCTTGTCGTGCTCTTGTTGGCCTACTTCCCTATAAACGGCCCAATCCGGGTCGTCGAACAGATCATGATCTACCTTTTCATTATTAACCCTGCCAATACCGAAAGAAATGTTCCGGGCAATTTCATCCATGATTTGGGCTATGCGCGGCTTTACATGCTCCACCTTCAAATTCGTTCTAACCGCTTTATTGCCGCAAGCAATATCGTAACCAACACCGGACGGAGAGATTTGCCCATCATACACAACTACCCCGCCGATTGGCTGGCTGTACCCCTTATGATGGTCGGCCATCAGCAAAGTCTGAACGACCTTCCCTGTCTCTGCACACATTTTCGCCTGAACAAGCGCACCTTCATCGGGCTTTCCCCAAACACGTACTCCCGCTATATTTTGATAAGCCATTTGCTATAAGTTCCCTTCTACATGAAAAATTACAACCTCGGGTCCACCGGGTCCGATTCCAATGATAGCACGGCGAGCACGCACTCATGAATTCGTTCTACGGGCTCATTCCACACAAAACGTTCTACAGACTCTACGCTTAGCGCGAACTCCATTAGAGCATGACGTTCTTTCTTACCAGTCTTGCGCTGCTTAAGGCGTTTCAAGTTCTCTGGCATCAAATAATCGATACCGTATATGATATGCAGATATTTTCTGCCCCTGACTTTTATGCCCGGTTGAATAAGACGGTTCTGATGCTTCATCACAAAGGTTTCGGGCTTCACTACAATCCCCTCGTGTCCGTCCTCCGTCATTTCTTCCCACCAACGAATCACCTCTTGTTCACTAGTCTCATCAGTAATTACTCGGTATTCGGTCTCTATGAACATTTCTGAACAAGCGGCGAACTCACTGTTCTTCTGCATATGCCAGACATGAGATTTATCAAAAAAGGCCTCCGTGCTGTGAGCAAGTGTATGGAAGGGGGCAATCTGGATTCCCTGCAGTCCATTCGTGTCCCAACAGTATTTCTGAAAAGCCTGCTCAAATAGCTCTGCGTTATCCAGCTTTTGACCAAATTCTCCTATCCAGTCCTGAACGTCCCTTCCTGCCGCGTGAGCCATCTGCAGCTTTTCCATAATGTACTTTCTATCCATAATCGCAGCTTCAGCCACATGAGCATATTGTGAAGCAATCAACTCACGAGCCTTTAGGTTCCACGGTACAATTTCAGCATCTAATAGTATGAAATCAGTCTGGTGCTTATTAAAATATTGCGCTCGCTGCAGATCGTTATTCAGCCGCTGCAAAATTTCTTCCTCCAGCGAAGAGTCGAAGAAGTGTCGGCCTGTGCGGGTATATATGGCCCCCAACATTTCACGTCCTACATATTTGACAGCCGCTTCACGATCTCTGAACAATAATAAGATCGCCCTGCTTCCCATATGTTTCTTCTCCGCAACCATAGTCATAACTCCCTTGGAGCGGTAATAAGAGAAGGCTTCTCCCGGGTGCTCCAAATAATCATCCTTATCCGATACACGAGGAGGCGGGCTCATTGTTGGAGGAATGTAAACAAGCTCTTCAATTGGCACTGTATAATGGGAAACTGAATCAACAGCAGCTTTTACAAATTCCCCACGTACAGAAATCTCCCCATACGGCTCGGTCAGCACTGTGTAGCCTTCTATAAATTTCCGTAAATTCGGCGGTGAGAAACGCTTTCTCTCCCATTTAAGAAGAGGATTATCGGGGTCTCCAGAATAGTTCATGACCGCGCTGACGCTTACGAACTCTTTTTCGGGATAACGATATGCAGTGAGCTGTCCGCCAAACACAACCCCTTGATCGATATTGACCGTATGCTTGATGATAGTCGGCTGTGGTCTCGGGTCATGCCCCCAGACAATGAGTTCCCCGGATTCGTGCTCGATAAACCAATCTTTCCGGATCGGCTTTCCCTGATCGTCCATCCCAGCGGTATCGCCATAGCGGCAGTAATCTTGAATGCTCTTGGATTGCTTGCCGATAAAACTATCCCGAATACCCGCATGAGCGACAACAACCTGGCGAACGCCATTGCGGCAAAACACCAGATGTGAAGGCGCGGCAAGCAGGAATTGTCTCATTCCAGCCTTCAGTTTCTCAGCGGAGTCCTTGCCATGATCCCGCTCATATTGAGCCAGCTCCGCTGCCATCCTCTCGTCGCCATGACCGAGCGAGACGTTCTTTCCGTCCAAGTAACGGGCAATTTTCCAGCCGTGATTGCTGTCAACCATATAGGCCAAGCCCGCCTCGACATGGCTTCTCCAAAACTCAATAGCGAGAATGGACTGCGGCCCCCGGCTCATAACATCACCAACCGATACCAGCTTCCTGCCGTTAGGATGCTTATAGTAACCATCTTCATCCGATTGATATCCCAGCTTGTTTACAAGCTCCAGCATTTCCTGATAACAGCCGTGAATGTCCCCGATAATATCTATTCCGGCTTCCACCTCGAACAGCACAGGATTTTCTTTGCGGATGAATGCAAGCTGATCCACTTGCTCGCCTTTAATCATATAACTGGAGGCGAAGCCTTCCTCCTTCAAGCCGCGTACGGACCGCTTAAATATCTGTACCTGCTGCTTCACTCTTTGGCGTCCCCGCGGATTATCGCGACTCTCGTCCCTTCGCAACAGTTCATCTTCCGCTACATCCAGGGCAATAGCCATGACTGAAACATGATACTTTGCTGCCATATCCACGTACTTTTTACGATCCTCAGCATGGAGGTGTGTAGCATCAACGACCGTAAGCTTACCAACTCGGCATCTCATGCCAACAATCATATCCATAGCAGCAAAGGCCTTATCCGAAATCAACTGATATTCGTTGTATACAACATCGGCTTCTTGCTTCGGTCGATTGCGCCAGTCCATGAATACCTCGTCTCCAACAAGAATCCGAAATTGGTCTGACGAGACGACTTCTGTTTGCATCAGGGTCCCTTGATCAATCATCCTCTGCAGCAAGGTCGTTTTTCCACTATTGGAAGGCCCTACTAACACAACAATACCAGCGTGGGGCAGCCGGATTATGCGTTTTTGTTCTTGCATCATGCTTTCTTTAGCTCCTCTCTCCGGGCAAAAACCGCCATTTGTGTCGGATGCCCAAAGCCCTCTATCGCTTCGCCGATGCCTTTCAGCTCAAGGCTGTAAGGATAAAGCTCTGCCCATTTTCCGCACCAATACTGGAACTGCTCACGTGCCCATTCGAATCTGTGATCGCTGTGCCGCATGTCTGCCGGGTCCATTTCATACACTTGGTTATATTCCCGGTTAGGTGTTGTTATCAGCAAAGTCCCTGGACGATACTCAGCGAAAATAGTTTCCATCACCCGCTCCAGTCGATGCGCATCTATATGCTCGATGACTTCGCAGAGGATCATCACATTTTTCCCGCGCAGCGACTCGTCAAAATAGAACAGTGACCCGATCAGCGACTTAGGGATCACCACACCTTGATGGCCCTCTAATTTTTTGAACCTTGCCATCCCTCTGATTTGAGCTACAGACGAAGGTTCAACCGCCAGAATCTCCTCAACCCCTGGAATCCAGCCTAGGCGGGCAGCAAGCTTTCCTTCACCTGAACCAAAATCAACGATCGTTCTCTTATCCTGCAAAGCTCCAATTTCTCGCAAAATCGCCTGATACCGAAGCTCATTTAAGCTGACCTTGGGCTGCTTCCGCTCAGTCTCATTACCATCAACCGCCTTTACTGCCTTTACTCCATCTATTGCATCTATTGCATCTATTGCATCTATTGCCTCTACTGCCTCTACTGCCTCTAATGCCTCTACCACTTCTGCTACCTCCACCGCTTCCACCACAAAAGAGGGTGCGGCATCCGGGAAATTTTTCGGGGTGGTCATGCTTCTTTCAAATTGCTCAATTAAGTGACTGAAGCGCAGCGCTCTTTTCACAATGAGCCCGCGCATCGGGTGACTTTCCAGCCAACCTTCACCGTACCGCTTGATTTTATCTAATTCATCTTCTCCCATGAAGTAATGCTTGTAATCGTCCAGTATCGGAATCATGACAAAAAGCTGTCTCAACGCTTGTTGTAGCGTCTTCTGACCACGAAGGCGTATCGTTCTGGCTGTACTCTTACTTTTCAAATCGAAGTTGTACGAGATCTCGCCGCGCTCTAATGCTACTTCATAACCAAGCGTTGTAAAAAGCTCTTCAACTACGTGATCGGAAAGCCTTGAGGCAATCGGTCCGAATGAAATGTCCAGCTCAAAAAGATGACTCACCCAAGGCTTGTAATCCTCCTTCGGCTTCCCATTCAATGCTGTGCCAAGCGCTGAGCGGATATAGGAGCAAAATAGACTGCTTGCGACAAACTCCCGGTCATTAATATACTGCGTAATATCGTAGCTGCTCGGACTCCCTTTAACAAGCTCCACCGGATCTGGGGTTGCAAATAACACAACTTCAACCTCACTCGGCGTGAAGATCGTATACACCAATCGTACGCGAGCTTCCTTCTCATGCCTATCGTAAAGATTGTTGGGATTTTTAGCGAGGAGGTGAGAGATCATCCCTGCTCCTTCGCCAGTAGCTTTAATGGTCAAAAACATGTCGCCACACCCTTCCCCCATACTTCCATTATTGCCGAACGAAATAACTGGTCAAGCGCCTCATCATGGCCGCCTTCAGCAGCACGCATATCGCAAGCGGTCTGTTCATAATAGGAGATTCTCTCCCCTAGAAACTCATTGATCCGGTTAATTCTCGGTTCGTAATCCATTTCGTCGCCGGCTAATTTCCGCACCAGCAGATTCTTAATAACCACCTTTAGCTCGCTTCCCTCTGGTACCAACGCGTCCACCAATTCATGAAACTCTATAGGCGGCATCTCATTATGCCTTTCAATCCATTCACACGCCAAGATGGGGCGCAGTACATAGAAATACTTTTTGATTTTGACTTGATCACCCTGCAGATACTCCCGGTAATTCCCTTTCGCCATATGTAGATAGTGATGTATGCATGATTTTGGCGAGAAAGATAACGGTGAGATGCGGCGGATTTGCTCAGCAGTTGCACAATTCTCCATATAAACAATCGGAGACTGCAGCCATTCCAGCAACGGCGGATTCGATTTGCGAAACAAATTCAAGGCCTTCTTCAAATCCCACCCATTAATATCCAGCATATTACTGATCGGACGCTCAATCACATCCCGCTTATTGAAAATCGACAAATACCACTCCACAGGCCTGATGTAAATAAATCGCACGTCATAATCGCTATCCTTTGAAGGAAACCCCCATGCACGACTGCCTGATTCACAAGCATACAAAATCCGAACCTGTTCTTCTTGTTCGATTTTTTTCAACTCTTCAACAATTTGATACGGATAATCGGACATGTCGCTCTTCCTTTCTACTTCGTTCGGTCTTCTGCTATTATCATCGCCTATTTTCAGGGATATGAACATGGTCAAAGTATTACGACTAGGAAAAAAAATCCAAAACAAGCAGTCGAACAGGACTTGAGCCTACGGGATAGTCCACTTGAGAAAAACCTTGTTGCGTCTTTTGAAGTGCGTGCTCATTACGATGAGGGTTCTAGGGGGAGGGGAAGGATTTCGCCTAATATTGTCAGGCTAACATCATACCGAACATGTAGGCGGAAAAACGCACACATTGGACCGGCTTAACCTGACAACATTTAGGGTGCTATATCCTGCGCGCAAAGGCGCTGGAGTTGAAGAGCTGCTATGAGGGGATACTCTCCTCCCCGATACTCTCCTCCCTCTTTAACGATGTTTTTCATCACTAAAAGCACTTGCTCGTCTTCACAACCCTACTTTAACAATGAAAAACATCGTTAAAATCCCATTTTACCACCTAAATGTGCCGTTCGACCTCTTTTAGCGATGAAAATCATCATTAACGTGACAGTTTCACCTGGAACACTTACTTTAACGATGAAAAACATCGTTAAGTGAAGCACACCGTTCAACACCACGACAATCGGACTGCCTACAGTCGCTGCTTTCCTGAGTGAAAGGGATAGTGGCGATAAGGAAAAAATAAAAAAAAATAGCACCAAAAGCAGCTATGCTTTCAGTCCTATTTAAACGCTTAATGACTTATTTTACTGTTTGTTTTAACATTTGTTTTACCATTCGTTTTACCATTTGGATTAAAATTTGATTTACTGTTTGTTGTATTTCTTTTTTTAAACCACTCCGACTTTGGCTTGAGCGCAGGGTTAGCTTTCGATTTAGCAGGCTTTGAGACTACTGTTGCCGTAGATTTCTCAGCTAGTAAAGGCTGGGCTGTACCCACCATCGGATAGGGATGGTCTTTCACTTCGGGAATAGTTTTTTTGATCAATTTCTCAATATCCTTGCGATACGGCAGCTCTTCTATGTCACAAAATGAGATCGCGATTCCGCTCATTCCCGCTCTACCGGTGCGGCCTATGCGATGAACGTAGGTTTCCGGAATGTTAGGCAGGTCGAAGTTAATGACATGGGAAAGCTCCTCAATATCGATGCCTCTTGCTGCAATGTCCGTCGCTACCAGTACACGCGTTACCCCGCTCCTGAAATTGCTTAGCGCATTCTGGCGGGCATTTTGAGACTTGTTCCCATGAATGGCCTGTGCGGAAATGCCTACTTTAGTCAGTTCTTTCACAACGCGGTCAGCTCCATGCTTGGTACGGGTAAACACCAGCGCAGAAATAATCGATTTATCCTGTAAAAGTAGATTCAACTGTTTTTGCTTATTGACCTTATCTACCAAATAGATCGATTGCTGTATCCTGTCCACTGTGGAAGAAACCGGCGTGATTTCAACCTTTACCGGGTTAACCAATATGGCTTTGACCATTTGGGATATTTCTGGCGGCATTGTTGCTGAGAAGAATAGCGTTTGTCTTTTGCTAGGCATTTTGGTGATAATTTTCTTCACATCATGAATAAAGCCCATATCCAGCATTCTGTCGGCTTCATCCAGCACTAATATTTGGACATGCTGCAAATCAACATGCTTTTGATTCATTAAATCAATGAGTCTGCCCGGAGTCGCTATAATAATATCGGCACCTTGATTCAGCGCCCGCTCTTGGGCTTTTTGTGAAACGCCGCCAACGATAGCAGAGCAACGCAAATGAGTATATTGACTATACGCTTGAATGTTTTCAGAAATTTGAAGAGCCAGTTCTCTTGTAGGTGTTAAAATCAATGAGCGAATACGGCGCTGCGTACTAGGTTTACCTTGTTTTTCGCTTAAAAGCTGGATAATTGGCACTGCAAATGCGGCCGTCTTCCCTGTTCCAGTTTGAGCGCAGCCAAGTAAATCTCTACCTGCCAGTACAGCCGGGATCGCCTGCTCCTGTATGGGTGTTGGGGCCGTATAGTTCTCTTTGCTTAAAGCTTTTAAAATCGCGGGTATAATGTTCAAATCATTAAATGTCATTTTGTCTCCTTAGCTTCAACTATTCATGTATTCTTAATCACGTAACTTTCACTTCTCATGTAGCGTTTCCATAAACCGTCCCTTTATGTCATAACGCATAAGGATACCACAAATGAGTGCAAAAAAGAAGCGATATTTTTATCCGAGTATAAAGTTAGACTTCTTGCTGACACTTAGCCCTGCTATGATAATATTAATGCAAGGTGTGCGCTGCTTCATTATTAATCCATTCCGTTAGGAGACATGGACATGAAAACCATTATGATTGTGGAAGATGAGCCGGCCATATCCCGCGTTCTGACAGCCTATATAAAAAAAGCAGGCTATGAAAGCGTAGTTTGTACATCCGGCAATGAGGCCATGGAACAGTTCGGAACGCTTCAGCCCTCCCTTGTTTTGCTTGATGTGATGCTGCCGGGGATGAATGGATGGGAGGTGCTGCGTGAGATTCGCAGTAGAAATACTTGTCCAGTAATTATGCTCACAGCTAGAGGTGACATTAGTGATCGCCTTATGGGCCTGAACGATGGCGCTGACGATTACATTACGAAGCCGTTTGAGCCGGAAGAGGTCGTTGCCAGAATCCATGCCGTGCTGCGCAGGCCTTCACAGGCGTTGGTCACAGAAAATCAGAAACATTTCGGCAGCATGCGGATCGACTTCAAGTCCAGAACCGTTTACTTGAATGGAGCAAGCTTGTCTATTACGCCAAGGGACTTGGCTCTGCTGCTTTTTCTGGCGGAAAATCCGAACCAGATCTTTGATCGCGAGCAGTTGATCGAGCGGGTTTGGGGCATGGACTACGATGGAAGTGACCGCGCAGTGGATTTGGCCATCAAACGTCTGCGCAAAACGCTGCTTCATTTGCCGCCTGAAGAGGCCGAAATTCGCACTTTGCGGGGAACGGGGTATCAGTTCTATGCCAAATCAAACGCCTAAGCGAAGCACACTTCTCCGATACTGGACCTTGCGGTATGTGCTTACTTTAAGTGTTGGCTTGCTCATAATCGGGGCCGCATCAGTGCTATGGCTTAAGCATACTGCTTTAAACGAGCGATTAGACAATATCAAAAGCTTCTCGTTGGAAGCAGCAGACTACGTCACAAGCGACACTGGGCAAATTGTGATACCCAATCAATTCTACGAGTGGATTGATCTTAACCAAAGAACATACAAGCTTCCCGGACAGTTTGGTTTAACGGTATTCAATCAATCGGACAGACCCATGTTCTATAAAGCCCCACCTTCATCAAATTCACCAATTGCATCAGACGTAACTTTCGGATCCGACCAGGCATTTCCGGCACCACCGCCGCTTGTACCCGATGTCATCGTGAACAAGATCGGCAGCTATTATACGATCATCTCCCCAATCCGCGGCCAAAACTCGCTCATCGGAACGATCGCCATTTCTTATGCCAAAAAAGAGCTGACGGACATTGGTCAGCAATACGGATTGATCTCCGTACTGCTTCTTTTATCTGGACTGCTTGGTTGGCTTATCCTTTATTTACTGCTGCGCAAACTGTCGAAGCCAATTGATGACGTTGTGCACGCTCTTAAACGAGTCGAGTCAGGAAATTACGGACTGCTGCTGCAGGATAACGTCAAAGAACAGGAGATTTACGACCTCCTGGTTTATTTCAACGCAATGGCAGCAAGGCTGGAGCAGCTGGAACAATTGCGCACAGAGCTGCTTGCCGGAGTGACACATGAGTTAAAGACACCGGTCACTTCGATACGTGGTCTTATTCGCACAGTCAGAGACAAAGTCGTGACCTCAAATGAAGCCGATGAATTCCTCGATATTTCACTCAAAGAAACTCAAAGATTGGAACAGATGGTATCGGATCTGCTAGATTTCAATGCTTTTGCGTCCGGCAAAATAAGCTTTCAATCAGAAGCGGTCGACCTCGGCAAGCTGTTAGCCGAAATCGTGTACCAATGGAACCTGATCTACCAGGACGACGATCTGGAAATGGCGACGGTTATACCGGATCATCAACTAATTGCCATTGGAGATGCCAGCCGGATTCAACAAATTATCGTCAATCTTTTGAATAACAGCTGGCAAGCCATCAGTGGGCACGGCATCATTACAGTCACTTTAACGGAGTATTCGAGTACGCTTTACGAGGTTCAAGTCAAGGATAATGGCTCAGGCATACCCCCTGATGAGCAAATCAACATCTTCGAAAGATATTACCGGGGTACGAACAAAAAACATTCAGTACGCGGTCTGGGACTAGGACTAACGTACAGCCGGATGCTCGCGAACATGATGAACGGTATGCTGAACCTCAAGGAAAGCTCAGCCACTGGAACGACATTCCAGCTTATGCTCCCCAAGGCTTCGTCGCAGCAAAAGGGGAGGGAAGGGATAGGAACAACGTTGTCAGGTTAAGCAACTTCTCAGGCGATACGCCGAGCAACCCGAGCAACGGTACGCGGAGAGCGGACGGATTTCTAACGGACATGGTTGCCTAAGCTTGCCCCACAACGTTTCCGGAAATTTACAGTAAGAATCGATACGTATCCAAGACGTTGCGAAACACTTGGAGCCCCCTCCACAGCACCT
>NZ_JAGGLB010000011.1 GCF_017874215.1 Paenibacillus eucommiae
CCTCCTTGTAGATTTGTTGATTAACTTATTTCACATGATGTACCCTGAATCCTTTTATTTCACCAAAATTTCTTTAAGGTACCTAAGTAGTAACTGAAAAACATCACTAAAACGCTATGGAAGCTAAACTAGGCTAATGAGGCTAAGGTAAGCTAAGGAGAGCTATCTTCGAGACTGTCCCCATCCCCTACGGCATCGAACCAACTCAAGAAGACAAGAGTCAGATGTTACCTTGAATAAACCACATGAAAACCATAATTTCATAGAAGTGGTTTCCATGTGGTTCTATATAGTTTTCATAAGAAGCCAACTACTCTTTTACACTGCCAAGCACAATCCCCTTCATAAAATATCTTTGCAGAAAAGGATATACTAGCAATATAGGAAGAGCGCCAAGCCCAATTTGCGCAGACTTTAAAGTCCGGTCGGAAAGATTGGACAGAATGTTCGCATCGAGTACTGATAAGGCAGCAGAGTCCTGTTTCAGAAGGATAATCGTCTGCAAATAGCTTTGCAGTGGGTAATTATCAGGCGAGTTCATATATATAATCCCATCAAACCAGGAATTCCAATGTCCAACCAGAGAGAACAGAAGCAGAGTCGCAAGTCCCGGTGTTGACAAGGGGATATAAATTTTCCACAGCGTCTTCCAGTGCCCCGCCCCATCAATGAAAGCAGCTTCACTCAATTCCTTAGGCAAATTTCTGAAGAAATTTAACAACAGTACAACACTGAAAACAGGGACTGCATTAGGTATGACAAGCGCCCAAATACTGTTCATCAAGCCCGTCATTTTGATCGTCAAATAGGTAGGAATTAACCCGCCACTAAACAAGATCGTGATCATAAAAAACCACACATACACAGTGCGAAAACGGAAAATGGACACATCCTTGGAAAGTGGGTAAGCAATTAACACCATCATCAGCATCTGCAGGGAACTGCCCAGCACAACCCGCTCCACAGATACCCAAACGGATCGCATAAATGCTTCATTTCGCATTACATAGCGATACGCATCTGTAGTAAATTCAATCGGAAATACTGTGACACGCCCGGAAGAGGCAGCCGTACCCGAACTGAAAGACACTGCTACCATCTGGATAATCGGAAATAAACAAGCAAAAGCCATGAGGGCTAATACGATATAGTTAAAAGAAAGAAACCATTTCCTGCTCCAAGATGCATGTTCAACCATGTGTTGCCTCCTTTCTTAGAAAATACGATAATTCGCAAAACGAAAAGCCAGCCAATAAGAAATGCTGATTAGAATCAGCGAAGTGAAAGACTTAAATAAACCTACAGCCGTAGCTGCACTATATTGCATATCAACAAGACCCATTCTGTACACCATCGTGTCGATAATATCTCCGCTTTCGTAAACTTGCGGACTATACAGCACGAATACCTGATCAAATCCAGCGTTGAGCACCGATCCCATACTTAAAGTGACCATTAAGACGATAACCGGCAGCATGCCTGGTAACGTAATATGCAGCATGCGTTTCCAATGATTCGCTCCGTCAATTGCTGCCGACTCATAGAGGGAAGGATTAATTCCCGTAAGTGCAGCCAAATATACAATCGTACTGAAGCCAAATTCCTTCCAAGTTTCGGAAATAACCAGCGTAAAAGGAAACCACTTATTGTCACCCAGAAAAAAGACAGGCTCAAAGCCCATGGAAGTGATAATCTGATTGACCACTCCTTCAGAAGGCGATAAAAGATCAATTAATATCCCGCCCAAAATAATCCAGGACAGAAAGTGCGGAATATAGACCAGCGTTTGAATTGTCTTCTTAAACCATTGCTTGGCAACCTCGTTTAACAACAGCGCCACAGTGATCGGTGCGATTAAACCGACTACAATTTTTAGAATCGCAATATACAACGTGTTTCCAATGACCTGCTGTGTATCGGGCAAACTGAATAAGTATGAGAAATTGTCCCATCCCACCCATTCAGACCCTGTAATTCCTTTAGTCGGAATAAAGTTTTGAAAGGCCATCACAATGCCGCTCATCGGAAAATAGTTGTAAATCAACACAATAATAACACCTGGCAGCAGCATAAAATGAAGTGGCACTTCCGTTTTGAATCGATTATTCAAGCCATCACCCCCTGGTTCCATGGAAAAGATTGAGGATAAGGTTCGGGAGAGAGGCCGGGAAGAAGCAGCATTTGGACAATGAACCCCCCATTCGCCCCTACTCCCCTCACCCTATTCCCGCATCCTTTCTTTACACTTACTGTTCTATCTTCTATCTGCTATCTTCTAATTGCTATCGTCTATCTTCTTTCTGCAATCATTCATCTGCCAGAGCAGATTTATTTACTTTTTAGCCATTCATTCACTTCTTTAGTGATTTCGTCTCCACCCAGCTTCTTCCACTGTTCCACAAATTTATCGAACTCGTCAGGGGAAGCGCCTTGGATAATTTTCAGGTAAGTCTGATCTCTCAGCTTATCCAGATTGGCTCTTTTTTGTACCATCGCAGGTGTTGGCGTACCGGTAAATTGCGTTGGCATATAGAGATCCTTTTCCAAATAATCGACTGCGATTTTGCCTGTGCCTTCCGGTCCGTCCTGCATATATACGTTCCAGAACTTTTTATCGCCTGCTAAATATTTTTGTATGCCTGCAAAATTATCACGCTGCTCAGGAGTCAAGCCGGAAGTATCCTTGCTTTCACTATTCAGCACTTTCATCTCGGCAAGGTGGTTCGTTGCTCTTTTGGTCTTATAAATCTTCATCGGTGCGTTCATCCAGGAAGCCACATCCGCTTCGCTGTTATAGTTATACTGCTTATACAATTCATCCGAAGTATTATTGTAGAATAAGTCCAACCAAGTCTGCATAAGCGGGAAAATCGCTTCAGGATTAGCCGTACCTTTTTTCACTACCCAGTAGTAGTTATAGATGTTTAAAGGAATTTGCAGCTTCGCCTCTTGATCATCTACAGACGGTACCGCGAAAGGAAGCCACTCGTTGTTCGGCGTTAACTGCTGAAGCGGTGAAGCTGCGCTGCCCATGTTGCCGAAAAACATCCCAATTTTGCCCGAGCCAATATTTTCTTCCACCTTTTGGGGATCCTTCACGCCGAATTCTTTGTCAATCCAGCCATTTTTGTACAAGGTCTGCAATTGTGTGAGCGCCGTTTTCATTTCCGGCTGAATATCACTAAAGACGAGATTGCCCTGAGCATCCTTGATCCAAATATCGCGATAAGCATGATAGCCATTCAGGAATCCAACCAGCGAATTATCGCCCAATTCTTTATTCAAGCCGAAGCCGAAGGTGTCATTCTTATTGTTGCCGTCAGGATCTTTGGTGGCGAAAAGCTCAGCGATCTTAAGCACATCGCTCATCGACTTCGGCGGCTGCAAATCGAACTTCTCATACCAGTCCTTGCGAATCCACAAGATCGGTACACCTTCCTTGGCAACACCTGTCCAAGGTATAGCCATCAGCCGTCCCTTAACCTGCGCCGATTCAAGTACTTCCGCGCCAGCGCTCGCAATGACCTCCTTAATCGTATCCGACGCATATTTATTGTAAATGTCGGTCAGATCTTCAAGCTCGCCAGCATCACTCAGCTGCTTGAACTGGGAGGGCGTTACACCGAGAAAATCGGGCATATCCCCGGATGCGATCATCAGGTTTACTTTTTGCTCGTACTGAGCGAAGGGAACATCCCACAGCGAGTGTATCTCGATGCCATACTTATCTTTAATGTAACGCGTCCATACATTATTGTCCGTCGTATCGCCTGCACCAAATTTAGTGTATGAATAATTAGCCATCACCGTGTTCAGCTTAATAGCCGGTTCATACTTGGCTGGCAGCCCGCCCGAGGCATTATCCACATCCCCTTGCTTCACAGGCGCCTCACTGCTAGGTGCTGCAGATGGCGTCTGAGTCGCAGCCGTTCCTGATTCCTTAGTGCTGCATCCTGCAAGCGCAGTCACCAGCAGCAGAACGAGCGATAAAACGATAACCGATGCATACTTCCCCTTTTTTACCATGTCTCACTTCTCCTTTGTTTTTTCTGTGGAATATTTAAAAATCTTGTGATAATGTAATTGTACTGTTGCGGCATGTAGAGCGATAGACACACTTTCCCGATTAGTTTGCGATTGTTCAGAAACCGAAGAAATGAATATTTTATGGCCTACGGCAAATTGCAGCAGGTGCAGGATTCAGGGGGTTGAGGCGCAATGTGGATGGCAAGACTCATAAACAAGAACACTTTATTTTCCAAGCTTCTGATAAGCTTCTTCATTATTATTATGGTGCTCATTTCCTTCAACTTCTTATCCTTTCTTTTTTTCAAGAACAGCATCAATGAAGAAATTATACACAACAACAGCCTTATATTGAATAAAACCGTAGACAACTACGAGAAACAAATCGCTCTGATCAACAAGAATCTTACCAATTTATATTTTGATGAACGAATCAATCTCCTTAAGACGAGCAAAAATGACAACGTAAATTTCGAAGTCATTCAGCAAGTAAATAACGATCTGGCCACACTGGTCTCTAATGAACTGCTGTATCTGGATAACATTCTGCTCGTATTCAAATCTGCTTCCCATGTACTCGATAAAGACGGAATTATTGATTTCGATAAAATGTTTACTACCTTCTACGTCAGTAATGATTATCCGCAGAGCTTCTGGGAGCAGCAATTTGAAGAGTCTGAGCATCTGAAAGTTTTGCCCGCATCCGAGTTTGCGAAGTACTCTTATGTGAAGGATTTTGTACCTTTCATTCGTGCCATTCCCGTTGTTTTTCATAATGTGATTGATAAGCAAATTTACTTTGTTGCATTTCTGGATGCAAATAAGCTTTTCAACAATTTTAATTATATGACAAATGGCAAGTTTCAAATCCTCGGCACCAAGGGACAGCTTGTGTACGATTCCGATGAAGGCCGTCAAGCGATGACGTTTATTCCAACCGAAACTAAAGAGGGATACCTGAAAAAAGACAATGTGTATTATTTCTACAAAAAATCAGAAGTAACCGGGCTAACCTACATCAATTCGATTCCAAATAAAACAGTTGCATTGAAAATAAATCAGCTAAGCCTGATTCTTGGAGCCCTTCTAGTCTTCTCGGTTATTGCGAGCCTTGCCATCTCTGTGTTTCTGAGCGCCAGGTTCAATCATCCATTTCAGAGAATCATTGAAGCTATCAAGGAACCAAACGGCGGCATGCCGATTCCGACTAATATTCATGAGTTTAAAGTAATTAATGAGAAAATCCAGAGCATCCTCAAGACTAACCACGATGTCCATCTGGATTTGAATAAAAAGAATGTACTATTAAAGCAGTATGGCTATTTGAAAAAAATGAAAAATATCGAGATGAATTTGAGCGAAATACGTGATTTAATCGATACGTCCGAGCCCTTCCATCTCTGTTTATTTCATATCGATTTTACACAGCGCTTTATAATGGAATTCGATTCCCTGGAACGCAGCAAAATAGCGAAGGTGGTACAAATTTTCGCAGGTACGTATACGTCCGAGCATTTTCCCGGCTCCGTTTCCATGAATATGGAGAAGGATTTGCTCTGCACCGTCATTTTCGAAAAAGATTATGATCACATGCTGGACAAATTAACTGCGCTTAAGCAGGTGTTCGACAGAGATAAAGACTTTTACATGTTAACGATTGCTATTCATCCGGCCTTGACGACGTTCGCGGAATTAGATTCTGTGTATAATCAGACGCTTGAGATGGTTCAAGCCAGGATCTTAAATGAAGAAACCCAAATCGTAGCGAGCAGCGACAGGGTCATTGATGTTTCGCTGCAAAATCATTTGCAGGAAACTGAATTTTGGGAGAACTTGCAGCACGGCAATGAGGCCAACTTAATGCAGATCGTGAACCGGACCCTCCAGCACTTTCAGAAAAAAAACGCTTATGCTTATCAGTACCAGCTTTTCGCCAATCAGATTATTGAACGGGTCATTAAAGCGCTCATCGTCAGCAAGCAGGATATCAGCCTCATTCTCAACGAGAATTCGCCTTATGAGCAAATTAAATATTGTCATACTCTTGAGCAATACGAGGCTTTTTTCGCGCAATTCCTTGCAGAAGCCACGACCTTAATTCGTCAAAAACGGGAGTCCAATGACCCCATTGTAACTTTTGTCACCACATACGTAAACAAGCATTATGGCGATGATATTTCACTCGACGTCCTGGCAGATGGGCTCAATCTTTCCAGCGGTTATTTATCCAGCTACTTCAAAGAAAACTTTGGCTACTCCTTCAGCGAATATTTGAACGAGATCCGTATTTCCAAAGCCAAAGAAATGTTAATGGACAGCACCAGCAGCATTCAGCAAATTTCCTTGCAGGTAGGCTACCAAAATGTCAGTTCCTTCATTAGAATGTTTAAACGGATAACCGGCATGCCACCCGGACAGTATAGAAGATCGAGCGTGGATGAGCCGGAAGGGCAGGAAGAGCCAGGTGAGCCGGGGGATGGACTTGATCCTGTGTAAGTGGGAAGCTGCCTTGTATAGCGTCCTTTGATGAGCGTGTTCATAATATCGGTGCGTGGGGAGGGAAAGGTTCTGGGTTGCAGCCGCTGTTAAGTGGCAGGAACCCTCTTTAAATGCGGAAGCTTCCGCTTTACCACCCATAACCTTTCCTTCTCTAGACTTCTATTCGTAGAACAAGCAATGCTCAAATAGGCAGCCCGCAAGGAGTGTCCCCCGAAATGCATACATTCTGCCGCTTCAGAGTGGGCCTGCCTTCTAACTAGGGAAAACCAAGCCTCCATTTGCATGTTAACCTGACAACATTGGGGATTATCCCCCCCAATGTTGTCAGGTTAAGCAACTTCTCAGGCGATACGCCGAGCAACCCGAGCAACCGCACGCGGAGAGCGGACGGATTTCTAACGGACATGGTTGCACCTTAGACGCGTTTTTTTCATCCGTCGCCCATCTAACGGACATCAGCGACTCTTAGCCCGCTCAACAAGGGAAAAATACGCTCCGTTAGGGCTGTAAGAGGCGCCCATGTCTAAGCTTGCCCCACTATGCTTCCAATTTTATGGAAACATCAAATATTGGAAATTAAGTTGATTTTATATAAATAAAAAATATCCAAATGAGCCCAATAATAATAATTTTTCCCTTTTAAACGCACTGGGAACGAACAAAATTACTAAAAACAGCTATGGCTTGCCGCGGACCCCCGACATGAAAGCGGCTCTTTTACAGAAAATAGAGCTGGGGCTCTACGAGGAGAGATCAAATTTCATCATATATTGGTAAAATAGTATATTTTCCGCTCTTGAACAACGCTCATATGGAGCTAATATGAAATCCCATTTTTCTGGAAGCGTTGTGGGTCAAGTTTAGGCGCCCATGTCCGTTAGAATTCCAGCTGGGCTTTTGGGGTGCGCTAAGGAGCGCTGGTGTCCGTTACAGTTACTGGCTTCCCATTCGCGTCTGCTGCCCCTCGTTAACCTGACAACATTGGGGTCCCCCCTCCCCCCAATCTCCATGCTTCGTTAGCGATGAAAAACATCGTTAAAATGAAATCCATACACCTGGTCGTGGAAAAGCATAAGCTTGGGTCGCAAATTTTGGAGTGATGTACGTATTTTGTGCAAAAGTGCAGGGATAAAGCGAGGACCGAGCATGGACTATGCATGGGCTGTACATAGGCTGTGCATGGACTGTACATGGGCTGTAACACGGGCTGTACATGGGCTGAGTATGAAATTCGGCATGAAGATAGTCATATGACTGCGAGGAATTGTGGTCAGAATTTTCTGAAATGATCAAACAGCCTGTTGAGCTTTCTCAACAGGTTATTTGATCATTTAGTTACTATTAGGCTTCGATAAAGTCACCATTTTGATGATACGCCAAAGACCTTGCCATGTAGTCATCAAGACGTTCCAATCCAAATTCCCGGACGAGATCGTCTGAAGTACATGCGTCCGTTTCACTCGATACGAGTACTGAACCCAGGTATCCAGGATCACTAATTTTTACTTTTTTTCCATACTTTTGCTTCATTGCATTGAGCCGCGGCCTGTTCTGATCGAGATGAACAACGACACAATCCAGATTGACCGTTTCGCTCACAAAATCATAATAACTGGACGTAGTCGCTGCAAGCTCCCCTACCGGAGAAACGATCGAACTCGGCAAACCTCCAGAAATCGCTCCAACCAAATGCGCACGACATGAAAAGGCCCAATACTGCTGCATAAAACTGCCGTGAAACATGGAAGGGAACAGAATCAGATCCGGCCTCTTCTCCACATATTTCAGTCTTAATGGATCAAAATTCAAGTCAAAACAGATGGCACAAGCCACTGTGCCGAAATCGCACTCCATAATTGGGGCTTCTTTCCCGCACTGCACCTTATCTGATTCCATTTCAATAATAACAGGATGATTCTTATTGTAGGTCCCTACAACTACTCCGCTGCGGTCAATAAGCCTCACGGAATTGCGCCAGGAGCCATCCTCCATTGTGCGGATCGAGGGATAAGCAATGTAGCAGTGATGCTGCTGCGCAATTCCGGCTAGCAGGTTCAGGATACGGTCACCGCGCTGCAGATAGTACTCACGCAATCTCTCAGCCGATAACCCGGAGGGCATGTCGCAGCATTCGGGTAAAACAATTAAATCCGGCTCATCCGGCAGCACCTGATTGATTTTATGTTCCAGATAATGACCTACCTGCTGGATCATTGGCTCCCATTCACTGTCTGGGTCGACCAGACAGTAATGGAAATTGAACGTACTGATGGTTACTTTGCGAGCCATCTGCAGCCCCTCCTTTTTCTAATAAGAAGCCTTAATGCTAGCCCTAATGCTCAAGCTTTATACGGAAGGTTTGAATCTTCCATTTCTCAAGGTGGATATCAAATCCATCCGGATCGTGAGCAATCTCTTTTACAGCTTCCTCGTACAAATTCGTTTCGGTCACATTCTTGATTGTTTTAAAGCTAGAGAACCGCGCAAACGAAGCTTGCTCAGACAAATTATAGCAGCGTACAATCAATTCTCCACCCTTGTTATCTTCCGGACGCTTTAAGATACTGAGACAAATGTCCGATTCTGACAACTGGAAGTAACTAATAGGCTCCGCCGGTACGAAAGCTTCATCAACTTTGACGGATGAGCTGTACACATCAGCCTGCAGATGCTCCTGTAGCCTGGTAAGATCGGCATATGAAGTGGAAGCATCCATGACAGCAAGCGCATATTTGAAGCTTAACGGTCCGATAATCTGACCGCCATCTTCGCCATTGGTCAAATAGGTTTTCTGGAACGAACGATACAGAGTAATATGAAGAGAACCGTTCTGGTCATCTGGCGCCGCACACTCGTGAAGCCCATAGGCGGATACAAAAGCAAGACCCGTTCCACTTACTCCGGCTTCCGCACCAGCTTCTATCCCGCCTGATCCCATTACACCCTCAAACCTTTTGCCCACAATTCCGTTCATTTGCTTCTCAGGCACGTCGCGTTCCTTCCAGCTCTGCGTTTCCGTTCGAAGCCCTGTCTTACGTTCAACAAAGGCAAACTGCTGATTGACGAAATAGGAAGTGGACAATATCCCGGTCGGAATGACTAAGCGCAGGCGATGATCCCGTGCTTGATTGTCGATGGCAGTTTCCACATCAACGTAATGTGCCCCCTGTGAAAGACCGATCCGGGAGCGGATGACCAGCTTGACCTGCTCATTCGAACGTCTGAGACCATGCACCTGCTGTTCCATGTACTTGGGAATCTTGATTTCATGTGTAATTTGAAACACAGTACGGACAGGTCCGTTTTCAATTGTTTCTATGGTACAGTCAGCACCTCTGCTGCTGATAATCCGATCTTCCACGGGACTCGCGTGGTACCAGCCATCTCCTATTTCGCCATTATCCAAATAACTCAACAAGTTATCATAGCGTATGCCGCTTTGTTTATCAGTTACCATGATTGTACCATTATCGTTGATCACAAGCTTCACGTATTCGTTCTCCGCTTCCCTATCAGTGCGGGATAAACGATCTAAATAGCGGGAAGGCTCTTTGGAAGGCACTACCTTATAAACCGCAGTCCCCATAGCCGGAAGTTCGACTTCCAGAGAAATGGTATGACGATCAACAACTTTAGTTGCTTTCTCATGATCCTTTATATTGTAATTTTTCTTAATTTGAATGAGTCCATAAGGTATTTTTTTGCCTTGATAATCATAAATTTTAAAGCTGTTTTTCAACTCGTAACCAAAAGGCTCCTGGAACTGCGCCGAATACCCGGGATCGAAATCGATGTCCAGCGTCACAACGCACCGTCGCGGAAAGAACAGCGGATTCCATAAGGAGAGTACTCTTGTGCCGTCACTTTCTTTTGATTCAAGCCTTTTAATTTCCTTGTTGAGGAAGCTTTCTGTTACCAGTCTTGCGATCTCCTTGGACTGGTCGAACCGATACTGCATGTCTTGATGCACCTTGTCAATCGAGCAGCCGCAAATCGAGTCATGAGGATGATTCTTTATTAAATATTTATAGGCTAAAGGAATATAAGTATGCGGTATGGGATAGCCAGTAAGATCAGACAAAGCAGCAATAGGCTCCGCCCACTTTTCCAATAAAACCTGGCATTCATCATTGGCCTGCTTCAGCGGATAACGGCTGGATAACGTATGCGTGATCAGGTAATTCGATCCTGGATTTTTGCCGGGTTCATTCAGCTCACCTTGCCGCACCGGCATTTGGTCTCTGAAGCTTTCGAGCTGTCTGCCCATTTGCTCCAAATTCGTATGCCTGATTTCCGCCTCGGGATAAAGCTCACGAATCATCTTCAGATAATCTCCCGTATTAGGGCGAATCCGCGCATGGTCCTGGCAATCCATAAGCAGGATGACAGGGATTGGGCTCCGGGTCATTTCGAGATCAATCGCTTTTCGGATCGATTCCTTCGTATCCTCAGGGGATAAATGCTTATTTTCCGCATTCAACAAGACAACCAAGAAGGCTCCGTATGAGCTATGATCCTGCAGCTTGAACGTCAGACATTCACTTCCATCCGGTGAGCTCCAGCGAAAATGCGCCGGTACATCCTGCTCGTTTAGGCCTCTGCCCAGCAAAGCATATGGAATATCAAAGCCGTTAAAAATTTGCGGCATCTGGGCAATATGTCCGAAAATATCGCAAACAAATCCATACTTCCACGGCTCAGTCCCCCACTCCTTGGAAATGTGGCGCCCAATCAGCAAATTACGGATCAAACTTTCTCCCGAAACAAGAAACTCATCAGGCATCACATACCACGGACCTATCACTACCCGTCCTTCTTGAATCAACCGGGCAAGCTGCTCCTTTTTCTCAGGTGCAATCTCGATGAAATCCTCCAGCACGATCGTTTGCCCGTCCAGATGAAACGTTTGAAAATCCGCCTGCTTCTCCATGACCTCAATCATTTCATTCATCATTTCAACTAACCGGAATCGGAAGCCTTGGAAGGATTCATACCACTCCCGGTCCCAATGCGTACTTGAATAATAATAAATCGTCGGCTTAGACAATGACCTAGACACCTCCATATTTCACTTCCATAATTTCATCATAACCTAGTTTCGATAAAATCAAAGAGCCAATTTTCCAGATTCTTAACTTTTCAAAATTTTTCCGTAAATCAGCATATTACCGGATGAACTGCATACTCCTTACAACCTTCTTACAACCTCAGGGTATTATCGGTGACACTTAAGAAAACGCCTTGCCGTGCGCGTCCTTTGAGGTGTGTGTTCGTGATGTTGGTGCATGGAGGGAGGGAATGGCTGTGGGCCCAGCCGCTGTTAAAGATTTGTTCCCTTAAGTGGTATACATGAGGAGGTCGGAACAAATCTTTAAAGGCGGACACTACCGCTCTTCCTCCTCATCATTAAAGTGATGGAGTGACCTGGAACACTTCATTTAACGATGAAAATCATCGTTAAATGAAGCACACGCTCGTTTCGGGGATCGCTGTGGGTTCCAGCTTTATCAATACCGCATTAATTAAGCTGATAAAAATCAACATCATCAAGATAAAGCTCGGTCTCCTCCTCCAGATTACTGACTATCGCTACGACAAACGCACTACTAACCGCGATACCATTAATTTTCTCGGGAATGATTCCCGCCATGTCAATGGTAACCCATTCGCTTGCTGCGGACGAAACTGCTGTGAGATTCGAACGAATAATACTTCCTAGCTCATTTCCACCCGCATCTTTCAGGTTAATCGCGAGTTGGATTGTCCCCGCCGTCGTCGGCGTGCCTGCCGGTACACGAAAGTGTGCCCGCATTGCATAAGGTCCCACTTTAGGTGAAATCACCTGGAATGGCCCGCCAGTATATAATCCCTTGATTAACAAGCTGGCATTTCCGGAATAGGCTGTTCCCTCATGACGCTCCATAGTCCCTCTTTCCTCGATCCAGCCTAGTGACCAGGGTGAAACATCAGTCACAGTGCCCGTTTCAAAAGAAGCATTATCCATTACAGGCGCTGCCCCATCCAGGATACTGAGCAGCAGACGGGCATATTCCCTCGATTCGGAAGACTCTGTTCCTTCCGCCAGTTCGGTAATCTGCTCATATCGCTCCCCAGTTGACCCGTTCTGGACAACCTCATCCAACAGGCTCCAGAACGTCTGGCCAGTCACTTGGATCTGCGGTGAAGACGTAGACAATTGATAAAAATCAACATCATCGAGATAAAGCTCGGTTTCCTCCTCCAGATTGCTGACAACGACTACGACTAACGCAGTACTCACTGTGATACCATTGATTTGCTCCGGAACGATGCCTGCCATGTCGACTGTAACCCATCCGTTAGCTGCAACCGATACCGGTTTGAAATTCGAGCGCATAATAGTACCCAGCTCATTTCCACCCGCATCTCTCAGATTGACCGCCAGTTGTATCGTCCCTGCTGTAGTTGGAGTTGCCCCCGGTACATAGAAGTGTGCCCGCAGCGCAAAAGGTCCTGCTTCAGGCGAAATCAGCTGGAAGGGTCCGCCGCCATTCAATCCCTTGATTAACAAACTGGCATTTCCGGAATGGGCCGTTCCCTCATGACGTTTCATTGCGCCGCTTCCCTCAATCCAGCCTAGCTGCCAAGGTGCAACATTAGTCAAATTACCCGTTTCAAAAGAAGCATTATCCATAACAGGCTCTGCTCCATCTGTGATACTAAGCAGCAGACGGGCATATTCCCGCACTTCCGAAGGCTCCGTGCTTTCTGCCAGCTCGGTTATCTGATTACGAACTGGTCCTCCACTTGTTCCCTCTCCGGCAACGGCATCAGCCAATTTCCAAAACTTCTGCTTGGAGATAACATCATCGTTCTGGTACATCATTACATCATCGATATACAAATTTGTACCGTCAGTAATATCATTAACGATAACAACAACTAGAATCTGCTTCACTTCTGAGCCCTTCAAGGAAACAGGAATGTCTTCCAGCAGTTCAATGCTGGACCAATTGCCTGCTGTAGCAGTAATTGATTTTTGTTCGGAGCGCACCTCCCCGAGTGCCCTCCCCTGGGCATCTTGCATAATAAATGCCAATTGAACCGATCCGTTCGTCTCCGTTCCGGGAGGAGTGAAATAATAGGTCCGGAATGCTGTAGGACCAGGCTTCACAGAAACAACCATAGCAGGTCCGCCTTCATCGAGTCCGCTAACTTTCAAACTCGCATTGCCAGTATGTGCGATCCCTTCCACTCGCTCCATTTTCCCTGTCGTCTGAATCCAATAAGACCATGGAGGAGACGTTGTTGATCCATCTTCAAATGAATAATTCGGAATAAGCGGGTATTCTTCTGCTTTGGCCTCTTTTAACAAACGGGCAAATTCTCGTAATGGAGACGAATTAACGCTTGCGGCAAGTTCATTCACCTTTTGGGTCAAACCGCCTCCTCCCGCTTCTCCCTTCATATAATCTACAAGATTCCAGAAGTCGGATTTATTCCAACCGGACCAATAGTAGGGTGGGAGAATATCAATTAGAACAGGATTGTCTTTAAATTGCTCCAGCAGATCATAACGTTTTTGCGCCATGAGCATTTTCGTTTCAATCGTAGTTCCCACATGGTCAAGCAAGGCGACTGCTTCACTAACGTTTGACGGCGGCGTATTCTCCCGAGCATAACTCAGTGCCGAGGCTTCATAATATTCGAACGCTTGCAGCAGCAGGTTTGCCCGTGCTTTTTGCTTGTTTGTTTCGGCCTTGGCCACCACCGACTCAAGCAATCTCCTGCTTTCAGCAATATCTTCATCCGTTACTGCATTCAGATAAGACAAATCCTGAAACGGCATAAAAGTTCGTCCTTTGGCGACATTAAACCATTTGGATGTTTTCATTCGCTCAGTCCAGATTTGTTCCCATAACGCATAATACGCCTTGAGATCTGCAGCCGCTATCTCGCCTACAGCCCCTGAGTACCACTCATCAAGTAGAACATTAACATCTAGATTCGGGTTCCAGAGAAGCTTTGAAGTAACCCACGGTTTAGGACCGTCTCCCCAATTGCTATACATTTCCATGTAAATGGAACTTACCTGATGCTCATATGCATATTGATAATTCTCGGCCATCAGATGCTGATACATGCGCGGCACCACGTAGAAGGTTCCATACGTATAATCATACCATCCTATTTCATTGGCCACTGCATTCCATTGTTCCATTTGACTATGTCCTTCTTCTTTCGTTTCGTCGTCAATCCATGCCATCCGATCCTTCGTAATAAAGGGAATGACGCGCGAATTCAGCGCGAAAGAAGGTGGATCCATCACTTCTTGGTAGGCAAGCAAACCAAACCATTTGTCCTGATGAACACTCAATACCTCTGCGACGACTTGATTCACCCAGTTATAGTAAATATCCGACATGTCCAAAAGGCCAATAGAGTTAAACTTGTTCGGAAAGTTGGGATGGGCCGGATTTGCTTCACAGAACCCCCCTACATCATTTACGCTTAACGAGTAAGAAGTTTTATTCGGATTCTCGTTAAAATATTGAATGATCGATTCCGAGGCAGCTTGAACGGTTCCATCAGCAGTAAAGCAAGGCTGCCAACCCGTAGTAACATTCGGTGCAGGAGGAGTATTATTAGGATAATATTCCGGATTTGAGACGCCATATTTTTCGGGTGAGAATAGAATATGCAGATTGTGCATTAAATCGAGAGGAGCATTATAATCTCCTTGTACGCGATTCCTTTGTGCCCACTCATATTGCAGTGGCAGCCTACCGCCTTCACCGGGCTGCTCGACTAGCGGGCTTATCATGCGGAATTTAAACGCCGGCTGTTCCAAGACGTCCTCTCTCGGAATACTGAGGTTGGCAGTTTCCGGTACGTCCTCCCCGTCCTCCCCAGGCATGAGCCAACGTACACCTACGTATCGTTCCAGGAAATCAAAGACTCCGTTCTGCGTCCCCCATACGGTCGGACCAGCAATAATCATTGAATTGCCGTGCATATGGATGATAAATCCATCGCCTCTCAATCCCTGCATCAAACTGTCGATGTGCTCATCTGGGAAAGAATCGTTCAGGTCAATGTAAATCCGAACCAAATCATTGGCAGAATTCGTCGCAGCAAAATCCACTGCATTCATAATCGGCAGGATGGCTCCCGTAGACTTATTCACATAATCAGCAAGCGTATTAGCAGCTTTGAGTATTTGGCTTTCCGCTTCAGCATCGACGATAATCACTGCATTAGCCTGACCATTGTGGACGATGGCTGCATTGGGCGTCGGTGTCGGTGTTGCGGTCGGTGTTTCAGTCGGCGTCGGTGTACCCGTTGTCACTACCGGCGTAGGCTTTGGAGTAGTTGTAGCTGTAGGGGTTACTGTCGGGGTTGGCCCGTTATCCCCCTTTGTTATTTTACTTGCTTGCTCCAAATATTTGCTGAAGTTCTCCTTATATTCATAGGCAAGTCTGGCTGCCGCCTGACGTTCTACAAATTTATGGGGATCAAAGCGCAGCGATCCGTCCGGATTCGCGATGCCCCCAATAAATCCGATGCGAAAGGCAAAAGATACGTAGGGTTTCGCCCAGCCGGAAATACGGGCCGCATCCGTAAATTCCACATCAGATTGCAACCGCTTAGCGTCCTCCTCTAAACCGAATGCACGAATAAAGAAAATGATAAGTTCTTCTCTCGTTACATTCGCGTTCGGGGAAAACATCGATTCTGAAGTTCCCTGCGTAATGCCGGAACCCACAAGCGCTCCGATATAACCGCGATACCAGCTAGCTTCAGCCACATCGTCAAAGCGGCTGGCTGCTTCCGGCTGTTCCTTAAGCCCCAGCAAGATCGTCATGACCTTGGCCAGTTCGCCTCGCGTCATCGGCTTATCCGGTGCAAAAGTTCCGTCCTCGAAGCCGGAAATAATACCGGCATCAACCAATCTTTCAATCTCGCTTTTGGCATAAGATGAACCGATATCCTTCAACACCGTCCTTCCGTAAGCCACATCAGCGTTCATCGGGCCTTGGATCGACAATACTGAAAAAACTAAAGTGACGATTAACAACTTCGCCACCATTCCGGGCAAATTTCTGATGCCTCTGAACATCATTCAAATCAACCTCCATATAAATAATATCTTAGATAAATGCGGAACAATATGTACCATATACCTCTAGGTAATCTTGCCTCCTCTTCCCCAGTTTCCATTCCTTTGCGCTAATACGATTCAAAACCCACTCAACAATTAGTTTTTAATGTACAACTACTTCCCAATACATACAATAAACAATATATAAAGCGCTGTCAATAACTTTTATACAGTAGAAATAAAGTAATACTAAGGAGTGTTTGGTCCATTCAAGTATCCAATCGTCTTCCGGATATTGTTTTGTAGTATTTATTTATTAAGAGTATACTAATAGTTATATTTCTTGTTATAGTTATGCAGTAGATAAAATCTACTAATTTGAAACACATTCTTTAAGGGGGTAGGCTTCTCGATGAAAGAGAAACCAAGCCGTAAAACATTTCGCTCCCGATTAGACGAAATGGTATATCAACTACGAGCCGATATCATGAATGGAGCATTGAAGCCTGGTGAATATTTACCTTCAGAATCATCCCTGGTGGAACAATACCATTTAAGCAATAAAACCGTACGTAAAGGTCTGGAGCAGCTTGTTGAAGAAGGACTGATCGTGAAAATCCACAGGATTGGAAGCATGGTTACAGAAGCAGCTCAACGGACAGTAACAACGATTACTTTAGGCTGCACTTATTCAATCGAAAGAGACCTCGAGCTAAACTTACTGCTATCGGATTTCCACACTGAATATCCTTCGATTCGCGTAAAGACAGTTATGAACACATCCGATAACGCCTTATCCTTTGGCGATTATATAGAAAGAGGAATTATCGATGTTTTTACAATGAACCAACTGGATTTCCAGGAGTTTCTGGAGAAGGGTGCCATTGAGACATTGGAGCCGCTGTCGGTAAATGAGGACATCTATCCTTTTTTAACAAATTCTTTTTCACATAACGGAATCCTTTACGTACAACCTCTAATCTTCTCGCCCATCGTGCTTTGCTACAATACAGAGCATTTTCGCGAAGCAGGTCTACCAGAGCCGGACGGCAGCTGGACTTGGGACGACGTTGTTCGAACTGCCTCGCTTCTGAGCGGGAATAATCAACGATATGGCCTCTATTTCCATCTGCTTTCTGAAAATAGGTGGCCTGCATTTTTGCTGCAGAGCGGAATGAAATTCGAATGGGATGACCATGGCAATTGCGATATCAGCGGTTCTAAAATGCTTGAGAGCATCAATTTATGTAAACAATTAATTCACAACAAAGAAATTTTTCCCCAATACTTATCAGAGGGAAGCCACGATGCTACAAGATGGTTTCTTCAGGAGAAATTCTCCATGTTCCTCACTAATTACATGACGATAAACGAATATAAGCATACGAATCTGCCTTACGATATCTCACCTCTTCCATATATAGAAGATCCAAAAACGTTAACAGTCGTTGTAGGGATGGCGCTTAATAAACATTCCAAAGAAAAGGAGGCAGCAAAACTACTGATCCATTTCTTATCTTCGCGCAGAGCGCAGCAACAGATTCTGAAACAAACACTTAGCATCCCTAGCGTAAAGGCTATTGCCGAATCAGAAATTAAGGATGATCCGTTGAATCGCCCCTCCCGCTTCCCTTTGTTTCGGGAGATTCTTGGAACGATGCGATTTCATCGGGATCTGAACATCACGGTCAGTACTTTTCATACAGTCAGGGATTTGTTGAAAATGTACTGGTCCGATATGATTGACGAAGAGACATTATGCAAGCGAATATACAACGAACTCCCCCCAGAAGCCGCGGCGATCGCCAGGAACTAACATGTTCACAAGAAGCGTGCAGCAATTCCCCTCCGCCATATAGAAATGCGGAGAGGGAATTAGCTCTTCCATCTCATACTCCTCCAATCCACATCCTACTGTATAACTCCTACAAAATGATTAAAAAACAGATAAAATCAGGAAATCAACTGTATTTCTACTTCCATCCCCGTTATTTCACTCTCCTTGTACCCTCAAAATCATCATATATTGGAAACCTCTGTTAAATTACCCTCTTGTAAGGTATGCAAATCCGTTGCTACAATCTGGTGAATACCGTTGGTCAGGTTATCCCGAAGAATGGAAGTTTGGGTCGTCAAAAATAAACCAAGAGCTTTCGATGTCCTGCTCGGAACATGAAACACATTGCCTGAAATGACAGCCGACTCTACTCCGTTAGCATACAATGCAGGATTTGAGTTGTCGCCTGTTTTTTCCAATACGTTTCCTTGAATCATACAGCCTATGGGGTTCGATGCGTATGACAAATCTAAACAGCTCCCCGTAGTTGCCTTAACACGATTGTGGCAGAATCGCACTCGTTTATAGAATTGGGTTGTAGCATTGGCAAACACGACACCCGTCTCTCCGCTGAGGTCATTTCCTTCGATCAAAATCTCAGTTGAACCCCATACAGCGATCGCAGACTTGGTTGCAATTACATCATTATTATTTACAATCATTTTGCCAGAATCACAAACGATCCCATTATAAAAGCCATGTACTGTATTGCCTTGTAGAATAGCCCTTTTACTGCTATCAGGTGAACAATATATACCGCTGCTTGGGTAATTCCCCGCATCGGTCTGCACAATCAGATTTCCTCTTACCTGAACCGCTCCGTCACTTGCAGATGAACTATAGATGTAAATGCCGTTGCCTTTATTGTACGTAAGCCTGTTTCCTTCGATAATGACATTACCCGACCTGCTGTTAATCAGTATGGCAAAACCGTTGACGTAGCTCCCAGACTGATATACAGGAAGCATATCGATGCATTCATTGTTAGCAATCACCACATCTGTGGTCAGACAAGCATCGTCCGTAGAATTTGTTACTGTATACGATTCTGTCTTGATAAAATAGGTACTGTTACGCGCTACATTATTTGAAACCACACACCCCCGAACACCTTGACTTACATCAATACAGAAACCACCTGCATTAATCCCTTCACCTGCCCACACCCCGTCAAAAAAGTTTCCTGTCACAATAGCATCTCTGGCATTTGTCACCACGACAGCATGGCCGCCAATTGTTTTGAATGTACATCCGCGAATCTTAATCTTATTGTTTTTCTTGGAGTTTACATCCAGAGCGATTTGTCTTCCACAGCAAATGGCTATATCGTCCTGACTCTCGAATTTACAATTAATAATGGAGATATCGCTGACGGAATGATCTTGAAGCGGATCGATGATAATCCCTCCATCCCCTCCATAGAAGTGGATGCCCTCAATAGTAATTCCAACAACGTCTCGCAACGCCAAAAAGTAACCCTGAAGGTCAGTACCCGGCGTGAAGTATTGCAGCACGGTTTTGCCGGGAACCCCACGAACACTGCATTTCGGCTTAAATAAACTCCCTCTGTGATTGGAATCCTGGTGTTCCCCGGCAGGAGCTTTAGGCGCAACGATGTAAGTATAGGGTCCTAACTCAACCGGAAGAGCTGCAGCAAACATTTGGACAAATACTTGGGTATCATCCGCCCCTCCACACACCGATCCGAACATTTCGGGAGTGACGCACACGACATTTTGCCTGATCCAGCGCCCGGTTGTAATTCCCGTTACTTTGAAAACAGTTCCTCCGTTGTCAGCTATCGTGCTTGCGGAGGACCAAATAAAACATCCACCGCCAACAGGCCCCCGTGGGTCAGTCGCCCATGTATTATAGTAACTGACTACCTCAATGAGCTGGCCGTCATACTCCCCTCCTGTTGCACGCAATGTCGCAATATCAGCGATTCTTTCTACTGCATTACCTATACTCGCCTCCGCCGTGCGCGGCTGCAAAGTACTTGCCGCAACACCCAGACCGGCAGCAGCTAAACCAGCGACACCCATTAGAGAAACAAACTTCCTTCTTGATAAGTTGCGATCTTCTTCATTCGACATACCCACCACGCTCCTTAATTTTTTTGCTCCATCACTGCTCGGTATTACCCAAGAAACATTTTGAAAGCGTAAACATTTTATTGTATTGAATTTGTCAGCATTCACCCCCTATGGTTTAAGCCTGCAAAAAGTTGTGCTGCACGATTTATTGTACTTAATTCACAAGGTAAAGCGATATTACCACTTCACCTTCTTATGTACATTTCCCCGGAATCCGAAAAAAAGAACATTATCTGATGAAAGGTACAATCCACATTTTTCCTATAAATATCAAATAAAAAAACCTATTGCCCTCTCGAAAGGCGCTAGGTTTTTGCTTCTCATTACTATTTTTAAAGTTAATCATCTTTTTTATTGTTCAAGCTGCCCTCTCTTCTGTCACTCGTCTTTTTTCTTATTTTATCAATATCTTTTTGAATTTTTTTTGTTTTATTTTTTGATGCATCATCTCACATTCTCTTTGCTGTCTTTATACTTTATCCATTTTATTTTATTAGCCAGAACACCCTTCTCCAATTTTAAATGGAGCAGTTCTGTCTGCAGATCTTGTTCAATAACATGTATTGCGGAAACTATATCCTCAACTGTAAGTATGTGCGTAGAATCATTTTTATTTGAAATATAATCTAGAATTACAGATACACAATCTTCACAAACTCTGATTCTCTGAACCAAAGTATCTTCTTCCAAAGCCAGATTTTCGTATGTCACCATAACATCATCCATTCTATTCACACTCCATTCAAAAAATTTGAATAATTACGCATTAGCGTACCAATCCTAATTTCATTATATGGTACGTTAATGCGTATAGTCAATGATTAAGTCTGAATGATGAAGGTGATTTCCTATGTCAAAAAAGGTAGTAATTAAAATCTCCGAATTAACGAAAAACAAAAAGATTACTTTGCGGGAGTTATCCAGATTAGCAGATGTGCGTCATGCTGCTTTAAGTGAACTCTCAAACGGGAAAAGAGAAAATATAAATTTTAGCCATATCGAAAAAATCGCTGAGGCTTTAAATATTTCCGATATTAGGGATATTATTGATCTGATTGAAATTCAAGATGATCACGATCCCATTTGAAGTAAGCTGCTAATCGTATACGGATGATATGGATGAGCGGCTTCACGTTATCTAACTCAAGAAGCTCACCCTCACTTCTTTTTACCAATATATAAAAGATGGGATGAAATCCCCAAAATCGAAGGCTCTGCTGCTGTTTGAATAATGAATTGATTCAACTTTTCGTTTTCTTCCTCTCCTTGTTCCGCCCAGTATTCTTTTTGCTCCTTAGTCATTAGTAAGCCAACACCGCTTGAACCGATCAAATCGATAGTTTCAAACCCGTTGCTTTCCATAAATGGCTTAATCCCCTCCACCTCAAAATAATAAGCGCCCGTAAATCTACCCTCATCACTATGGTTGAAAATGCCGGTTTCATAAAAATGATGAATCGCCTCCATATGATCATTAGGTTTCCAAAACTGGGGATGTTGGATAGACGTGAGCAGCATCCTCAACCTCGTTTGAAAAGCGGCAAAAACAATACCGTTCTTTTTTGTTACCCGATACAACTCTTTAACTGCGGCCATCCGTTCCTCTTCTTGTTGCAAATGATATAAGGGGCCAAGCATCAGGGAGGCGTCATAGCTCTCATCCGGGATTCCGTCTAAATGCGTGGCATTTAAAACATGAAATCCATTAAAGCGCTCCTCCAGCCCTAATTCAGCAGCCTTCTCCCTCGCAGTTTCAACCAATTTAGGTGTTAGATCAGATAGAGTCACCTCGTATCCCAGCTTCGCCAGCTCCATCGCATATTTCCCGGGTCCCGCACCATTGTCTAATACTTTGCCGGATTGGGGTAAATATTTGTTCATATAATGCCAATTAATCGTGAACTCCAAGGGTTCTCGTTCCAGCCTTCCCCATTCATCAAAACGGGAATAATAGTCAATGACATTGTTCATTCCATCGCACCTGCCTTTAAGATTATTGTATAAAAAAAGAAAATAACCCTACCGCCTCTAAGAGGCGATAGGGTTTACCTTCGCGGTACCACTCTTTTTGATCCGAATGCTATAAGCAGACGAATACCTTGGGACCCGGTTACGGAGGTTAACCGTTAGGAGCTACACATCCAGATCCAGATTTATAAAATCTAATCTATGATTTTCGATCCTACCACTTATGGGCGAGCCTGAGGGAACTATTGGCTGCCTTGCACCAACCGGCAGTTCTCTGGACAATAGCGGTCCCTTATTACTCCCAATCCTTGCGTTTATGGATATAAAGTTCGCATTCATAATTTTCATTAGTATACATTTCCATATACTTCCTGTCAATATACCATGCTCATTTTACAGTTGACACCTCCCCAAAAGTGGGGATCGAATGAATCGGATAAATAGCGTGCAAAGGCGCTGGGGATGAAGAGCTGAGAAGAGCTGCTACTTTAGCGATGTTTTTCATCACTAAATGCACGGGATCATCTCCACAACCTTACTTTAACAATGAAAAACATCGTTAAAACCTCTTTTATCCTCCCAAAGGGGCCCTCCGACCTCTTTTAGCGATGAAAATCATCATTAAGTGGCTGATTGTCCTGGAAATACGTACGTTAACGATCAAAAACATCGTTAAGTGAAGCACAAGCTACCAATTCGGGGGAGGTGGCTCTTTTAGTTCAATTAGAAAGGCTATGCCATCTTCTATACTTCATCGCTGTATCTTCTATACTTATCTCTGTAAAGTACTTAAACTTTCTTTTAAAGTGATAAGAAATACCCCGCGACATGTCGCGGGGTTGTTTCCTTCTTTGCTTTATTTCTTTTTATATCAGCTAATCCGTCATCTTATACAAAGCAACATCATCGAAATAAACTTGATCACCAGGATTAAGATTCCACGGGGTGATGCCCATTCTCAAGTTTTGGGCTGGTATTCCGTTATAATCCGGTTTGATCTCGAAAATATGCTCGAATTTCTCCCATTTGCCTTTTGTGAAAGTTACATCCACCGGGGGTGAAAGGGTACTTTCGATATTATGCTCCCAGGAAGAATCCATCATAAAATTGTAAATTTCCAGTTTGCCATTCACACCTTCTGGTACGTAATAATACAAGACCTCTTTATATATCCCTGGTGTAAGTACAATGTCTTGAAACGGCCCCGCGCCTGCATCAATCCCAGTATGCACAATGCTATAGCTGCCTGTACGTGCGACTGCTGTAGTCCGTTCTATTCTTTGAATACTGGGATCTACAGTCCATTTCCTCCAAGGCGCGAACTGACCTGGCTGCTCCTCATCTCCCGCTTCAAATGACGGGTTCTGCACCAAGTTTTTCTCGACAAGATGAATGGGGTTAAAGTGCTCTGGCCTCCAAGGTGCTCCTCCTCCCCAACCAATAAACACTTCGTGACCGTGATAATTCCGGAAGAAAAGTCCCATTAAAGTCTTTGTCTCTTGAGGGTCAACGCCAATGCCAGAGAACGGAATCACTTGAATCACATTCCAGCGGTCCTCTCCCAATCGGGCGCTAACTTCCCACTTCGTGGTTGCATCATATACCGGACCCACATTCGGCTTTTTATTGTAGTGCAAACTGAGTCCATTCGGATTCGTCATAAAGCCGGTAAAAGCTCCTTTTGGATTTCCAGTCACAAAAGTTTCATTCGAATCGTCCCCTCCGCTTCTCCACCATCCATTCGGCGTATCCTCACTCACAATCATTTTAGACATGTCACTATCAAAGTTTTCATAGCCTACATAGAGATTCACGTCATCCCACAATAAGTATACGTTCGTCTGGGCTGGTGCTTCTTTCTTCGAATCCATGACCACAAAATCGGAGAACGATGCCGCATCCACCCAAGGCCCCTCACTGAAATCAAGCGAATTTAATATTTCAGCTTTACTGGCAGTCGTTTTGACAGCCATTGCTGAAAGCTCAGTAAGGCCAATTTCCTTGATAAACTCTTTCAAAAGCTTACCGACAATCCCGTTTTCCGGCTCGGTTATCACATAGCTTTGTAAGACGGAAATCCATTTCACCTGGATACCGTCCCAAGCTCCTCCGGCACCTAGGTAGTCCGAGATTTCCAGAATCGGATCTCCTTTGAACTGATTCCTTAATTCGATCCGTTTCTTTGCCATTACAACACTTTCTTTAATAAAATCAAGCATTTTCAACGCTTCCTGTTCATTGGAAGGAACGGCTGTTTCTTCAACACGCGGATAGGAAAGTGCTGAAGCTTCGTAATATTCGAATGAGCGCAAGAGCAGCCCGGCACGTTTCTTTTGCTCATCTGTTTCTGCTTTAGCAACAACCTCTTCCAGAAGCAGCCGGCTGGCAGCCATATCTTCTGCTGTAACAGCTTCAAAATAGCTGTAGTCGCCAAAAAGCAAGAAATTAGCGCGGGGTTCACTGTTCGCCCAGCTTTTGTACCATTTCGTTTCAAATATTCGTGTTGTCCAGAACTGTTCCCATTGACTGTAATACTGCGCCAGAAGCGGTGCTGCTTCCTTACCGACTGCACGTTCGTACCATTCATTTGAAAGTTGATCGACATCTTCATTTGGATTCCATTGAAGCTTAGCCGAAACCCATGGCTTCGGACCTTCACCAAAGTTCGGAAACAGCTCCGCAACTTGCCCGATAACGCCATGATCCTGGGCATATTTATAGTTCTCAGCCATCTGATGCATATACATACGCGGCAAATTATACAGCGATCCGTACATATAATCGTAGAAGCCTAGGCTCACTGCTGCCTGCTGCCAGTTTTCCGTATGCTGTTTTCCGACCTTTTCCATAGCTGGATCGCTCCATGACATGCGGTCATCGGTAATGTAAGGAACTACATGTGGATTTAACTTCACCGTTTTTGGAGGATCGTACACATTTGCATAGGCAAGCAGCCCAAAATATTTGCCGGGATATTGCTTCAAAACGCCCTCTACAACCTTGTTAACCCATGGATAGTAAACATCAGACATATCCACGGCACCAATTGAGTTCACTTCCCCCGGATAATCAGGGTGACCTGGATCTATTTCGCAATAGATTCTACTATCATTAATCCCTAAAGAGTAGGATATTTCATCCGGATTTTTATCAAAATATTCCATGATGCGCTGGATTGCCGCTTCTGCTGTCTGGTCGTTCAAGCACGGCTGCCATTCGTAAGCATGCGTCGGCACAACCCCGCCCGGATAATACTCTGGATGGTCTTTAAATACTTTCGGATCGAACAACGTGTCCATGTTATGGTGAAATTGAAGATTATCATGCATGCGATTGCGACGCGCCCACTCTGCATTATTCCATAAGCCCCAATCTGACTCCGTACCGAAGAAGTGACGGGAGATCGTTGCGGGCTTTTCACGTACAGTTTCGGGTGAAACAGCTATCGTACGCTGCTTGGGCACATCTTCGCCGTCTGGTCCTGGCATTAACCAGATCACTCCAACGTATCGTTCAAGAAACTCGTAGACACCGAATTCTGTCCCCCATGGTGTTGGCCCGATGATTGTGATATTTTTCCCTTTGGAGTCAATAATGAATCCATCACTATACATATCCTGCAATAATGTCTGATGATTGGCATCATCTTCCGTCCGGCTAACACCGATGTAGATGTTCGCAAAATCATTATTAGAGGCTCCGCTTCCAGCCAGCTCCTGTACGGTTTTGATTTGCAGCTCTGCCCCTGTCGACTTCTTCACGTACTCCTTCAAGGTATCGGCTGCTTTACGTATTTGCTGGCCGGCATCCGTCGCAACAATAATGAAGGCACGCGCCCCACCATTCTCGACTACCGTGATCGGATTAGGCTCAACAACTGGTGTCTCACCACCGCCGCCTGTTCCTGCCCAGCTCCCTTGATATACAACTCCCGGCCCTTCTAGTAGAAGCGGCTGCTTCTCAAACGTTGTTCCCTTTGCTTTTGCACTAAGGTTTGCCTTGTCGATTTTCCCTTGTCCGAACACCTTGCTGATTGCATTCAGCATCATCGAAAGAATTGTGGCATCCTTACCTATAGTTAGGCTTGTATCCGTCGCTTCTTCCGCAACTGTTAATTTCTTAATCACACCTTTGAGAAAATCGATAGCAATCCCTTTAGCCGTGATCTGGAAATCATCGATATTGCCACCAATCAGTGTTACTTTTGAGCCTTTAGGCAGTAAATTATCCAGCTTCAACAACCTAATTCCGACTGTGTCTGCAGCATTCTGCTGCTCCAAAATAACAGGAGTCTTCACGATCAACTCAGTTATTGCCGCTTCGTCCTTCAACACAATCCTTACTGTTCCAGCTGCTTTATCTA
The DNA here is from genome assembly GCF_017874215.1 of Paenibacillus eucommiae. GTDB lineage: Bacteria > Bacillota > Bacilli > Paenibacillales > NBRC-103111 > Paenibacillus_AI > Paenibacillus_AI eucommiae. Next base: position 26,871 of record NZ_JAGGLB010000011.1, read on the forward strand.
CAATTACGGTGCCTAGAACGCTGTTCTCAAAGTGTAAGCTATTCATCCCCCCACCTTTAACGGTTGTCGTTCCCGAGACCGCTACATTCCGCAGGAAAACGTCACCTTCACCGATACCTTCAGCTAACAGTAAATTACCGGTAATCTTCATATTCTGCAGGTTTATGCCCGAAGTATGAACAACGACATTGCCATTGATGGATTGAACACCGTCGGCAGGTCCGTACGTTCCTGCTTGATTATACGCTAACGCTGTTTTTGACTTTAACACACGATCCAAAGTGATGATAACCTCCGCACGTGTAATGGAGGCTTCCGGCTTAAAGCTTCCGTCCTCATAACCCTCCATAATTTGGGCGGCTGCTATAGCTGCAACGGCCCCTTTGCTCCACTGCGGAATTTGCTTCGCATCCGTAAAGGCGTTAGCAGCAGAACCCTCTTCGGTTACCTCCAATCCGAGTAAACGAGTGATGATAACAGCCGCCTCTTGTCTACTGATGGGCTGCTTCGTACCGATGGTGCCGTTGGCATAACCCTCAACATACCCTGCTTTCACCGCTTTCGCCACATCTTCGTATTCCCAGTCAGAGACAGACAAATCCGAGAAGTTGATGGGTGCTGCATCTTGAAATCCAAGAGATCTATTAATCAGCGCGATTGCTTCTCCCCGGATGACTGTACGATTCGGTTTAAACGTGCCGTCAGGATAACCTTCGATGAGACCAGATGCCATCCATTCCTTTAGTGATTTTTCTGCCCAATGCCCCTCCAGATCGGCTAACAATGCAGGAGGCGAAGAAGCAGGGGATGAAGCCGGATTTTCAATAGGATCTACTGCACCAAAAGAGATGGAGATTGTTGAACCAAAAGAGGAATAAATAAGACAAAGCATGACAAACAGAATAAAAATCTTTTTTCTTTTTATTTTCAAAGCCATGGTATACCTCCTAAAATTTCGTTACCGTGTAACCTTCTTGGCAAACGCGACTAAATCATCGATATCGATTTTGCCATCTCCATTTAAATCTACACGCTTCACCTGCTCCCAATCCGCACTGTTCGCATCTTTACCATAATGAGCTGCCATGATGGCCAAATCGCCTATTGTAACTTTATGATCATTGTTAAAGTCACCCGAAATGCCAAGTGTCACTTGAACGTTGACTGAAGACAATGCGGCCGAATATTCGGCCCCGTCACCGCCTGCCAAAGTAGCGCTTGTGATCTGAATTTCACTTGACGCTACCTGCGAAACATATTTCGCTTTGAAGGTCAGCTCGACGATATCCGCTTGACCTTTGAGCTCATTACCCGGTCCTTCACTAGCCAAAATCAATTGAAGGGATCCGGCTGGTTCTCTTACAGTCTCAAGCAGACTGACTCCCGTTTTGATGGATTTTGCCGAAACAAACTCTACGACTGCTGAATCATACTGCAGCATAATATCCTGAGCATAGACATCTTGAGAAACACTGTCTAATCCATATTTCACCTTAAACGTCGTCCCTGCAGAAACTGTGCTTGCCTCAGTCGTTAAGGAAGTAACATTCATGTCATTAATCGGGACATCCAGAGCATACAATCTGCCTTCACCTGCGGCAAAGCTGGCCGATAATATCCCGGAAGTGTTATCATAGCTGGCAGGAATGTCCAAGCCCGTTGTTTTCGAAACTTCTTTGACCGAATCTGGTTTGGAAGGTAGTGAGAATGTTACGGTACGGGAATTGGTATAATCCCGGTTAACGATAAAGACGTATTCCCGCTCATCCTGGTCCTTAAAATATCCGATAACAAGCGGCTGGGTTGAGTCAGTCGGCTGCATGAAGAAATCGGAAGGAAGCGCCACAGCAGATTCCGGCAGCGTACCAGTATGATAGACGGCCTGCGATGTGAGATCCTTAAGCGTAGGTCCGAGCTTCAGAACTTCCGCATTCAAGTTTTTCGCCCAAGTATAGGAAACATTTTGAGTTCCGTCCTGCAAAATTAAACCGTCATGGAATCCCCAGCTTCCTGGCGGTGTCCAATAAGTGAAATAGATCAGTCCTTTTGCCCCATAGGCTAGCTGTGTATACATATTAAATCTCATTTCACTTTCTGTGGGGGCACGCATCCCATTATCTAATCCGACTGATTGGACATATGCCCAAAAATTCACATTTCCCTCAAGTGATTCCTGGCGAATAAGCTCGATATTATCGAAATACTTTGCGCTGAACCCATTGCTGCTGTCAAACGGATAATGATCAAAACTAAGTACATCCGGACTCTTGCTTACCCATTCCTTGACGTGATTTTCATAAGCCGAAATACTATCGGTGAAATAAAAATCGGCATTAATGGGAGAACCATTCACATACCCGGTTCCGTCAGGAACCCAATCACCACCTACTTTCGAATGGATGACCCAGCCTACAGAATTATCAGCCCCCCCATTATGGGTCAGTTCCCAATAATAGGTCGTATCGGGCGTGACAGCCGCATTCAGCTCGAAGTCAAAAAAGATTTTTGCAGGCCCGCCAAGCATTGTCTTCGCAGCCAGCAGCGTGTTTTTTGCGGGAGAGTCCCACAGGGACATCGTTAGTGATTCATCGGCAGTCCACATCGAAGCATCGGTCCAAATTTCGATAAAATTTACCTGCGTTTGATCAGGCCTGGTTTTAAAGGTTTGACCCAGTGATTGCGAAGGGGTAACGAATTCACCACTAAATTCATCAATACCTGTATAATTTAACCAATTGGGCCAAGTACCTGTCAGGTTAATAAAAGACATATGATTCGGGTCGCTCACTTTTAACCGGTCCTGCACTTCCTTGATAAGGCTAAACGTATTACCGCCCTGCGGTTCGTCAATAATATTGTATCCAAGCAGCCCTGGATGATCTTTGTAATGCAGCGCTATTTCATCAAGAATAGTATCGGATGGTCTTTGGCCATCAAAATAAGCCCGGGTCGAAAAGTCAACATTGAACCATAGATCGCTGCTTTGAGCTGCGCCGTTCTGATAAGCCTGACCGGGAGTATACGCATCCGAACCACTCGTAATGAAAGGTAGAGCTGTAGTGCTGTTACTGGTCAACTCCATGTAGTAAATATGATTCGGAGCTATAGAAGCATAGAAATCGAAGGTCAAATATTCTGATGTAAAGGGGCCAGTAACTGTATCCGATACGTAAGGCCCGCCAATTTTACTAACTTCGTCATATAAAGTTAATGTCAACTCAGCAGTAGAGCTTAACATGGCCGGATTGATACGCAGTTGAATCGTACTCAGCCCCAGATTAGCCCCCATGTCTGGGGATTCGAAGGTTTGACCCAGCGAACTGCTGCTGCTGACATCCAAGCTGCCTCCTGCCGCTTCCTGCTCCAGCATCTCCTTGCTGTTCCATTCGAACCTTCCATCTTTCACCAGAACCTTCAGCCCGTTCGCTGCAGCCAGATCGAGAACCTTGTCATTTTCCTCAAACGTATCGACATAATTGGTCCCGACTATAAACGTGGCGTTCATATCAGCGATTTCAGCATATCTGGCATTCGTCGAGTCCGCCGCACTCGGGTTGTAGAAAATGCCAATTGGAAAAGGATCGACTGAAGTGGCATAAGTATTAGCGGCAGGGGTAATCAAGAACAGCAGCGGAGCAAGTATTGAAAATAAAACGAACCTCTTTTTTGACGGTTGTTTCGGCATTTAAATACCTCCTGAAAATTAATTTCAGTATGCCTATCTCTCCATGTATCCGTGTGTTCTATTTTCTATATGTAGCATATAACCTCCGCAAATCCCCCCTTTCGAAGCAAATTGTTCTTATCGTCTCTAATGCTTATTTGCGTTTGGCATACCACTCATTCACTTCTTTCGTGATTTGCTCCCCGCCTTGTTTCTTCCATTGCTCAACAAACTTATCAAATTCAGCAAGTGGAGCACCCTGTACAATTGTCGTCATCGTCATAATTTCCAGCTTTCGCAGGCTTTCCCACCTTTCTACCATCGTTGGAGTAGGTGTGGAAAAATACTCGTCTGAAAGAAACTGATTTTTCTTTAAATAGCCGTCCACAATGCTTGCACTGCCGTTCAAGCCCCAGATCTCATTTGCCCCCCAATTGCCATTATCTCCATTTTTGTATTTCATTGACGCACTATACAGATTACGCTGGTCGGGTGTTAGTTTGTTCAAATCGCTTTCTTCTCCCTTCAGGAATGGCGCAATTGCAAGATGATTGTTCACATTATTGAAGGCGCGGTAAAATTTGATCGGCGACATCGACCATGCCGTTGACGCACCATCGATACCAACAATAAACTCTTTGTAAATCTCTTCGGATTTATTGTTATGTTGGATATTGCTCCAAAGCTCCAGCATGTTCAGCAGAGCTTCCGGATGCGGGATACCTTTCTTGACGACCCAATAACCTGATACATTCAGTTTGTGCGGGGCCAAAGCCACTTGATTATCAACGGAAGGCATCGGATAAGATCCCCAATCTGCTTGCGGATTTATGTCTTTACTTTGTTGCAGCGGCCATGCAGGTGCATACATGGCACTATAATAAATACCTGCTTTTCCAGCGATAAGCTCCTCTATGGTTTTTCCTTCTGCCTTCATCGCAAACTCCGGATCTAACTGCCCGGCTTTAAACATACCCTGCAATTTGCCAAGTGCTGTCTTCATTTCTGGTTGGATCGAACTATAGGCGAGCTTGCCAGTCGAATCTATAAGCCATAATTCCCGGTATGCATGATATCCGCTGAAAAATCCACTGGCGGAAGACAAATCCTTATCAAGCAGCATGCCGACTGTATCATCCTTGCCGTTATCGTCCGGATCTTGAGTTGCGAACGCTTCCACAATTTTTAAAACATCCTGCATGGTTTTTGGTTCCGGCAAGTTTACCTTCTTCAACCAATCTTTGCGGACATACAGTATAGGAGCGGATTCTTTAAACGTCGCCGTCCAGGGGATGGCCATCAGCTTTCCGTCAAGCGTTGCCGATCTCATCACTTCAGGTCCGGCTTCGTCAATAAATTTTTTGACCATGTCTGGCACATAAGTGCTATACATAGTTGTAAGATCTTCAAGCAATCCAGCTTCATAAAGCTGCTTGAATTGTATCGGAGTGGCATTGAAAAAATCAGGGATGTCTCCAGATGCGATCGCCAGATTCATTTTCTGTTCGTATTGCTCAGGGGGAACACTCCAAAGGGATTTCACCTTAATCCCATAATCTTTCTCTAACCGGCGGGTCCATGGATTATTGTTTTCGTCGTCCTCAGGTGCATATTTCAATGTGGGATTCGGTAAAGTGACTGTCGTCAGTTGGATAGGGGGATCGTATTTATCTGGCAGCTTTTTAAACGTCTGGTCTGTCTGTTCCCCCTGATTCCCTTCATTTTGTTTATTGGCAATCTCTGGTGTTTGCTCCCTAACAGCTTGGCTGCTGCAACCGGATAGAATCCCAGTTACCATTAATAGGAAAGCCAATAGAACCGGCATAAATCGAACCATACTTACACGCTCCTCGTAACCTGCTTTTTCAACGCATCCGCAGATTATATGTAATATATGATCTACTTCCCATTATAAAGGGCGGCCTATCCTGAACATATACAGTAAAATTGCTAAAAAGGAACGGATCTTATCCAAAAGTAAAAAAAAGCGCCTTTGGTGCGCTAATCGGGGGATACTTCCTTGCGATATTCGGCGGGGCCGTAGCTTGTCCGTTCCTTGAAGGTTCGGCTAAAGTGTTTCCAACTGCCATATCCGACTTGTTCGGCCACTTCGTATATTTTGATCCCTGGCTCCTTCAATAGCCGTTTCGCTTCTTCCATACGCAGCTCGGTCAAGTATTCCAAAAAGGTAGTACCCGCACGTTCCCGAAACAAGCGGCTTAAATAATGAGGGCTGACGTACGTCGCTTTGCCAGCTTCAGCCAAAGACAATGGCTTGTGTAAATTTTCACGGATATATTGCTTCGCTCTGCTGAGTACTTGGCCTTCTTGTTTTTCCGGAGCGTTTTGTTCAATTAGGGCAGTAACCCATTGAAGTACGGATTCCCTTAGATCCTCAAAGCAACGTGACCAAAGCATCTTTTCCATAAAAAGGGATACATCTACTGCAGCCATGCCTCCAATATCTCTTCTATAAGGTTGAACGTTCACAGCAAGGGAAAGGAGGATCGATTCCACGCCATACAAAAGCTGATGCAGCTCCTTCCGCTGAAATAACTCGCTCAGTATGGATTGCAGCTTCTTTAAGTAACTGTCGTAATCACCTAACTCCCATGCCGAATGAAGCGTTTCTAAGTAGAGCTTTGCTGGAGCACTATCCCAAGAACCGTCCGCAGAAGAACGCCTTATCCCGCTCCCTGTCAACAGCCGTCCAAATAAGGCATGGCAAGCCTGAAGGTAATAAGTTCTTGCTTCATGCTGTGGTTGCAGCAGCGAAGAAATACCGAAGCTGACCGGAATACGAATCTTCCCGGACCAAAACCGGCTGACTTCTCCGGTAATAGCTTCTATCATTTGCTCCAAATCCACTTCTGTCTGCGCATATAAGCCTAGTACGACATTGTTTTGCTCTCTCTTGACTGTTTCTTGCAAAAAACAAACGCCTTGCCATTGTTCCATGACCTCACTCACAGATTTGTGAAACAGCCAGGCAAGTGTTATGGGCTGCCCGAATTCCTTCGCCCGCGGACTCGCCGTTTCATCAGGATCCCCAACCACGACTGCTTTACAAGGAGCTTCCTCATGAATAAACTGCTCCCAGGTCCAGTGTATGGTTTTCTTCTGTTTTTGGTTATAGCCTTTTTTCGCCCTCTTGAGAGATAGCAGCAGTTCATCTCCGCCGATTGGCTTGAGCAAATAATCCGTTGCCCCATAACGCAATGCCTGTTGTACATAGGTAAATTCTTCGTATCCGCTAAGGATAATGACCTGCACATCCGGGTAACGTTCCGTCACGGTTTGTGTAAGAATTAAACCATCCATACCTGGCATCCGTACATCTGAGATCACCAGGTCCACCTGCTTGGTCATCAATACATCCAGCGCAGCATAACCGTCGCTGCAAACCGCAACGACTTCCGCGTCAATCCCGGTATCATGCAGCTGGCTTACCATAACCCGTAAACCCTCTCGAATTTCTTCCTCGTCATCCACAATCACGATGTTCATCCTATAGGTTCAACTCCTTGTGTTGGTTTTGGAATGGGAAACCTCAGAGTGACAATCGTCCCGGACCCTTCCGCGCTATCCACATGCAATTCCCCGAGCTCCCCGTATATCAGCTTGATTCTTTGATACACATTCGTTAGTCCGATACGGTTCTCGGAGGCGGCTCCCACTCTCATCGCATCAAAGACTTGTTCCAATCGTTCGGAGGACATTCCTTTGCCTTCGTCTATCACATGTATAACCATCCCCTGCTCTTCAATCCGCATGCGAACCAAGATCTGAATCGAGAAATCGTAATCGGAAATCCCGTGTTTAATGGCATTCTCCACAAGCGGCTGGATCAAAAAGCTTGGCATCACGCAGTCCAAACACTCAGGCTGAACGTCAAAATCCACCTGCAGGCGATTGCCGAATCGCAGCTTCTCGATACTTATTAAATGCGATATAAACGTTAACTCCTGGCTGGCGGGTACCAAATCAGCCAAATGCGAGGCCTGATAACGGACAATACGTCCGAGTGCCACCAAAGCATTTTCCGCTTTGTCCGGCTGTTCCCTGACTAGTGTCATTCGGATCGTTTCCAGCACATTGTATAAAAAATGCGGATTCATCTGGCTTTGCAGCGCGCGAATTTCCGCCTCCTGGCGCAGCAGCTTCGATTCAAGCACCTCCTGGTCCAGCGTATGAATGCGTGAGGTCATGTCCCGGAATGCTATCGATAAATGACCTATTTCATCTCTTTGTTCGTTGCTGTCTTTACTTGGTGCCGTGGACAAATCAAGCTTCCGCAATTGCATGCTGAGCGTACGCAGCCGATTGGTCATACCGTATGTAACAAAAGAGGCCACGATAGCTGCCAAGGCAATGCCCGCTATTGTCCAGATGACAGATCTCGATAGCACAGAGGTAGTCCGTTCACTTAAATTCGCAAGAGGAATTGTGCTGACTACTTTCCAGCCGCTATTTGCGGACCGGTTATAACTGATTAAATACTCCTGCTTCCCGAAGGAAACCAGTTGAGATCCGGAGTCAGCATTCATTCCATCCGGAAATAGTCCTTCCAGCGGCTGCCATACCATACCTGACTTCCCCGATGTGGACGAATAGACGACCTTGTTTTGCCGATCGACAATATCAAGTAAAGCACCCTTGCCAAAATCGGCCTGCTGCACAACCTTTCTTACCGTGTCGAGTGAACAAAGCAGCATCATGACGCCTGCCATCTTTCCTTCTGGGTCATACACCGGCTGCGCTATGGTGAAATTCTCCGATTCACTCCCAATAAAGTGCTGCTTTACAATGCCTAAGATGGACGGATCGTTCTCCTGTGCTTCCAGCTCCTTAAACCATGGTTCATTCTCATAGGCGGCATCGATCCAGCTAGCCCCCTCTGCCGACCGTACAAACGCACTGCCCGATTTGGTATACAGAACGATGCCGACCATAGACTGGTTCAACTTAAACGTATGCAAAATATCCCTGTCATTCCCGCCTTGCTCCAAATTATCGAAGAAACCTTGCAAAAACTGATTATAAGGCGGCGTCAAAATAGTGCGATAAACCGAAAGCATTTCTTCCACATAAGCATCCAAATTATTATTTACTTGCGACAGCATCCGCGGGACAAATTCCTCGATCTGTTCCTGCATGGATTTGCGATACAGCACATACGAGTGAATGCCCAAGAGGGAAACAACAACGGTTACCAGTAGGCAAAAGATGATAGACAATTTTAATGCAAAGGGCCAGTTTGTATATGTCCAACCTTTCCCGTTCAACGTCGTGAAATTTCGCAAGTAGGGTTGACCTCCTTTTTTTTCCAATATTCAGACCCTGTTAAACTTTATTCTACTAGTATAGGATGAAAACCTGCTGCCCTACATATAATTCAATGCCTATCATTCATAACAGATTTGACATCATAAAAGTTAATAGCTACAATCCTGAATATAGATATGCTTAATTTCATTTACCGATCGAGGTGAGATAGGCCAATGCAAAGTATTGACCTCAAAGATTTGAAAAGCGTGACCAGGTTCCTTACTGCATTTGGAGATCCGATACGGATTCAAATTCTTACCCTGTTAGGAAAAGATGGCCGAAGCAATGTGGGCGAAATCGCCAGTCATTTTGAGTTAAGCCGACCGGCCATCTCCCATCATTTGAAGGTTCTTCGTGATGCCAATATTGTCGATAGTCAGAAAATAGGCCAAGAGGTTTATTACTGGTTCGCTGGAGATAGTGTTGTTGCCAGCTTTCGTACGCTTGCAGATATGGCGGAAACTTTTCGCTGTGGTGAGTAGGCGTGTTTTTTAAAGCATTATGTAAATATATTTAAACGTATTTATATATTTTTTCTGGAATGTATCTGGAATGTATAATGAGGGGGAGCTTGACAATGAAAGAGAAAATTTGCATGGTGACTGGCGCAAACAAGGGAATGGGGAAAGCAGCCGCTCTTGAATTTGCTAAACAGGGGGCAACGGTAATCATGGTATGCCGCAACCCTCAATTAGGCAAGGTCGCTCAGGACGAAATCAAGCGGCTTTCAGGCAGTAAAACTGTCGAACTGTTTATAGCCGATCTATCCTCCCAGCAGTCGGTTCGCAAATTCGTTGAACAATTTCAAAGTAAGCATTCGAAGCTGCACGTTCTGTTCAACAATGCAGGCGGACTTTTTACGGAGAATCACATATTAAGTGTGGACAACATTGAAATGAACCTTGGCGTTAATTATTTCTCAACCTTTTTGCTTACCAATTTGCTGCTCGACAGGCTGATCGCCAGCGGATCTGGCCGGATCATACATACTTCATCGATGATGATGGCCAAATCACTGAATTGGGACGCTTTTACGGGTAAACAAACCCTTTCCCCCATGAAAATGTATGGCCTTTCTAAGCTCGCTATAGTTCTGTACACTTATAAGCTTGCGCGCAAATTGGCAGGTACTGGTGTAACAGTGAATGCCCTGCATCCAGGATTTGTACATACGGACAATGCTACGAACTCATTTCCTAAAATGCTCCGCCCGTTAATGACCATTTTCAAACCGTTTGTGCTTACACCTGAGCAAGGATCGCAAACCGCACTGTACCTGGCTTCATCACCAGAGGTCGAAGGCATCACGGGCAAATATTTCGTTAAGAAAAAAGAAAAGTCTTCCGTACCCATCTCCTATGATGAGGCTTTACAAGAACGTGTCTGGACATACAGTGCCGAGTTGACCGGCTCAGAGTGATGCATTTATAACGGTAGGCCAGCCTCCAGCTGGCTCAAGCCTTCATCCAGCAAGCTGGAAAAATCCGCATCGGGATTCTCCGCATAGTAAAGCATCGCCGAGAAGTTCACACCGATTACCGCCCCGGCCAAGGTACGCACTGCCAAGTCATCCGGTTTACGACCGGCGCGTTTCGCTACCATCTCCGCAATCATCTCCATCGTCTGGGTCAGATTGTTCAGCACCGCCGCCCGGAGCTCGGGCACCATCATGATAAGCTGGTTTCGTTCACGCATCGTAGCCAACTCTTCGGCAGACATGTCGGTCATTCCCGAAAGAATAGCTCCCTTCACTGCCTGAAGCGGACTCAGATGGGATGGTTGTTCTTCAAATGCTGCGATAAGGAGAGGGTCGTAGTTGTCTGTAATCAGCACTTCCTCCTTGGTCGAAAAGTAGCGAAAGAACGTGCTGGGAGAGATCTCCGCAGTCTCCGCAATTTGTTCCACAGTCGTGGCCTGATAGCCAAACTCGCGAAAAAGCCGCAGCGCATGCATTTGAACTGCTGCCATCGTTTTGGCTTTTTTGCGCTCACGTAGTCCGGGAGTGGGTTTAGCCGAGCGGATCGACTGAACTGATTGTATCGCTGGATTTGATTTACTATTGGATGACACCTTAATTCACTCCCCCATGTTCATTTGCCTGAATTCCGGTTTCCCGTCTTTATTTACCCTCAGCCGCAAGAAGGTCAAAGTTAATAGGAATCCAAGCGCGGCAAGTCCCCCGCAAACCCACAGCATCGTATCCATCCCGTGAATGAAAGCGGCGTGCACCGAATCGAGCAATACCCGCGAGTTGAGCTGCCCGGCGGCGGCGGTGCCTGCCGATACACTTCGGCGCACCTCCTCTGCAACATTGCCAGGTAATCCGTCAACATCAAGTATATCACGATACCCTGTGCTAAGCACGGTACCTAAGACGGCTACCCCAATCGCCCCTCCCACATTACGAAGTGTCATGATAAGTGCTGAGCCAACGCCACTCGTTTCGGCCGAAAGTGCAGACATCGCCACATCCATGGCAGCTGGCAGCACGAACCCGATCCCAAGTCCGACCATGCTTATCCATAAGGAAGCAAAGACATATCCATGTTCCATGCCTGTTTGCGCTCCGATAACAAAACCTGCGATGAGCAGCAAGAAACCAAATGCGATGGTTAATTGTGCCCCAAGCCTGGGCTTGATCCGATCACCTATTTGAGCTCCGATCAGTAGACCGCCTACAATTGGCAGCAGTCGCAGTCCGGTGCCTAGCGCATCCGCACCCCCGACCGCTTGGAAATATTGCGGTGTAACAAACAACAGCCCAAACATGGCAAAGGAAACAATCGTTGCCAAAATCGATCCCCAAGTGAAGCTTGCTGAACGAAACAATGAAAGGTCTATGAGCGGGTGACTGGTGCGCTGCTCCCAGCGTATAAAACCGATAAGAACAGCCGCACCCGCAAGGATCATAGCGAGAGATGCCGGATCGCCCCAACCTTTCTCTCCCGCTTCAATTACACCGTAAGTTACACCCACCAAACCAAGGCTTGACGCCAGCGTTCCGATGAGATCTACCCGCTGACTCACCGCACTTCGGGATTCCGGCAGCAGTATGCTTACTGCGATGAGACCCAAGATAATGATTGGAACGTTAATCAGGAACACAGAACCCCACCAGTAGTTGTTAAGCAGCCATCCTCCCAAAATGGGCCCAAGCGGAATACCAATCGAATTAGCTGTCACCCAAATTCCGATCGCCTTTGGCCGTTCCTTTTCAGTGAATAAAACTGGAATGATAGACATAGACAACGGCAGCATAAAAGCAGCGCCAAGACCCAGAAGAGCGCGTCCAGCGATCAGCTCCCCGGCAGAATCGGCATAGGCGCATACCCCTGAGGCTACACCAAACAGAATTAATGCGACAATTAGCATTTTTTTGCGGCCTAAGCGATCTCCAAGCAATCCTGCAGGCAGCAGCACCGCTGCCAGAACAAGATTGTAAGCATCGGCAAACCATTGAAGTTCTCCGTTGGTTGCGTGCAAATCTGTTGCCAGCGTAGGAAGTGCTAAATTGAGAACAGTCAAATCTAAACCAACCGTAAGCAGACAAATAGCAAGTGCACCCAGCACCCACCATTTGCGATTTCCTTGAGCATTCATGACAGTTACCACCTTTCAACATAAACTATATAATGACACTTTATTTCATTTGATAGTTTATGTCAAATTATTGTTTTAGCGACGTGTACAAGTAAGTGTGCAAAAAGAAAAAACATTCCCTGAAAGAAATCGTTCTCATCTTAATTTTTAAATAAATAACCCCCAGTGCTATAATTAGGAATAGCTATCATGGTTTAGTATTGCGTCAGAGCTGATCCTGCTAATACCTACTAATATAGGCATATAAGGCATGCCTGGCCATACAAATCAGAACCTGTTCATCGAAAGCACACAATGACAGGATTGTTCAATACGTAAGTGATAGGATGAATAACAGAGGAGGTGATGCGGTTGGAATGGTTGCTGAGGATGAAAGATGCACTTGATCTCATGGAGAAAAGAATGGAAGATCAACTCGATATCGAAGAAATTGCCAAGGCGGCTTATGTGTCCACTTTCCATTTTCAACGAATGTTCAATATGCTGACTGGTATGACAGTGGGCGAATATATTCGCAAACGCAAACTTACACTAGCGGCGCAGGAGCTGGCAATGACATCCTCCAAGGTCGTCGATGTAGCACTTAAATACGGCTATGAAACACCGGAGTCCTTCGCCAAAGCATTTCGTAGAATCCATGGCATTTCGCCATCAGAAGCCCGAAATCCTGGAGTCAGCCTTAAAGCGTTCCCCCGCATCTCCTTCCAGCTATCTCTAAAAGGAGACAAAGACATGGATTATCGAATTGTAGAAAAAGAGGCATTCAATGTCGTCGGCAAGTCTTATGATGTAACATGCAGGGATGGAGAAAATTTGCGCCAAATCCCTATATTCTGGCAGGAGTGCCAACTTAATGGCACCATTGCCAAGCTGGGTTCCATGGGAACCGACGAACGATTGCTTGGAATCTGCCTGGATATGCAGCCAGATCAAGAAAATTTCAGTTATATGATCGCCAGTGAAACTAATCTCACGTCCCCTGAGGATGGGCTCTCCTTACGTACAATCCCAGCTTCTACCTGGGCCATATTCACTTCTGTCGGACCCATACCCGGAGCCATTCAAAACGTTTTTCAACGCATTTTTCAAGAGTGGTTCCCCGCTACCGGATATGAACATTCTGGGGCTCCCGAGATGGAGGTATATCCTATGGGAGATACAACTGCGGAGGACTATCAGTGCGAGGTTTGGATTCCTATTTTGAAAAAGTAAATTAAAAAGGCCGCTGCATAATGCATTATGCAGTTGGCCTTTTTACATAAACTAATTGTATCAGGACTTACCACTCACCATACAACTCGTCCAACTCCCACCACCGATCTGTGAGCCAGATCATCTCCTCAGCAAATCGTTGGATTGGAACGCTGAAGTCATCCATATCCGTTTTTAACCACCAATGGGCTTCCCGGCACCATACAAGCTTTAACGCCAACGGCAGCAATCCCTTCTGAAAAGGTCGTTCCTCCCGGTAGCCGGCCAGGAAAGCGCCCGCAGGTTCAGGACGCAGTTCCCCGCCATGCAGTGCGCAGGACAAAAGTCCTCTGGCAACATCAATTTCTGAATAGGCGAATTGAACGGTGTCAAAATCAACAAATTTAACTTCCCCGTTTTCTCTTACGAGCATATTGTCGACCCATAAATCCCAGTGCGCCCAACCCGGCTGGAACACGTCGAACATCGATACATCCAGATCGGACATAATAAGTCCCTGCCGTTCAATAGCTTGACTCGCCCTGTGTGCCGGGGTGTTTCGTTCCAAGGCTTTCTTGCGGTTGTCCAGCCATTTTTCACTCATATCAGTCAATGAAGGACTCCATGCTTCTCCATCCATCGGAAAACGGGATAGCACTTGATGCATCTTCCCGGTATTTTTCCCCAGCTTGTACATAATGGATGATTCCACTTGACCGGCTAAGAGAGGCTTTCCATCGAAATACTCCATAACCACATAAAAATGACCCGATTCCGATTGACAAATATGCGATCCCTCCGATTCCTCCTGAACCCATACACCGGGGCACACACCAGACAGATCAGAAAGCAAGTGCTGAAAGGAGAGCGAACGCGCAATTTTCAAGTACCGGCTGGATTCCGTTAATTTGTAGCGCTTCGGATGATAACATTTGATAAACAGCTTCCCTGAGCTTGTCGTAACGATCCATTTCATATTGTATAAACCCAAAAAAACAGGAACATAAGAATGAATGCTTAACCCAAACTTATGGGTAAAATGTCTAAACACTTCTTCGCGGACCGTTTGGTCCTCCGTTACTCGGGATTCATTAGGTATTGTCATCAAACACACCTCTTCCCCATCATTGATTTCATTCTAACTAAGTTCTCCAAATTATGTTAATAACCTCCTGCCAGAGTGAGAACATTCATTTTGGGAATCATATGAAAACATATGAAAATGAAACCATGGAAATAACAGGAGAAGCATCATGCCCAAAACGAAAGCTACAACCTCCATATCAATGCTGCAAGCCTATCTTTTGATCATTACTTCCGTTGGCTTTATGAACCATGTCCTTATCATTCCTATACTCTTTGACAGAGCTGGGAGGGATGCCTGGATCTCCGTCATTGTTGCCTGCTTACTCCTGCTTTTGTTATTACCACTCATTCATATGATTGCGACCCGTACTGGTGACAAGTCTTTATTTCAATGGATTAAGCAAAAAATCGGCGTCAAAGCCGCATGGATCGTTTACTTTCCAGTAGTCATCTATCTATGCTGTATAATTGGAATAACTTTAAAAGATACACTGGACTGGCTTCGGGTTACTTATTTACCGCACACACCATCGATCATCATTACGAGCTGCATTTTACTGACCTGCGTGCTATCAGCACGATCCGGACTGCGATCCATCGCCATTATGAACGGTATTCTGCTGCCCTTTGTCGTTATATTTGGTTTTTTCGTTATGGCTGGAAATCAGCCGCATAAGGATTATGCGCTTTTACTGCCTATTTTCGAACATGGATATCGGCCTGCAGCTTATGGAACTCTTTATGCATGGGGAGGTTTGTTGGAAATTGTGATGATTTTATGGATCAAGCAGCATATTCATTCCAGCTTACGCAAACGTTCGTTACTGCTGCTTACTTTCATTCTAGCCGGTTTAACCTTAGGACCTATTATTGGTGCTATTTCAGAATTCGGTTCCATCGAAGCTGTTAAACAACGTTACCCTGCTTATGAAGAATGGCGGCTGGTGCAAATCGGAAAATATATCGAACACCTCGATTTTCTTTCATTATACCAATGGCTTTCAGGAGCGATTATTCGTATTTCTATCGCATTGTATCTGATTCTAGATATAGCAGGGCTTCGTGGATCCAAAAAACGCACAACCATTTTACTGTATCTTTCTTTTGGGGTTCTAGCATTTGCCCATATGCCTGTCAGCGACTCCTTCTTTGTTGAAACCCTGTCCAGATTTTATTTTCCAACATCTGTTGTTTTCATCTTGATGTTTTTGATTTTCGTTGGTGTACTCGTATTCTGGCATAAGGAGAAATCATATGAATGAACAAATGATCAGGCAGTGGTTTAGCGGTTCTCACGATGTAAAGTTTTACGAGCACACTTCAGAGTATACGGGTCTCCGCACCTTGCTTGTTTATTGCGATGGACTTTGCGATACAAAGTTTATGAATGAATTTGTTTTATCTGAACTCGACAATGTAACTTCTGAAGGCCTAAGCTCTTTATTGGTTAAAAAGTATATTGGAAATATCATGCTGGAGCCGGTAGCTCAGCCTTGGAAGAAATCAGAGCTTTCATCTGCTATTTTCAGTGGTTATTTACTGCTCTATTTTATCAATGAGCAGCTTCTTGCCCATTTAAATATTCAGCGGCTTCCACAGCGAAAACCGGAAGATTCCAATATGGAAAATTCCGCACGCGGGGCCAGGGATGGCTTTGTAGAGGAGCTTGCCACGAATGCTGCGTTGATTCGCAAGCGTCTTGCCACTACGGATCTGCGGTATGAAGAAATTAAAATCGGCAACATAGCCCCTACTAAAACGGGCTTATTATATTTGGAATCCATCAAAGATAGACCCTATATAGAGGAAGCAAGAAATCGTCTGCTCTCGCTAGATATCGACACGGTTTTAGGAATCGCACAAATTGAAGAGCTGCTGTCTGACTCTCCTTACACCCTGTTCCCGCTTGTAACTTATACAGGCAGACCAGATTTCGCCGTAGAGTGCTTATTGAAAGAAAGATTTATTATTATTGTGGATGGAAATCCTTCTGTAATTATTGCTCCAGTAAATCTGATGCTGCTTATTAAAAGCCCCGAAGACGCATATTTGTCTTATGCATTTGTTATGTTCACCCGGCTAATTCGTATTTGTTCCTTGTGGGTATCCATTGCCCTTCCTGGTTTTTGGGTATCCCTCTGCGAATTTAACCAGGATCAATTGCCTTTCCCCCTGCTTGCTACGATTACGCTTGCCCGTCAGGGTCTTCCTTTATCTGCTCCAATGGAGATGTTCCTGACTTTGCTGCTGCTGGAATTGTTCCGCGAGGCCAGTGCCCGCCTTCCCAGCTCTATCGGACAAGCCATTACAGTTGTCGGAGGGTTCATTATCGGGGAGGCTGCTATTCTTTCAGGTTTGATCTCACCCAGTATGGTGGTTATCTCTGCCATTACGGCCGTGGCTACTTCCACGTTAATCAATCTGAATTTGGCCGGCATCGTCGTACTGGTCAGATTAGGAATTTTTTTAATCTGTTCCATTTTCGGGATGTTCGGATTTATATTGTGCCTTATTTTTCTCGTATGGCATCTGTCTAATTTGCGCTCATTTGGCCTTCCTTACCTGGCTCCCCTTTCTCCTCTGAACCCCAGGGATGTGCTGAGCGCACTTCTGATCAAGCCCCGAAAAAACAAAAATAAAAATAAAAAGCCTTTTATGTTTGATGATTTCAAAAGGAGGGATCATTAAATTGGCACCCAAACGCTTTGCCCTGCTGCTCAGCATCATCGTGCTTGCGCTTCAAACAGGCTGCTGGGATGCAAAAGAAATTCAAAATATTAACTATGTCGCGGCGCTTGGATTGGATTTTAAGGATGGTAAGTATCTGGCTTATATCCAGATTATGGATTTTTCTTACATAGCAAAAACAGACGCTGGCAACCCAGGGGAAAAAGCCTCCGTTTGGGTGGGCAAAGGGACTGGAAGAACGATCAATGAAGCCATCAATGAAATCTATAGATCCTCACAGCGGCAAGTGTTCTGGGGTCACGTCACGTCGATTGTCTTTAGTGAAAGCATTTTGAAAAGCGGCATTCAGGAAGTGATGGATCTGACTAACAGATACCGGGAAATCCGCTACACAAAATGGGTATATGGCACCCGGGAGCCAATGGAAAAGATTCTTGCGGCCACACCATTTTTCAAGCTGTCACCACTCTCCTCCATCCTGCATGCCCCATTGGAAAATTATCGGCAAAACTCATTAATCAAGCCATTGCAATTCTATAGATTTACATCAAATTTCCATGGACTGGGATCAACCGTTCACCTGCCTAGTCTGGGATTAGAAAATCATACATGGAAAGAAAATGATAAAGACAGCCAGCTTTTGAAAATAGGCGGGGCTTTCCTTATTCACTCAGAAAAGCTTAAGGGATGGCTGCCTGCTGCCAGCCTGGAGGGTGCACGATGGGTTCAGCCCGATGCGATTCGTAATCCGCTAACGATCACATCGAATGACAAGAAACTCATTGCCACTCTAGTCCTGGATAAACCGCAATCCCAAATATCATTCCAGAAGAAATCCGATCAAGTCCAATTTCAACTTCATATTCAAATCAATGCAACCGTGAATGAGCTTATTCAACCTGCAAGTGAATCGGAACTCGTCACTCGCGCTGCCGAATTAATTGAAGAAGAAGTACGAGCCGTCTACTCGGAAGGACTATCGATCCAATCAGATATTTTGAACTTGGGAGAAGCGCTGTACAGAAAGCGCCCCAAATTGTGGAGGGAGTCATGGGAGCATGATCAATTTCCCTTAAATGAACAGTCCCTGGAGAAGGTGATGGTTGAAGTTCATTTAATAAATTCTGGAAAGTACAAATTAAAAAAATAAACCCTTTTCGGCGTCCTTTGATATGCGTGTTCGTGACTTGGGTGCGTTGCGGAGGGAATGGCTGTGGGCTCCAGCCGCTGTTAAAGATTTGTTCCCTGATTGGAATCGATGAGGAGGTAGGAACAAATCTTTAAAGGAGGACGCTAACGCTCTTCCACCCACAGCCATTCCCTCTCTTTAGCTACAGTCGCACGAATCACACGAACACCAAGCTCAAACGAACAGCCAGCAAGAGTTTTTATCTTGATTGGAGGAGATTTCCTAGCGGGCGCAGGCGCTAGGGACGCAGGAGAAGGTTGCCTACTTTGTCCAGCAAGATTACAACGAACGTTGGAGCTAGCGGATCACCCGTGGTTTTGGCATGGAAGTGACTCAGATCGCTTTAGCCGACATATTTCAGGAACGCTATGGCGTCGAAACTTAGAAACGGCTCCCGCGCCTTCGCTTGGGCTACGCCACCCACACCCACCTATCACACCATCACACCATCACACCATCACACCATCACAAATGATTATCTGGCGTTTCCATGAGTTCCTTTCTAGCTCCATACACAAAATTCTTGATACTACTTGAGTGGAGAGTGGGAAAGAGCTGCTACTTTAACGATGTTTTTCATCGCTAAAAGCAACAGTCCTCTCCCCAACCTTACTTTAACGATGAAAAACATCGTTAAAATTCCTTTTTCCACCCAAGAAGAGGCCATTCGTGATCATTTAACGATGAAAATCATCATTAAAGTGAAGAATGACCTGGAAATCCTTGTTTTAACGATAAAAACATCATTAAATGAAACACACACTCGTTTCGCGGCGGAGGGCTGCTTACTATCGCCCCTCCTCGCATAAGTTCTCATATTTATGCATTTTCTTATGTGGATTTAGCTCCAATAACCCGGTCAGCCAGTATTTGAAGGTCCTGGCCTTTGAGAGCTCCTTCGATAAATTCCGGGAGTCTGTCTGGTGAGCAGCCGAAGCACGGGATCCCCATTTTCCCCAGCTTTCTGGCTACCGACTCATCATAAGAGGGTACCCCTTCATCGGATAAAGCGAGCAAACAGATCGTTTTCACACCAGCCTGCTGCAGGTCGTCCAGTCGTCTAAGCAGCTCTGAGCGGTTTCCGCCTTCATATAAATCGGTAACGAGAATAAACAGTGTCTTCTTTGGCTCTGTCACGAACTGCTCGCAATAAGCGACCGATTTGTTAATATCCGTTCCGCCTCCGAGTTGAATCCCGAACAGCATGTCCACAGGGTCGTCCGCGCATTGTTCGCTAAGATCGACCACTTCCGTATCAAAGGCCACCACTCTCGTATCCAGTGAAGGCATACTAGCGAAAATCGAACCAATGATGGAAGCATAAATAACCGAGCCGGCCATAGAACCACTCTGATCGATATCAAGAATGACCGTCCATTCTTTGCTTCTGCGAGCGCGGTCAAAAAAGAATACCTTGTCTGGAATCAGCAGCTTCCGCTCCGTATCATAGTTTTTGAGATTATGACGAATCGTCCTGTTCCAATCCAGTCCGGTAAACGAGGGCAGCGGAGAATGCCGCCTGCGGTTCAGTGCTCCTGTGACTGCCCGCTGCAGCTCCTGCGAAAGCCGCTTCACAATTTCGTCCACTACGGCTTTAACTAACTGCCGCGCCGTTTCTTTCGTTTTCTCGGGAATCTTTCCTTTAAGCGCCATTAATGTCGCTACCATCTGGATATCCGGCTTGACCTGGGACAGCAATTCCGGCTCAAACAGCAGTTGTGTCAATCCCTTGCGCTCAATCGCATCCGCCTGGATCACTGAGACGATATCCGGCGGGAAAAAGTTGCGGATATCTCCAAGCCATTTCGCCAGCTTCGGTGAGGAAGCCCCCAGTCCTGCGGATCTGCTCCCTCCTCGTCCGCCTGTTTCTGTTCCATAGCTTCCAGCTGTATCATCATAAATGGCAGCCAACGCCTCATCCATTAAGGCATCTTCATCGCTAAGCAGCCGGCCGCCGCCATCACCACTGTAACCCTGGAGCTTCTCTTCAGAAGCAGCGCCAAGAATCAGTCTCCAGCGCTTCGCCTGCTCTTGGTCTATGGTCGTCATAAGCTATAAATCGCCAAAATCGAAGTCATTGAGTTCATCCAGCTTCTCCTTTTCATCCTCGTTCAGCGGACGCTGCAGCGCGGCCCCAGTCTCTTCAGCATCAACACCCCAAATCTCTCCCATCATCTCTGCTACCGCTGCTTTTTCCCTGGCCTCGAAGGCACTTAAAGCTCTGCGCAGAAAAACAAGCGAGCGGTGAAACGACTCTTCCTCCAATGAGTGAATATAGGCATCCAGCTGTTTCCATAAAGAAACTCTGGAGAGGAGCGCGTAGCGGTTGCGCATGGACATGCCCTCAAACCAGCCCGCTCCCAGATCGACCGGAATGCCTGGAGAAAGCCGGCGCGATACTTCCTGCGCACAGCGTTCATCAGAAACTTCATTGCGCTCGAGCAAAATGGCAAAAGCAAAGCCTGACAAGCGGGCATTCCGGTCATCCCGTGATGACAGCTCCTGCAGCTTCTGCAGCCATAGAAGATCGTCGACCAGCTCATAATGATCAAGTGCAACACTGTTTAGCGCATTAATGGCTGTAATCATTCCCGAGGCAGCTTCGTCATTGCATCCTGCAGAGTCCAGCAATAACAGAGAGCCTCTCAAAAACAATTGCTGCAGCAAAGGCTCTAGCGATGCTGTATCTATTCTTCTTACCGAACCGTAGCGCAGCAGCACGGACAGCTCGTAAGCCGACTCAGCAATCTGTTCAAAGCTGCCAGTATCCACAGCAAGCTGCTGCAGCGTGCTTCTTGCCTGCTCCATCAGCTTATTCAAGCCACAATTGC
Source organism: Paenibacillus eucommiae (assembly GCF_017874215.1). GTDB lineage: Bacteria > Bacillota > Bacilli > Paenibacillales > NBRC-103111 > Paenibacillus_AI > Paenibacillus_AI eucommiae. The sequence continues at coordinate 48,448 of NZ_JAGGLB010000011.1, forward strand.
ACGCCACCCGAATGATTCGGGTCGCTTCCCTGATATCGGAACATGCCTCAAGCCGTTCCTTCAGAACAAAGGCAGCTGCCAGTTCAATCGTTTCGCCCTTTAAAGTCGATTCAACCACTTGAATTTCCGCTTCCGGTGTCCACTGCAGCACCCAGTGCTCTGCCCAGGATGCAGAGTCCTGGTTAACGTGCTGCTTTTTGACAAAGCTGATCTTAAGCAGGTCAAGCCGATGCAGCAGCAATGAGCGATTCAAATCTATAAAAGCCGCTTCCTCTGATTTCACTCTGCGGTTCTCACGCAAATCCAGCTCCAGGGTCGCTGCGACTGTTGACTTGTACTTCTCCAGCTTCAGGCGCTTCAGTTCCCTGTTTAAGTCATCCTGAACCGGCGTTTGACTGATCCCTTCAGGCAAATTGCCAATGGCTGTCCCCACGTCCGTTCTAGCCAATGCCTCGGCAATGACAGACAGCTCTCCGTAGCCAAGACATACAGTCGCCGCATCCCGCAAATCCCTCCAGGTAGGCTGACTTCCGTTATGCATAGCCGCCAAAGCTTCTGCAAGCCTGACGCCTTCGATCAAGGAAGCCGTCGAACGGTAAGTCCCATGCTCCCTTAGATGTGCGATCACATGAGAGAGGTACAGAGCCGGAAGCCTGCTCAAATCCCCTCTTTGCAGGCACTGCCATAACAATTCAAAATAAGCAGGGGCTTGATTGCCTGCACCATAACCGGAATGCGTAGAAAGCTTGTAGTAGGAATACGGCATTAATGTAATTTTAGTCGAAGCCTTCGGTATGCTTTGAAGCTCGGCCTCGCTCATAATCGGGAGGCTCATGTTCATCGCTGAAGCATGGTGAGCCCCGGTAATGACAACCACCTTTTCTGGTGCATGACCGGAACCCAAAACTGCCTGAATCCTCGACCTCATATAAGCTTCGCGAATTTCATTATAAGACGCTTCCTCTGGAGCAAGCTCCCACTCCTCCTGCTCCGTAATGTCCCTCATGGCAGCAGAAAAGCGGTATATCGACTTCTGGTAAGCATCCTTGTGCAAATTATGCTCGAAGTTCCGCTCCCAGTATGATTCATAATCCGGCTCGTCGGCAAGCTCAACTAGCTTCTTATAAATCTTTCTTTGCTGCTCGGCGAAGCTTTGACCTTTTTCTTTTCGGTCTTCCTCATTTGATCCGGTTTCTCCGTCTACCTGCTCATCCTCGAAATCTGCTTTTTCATCAGCATCCGCTGAAGCGCTCCTATTCTTATGCTCATAAAGAGCCAGCGAATGACTCGAGGGTAAATCAATAAACTCTGCGTGAGCACTATGGTTGGAAGCCCAAAGCAGAGCTTGGTATTCCGGGGAATAATCAGCATAAGGATACAGAAGCGTACGCACAGGCAGCTGGTCGGTATAGGCTAAAATAGCAATTGGAGGAACGACTCCGCGTACCGTTAATTGTGGAATATACGAATTGGCATCGCTTGGTCCCTCGATCAGCACAGCTGTGGGCTTGACTTCATCAAGAAAAGCACGCAAATGAAAAGCGCCAGCAGGAGATAAATGCCGTATGCCAAAAACATGAAACTGCTGGTCGCTTACTGGTTCATATCCGAGCACGCTTTGTACAGATTCCTCCATGTCGCTCCCCGCTTTTTCATCACATTTTCTAAATATTCCTTCCATACATGCTTATCTTTCTCATCATCCTTGACGATAGCCCCCTGCAAGCCCGCGGCGATATCTTCATCACTGATCTCACCACTGCCAAAGCTCGCCGCAAGCGCCATGCTTCCGGTTAAGAGTGAAATGGCTTCCGCAGTTGAAATCACACCGCTCGGCCCCTTCACCTTTTCTTTGCCATCAAGAGTCATGCCATTTCTAAGCTCCCTGAAAATAGTAACAACCTTCAATACAGCCTCGTCGTCAGGAACAGAAGCTTTAAGCTCATAGCTCGTTGAGATCTCACCAACACGCTTGCGGACAATGTCCACCTCTGTCTCGATATCCGCAGGAGAAGGAAGTACGATAATGTTGAACCGCCGCTTCAAAGCCGCTGACATTTCGTTAACGCCGCGGTCGCGGCTGTTGGCCGTAGCAATCACCGAGAAGCCTCTGGTGGCAAAAACCTCTTTGCCAAGCTCGGGAATCGAGATCGTTTTTTCCGACAAAATAGAAATGAGCGCATCCTGAACTTCTGACGCACACCGTGAAATTTCTTCGAATCTGGCAATGCCGCCAGTCTCCATCGCCCGGAATATCGAGCTTTTAATCAGCGCCTGATCCGAAGGACCTTGAGCCAGCAGCATCGCGTAATTCCAGGAATAACGGATATGCTCTTCACTCGTTCCGGCGGTTCCTTGAATCACTTTGGAGGAATCCCCATGAATAGCAGCTGTCAGGTTCTCAGAGAGCCATGACTTCGCAGTTCCAGGCTCGCCAATCAGCAGCAGGGCCCGATCCGTGAGTAAGGTTGCAATCGCCATCTCAATAAGCCGCCTGTTGCCAATATATTTGGGCGTAATGACCTTACCTCCGGCATTACCTCCAATCAGGAAGGTCAGCACCGATTTGGGCGATAGCTGCCAGCCGGCAGGCTTAGTATCGATATCCGCTTTCTTTAGCGCTTCAAGCTCATCTTCATACAACCGCTCAGAAGCTAGTCTTAAGACATCTTGTTTTTGATCCATCCCCATAATCCCGTTCCTTTCTCATCTGCATCCGTCTGCTCCGGCTTCGCTTTCAACGTTTCTACAATGTCCATTAGCTGTTTTTTGACACCATCATAGGATAACTTGCCAACTGCCGCTTCCATCCTCTGTGCATAAGACGCGGGAAGACTGGCCAGCAAAATGCGCTGAGATTCCCCTATGTAATATAACCGCTTGGAAGCATCCTTCTCCAAAGCCTGCATCAGAAGCTCTGGAGCTTCTTTATGTTGAAGTCGGAATAACGCTAGCAGCAAATCTACTTTCTCGTAGTCATTAAATGCATCAGAACTCTCCTTGCATTTCTTCGCTAAATAATCCATGATTTTGGGTGTAGAGCGATTAGCAAGCCTGCAAACAAGATCCTCATCATCGATATCCACAAACAGATCTACCCATCTTTTATCCCAATGCTCGATAGGCAGGTATTCTTCTCCTTCTTCTTCTATATCTCCTTCCAAATATTGCTCTGTTTGTGACGGAACAAGGCTGTAGAAGGCCCATTTCAACTCCTTGCCGGCAGCCTTCCGTTTCTCCTTGAAGCTGTCTGCATACTGCTCATAAAGCTCTGTACTGGAAAGATTTCTGGCCGCAGCGCGGAAGCTTTGTGCAATCAGCTTGCGGTTGATGTGCAGCAAAGACATGGCAAACCGGTCAGCATCCGGCTGCTCCAGTTCCAAAAGAAGATCAGCCGCGGCTTGCAGCGCCTCATCCATTTCACGGGTAACCGCCTTCGGATTGGACAGTATTTTTTCCAACAGCCCTAGAATCCCGTTATCCTTCTTACCGTCCAAACACCTTAGACTATCTCTTAGGCTTTGAATCGATGCTTCCACATCTGTCTTCTGAATGATGCGATCCAGTACAGACTCTGCATACTGGATAATGCCCTGCGTAAGAGCTGCCGAAGCGCATTGCTGTATAGGCTCTATAGCGATGTCTCTGTCCTTCGAGTTAAGTGCCGAAAGCAAACGCTGAACCGCTGATTCAGTTCCCAGTTTGGCTAAAGCCAGTAGGGCTGATTTACGGATCTCTTTCTTTTTAGCGTCAGCTTGCTCTAGAATGAAGCTTTCCTGCTCAGGATAATCTCCTAGAATCTCAATAGCCGCGGAACGTACCTCATTCGATCCTTCCCTGGCTGCTTGCAGAACAAAATCTGTGCCAGCTTCACCAAGCAGCGGATGGAGCAGCATCAGTCTTCTAGCGTGACCCCTGCCGCCCTCCAGCTTAAACTGCTCAGCAAGCACCGTCTGCGCTTCGGCACCATACGCGGGGATTAGTTTTTCGTAAACAAAATCAGCCATTTCCGCATAGCTGTCGTCCAGTGCGGATACAGCGGGGAGAATAACACGTATATCCTGAAGCCGGCTCTCTTCATAGGCTTGGAGGAGCTGCTCCATCCTTCCTTGGCCCTTTTGCGTTAAGGCTTCTACAGCAGGATACAGCTTCCGATAGGATAGTGGCGTGTTCAGCTTCGTATCTGTTCCCTCCACCTCTATCCACTGCATTCCTTCTTGGGATGACTCTGTTTTCCCCTGGGTATATAACACAGAATTCAGCAGCGTGCTAAGCTCAAGAAGCTTAATAGCCCCGCTCCCTGCTTCCGGCTCAACAACTTGTGCCACTCCTTGCGCCATGCGTTTAAAAATCGGAGCCGACTCGCCCAGCCTCTCCAGCTGCGGCAGAATTTTCTTCAAACGCACATCACCAGCCGCCAGCCCGCTGCCTGCGACGAACAATCGCCGCACTTCGTGCTGAAGCTCAAATAATATATCTATACTCATTTGATTTATCTCCTCATCCTTATCTTCTCAATAAAGCAAGCGAAGGATATCGCCAGGTGTCACAATGCTCAGGGGCTGCGCCGTAAGCCGGTTATGCTCCATACTGTGCTCGAACATGAGCAGCATGGCTTGATTGCGTACATATTGCTTATTTATAAAGGAAATCAGTTCTACTGTAGGAAAATCCAGATATTCGATATTTGCCAGTGGAAGCTGTTTTCCCTGCTCGTCTATGAGCATATAGCCGTCTTCACTGCGTTTTATAGCTGAAAAGAACACTAAGAGGACAGGATTTTTATCTGAGAGCTGATTCTTGATTTGATTTTTAACCTGCTTGATCACTTCCGGAAAAGACCTTGACGCAAAAGCACGGACAGCTTCATAATCCTGTACCCCTGCATCTCTTAGCACTGAATCCTCCCAGCGGACTCTAGCATTTAACTCTCCCGGATACTGAACCATTTCTTTTGTTGTTACGACCTGAAAGACGGTATCTTCCTCCCGAATATATTTGGCTGCGCGAAAAGGCCGGTAAGTCCGGGTTGCATGAATCTCACCGGTCTGCAAATTGACCCAATGCCCCTCATCAATAAATTCGCCGCGGGCTTGATCGGTGTAGGAACGGAACGCGAGCTGCAGCAGCTCGACATTGTGACGTGTGCGCCCGTATTCTCGCAGCTCGGCGATTTGCCAGGCATGTCCAATCCACTCTTCCAGCGTAGACTCACTATCCATGGATGCATCCGGATGTTCTATTTTGTTCTGCAAATAGGCACGACTCTTCTTCAATAAGGCATGCAAAGTAGTAAGTCTCTGCGAGACATTCGTATAAAGCTTCTCGCTGTCCACGCCGGATTGAAACTGCAGCAGCAGCTCGCGAAAAGTGGTCTGTATGCCTGGTATATAATAATTGCCTAACTGTTTGACTTGATCCTCCACCGTTTTCAGCGTCTTCTTATCCAGACTGCCTAGTCCTGACTGCACGAGCTGAAGCACCAGTGTATCCGCAATATCGAGCCCTTCGAGCTGTGCGGCTATTTTTTTCAATAAGGCAGACTTGTTAGACTTCCGTTTGGGTGCAGCTGCAGATCCGTTCTCCACAGTCGCATTTGCAGCCTCTTTCTTCTTGTCCTCACGCTTTTCCGCCTTCTCCCTCTTGTCCGCAATATCCTGAGGAATATCTGCAGTTTCAAAAGGTTTCCCGGCCGCATAAGCATACATCAGTCCAAGGAGATGCTTGCAAGGAAACTGCCGGCTCGGACACGAGCAGCGAAAAACAGGCTCATCAGCCTTCACGTAATCTGCCGAACAGAAATAAGGACTGCTGCCGCTGCCCTTACATTCACCAAAAATAAGCGTACCATCCTCAGTCTTGCAAAGCTTGGGAAAGCTATTTTTCTTCACCAGATCCTTGCCATTCTTGATCGCACTGCTATTCAGCGCCAAACTATCTACATAAGCTTCCGTTATATCAATCATCTGTGTACCTCTCACTACTAGAGTTATAATGATGGCTTTCTACTAATCTTTCGTTCTTTCTATATGTTACCATCTTGGAATAAGGGTTTCCACTTTTGCGACAACTGTGCAGCCTGTGGAAACCGCAAAATAATTCTCGTTCCAATCCCTTCCCTGGACTCAACTTCAATACTGCCCTGATGGGCACTAACAATCGCATGGGCTATACTCATGCCGAGACCTGCTCCATCTGTGCCTTCATCCGTATTGGTGCCGCGGTAATACCGTTCGAACAAATTTTGTTTCGTTTCTTCATCCATCCCCGCTCCGTTATCTTCCACGATGATCAGCGCATCATTTGCTTCTCTTCTCGTCTTCACTGTAATCAATGTGCCTGCAGGATTATGCTTGACCGCATTTGTGATCAAGTTCTGCAGCATCCGCTGAAACCACTTGGCATTCGCTTTCACGATCAATTCGCTTGCTTCTTCCTCATCTTTTTCCTCATCTTCTTCTTCGAAAACAAAAGAAGCGTCCTGAATCGTGACATCATTTACATACCTGAGTACAACGCGGCGCACAAATTCGTTCAGTTCAATATCTTCTAACGGGATGCTGATGGCGTTGTTCTTGAGTTGAAACGTCAAGGAGAAGTCCTGCAGCAATTCAAGCATGAAGGTTCCTTTTTCCCGTATCATCTTCCCCATCTCTGCCAGTTCGGCATCCGTCCATTCAAATTGGCCGCTTTCTAACAGATGGCCATAGCCATGAATTGTCGACAATGGCGTTCTAAGATCATGGGAAATACCCGTCATCCATTCCTCCCTCGTCTTCTCCAAACGCCCGCGCTCCCGCTCCGAAGCTTCCAATCTTGTGGCCATGTCATAGAAGCCGGCGATTACTTCTTTGTACAGCCGGTAGCGCAAGCGGATTGAGCCATTTTTGCGAAACACTTTCTTCCTGTCTTTTTCTGTCAAAGCTTCATGATAACGCCCCTGCCCCATCCGCTCAAACCAGTCAGCAAACAGCAGCAATGGCTGACCATAGCGGTAGCCATGCCACACCGCGAAAGCAAAAGTAAGCAGCAGCACCACTACTCCCGTATAAACAAACACCAGGATAATATCATAAAGGATCGGCTGACTCGTAAAAGTGCCTTCTTCCTTCGGTGTTTGCAGCACCCAAGCGTATCCTGATTGTTGGTCGTAATACACAGACATATTAGATGGATATGCACCAGGCTCCGCCCGCATCGAAAGCAGCTCAAGGGGACTGTAGGGATCCTTCCGCACCGATGGTCCTATGGATTGAACAATTCTCCCCTCAGCATCGATAATTTGTACAAACTCTTTGGACTGCCCAAGCTGGGATTCAAGCTCCTTTACTGCATCCGGGCGAATCAACCCATTCTCACCGAAGGAGCGTAACCAGACCTGCAGCCTTTGCGCACCATGGTCCTCGGCCCCAAGCAAATATAGAAACTTCTTATTCTCTCTCGTATCCAGCTTCGTCATCACGCGAAACGTCTCATAGTGCCCGGTCTCTTCAACTTGGAGCAGATCAGTTGCTCCGTATGAAGTTTTCAACTGTGCAGGCGCGTTAGCCGAATAAATGACTTGTCCATCACTGTTTAAGACTTGCAGCCAGTATCCTCCCTCAATCAGCTGTGAAACCCACCTTGAAGGGAGAGTGATATCTTGGCCTTTTAGTTCAACTTCCGCGACGATGGTATCCAGGGCTCCTATGGGAAAGTTCCTTTTCAAATCCTGATTCATTAAGTTTTGTGCAAGCAGAAGCAGAGTAACAAGTAGGGTGACCATAACAAACACCCATAATAAAAAAAACTGAACAGTGAAATGGATGGCAAGCCTTCTTTTGATCTGTTTCATACCTGTTTATCCTTCATTAATTTATAGCCTAATCCGCGTACCGTTACTAAATATCGGGGCTCACCCGGATCCGGTTCAATCCGCTCCCGGATTTTCCGGATATGAACCATGACCGTGTTGTCGTCTCCGATCCCCTCGATCCCCCATACTGCTTCATATAATTGTGACTTGGAGAACACGATATTCGGATTTTTGCACAAAAACTGCAACAGCTGATAAGCCTGCGCCGGACAAGGAACCGGGCTCCCATTCACCTGCAGCTCACCTGCAAACTCATCCAACACAAAGCTGCCGAAATCATACCGGTTCCGGGTGTCCTCAGCCCGCGGCAGAGGAGATTGAGATGGAACACCTCGACGCAGCCTCGCCTTGATTCTCGCCGCGATTTCCAGCGGATTAAACGGCTTGGTCACATAATCATCACCGCCAGTAGCAAAGCCGGTCAGCACGTCGAGGTCAGACGTTCTTGCTGTCAAATAAATAATGTGCGCATCTGACAGCTCCCTGATTTTCGGGCACAACTCGAACCCGGTCAGATCGGGCAGCATAACGTCCAGCAGAATAATATCCGCACCGTACTTAGCCAGCTGCAAAAGCGCTTCTTTCCCCGTACCCGCCGTATAAATATGGTGGAAACCCTCTTTTCGCAATACCATTTCAATTAATTGAACAATCGATTTCTCGTCATCGATCAGTAATATTTTTGTGTTGTGCATACAATCCCTCCATTGGTATTATAGCAAAAGCACCTTAATTCGAGCTAAACAAAGCCCTTTTCAATTTAGGTCACGTTAAGGAAACGTTTAGGAGAGCTTCAATCCGGGATGCTATAGTCATTTTCGAGGTGATACAATTGGTCGAACAGCAAAACAGAGTACGCATCATTGACAGCATGCGGGGGTTCAGCCTCCTTGGTATTTTGATAGCGAACATGCTTATTTTTCAGTATGGCCTATGGGGAAAGGACGAAATGCAGCTGTTTGCCTTATCGCAAGCGGATTCCTTCGCTAAAATCCTTGTAAACATCTTAATCGAAAGCAGCTTTATGCCTATCTTTGCGTTCCTTTTCGGTTATGGCATGATCAAGATGAAGGAAAGCCTGGAGGCCAAAGGATTGAAGCCTAAGCGTTATTTGAGCCGCCGGTTTCTCATGCTAATTGCTATTGGCATCCTGCATAGCACTTATTTGTGGGAAGGTGATATTTTAACCTTTTACGGCTTCATGGGCTTTTTTCTCCTTCTATTTATGAATCGGAAAGCGAAAACACTGCTAATATGGGGCGCGATTTTATTGTTTCTGATCGGCCTGATGGGATTTGTACCTGACAATCCTTCTGATCCCTCCAAAGTGGACGACAATGCTCGCATGGAAACCTACGTAAAAGAAACCATTACCATTTATGGAACGGGCACATATGAGGAAATCAAGCACCACCGCAACACGCAAGATCCGCTCGGAATGAATGGCTTCCTGATTTTTATTCTGCTGCTTATTGCTCCACTTATGACTGCACCCTTGTTTCTATTTGGTATGTATGCCGCAAAGAAGCAATGGTTCAAGCAGCCGGACAGCGAACGGAGTATTTATTTAAAACGCATGCTGCTCTTCCTTCCCGCAGGACTGCTGCTGAAATCACTAAAGCACCTGTTTCCCGGGCAAGGCTGGAGTATTGCAAGTGATACGATCGGCGGAAATCTTTTGGCTCTCGGATATATCTTTGCCTTTGCCCTGCTTTTCGCGGCAGCGAAATCATCGCCTTGGCTTGTACGCCTCGAAGCTCTCGGAAAGCTTTCCCTGACAAACTATCTGCTGCAGTCGGTCATCTGCACGACGCTCTTTTATGGCTATGGGCTTGGATGGTTCAACAAGATTGGTGTGATCGCCGGCTGCGGACTCGCTCTTGTCATCTATATCGGGCAGCTCTTTGCCAGCCGTTGGTATCTGACACGATTTAACTCAGGGCCTGTGGAACGGCTGCTCCGCATATGGACTTACTTTTCCTTAAGTGGAAAATCAAAAAGTCGGGTTGATGGCAGGGAGAAGCTGTTTTGATGGATTGACTCACAAACTTCTAAAATTAGCTTTATTTATAATTATGGGAAATGTATTGGGAATTTTCGCTAAACATGATGCGAGTTATATATCCTGTTTCCCATGATTTTATTCTTCTCATAAATTTCCTATTATATTAGTTGTAAATTCTCCTACTAGCTTCGAATCCTCAAGCCTCATTCCTGGAAGCGTGATAATCGTCTCATCATCTTTCAGAGTTGCTACTTCCAAACTTCTTCCGTAATTTCTCACCCCCCTTTCCACCGCCGCTAATAGCACCCTTCCTACTATTCAATAATTTTAGTGCGATTGGGATGATTGGGTCGCTCTTTTTAGTTGTGGTTTAGGTGTCCAGCATTGGATTATAATTGAAAATATTTAGTAAATATAATATAATGTGGAATTAGATTGTGATTAGTACTTCACTACTAAGCCTCTCTCTTATTGCAGCTGCTGTTCCCTCATACCTTTCTTCAAATTCAATATGCGTAAGTAATGAAAGGTTACTTTATCTATTAAGTTAGATGAAGTAGCCTTTGGCCTTTATTTCAGTGAAATGAGGAAAGACATGTTTACATTCAAAAGAAGAGATGTAGCTTTCATCTTTATTTTTATTTGTCTTTATTTATTCTGTTTTTCTTTTCAGCTATATTCTAGTAAACAAAAAAAATACTACGAATTATCCAATGAACTTTATACCAATCATTATGCAGTATTTGTCACTAAAGATGATCAAAAATGGCTACCAACCCCACTTTCGAAATCCAGTTATCGAGTTTTTATGGAATATAACCAAACATTTCGACTTATATTGGAAAATAAAGGAGATTGGTCACCTCCAATGATATCTGGTCGTTTCTTCGCAGAGACAGATGAAGGTTCTAAGGCGGTTATTGGGCAGGAAATGCTCGAATATGTAAAAGAACATAACGGTATGAAATATATAACTTTTAAGGGAGAAGATTATCAAGTGACAGGTGTTATGGGGGCTTCATTTGCAAGTTCGATTGATTATTTAATATTACTTTATGTGCCTAATCAAACTCCCGTAACAACAGGCATGAGAATAATTCTAGACAGTGACAGTAAATCCACAGTGAAGAAGATCACACATCACATTCTAGATATTAATCCATCACTTACTGTCATCGAAAGTATACAAAAAGGAATTTTCAGAAAAGCAAATATACCCTTCTTTTATTATTTGCTACTGCTTGAGATGTCTCTTCTTTTGTTTTTTAGTATATTTGCGTTTTTACGATATTGGTTTGAAAAAGAAAAAAAATATATGTATGTGCTTTATTTGTTGGGTATTTCAAAAAGAATTATACATAGAAACATCTTTATTAAAACGAGCTTGAATATTTTTATTGGAACCCTTATATCAATTATACTTTTTATTGTATTTAACTCGGAATCTGTATTAATACTGAATCAAATGGTCTGGTGTGTCATCCTTTTTCTTTCAATTTCTTGGATTCTTTTAAGTTCATTTATTTGGAGCAATAACTTAAATTCGAGAAGTGGGGTAGTAAAAAGTGATATTAAATGAGCTTAAGTTTTATCTAAAAAAATATAAGATAATGATATTAATCCTTTACCTTCAAACCACTTTATTTTTAATTATTTTAGGGACATTCATTGCTTTTATTGAAGAACTTAACTATGAAAGCAAAAATCTTCAGCAAATATATGAAGGAAAAGCTATATATCAACTTATTGACCGTTATTATGATGGTGATGAATACCAAAAGTTTACTAGCCGCCCTGATTATTTAAATAGCTTAAAAAATTTTTATAAAGAACTCCATACATCAAATGATTTTCAGTTCCTTTCTATGTTTGATCATCATATTTTAATAAAAGATGAAGGAATTCCTTTGGAAATGATTGAAGGGTATGAGAACGGCAGGGAAAAATACCAACAAGAAATCAATGATAAGTTATATACAGCTGTTAAATCTTTTCAAATGAATGCGCAAGCTCTTGATTTTTTCGGGCTGGATGTGTCGGAAGGAGAAATCTGGGACGAACAAGATTTTAGTGATACTCAAAAAATAATGCCTGTCTTGTTAGGTAATTCATATCGGGATGTGTATAAGATTGGTGATGAATTAACTATCAATTATTATCAAAAAACCATCCCTATAAAAATCATTGGATTTTTAGAGCCTAATAGCAATGTTTATTTTAAAAATGATACACAGTTTTTTTTAGACAGATATATACTCCTTCCCTATATAGATTATGAAAAGCAGCCGACATCAGATATTGATGAGAAATTTGAACAAATTAGCTATTTTGCCATGATTAATGGGTATGTTGTAACTGAGAATAACCCTTCCTCTACTCAAAACATGATGCAAAGGATTGAAGCAATTGCCCAAAAGGCCTCTTTTGAGTACTCATTTATTGGACTGAATCCTCATTTCCAACAGTATAGAGGTCTGATGACAGTTTTACAAGAAGATAAGATGTTAGTACAATCTATATTCGTTTCTTTTTTTATTTTAAACTTAATCATGATAAATATAATTTTATTGTTGCAACAAAATAGACGATTATCGTTTTTTGCTACACATTTCATAAATGGAGCAACTAAATGGCATCTTGTGAGAATGCAATGGAGAGAAATTAGTATTATATGGCTCGCAGCATTTTCAACTAATTTTATTATATTAAACCAAATACTAAAAATTGGAGATTATAAAACACAGTTTTATTTACTAATCCTTGTTATCGTTATGAGCATTATCGCTTGTCTATTGCCTACATGTAAATTAATATTCAATCCTATTGTAAATTTCTTGCATAACGAAGATGAAGGGGGAAAATAAATAGTATGTTGCTCGAACTCTCTGGAATCACAAAACGTTTTAAAAATGGAACTAAATATCAGGAAATCTTAGAAAATTTAGATCTTAGAATATATGAGGGAGATTCAATCGCCATTAAGGGCAAAAGCGGTTGCGGAAAATCTACTTTACTTAATATCTTAGGAGGATTGCTTCCTTTCGATGAGGGAGAAATGCTATTTAAAAGTAGAAATATTTCAACACTGACTGTAAACGAACAAGCAGAATATCGCAGAAAAAATGTTGGTTTTGTTACTCAAAATTTTCATTTGCTAGACGATAGAAATGTATACGATAATATTGCACTTCCATTGCAGTATCTTAGGCTACCCAAAAAGCTGGTAAAAAGCATGGTGGAAAGTGTATTGTATGATTTAGAAATCGAACATATTATGAAAAGACATATTTCTACCTTGTCAGGCGGAGAGCGCCAGCGCGTTGCGATTGCACGGGCAATTGTCAAAAAACCTGCTATACTTCTAGCAGATGAACCCACTGGCTCATTGGACGAGGAAACTGAGGAATTCATCTTAAAAATTTTTGACAAACTACATCAAAAGGGCATGACCTTTGTAATTGTTACTCATGATGATACTGTATCAAGCCATTGTCAGCATATTTATGAACTACATCATAAAAAACTGAGACTTTTTAGAGGGGTTGCCTCTGAAATAAACAGTTTGAAAGACGAGCCGCTAGTGCTGTAGTAAAGGGATACCTTATTGTTAAAGGTGTAAAGGAACCGTTATGTTCGTATTTCCACCATGTTTCATCCACACTTGGACCATCCTTCTCTGGGTGGTTTTTTTCTGTTCAAGCTTTCTGTTTCGAATGTCTATCACTACATCAGCACTTACTTTCTAAAGAAAAATATTGACAAAGTATTTATCAAGCTATATCTTATACTTTATAAACAAATATGTTTAATAAGTATCCGGATGCGATGTATACATACCTGTTTATTAGATAACGAACAACCCAGGGAGGAATTTAATTTGTTTGATCTTTTAAAAGCTGAAATTAACGGATATCTCCTATTACCAGAGGATAAAGAGTACAACGATAGAAGGAAGGTTTGGAATACCTTCATCGACAAATACCCGGCAGCAATCTTGGTTTGCAAGACCACTTCCGATGTTGCCGCAGCCGTTCGATTTGCCAAAGATAAAGGGATCCCGGTTTCGGTTCGCGGCGGCGGTCATCATGTGGCTGGGACAGGAGTCTGCGATCAAGGTATCATGATAGACTTATCCGATATGCGCAAGGTCTCTGTCGATACCGAGCATCGCATAGCTATTGTTGAACCAGGTGCAACTCTAGGTGATGTCGATGCGGAGACGCAAAAATACGGTTTGGCGACTCCTACAGGAACCGTTTCAGAAACAGGTGTCGCGGGGCTCGCTTTATGCGGTGGGCTCGGTTATCTAAGAGGCAAATATGGCATAACTAGCGATAATATTGCAGCTGTGCGAATCGTTACTGCTGACGGAGCGGAGATTCAAGCCAACGAGCAGGAGAATCCCGATCTTTATTGGGCTATTCGTGGCGGCGGGGGCAATTTCGGAGTTATCACTTCCTTCGAATTCAAGCTTTACCCTCTCGGACCTGAGGTTCTTGCGGTCGATGTGATGTATGATTATAAGGACGCGAAACAGATTTTGCAAAAAGCGCAGGCTTTTTTGCGGTATGCACCTGACGAAGTATCCTTTAATATGATGGCCGTCCAACTACCTGCCACTCCGGGCTTGCCTGAGAACTTGCATAACAAACGAGTAATCATTATAGCCGGATTATATGCAGGTGATAAGGCGGATGGAGAAAAGGCTGTTCAACCATTACGCGAGTTAGCTAGTCCGATCGTGGATCAAACGGGCATCGTCCTTTTTAAGGAGTTACAGAGAAAGTTCGACTTGATGGCTCCGAAAGATGTTCCCGTTTATGGAACGTCACTCTTTGTTAAAGAATTAACTGATGATACGATTGATACTCTGCTAAGTAAACTTGAGCAAATTCCACGACCATCTGTATTGGTTCAATTCTGGGCGTGTCACGGCCAAATGAATCGTGTGCCTTCCGACGCATCGGCATTTGCCGTTCGGGATGCTTCTTTCCTTCTCTTGTTCGATGTCGATTTTCCTCTGGAAGAAGCTCAGCTGTGCAAGGATTGGATCGAATCCGTATATCAGACGATGCTGCCATATTCGCTTCGCAAGTCATCTTATTTAAATACCGTTCGCGCTGATACCCAAATAACGAAAGATTCTTATGCGGACAATTTCAAGAGACTAATAGAAATAAAAAAGAAATACGACCCTACAAACTTTTTCCGTCATAACCATAATATTGACCCGCAAGTTTAGTATAGTCTAAAAAAACATTCCACCTTGTCTTTTGAGGCGGAGTGTTTTTTTAACTTAGTAATTTGTTAATTTTAAAGAAAAAAACCACGATTTACGTGACCTCCAATGGGCTTAGTCTAACAAAGTAAGTGTTACCCTTACAGAATTATCTACAAATGACCGTTCCGGGCAAGATTTCATCATTACGGTAATTCCAATTAACGAAACAACTAGTGTCTGTGCCAATGCTTTGGCGTTCAGGCTGGCTTCAAGCTCACCGGTTCGTATCCCCCTCTCAATCGTTTCTTGGAACGTTGCCGAAAGATACATTTGATGCTCCCTTGTGAGGATTTCGAATTTTGCATCATGAGGCGCCAGCTCCACCATCGTATTGATGCAAAAACATCCCTTGTTAAGATTTTCTTTATAGGCTTCCGCCACCAGTCCCTCAAAAAAAATACGAAATGCTTCTTTTACAGAAGTATAGTTTTGAAGTGTGGTTCGGACGTAGGAAGCATGAGCTCGTGTATATTTACGCAGCGCAGCTTCGAATAATCCCTTCTTGTCTCCGAAGGCTGCATATATGCTTGGCCGTTGTATACCCATTCTGGAAGTTAAATCACTTAAGGAAGTAGCCTCATATCCCTTCTCCCAAAATATTTGCATGGCTAAATCTAATGCCTGCTCCTCATTAAATTCACGCGGCCTAGCCATAACATACCCCTCATTTCATATCGATCAGTATGTTATAATTTTATTCTACGATAGATCGCTTGTCAAATAATTGTTGAATAGAACTTATTATATTGACATTACACAAATGAATGAGTTATATTTACCACAAATAATTTCATACCGTTGAGTATGTTATTTAAATTTGGAAATGGGGTGTCTGAAAAAATGAAGAAGATGGATGATAAAGTCACAGTTATTCCTGACTCTTTTTGCGGCATAGAAGCGGCAGCAACACAAGAAGAGTTACTCGGTTCCAAATCAATTCTTGTCTCTTCGATGTCTCGTTCTGTGGCACTCTTGTTTGCAATCGCCTGCGGGTTGGCTGTTGCAAACATCTACTACGCACAACCGCTTCTGGTCGCACTCGCCAACGAGTTCCATATGACTCATTCTTCCATTGGCATTGTCATTACCATTACTCAGATTTGTTATGCACTGGGACTACTTCTGCTAGTACCGCTCGGTGATCTTATAAATCGACGCAAGCTGATCGCAGGTCAGATGCTATTGTCCGTGTTGGCTTTGACCGTAGTTGGCCTCGCCCCTACCAACACTGTGCTGCTTATTGGTATGGCAGCCGTCGGATTGCTAGCCGTAGTGACACAGGTACTTGTTGCGTTCGCCGCGACGTTGGCTGCCCCTGCCGAGCGCGGACGAGTAGTCGGCTTGGTGACAAGTGGTGTCGTAATCGGTATTCTGCTAGCACGAACCTTTGCTGGCCTATTAACCGATCTAGCAGGTTGGCGTTCGGTCTATCTCGCATCAGCAGCCTTAACGCTAATCATGGCTGGAGCGTTGTTCCGAGTGCTCCCTTCTGATGAGCGCCATAAAGCATCACTGTCCTACACGCAGCTGCTTCTTTCGGTCCTCGCACTATTCGTGCAAGAACGAATTCTACGTATCCGTGCCGTGCTGGCTCTATTGATTTTTACCGCGTTCAGCATATTATGGACTTCACTCGTGCTGCCTCTCAGCGGACCGCCGCTGTCTCTTTCGCATACCGCGATTGGAGCATTTGGTCTCGCTGGAGCTGTTGGAGCGTTAGCGGCAGCACGGGCAGGGCGGCTCGCTGATCAAGGTCTAGGACAAAAGACCACCGGCATCTCTCTTGTCCTGCTGCTGGCATCCTGGTTGCCAATCAGCTATACAGGACACTCCCTGCTAGCATTAATCATTGGTGTTGTCCTCCTTGATCTGGCAGTGCAAGCCGTGCATGTCACCAACATGAGTATGATCTATACCGTACGCCGGGAGGCACGCAGCCGGCTGACCGCTGGCTACATGATTTTCTATTCCATCGGCAGCGCCACCGGATCAATCGCTTCAACCCGTATTTATGCATTCGCTGGCTGGAACGGAGTGTGCCTGCTCGGAGCCTCTGTCAGTGCTTTGGCCCTTTTGTTTTGGGCATTGACTCTCAGCCCGCGCAAGCTGCCACCGTCATTGGACTAAATATTTAATAACAAATCATGCTTCAAACTTGAAGCATGATAATGTTTGAGTCTAGTTTATAGGACCGTATACCTCTAGAGCGATGTACTCATTTGGTAGGCATTCTTGATCAAAACGATATTTTTCAATGACCATGCCATTGTCTTTTTGCTTTATTTGATTTGCCTGACGATACTGGGCCAACAGCTCATATGGATCAGGGCCCATTGGATGTGGCCCTTCATAGGAAACGGCAGCGTACTTGGTTCCTGGTATCGTAAACCCGTTCATTCCTTCGGGAATGTCCGCCAGTTCACTGACCCTCAGACAGTAAAAGTATGTAAACATCAACTCGCAGCTGTACCAAGGTGACCAATAGCTCTCCTGATCAACGGCATGTTTGATTTCACCTTTTCGTTCCATAAACAATTGCTTCATTTTCCCGATTTTGCTAAAATCGCCATCTTTAAATGATACCACAACTGGAAAACCTACAAATTTCATTTCTTCTAGCTGGACGATTTGCACATCCGATGCTTGTCCTGCCTTTTGGTCTTGTTCACTCATGAACTTCACCCTCCATCTATCAATCATTTATCCAAAAACAATAATGTAACCATCAGGATCTTGAATGTAGAGATTTTTAAAGGTCACGTCATTACTATGAGTTTTTTCAATAGGTCCTAAAATAATATTGGCTCCATTGGCTTTCATTTCTTCTATTAGTAAATCAAGCTCTTCATAATTTATATGGACAAATGTGTCCCAGCCTAGATCAGGCCCTTCCCAATCTGTCGGATAATTATCCCGTTTTGCTGATAGTTGATTGGGCTTGACATCACTTGAATCCTTAGCCTGCTGGAGGATTAGTTTCATTCCTCCTCTTACAGCATGTCCCCAATAATCGACCTCACAACCAAGCACATCACGGTACCAAGCTAATGATTTTTCCAAGTCCGATACAAGCCTTACCTGCAAACCATCGTAAAATGTTGCTTTCGCTTTAATATTTTCTTCCAATTTGCTCACCTCAAAATTAAATTTTATTTTAATACGGAAAACATATTTCCAACAGGGTCAATTTGATGCTTTTATGGCAATGTAAATATCGGTTTCAGATTGTTCATTTTCACCTCCGAGAAACCTTTCTCCATACAGTTCAAAGCTGTCTTTTTCATCGAGCTGATAACCCGAATTGGGCAGCCAAGTGTTATGAATAAATTCAAATGCTTTACCCATTGATTCCAACTTCCCTTTATGCGTCACAACCACATATAAAGCCCCTTGAATTGTTTTGGAAATCATTCCATCAGGCACTACTTCGATGCTGTTTACAGGAGCACATGCCCAGTAAGTAAAAAATTCGTCAACATAATTATCGCTATATTCACTAATTCCATATGTATCATGGTGGTTGGTCCGATGTACGATTTCGTCCATTCTTGGTAAAAATTTTTGCCATAGTTCAGGTATCTGATTCTCGACCATTCTGGTATCAACTCTCATTCCTACAACCATAAACGTTTCTTTGAAAACAACATTCGGTTCCACTGGCAATCCCCCATAAAAATGATTTAATTACTCTTTTGAAATGGTCATTACTCTAATTGCAATTCCAGACATTAACTCGGTTTCCCTCAGCATCTATAAGGTAAAACATTTGTTTTCCTTCCAACATAGTTTTAACACTCCAGAATAGTGAACTTATTACCATCAGGATCAATAATTTTAAAAGTCTTACCACAAACCCCGTGGTCTTCTATTTCTGTAATATTCACGTTTTCTCTCTTTAGCTGCTCATAAAAATCATTCATATTTTCTGTACGTAATTCGAATATAGTTAAGTTACTTCCGCTATTTATTGAAAAGTTCATACTAACTTGTTCAGTAGATTCACGCAGCCAAACAGAAGGACCTGCTTTACCTAGCCTAATTAGCGAGTTAGCATTCCCGTCTGGGAATCTTTGAGGTTCCCGCATTATAGTACTTCCTAAATGATTAACATACCAATTTGTAGATACTTCAACGTTACTTACTGGAAGATTTATGCATGCTACTTCAGATACTCGATGCATTTCCCTTTGTTCAAATTCTTGGTCTATTTCCATTTTTTCTGCAGCAGATGCATGCTGTCTGATTAATTTTTCGATATTAATGCCGTTTATCTCCAAGCCAGAAATGTCGCAATCCTCCAGCTTCACATTCGTTAGATTACATTCTGCAAACACGCCTTCTTTTAAAGAACAATGGGAGAACTGCACAGGATTGCTTTCGATTTGTGCTAATTCTGGCTGATCCTTGTCAGAGTACCCGAGATGAAGAAAAAGTGCACCTCCCCACTGCGCCCCGTCAATGACGAGTCCGCTCAAATTTGCATCGGAGATGTCCATTCCTGTCAAATTGACATCGTTCATCTTCATCCCACTTAGATTGGAACATTGAAAAGTGAGTTGTTCTGCCCTAACATTCTTAAATCTAGAACCAGTAATATCAGAATTAATTATTGTCACTACTTTCTTTTCATTTTCCAATTGCATCACTCGCTTCCTCCTAAAATTAATGATCTCATATATATCCCAACATCAATTCGATGCTAAAATTGGAATGCGTAACTCAATCTCATTATCAGCTGTTTCTTTATCCAACAAATTTGCCGCAGGTCCTTTTATTTCTAATACAAACGCTTTCAAATTATGTTCAAATCCTTGAGTTTCTATAAATGAATTAACTCTCTCATAGGCACTATTAAAGTTTTTAATTGGACCACGATAATTGTAAGATACATATCTTTGAGGAGGTATTGTAATTTGAATCATTTCTGGAGGAATATTTTGAACGGAATTAACCTCAACACAAATGTAATAATAACATTTATTGGTGTCTGGACTATCACTTGATTGTGGGTACATTCCATATAAAATATCATCGTTTCTTCGATCAGACACTTCATTTTTCCGAATTTTCATGGACTTCCAAGCATCAGGTATTTCTACTTCCATGCTAGTGAAAGGACAGATTATTTCGACCCCAACTAACTTTAATTCTTTTTCAACAATGATTTTGCATTTCAAGCTTATTCCCTCCAATAATTATTTATCTTGATATTCTACATACACCACACGACTATTATAGCGCACATATGTTCTATTGTATATATTTTCCTTTAAATAAACATGCAGAAAAAGAAGAAAAACACCCTGCGGTGTCCTTTGAGGAGCGTGTTCATGGCGTTGGCGCATTACGGAGGAAGAGATGTGAGCTCCAGCCGCTGTTAAATATTTGCTCCCTTTAATGGAATGGATGAGGGGATGGAACAAATCTTTAAAGGCGGACGCTGGCGCTCTTCCGCCCACACCCCTTCCCTCTCTCTAGCTACAATCGCACGAATAGCACGAATACCAAGTTCAAACGGACAGCCAGCAAGGGTTTTTCTCTTGATTTAGAGGAGATTTCCTAGCTGGCGCAGGCGCTGGGCATGAGGAGCGCGCGCAGTTGAGAAGGATCTGCTACTTTAACGATGTTTTTCATCGTTAAAAGCACTGGGTCCCCTCCATATCCTTGCTTTAGCGATGAAAAACATCGTTAAAATCCCTTTTAACCATCCTGAGATGCCATCTGCCCTCTTTTAACGATGAAAATCATCATTAACGTGACGGATTGACCTGGAACTCTTACTTTAACGATGAAAAACATCGTTAAGTGAAGCACGCGCTCAAAAGGACTGCCAATATAGGTTGCTTCCTGTAGAAAAGCCCCTCAATGGCCATATTTTCCGAATAAGGATATAATATTAAGTACAAGTTATTGTTACATAAGGATGGTGACTCCATTGAAAATAACTGAAGTACTTTTAGGCACACACCGTTTCGAAGCAATGAAAACCTTTTACGGCTCTCTCTTAGGCCTGGAAATTCTTGAGGATCAGCCATCTCAGCTGTCTTTCCAAGCCGGAGAATCGGTTCTTGCCTTCAGAGAAAACTCCCCTACGGATAACGCGTTTTATCACGTTGCGTTTACGATTCCAACGAATAAGTTCGCAGAAGCCAAACAATGGGTAATCCAGCTGGGTATCCCATTGTTCTCCAAAACCGGACAAGATGAGTTCCCC
Source organism: Paenibacillus eucommiae (assembly GCF_017874215.1). GTDB lineage: Bacteria > Bacillota > Bacilli > Paenibacillales > NBRC-103111 > Paenibacillus_AI > Paenibacillus_AI eucommiae. The sequence goes on from NZ_JAGGLB010000011.1 coordinate 69,803, forward strand.
TTTGAGAGCTGGAACGCAACAGCACTTTACTTCTATGATCCGGACGACAACCTGATCGAGTTCATCGCTCACCATACGCTCGACAATGCGGCATCCGAGGCTTTCGGACCAAAACATCTACTTCGAATTAGCGAGATTGGGCTTCCTGTCGATGATGTCCCGGATGCCGCCAAGAAGCTTGCTGATGCGTTCCAGCTTAGTCTGTGGGGCGGGGACGGAAAGCAATTCGCGCCGCTCGGCGACGTGGAAGGCGTGTTGATTGTGGTGGACAAGCAGCGGCCGTGGTTTCCGGACGATCGGGTACCAGATATTTTTAACACCAGGGTCTCAATTAAAGGTACAGAAACAGGCTCCGCCAGCCTCTCGCTTCAGAACGGCCTCTACGATCTGAAATCGACCTGATAGGAACAAAACAAGGCCGCCCAATAACTGGGCAGCCTTGTTTTGAATTTAAGCTCGCATTTTTTAGTAGACTTGTACAATACTTGTGCAATATTCATGAATACATCGGTAATAAGGAAGAAGGTTCCAGGAGCTTCTACGACAGAAGCCCCATATACATAAGCTCGGATGGATTAGCCGGATTATGGCCCAAGCCGACCCGATCTCCTGAGCGCGGGATTTGGATTTTCGATACGAGCGTTTCTAAGGTCTTCCGGTATGTGCTCCCGTCATTCTCTATAACATCCAATACGAGGACGACGATCGGATCGAAATTGATAAGCTTTCCTGTATCGGCTACCGATACGACGATGGCGGTTGCGCTAAGCGGCACGCTGCCGCTCGACGCCATTTGTGCTTGTTTTGCCGTCTCCAGGCTTTGGTTGATGCGGTCCCTATGTTCTTTGGACACCGTACTTTTCATAAGTAACCCCGTCAATCCTTTATTCATCAGATTATCCGCCTGCTTCAGAGCATCCTGCGGTTTTTTCTTTTTTCCGAATCCGAACATATGCTTCACGCCTCTCTTTTGTTTGGTTAGTCGTTGTGCTTTAAGTGTATAAGACCGCCGTTAAGCTTACAATAGCTTCAGCGACATACAAACAAGAGAGTAATAACGTAAGTTTCCCTTCAGATTAACGTTTCATTTTTTTCGAAATGTGGCTTACTTTGCAAAATTTCCGGTCTTGCCCGCCATTTAATGGTTCCAATCGTTCAAAGTTTTGTTTAAATCTGGCCGGAAGCTCCTCCATTACCGCCATTATTTCTTAACAGATACACCAGCTTCCGATAATAAATGGACGATTCCTTGTAGCGGCGCCCTTCTTCAGAAACGACTGCCAACGATTCGTATAGCTGCTCGAGACGCATCGCATGTCCAGTGGATTCAAAATAGGGCAGACATTCCAGTGCACGGGTCTGAAACGTCTCCATATCCCCTTGGGCAAGTGCCAACTGGCTTTCATAAAAGTCCAGGGCCATCTTCTGATCCGTGCCGGTATGGCATATCCGCAACCGCTCAATCCCCTGCAAAAGCAACCCCCAGTTTCTCTGGGCAAAAGCGGCTTCACACCGATAAATGGTCGTCACCGGCTCAAGCAGCTGTCGAGATTCCTCCGGCTCATTGGCGATCATGGCCTCGAAGCGGACGATTTCCTCCAATGCTTTATCCGGCTCTCCCGTCATCGTCAGCATAACAATCCGGTTGTTCATAATCGTCGTGACCACTTCGCCCGGCTGCTCCAAGTAAACAAGGTTGGCTTCAGCCATCGAAAGAGCCCGCAAAGCTTCCTGCACAAGTCCCATCGCGAAGCAGTATCCGCTGTACGCCACATACAGCCCGGATAGACGGTGAAACAGCCGGTCATCCACGATTTGCCGCATCGTCTGCTCGAACACCTGCTTAGCCTGTTCGAACTGCTTCAGCAGAACGTAGGCTTCCATCCTGATATTTTGCGCCGTCAGCCATATTTCTGTTCCCGCCTCTACAAGCCCGCTTAAGCGGTTAACATCGTTCAGCACATCGTAGTAACGGCCTTTGGAGCGATAATACTGGACTTTATATAGCAGGAGAGCTTTCTTCAAGGGCAGCGGTACATCAACATCATCAGCTATTCCATATTTTTCCAAATAATGATTCAAGTAGGATTGATGCAAATAATCATAGGCCGCCTGATTGTTCATTTGTTGGTAATAAACAGCTTTCATTAAGGAAGTTGTCAGCTCTACGACGATTGTATCATCCCGATCTTCCTGAGCATCCACGTAACTTTCGGATACCGCCTGCCCGGACATGGTCTGGAAAATACGCTCCGCCCGCTCCATCGTCTGTTCATCATCCGCCGCGGCATTGGTCAAATAGGTAATGGGAACGCCAAGTCGGCCCGCAATATGCTCCGCCAAATCGTCCGCGAACGGATATCTTCCTGCCAATATGTTGGCAAAATGGGACTGCGTGACGAGTCCCTCCACAAGATCTCTCCGCGATATTTGTTTCTTCTTGCACAACAGCTCGATACGTTCCTTGAGCATGAGGCTCTCCCCCGCTTTCTGAAACCTATTGTACAGGCTTGCCGGTCCCGATTCCAGTGTAAACAGTCCTACATTTAGATTGTTTAGGATGAAGAGCAGCTTCTCTAATAACAATAAAAAAAGCCTATAGATGAAGAGAAGAACCCTCTCCACTATAAGCTTGCAAAATAACTGGATTACTTCAATTTTGCCGGAAGTAAGCTTCTTAAATCTTTGGTGTCAATAACAAGATGGATATTATTCATTGTCCGTATAGAGCCGGAGATAATCCCTTTCAGATGCCCCTGCTGATCCAGAATCGGTCCTCCGGACATGCCGCTTACAATCTGCGCCGATGTCAGGATTCTATCTCTTCCGTTGATCTCTGCCTTTGGCGTATTCACAATCCCCTCTGTAATGATAGGCGTATTTTTGAGCGGGTATCCGATGGCAAATACTTTTTCCCCGTGCTTAACGCTTTTTTCGCTAAGTTGAAGGACATTATACGCTTTATACGTTTTATCCTTGCCAGCTATTTTTTTCGGATCAGGCAGCTTCAGTATGGCTACATCTTTTAGCTCATCGTAGCTCAGTACCTCTATCGGACTAATGACACGTCCGTCATTCAGCGTTCCTTCAATCCGCTCCGCCCCTTTAATAACATGGTAAGCTGTAACTGCTATCCCGTCTGGGGATAGCAGCACACCTGTTCCAACCGCTTTTACAGTATCATCATTCTGGAGAATCCGGACATAGAATACAGCATCAGCGGAATGCTCAAAAATTTCCTCCGCATTGTAAATAGGCGGTGTATCGGCATTCACATTCACATAGAAGATCATACCGGAGAGCAGCGTAATGAATAAGCCTAAAGCCATTATTTTTCTTTTCATTTCTTAACCGCCTTCCCAAGCCCTCGCCTCTACTTGAGCCTTTATTTCACTACGGCCATAATGTCCTCATAGGCCCAGTGAGATGGACTTAAATCAATAAATTTCTTAGGCAGGCTTTGCTTTTTGGTGCCGATGATTCTGTTGATAACGACTACAGCCTGTGCCCTTGATATTTTGCTTTCAGGCTTGAAGGTCCCATCCGGGAAGCCTTCCACATAACCTGCCGCGGTAAAGGCATTAACGTACTTTTCGGACCAGTGCCCCTTCACATCAGACAGTACCGTTTTACCTTTACTGCTTAAATCCAGCTTCAAAACCCTCGACATGATCACGATAAATTCAGCTCTGGACAGCTCTCTTGTGCCGCCGAAGGTCCCATCGGGATAACCATCTATAATGCCTGCTGAGGCAAAAAATGCAATTAAATCCGCGGCGCCGTCTTCAGCATCACTAAATGTACTTCCCACACTCACTTCCTCCATATCCAGCAAAGGCGCCAGAACTTCAACAAGATTAAATCTTGTCATGGCTGTATCAGGTTTAAACAAAGCATTCTCAAAGCCAGTTATATATTTGATTTGATTAGCTTCCCTCTTCAAATTATATTTGGCATCTTCAACTTGATAGCTAATGGTGATCACCTTACTGTCTTTATCTGTAATGGCTTTGATGGTCATATTTCCTGTGATAAGCAGTTCCCCTTTAAATTGAGCACTGTTTTTCGTAGGCGTACTTCCATCTGTTGTATAATAAATAATTTGACCTGCTGGAGCTGTTAATTTCAACTTACTGTTTTTAGGCACTTTCACTGCCTCTTTACTATTAGCTTCCAACGCTTTTGAACCAATATTGGCTGTAATTGATGGTTCTGTTTCTTTAAGTGGTGCACCCCAGAAGCCTCCGCCCCAGCCTCCGCTTACGAGCAGGGTCCAAACGCCTGTCAGCACCTCACTGTTTTCCTTCTCATCAGCAATTGTAATAGCCTGAAGTGTGGTTGTCTTTTTCAGTACGATCGGGCCTTGGTAGAGCAGCGAGTCAACATCAGGCTGACTGCCATCCAAAGTGTAATAAATCTTTCCTCCCGGTTCATCCGTTGCTAAGACGACCGATACCTGGTTACTGAAATTCGCATCTCCAGAAACCACCTTTGGTTTTGCCGCAGTGTTATTAAACTTTAAGGCCGGGATATTAATCACTATATCTCTGCTTTCTCCATGAACCGCCGCTGTCAAAACTGCACTACCTGACGATTTCAAGATGCCCTGCAGCTTTCCGGAAGTATCCTGGATTGAAGCTTTAGCCGGATCAGCCGTCCAAATAACCGCTCCATCCCGGGTTAATTCAAAGCTTCCTTTGACACGATTCACCAGCTCAGCATCATTGAAAATAACTGCCACAGTACTTAGCTTGGCCGCATTCGATCCGCCGAATGCTCGAAGTGAAGGATAAAAGCCTTGAACAGCCTGCCAATTCTCAGCTTGCACATTGCCGGGGAGCACCGCTTTAACAAGGTCTTTGCCCAGCAGTCCGGCTGCGCTGCCCGTTTCCCCTGTGATCCTGCTGCCTGCAGTGTCAAAATAGGCTGTATTTGTTTTTAACATCTGCTTGTTAAAGGCCGTATGTGAGACTGTCGCAGCAGCTTCCTTCTGACCTGTAATCCCGCCATAATAAGTCTTTCCAGGTACAATCTTACCCTCTACCCCTGCGATAACCTCACCATAATTCAATGAATAGCTTATCGTACCAGCTGCAGCATATCCGGCAATACCGCCAGCCCAAGCTTGTTCTGTGCCTTCGGCTTTAATCCGCCCAGAGTTGTAGGTATTGCTGATCATTCCATGGTTACTACCGGCAATTCCACCAGCCTTAGTTTGTTTGGAGGAAATATCCATATCCGAATAAGAGAAAGATTGGGTAATTTGTCCGGCTGCCCTATTTTCACCTGTAATTCCCCCAACAGCAAGTACTAATTCAGGGTTGGCAAACTGGATCGTGCCACTTGAATAGGACTTGTTCACCAATCCTTCATTGGCGCCAGTCACGCCTCCCAAATAATTGCCTGTACTTGTTACACTTGCTTCTACAGCGACCCCGTTTATGCTGCCGCTATTCAAGCCAGTCAGGCCGCCTGTATAATCGCTTCCTTTTACCGATGATCCTCTAATAACCACATCACTGATAATCGCTTCCGCATGATTAATCCCGGCAGCAATCCCGGTCATCCTGCTCATTCTGTTTACCAAGGCAACTCCTGTGCCCGCATCAACCTGAGCATTCTCAAAGATCACATTTGTAATTTTGCCATAGTTTTCAGATACGAAACCATTAGCAGCCGCACCTCCGCGAGCCGTTAGCTTGAGTCCTGAGATCCTGTAGCCTCTTCCATCAAATTCACCTCTGAACTCAGCAAAGGGTATCCAGGGAACGCTCGTCAGGTCGATATCAGCCCCTAGAATGATCTTGCTCAAACCAGGTTTCTCAGTTGCTGTTCTGTTAAATAAGCGATAATAGTCCAGACCCGTATCATTGTACAGGAGAACTGCGCCAGCAAGCTGTTTTCCATTAACAATCACAACTTCCGCAGCTCCACTATTGATTAAAAAAGAAGTATCTGGTTCGAAATTCCATTCACCAAACGCATAAGCGTTAATTTGATCCGCTTGTACTTTAGCAACCTCTGTCGAACTGCCTATGTTGTGTCCAATGGGAGCTATGGAACCCACATAAGAGGAAAGAGAAAACTTCCCGTCTCTGAAGTTATAGCCGATGAAGGCTCCCTTGTAGGCATTGGCACCTGTCACATTGGTTGAAATATTGGAAACATTCGCAAATACATCTTCCAAAGTGCCATCATTATAACCTGCGAAGCCTCCAGTATAGGATCTGGTAGCATGGTTGATTCCAGTAGTCACTACACTGTCCTGAACCGCGTAAGCATGCTTGATGCTGCCTTTTCGCTCCACAGCGGCGGCAAACCCTCCACTTCTTGTATCAAAGCCCATATTGGAAATATTGCCCGTTGAGTAGGCATCAGTAATCGTATAATGATCCACAGAGCCCGCAAATCCTCCCGCATAGGCGCCTGTTTTTCCTTGTACCTCTACACTTCCCTTGGCATAAGCTTGATGAATAAGTGCAACTGCCGTCTCGGAATCACCAAGCAAACCTGCAAATCCTCCGGCATAAATGGTATTGTCTTGATTACTGCATATCACTTGGATGGCTATATCGGCATAAGAATTTGTGATCTTGGTTTGATCCGCCATTCCCACAAACCCGCCAACATGCGCCGCCGGTATAAAGCCCGGTTTAGTGATGGCGCTGCCTACGGTGATTTGTTCTCCTTTAGGAGAGGTCATGTTCGAATAATGGATTTCACCACCCGCTGCCTTGCCCACAACGCCTCCAACTTGATATACACTGCTTGTATCAGCATGAATGTTGTTTTGTGCGGAAGAGCTCACGATGATCCCGTCACTGAAACCGGCAATTCCCCCAACAGCAGCAGATTTGCCGCCATTAACCGTAAGATCGGATGTTGCTTTTGAATGATAAATGGAAGCAGTTAAATGTTTACCCGTGATTCCACCTGCAAATATATTTGTGCGATTGTCCACTCCATGGACCTGAATCCCTTTTGTATGAACAGCTGCCTCATAGATGCCCCGGTATAACGGAGTCAGACGGCCAAAATCAAAGCCCTTATTTATATCACTCGAAGCTATAATACCGGCCACTCCGCCAACGGCATTTTCTCCCGTTCTCGCTGTGGTAGTCATGTCGGGTAAAACCTCAACCTGGTAAAGGATTGAATCTTGTCCATCCCCCACGATACCACCGGCTGTGACACTGTCTCCTTCAGCCTTTATTACTGCATTAAATATGGCATGACTAATCGCTGTATCCGTCAGTTTTCCTGCAATCCCGCCGACAATAGCATGGCTGCTCTCTGACAATGTGGAAAGCAATACCTTTTCGATTTTCACATGTTCAACATCGAACGTATTGCTGCCGCTGCCTTCTTTGACACCAACGATGCCACCGACAATTCCGTTTCCTGTCAAATGCTGGCCTTCCTGCGCAGCCGTCACTGTCACATTCTTGATCGTATTGCCGGCATCAGATTGCCCGATCAATCCGCCAAGAGTTGACGCCGCTCCGCTTGCTTCCAGCCTGCCATCTACGAAAGTAAGGGTTACATCTTCCGCCTTACCAGAGACATAGTGCCCAATTAATCCGCCAACAATATTGTTAGTTCCTGTGGATGTGATCCTGTATGATGCCGTAATATCAACCTTCAAGCCGCTGACATCTCCGGTCTGCTTTCCAATCAATCCGCCAACCGTCGCGTGATCCGCGGCGCTTCCCACACTGCCGTCGATCGTCTTCAGATCGAAAATAGCAGGCTGGATGGCAAATGTGTTATCACCGACAATTCCACCGGCAATCGCCTGGTCCCCAGTTCCTTCAATCCGGCTTCCGCCGTCCAAGGTCAAGGAAATGGCTTCTAAAGTTCCTGTATTTTTACCTAAAATACCGCCAACGGTACCGCCGCTAACCTTCACCCCATTGAGCAGCTTAACATCAATATGCGAGACAATGCCTTGATTGACCCCGGCAAGCACTCCGGTGAACTGCTTTCCTGCCACGTTAAGAGGCTCCAGCTTCACATTTTCTACCTTGCCTGACTGTCCAATAACCCCAAACAAGCCTGAAAAATGATGATCGGGTAACAAGCTCAGCCCATCGATCAAATGATGATTCCCTGCAAAAGTTCCCTGAAATGCATGTTCTTCATTGCTGCCAATAGGCACCCATTGACTGGACTGAATATGAATAGGATTCAATACCCTAACAGTTCTGCCCGAGAAATCAAATTTCGCAACTCCGGGAACTGTTCCATTCACAATCGCTGCGAGTCCGGCAAGCTCGGCTTCCGTCTTCAGTTCGAAGTAAATGGCGTCTTTATCCCGCATATACCAGTTGATGTTCGCATTCACATCATTGCCGCTGCCCCCGTCTCCGCCTGTGTTGGCAATGCGGTTGACTTCGGGATATTTATAATAGGCACTTAATGAACCATATTTCCAAGCTGCGCCAAAATCCCATCCTGAAAGCTCAGGAAAGATGTTCCTGTCTTTAAGCGTTGCGGAAAGAATGGTGCTGAGTCTCACATGCACATTAAGAAAACGGTGATTGCCTTCCGCGAAGTCCGGCAAATCCTTATTAATATGCTGATCCTCGTCCTTCACATAATAAGTTTTATAAATTAATTCTTTACTTGGATTGTCATAACGCCCTGCAAATCCACCCGCATACGCGCCATTAGCAGCTGTTACCTGACCAGCTGAGTAGCTGGTTGCAACCGTACCAAAGGTGATTCTGCCAATAAAGCCACCAGCGTAGGAATGATCCTTGTTCGCTATAACTTCTTTAGATGCATATGAATTTGTGATAGTACCAGCCTTATGCTCACCTACCAAGCCACCAACATTTGTATAGCTGCCGTTAGCCGTTACCTTGGAAGCTGAGTAAGATTTCTCTATGGCGCCGCTGTTCCTGCCCACCAGTCCGCCTAAGAACACAGAACCATTCTCGGTTCCAAAAGCATTGCTCGTAATATCGATGTCAACGTAGGAAGCAATAATTTGTCCTTCATTGCTGCCCACAAGACCACCAGCCAGTGTATTTTTCCCTTCAATCGTAAGATTGGCATTGGAATACGTATAATAAAGCGTTCCTGCTCCTGTATTCAAGCCGACCAGTCCGCCAAGGGTACTATCATTCTTCTTCGATGAAACCAGGATTTTATCCGTAATGCTGTTGTTAGCAATCAGACTCCTGTTTTCACCAACCATGCCTCCGGTCAGGGAAGCTGGGGCATCAGCCTGAATATTTCCAACAATACGGCTGTTTTGAATCGTACTGACTGCTGTAGCTGGATCAGAGCTTGGGTCACCTGTCCTGGCATCATTGATCCCGATGAAACCTCCGATAATTGAAGATGCCGCTGGAGTGTTCACCTTAATATTAAGATCTATTATATAATTGCTAGTGATTATAGCTGTATTCGTACCCTGGTTGTATGCAGCCATACCACCAACGGCCGTCTTCTGGCCATTAATGATCAGATTCACATTTTTGGCTACGATTTTATCCATTCTTGTTTTGTCATTATACCCGGAAATCCCGCCTATATAGGCATCAACTGCCGCGTTGGTAGTTGAAATCAACAGATTGTCTATATTCGTTTTTAACGCATCGCCTTCGATTTTACCAGTAACAATTTGACCAGCAATCCCTCCGGCCATTACACGCCCTGCTTTTATGGACAGCATGGCATAATCGGGAATCACTGCGTTTAATTGAGGTGCTTTAATCTCGGTACTCTTGGCAAAACCAACGATACCACCGGCAAAAGAATCCGCTCCCGTTACTGTAATCAGAGCCTCTTCTCCTGCAAGAACCGAAGCCTGGCTGATCCTCGCAGGAACCTGGCTATTCTCGTTTGCTTGCGAATGACCGGCAATGCCTCCAGCCTCAGCCTTTTCACCGTTGGCCACAATTGTCAAATTCATAACTTGGCTTTTTAGCAGAGAGCCTGTGTTCCTACCCGCGATACCACCTAATTCGTTAGCTGTTCCCTCCGCGGTAATAGATATATTTTCCACGAGACTCGCTCTTGTATCGCCACGATTTGCGCCAAAGAGACCACCTATTTGATTCTGGTTCCCTTGAGCTTGTATAGTGATTTGTTTGGCCATCATTACATGCTCTTCTGTATCGTTATCCGCTATAACCGCATCGTTAATTCCGGCAATCGCCCCCACGATTCCTGATGCAGCCGGGACAGTTATTTGAATCTGTTCTGCTTTCACATATACCTCTGGAGAATGGTTAACACCGATAGCGCCTCCGACGCTGCTGTTATCCGCCTTAACATCGATATTGACCTGTCTGATCTCAACAGGCACACCCGGTTCACCAAGCTTCGCAGCGGCGGATAGGAATCCTGCTGCTGCCCCCAAAGTATAGCTGCTTCTGCCGCTTTGGTTCATCAAGCCGATTTTTGTAACTTGGCTTTTGACAATAGTCAATGCCTGATCATTTACACCTACAATGCCGCCGGCCGTAAAATGGTCTTGACCATCCGCCGCATTTCTTACCAAGGCAGCTAATCTTACACTATCACTGGTTGCAAAATCTGTATCCCCGACCACTGCACCCGTTATTTGTCCCTGGGCCTTCCCGGCAATTCCACCAGCAAACCCATCAGCTGTCTGTACAGTCAGAGCAGCATATTTAACAGCTGCCGTATCTACAGAACCTTTCATATATCCTGCGATACCGCCAACGACACCATCCGATGCGATAGTTGCAAAATCATTTGCTGTATTTCCAATGGTGATATTGCTAAGCAAACCACCGTCCATATACCCGCTAATTCCGCCCGTATAGGTATCTGCGCCGCCGCCTGTTACTTCAAGCTTGCCGCGGAAGGTGCTCTGATTAATACTTCCACTGCCGCTTCCATTCACATAATAGCCGACGATGCCTCCGGTGCTGATGCTATGAGCGGGATCGGAAGCTGTTGCTGTGACATGTATCTCCTTCGTGAAGACTGCACCTGATATCGTTTTATCTGCTCCCTCATTTGGAACAATTCCGATAAAGCCACCCGTATATATGCCGGATACACCATTTACTTGAATGTTTTCACTGCTGCTCACATTATTGCTGGCCTCGCCAGAAGCTCTTGCATAAGCTCTATTCGAAACAATTCCTCCTGTATACAGGCCTGTTCCGCCGCTTACTGTAATCTTGCCGCTGTTCTCATAAGCATTGCTCACCGTGCTTTCCAATAAAACCCGGCCACCTGCAAAACCGATGAGTCCACCTGTATAGGCTTCATTCGGCTTCTGCGGCTGCGTTCCGCCTGACACCTCAATCACTCCGGTGTTCTGACCAGATCCATTAAATGTAAGATCTCCCGTCACCTTCCCGAGAAGTCCGCCGCTGTATACATGTTCATGGCCAGTTACCGTAATGTTCACACTGTTTATATAGCTTTTCCCCCATATGAAGGAACCCTCGACAAAGCCTGCAATCCCACCCGTGTAAACGTTCGAGCCGCCATGATTGGTGACAGGCTTATTGTTTGTAAAGGTAATATCAAATAACGGATTAAGCTGCTGCCCTGCAATTGCGCCAACTAATCCCCCTGCGTAGGAGCTGCTTGCCCCGGGGGCATTCACATCGACAGCTCCCTCATTGGAGGTCGTCGGGGAGAAAGTCACTTCTGCACTTGCTTTAGCTATAATACCACCAGCATAGCTGTTGCGGCCATTAACTGCTGTCACAGCAGCCTTGTTCGCAATGGGTGTATTTTCTTCATCCATCAACAGTGCTCCGGAAGCAAAGCCTGCAATCCCGCCTGCATACACATCTCCAACACCATGACTATCTGCATCTACCGTGCCGTTGTTGGTGACTTTTTTGATTTTAAGACCTTCATTGTCGCCATAACCTGCAATCCCGCCGGCATATATATTCGTGCCTTTTACCTGAATGGGCTGGTTATTGACGGAATTTGCAATCGTTCCTTCACCCGATCCGACAATACCTCCAGCATATACGTTGACGTCCGGAGTGTTTATCTCCAGGGCAATATGATTCGTTATTTGGTAAACGGTACTATTGTTCACCATTTTACCAACCGCAGTACCGACATAAACACCTGTACCGCCGTAAACATCCTGGCCTACAGTTTGAATATGAATACTGCCCCTGTCAGTAAACTCAAATCCGCCCACAGTAGCCCCGTTCATGTAGCCGATAAATCCAGCGTAGGCGATGTTTCCGGTCAATTTCATACCTGAAATCTTGTAGACTGCTCCGCCCTTGGCAATTAATGTTCCTTTGAACGGTCTTTGCTCGGTACCGATAGGTACCCATAAATAATCGGATAAATCCAGATCCTGATCGATTTCCAGCACCTTGTCTTTAAATCCATCAATAGGTGCTCCGGAAGCGCTAACTCCTTCATTTACAAGCTTAGCAACGCCTGCAAGCTTTTGATTCGTATCAATTTTGAAGGTTGTATATACAGGGTCATACCAGCTGGTATCCGCTTGATCCCACCAGCTTTCTCCGCTAGCATTAGCCCGAAACACCCCCGATAATGCCAACAGGGTGATGACTACTACAGCAAGTACAATCCCATAGATTGTTTTTTGCTTCACTGCCATTTTTACACCGCCTCAATTCATTATTGATCCTTATAGAGCAGATATACCCGCACAAATCCTTTGGTTTTGTGCAGGTATACTTTATTTATTAATTCTCTGTTACCAAGCGATTCAGCCTTACCGCAATAGCGGCGGCTTGCGCTCTAGTCAGTACATCCCGTGGATTCACGTTATTGTTCTCACCCTCGATAATGCCGTACTTGATACTCAATGCGGCAGATGCTCTGCCCCAATCAGGAATTAGATCTCTGTCTTTAAAAGCACTAAGTATCTGCTGTACTTCCTCTTCCCCGATATCGCTGCTGATTCCAAGTACGTTAAGCAGTCTCCCTGCCATAGTCATAGCTTCAATTCGGGATACAGGTGCCTGGGGCGCATATAGTCCCTCTGCCAGACCATTTACAATCCCCAATTGTGCCGCTATGGATACACTGCGGTTAAACCAGTCGCCTTCTTTCACATCTGTAAAGCTAGCCTTCGCCGTCTTATTCATCAGTCCTGCAACCCGAAGCAGAATCGTCGGGTACTCGGCTCTTGTAATTTTGCTTTCAGGCTCAAAGCTGTCAACCGCTTTACCTACTACAAAAAGCTTGGCCGCTGCTTCGCTGATGCTAGCTTTCCCCCAGAATGAAGGGGCCACATCCTTGAAAGCTTTGGTATTGCGGATGAATACCAGGTTGCCCTCACCGGTCAATTGAATATTTGCATAAGCTGTCTTGTTCCCAGGGTTCGCAGGGGCCGCAGGGGCCAGCTTCCAAGGTACCTGGGTCCAATTGCCGTCTGGACCCATCAAAACAACTGCTGTAATATCTTCTGCCTGAATCGTGTCTGGAATTGCCAGCCTCACATCCATATACGATTTCCAATTGTTTGCAGGCAGGTTTGTCTCAATAGCTGCGCCCTCTCCCGATGCCAGCAATGTGGCATCCACACTTGCAGCTATCTCAGTCAATGCGCTTATAGCTTTATCACTGTTAGGACTGATTTTAATTTCCAGATCCTGCTCCATGCCTGTAAGCATATCTGGCGTTAGCACTAATCTTGCAGCCGGTACATCGATAATGAGCTTCCTCTGCTGGCTGACAGCCAGTTGTCCTACTGCTTTATCAATGCGGAAGGAGTAGCCCTTAACCGTTGTATCCTGAGAAGCTATAACAATGTCTTTGGAACCAGTGGACTCGATGTCCTTCAATGTAATATGGGCCGATAAAACACCCTCTTGTATGTCAACATTTACCGGTTTCTCATTGACAGTTACCGTCTCTTTACCGGACACTCCCGGGAAGAAGCCACCGCCGCCGCCACCACCGCCACCTGAGGGGTACCAAACATTAGCGGCTAGCTTTTCGGATACAGCCACAGCCTGCCTGCCTCCAGAGGTTCTTTTGGCAATGACAATGTACTCCCCTGACTTGGCAGCAACAACCCCATTCTGAGGCAGAATGCTCCACTCATCTATATTTTGCCGGAATTGCGGCAGCACTACGTCTGCTGGCTTGGCATATACCTTATAAACAAGCTGTTGTCCTGTCAAGTCGCCTGCCGAGCTTACAACCACCTTGGTTCTGGTACTATCATTATTAATCATAGTTGTTGAAGCAGATATACTTCCCATTCGTTCCGGTGCCGGTACATCTACCGATGCTACCATCATAGCCTGAAGGGCTACACCCTCAGATACTTGATACTCCGCCTGAATGAGACTTGCCCCAACTGCTAGTGCAGATACTTTGCCATCCTCTGAAAGCATCACCGCTTCACCCATCTCGACCGAGTAGCTTAGCCGCTTCTGATCTTCGGGAGACACTGGAACTTCCTTGAATTTAGGTTTGCCACCATCATTCTTTCCATCGGGCATCCGCAAAAAGGCTTCTACCTTTTTACTATCGCCCGGTTTCATAGCCATTTTCTTTAATACAAGAGCGACAGGCGCATCAAACTGATCATTTGTAATGGCCACGACTGCTGTATTTTCATTGCCTGCACCGTCATGAGCTGTAAACTTAAGCTCTATAGAAGGGTCTCCGGATGTCACACTAATGGATTGATTAAAGCTTCCATTATCCGTAATACTCAATGTTGTTCCGTTAACTGTCAATACAGCATCGTTCGAGGTTGTACCCGAAACCTGTATTTGGCCATTATGGGTTCTGGCGCCAGTTAGCGGTTCATCGATGTACAGCACCGGCGGGATTTTATCCACAGTCAAATAGAGCATTGTCACCGATACATCTTTCGTCTTTGTATTCGTTGCTACCAGTTCAATTGCATAAGGCCCGTCAGACTGGAATGAATCCAAGTGCAGGGTCCCGCTGCTTCCGCTCCCTTTATTCACAAAGGCTACTTTGCCAAGGGATTGCTCTGCGTAGAAGGCTTCCACCTCTATATCCTTTTGATCGGACACAAGTTCGATGCTCTGCTCGCTTTTGTTCGTCAGCAGCTCCATATAATGCTCGGATGCCCCAGACTTCATTCCTAACGTTCCTGCTCCTGTCAGCTTTGGCTTAACTGGTACAGGAAGCAGCTTCTTGACACTATCTGTTCGGCCGGCATAGTGATAATTTTCATTTTTATCCGCTTCCTTGGACGGCTTGGTTACCGCTGAAACACCTATCGTGTACTCTTGGCCCACCTCAAGCCCCGTATGTTCGGCTTCTTTCAAATCGATCACAGAGCCTTCGAGACTATCCAGGTTTATTTCATCAGAGCTGGATACCTCTGTCCACCCACCCAGCAGGATACCTTCATACTTACCGTTTGCTGGATTCCAATGTGCAGCGAGCTCCTCTTCCGTAAACAGAAGTTCTCCGAAATTAGGATAGTTGTTTAGTTTGCCGTTTTGCTCCTGAAAAGCTTGTATGACATAGCTGTGCTCGAAATTAGTTTGATCTGATTTTTTCTGCGCTGGCTTAAAGGAAAGAGCGAAGAGTCCATTGCCGGCAGGCTCGATCTTAACATCGCTGACATTTTTCGGTGCCAGAGGATCTATAATCTCGAATTTCTCTGCCGATGTCTTAGTCCCAAACGTTGAATTGGATTTCAGCTCGGCACGCAAATAATAATTACCCTGCTGCAGCAGCCCGCGAATATCTTCAACATCTCCGAGCAAGGAAACCCGGGTTACGTCAATGACCGTGCTGCCGGTTGTAAGAGCTCCTGCTACTCCGCCATTGGCCGCAACGGGTACATCTTTTGCAATAAGAAGTCCCGGGTCTCCCGGTTCAAGTACTTCCTCACCACTCGCCAGCTTCGTCTTTGCAGTGGATACTGCATCTTGGGCAAGATACAAATTCATGGTATCTCCCTGTTTTGCATTCTCCACGGCCCACGACGCTGTAAACTTATTGGAGTCTGCATTATTTTTGCTAAGACTTACTTGCTTTAACTGCGGATTGGTTGGCACATTCATCAGCTTGGTTTCCACAGCCTTAACGGAAGTAAGCGTCCAAGTGCCGCCGCTCTGCAATTGATTTTGTGGAATAATGATATAAGCCTTTCTGACATCCACCCCGTCGACTGACTTTGCTGCCGGCACATACTGGGTGTAGGCATTAGCTAACGGATTGGTGTTGTTGTTATCAAAAACAATCGGATACGGCTTGCCTGCTGCATCCTTCAATGTAAAGCTAGGCATATCCTTGTCCGTATATTCCATTTCAATGATGGCATTTCCGGATACGGCATTCATCGGGATTTCGTGCACTCTCCCGCTATTTTTCACTGTAATGCCGCCAATTCCTACATTCAGGGAACCATCATCCAGAACGCTCACACCTTCTGCTACATTGCGATAGATGATTTCATGATTTTCTTTTTCGGCATCCAGCCAAGAGGTAGCCAACGTTTCCATGCCCTGTCCGATTACGAGCAGCTGCGGTCCACGCTCCGGATCTTCAATAATCATGCGAATCAAGCCATCAGGCAGCCCTTCACCAGAAGTACCGAATTCCAGCCCTCCACCCCAATAATAAGTCACACCAAGCGATATAAACAGAATACCGACACTACCCCAGATTTTATCGTTATTGACGCCAAAGAACACGCTGGACAAAGGCATTCCGCCTACAACAGGAACATTGCTTGGAATCTGTACCCTCGCACCGATGTAGCCTTCAAAGTCCGTTCGTTTCTTTTCCAGGTTTTCTCCTACGAAAATTCCTGCCTTGCCCATAATGATGTCCCAGCCGCCGATATCTACTTCTGCTTCCAGCCGCACAAACCAAGGGGTTACCCATTGTGCTTCCAGTAGAGCTTTGCTCAGCATTGGAACTAAATCACTTTTCCCGGGATCAGCCTTCACTGAAAAATCCAGCTTCCCTTGCAGCGCCAGCCCAGTACGCTTCACCGTAAGATCAATATCACCAAAGAGATAAGCTGGAGCTATTCCAAATCTCATACTTACGCCTGCTTGTATGACAAGCGGGAACGGATCTTTCTTCGTGCCACCGGCGATCGTATCAGCCAGCTCACGTACTGCCCCCCGCACCTTTGTTAAATAAGTTGCACCTGTAATCAGGACTCCTGGTTTACCAAGGGATGTTCCAAAGGCAATCACATCTGGCAAAATCCTGCCATCCTCAACCTGCTTCAAGGAAAGCTCTGCTTGCACCTCCAGCATGTTTTTTAATTGTGCCTCGAATTTAACCCCGTAACGATTAGAAACACCTGGGACCTTCTGTACGTAGTGGACGATATTGATTTCGCCGCTAGGCTGCTTGGGATCATTCTTAGCATCCTTTTTATCCCCGGATTTCTTGGGACCAAACAGGCCCAGTTCCTTATTCAAGTCAAATTTAAGACCGGCATCCACGCCGACAAATCCTTTATCATTAAAAATAACGTTACGAACCTCGGCATCCACAATTTTCATGGAAAGCTTGCCACCGAAGGAGATGCCCCCATGTCTTAATATAAAATCATTAAAGGTAAATCCAAAGCCCGCTATACTAAAGCTTGGCGGTGCAAACAAACTGTGTTTGTTGAAATATACATGACCGATCATCAGTTGTCTGAGGGGATTCAGTCTGTCGCCCAGAGCTCCTACAGCCCAGCTTAAACTGCCGTTCAGGCTTTTATCTTCCTCATTATCGCCATTGTCGGGAAACACTTCATTCTCAATGACATAACCTTTACCCAAGGATTTATCAAATCCGTTAAAGAAATCCAGCGTCCATTCGCCCTGATGGAACACAAAACCGCTGCTTGCTACACTGAGCCTGCCATCTCCCTTGACGAAGAGTGTATCGAAGAAAGGCATGCTCTCATAGCCATTAACCTTTTTATTAGTTCCGAATATATCGAGCTTTCCGCGGACGAAGACCATATCCTTCCCTTTATAAGCCACAGCCCCGTTAATAATAGCAGGCTCAGTCTTCGTATCCACAATAACCTGCTGCTCGCTGCCAGTACCTACCTGCTTGATCATCCCGCGAACGACGACAAGCGATTCCCGGATCGCTTTTTTATTTGCATCTTCTTCCTTAAAAAACTGTTCCATCTCTTTTTCCGAAGCAAACAGCTTATATTGATAAGCAGGTACTTTCTCCAAGGCTTCGTTAGCCAGAAATTTATCAAGCTTAAATTTCGGGTCCAATGTATTGCTCGCTGCGCCTACAAACATTTTTGCTGCCTTATAGATGGTTACAGCACTGTATAAATCCGTCCCTGTTGCAAAAGGCTTGCCAGGAAATGCTTCATTAATTGTATCCAGCAACTTTCCATTAGTGTTCATTGTTACATGGCTTAAATCCACATTCTGCTTGTAAACTGCGAGAATACCCGCTTCCCTGACCCGGGATTGCTGATTATCCGTGACAAAAAATGTCTGACTGGTCGTAATATCATACAGCGCAGCTATTTCGTCATTACCGCCAGTGTCACTTTTGTAATCAATTTGAACCTGATATTCGCCCAAAGGCAGCTCTGGCCCAAGACCGGCCTCAATGATGTTGCCTCCTTGATCAACCAAGTCGCCTCCCCGATAAGTAATACGCATATCTCCCGAGAAGCCATCATCTGTAGGCTGTAAAATCACGGAATCCTTGACTGGTAATTTATAGCGTTTGCCCGTGATTTTCTCCTTCAAATACAGGTCAAAATTAGGGGCAGTAGTTTCATTCCCTGTATTGTACGCATCAATATTCGTCATATTAACTGTTATATATTTCACATCACTGCTATACAATTCTTTCGGCGAAAGCCCATAGGCATATGTAGCAGTAGCTTGACCAACGGCCGGCAATAAAATAAAGTTCGCTTGGCTCGATTCATACTGCGCTTTGATGCCTTCATCCTCAACCCCGGCAATTTTCTCTTCGGTTTGGGGGCTTCTGACCGTCAGCATATATTGTTGGTTGGTCGGCCACGGTTTGCCTTTAGCTTGTACTTTAAAAGAAACGGTAATGGCATCACCCGGCTTGTAGGTAGGCTTAATCCCTTGCGCTGCTTCCTCTGGTGTCGCCCCCTTAAAGAAGGGTTCCGGCGCAAAGCTTCGGAATGCTTCCGTGACGGCTTTGCCATTATTATCCCGCACAATATTTCCTTGCTTGTCCAGCTTTACAAAGCTAAGTCCGCTATCCAGGTTCATTTCAACGGAAATGCTCTGATGCTCCATATTAAACATGGCCAGATTCTCGATTTCAGCGGTAATATCGAATATGCCTTCATTGGCATAAGCACTTTCGTCCTCCAGTGTAGCCAACTGCTGCGGCGTGTCCATAAAGCGAATGGAGAAAACCTTATCCGGCTCAATGATTTCCCCTAGTCCATACACTGTCTCATAAGATTGGACAGCCCCAGCAGCCAGCGGCTTAGGCTGCCAATAGAAGGCTACAGCAGAATCCGCAGTTCCATAGTCATTCGTGTCCCTTGTAAAATCAAGGTTTCCATTAGGTGTGTAATCCCATTTGGTATTCGCCAGTCCGTTCCAGTGCCCGACGATCATTTCATCCACTATATTGATGTTATTTTCCGCAAAGTTATTAAACCCATATGCGATAACATTAGTCGCCAGTGGATTCGTTAAATCGAGCTTGTCTCTCATCACCCAGTAGGGAGGCAATTTATGCAAAGCTCTATCCTCTACGGAAATATCAGGATTATCTTCCGGGTTATGTACCAGCTTTCTTTCCACCATCAAGGGTGCTTTATAGGCAGTTCCGATCTGGAACTCAGGCCCGTCATTTCCCGCAACCATAGTATCCAGCAAAACCCGCGTACCGAACTCTACCTTCACATTGCTTCTATTGACCACTTCATAGCGAATATTGACATTCCCGGCATTTTTCTTGTCTGAAGCATCGGTATACAGCAGCAAAATCTGTTTAATCTCGACGCCTTTTATTTTCCAGATCGTTTCAATTTGTTTAGTTCCGTTGGAGTTTTGAACAATTCGGGGTGGAGTAGTCTCAGAAAAGAAGTTTGCGGCAAATTTATAAGGATTTCCGAAAATATAATCGGTCCCATCAATCCGAAAGGTGGTAAAGGAGGTTTCCGGATCCTCGCCACGGAACAGCATATTGACATTCTGGTCGTTTTTGCGGATAGGCTGCCCCTCCACAGTTCTGATGCCAAAACGCCCCGTACTATTGTCAACTGTTATTTTCACAAAATTATTTTGCAGCACCGTTGTTTTGGGCGCCGTGATTTCCGCCGCTAGCGCGGATGTAATCTCGGTCATCGTACCTAAAAAAAGAATAAAAGCCAGTATGAACACAAGCGTCTTTTTGACCAGCTTCACGTAAGTGCCTCCTATCTTTTATAAAAACAATCTTCATGCATGGGGAAAGGGACTATGCTAAAGTCCCTTTCCTTCTGTGCCTGACTTCAGTTATTCGTATCCATTATTCGAGCTTACCGATAAAGAAAGTTGCATATTCCCGTTCCCGCTCCTGGTTTCTCACGATAAGCGTATACCAGCCCACTTGAGGGAACGTGACTTCAAAGTGGCCATTCACCAATTCTTTGTATGTGATTTTACTTGCGATGTACTTCATCTGTCCTTCACGGTACAGTCCCGGCTGGTACAGCAAATCGTAAGTTCCCCACTCATTGGTCCTGATCTGGCCATTCACATCCAGAAGATTATATCGCTCAACCTTAAATGTCAGCTTATTGCGGTCAAACAAGGCGGACTCCCCAGCGGCTCCTGAAATGAGCACATCATCGGCAAAAATTAGCATGCCATCCGAACCGACTACAATAACATCCTGCACAGCCACTGCCGTATTGCCTACCTGATCCGTAGCTGTGTAGGTGACACGCTGCCGGCCAAGCTTAGTCAAATCAAGCCCGCTGTGGGTGACTTTAATATGGCTGGCTTGCGATACATTATCAGATACCGTATATCCGCCTAAATCCTTGTACAGATCGAAGTTTTGCTTGTTTTGCACAATCCCGGCCGCAGCCTGATTCAGTTTAATTTCTGGCGGTTTATTATCAAGTCCTTTAATCTCAACAGGTACTTTATTCACATTCCCCAATAAATCTGACAAGGCAATGGAGGTAGACCCTTCAGCCCCAAATATCCTTGAATAGGTGAAGCTGCCATCCGAGCCGCTAATTTGATTCGTATAATTCCCGGTCCCATCCTGCCGAATCGGCGTGACACCTGAAAAAACCATATTGGGCGCTGTTGTCTGGCCGCTTAAAGTGACTTGTACCTTGCCGCGTGCATACTGCTTACCATCGATCGTCACAATCTCATTCTTTTCCAAAGGCTTGCCTTCCTCGTTCACAAAGGTATAAGTGATCGTCTTTGCTTCCGGAGGTGCAGCAAGGATATTGTCTATTTCTTCCTTAATGACGGTCGTATTGCCGAACAAATCAGCAACCATAAATGAGATACTGCCATTTTTCAGCATGGTAACGGCCTTCTTTTCGTCAAGGACAATAAAGTCCTTGGCATTTTCATCAGCTTTTTGCACTTCAAGAGTTACTCCTGAGGAAAAACGCACCTGGCCATTATTGTCAAGGATGGTGCCAAAGGATTGGCTGTTGTTGGCCCCATAAGTGTAGGAGCGTACAATCTTCACCTTTGGACCTTCTTTGTCAATATTGGTTACAGTCGCCGTTGCTGTGCCGTTATTCCCTGCTTCATCTCTGAATTCAAACGTAAACGAACCATTTTCGGTAAAGGTGTACACAGCTTTGCCCATATTGTTAGTGATCTGGACAGGCTTTGAGGTTTCCAGCTTGACCGAGACATTGCCATTGGTTGGTCTTGTCGTTAAATACTCAATGCTGCCTTGCGGCGGAGTTCCATCTACATTATTGACTACGACAATAAGCGTCTCTATTCTGCTTGGATCGGCTGTATCTGTAAGATTAAAAGTATAATAGCCGTTCTTCTTTACATTAAATTTGTTGCCGCTGCGTACCGGATCAGAAGGATTCACAGCCGATGGCACCACCTTGATACCCAAAGGAGTCACGACATCAATGTCAACTCCAGTGATTGGACTAACTGGCCTTGTTGTACTTAGAGACGCCAAGGCGTATACAGGCTCCACCACGGATACAGCCTTCGTGTCCAACGCTTGCGGATCGCCAATCGCTCCACCTGGTGTTTTATATTTCACTTTGATTTTAAGGTCGGACACTCTGTCCGTAGGTACCTTTATCGCTACAAAATTCGTATAGGGACGCCATTTCACCCAGCTTTCGCCATCGTCCGGGGATACGGAAAATTCATATCCGCTCTTATCAAGCGTGTCCAGACTAAGCTTCACAATGGCTGTATAACCATCTTCAGCATCACCATATACATAGATCAAATCCGATTTCGAAGATGCAGGAGGCGTACCCCCTCCAACCTTGGATACCGTAAAGGTATCTGTAGTGCTTGCAATCAGACTGTTTCCGGCTCCATCTACAGCACGGACATACAGCTGGTAATAAGCAATTTCTCCATCTTGCAGCCCGGTATCTGTGATGATCACCCGTCCATCCTGCGGTATTGGCATCCAGTTGGGAGAAGCGTCATCCGGCAAGGCATCTCCGGACTTAACCCATTGGTATTGCTGTATAAGTCCGTCCGTGCTGTAAGGCTCCGTTACTGTAACCGTTAGCTCATGGGAGGCTTGTGGATAAGCTACCCCATTCTTGCTGAAGGAAATATCAGGAGCTAGATTATCGAAATAGTAAGCTTTGGAATAGTAGTAATATCTGGCTCCATACGGCCCCTCTGCTTCCACTTTAATATGAACATAATAAATGCCATTCAGGGCTGAATTGGCTGGAATCAGATAGCTCTGCTGCCCACTATCATTGTTCATACCATTTGCAATAAGCTCTGTGTACGCAGCTTCTTCCGGACGAATCGTACTGGAGTTAATAGCATAGGACACATGACTCTGATACGTAATTTCGCTCACTGATCCGCCATAGGTTCCTGAAGTTACGCTTTGCGGCGTAATTCCACTAATATAGAACAGCACATCATGACTTTTTACGTAACTGGTATTGGTCTCAGGCTCGAATCTTCCATGAACCTGTTCTTCCGAATTAACCGTTATCGGCGTTTCTGTTTGGACTATCCGTTCATTGCCCGCTTGATCTGCTGCTTTGATATACAGCAGGTAGGAGCCATCTTCCATAACTTCATTCTGAGTGGACAGGTTAACGCTATTTTCAACAAGGCCAATAGCATTCCAATTTATATCCTGGGGTTGGTCTCCTGCTTTCACCCATTGATAATAACTGTCTTTAAGGCCGCTGTGCTCATCCTCTATCTTGACAGAAATTCTAACGTTAGCCGTGTTGTCGCCATTTATTTCACCCATAGTAACGATGGGCGCCAGATTGTCCAGTTTAATAGCAGCAACCTTATAATCCCAGTTGGAATCTTGTTGTTTAAAATCTGTCAGCGGCCATATAGACAGGTCGCCGTATTGGCCAACAGCTGCCAGCGCTTTGTTGTCTGCATAAAAGATTTTATCGGACTCCGAGCCTGTGGCTTCTGCTTTCCAGGCTGCGTATTGTCCAGGATTGTTTTCCCGGAATGCTTTCATCTTCTCATATTGCATTAGCTCTCTCGCTGTATCCCAGGTCATGTCCGCTGTCCAGCTGTGCAGATACCATTCCCCGCTGCCGGGCTCAGTTAAAGCCTCGACAGGTGGTGCCAACATGTTCGTTTTGTTGTTTACAACCCGCAGTTGCACACCAGCGAACTGACCCGGATAAAGCTCGTCCGCCGGCTGCTTGGCCGACAGGGAATACCTTTTGATAGCTGCATAATGATCGCCGCTTTGATCAGCAAAAGGGTCAGCAGGATTCTGACTCCACAAATAATAAACCAAGCCTACGGCTGGCGAAGCCGGCCCGCTCATATTGGAAGGGCGATAGATGCCCTTGCTTGGTCTTTCCTTACCACGATCCGCTATATTCGGATCCAGAGAGGGTATGATCAATGGTGGATCGTTAGCATCGATCGTAATCTTGCCGTTCTTTTGATACTTTTCATTACTCGCCCCGCCTGTTTCATAGTGAAAGCCGATTTCTGGCTTTGTGTTATCTATGGACAGGGTAGCCCAATCAATTTTCGAGTTCACATTGGACTCGTCGCCATCCTTATGAATGCCCTCGAAATTGGCTGGTTGAATCAGCATATTTCCCGCATAATCCTGTATGACACTCGTGTCGGAATCATCCATCTTGTTTTTATGGGTTAAAGCTATGACCTTAAGAAGTGGCGTCTCTACGTTCACTCCATCTGGAATTTTGACCCGGAAGGTCCAGTTTTTCGTATTCGATCCAGATGCATATCCGGCTTTCAATCCGTTGTTAAGAAGCAAATAGGTATCTTTCACATCCCATCCATCCTTGACAACAGCTTCCTCCGTCATCTGAAGGGTGAAATCAATCGTGTCGTCCTTATTCAAGGTTACTCCGGTTAAAATTTCGGGCTGAATCCCGTTACCAACCTTCGTATATTTAGGTGCCACTGCATCGACGATCACCCGATATCCGGAGTTTTTGTAGTCGAAGGGATTCACTGTTTTCCCTGCTAAATAACTGTTGCTGGCCAGGCTTGCTTTATTAGGAAATTGGGTTGTAGCCACGTTCCCGGCTGCATCCGCAAAAACAGCCTCCTTTATTTTTTCCTCCAGCGATTTATTAAGAGGTGGAACCCCGGAGGTACTGCCCGTTATTTTCGGTTCAACGGGAAGATTATCGCTCTGGTGATACTTGGAGGCCGTATATGAAAATACAACACTCTTCTTATACTCCTTTAAATTGCCTGAATTGTAGGTTTCATTGTCCAAATACTGCTGTTGCCCAGCAGCTGGCAGTCCAGTCCCTGAAGGATTAGTAAACAGCGGCTGTCTTAGAAAATGCTCATGGTACGCCGAATTCAGTGCCGTCGGCTTGACAGGTTCACTAAAATTGTAGGCGAGGGAGATGTACTCGTCCTGTTTGACATACAGCTCTCTTTGACCGAGGTTCGTGTTGTCCCGCTGAGCTCCGTTGCCAATGAAAGTGTAATTGTTCAATACCGGGCGTGTTTGGTCCTGAAACTTAACATAGAAGTCTCTCACACCTGTCAAATCGCTGCCATCCTTGCCTTCGCCAAACAAAACAATTCTAATCACAGAATTGGGTTTGATAACGGCTGATGCACTTCTAGCGGAGACATCCCCACCACTTGTTTTTCCGTGCAATACCTCTGTACCATCCACAGTTATCGTCATCTCTGTAACTCGCGTCCAAAATAAACCAGAGTAATACTTCAGCCTGCTCCATCCAAAAACAGCCTCTGCATGCCCGCTTTGAGCAAGATCCATTAAGGCTGGATTATTTGCAACTTTAATTTCAAACTCGACCCAGGTATTTTTATCCTCCTTACCAGTAAAAATGTCACCCTTAGCCCAGTCTATTTGCGCATATTCATCCCTATCCCTGTCAATTTGTTTAAACCCGGGGGTCTGATTATTATAAAAGTTTAAAAAAGCATTATCAGCATCATGGGATGCATTCCCAATTAATGTACCTGCTCCAAAACGCACTTCCAGGTCGCCGCTTGCCGCTTCCGCCTTTGTTAGGAACCACTCAGGCATCAGGGAAAAAAGCATGCTGAAGGTTAAAGCCATTGCGATCCATTTGCTTACAATCTTATTCCTACGCATGAACACAGCCTCCTACTAAAGTCCTACATTCGTTTTTTGCCTTTTGATATCCGCGAATTCCCTCCCAACTAGTCAATCTGCATCTAAGGGCATTCCAATATCATCCGCCAAAACCCCTTTCTTATATCCTATCCTCCTCAAACCTACTGCTTTATAGCATATATAGGTATTATAATACTTGCCTCTATACCAATTCTAAACATTGCCAAATATCTAACATATTCTATTAGATGGATAACCTTCAAAAAATGAAACCTGCATTAAATTACAAATATTACCACCCGACAATATATGCGTTTATGTGACATTTTGACTAAATTTTTGGAAAGGTTGACTAGGCTTAATTACTCACAAGAACACCGAATCTAAAGTAGCAGAAAATTGTTTTTTTGATTGTAATAGTATCATTTCCGAATGAACAGCCAACCGAAAGGATCTGCTGCTTAACGATATTTTTTATCGTTAGAAGCATATGGTCCGTTCCACATCCCCTCCCTCTCAGATACAAAGTGCTAAACGTGATAGACCGATGCAGAATCCGTAATTCTCAACGACGGAAGATATCTTCCCGATACGGAAAGTACCTGTCTCTAACGGTCACCGCTGACCTTTAGAAGCTGATTTTTACATATTCACGATTCTAATGGACATCCGCGACCATTAGAAGGCAGTTTTCCCCACAATCGCCCCCTTTTCAGCCTGTAAGGGGCATCCATGACCGTCACAATCTCATTTCGCTGCATTTCCGCTTCTAACGGACTTCGGTGGCCATTAGCGCACATGTTACCCTCGCCTATATGAAAATAGCTATGAGAAGTACCGGGCCGCTATAAAGCTGGCATTTTCGTAGCATTTAACCGCCATCGAATGTTAGCTTGACTGTCAAGCACTGATTATTAGGTTGAGCCATCTAATAAAAAAAAAAAAAACACCTTGCGGGACTGTTGACAAAGTGTGGAGTAGAGGATAAATTCCCTCTAGCCCACACTTTGTCAACAGTCCCTTGCGGAGTCCTTTGAAGTGCGTGTTCGTGATGTTGGTGCATGGAGGGAGGAACAAATCTTTAAAGGCGGGCGCTACCACTCTTCCACCCGCAACCCTTCCCTCTTCTCAGCTACAATCGCACGAAGCGTACGAAAACCTAGCTCAAACGGAACTTTTCATAGACTTTGTCTTAATTAATAAACTTCAAATATTGAAGCATACGCTTGAGCATTACAGTACCCTGTGCACGTGAGGCATTTTGCTGTGGAGCGAACGTAGTATCCGTCATCCCTTGAACAATGCCTGCAGTAATGGACTTGGCCACTGCTTCTTTGGACCAACTGGAAATGGAGGCACCATCAGCGAACTTGTTAAGCACGCTCTGATCCAAGGCTACCTCTTTATCCGAAACCTTCAACGCACGAATGATCATAGTGACCATCTGTTCTCTTGTGATCATAGCATTTGGTTTAAACGTGCCGTCCTCATAACCATCAATCAGACCGGCTTTCTGTGAAGCTCCGACCGAGCCAGAGAACCAATCTGCCGCGGCGACATCTTTGAAGCCCTCAGCTTTTACCTCTGCAAGTCCCAAAGATCTAACTAAGAGGGCTGAGAATTCGGCTCTTGTGATAAGTTTGTCCGGAGCGAATTTAGAATCTGCAACACCATTCACGATTAGTTTGCTGGCCAGCAGCTCAACATCCGATTTTGCCCAATGGCCTGCAACATCTCCGAAGGTTTTGGCATGTTGGATAACACTATACAAACTGTTCCCTTTACGATATAAAATAGCATTTAGTCCGTCGAATATAGTCGGCACCGGGCTAAAGGTATTAGTATCCGGATTATACCATACCCCTATTGCGGTATTGGGGTCCGTTTCTTTTGAAAGATGAATCGTATGCGCTATATAAGTGCTGAATACACTGATTTCCTGGCTCATCCCATTGCTGCCAACAACCGTCACTGAAAATTCAACAGGTGCAGCCAATACTTCCGCTCCCAATTGAGCAGCGAATGCGTTGATAGCTTCTGCGCTTTCACCCTGAGTCCTGTTGATTACGATACTAACCTTCACATCTTTAAGCTCCAGCCCCATCTGCTTAGACACAGCAGCAAGGTCGATTTGATTGATGGGAAGCTTATAATCGCCTGCTCCTGTCTGGAGATGAAGTACCGATGCAGCATTCTTCGAAGTTAGCAAAGCAAGCACTTCAGGAGTAAGCTCCACTTTCACTACAGATGCAGCCGCTTTTACTTTTAGTGCATATTCCAGCGTAGTTGATGTCGCTTTCGATACAAGCTCAGTTATCTTAGCTGCATCAAAAGTGACAGTGACTTCATTCCCCTTCACAACTTCATTAGCCGCATCAGCTAATTGCATAATGCCATTGGATGGAGTATTTGGGTTATTGGTAGAATTATCTGGGGATCCAGGCCCCATAGGGCCGCCGCCACCACCAGTAAATGTTGCTCCGATGTCAACTTTCTTGATAGCAAATTCCCCTGTTCCACTTCCAAATCCCACAATAATATTCATACTGCTTGCACGGGTTTCTGGCATTGTAAATATAAATTGAAAAGTTCCATTATTATCTTTGGCATAGATGGCATCTACGTGCACGATATAGCTGTTGTTGTCAATCACCTTTAAGGTGATATCTTTTCCTGCTGGAGAAGTTCCGTTAATCTGCACTTGACTGCCGACAGCATATTTCCCCGCACTAGTTGAAATTTTTACGTCTGCAGAAGCTGCATAAATGGAATTTTTTGCAAAACCCGGGCTCAGGCTCGCTGAACATACACATAGCATGAAGCAGAGCATCATTATTTTTTTGACCACTTAATATACCATTCCCTTCTATTGTGAAAAGGTGGAGGAATAAGGCCGATTAAGCACCCTATTCCTCTGTGAAATCCTCTGTGATTAATTCAACTTCAATACGATTTTTTGTGAGAGTAATTGCGAAGCTGAGATGCTATTCACGTTATCAAAAATGTATGCCTCTACGGTGTACTGACTCAGGTCACCAGTCAAATTGCTGAAAGTTTGGTTAATTTGGACGTTGCCATTGATGTCCATTTCGGATGCGATCAGCTGTATAGGTGTTATCCCTTTTTTGATTTCGAAAATAACAACTTCATTACCACTATGACCTTTCACTGTTTGAATGGTTAATTTTGCTGTCAAGGTTCCAGCTGTTCCCGTAGTGAGAGTGCTGGATGAAATCGCAAACTCTCTTCCGTCAAAAATACCTGTCAGTGCTAATGTATCATCGCTTACCGGGGATGTTCCCATCGCATTTTTAATGCCATGAACCTGGATGCTGTCCCCAATCTCAATCGTTGATCCTGTCACATCAATTACTGTAATTTCGAGCACTTTACCGTTATTTTTCCATACGCCTTTGTAATCAGCGCCCAGAATCTTCGGAAGGCTTACGGAACCGAATCTGACGAACTGGTTGACCGTGGTCTTGTTCCATTCACCGCTTTGATTAGTTGGCACATCGAATGTGATTGTAATGATATCCTCATTGCTGATCACTGACTCTGCTTTACTCTTGTTATTGCTCGAAGCAACAATGCTGATTACACTCGGAATGTTGGCCTGACCGAACGTACCACCGATGACGTAGGTCCCTTGCACAGCTTGGGATGTTCCTGTCAGATCTCTAATATTCAGCGAATCCAATGTAATCTCAGCGTTATCCATTAACACAGGATTTGCACCAAGGTTGCCTACCGTAATGACCAATGTTCTTGGGTTCAGCCATTTCGCGCTTGCATCGGCGCCAATAAGTCCGGAAAGAGTAGACACATCCAAAGAGGTATCCGCCAAACCATTCGTATCTGCGCTAAACGTAATCGTGATCTTATCGCCGACACCAGCTCCCGGATTCATTCCGGTATTGGCCGCTACTACGCTAACGACGGAAGGCGTTAACGCACTGCCGAACGAGCCAGTCAACGACTGCACCGCATCATTGGCAGGAAGATAAGCAATTCCATTGCTATCCTTCAAATTGAGAAGCTTTAGGTCAATCAAGTCACCTATTTGGATCGTCGCATCCGTTTTGACCGTGATGGACAGGACATTGCCTGAGCTCCAAACCGCTGTTGCCCCTGTTCCAAAGGTATGACTATCCGACACAAGAATTTTTGCCAGATCGACAGTTCCTGGTTCTTGATGCATGACTGTGCTAAAGATGATTTCTATCGTTCCCAAAATATTGGCTGCAGGGTTACGGTTATTCGTTGTTGCAACAGCATTTGTAAATTGTGGAAGTATGCCTGGTACGAAGCTGCCGCTAATAGGTACGCTGCTTGCATTCGCTGGGGCAGTACCTGTAGCGTCTTTGATACCTAATCCACTTAAATCCAATATATCGCCGATCTGCAAATTGGCATATACAGCATCCGTTACTGACTGGCCATAGGTAGCAAGCGTTATAGTCAGTGTCCGGTTATTGTTGCTCCAATTGAAGGACGCATAGTTGCCAATTGTATGGTTGGATGCGTTTATTACCTGAATGAGATCTTTGGTTAAATAGTCATTCGGAGCCGCTCCATTCGTAGGAGAGTCGAATGTGATAATCAATTTGTCGCCGTAGATCGATTCCAATCCATTTTGATCTATTGCTATCGCCGATAAAACGTTAGGAGCTACTGCCGTACCAAAGCTGCCGCCAATACTAGGCAGTGCAGTACCATTGGAAAGTGCTTGGGTTCCCGTTGCAAGATCATAGATGCCTCCAGTAATGGTAAGCACGCTTGAATTTGTTACAGCAATTCCTGAGCCATTAAAAGTAATTGTCAGCACCGTTTTGGTGGAGTCTAGTGCATATGTTGATGTGCTTCCTAATGCATTCGCTGCTCCATCCACCAATACCTGATCCAATGAGAAGCCGTCCAATTTCACCGGCGTATCAAAGATGATCGTCAGCTTGTCTCCTGCAGTGACGAGTGCAGTACCATCCCCATCAATCGCATTAATCGCTGTGACACGCGGAGCCGTGGCCTCGCCGAAGCTGCCGCTGATGGAAATGTTCGTTTGTGTTGTCAGCTCTGCCTGGTTCGTAGCATCTGTGATACCAGACGAAGCCAGGATACTCAGCTTATCGCCGGCCACAATCGTTGGATTGGAGCCTAAGGTAATCGTCAAATGCGCATTATTAGCGCTCCAGGAATATTCAGCATCTTCGCCCAGCGTATGTCCATTACTAACTGAGATTTTAGTCAAGTCAACCGTTCCGCCATACGCAGGTGTATCGAAAACTATTAACAGCTTATCGCCTGCACCTACACCTGGTTTTCCATCCCCATTAACAGCAGTAATGGATGAGACTACTGGCGCTGCCGCAGCACCAAAGCTGCCGCCAATACTCAGCGCTGCTGTGGCCTCTAACGGAGCTTGCCCTGTCCAGTCTGCAATCCCGCTGCCCAAAGCAATCGTTATGCTGTCAGACTTCGTGATCGTGGTGCCTGCTCCAAGCGTAACCGTTAAACGCAGATGATCGCTGCTCCAGCTCGCAGCTGCTCCGGTTCCCCACTGATGCCCGCCGCTGATGCTGAATTTCGTCAGATCGACAGCCGCTCCATTCGAAGGTGAATCCAGTACAAAGACCAGCTTGTCTCCTTCGCCAACTGTAGACTTACCATCGCCATTGATCGCCGTTACACTGCTCACTACCGGCGCTACCGCAACACCAAAGCTGCCTCCAATACTCAGCGCTGCAGTCGTTGCTAACGGAGTTTGTCCTGTCGCATCTTGAATACCGCTGCCGCTGTTAATCGTAAGTGTATCTGCTGTTGTTATGTCCGTGCCCGCTCCCAGGGTAAGAGTCAATCTTGTGTGATCTGAACTCCATGCCTGGCCTGGATTTTCTCCAAGCGTATGTCCATTGCTCAGCATGATTGATGTTAAGTCAACCGTTCCGCCATTTGTTGGTGTATCGAACACCACTACCAGGGTATCTCCAGCACCTACCGTTGCTTTGCCATCACCATTAGTTGCATACGTACTAATCGCTTGAGGCGCCGCAGCCGTACCGAAGCTGCCACCGATCGCCGGCAGTAAACCGCCATTAGCCAGTACTTGGGTCCCCGTTGCAAGATCATAGATGCCACCATTAATGGTAATAACACTTGATTCGGTTACAGCAATTCCAGAGCCATTAAACGTGATCGTCAAGGTCGTGTTGCTGGCATCGAGCACATACGTTGCTGTGCTGCCAAATGCATTCGCTATACCATCAGCCAATACGTTGTCCAGTGAGAAATCGTCTAACTTCACAGGTGTATCAAAGATGATCGCCAGTTTATCATTTGCAGCCACTAGTGCGGTGCCATCACCATTGATCGCATTAATCGCTGTGACAAGCGGAGCCGTTGCTTCGCCGAAGCTGCCGCTGATGGAAATGTTCGTTTGTGTTGTCAGTTCTGCTTGGTTCGTTGCATCTGTGATACCAGACGAAGCCAGGAAACTCAGCTTATCACCCGCCACAATCGTTGGATTGGAGCCTAAGGTAATCGTCAAATGTGCATTGTTGGCGCTCCAGGAATATTCAGCATCTGTGCCCAGCGTATGTCCATTGCTAACTGAGATTTTAGTCAAATCAACAGTTCCGCCATAGGTAGGTGTATCGAAAACTATTAACAGCTTATCGCCAGCACCTACGCCTGGTTTTCCATCGCCATTTACAGCAGTTGTCGATGAGACTACAGGCGCTACCGCAACACCAAAGCTGCCGCCAATACTCAGCGCTGCTGTAGCTGCTAACGGAGCTTGTCCTGTCCAATCTGCAATCCCGCTGCCCAAAGCAATCGTTATGCTGTCAGACTTCGTGATCGTAGTGTTTGTTCCAAGCGTAACAGTCAAACGAAGATGATCACTGCTCCAGCTCGCAGCTGCTCCAGTTCCCCACTGATGCCCGCCGCTGATGCTGAACTTCGTCAGATCGACAGCCGCTCCATTCGAAGGTGAATCCAGTACAAAAACCAGCTTGTCTCCTTCACCAACTGAAGCCTTACCATCGCCATTGATCGCTGTTACACTGCTCACTACAGGCGCTACCGCAACACCAAAGCTGCCTCCAATACTCAGCGCTGCAGTCGTTGCTAACGGAGTTTGTCCTGTCGCATCTTGAATTCCGCTGCCGCTGTTAATCGTAAGTGTATCTGCTGTTGTTATATCCGTGCCCGCTCCCAGGGTTAGAGTCAATCTTGTGTAATCTGAACTCCATGCCTGGCCTGGATTTTCTCCAAGCGTTTGTCCATTGCTCAGAATGATAGATGTTAAGTCAACCGTTCCGCCATTTGTTGGTGTATCGAACACCACGACCAGGGTATCTCCAGCACCCACCGTTGCTTTGCCATCACCATTAGTTGCATAAGTACTAATCGCTTGAGGTGCAGCTGCCGTACCGAAGCTGCCTCCGGTCGTTGGCAGTAAACCGCCATTAGCCAGCGCTTGGGTCCCCGTTGCAAGATCATAAATGCCACCATTAATGGTAATAACACTTGATTCGGTTACAGCAATTCCAGAGCCATTAAACGTGATCGTCAAGGTCGTGTTGCTGGCATCGAGCGCATACGTTGCTGTGCTGCCAAATGCATTCGCTATACCATCAGCCAATACGTTGTCCAGTGAGAAATCGTCTAACTTCACAGGTGTATCAAAGATGATCGCCAGCTTATCATTTGCGGCGACAAGTGCGGTGCCATCACCATTGATCGCATTAATCGCTGTGACAAGCGGAGCCGTTGCTTCGCCGAAGCTGCCATTCAAAGAAATATTTGCTCTTGAAGCTATCTCAGCCTTCCCGGTGGCATCCATAATACCGATGCCTTGAAGGATGTCGATAGTATCTGTTATAGCAATAGTCGGATTGCTTCCCAAGGAAATCGATAGGGTCCGATTATCACTACTCCAAAGGGCACTCGGAGAAGTCCCCAAATGATGTCCATTGCTGACGACAAGCTTAGATAAATCTACCACGCCGCCATTTGTAGGTACATTAAATATGATTTCAAGCGTATCGTTCTGTTCAACAGCCGCTGTACCACCACCATTAGTGGCAATTATATTGGATATGGCCGGAATGATTACATTCCCAAAGGTTCCTGTTATAGGTTCTGCAGCTGTAATAGCCGCTAATTCACCACTTACCTCTGTAATTCCTGCCGCAGCAGATATCGTGACGTAATCTCCAACTTCTACGGTTGCATCATTACCTAAAGTAATCAATAACGATGAGCCTGTGCTGTTCCAAGCTGCTGCAGCACCTGTCCCCCATGTATGTCCGTTATTCAGTGCAACATCTGATAAATCAATGAGCGGTGTATTTGTTATTGCTGTAAAAATAATTTCAACCTTGTCGCCACTTTCAGGACCAGGACCACCCATATCATTAGTTGCCTGAATGCCAGCAACAACAGGAACAGCTCCAATACCAAATGTGCCACCAATGAAACCACCCGCCGTGCTTACCGCACTCTCTTCACTAAGATCCCTAATATTGGCCGAGGCTGCGAACGTAATTGTCGCGCCTTTCCTCACTGCTGCATCCGATCCAAGCGTCACAACGAGGGTTGTTGCATTCGTCCATGTTATAGCTGCTCCATTAGCTGTAGTTCCAATGCTGCCTTCGCTCAAGACCAGATCTGCCAGCGTAATGTCCGGTTGATTCGTGGCTGTATCCAGAACAATCGTGACTGTATCTCCTATGCCCGCTCCTACCTGATTGCCAGTATTCGCTGCAGTAATGCTCGATACAGCAGGTACAGAGCCCATTCCAAAAGTACCCGCAATAGTACCATCTGCTGTGCTGACAGCACTTTCGAGACCAATGTCTTTAATTCCCGCTGATGCTGCTAGCGTAAGCTGAGCACCCTTCCTGACCGTTGCATCTGAGCCCAGCGTGACAACTAAGGTAGTCGCACTTGTCCAAGCTATGGCTGCTCCATTACCCGTAGTTCCAAAGCTGCCTTTACTTAGCACGAGATCAGCAAGATCAATAGCCGGCTGATTCGTTGGCACATTGAATATAATTGTAACTTTATCTCCAGCTCCAGCTCCTACCTGGCTGCCGTCATCCACCGCTGTAATGGTTGATATTCCTGGAACCTGACTACCGAATGTGCCACCAATCGTACCACTCGCTATGCTTGCCGCACTTTCCAAACCGATATCCTTGATCCCCGCCGAGGCTGAGATCGTGATCGTCGCATCTTTTTTCACCGTTGCATCCGAGCCAAGCGTAACGACCAAGGTTGTCGCATTGGTCCAAGCTGTTGCCGCTCCATTAACCGCAGTTCCAAAGCTGCCATCACTTAGTATCAGATCCGCAAGGTCCACGGTCGGCTGATTCGTTGGTGCATCGAATACAATCGTGACTTTATCTCCAGCGCCAGCTCCTACCTGATTACCCGTATTGACGGCCGTAATGCTCGTTATAGCTGGAACCTGGCTGCCGAATGTGCCACCGATCGTTCCGGTCGCTGTGCTCGCCGTACT
The DNA here is from genome assembly GCF_017874215.1 of Paenibacillus eucommiae. Taxonomy (GTDB): domain Bacteria; phylum Bacillota; class Bacilli; order Paenibacillales; family NBRC-103111; genus Paenibacillus_AI; species Paenibacillus_AI eucommiae. Next base: position 105,024 of record NZ_JAGGLB010000011.1, read on the forward strand.
CTCCAGACCGATATCCTTGATATTGGCTGAAGCTGCTACTGTGATCGTCGCGCCTCTCTTCACCGTTGCATCCGAACCTAGCGTGACCACCAGGGTTGTTGCATCCGTCCAAGCTATGGCTGCTCCATTAGCAGCAGTTCCAAAGCTGCCATCACTGAGTACCAGATCCGCAAGTTCCACAGCGGGCTGATTCGTAGGTGCATTGAATACGATTGTTACCTTATCTCCAGTGCCGGCTCCTACCTGGCTGCCGGTATCTGCTGCCGTTATGCTTGTTATAGCTGGAACCAGACTGCCGAATGTACCACCGATCATACCACTTGCTGTGCTCGCATCACTTTCTGCACCAATATCCCTGATATTGGCTGAGGCTGCGAACGTGATTGTCGCATCTTTTTTCACCGTTGCATCTGAGCCGAGCGTCACAACCAGGGTTGTTGCATTCGTCCAGGCTATGCCGGCACCATTAGCCGTAGTTCCAAAGCTGCCTTCGCTCAACACCAGATCTGCCAATGCAATAACTGGCTGATTCGTGGCTGAATCCATTACGATTGTAATCGTATCGGCTAAGCCCGATCCTACCTGATTGCCCGTATCTGCTGCGGTAATGCTCGATATTGCAGGTACAGAGCCCATTCCGAATGTACCCTCAATGGTTCCTCCGGCTGTGCTGACAGCACTTTCGAGGCCAATGTCTTTAATTCCCGCTGATGCTGCTAGGGTAAGCTGTGCACCCTTCCTGACCGTTGCATCTGAGCCCAGCGTAACCACCAAGGTTGTTGCATTGGTCCAAGCTATGGCCGCTCCATTACCCGTAGTTCCAAAGCTGCCTTCACTCAGCGCAAGATCTGCAAGATCAACCGCCGGCTGATTCGTTGGCACATTGAAAATAATTGTAACCTTATCTCCAGCTCCAGCTCCTACCTGGCTGCCGTCATCCACCGCTGTAATGGTTGATATTCCTGGAACCTGACTACCAAATGTGCCACCAATCGTACCACTAGCTATGCTTGCCGCACTTTCCAAACCGATATCCTTGATACCCGCCAAGGCTGAGATCGTGATCGTCGCATCTTTTTTCACCGTTGCATCGGATCCTAGCGTGAGAACCAGTGTTTTTGCGTCCGACCACTCTACGCCTGCTCCATTACCTGCTGTTCCAAAGCTGCCTGCATTTAGGACAAGATCAGCAAGGCTAACGGCGGGCTGATTCGTAGTTGTATCAAATACGATCGTAACTTTATCTCCAGCGCCTGCTCCCACCTGGTTGCCCGTATTGACTGCCGTAATGCTCGTTATATCTGGAACCTGACTGCCGAATGTGCCAGCGATTGCACTGCTAGCAGTACTTGCCGCACTTTCTTCCCCAATATCCTTGATATTGGCCGAAGCTGCTATTGTGATCGTCGTGCCCTTCTTCACCGTTGCATCCGAGCCCAGTGTCACGACGAGGGTTGTTGCATTCGTCCATGCTACAGTTGCTCCATTACCCGTAGTTCCAAAGCTGCCTTCACTTAGCACCAGATGACCGAGGTTCACGGCTGGCTGATTCGTGGTTGTATCGAATAAGATCGTGACCTTGTCTCCAGCTCCTGCTCCCACTTGACTGCCCGTATCTGCCGCTGTAACAGTTGATATAGCAGGTACAGAGCCCATTCCGAATGTACCCGAAATAGTACCACCCGCTGTGCTGACAGCACTTTCGAGACCAATATCTTTGATTCCGGCCGATGCTGCAATTGTAAGCCCAGCACCCTTCCTGACCGTTGCATCTGAGCCCAGCGTAACCACCAAGGTTGTTGCATTCGTCCATGCTACAGCTGCTCCATTAGCCGTAGTTCCAAAGCTGCCTTCACTCAACACTAGATCCGTAAGGTTCACGACCGGCTGATTCGTTGGTGCATCGAATACGATCGTGACTGTATCCCCAGCACCCGCTCCAACCTGGATGCCCGCATTGGCTGCGGTAATGGTCGTAATACCTGGAACCTGGCTGCCGAATGTGCCATCAACCGTACCGCTTGCTGTGCTTACAGCACTCTCCAAGCCGATATCCTTGATACTCGCCAAGGCTGAGATTGTGATCGTCGCAGCTTTTTTCACCGTTGCATCCGAGCCAAGCGTGACCACCAAGGTTGTCGCATCCGTCCAAGCTACCGTTGCTCCATTAACCGCAGTTCCAAAGCTGCCTTCACTTAGCACTAGATGCGCAAGGTCCACAGTTGGCTGATTCGTAGGGGCATTGAATACGATCGTGACCTTATCTCCTAAGCCTGCTCCTACCTGATTGCCCGTATTAACTGCCGTAATGCTCGTTATATCCGGAACCTGGCTGCCGAATGTACCAACGATCGTGCCGCTTGCTGTACTTGCCAAGCTCTCCAAACCGATATCCTTGATATTGGCCGAAGCTGCTACTGTGATCGTCGCGTCTTTCTTCACCGTTGCATCTGAACCCAGCGTGACCACTAGGGTTGTTGAATCCGTCCAGGCTATTGATGCTCCATTAACTACAGTTCCAAAGCTGCCATCATTAAGCACCAGATCTGCAAGTTCCACAGTTGGCTGATTCGTTGGCGCGTCGAATACGATCGTAACCTTATCTCCTGTGCCCGCTCCCACCTGACTGCCCGTATCCGCTGCCGTAATGCTCGTTATAGCTGGAACCTGGCTGCCGAATGTACCATCAATTGTACCATTTGCTGTGCTTATCGCACTTTCTAAACCGATGTCTTTGAGCCCGGCTGATGCTGCGAACGATAGGGTCGCACCTTTTTTCACCGTTGCATCAGAGCCCAGCGTTATGACCAAGGTTTTGGCGTCAATCCACGAAATGGCTGCTCCATTGGCAGCTGTTCCTAAGCTGCCTGCGCTCAGTTCCAGATCCTCAAGTGCCAGAGCCGGCTGATTCGTAGCAGTATCCAATACGATGGTGATCGTATCGCCTGCCCCCGCTCCTACTTGGCTGCCAGTATCCGCTGCGGTAATCGTAGCTATGGCAGGAACTCGGCTGCCGAATGTGCCATCAATGATGGATGACCCTGCATTAGAAGCGCTATTTCCTAGTGCATCTTTAATTCCTGCACTTTGATTAACAATAACAGTCGCAGCTTTTTTTACTGTAGCGTCAGATCCAAGGGTAATGACCAATTGCTTGGCACTCGTCCACTCAGCCGACAATCCATTGGCTGGCGTCCCCCAGCTTCCTTCGCTCAATGAGAATAAGGCTGCAATATCGCCGGGAGCAATCGCGTTTTGATTCGTATTGATATCAAAGTTGATGGTGACCGTATCATCCTGACCGGCACCTACTTGTGCCCCTGTGTCTGATGCTACAATATTAACAATAGCAGGAACCTGTACATGCTTAAATGTGGATACTATATTGCCTCGTGTATTGTCTACTCTGTGCTCATCTGTATAAGTGACGATCATATTGCTGTTATATGCGGCTTCAAGCTCCTGGGGAGAAAGAGATCCGTTCGATCCTGTCGTTACCGGCTTAAACTGACCCTTGAAAATACCCGTGCCATTCCCTGTCTCCGTCATTGTCAAAAAGAAGCCTGTCGGATCATCCACGGAAGTCACTGTAACTTGCGCTGTTTCAACAGCATTAGAATTCACATCCAAGTCAGTATCGTTCAGCGTAACTTCGATAATTTCACCCGAAGCGCTGGAAAGCCGGTCATAGGACACAGCCCCCGTCACCCTGTCCTTACGACTTAATGTAGCTGTCACTGGCTGATTAGTTTCGTTTCCAGCTGTTATTGCATCTGTATAAGTAACGGTGATTGCCTCACCATTAACAGCACTGATTTGACTCGTTGGTACACTTACTCCAGCGGTAATCTTAAAGGTACCTTTGAACACTCCTGTATCTGCAGTCTCTGTTAGAGCAACCAGAATGCCTGCGGGATCAGAAATAGAAGCGACCTTGACTTCAAACACCTCGCCTGGGACCGTATTGACGTAGTCCGTATCGTTGACAGTAATCGTTACATTCTCTCCTACAACAGCGAAGCTTTTATCAACCGATACTGTACCACTGATGTGATCTTTGCGGGCAATGGTTTTGGTTATGGCATTGGTCGCTCCAGCTGTATCGCGAAGATCTGTGTAAGAAACCGTTACTGAGCTGCCATTAAGAGCTTTGATATGATTTAATGACGGATTGCTGTCATTTTGCATGGTGAAAGTGCCAGTGAACTCGCCTGTATCTGGGCCTGTTTCCGTCAGTGTTAAGCTGAAACCAGCAGAATCTTCAGCTGAAGTTACTTTTACAATGGCAGTTTCACTGGCGCCAGGATCGATATTCAAGTCATTGTCAGTTAATGTTACCGTAACCGGCTCATTATAAGCTGCCTTAGACGGGAGTGCTGACAAAGTAGCAGCGGAAAGATCTTTACGCACCAGTTTCTTTGTAATGAGTCCCGAAGAATTATCAACTTTGTTATCATCCACATATTCGATATAGAAAGGACTGTTGTTCGCCGTATTTATATCCGTGCCCACTGTAAACTCACCAACAAACAAGTTGGAGTTAGCGGAGCTTTCTTGCAAGACAAGCTGATAGCCGGGAGTACCTGCAGTTGCTGTCACATTAATGGTTTTGGATTGAATTGTTGTCGGGCTAGTATTCAGATCATCATCTCTCAATTCAACCCTGATCACTTGACCGTTATGTACCAGATTCGAGACAGGGGCCAGCGTAGCAGCGTCAAGCGTCTGAATCGCTCCTGTTACATGGTCGCGTCTCTCTACATTCAATACAATAGGATTTAATTGATTTTCTGTATTCCACTTTGGATCTAAAATCGTGACTGTTCCGCCGTTAGCTACTTTAATTACATTGGCTGCAGGGGATGCCACTGAAGGGTCAACCAAACCAAGACTTCCTTTAAATACACCTGTAGCGGGACCTGTTTCCGTTAAAGTCAACATAAGTGGATTGCGGCCTTCATCCGTATCCGCAGCAGAAGAAACGGCTACCTGTGTGGTCTCTGCAACTCCCGAATTCAGATTAAAGTGATTCCCGGAATCAGTAATGGTGATTTCAACAAACTCACCTGCCGCTACGTAATACTTATCTGCTGTCAATGTACCTGTCGTTGTGGTGAGTGGTGAGGCTTGCGCCACCTGGGATGGAAGGAAAGGGGTAATAGCTCCAGCTACCATAACCGTTCCGGTTATAGCGCTGATCAATTTCTTTTTATGATCTGGCTGGTCTGCTCTTTTGCGCTTAATATTTTTTACCGTTGATTGCTCCTGATTGTCTTGCTCGCCAATATTTTGATTTTCGTTAGACATTAATGAATTCCTCCTATGAATCTTGAATGATTAAATGGATGAGTCAGCGATGCGTGCAAGCTTTACTCAAGTTGATTCCAAATTACTCGCAGAGCCTCCTGTTCAATTGAAGCCAATAATTCATCAAACATGCGTGCCGTTTCCCGTTCGTACTCAATGAAAGGATCCACATTGGCATACACACGGAAACTCATTCCTTCCTTCACTTCCTCTAAAGCCTCCATATAAATAAGCCAATGTTTATCTATAGAAATAATAAGCGATCTGCATATTAACTCCAGCACATCCCCTTGATAAAGGCCCTTCTTCTCCTCATAATAGGCCAGAAGCTGCTCTTGAATCATATCCAAAATGCTTGTCGGAGTAATATCCTGCAATCCAACTAATTGTAATGACTGCTTGTATGGAAAAATTCGTCCCAATGACACAACCAGGCCTACAAGATTCCAGTCCTCTTGAAGCTCCCCTGGACAACATCGAACAACCTCATTCTTGACAGCTTTTCGGATCATGCCATGGATCTCATCCGATACATCCTTTCCCTCCAAAGCGTCATTTCGCATGGAGTAAATGATATTTCGCTGTATATTAAGAATTTGGTCATACATCAGGAGCTTCTCTCTATGGGAATACATCTCACCTTCTACCGAGCTTTGGGCACTGCGAATCCCGCGGATATAGCGAGGTTGATCGAGGGCAGCATCGTTGGCAAGATCCAGATCAACCAATTCATCCAACAGATGGTCCGGATAACTATTCGCCAGCAGCTCGTCCTCCAGAGAAACAATAAAATGCGAGCTGCCTACATCCCCTTGTCTGCCGCTCCTGCCTCTCAGTTGATTATCGATACGCAGTGATTCGTGCCGGGTAGTTCCAATAATATGGAGGCCGCCCAGTTCGGCAACCCCGGGACCCAGCAAAATATCCACACCACGCCCAGCCATATTCGTCGATATGGTCACAGCACCTTTTTGCCCGGCCAATCGGATAACCTCGGCTTCTTCGCGGTAATTTTTCGCGTTCAGCACCTTATGGGCAATGCCTTCAGCGGTAAGCATCCTGCTCAGCAGCTCCGATTTCTTAATGTTAGAAGACCCTACCAGAACAGGCTGTCCCCGGACAAATTTATGTTTAATTTCCTGAACAACGCGTTTGAACTTCTCTTCCTCCGTTATGCACAACAGGTCGGGATGGTCAATTCGACTCACTGGCTTATGGGTAGGAATAGCTATCACATCAGCTCCATAAATTTTCCTGAATTCATCACGTACCTCGAGACCTGTACCCGTCATCCCGGCGATCTTCCCGTACATCCGGAAGTAATTCTGAAGTGTAATCGTAGCTTGAGTAGCTGGCTGTCCTTGCACGCCGATGCCTTCCTTAGCCTCGATCGCTTGATGCAAACCTTCCACAAAACGTCGTCCAAACATCAGTCTGCCGGTATTTTGATCAACAATGACAATTTCCCGGACTCCTTGTTCATTGGTTTCAATCACATAATCAATATCCTTATGCATAATGTGATTCGCACGCAAAGCTTGGAGAAGCTTATGATATAAGGAAGCATGGTCTATATGCATAAGATTATGAACACCAAAGATTCGCTCACAGCTGTCTATGCCTTCTTCCGTAAGCATAATCTGCTTTGTTGATTCTGCGATCTGGTAATCTTCGCTCGTCAGACTTTTGACCTTGTTATCAATGAAGTAAAGATAATCCGTCCCCTTTCCAGGCTCAGCTGATATAAGCAAGGGGGTGCGGGCCTCATCAATCAGAATGCTATCGACTTCGTCAATAATGACGCAGCTCAGCTTTCGGTGAACACGGTTGCCTACCTGATACACCATATTATCGCGCAAATAATCGAAGCCCAGCTCATAGTGCGTAGAGTAAGTAATATCACAGCTGTACTCAGCCTGTCTTTGCTGAACAGACATATTGCTTTTAATACAACCGACAGTCATGCCCAAAAGCTGAAACACCTTACCCATTTCCTCACTATCACGCTCTGCCAAGTAAGGATTAACAGTAACTATATGTACACCCTCACCCGATAAAGCGTTCAGATAAGCGGCAAAAACAGCAACAGCTGTTTTCCCCTCCCCCGTCTTCATCTCGGCCATACAGCCTTCGTAGAGCACAATGGCTCCCATTAACTGCACATCATGAATCTCAAAACCGAAAATCCGGTAAAAGGCAACTTTAACAATAGCAAACGCCTCCGGCAGCTGTTTATCCAGCGGATATCCATTCGCGATTTGCTCCTTTAATATGCCGGTTTTCTCAGAAAAATCTTTTTCCAAAAAATACTTTTGGTACCCTTCATACAAGTGATTGATCCTATGTATTAGAGGCCTATACTTCGCCAATCTACGATCTCCCACTGTGCCAAGCACCTTTTGTAAAACTCCAATCATGCCACTCCATCCCCCTCATCACTATTTGGCTAGTTGAATCTGTCAGATAAGAAGGTGGTCCGTCCGTGCAAACAACGTTGTTTTATCGAGAACTTCTCGCTTGCTAAGCCGTATCCATGTTTTATATGTATATAGTACTACATTATTTAAAATAAAAAAGTATAATTCGACACATTATTTAGGAAAAAAGGTTTATTTAATTGTAAATTTCGACAAAGTTTTTATTAACCTTAGCTTTTTCTATAATTTTAATAGGAATTTAGATTCAAGACATATTGACTATATAAGAAAATAAGTAACAAAACAATAAGTTTATTCATCTGTTTCCTTATACACATTTAATTGCTGCCATGGCATGAGCATGAGTATACTTCCTAAGCACTAAAAAAAGATACTAACTAAAGTTAGACTGGCGCTAATAAAGTCGAAAAAGCCTGTAAATTGGCGGATTTCAGATCAAATAGCTGACAAACCATATTAGCTAATTCAAATAAGAACATAAGAAAAACGAGAACCTGCGTGAGTCCTCGTTTTTTTCTTATGCGTAATGAAATAAAGATTGTGAAATAAAAACATCACCGGAATCGGCGGCAAAAGCTGACGAATTGATCATAGGTCGTGGAATAAACATGGAATTGTCCATATAAGGTTGGGAAGGTATGTATCCTTTTGGAGAATTTTTGATACAGATGATTTGTATAGGCATTGTCTGCAGCCGTCGGAATTCGTACTTCCTTCACGTTGTTACCAGCTTCTCCGATTTGCTCCGCCAACACCTGCAGCCCTCTCACGAAGGTCCGGTTATTCTGATATTGATCGGTAAAATAACAATTGCCAAGCACGGCAATCTCTTTATGTTCAAAACCTTGGTCTGCTAATCCGAGTACAAAACTGCCCATGCCAACTACTTGATCCGCTTCATCCGTCAGTATAGCGCCCCTTCCACGTCTCATATAATTTTTGACATCTACAAGCGCATGAATTACTTTGTAGTCCGGGATAATACGCTGACGGTGCTCGACATAAAACTCCGTAAACCTGCACCATTGTCCCGTGTTGATGCAAATTTCAAATCGAACCATCGACGATCACTCCTTTTCATTCGCATTATTCGACAAAATAATATAATAGTTGCAACATTCAGATAAATAGATTATATTTCTATTTAATCCAATTTAAGGAGGTGTTAGTATGGGAGCTCCAGCGTGCAATGCACCTATGGCACAAACAATTGAAAGAGATCCAGCTAAGATGTAATTATCCGTTTCCTGGTGGCCAGCAGCGATGCTGGCTATTTGTATTGAAATTAGCAAAGGAATTTGTATGAGACTGTGAAAGTCACTCTCTGTTGCAATCAGCATATTCTAATAAACTTTTTGGGGTCGCCGTATAGAAATCCAGCAGACCGCAAGGGTGCTCTGTTGTGCTCTCCAAAGCCGCGAACTTGGCAAACAGCTTCCTGTTGTCAGAGGAAGGCGCAGCATAGAAGACAACCTCCCTGAACGCATTCGGCGAATCGAGTATTTGCCTGGCAAGCTTATGCATAGCTGCAAGCAGTATTCTTCCTCTAAGCGGCCGCTCCTTGATGTATAGGAGATGAACCTCAATTCTCGTCTGGTCCTCGTAATCATCCTCACCGGCTCCAATTGTGTACGCTAACACTCCTATAATCTGGCCGCTGCTGTCAATGCCTATTATGAATCCGTTATCCTCAATTGAACAGGCGAGAGATGACATTACAGTGCTCCAATTATACGGAACCCCAAGATGCTCCCCATGTTGACATAGGAACCTTACTCCTAATTCCCTTGCTGCTTCGTTATCAGCCGGCAACCACTGGATCACGGGTATCCCTCCTTTGATTTCGTGTCTGCAGCGAAGCTTCGAGCGCTTCGCGGACCGACGGATATTGGTCCAACAAGGGATTAAAGTCGTCGCGGGACAGCGCCAGGCATATACAAGGCGATTGGGTTACGATGCTGGCCGTTCGCGGAATGTTATGCAGCAGAGCAATCTCTCCGAAATGCTCCCCGTCCTCCAATACAGCCAGCTTCTTACGTTCCCCTGTTTCCGTCACCCGGACGACCTCTACCTTCCCCCGTACGATAATGTAAAACTTGTCTCCCTCTTTCCCCTGCTCCACCACATGAGTGCCTGTCCCGAATTTTTCCGTGACAAATAACCGGGAGATTTCCTGCAGAGCAGCCACTTCCAGCCCCTGAAAAAAAGAAAACTGGCTCAATCGGTTCGATTCCACATGAACGCTTCCGCCGCCTTTGGACAGAACAAAGCCCTGCTGCTTATCCCACATCCGGCGATACACGCCATTAAGCGTAATCAGTTCCTCATGCGTACCCAATTCAGCCACCTTCCCCTGATCAAGAACGACAATCCTGTCGGACATAGCCGCGTATGTCAACCGATGCGTCACGGAGACGATCGTCCGGCTGGCCGCCAATGACAAGATGGTCTCGTTCACTGACCGCTCCGTCTCGGGATCCAGTGCCGATGTGGCTTCATCCAGAAACAGGATTCTGGGCATTCGAATGAGCGCTCTGGCCAGCGCAATTCGCTGCCGCTGTCCTCCGGACAGATTTCCCCCCTGATTGTGAATTATGGTATCGTATCCATCATAGAAGCTTTGAATGGTCTCATGAATGCCGGCCGCACGCGCTGCTTCCTCGAGCACACGCTCATCCGCGTCGGGCCTGCCTATACAAATATTTTCCCGGATTGATGCATGGAACAAGACCGAATCCTGAAAAACAACACCTACCTGCTTGAGCAGCGAAGCGTATACCGAATCCCGAATATCCTCATCATCATACCTCACCAAGCCGCTATCAGGATCTTCGAAACGCAGCAGTAATTGGAGCACTGTACTCTTGCCTGATCCGCTGGCTCCAACAATAGATGTAAAACCCGTTGCTGGAATGACAAGATCAAGATCCTGCAGCACTTGCTCGCCAGGAACGTAAGCGAAAGAAACCTTGCTCAGCGCAATCTCCCTCCGGACGGGCGGCAGCTCGCGGATGCCATATTCGACTACGTCAGGCTGCCAGTCGAGCACCTCCTGCAGACGGCCAAAACTCGTCCTCGCCGAAAGGATATAAGGCAGCAGAGCTGATATACCGAACAGTGACTGTCCAACAGTAATAAAAATCGAATTATAAGCAATAAAGCTGCCGATGGAAAGACTTCCGCCAAAGGTGAGATAACTGCCATATGCAAGAATTACCGCCGATAACACCGAAATGGCAAGCATAGGCAGGCGATTCAAATTGGCATTCACGAAGCTCCTCCTAACGCCAATTGACAGCATACTGCGCAAAGTTCCCTCTATTCGTGACAGCATCGTCGCTCTTAGATCGAAGCCTCTTATCACCCTATAACCCTTAATATTCTCGTCAATTGCCCCTGTAAAATGCTCCAAATGCTTATAATAAGTCTCGTTCAGCTTCAATGAGCCGGATTTGAGCAGACGGTAAGGCAGAAAAAGCAAAGCGGAGCCACCAATGGCAAGCAGCGTAAGCTTCCACTCCATAACAAACAAAATAACGAGGCCGGCAACTACGCTCAGCCCTGACACCAGCCCCGACGAAAGTGTCAGCAGGGCAGCTGTCTGAATGTTGGGAATGTCCTCCGTGTACCTGGCAAGAAGATCGCCAATGCGGAACCGTTCATAGAAGCGATGCGACTGCATTTGGGCATGCTTGAACAGCTTCATCTGGTAATCGAACAGCAATTTGCTGCCAAGCTTCGCTTTCGCATAATCACTTGTAATACCCGCAATCAGATTCATAAGCCCAAGCGAGATCAGCGTAATCACAATCACAGCAAGAACCTCTCGGTCTTGGGGGATTAAAGCTTTATCGATCAAATATTTGTAGCTGAGTGCGGACAGATAATGGAATACAAGCTCGAACAACGCTCCGACTAAAATCAGCGCAAATAATATCGGAGACGAACGGATATAAGCGGATATCGTCTTGAACAGCATGAACCCAATCCATCTCCTTCGTTACTTGTGCCACAGAGCACAGCTATGATTACCTCCTAATTTTACTAGAGTGTTATGCTTCCAAACTGAAAAGAAAGCGCTTCATGTCAGGTATTGTCGAAAATCATAAGGAACAACTAAAAAAATACGCAAAAAAAACAGCTCATCCTGCAGCAGGAAAGCGGTTCCCCAATTACCCAAACCGTTCAGAACATCGAAGACGGACTAGCAGAGATACGAGAGAAATCCAAATCCTGCTCAGACGTTCCTCCTGATTGATCAGTTAGTTCCAGCGCGAGCTTATGATATGCCAAAGCATCCGCTTCTCTTTTCATAAGCAGCAAAAGCGCAATCATCTTTGCGTGAAGCCGCACATCAAGCGGGAGCAGTTGAGCCCATTTCTGCATTGGACTCAAAGCAATTTCATAGCGCTGCTGCCTGACATAGATATCCACCATGGCTTCCAGCAGCTCGGTATAGCTTAGTTCAAGCTCGGCCTGGCGGGGTGCCGCCCATCCATATCCGCTCCCAGCTAAATAACCACTTCCGTATAGCTGAATGGCCTGTATAATATGCGTCAGGGATGCATGCTGCTTATATAGCTGATATTCTTTTTCGTATGCTAGGACATCATCAATAGCAATGGACCAGCGCAAAAAATAGCTGCCGCCAGCCGTCTTCGTCTGCCCCACAGTGTCTTGCAAACCGCAAGCTTCAAGATCCTTCCGAAGCTGATACACCGTCGAGTGCAGTGTGACCTGTGACCGCTCCACATCACGTCCCTGCCAGATTTCATCCAAGATCTGAGACTTACTAACAGGATTTCCCCGATAATGATGCAAATAGGCAAGCAGCTCCCTTCCCTTTGAATTGCGGAAGTGTACAGACTCGCCATTATCCTTCATTACTGCGAAAGGGCCAAAGCTGCGGACTGAGATGCCTCGCTTGATGTTCCCTTCTTCGGCCTGATGACGGCCGCTCCTCTTAACGAAGCGGCTCAGCGTCCTGGCCAGATCGTCCTTCGTAATCGGCTTCAGCAAATAGTCCAGCGCCTCCACATCAAAAGCATCGCGGGCATATTCCTCATAAGCCGTAAGGAAAGCTATATGGATTTCCGGTCGAAAAGCGCGCAGTCGACGTGCCAGCTCCAGTCCATGAAGACCAGGCATCTCCATATCAAGCAGCACCAAATCGATCGGTTCCGACGCCATTAGCGCATGCTCCAGAAAAGCATTAGCCCGATCGAACAAGCCGCAAACCTGCACTTCATCGCATGCTTGCAGCAGTTGTCCTATTCGTTTGAGAGCGGGCTGCTCATCATCCACCGCTATCACCCGGATCATATGTGCCCCTCCATTTCATTATCGGCTAGCGGAACACGCAGTGTGACCTTGGTGCCGCTTCCGGTTTCACTCTCGATCTCAAGCCCGCTGCCATAGAGGCGAAGCATTCGCTGATGAATATTCCTCAGTCCGACGCCGCCTTCCCCCTCAGCTTCCTTCGAGAGATTCTCCAATGCTTCTGCGGACATTCCCGCTCCATCATCTTCGACGGAAATAACAGCCATATTGTCTACGACGCGGATCGCCACTGTCACTGTACCACCTTCTTCATCTTTCATTACACCGTGTCTCACCGCATTTTCCACCAGCGGCTGTAGCGTCAGCGGCGGGAGCAGGCAATCTGCGGTTTCCTCTACCTCATAGCAAACATGCAATCTACTGCCGAATCGTGCGCGTTCGATCTGGAGATAGGCCTCCGTCAGCTCCAGCTCTTTTCGCAGTGGAACCAGCCTTTCCTTGCTTTTAAAATCAAAGCTGCCCCGCAAGTACTTGCTTAGATGCAGCAGCAGATCGTGAGCCATTTGCGGCTCCTCCAGTGACAGCGAAATAATCGTATTCAGCGCATTATAGAGAAAATGGGGCTTGATCTGCGCCTGGAGAAACGCCATCTCCGAACGGACTGCGTCCTCCGCTGAGCGTTTCATCTCCAGCAGCGTACGCGCTCTCGCACACAGCTCATGAGGATGAAACGGCTTTGTCAGGAAATCACTCGCTCCCACTTCAAAGCCGTACATCATATCTTCCGGCTCGTTCCTCACCGTTGTCAACAGTATAGGAAGCTCAGAGAGTGTAAAGCTTCGGCGAATGCGCTGGCAAGTCTCATAACCCGACATCCCAGGCATCATAACATCCAGGATGACCAGCCCAATCCGGCGTTCACCACTATCAAGCATGGCCAGCGCCTGCTCGCCTCCAGACGCAGTAAGCACCTCGTAAGGCTCGTCCGCCAATGCAGCCATGATTACCCGCAGATTGACAGGATCATCGTCGACGGCCAGAATCGCTTGCTTTCGCTTGTTATCTTTATAAGGGACTTGCGCTGCTGCGGCCAACTCAGGCCATCCCGCCGGGAGGCGGGCAGCAGCTGCTCCATCAGCTTTCCCGTAAACTTCCGGCCGGGATTGTGCCTCTCCGTTAACACTCATTTCCCCTTCATAGACTGGAACCGTAAACGAAAAGACAGACCCCTTGCCAACCTCCGAAACGACTGCAATCTGTCCCCCATGCAGCTCTACCAATCGTCTGGCGATGCCGAGTCCAAGTCCCGTCCCTCCATATTCTCTGGCTACCGACGTACCCGCTTGCTCAAAAGATTGAAAAATCAGTTCCAGCTTATCTTCCGGAATTCCGATACCGGTATCGGTAACAGCAATATGCAGCATACTCCCGGCAAGCCAGACCGATACCTTGACCTGACCTTCCTTAGTAAATTTTATCGCATTGCCGATAAGATTGTACAAAATCTGAAGCAGTCGGCTCTCATCAGCCAGGGCATAAGGAAGGGTCTCTTGGGACTCCTGGACTTCTTCGGAAACCGACAACTCCGGCCATTCCAGCAAAAGCAACACTGGCTTATCCCCGATATAGTGGCGAAGCACCTCTTGCTGCGCCGACACCAGCGCACGGATATTGACGGGCTTTAGCTGCAGTTGAATACCTCTATTCTTCAGCCGGGACAAGTCAAGAATATCATTGATCAAATTGGACATGCGGCGAGACACCGCAGTGACGACCTCCAGCTGCTCCCGTTGAATTTCATTCAGCGGACCCGCCTTTCCTTCGGACAAAGCCAAGGTAAGATTCAAGATGCCGTGCAGCGGCGTTTTCAGCTCATGTGAGGTGTTAGCGAGAAATTCGTCTTTCATTCGGTTGATGACTATCAACTCCTCCGACATCGTTCCAATAGTGCGATAAGCATTGGTGAATCGCCTGGCGAGCTCCATCGCCTCAATAAAGACAAGCATAATAAAACCGTAGGGTACAAGCTGCATATCGATCCAAATGATCTGACCATCACTGTATAGGATATCGTGAATGGCGGTAGTGGCGAATATGAGCCACCCTGACAACTGGAGCAATGCACCACTTCGTCCTCGCCACATGGATAATAAGAAACCATAGATGATGTAAGCAAAACTGAACATCGATACAAGCTTGAAATAATCGATCAAACTGGTATACAATTCGGTAGGAAGAAGTAAGACGCTTCCCATAAAGCCGCATCCGGTCCAGACAAGCAGCTTGATAACAAAGCTGTTAAATTCCTTCGGATACAATTGCCGCACAAACAGCAGTCCCATCGTAACCCCGCCATAATAAGTGAGATACTCCAGCAGGATCATGAAACGGATATCTGTATTTGGAAAAACATGAACCAGGTACATACCACCCACAACCCATAATCGGATTGCCCCCAGTAGACAGCAAATACCGAAATACAAAGTCGATCGTTCCTCATGACGCAGCAAATAGACCGCTATTTGATACAAACCGATCAACGCGCAGCCACCGAACACAGCCATATCGATAATCCAATTGCGCTCCTTCAAATCCAGCATATTCTGCTCAGTACCCAACGTTAGACTATACCAAATGCCGCCTTGTGGATAAAGATTATTGGCGATTTGTATGAGCAAATCGAACTCTCCTACCGGAGGATTGAAAATAACAGTTTTCGGCAAATAGACAGGGTGCATCGCTTCCCCTTCCACTGCGAGTGTCCCCGTCTCTGCGATGATTTGTCCGTCTACAATAACCTTATAAGCTGGCGCAATAGCAGGAATTTGCAGACCAAGCGGACCGGTATCTCCCTGCGTCAGTACCTTTAGATGATAGGTTGCATAGCCGTGCCCTGGCATTCCGTAATGCTTCCACTCTCCAGGCACCTTCGCGAATGAGTCTGGATTTTCAGGATTCCTGCCACGTACATCCGTAGTCGTAAGCAGCCGCTCCCGATGAAAGGCCCATGTTCCATTAAGCCGAACTACTCCATCATGGCCCAAGTTCCAATCTCGCAAGTCCAACATACCATCCTTCACTCTGGGCCCAGTCTTGTCAGCCGATAATCCGACGACGGGCATAGACAAGACGGCAATCAAAACAAGCAGAATAGCAAAAAGCACCACGAACCTAATTCGCCGACTTTGAACCATGCCCCCCTCTCCCCTCGGTATCCACATAATATTTGAAATAAATATTCGACATCCTTCTGTATTCACCTGCAAATTGAATCTCCTCAATTGTAAAATAAACCCCACAACCAGCTAACTACGCAGGGTTCGGGGTTTATTAGCTGCCATGAACTGGGACTCGCAGAAATAATTCCATGATAATTATTGGGCAGTCTTTAACTGCTACAGATTGACATACCTTAACAACCCAGGAATAAGGTAACTATATATATCGTAATCATTGTAGTATTTGGATTTCACAAGCTCCCTCATACTCTCTCCGCACTCTCCACATTCCATCAGGCGAACACGATCGTCAACTAGATTGGCAAGGCGCGCATAGAAATTCATACGGCCAACCGCATAGGCACTGATCGTTCCAGATGCATAGCCAAGCTGTTCCAACAATTCAAAAGCTCTAAGCAAGTCGTATACCCGAATAGCAGCCAAACTGTCATTCAACCAGAATAAATCTGCAGTCAGCTTATGCAGCGTACCGAACTGATGAAGAATCGGATAATTATTAATCGGATTGGGAGCAGCAGCTCCTGTACCCGTTACATCCAGAATGAATACGGCTTCCCCCTGCTTGCATTGACTCTGAATCCATGTAAAATGCTCGGCACTGCGAATAGTCCCGCCCTCCCATAGAGCTATTGTTACTCTCTTGGCCATTTGGGCTTCACGAATATCTTGAAAAAGAAAGCCATGGTTATACACCCCTTCCTGGCTGCGCCAAAACAGGCTCTCCATCCGTAAATTACCGACATGGCCATAAGGTATAATCCGGGGGTTGAGCTCGACCTTCACCCTATCCTGATAGATTTGCTGATGCAGCCATTCCAAGCCCGTGTCGCTGAAGAAGCTATCTTTCTCAAACAACTGTTCCAACTCGTTCATATAAGCAGCATTCTCTTCATGAATGCCTCTCACCGAACTGAGCCCGTTCATCGTCTTGCCTTTTGGTGTACACCACAACGACTGGTGCTCCAATAAAGTTACGGCCATCTGAGAAAAATCAGGAACCCGCTTCAATAAATGTTTTGCAAAAAAATCAGCCGCAGCTTTAGCCATCGGCACTGTATACTGATGAGTTGAATCGTCTACGAATAATTGAAGATAACCCCCTGCATGCTCCTTTTCCCAAAACTTCTTTGCACGCTCATAGGTGCGTATGGTTCCTTCAATTGGAAAAAAATCAGAGGCTGCAGCAAGGATTAAAACGGGTCTGGGCACCATGGCCAAAAGAATATCCTCATGATCGAGACCATGACTTGAAAACCCGGGCCATATTTGTTCCGCATCCTGAGCTTGACCAGCCAGCATATAAATTTCTCTATCCATAATAAAGGTGGCTGGAGCCGCAGCAGCGATTCTTGGGTCAGCCAGCATCAGCATGGCTGTTTGCATACCGCCTCCCGAATTGCCAGTTACACCGATCCGTTTCGGATCTACCTCTGCTCGTTCACTCAAGTAATCTAAGGCACGCATGGCATCGTGAAGAAAATACCCTGCCAATGGTTTGCCAAGCAACAGAGATTGCACACCTGCATATTCATGATCAGTCGTAGGTCCTTCAATCAATACTTTCTCTAGATCAGCTTCATAGTAATTTTGCCTCTCTCCCTGACCGATGGGATCCATCGCAAAGACAAGTAATCCCGCCTGAACCAGATATTGACAGACCGTCTGATATTCATCGGACTGCTTGGCATTATCATCATGACCGCATAGAAATAATACCGCAGCGCCAGGTAAAGCCAGTCCATCCGGAATATAGAAATTAGCCGTTACCATATGACCAGGCCTTGATTCGAATATGATATTCTCTATACGATAGCCAGCTGCTTGCAAAGTATTAGTAACCCGGGCTTCCAAGGGGGAATCTGAGCCGGGAAGCTCCCCCATTCCCTTCAAGAAAGCTGTCCGAATGTACTGTTGTCTTTCCATTAATTGCTCCTTATCAGCAATCGCTTCTCTAGCCAGTCTACCCTTAGCGAAAGCTGCTTTCGAGCGGTTATACACATGATCTCTCAACTGATTGGCGGTATCATAATAATGCATTCGAAATTGGGATAGCTGATCAATTCTCATGATTCCAAATCTCCTCATTCATAAAGTAAGAGGGGGCATTCACATAATGCCCCCAATTGGGTTAATTTCCGCCTGTAGCTTTCCAAGCATCTACTTGTTTTTGAATTTCTGCCAACACAGTTTCCAGTCCAGCCTTGTTCAGCCTGTCCTTGTACTCCGCTATTTTGCCGTCCAAATCTTTCGACATGAATAGGGGCCGCGTCTCCGGCGTGATCGCTTCTATCTGTGCCAATTCTTTCTTTACAGGTGCAGAATCAAATACAAATCCAACATAAGGAGAATATTCCGCTTTATCAATGGCGGATTTGAGTCCGTCCAGTACAGCCTGACTGTTCCAGTTGGACGGCCATTGATCCCATAAACTTCCGATCCAAGGATGCCATATAGCCCAACCCATCTGATCTTTCGTTTTCACTGTTGGATTATCGGTACCTTTTCCAGAAACATAATCCCAATCCTGACCTTCTATCCCGTAAGCAAACTTGTTGAACAATTCTTTGTCAGCGTACAACAGATTGAGCAGCATCATCGCCCGCTCAGGGTGCTTGCTTGTTTTGCTAATATAGTTGATAGCACCACGTATGCTTGATCCAGTAACCAGATTCTTATAATCAAGCGGGCTTGCCACCATAGGTGTTGCAAAATCCGTAGATATTTTAACAAATGAAGCGTCATATATACTATAGCTGGTAACCGCATACCGGCCAGTTTTAAATTCAGCTACACTATCTGTTCCCTCAACAACCTTTTTCGGTATATAGCCCTTCTCATACCAATCCTTCTGGATTCTGGTTACATCCAGCCATGCCTTGCTATCGAGCAGACTTTTCCATTTACCATCTGTTGTATCATATCCAATTGTTGGAGTTATCTTATCAAAGGTTTGCGGCATACCGAAAACACCCAAGTATGGAATGAGATCCGGTTCATTTTCTTTCAGCATTTTCAGAACCGGTTCGAGATCCTTAAAGTTATGAATACTCGCATAATCAATGTTATATTTGTCTACGATATCATTGCGAAAAGCAAAATTTGGCGTCTCCACCCATGCACTCGGGTTAGCAATCCCATACTTTTTACCATTGCTTGTAACAGCTTGCCAAGCCTTATCCGGATTTTTTTGGATAATATCCTTGCCATATTGGTTGAGTAAATCATCCAGTTCCAAAGCAATACCACTGGATACGTTTTGGCTGAAGCCAATAGAGCCAAAATCGCTAAATATATCGAATTCTTCACCTGCCGCAGACGACACCTTAATTTTTTGGGCATAAGTGGACCAGTCCACAAATTTAAAAACGAGATTCACATTGATTTTTTCTTTTAAAATCTCATTCAAATATTTCATCACCTTATCCTCATTCGGACGCGGGTCCAGTGGCGGCGGCATGTACCAAGTGAGTGTTACGAACTCCTTCGTGTCCATGCCTGCACTTGAACTATCCGTACTATTCGGAGAGCTTGTAGAAGCATTCTCTGGAGAAGGAGCTGCCGAATCCGTTGGGTCTGTATTGGTTTTGCCGCTGCAACCTGCAACAACCGTTAATGTAAGAATAAGTATAAAAAGTGACTTGAAGTACGATTTGTTCATTTTCCTTTTTGCCAAAGCAAAGACCCCCTAGATTGAATTTTTCATTTTGCCCTGTAATCATTGTAAGCTGAGCAAGATCTTTTGTCTGTAGAGCTATATGTGAACGGCATCTCCTCTTAATCGCGCTTAAGACAAGCTGCCGGGTTGACCTACCCTTTGACGGAACCCACAGTCAGTCCTCTTGTGAAAAACCGCTGAAAAAATGGGAAAACCAGCAGCAAAGGACCTACGGCAAGTACACACATGGCCATCCGAAAAGTATTCTGAGGAAGCATTGAGCTCGATAAGCTCACATTGTTGGACAAGCTGAGAAATTGAATACTGTTGAGCATTCGATGAAGCATTGCCTGCAGCGTCAATAACTGGTTGCTATCCGTGTACAAAATACTTGCGAACCATTCGTTCCAGAAGCCTAGTGCCGAGAGCAGACCGATTGTTGCTATAGCAGGCGCTGATAACGGAATGACAATCCTTGTAAAAATCCTGAATTCCCCGGCACCATCGATTTTGGCAGATTCAAAAATAGCATCAGGTATACTCTTCAAGAATCCTTTGACCATTAAAATATAGAAAGCATTAACCAAAGCCGGTACAAATAAAGCGAAGATCGTATTGTGCATACCGAGCCACTTCGTCACCAGAATGTAAGTCGGCACAAGTCCGCCTCTAAATAACATCGTAAAAAAAACATAGAAGGAAAGAAAATTGCCATAACGATAATCCTTGCGGCTTAACACATACCCCATTGTGATCATCAGCCAAAGACCGAGTACGGTTCCCGCCAAAGTTGTTATAATAGTCACAGTATAAGAACGAATCAATTGTGTACTGTTCTGAGCTATCAGCTCATATGCGTTTAATGAAAACCCCCGGGGCCAAATCCAGTAACCTTCGCGGATCAGCGAAATTTCATCCGATATAGAGGCCATCAATATTATAATGAAAGGTACGACAATGAGCGCACATAAAATAATAAATATAAGATGAACGAAAAAGTTATAGCTTCTATGTTCTTTCTTTAGTCTGCCTGTTTTTTCAACTGAAATGCCCATCTGCATATCCACCTTTAAAATATTTTATCTTCTTTGCTGATTTTTCCAATTACATAATTGGACAAGATGACCAGCGTAAAGCCACAAATAGATTGTACCAAGCCTGCCGCGGAGGACATTCCGAAATCGCCAAGGACACGAAGTGCCCGATATACGTAGGTATCAATAACGTCCGTTGCTGGATATAACATGGCACTATCTTTGGGAACGCTATAGAACAAACCGATATCAGCATAGAAAATATTTCCGATGGACAGAATCACCATGATGATGAT
Organism: Paenibacillus eucommiae; assembly: GCF_017874215.1. GTDB lineage: Bacteria > Bacillota > Bacilli > Paenibacillales > NBRC-103111 > Paenibacillus_AI > Paenibacillus_AI eucommiae. The sequence goes on from NZ_JAGGLB010000011.1 coordinate 126,273, forward strand.
AATCGGGCGGATCATAGGGATAGAAATATGAATAGCCTGTTGAAACCTGCTCGCTCCATCCAGCTTTGCGGCTTCATAATACTCGGAATCAATCCCCATCAATGCTGCAAAATACATCAATGCCCCATAGCCAAGCAATTTCCATGCATTCACGGCAACTAAGATAAACAGCCAATACTTCGGCTCATTATAAAACATGATCTGCTCCCCACCGTAGGCCGCAATGATCTTGTTGACAATTCCGAGTTCCGGATCAAGAAAACCATACACAGCGTAAGAAACCACGATCCACGAAATAAAATAGGGTAAAAAAAGCAAGGTCTGATACGTTTTACTAGCCCTCTTTCCGAGTTCGAACAAGAGCAGTGCCACCGTAACTCCTACTATTACATTGATGATGATAAATAAGCCGTTCATGACTATAGTGTTGCGTACAATCCCTATTAAGTCTGAATTCAATAAATATTCAAAGTTTTTCAAGCCAATCCACGGACTGCCCCAGAATCCCTGACTGAAATTATAATCTTTAAACGGAACCATCAAACCATATAAAGGTACATAAGAAAAAACGAAAATGTAACAAATGGTTGGCAATGCGAGCAGGGTAAGCCCCCAGCTGCTTTTAAAATATTTGAAGCGTCTGACTATTGTTTTGTTCATGCTCTTTACAGCCTCTATTCATTTCTAAATTTGTAGGAGCAACATTGTGCAATCATGCTATCGTGCTATCGGGCAAGAATTTGCTGCTGTACAAAATTTATTATGCTGGGTATAACGAACAGATGGAACTGCAACTTCAGAACCGGAGCTGTATATTTGTACTGTTTTTTTTGCATTTCCCTGTAATAATTGCATATTTAAGTTGTTATTAGATTTGACGATAGGCGGAGGGAATGGCTGTGGGCTCCAGCCGCTGTTAAAGATTTGTTCCCTTGAATGGTATACATAAGGAGGTAGGAACAAATCTTTAAAGGCGGACGCTACCGCTCTCCCTCCCACAGCCATTCCCTCTTTCAGATGCAATCACACGAACACAAGCTCAAACGGACAGCCAGCCAGGCGCAGGCGCGGGAGATGAAGAGCCCGCGCAGTTGAGGAGGAGCTGATGTTTTAACGATGAAAAACATCGTTAAGTCGAGCACGCTCATTTCCACGGAGGGCGGGGCTGCCACTAACGCTCATCAAAGCTGCACTGTGTAATCGAGAATTTTTCACTCCAGGAATTATCCCAAAACTTATATTTTCTGGCCACAAAAAAAGCCCGATTTTCCATGAAAGACATGAAAATTCGGGTTTTTTGGATCTTACGGACATGAAGTACGTTATTCGCCTTGGCTAGTGGTAATTCAGCTTCTTTTTATCCAAATAGGGGATCTGATGTCCGTAAGCTTCCCTAAATAGGGTGAATTACGGCAAATAAGGTCTCTGGTGTCCGTAACGATGATCTGCGCCCACCGCCCCTTACTTGGAATGTTTAAGCTGTCTATTCCAGATGTTTGATGTGAATATATAGTCAATCTGTACCATCCCGAAATTTATTGGCATATTCCTTAGGTGTAATTCCATAACGACTTTTGAACAATTTATAAAAATAGGACTCGTTCTCATAGCCCACCCGAAAAATAATATCGTACACATTCATATTGGAGTTTTCAAGTAGTGCCGCGGCTTCCTTCATGCGTACTTCGTTAATGCAATCGGCTATAGACATCCCCGTTCCATCCTTGAAGATTTTTGCAAGCCTTCGCGGGTGAATCTTTAGTTGCGTGGCGATGAAATCGGCACACAGCGTGTTTTCCGGATAAGTCAATTTAATCATATTATAAGCAGTTTCCAGCACAAAGCTTTGATTCGATGTTTCATCATTTTTACTGCCATTCACGATAGGGTTCAAAATGGATATTAGCTTTGCAAAGCACTCCTCTATCGTTTCATAGCTTCCAATAGACCTTAATAATTTCAGGATATCTTTGCCGGTTTCCTCATGATTTTGCTTGCCATTATGAATCAATGAGCTTCTTATCACATTCAAAAGGTGCATGAAAGATAGCGTCATGTGCTCATAGCTTATCCCCTTAAGCTCGGCTTGGATCAGGCCTAAGGATTGTTTAATGCCGGATAGATTCCCTGTTTGAATATTATCCAGCAAAGCCGTTTCAAGCTTTTGAGAGTACGTAGTTTTGCTGGTTTCCTTGTTGGCCTTCAACCGCTTGGGTGTAATAAAGCTGCCATGTCCCAAAAAAAAGCGATAGGAAGCATCATGCAGCAAAGTCTTATAAGCTCCCGGCATATTCCCGACACCTTGAAAAATAGGACTCATCGAAACAGTAACAGACAGTTTGTAATATTCGAGCATGAAATGCTGTGCCTTTTGTACCTTATCCTCTAGTGCTTCTGGCCAGCCCGTTTCAAAGCTTCCGCATGGAAGCATCAATACGATGTCGTCATCGTGCATTTCAGCAACTTCCGCGTGGCTCACTTCTCCATAGGATTCAGTGAACACATTGAATAAGGCATACTTTAGTAAATTCCGGTCATACTGGTTATAGCTTTGTTGAAAACGCTCATATTCGTCAATTTGGACGAGGCAAAGGCAATAGGCTCCATCAAAAATAAGCTTCAACTTATATTCTTCGCATGTTTTTTCAAACAGCTCTCTGGAAGACAACCCTTCTCCTAATAACATATTTTTTATAAAATATGTTTTCATCAAAGCATGATAGTTCTTTTTTTCTACATCATATTTCTTTAGCGTGTTTATGGACTCGTCATAGTTACTGCTGAGGAATAAAATTTCATCGTTCACCTGGCTTTGATTGGATTTGACCGTTACCTGCCGGACCAGCTTCTGGATTGGATTGTAAACGATGCCCGATACCAGGATAGAAAAAAACAACGCCACCAGCACGAAAATAACAAAAATAATCCACAAGAAAATACTCAAAGTATGAAGAGATTGGTAGACCACTGCGCTCGGGCGTATTTTGAAAATCGTCAGCCCTTGTTCCTTTAAATTCTGATAGCTTATCACATAATCCTGCATGTTCAACTTCTGCTCAAAGGAACCTTGATTGCTCTGATCTTTATTAGTTTCACGACCATAAGCAGCGAGCAGCGATTGACGCAAGCTCTCATCAGATTCGCTGTTATCCAGAAAGCCGCTAGTATCGCTATAGATGTAGACACTTTCACCGATTTTAGGATTAACCATATGGAGCAAATCGAGATTGTCTCTGATCCAATTGGCATTTACGTTAATGACCACAGCGTAATCAATCTTTGCCGGTTCGCCAGAATCTTGATAGAGCAAGTACGTGATGATCTTTTCATTTACGGTCTTATCTCCGAATGAATGATCGATTAAGCGAAAAATCGGCTTCATGCGCGGAATTTTCGGGTAGTCGGCAATCATTTGCTTGAAACCCGTATCATCGTAGTACATCTGCTTACCAGCATAATAGTACTGGCTTTGGTATTCATTATAAAAACCGATGGAATGGATAAACGAATTTGAAGCAATAACGGAGCTTGTTACCCGGTTCAAGCGGTTGTAAATATCGTCGTAATCCAGATTGCCCGTAGCATTCAGCAACGCGGTTGTGTCTGGATTTACGAACAAATATTTAGCGGCATTTTTAATGGTTGAGTCCATTAATTCAAAATTAAACCGCACTTGATTTAATACTTGCATATTGCTTTGAGATTCTATTCGCGTAATGGTTTGTTTGCCATAGATATACAAAGCCATGGTTAAAGCGCCGATCAAAATAACGGTCAAAAAACTAATGGAGAACACAATACGAAGATAATATTTTTTCCGATAAAAAAAAGATGGTTTGAAGATCTTCATAGCGCACCTCGATTTATAAAGAAAATATGCTATCAACTATACGCTATCCATCGGAAATATGTAAGAGAAACAATCCGTTTTGTGCAATAAGTACAGGATCCTGCACAATATGCAGTCTATATGTGCAGTCCTGATCGTTGGCAGCAGCATCATTAGCAGAAGAAAGCTGCTTACATCTACCCGCAGATGCAGGCCACTCATTTATGGGTGGTCAGATTTTTCATATTCAGCATTCAATTGTTCGCAAATCTGTCCATAAGCGTGTTCATAATCTGTTCTCTCCCCCGAGGCGTCCAGCTCATCACGAACCAGTTCGGAATCATTTGTACATGATCATGACGAACCGCGTGAATTTCATTCCAGACAGACGTCTCTATAAGCCGCTTAAATATGAATTCACTGCCTGCCAAAACATGGTGCTTCTGGATAAAAAGATGCTCCGTCTCCAGCGGAGGGAGTGATTCTGGCGGCATTTCCCATCTCCATCTGTCCACAGGCACTTGTTGGCCCGACTTCAATGCAAGTTCTGAATAAATCAATTCATTCAGCGGATGATCGATAGTACCTTGAATTCCGATTACCCGGTGGTTTACCTGCATAATTGTTACACGCTCATCTGCCAGTTTTTGACGCAGCATCTGTCCGACATCTGCAGTCCGCATCTCGAGGCGGGCAAGCGTCTGTGCAGCTTCACGTTCCCGATCAACAAGCTCTACGATCTTCAGAAAGTTCCGCTTCCAGTCCCAGACGGAGAAGTCGAGAAAAACAGGGGGTGCCACCTGCTTCAATAACTCTCTGAAATCTAAATGATAATGATCGGCAATAATGATGTCGGGCGAGGTTTGCCGCAATTGATCCATCTGATTATTCAACTGTTCAGCATATGCCTGTGCTTCCATGCCCGGATAATGAAATAAATCCACCACGCACACGGGATCTACCCCTACTGACTGCAAATGATCATGAAATCCAAGTGATGAGGCCACGGCCACTCTCAACGTTCCTCGCTTCATATATACAGTTGGCGATACTCCAACCATACGCTGGAACAACCGGCTGAAATAAAACTCACTGCGAAAACCTACGGATGCAGCCACTTCCTTGACCCGGCTGTTCTCCTGGCTGATGAGCCGCTTCGCTTTCTCCATCCGAAACGTGTTCATATACTCAACAGGTGGCAAGCCTGTAACTTTGCGGAATAACCGGGAATAGGGAATAGGTGACATACCTGCAATCCCGGCCAGCTTTTCTACGCTGATTTTCCCCGCGTAATGCTGTTCTATATAGGTTAAGCTCCGGTCGATACGATCGTCGCTCTCCTCCTGCATATCCGGCATATTTCGGAGAAGCGTGTTCATGAATGCTTCCAACTGCAGCCGCATGGATAAAGAATCCCCTTTGAACGGTCCTCTGCTGTTCTCATACATCTTTAATATATGCTGAAGTACCTGCTGCGGTTGAGAAACAGGGACATGTCCGGCTGGCAGCGATCCGGGCAATGACAAGGATTGTGCCGCTTCGAACAGTCCCCGGGATTTAGTCAGCAAAACCGGTTGAAAAAATACACCGTAATATTCATAAGTCCTGGATTGATCAGGAATCTCCAGAATCATACCCGGAGCGAGCAAATACAACTCGAATGGGCGGATTCTGTGCAGCATTCCATCGATCAGCATAACCCCTTCCCCCTCAACAATAAAACAAAGCAAATGCACAGGGACCCGGTAAGTTCTATCCCTCTGTCCGCATGAAAATTTACGCTTGCGCACGGAGGAGAACAAATATAATGGTTGGCTCAATATGGAATGAGACGGCATTCGGGGTAACACCTGCCTTTCGTCGATCAGAGCAATATCTTACATTATACAACTCTGCGACGAATCAGCAAATAGATCATATACGGCGCGCCAATCAGTGCAGTAATCAAACCGACCGGAATTTCGAATGGCGAGAAAAGCATCCTTCCCAGCAAATCCGCCAGCATGACGATAAAGCCCCCCAGCAAGGCAGCAACCGGAATCCGCTTCCTGCTCTGGCTACCTACCAAGTGCATCGCCATATGCGGAGCCATCAGACCGACGAATGCAATCGTTCCAGCCATGGATACGGCTGATCCAGCCAAGCCGACGCTGATGGCAATAAATACAAGACGCATCGTCTCCAGGCGAATCCCCAATCCCATCGCCGACTCATCCCCAAATTGAAACAGATCAAGCTGGCGGGCAAGCAGGTACAGAAGCGGAAACAAAACAACTATCCATGGCAGCAGAGGCCAAAAGTGATCCCATGTCCGCCCATATAAACTGCCCGCCATCCATACAAAAGCTTGTGAGACACGGAAAATATTGCCGATGGTCATTAAATAAGTAATCAGCGCACCTGCCATCGCGGATATGCCTATGCCAATCAGAAGCATGCGAAGCATAGAGCTGCCTTTACGCCAAGACAATCCATAGATGAACGTTGCGACCAGTAATGCCCCTCCAAAGGCAACCAGCGGCAATCTGCTCATCGGCATTGACGGAACAAGCACGATAGCAGCGACTACAGCAGCGGCCGCTCCTGAATTGAGTCCGATGACGCCCGGTGAAGCAAGGGGGTTACGGGTAATGACCTGCAGGATGGTCCCCGACATAGCCAGACCACACCCTGCCAGAAAACCGGTCAAAGCTCTTGGCAGACGCAGCTTATACACCGTAAACATATATTCATCACCGCCTATGCCCAGCACAGTCCCAATGGCAGCAAGCAGCGGAATCGTTCTCTCACCCATGACGATGCTCAAAACCAGCACCAGCAAGTTCAGCAGTACCAGCAGCCCGATGATCCATATCCAATGTCTTTTCGATACCGAAGAAGCTATATCGCTCCCCCCTTTCGCTGAGCCAGAACAATCAGGAAGGGCGCACCGAAGAAGGCAGTTACGACTCCCACAGGTACTTCTTGGGAAGGAAGCACGAATCGCGCCCCAATATCGGCCACCAGTAAAAGCAGCGCACCGATCAAAGCCGCATAGGGGATAATCCAGCGGTAATTGATTCCGACCACGAAGCGTGCCATATGCGGAACTGCAAGCCCGACGAAGCCAATCGGTCCAGCAATCGCAACAGCACTCCCAGCGAGCAGGACAATCGCTCCAATACAAAGCACTTTTATGAAGAACACACGCTGACCCAGTCCCTGAGCCATCTCATCCCCCAGACTAATGATGTTCATATGTTTACCCATGAAGAACGCTAGGAGCAGACCGGCCAGCATATAGGGAAAAAGCTGCGTGAATAAGGAAAGATCACGCCCCGTAAGTGAACCCGCGAGCCAGAATCGCATCGTATCCAGCGTCTGTTCATTTAGAATTAGAATGCCCTGCGTCAGAGAAGCCAGGAGCAAATTCAAGGTGGCCCCCGCCAGCACCAGCTTGACTGACGTCAAGGGCTCTCTGCCCACTGAACTGAGCAGAAACACGGCTGCTCCTGCGACTGCTGCACCGATCAGCGCCGCCCAGGCAAATACGGTAAGCGAGGTGGAACCGAATATGTATAAAGCAAGAACCGCAGCCAGGGCTGCCCCATAATTCACTCCGAACAATTCCGGACCGGCAAGCGCATTGCGGCTCAGCGCCTGCATCAGACAGCCGGCCACAGCTAGTGCACTGCCTACCATAGCGGCAATCAGAGCCCTCGGAAGCCTCACGGTGCGAATAATCAGCTGCTCACGTGATCCGTCATAGGACGTGAAAGCATCCAGCACTGAACCGGATGGAATATGGACAATCCCGAATATAATACTCGCTACTATCGCCATGATGACAAGGACAAGAAGAAATCCCAATCCAATGAATCTGAGCTTCAATGTCCAACCCCCCAACACATATTGCTGTATAATCATGCAGAAAGACTGGGCAGCGCTGAGGGCTGCCCAATCCTGGTCATGCTATTATTCATTGCTAGTATTCATGCTATTATTGAAAATCCAAATCTGTTAGTCAGCAAGGAATGTGTTCAGATCATTAAGCACGCTGTTGGCAGCTTGAATGCCTAGTCCACTCATCCAATACTCCCAATCCACCGGATGCACCTTATTGTTCTTCACACCTTCCAAAGTCGCCCACAGCTGGCTGCCTTCCAGCTTGGCGAAAGCTTCCTTCTCCCGATTGAACCAGAGAATGACATTGCCTTCCAAGTCCCCTATCTGCTCCTCTGTTATATCTACGGAGAATCCTTCCCCCGACTGGGCTTCAGGACGGGTGACTCCAGCATCTTTCATAATCAGTCCAGCAAATGTATTAGTCAGGTAGATCACAATTTTATCCTGACGCGGACGGAATAAGGACACCACCTTGTCCGATTTGCCTGTGATTGCAGATTTCAATTCTTCCGCTCGTTGCTGGTAAGCTTCAAGCAGTTTATTGCCTTCTTCAGCTTTATTAACGGCTTCCGCATGGACTTTAAGGTTGGCCTTCTAGGTCACGCCGAGTGTCTCTACAAATACGGTTGGGGCAATTTGCTTCAATTGATCATGAATGCCATCATGTGTGTCTTTGTTGCCGATAATAAGGTCCGGCTTGAGCCTATCTATCACTTCAAGGTTCGGTTCATTCACCGACCCGATGTTCTCAATGCCATCAGTCCCCTTCAGGTAGCTTGGATAAGGATCTCCAGGTGACAAAATCGATGGAGCGCCAACTGGCTTAATCCCCAATTCCAACAAATTATCGAGCGCTCCGATATCCAGCACAACGATCCGCACCGGATTCGCTGGAACTTCTACATCGCCATAAGCATCTTTCATTGTCCGTTTTGCATTGGAATCAGTTCCCGCAGCAGGCGAAGAAACTACGTTTGAACTCGATGCGGGTGTCTGTGTGACGCCATTCTTCTGTGTTTCCGATCCTGCACTGCCGCACCCTGCGACAACGAGCAGCAGCACTGCAATAAGAGTAAAATGAATCCATAACCTGCCATTACTTTTCTTCGTTCTTGCTAACATGTACATAATCCCCCTGCGTTTTCATTAATAATGATTATCATTATTAAATAGAATATCTTACAAGAGACGCACTGTCCATGCACAAAACTTTCGATCTCATAAACTATTTTTAACTCTGCAGCATTTGCAGCTAGTATTATCCATATTTAAGGGAGATTTCCTCAAAAAAAAGAAACCCAGCCAACAGGGCATTGGTTCTGGTTCTGGTTCTGGTTCTGGTTCTGGTTCTGGGCGCTGGAGCAGGATCATAAAGCTCAGGTAAGATAAGGTCGGGCCTCCTTCACTTGTGCCAAAAACAGCGGGCGGACCCAAATTAAGAAGAAGGCATAGCCAACCAGAATGATAGCAGCCGTGAATAGAAACGGCATTGTGTAATGCTTGCTGGCGAGCAATATCCCTGTTGCATATGACGCAATGGCTGTGCCAATGCTTCTGAACACAGTTCTCATCCCTGCAAACAGATTGCGCTCTCCTTGGCTGATGCATGACATAGCCTGGCTATCGCTCATATTCGTCAAAAGCGTAAAGCTTCCGCTGCGCAGCAGGATAAGAGCCCCAAAAAGAAAAGGCGGAAATGTCATGAACTAATCAGCGCATGCCGAACACCATGCCGCTTCGTCTCTGTTCTGACATAATGTTTCTTTCGGACGGAATCAATATAGAGGTCTTTCCATTTCGGTGTGATAACCTCATTCAGTCGTAGTCCCGTTGTGGCTAAAAGCATCATCAGGCTCCGAAACTTAGGATCGTGTTCGTAATAGGCTATAGCTCTCTGCAGAGAGTCAGTGTCAATCTCTCGATCTGGTATCTGCTTCTTACCCAGCTTGACCCCGACAAGTCCACGGGTTAGATCCTTCTTCAAGTACTTCTCGTCAAAACACCATGAAAGGAAAGCGGACAATATCGTGATTTTCTTCGCTTGCGTTTTGGTCTTAGGTAGCGAAGTCTGAGGTCCACAAATTCAATTTGAAACGTTATTCTTCTCAGTATAAGACTCTCGCAAATGTTAGTAGACTTTCAAAGTCATGTCCCGGTGCAGCCAAATTGCCATCGATTTTGTGTTAATTTCGGATAAAAGTTGACGTTCTTTGCCGGCTTCAATAGCCAATTAAATCATGACGACAATCGAAAGATCGTCACTTTCAACTTGTAATCATGCGTAGTGCTCTTGAACGGTAGCACGGATTCAAGACGGGGTTGAGCCCAGCACTCAGGCTTCCAACGAGTGAAATCGGATTCATCATAAAACAGGATACGATCCTTGACAACAGGTGCATTCTCAGATTCAAAGATGGATTGCTCCAATCGTTTCAAGTCTATTTTTACTGGCATATGATACCTTCCTTTCTGCGAACAGTCTTCCTGCAGCTATAAGTAGGTGAAGTTAGCCTTTCAATGCACCTACGGAAATGCCTTTGATAAAGAACTTCTGGAATGCAATAAAGAAGATTAACATTGGGATGAATGCGATGGTAGCTCCAGCCATGGCCAAACCGTAATCAACGGAACTAAGTCCTTGTGACAATCGAGCAACGGCTACGGGCAAAGTCAACATCTCTTCTTTGTCAACTGCAATGTAGGCCACATTTATCTCTTTACTTATTATGAACCCTGTTTAAGTTGTGATTATGTTATTATTCAGTTTGCAAATCGAAGGAAAACCAGAAATAATACCACAACTAATTCAGGAATCAATGAGTGAATAATTGACACAAAACAGCACTCAATCTTAAAGATTGGGGGCTGTTTTGTGTTGTAAGATCAGAAAGGAAATACAATGGGGATTTTATTTTGATTGGAAACACTTGCTTTAACGATGAAAAAGTGGCTGTCGATTAACTGTGTGCAATTCAAAACGTTTACTGATATCGATCAAAACTTGCCACTTAAACGTGTTTAAATCGATTTTTAGAGGCTCATTTTTTTAATCCACAATTAATCGACAGCCTCAAAAACATCGTTAAGTGAAGCACATGCTCCACTCGGGGGAGCCGGACTGCATTCTATCACAGCTTATTATCGCTGCTTCCTCCGGCATCCCTTCCTACGCTCAGCTATGTTAATCCTTATGGGTTTCTGTGACCGTTTTTTTTAATATTTATGAACTCCCCGCGCAGCAAATCCCATATATTTTTCCTTTTGTAATAGATCAAACCAATTTGCCTGCGAATAGACGGATTTTCAATTTTTATAATTTTGATATTATCATTATTCCATATATTTATAAGCGTTTTAGACAGGATCGATACTCCCGCTCGCGCTTCTATCAGACTAATGATGGATTCAGGTGCATCCGTTTCTATGATTGGTTTCAGGCTGATGCCTAGTAATTGAAAAGCGATTTCGATTTGTTGGCGGCATTTATGGGTTTTTGGAAATACGATAAACGACAATCCGGTTATTTCTTATAAATCGATTTTTTTCGCGATTCGCCAAAGGATGATTGCTTGAAACGGTCAAATAAAGATTTTCCTCGTATAGGGGCACTGTCGTTATTCTTTCATCCTGAACCGGGAGAATCGTTAAGCCAAAATCAATTTCATTCTGAATGACACGTTCTATAAGATCATCCGAGCCTACTACTTTCAGCATAATTTGGGGATATCTTTGGTGAAAATCTACAAGTAATTTGGAAACCAGCTGATTTAGTTCTCCTGTTAGAGCTCCTATTGAAAGACTGCCTTGTTTAATTTCTTGCAGCTCCGCAATCTCTTCCCGGGCACTTTCCAGACTGTTAAAGACATTGTGGCAATGCTTTAATAAAATCAAACCAGCTTCTGTTAACATTGTTTTTTTCCCTATTCGATCAAATAGCAGAGTGCCTATTTCATCTTCTAAAGCTTTTATTGATGGCTTAAAGTAGGTTGTGTTACCCCTAAATTCACGGAAGCGCGAGTGAAATGGAGCTCCTGGCAAATTGCCATAAAATATTCCAACTGTCTTATTTCCATTTCGACCTCCGCGCTGTGTTATGTTACTAATCCTTCCATGGCGAGTGCAATACACAATCACAAAAACTGGTTCGTTTAAAGCCTGGAAGCAAAAGCTCGCAAACATCCGATTTAATATTTCCGAATGTGGTTTCCGGTTTATGCTTAAAGCCTTCGAGAAAAGCGGGCAATATCTTATTCTTGAAATTGTCCCGCGGATAAGCAGCGACTACCTGCTCACGCGTCTCTTCCGAAATGCTTTCAAAGTTTTCACCCATAACATCATAGCCGACTCCCGAGTATATTAACGCAACTTCAGGCTCTTTATATGGTGCAACTCCGATCGTAGTGTGCAAGGCGATGGCGTCCCATACTAGTCGAATAGACTCGTCCGGCACCCCATGCTGTTGAAGATAGCTGCGGGCTGCATTGGCCCCGTCCACTTCAAAACGAAGGTTAGAACATGAAGCGAACTTATATAGATCTCAGCCATATCATTGAAAGGGATTAAGGTTGGGATCGCCATTGGAGTACAGAAGCTTACTTTCATTGCCCGCCCTATTTAACAGAAAAAGCAGCCCGCTATATACTCCAGCAAGGGGCTGCTTTGGTTGGGATCGATTCTTATAATATAGATGAAACATCGGGTAAAACAAGGCCCGTACATTCCCTTTTATTAAAGGCAGGCATACCCATTGTGGAGCATTTATGCAATTTGCATCTTTTGCCAGAGGAAGGTATTTCTTTCTATGCAGTACCTGCAAAAATAAAGGGACATTTGCCATACGTGCATTCGCAGAAGCTTGAACAAGACTGAAGAACTATTGTGAAGTAAAACGCGTGGAGGGAGCTTCGCGAAGGGAGTTTGCTGCTCCCTTTACTTATAATTATAAAAACCCCGTCCAGACTTTTTGCCCAGCCAGCCGGCAGCGACATACTTGCGAAGCAGCGGACAGGGACGATACTTCGAATCCCCTAGGCCTTCATGAAGCACCTCCATGATCGCCAGGCACGTATCCAATCCGATAAAATCGGCTAAAGCCAAAGGCCCCATCGGATGATTCATCCCCAGCTTCATAACTTCATCTATCGATTCCCGTGCAGCAACTCCCTCATAAAGGCAAAAAACCGCTTCATTAATCATCGTCAATAAAATCCGGTTCGATACAAATCCCGGAAAATCATTCACTTCTATCGGCACTTTGTCCATGCGCTTGGCTAAATTCTCAACGAGCAGGTACGTCTCATCGGAAGTACGCAATCCACGGATGATTTCAATCAGCTTCATAACAGGGACCGGATTCATAAAATGCATGCCAATAACTTGATCCGGACGCTTCGTAAAGGATGCAATCTCTGTAATCGCAAGCGATGACGTATTGCTGGCAAGTATGGCATGCTGTGGGCAGATCAGGTCCAGCTTTTTGAAAAGCTCAGATTTTATTAGCATGTTTTCCACAATCGCTTCAATCACCATATCCACGTTCCGTCCATCTTCCAAGTCACTGGATAGAGAGATTCGGGCTAGAATGGCATCCATTTCTGCTTGAGATTTGCGCTTCTTTTCCACATCCCGGATTAGATTATTACGAATAGCACCTAACCCTTTTAGTGAGCATGCAGGATCGATATCATTTAAAATGACATTCATCCCCGCAGCAGCGACAACCTGGGCAATTCCGCTGCCCATCTGCCCTCCCCCAATGATCATCAGCCTCTGGATGTTCATCAATTAAACGTCCTCATTTCTAGTCATGTGTAAATCATGTGTAATTTTTGGAGGCTTTGAGCTGTTGAATTAATTTTCGGGCCAACCTTCTCTTCGATGCTTGTATATCGTCCTTTTCGTAGGTATAAAAACCTTCCCCGGATTTGACGCCCAGCTTTCCTTCTTCCACTTTTTTTCTCAATAATTGATTGGAAGAGCGTGAATGATCCATGTCTTGCAGCAAATTGTCTCCTACCGTGCACCAAAGATCCAGCCCCCCTAAATCAGCGATTTCGAGCTGCCCTGTTGTAGCATATCTGAAAGCCGGACCGAACTTCAATGCTCTGTCTACATCTTCCGGGGATGCGATCCCTAATTCGATAATGGAAAAAACCTCGCGGGCAATCGCTTGTTGAATCCGATTGGCGACGAGCCCCGGAACATCTCTTTGCACTTTCACGGTCTGTTTGTCTATAGACTTGTATAATGCCTCAACTTCCAGATAAACAGGCTCAGGCATATTTCCGAAGTAAGATAGCTCTACAATGGGCATTAGATGTCCCGGATTAAACCAGTGATTTATGATCATCCGCTTTTTGCGCTCATCACTAACCAGCTTCATGAGATCCGTGAGCTTCAAACTGGACGTATTGCTTGCGAAAATGGCGTGTGGAAGACAATACGAGTCCAGCTGCTGAAACAGCTGTTGTTTAAGCTCTAGAATCTCAGGAACTGCTTCAATGATATAATCACGATCTTCAACTGTCCCTTTCAAATCTGCCGACAAGTGAATTCGTGCGATTGCTGGAGCTACTTCCCCATATCCAATCACATTTTCTTCCGCCAATAATTCTAGTTCATCCTTAATTTCATCTACAGCAGAAGCTAGTCTGTTCTGGTCCCTGTCATATAAATTAACATCGTAACCATACATCGCAAAAGTTTCCGCAATCCCATGTCCAAGCGTCCCGGCGCCTAAAACGGCTATTTTCTGTATCACGACAACATGCTTCTTTCTCCATGGTTATGTAACTTCAAAATCTGCCTAGCCTCATCCGGTGAAGCGACTTCTTTACCTGCTTCTCTGATGAGTCTTGCCGCCCGCTCTACAAATTCAGCATTTGATTTAGCCAGCCTGTTCTTTGTATAAAAGACATTGTCCTCCATACCTACCCGGACATGGCCGCCCATTGCGATCGTTGCAAACAGGATGGGAAGATGATGTCTCCCAACCCCAAAAGCAGACCATGTGGCATCTTGCGGGATCAAGCCTTTTAGAAAAACAAGATTTTCAATCGTAGCTCCTATTCCACCAGGTACTCCCATGACAAATTGGTAATGCCCCGGCGTATTCAGAACTCCCTTGTTGACATAATGAAAGGAGTTATAGACCATTCCGGCATCCATAATTTCTATCTCAGGCTTAATTGCATGCTCCATCGTAATTCTCCCCAGCTTCTCCAGAAAATGAGGATGGTTTATGAACAACGTGTCATGCATCCAATTCATAGTTCCTGCATCAAAAGTTGCCATCTCTGGCTTTAATTCGATCAAATGAGCTATTCTATCATCATCCGTAGCATTCAGATCACCTGAGGTTGTCAGATTCAGAACAATATCACACCGGCTGCGAATCAGCTGCACCGTCTCTTTGAATTTCTCCAAATTCATCGTGCCTTTCCCTTCATCATCCCGCACATGCACATGTGCAATGGAGGCTCCAGCTTTCCAACATTCATAAACGTCGTCTGCAATCTCCTCGGGGGTTAAGGGTATATTCGGATTTTGTCCCTTTGTGGGGAACGCACCTGTTGTTGCAACTGTTATCATTACCTTTTCCATATGATTGATTCACCTCGTCATTTTCTATTCTTATGCTTTCAGGATTTAGTAGTATTGTATTTAGTTGTATTGTAAGTGAAGGAACTATGGATAGATGAGGCGGTTGGAACAAATCTTTAAATGCGGACGCTACCGCTCTTCCGACTACAGCCATTCCCTCTCTCGTATAATATGTTTAGAAGCTCGATTCAAGCGAATTTCCAGTTGATCCGGACAAGGGAATTTCTTACCCTCCTTGCGGACCGAAAGGTACTGCTCAAAAAGCTTGCTACCTGTGATCCACTGCTCAATTTCTAACCGCTGGTTGCGCCGCTGTCTTGGAATGGGGTAGCACCCGGAATTGTGTTCCATACAGATGAGTGCTGATGACGAGGCTGCAGTTGGTGGTTCCCACAGGCACCCAGGTCTGAGATTAGCTTGATTACTCTACAACAGGAGGTGATTCTATGTCACAAATACTAGTCGGAATAGACGTAAGCTTACGTTCTCACCATGTACAGTTCATGGCAGGAGACGGAAGGGCGCTGGCCTCTTTTCCTATATCTAACGATCAAACCGGGGCCGACACCCTGATCAAACGACTGTTGGATACTTCGGATAAAGAAAACAGCCCGCAACTTCGCATTGGGATGGAGGCCACATCCAACCTCGGTTGGTACCTCGCCCATTATTTGAAAGATCAACTTCACGGCTATGAGCCGGAAATTGAGTCTCAAATTTACGTCTTAAATGCAAGGAAAGTGGCTCGTTTTAAGAAGGGATATGATTCCCTTGTGAAGAACGACCGCATCGATGCCTGGGTGATTGCAGACCATCTACGATTTGGTCGACTACCCCATGAAATGAAGGATGACATTCAATATGAAGCCTTACAGCGCCTCACACGCACGCGATTTTTCCTGATGCACAATATTGCTAGAGATAAAACGCGTTTCTTAAACCAAGTATTTTTAAAATTCAGCGGCATGCGAATGGACAACCCTTTCTCCAACACGTTTGGCGCCACAAGTTTAGCTGTGATCCAAGAGCTTGAACCCGAGGAAATTGTCGCCATGTCGATGGAAGAACTCATCGATTTCCTTAAGGATAAAGGTAAAAACCGCTTTGAAAATCCCGAAGAAATTGCCGAATACTTAAAGAAAATTGCTCGTTCCTCCTTTCGTCTCGATAAGGCGATGGCGGACCCCGTGAACATCTCTCTGGCTGTCACGCTCAGTGTCATCCAACACATGGAGTCTGAGGTGAAAAAGCTCGATAAAGAGATTTCAAGGATCATGAAAGCCATTCCACAAACGCTAACCTCGGTGAAAGGCATTGGTCCTGTCTATGCCGCTGGCATCATTGCTGAAATTGGCGGCATTGATCGTTTTGACGATCACAACGACCTTGCGAAGTACACCGGTCTCGTCTGGAACCAACATCAATCCGGCGAGTTTCAAGCTGAAGATACTTCGCGCATGCGAACAGGCAATAAGTATCTTCGCTATTATTTAACCCAAGCAGCCGATTCTGTCCGCAAATACGATGCGGAATACGGCGCTTTTTACCAGAAAAAGTATGATGAAGTTCCGAAGCACAAGCACAAAAGAGCACTCGTCCTTTCCGCACGTAAATTGGTACGGTTGGTTTTCATGCTACTGAAGACCAATACACTGTACACACCACCTGAGAGGAGGAGCGCAGGCGTGAAATGACATGTTCTTGGCGAAGTGCATCATTCACTAACACGATCATTTCACCATTGCGTATGATGTAGCTGTTCCAGCTACGAAGTCCTGTAATACGACGGTGACTAGCCTTCGTCTTTCGAAAAAATCGCTCTAAGTCGTTGTTCGTTCTTGGAATGTAATAATGGTCATAACAAGTGAATAGACCCTTCCAAAATCCTCTGGAAAAGTTAAGTAAATTGTTAACCATGAGCTCGTCACTTTGAAGCGTGTAGGTTTGTTTCACCCAACTCAGTAGTATTGACATTTCCCATTCAACTGTCTCACTACTTTTGTCTTCACCGGGGGTAAGGATGGTAGCGATTTGCTTCAACGGTTTCACTAGCCGCGAAACCGCAGTATACAAAGGTTCCATTCCACCTATATTGCTGAATATTCTGACAACACCCTGAAGTAAATCAGGCTCTTTTTTTACTCAAGCATCTTTGTAGGGAAGCTTGAATGGCTTGTGCGCGTTCATAAATAATTAATCCAGGAAGCTCTAGCGGTGGATCACCATCTTCAAGGAGCAGAGCTCGAACCGCTGCAACATATCCCTTTGAAATCTGCGCTTCGGTAATTTCAGTAGGTTGTGATTCTGACTGTATCGTTTTCTCTACTTCAGACGCTTTGAATTCGGCTTGCTCCATTTTTCGTTCTATGTCGCGAATCCCACGCATGCTCTTTTTGAGTTCCATTTTTAACTTTCGATCGGCGTCGACAATGGGTTTGGCTATATCTTTTAGATAGTGGTACTGACAGTACTGATAAGGCACATCCGGCAACAGTGTTTCAAATGCTAGCCGAATGGATTTTTGTCCGTCACTTACAATACCTACAATGGGATACCCTAGCTTCATAATGGGTTCGATAAGTGTCTTCAGTTCTTCTGCTGTGCCGCTCTTCATGTTTTGTGCGGCAAGCACTGTGCCACTGAATACCTCTCGTAAGACATAAAGTGTTTCATTTCCCTTTTCAGGCTGAACCCCATCCATGGATAGGATGACGCCTCCATTTTGTTCCGTTGTTTCTGCAAGAACTTTGTTAACATGATCGTCTAAACTTGCAGATAGCAACGTTTGATAGCGTTCATAAAACTTAGGCAAGATAAGGTCGGGTTTCCTTCGCTTGTGCCAGAAATAGTGGGCGGATCCATATTAAAAAGAAGGCATAGCCAACCAGAATGATAGCAGCCGTGAATAGAAACGGCAGTGTGTAATGCTTACTGGCAAGCATTATCCCTGTTGCATATGACGCAATGGCTGTGCCAATGCTTCTGAACACAGTTCTCATTCCTGCAAACAGATTGCGCTCTCCTTGGCTGATGCATGACATAGCCTGGCTATCGCTCATATTCGTCAAAAGCGTAAAGCTTCCGCTGCGCAGCAGGATAAGAGCCCCAAAAAGAAAAGGAGGAAATGTCATGAACAGCAGCACCGTAAGAACAATGTTCGTTAAGTACACATAATGAAAGGATTTGCTGATGCCGTGACGCTCCAGCAGGATCGGCATCAGCATGGACCCGACAAAAGAGAATAAACCTGCACCCGTGAGCACTAGAGATACAGTGGTGTCTGCCCAATTAAACCCAAATTTAACGATCATGTTCATGTATGGACCTGTAAATCCAAACGCCATGCCGCCGAGCAGCGTGAACAAAGACAACACCCACACAGCCCTACCCGGCATCTTGCGTTTGTTCCTCTGCACTTCAGGGTTCTTAATGAAGCCTGGATCGGGCTGCAAGTCGGGGTGCAGTACTGTTCCGGGCTGCTGCTCTGCGCCAAGCTTCATCTCGGGAGGCAGCAGCATGCCACGAAGCACCCCGCCTGTCACCATCATCCCCGCTGCTGCATACAACGTCCACTGATAAATGGTTGTGCCGCCTTCCAGCCATTTCGGCATAAAGCCCCCCAGCAAGGTTCCTACCCCTACGAACAAAGTGAAAATAGCAAAATATAGGCTGAATGCCCGAATTTCTTCTTTTTGAGAGCGACTGTAATAATAGAGCAGTTGAATTTCCGATGTGACAAGAAGCGTTGTACCGATAGTCAGCACAATCTGAGCAGCATAAAAAACCGGAATCGAGTGACCCAGGCCAAAGCCCATATAGCTTAAGCCTATCAGTACAACACCTATGACAAGCAGTTTTTTGCGTCCAGCCCAGCCGGCCAATAAGCCTGCAGGTATAGAAACAAGTCCCATCAGCAGTGCCCCTACAGAGGTTAATTCTCCTATTTGCTTTTCATCCAGTCTCATATCGATAAGATGCAGGTTCAACACCAGTTGAAACATACCCGTTCCGATACCGAGCAGTGCCTCCGTAATAACAAACCACCGGACGCCAGGTGATATTTCGAACATATTTCTAAGTGTATTCCACATACCTACAAGCTCCTTCTTACTGGACAGTCAACGTTTTGCAGGCAACTTACCAAAGAAAGCAGCGAATCCTAATCAGCATCAAGCAAGTTGCTTGTTGACTCATCAGAACACGCTCTTAAGATTTCATTCAATATTTGTGCATCTTTGCGAAATTGCTCCGTCGAATCATCCTTGACGAATTCCAGAAGGGCATAATGAGTTTTACCTGCTTTTTGAATAATCCGAATATACTGCAGCCATTGCTGCCGGCCTTCATCCAAAGAACAGCGCCGGCCATCCGGCAGCCAATGAAAAACGTGAATATTGGCCAGACTCGGAAGAATCGCAGACAGTCCATCGCTTCTTTGCTCCATGGTTTCATTGATCGGCGTCTGCCAGTTACAGCGTACATTCGGCCGATCGATGCCAAGCAGCAGCCGGTTGGCCGAATCCTGCGAATCCGTTAGCGTTCCTCCATGGTATTCGAAATCGATGGCGATTCCTTCTTTCATCGCCATTCCGGAAATATGCTGCGCATCTGTGATTACCTGGTACCACCAGCGCTCATCCGCTTCCGCCGAACCAAGGTCTCCAGCCCAAACCCGGATGGATGGCGCCTTTAACGACACAGCCGTCTCCAGCACACGCCCAAACGCCAAATTATCAGCATGGACCCCCACTCGATAATAAGAGCCGTACGAAGAAATCTCGATCCCGGCTTCCCTCGTCATACGGCCGATTTCACCAGCTGTTCTCAGATCACCGTGGGGTACGTGCACGTCACCCCCCCATTCCAACGCTTGCAATCCCGCCTCGGACACCAAGCTGATAATTTCGCGGGGAGAATGTTTTCGAAAAGTAACCGATAGCAGGCCCGATCGAATCATTCAAGCATCTCCATTCTGATCACTATCTTTGCTAAACATGCTCTATGTAGCGGGCTTTCACCAAGGATAGCGCGTCATCCCCAGAAAGCTCCCAAATAGCCTTGTTGAAAATCTCAACCTCGATCAGTCCCGCATAGCCGGCCGCTTCTACTGCATGCCGGATGCGTCGAATCCCGATCACGCCGTCCCCCATCATTCCACGTCCCATCAGCAAATCCGGTGTTGGTACGATCCAATCGGAAACGTGGAAACCGAGTATGCGGCCAGCCGCACGGGAAATTTGAGTGTATAAATCCGGATCCCACCATACATGAAAAACGTCGACCACCACACCAACTTGTTCCTGTCTGAAACGTTCAGCGATATCGTTAGCCTGCGCAAGCGTATTGATAACGGAGCGTTCGGCGGCATACATCGGATGCAGCGGCTCAATGCCCAGGCGGATACCGCTTGCTTCTGCATAAGGAACGAGCTGTTCAATTCCCTCCTCTACCATTTTCCGCGCTCCAGCGATATCACGGTCCGGAGCCGGACCGCAAACCAGAACCAGCACTTCAGCGCCAAGTTCGGCTGCTTCATCTACAGCACGGCGGTTATCGTCCAGTCTAGCCTGACGCCCCGCGGTCGTAGCCGCCGGGAACATGCCGCCCCGGCAAAGGCTCGATACTTGCAAGCCTGCATCCTTAATTATCCTTTTGCTGGCCGCCAGTCCCGACTGTTCGACTTTATGCCGCCATAAAGCTATCCATGGAACCTCCGCGCGTGCGCAGGCATCCACTGCTTCCGGCAAAGTCAGCTTTTCTGTCGTAATTTGATTCAAGCTCAGCCGCTCGAAAGACGTGAACAAGTCCATAAGCACCTCTCCTCCCCAATGTTTGCAATAGCGGTTATTTATCTTTTTGCTCTCTTACTCACTCAATGCCGGCCAGCGCCAGCACGTGCTTCATCCGCCTGGCCCCCAGCTCCGGATTTGCAATCAGGCCTGCCTTGTCAGCCAGCACGAACAATTCGCAAAGATGGATGATCGAACGCGCGCCTTCCGCCCCGCCGATCATGCGGAAATGAGATTGGTGTCCGTTCAGATATGCCATGAACACGATGCCCGTTTTGTAAGCATAGGTCGGCTTCTGGAAAATATGTCTGGACAGCGCAACCGTCGGTTCGAACAAGGCGTCGTATCGCGCCTCATCGTCTTCGCCCAGAGCGTGAATTGCCGCTGCGGCCACTGGTGCTATCGCGTCGAAAATACCAAGCAGCGCATGGCTGTAGCCCTGCTCATCCCCGCGAATAAGGGTCGGATAGTTGAAATCGTCTCCCGTGTACATCTTGACGCCTGCAGGAAGCAAACGCCGCATGCGAACTTCCTTCTCAGCGTCCAGTAATGAAATTTTGATCCCGTCCACCTTATCCGCATGGGCCCGGATAATACGCAAACAAACGTCCATGGCTTCGTCCAGATCGCGCCCGCCCCAATAACCTGCCAAGGCCGGGTCGAACATGTCGCCGAGCCAGTGCAGAATAACCGGGCGGGTTACCTGGCTTAGAATACGCCCGTATACCTGCTCATAATCATCAGGCGTTTGCGCGCAAGCCGCCAAAGCGCGGCTCGCCATCAGGATCACCTGTCCGCCCCTGCTCTCGATATATTCGCACTGCTCCTCATAAGCAGCCACAACCTGCTGCAGCGTGGCCTGTGATCCGGAGGGCAAAGAGTCCGTTCCGGCGCCACAGGCGATGTTGCCACCAACGGACTG
Organism: Paenibacillus eucommiae; assembly: GCF_017874215.1. Taxonomy (GTDB): domain Bacteria; phylum Bacillota; class Bacilli; order Paenibacillales; family NBRC-103111; genus Paenibacillus_AI; species Paenibacillus_AI eucommiae. The sequence continues at coordinate 148,300 of NZ_JAGGLB010000011.1, forward strand.
CGCTTCCGCCAGTGAACGACAGATCAGCTCTTTGGCCTGGGGATAGCCCAGCCCCATCCCCCTCTGAGCGGTATCCATCGCCTCTGCCACCGATAGCCCAAGTGACCACAAGTAATGCCGGTAAGCCAGCGTGGCATTCCAGTCAATCGCCGCATGATGCAGCGGATCTGCAGCGGCAAACGGGTCACACACAACATGGGCGGCTGAGAACGCGATGCGTCCTCTCAATGGCCCGCCCGGCGGGGAAACGACCGTGCCTTTACCGGGGGTATAGGCATATAGGGAACCCCCCTCACGGGGAAGCTGCAAAGTGAAGGTCATAAGGTTCCCTCCTACAGCTTCAGCTCGGGAACATCGACCCAGCGCCGCTCATTCCACGATTGAAGTCCAAGTTCGGCCAATTGCGTTCCCTTGGCGCCCTCCAGCAGATCCCAAGGAAACGGAGAGCCAGTGACGACATGCTTCAGGAATAATTCCCACTGTACTTTGAAGCCGTTGTCGAACGGCTGGTTATCCGGCACTTCCTGCCACTGCTCAGTGAAGTTGAAGGGATTTGGAACGTCCGGATTCCAGACCGGCTTGGGCGTCATCACCCTGTGCTGCGCTTTGCAAGACCGGAGTCCTGCGACCGCACTGCCCTCCGTGCCGTCGACCTGGATCGTCAGCAGGTCATCACGGTCGACGCGAACCGTCCATGAGGAATTGGCCTGGACGACGATTCCGCCTTCGAGTGTGAACGTTGCGTAAGCTGCGTCATCAGCTGTACAGCGATAAGGCGCTCCCTGCTCGTCCACCCGCACCGGGATGTGGGTGGCGCCCAAGCAGGAGACAGCGCGAACCTCACCGAACAAATTGTCGAGCACGTAACGCCAATGTGCGAACATGTCCACAATGATGCCGCCCCCTTCCTCCTTCCGATAGTTCCATGAGGGTCGCTGTCCGGGCTGCCAGTCTCCCTCGAACACCCAATATCCGAACTCCATCCGAACCGACAAGATTCGGCCGAAGAATCCCGAATCAACCAGCCGCTTCAGCTTGAGTAAGCCGGGCAGAAACAGCTTATCCTGCACAACGCCGTTCTTGATCCCCGACGCTCTTGCGAGGCTGGCCAGCTCGAGCGATTCCTCCAGACTTGCAGCTGTCGGTTTCTCACAATAAATATGCTTGCCGGCGGCAATTGCTTTCCTGATGCTCTCTGCGCGCAAAAGCGTCGATTGTGAATCAAAATAAATAGTGTTGTGCGGATCGGCAAGACATGCGTCCAGGTCGGTACTCCACCTTTCAACGCCGTATGTATCCGCCAGTGCTTTCAATTTATGCTCCTGCCTTCCCACCAGTACGGGATCTGGCATAATAACATCCCCATCAGGAAGTGCGATCCCCCCTTGATTTCGTATTGCCAGAATAGAGCGCACCAGATGCTGATTCGTACCCATGCGTCCGGTTACACCATTCATGATAATTCCCAATGTATGAACTGTCATAGAAATACTCCCTTCAAATTGTTGAGATATGGAATGAATTACAGGCCCGACCGGCTCAAGATTTTTTGAAAATTGCCGCCGAAAATGAGCTTTTTGTCCTCAAGCGGGAGGTTGGCATAGGCCAGCCAGCCAACCTGCGGCCGCGGATCCCTCATGGACGAGTCTGTACCAAACAGTACTTTCTCCGCACCAACCTCAGCGGTCAAATATTCAATAACGCCCAGCGTAACGGATGTATAGGTGAGCTGGATAGATACATGAGGGTGTCTTTTCGCTACTTCCGCATACTTCACAGCGATATCGAACGATCTTCCGCCATGATCCATAAAAATGCTGATTTCCGGATACAGGCTGGCCAGCGTGTCTATCTGATCCATATAATCCTCATCCGATTGCTGGCCCGGATCGACCAGGGCGTAAAGCCGCAGGCTGTTCCCCAATTTCCACCAAGGCTCATACAGTTTAGCAGTATATGGAATTCTTTCATTAAAGTAATAAGGCTTCATGCCTTTAAATCGTTTCTGCAGATGCCATTTTCTCGCTTCTGTTTCAACATCTTCGCCGTAATTAGGATCTATTCGCACATAGGCTTCCACTTCGTCAGGATATCGGTCTCTTGCCAGTTCCGCAATTTGGTTTCCAGCCGCCGTGTCGCCGCCATTCACACCAACCCAGGGTGCGACGGACATCTTTGAAATTCCGATGGACCGGTACAGCTCCACCATAGGATCGATATCACCACCGATCATAGGCCAGCCGCTGCCTGTTCCTGCGTGATCCTCAATAATATGCGTATGGGAATCGAGAACCGGAACCAGGATCGGCAAACCGCGGGAAGCTCTTGCCGTTATTTCATCCTGCTCCGGCATCGCCGCTGCCGGGGGCTTTACGCCTAATAATGCGGACAAATTCCCGCCGGCAATCTTCATCTTGGCTTCATCCGGAATTCTCGCATAATCAATAAAAGCTCTCCCGGCTCCTGGGCTTTTGAAAGGCATGCCGCTTCCAAACAGCAGCTGATCGGCGCCAAAGCGCTGATAGGTATACTCGATAAATTCATTCGCCTGCAAAGTTGACATTTCAACATACAAATTTGCAAACCGGTCCAGAATCGGGAAGAGCCGTCGTTCCTGCCCCCACGCCAAATTGTGAAGAATGACCCGCAGGTCGGGATGTCGCTGCAGGAGGCCTGCTACACGTTCCCACTCATATTCATTCATCATGTAATTCGCTTCTTGCGCATCCATAATAAGAGGAATTTGAGCCTGCGACAGCGCAGAGCATAATCGTTCTGTCGTCCAGGAGTCCAAGTTGAAAGCATGTGATCCTTGAAAAATTTTTGCGGCTTTGATATGGTGCAGCTGCATTTCGGAAATTAGCTCATCCGGAGACATAAAGTCGCCTACATGCTCAGGCAGCACGGCCCAGCAGCCAAATAATCTTGGACTCTTCGCTAATTCCTGCTCCAATAAACGGTTGCCATACATCGGCGCGTGTGTTTTGGATAAGCCGTGATAAACAAGTGCGCCGGCTATACCCGTCCTTTCCATTTCAGCAAGTATATCCTCTGTGCGCCACATCTGCAGCGGATGCTTGTAGCCCATTCGGCCGACTTGAACATTACAATCGAAAAATTGCAGCCCTTCCATCCAACCTCACTCCCGTAATCAAAATGATAATGCTGAGCTTATTCCTTTTATTCCTTGATCGCACCTATCATAACCCCCTTGACGAAGTACTTTTGCAGGAAAGGATACAGCAGAATAATAGGACCGGAGGCGACAATGATGGTAGCATATTTAATCGTAGCCCCAACCGATGCTTTATTGTTGGCAGTAATGCCTGTCAGCATCTGCTCCGTATTGTTGTTCACCAATATTTCTCTCATGATCAGCTGCAAGGGATACAGCTCACGGCTGCGAATGTAAATGACCGCACTAAACCATGAATTCCAATGAGAAACACCGTAAAATAAGATCATAACTGCAACCACCGGCAGCGATAGCGGCAAAACAATTCTGAATAAAACCGTAAAATCATTCGCGCCATCCAGCTTCGCCGATTCCTCCAAGCTTACAGGAATGGCCTGAAACGCGGTGCGCATAATGATAAAATTAAATGTGCTCATCGCCGCCGGCAAAATCAAGGCCCATATACTATCCAGCAAACCAAGCCCGGTCACAAGCAAATATGTGGGAACTAAACCGCCGCTGAAAAACATGGAGAATACGATAAGAAACATGAGCGGGGTTTTGAGCATCACATTGCTTCTGGATAGGGCATAGGCCGTGAAGGATGTCATAATAATATTAAGCGTAGTTCCGACAATCACAATAAATAACGTATTTAAATAACCGCTGCGGATAGTCGGATTGGCAAACACAGCTTTGTAGGCCTCAATATTAAATCCTGTTGGAAACCAGATCAATCCTCTTTGCTGCGTCACCCATACCGGATCTCCCACAGAAGCTACAAGCACGTACCAGAATGGATAAAGCGTAGCAAACATCAGTAGCAGCAATAATATTACATTGGCTGTATCAAATACTCGTCCTCCGACCGTTGGTTTCATCACAGGTTCCCCTCCTTACCATAGCTTCGTATCCGTTAGTCGCTTGCTGAAGGAATTCGCTGCTATAAGCAAACCGAAATTAATGACGGAATTAAACAGCCCGATTGCCGTACTATAACTGAAATCCGCCTGCAGAAGCCCTTTTCGGTACACATAACTTCCTATAACATCTGCTGTTTCGTACGTAGACGTATTGTAGAGCAGCAGAATTTTATCCGTATTAACCGACATGATATTGCCAATCTGCAAGATCAATAAAATAATAATCGTCGGTAGCATGCCTGGAATCGTAATGTGAACCGTCTGCTTCCAGCGGTTAGCGCCATCCACTTTAGCTGCTTCATAAAGAGAGGGATCTATATTGGCAATCGTCGCCAAGTAAATAATCGAGCCCCAGCCTACATTTTGCCAGATGCCAGACCCGATAAAAATCGTACGAAACCATCCGGGCTCCACTAAATAGGCTAATTTCTCAAACCCAAACATCACCAGCACATTATTAATCAATCCATCCCGAGCGAGGAAATCGACCATCATGCCTGCAACAACGACAATGGAAATAAAATACGGCAAATAAGTGACTGTCTGGACAACGCGTTTAAACCATATGGTTCTGAGTTCGTTTAACAATAGCGCAAGAACAATCGGAGCGGTGAAAGCAAAGATGAGATCATAGAAGCTTAGCAGCAGCGTGTTACGTACCAGTCTCCAGAAGTAAAAGCTGTTAAAGAAATCCTGAAAATGCTTGAAGCCGACCCAAGGACTATTCAACATGCCCCTGGCGGGAAAATAATCCTTAAAAGCAATTTGAACGCCATACATCGGAAAATAATGAAAAACCGCGTAATAAATGACAGCAGGCAACACCATCAAATAAATATATCTGTTTATCTTCAAGTCCCGCATCAATTCGGTAAAGAACGTTCTTCGCCGCCCTGGAACGCGGATGCTGTGAAGTGGCTCTGGCGCAGCAGACATAAATATGACCTCGCTTATTTAGCAGTATCGCTCTGTCGTGCGGAACTAGGAACCGTTCACGCCTTAACAATCCGCACGACACGAGCGTCATGAATTTAATTAATTGGCTTGTGAACGATCGTAAGCAGCCTGCTGAATTTGAATCGCTTCTTCAATATTCATTCTTTTTAATGTAGCGATATATTCGTCAAACTTGTCGAGGGATTCCGCACCAATAATGAATTTATTCGTCATTTCTACTCGGTAAGTCTCGAGATCGGTCATAATGACGCTGTACCTGGCTTGTTCTTCTGCAGTCATATAGATGGTCGGCATCAACTTACTGAAATCCGCCTTGGTCCACTGTGCCTGCGCTTCTTTTTGTTCCACTAATGTATTGTATTGGGAGTAGCCGTCAGCATCAAATTCAAATGGACCAAAGCTGCCCATAACCGAATATTCGGACAGTGCTTCTCCTACTGTCAATCCTTTCGGATTTTTCATTATGAGATCAGTAAAGGTTGGCTTCCCGTCAACCATCGTATAGCTTTCGCCCTCGATACCAAAATTGTACAGCAAGTGTCCTTCTTCACCGTAAGCGTAATCAAGCCATGCGGCAATTTTCTCCGGATCCTTGGCTGATGTGGTAATAGCTGCTCCTTGTCCATAAAAAATCGGATCATGATTGGCCACGGCCTTACCGTCTTTTTCGATTGTTGGGAACGGAGCGCCGACTAATTTAAATTTCGGATCCTGATCCTTCATCAGATTCATGTATTTGCCCAGATTTCCGCCAAGCCAACCGGTAAACGATCCGAGCTGATTGCCCGTTACTTTCGCATCCTGCAATTTGGCGTCAACGGTCATATAATCTTTATCGATTAAGCCATCCTTGTACCATTTATTCATCAATGTCAGGAAATCTTTATACTGGGGTTCATACGGGCCGAATTTAACCTTGCCATTGTCTTGAAAGAAGCTGTAGGTAATGCCAAAAGCACCAATAAATGCAAAGCTGTACTCCATATTCCCGACATTATAGTGGAAGGGGATTTCATCCTTTAACTGGTTGCCGTTCGGGTCGCCATCCCGGAAAGCAATCAGAACCTTCTCCCACTCATCCAGGGTAGTCGGCACCTGCAAATTGAGTTTCTCAAGCCAATCTCCACGCAGCATTGGGCCATTGAAAACCGTAAGCCGTGGATCATCTCCAAGAAGGGGGAATACAAAGATATTGCCATCAGCACTCATGACATCCCTCTTGATGTATGGCCTCTCTTTAAACAACTTGGCCAGATTCGGAGCATGCTCTTCGATCAGTTCATTGAGCCGCAGAATCTTCCCTTCACTAATGGATTTATCCGGAAAGCTGGACGACCATGTGTGGAAGATGACATCCGGAAGCTTGCCCGACACCATCATCAGGTTAAATTGGTCTGCGTCATGTCCTTCCGGTGGATGCTGAAACTCTACCTTCGTTCCTGTAATCTTTTCCATTTCTTTGTACATGGCAACTTCACTGTTGTTGGTTAATGTGCTTGAAGCCTTGGACACCCAATACGTCATCGATTTCGGATATTTCTCGGCGTCCGGTGAAGCAGTTCCTTTCTGCTTCACATCATTTCCCTCTACTTTTGAATTGTCTCCGCTGTTATTGCTTTTGCTGCATGCCGCGACTAGCAGCAGCAAGGATACCATGACGATGAGCATCGTCTTCCTTTTCCTCTTCATGCATAAATCCTCCCTTTTGATTTTCAATTAGGCCACCCAACTCAGACTATACAAGGAATTTGCATAAGAGCATATAGTACACTTTAGTGATTTGATATTCAAACTAAGCATCTGCTGATATCTTGTTTAATGAAAAGCTATCCGTTTTAAATATGTGTCTCTCGATCCAGCAGTTCTCTATACTTTCCGGGCGGTACGCCTTCATATTTCTTAAAGAAACGAATAAATCCAACGACATTGGCATAACCAATCCTTCCAGCGATATCCGCCATTGTGAGGGTGTGATTGGCCAACATTTTTTTTGCTTCATTCATCCTCACATTAGCGATATACTCCTTTATGTTGTGATGACTGTGTTTTTTGAAAAAAGAAGACAAATACTGAGGAGACATTTGAAAATGTTCAGCCATGGACGATAAGCTCAAATTGCCATCATGATAATGCTGATCGATATACCGGGTAATTTTGAAATAAAGCCTGTCGCCATGACCCGTTTTTTCTTTACCGGCATAACTGCAGATCGACCTGTACATCTCCTTGGTTTTCAAAAGCATTTCTTCTGCAGTAGCACAAGCGGCCAAATCTTTGACCGGGTCCACAGCATACTCCACCCGGTCCTGCTTGCTTACATTCAGCCCATTCATTACTTTAACGAATGTGCCCAGCAGATCGAAGAACAGAAACTTGCCCATCTCCGGTGACAGGCTGCCCGAACGTATATTGGCCTCGTAGATTTGATCGACCAGGTTTTCCACATTCGTGTAATCGCCGTCTCTGGCATAATTGATCAACTGCGCTTCGGTTTCCAGAGGGTAATGATAGTAATATTGCTGCAGATCGGCAAACTCATCATCATAAATAATGACACCAGATCCATAGATCAGCCGGTAATCCAGTGCCATTACCGCTTCGCCGTAGCATCTTCCCAATTCTTCAATCCCACGGTGGATCTGGCTGACGCCAATCGTAATTTTCATTTTAAAACGCTGCTCGATTATGTCTTTCATTTTCTCGATTGAAGCATTTCTTCGTTGGCCGTTTTCTTCACCCGGCTCGGCATAATTACACAAAACGGCCAGCCGATTACGGTCCAGCTCGACGATACATACTTGTCCCCAGATCAAATCCGCGCTTAGATTAGTCAGCACAAATCTGACCAATGCCCACTCCTTTTCCGAATCGGCGATTGTAAACTGTGCAGAATCATGTATATCCATAATGATCGTACTGAAATTGTCATATTGAATGTTAACATCCATAAATTTGAGGGAGTCTTCATTCAACGCCGGTATCTCGATATGCCCTTTGATCAGTCTTGAAAGAAAATTCGCTTTAATGACGGGAGTATGCTCGGATAACGTTTGACTTAAGCGGTTTTTTTCGGCAAATGAACTCATGAACGATTCTTTAATGAAGTCAAACTCGTTGCTGTTCTGCTTCGGAATATGTTTATTATCCTGCATGATGGTGCTGACTACGTCACGAATGGGACTGTAGCTGCGAAAGGCAAGGATATACGCGGCAATTGCGCCGGCTATCAAACAAATCAGCAGAAGCATCAGGGCCAGATTCTTTAATTTATACACCTGCTCTAATACGATCTGTTTCGGCGCAACAGAAATATATTTCCATCCGTTATTGCCAGCTGTATAGGAAAGCATCAGTGCTTCGCCATTACGCTTAAATTCGTGATAACCAGTTTCATTTTCCAGCTGCGATAACCATTCTTCGTCCAGCCTTCCGTCATTTACATTGGAAATGATAACCTGCTGGTGATCATCAACGATGTAAATTTCCCCATTATTGATCTTCTCAATCTGACCTATTAACCGTTCAAATTCCTCTTCCTTGATCAGCACGGCCATATAACCTTTGACTCCTGATCTCTCCCCTACTGGAAGCGATTGCACATAAGTAAATAATTGTTTTTGGCCATTCCCATCCTTCACCGGGGTGTCAGGAAAATATGCTTTGAATTTGCTGCCGGAAAACATTTCGTTTTGGATCCATTCGCTGTTTTTTTCCTTGTAGACAAGAATTTTATCAAAAAATGTTTGTGAATCGGATTTGCCTGTTGCTGTCAGGATGGTTTCCGTATTTTTAAAGTATATAAATAGATCACCAATGATGCTGCTTGTATTTCTTACGTTTTTCAGCTCTTTCATAATCTCTACAAAATTCAATTGCTTGCTTACATAATCGTCTCTGCCATCGCTTAAGGCCCACTGAACCTTCGGATTTAAGGCTATTTGCAGCGTCATTTTATCGATTTCGTTTAACCGGCTTTCCGCTACCAGCTTAACCTGCTCCAGCAATCCCAAATTAGCCCGATTCGAATTATCGATCAAAGCCTTCTCTGACTGTTGAAATAAAAAAATAGCTATGACTACAGGAAGAAGCAGGATGGAAACATAAGAAAGCAGGATCGTAAAAAATATGCCGCTTCTTCGATTCGTTTTTCGCAGCCATCTCATCCTGAATTCCCCCTTTCGTATAATAATCAATGGAAGCTAGCGGCAATTAATCAATTCGACAATGATTTGTGTTAATCCTTTTATCCGCCTGTCGATTTATTGTGCATGGAAATCAATCAGATGGATAAGAAAGGGAACAAGGGAACCCGATGAATAAGGTTCCCTCTCCTTTCTATACTAATATGCTCAAAATGCTCAAACTAATTTACCCCAATCTTATATAAGTTCAGCAGATTATAGACCGCCTGGGCGCCTTCGGCCCGGGTCGTCATCCCTTGTGGAATAAACCGGTTGTCTCCTCTTCCGGACACGAGGCCCAGTTTTTGAGCGAATGCCAACGCTTGACGCGCCCATTCACTTGCCTGATCCTGATCACTGAATTCCGCTATTGATGCCGCTTCAGCAGCCTTTTCCTGCTTCCATTCATAAGCACGAACGAGCATGACGGCCATTTCCTCACGGGATATCATGCGGTCGGGTGCGAAGGTGGCACCGTTCAAACCTTGGACAAGCCCCGCCTCTGCCGCTGCCGTTACATAGCCTGCATACCAGTCAGCAGCCTTCACATCCTCAAAGCTGCTTCCAGGCTTTTCTTCCAAATCCAAGGCCCGGGCGAGCAGAGCTGTAAATTCAGCACGAGTCATAAGGCGTGACGGTAAGAATTGCTCTGCACTCACACCGGCAACCAGGTGATGTGCTGCCATTTCCTTCAGCATGCGATGCGCCCAATGATTCGTTGGAACATCATGAAATTGTTTGTCCAATTGGACTACAACCACTTCGCCGGGTCCTGTCAGCAGGGCTTCGATTCGATCACCTGATACTTTGCCGCCTAAATATTCAAGCTCTCCGTTGTCTTGAATCCGATATACGCCAAGCAGTTGTTTGTCTGCTTCCGGATCGAACACAATGCTTATCGGCAGCGGAGGGTTAAACGTCTCATTTCTCTGCATACCGGACAGCAAGAATTGGTAAACCGGACTGGCTTCCGTCAACTCGGCTTTTGCTTGCTGGCCCGCCTGCGCGAGAGCCTGCTTTGCTTTGTCCCCCTGATCAGCAGATATGCTTATCAACAAATCGGTAAGGTCATCCTTGTTTGCATTCGTATTTAAACGTTGCAGCAATGCCTCGAACGCTTTGCTCGAAAGATGCAGCGTAATGCCACCTTGAACGATATCCAGCTCATTGGATTCGGCCCAAGTATCCCGGGAAATCGCTACCTCTGCATGACCTTCTTCTATGCGGAGGATTTGCCGCTTTCCGGACGGTTTCGTTGATGGTTTTGCAAGTGAAGGATCTGGCTGCTCACCATCTTTTGGGTTTCCATTCAGCTGATCCGATGGATTTCTGGAAGAATTCTCTGGCGGATTCTCATTCCCGCCTTGATTTCCAGGTGGACTGGCGACTGTGAAGTGAAGTGTGTATGTCTTTTGCGTAACATTGTCTTCAGCTGTTACCGTTATCGTGGTCGTCCCCGGAAGCGAACTTGCCGGATTCACAACAGCTGAGGCCCGTGAGTCGTCAGTAACAGCGATAACGGCTGGAACAATTTGTGTTCCGGCAGCAAGCTGTAGGGTGTACGCTTCAACTGATGAAGAGAAGCCCGTTACAGTTGCTCCGTTCACTTTCAGATCGCGCAGCAGCGCATTGCTTGCCTGCTCGCGAACCGTAACCTCGAAAGCAGCCGGAGCATAATAGCCATAAGTTGCCGAAATGACGGTAGTACCTGCCTTCAAGGCATGTACTTGCCCTGCAGCATCCACCGATGCCACATCCGGTGCGCTGCTTACAACAACAGACGAAGCCGTCACCTCGGTAAGCTCTTGTCCGTTAGATGCCCACACCTTGATTTGACCTTGTTCACCAACGGCCATCGTACTGCTTATTCCTGTCATTGTCAGCTCGCCATCTTCCAGCACGGTCAGCGAAACTTGAGCGGTCTTGCCTCCGAAACTGGCGGTAATGTCCGTTTGACCTGAGCCGGTCGCCGTCACTAGGCCATTGTCTACGGTAGCGGCTTGCGGGTTGCTGCTTTGCCATACTCCCGGCTCATAGGTCACATCAGTGACGGTCAGGTTGCTGTATGCAGCGTTTGCAGTTAACTGTGCGGATTCACCTTTCACCAGCAGGAAATCATCCAGGTCTGCCTGCTCCGCACTTAATGTTACAGATTCCACAGCAGCTGCGGGATCGTCTTGTATGGTTACATTCGCTATCCGGAACGTATGCGCTCCAGTCCAACTGGTTGAGGGGTAAAACTTCAGCTTAGACGTTCCGTCCGGATATACTTCAAATCCCGGTTCTCCATCGATCCGAATCATAGTTTTGCCGTTTTCATTGACAACATCTTCAATTTTATATCCATGGGATTGTCCGTCCGGGTGCGTTACGATCATATAACTGCCTTTGGCATCAAGCGGGACAGAAGCCGAGGTGACAAAAGCATTGTGCGATTGCATATTCGCTTTGCGGTACACTTCTTCTATGACTCCGGTAACAGCCCCGTCACCGTCTACTTGATCGTTCCCGTATTCAAGACGAGTACCGTCGATCAACATCATGTTGGTTACTACATCATTTTCCATCCGAATGAAGCCCATTTTCCCGTAAAGCCGGATATCGCCCACGACCAGAGGTGTAGAATCCGTCCGCTGAGTGCTGAGGATAATGTCCTTCGTATCACCATAAGTAATGGCAACCGCGACATCTCCTGCCTGCTCCGGGGTTAAGCGTTCCACATTCCCGATGCGGGCGGACGAACCGGCCGCGAATGGCTCCATAGCCGTAATGAAGGTGCTGCTCAGATTGGTGCCTTGACGGCGGACTACCATTTTGGGCATGGTATACAAATCAGCTTCATTGTTATTGTCCAGGTTGCTCGTTCTTGTCATGCGCAGCGATGGAGATTCCCCTATAAATAACTCGTTATTTCCTGGATCAACCAGACCGGTCAGCTTCATGCCTGCCAGATTGGTTCCGTTGTCGGACGTGGACAGCAGCAATTCATACTTGTTATCGCTGAGCGCTGCACGACTTACATTGCGTACGTTCGTATAGGCGTGCTCGTTGACGCCGCTTAATCCTGGAGGAGTAAGCTCCGATCCGGACGGCTGAAGGTCCAAGCCGCCTAAAGCCGTGAACGACGCATCGCGATTCGCGTCCCCCTGCAGCGTATACTCATGGCTGCTTCCCCCGGATATGCGGAACAAGTCAAGCACATAGCCTTCATCCGAGTCCGGGAAGGAAATATACCACGGTTCGCGAATATAGTCGCTGGTTATTCCGGGATAGGCGTTTTTCTGCTCAGACTTCATAACCTGCACCTTTCCATCTCCAGGTGCGAATACTTCTACATTTCCGCCTTGCGCACTGCTTCCCGTTACGTTTGCGTCCTTGCCATCCACCACAACGGTATTATGCGATAAGGTATAGACCGACCAGTTCCGATGTTTCGTAACTGTATACCCGATATCCGGGAGAAGTTCCTGTCCGTTGGCATACAACATCAGGTTAAGCGGATCAAAGTGATGATGACCATACTTCGGCCCGAATGACATATAAAGCTGGGATTGTTGGGTGCCATCCCCCTTCGCCAAACGTCCAACTCCGGATGCCGGCAGCAAATAGGAACCCGCAGCCGTATTTGGGGTAGGCGTCTTATCGGCAGCCCATGTATCACCCATAGGCAGGTAGTTTCCATTCGGATACGAGAGCAGATTGCCGATTTCCAGTGAGTTCTTCAGAATCGGGTCCAGACTTAACTGATCAATAGTAACCCCGGTTCGTTGCGATACGTAGCCTGCAGGATCACTCCAGCCCGTCAACATATCTCTGAGGATACCGATGCCCCCTAGGCTCTGTTCATGATAAGAAATAGAAAGCTCCTTCCAGTAGCCGTCGAATAAAAAATGATTGGCCACATAATTCTCTATAAGTTCGATCGTTTCATGTACATAATCCGGATAATCAATGGCGTTGCCGATTTTGACGAGTCCGCGCCAAATATGATAGTCCATATTGCCGTTCATAACCCGGTAAGATCTCACAAATTCCACGGACGGCTTAAACAGCTCCTCTACGATTTCATGCTCCACATCCACACCAAGCTCATCCGAAAGAATATCGAAGGCATTCGTTTGTTTCACATAAGCATACGCATCAGCCAGGCTGTTAATCGTATTGAAGTCCATACAATACCACCAGTTCCACAGACCTCCCCAATATGGGTGCGGCGGGCCCGTGCGAGCATCAATCGGCCGGTTGTTCCATACCGTATCGTATACCGGCACATAGCCTTGATAAACTTCCGCGAAGCGGTGGATCAGACGGGCTGCTCCGAGCGGATCTGCGGCGGCAATTCGATTCACCTGCTGTGTCACATATTCCCGTTTCTTATACCAGGTATGAGCTGTAAAAAAGTATCGCTTGCCGCTGCTGTCCTCGTAGTAAGGATACTCGACCGTCTCTCCTTTCCCGTTCTGCACTTGAATGACTTTATTTTCCGGATACTGCGCATTGGGATATGTGACGCCAGGACTGTGATCGCTCGTCAGCTCATCCGGCCTGGCCGGGTCCCAGTTGAACAGGTTCCACGGCTCCAGATGGGGCTGCTCCGGCAAGCCTGCCCAGAAAATACCTACTTTGTCCGGAATCATAGTAAGCAGGGAGGACACCTCTGCGGAAGCCGGAACTTCCGCCACTACTGTCTTAATGCCTGCAGCAGGCACCCATCCCATGGCTTTCTCCCCAGCTGCAATCACATGTTCATTATCGATGGAAACAACGGTCATCCAGGCTGTGTCCTCAATCTCTTCTTTCAGGATTAGTTCAAGCTGATAGAGTCCCGTCTCGACCATACCCGGATGCGTAAATCGGATCTCAACGCGATCTCCCTGTATCGATAATGCCGCTTGTTCAATCGGGACGACTCTGCCGGAAGGCATTTTCCAGTTAAGCTGTACTTGAGTATTTGGGGTATAGACTGTGTTGGTGAACGAGAGCGTTTTTTCACTGAAATGATTATATTTCAAATTCAAATCCTCAGGTTCTAATGAAACCACATCCGTTCCGGGCCATGTGCCCGCCAGCTGATTCGGTAATTCATCAAAAAACAGACGCCCCATTCTGCCTTGTTCCGTAACGGCCGCATACGTCATATAGGTGTTGGGATACTCCTTGTCCGTAAACGAAGCATTGCGTATAGGAACCCAGGAGCTCGCGGGACTCAGATCGGGTCTGTATCGAATGATATTCAAGCCCCATTCTTTACCTGAAGCCATCTGTTGAATCCCAAGCGATCCAATCGGCACGGCGATTTCTGCAGTCCAGGCATTTGCACCTTGTACAGTTTGTACGACCACATTCTCTGCTTTACGTGCATCGAGTCCAAGAGTGGGGCCAAGCTCGCTAGCCAGCTTCTTTCCATTTGTGTTTGCAATCGTGACAGGAATACGATAATAACTCTCCTGAGCCGGATCGGGACGGATCACGATTTCGAAGCCTTCCAGCTCAGGTGCTTCATTAGCAACTGCTTTCTTCCCTCTAACAGCGAAATATACATGCGTATCACTGTAGGCCAGCTTCACTTCTGTAGCCGGATCTGCTTCCAGGTTCGTAAAGAAATTCACAAAATTAGCCAATGACCGTATGCCATCCCACTCGCCAGCGCTCAATGCTCCGTCGATAACCGGCGTCTGCGTTAACTTCGGCACAACGGACCAGCGGTCACTATATGCGGTAATATCAGCAGGTGACGGCAGTTGTTGTCCGTTCACAACGTTTTGCTGCCCATAAGCAGCTCCTTGCAGCCCGCTTAGCAACAGGCTCATGATGAGAAGAATGATAAACCAGCTTTTTTTAGCACCCAATTTATAACCTCCTATTATTCATATGAATACATAGATTTCGCACAGTTTACCGGCTCATGCTTTACTTTCCGGTATGAATGGCATGGTACACTGAAATAATGCCCTCGATGATCGGTTCTATTTCATGGTCAGGGATGACCGACGTAATAGGAATGAAAACCATCCGAGGAGCTAAATGCTCCGCACGGGGGCATAACACGTTCGAGTAGTCCAGCGGATGCTTAAATGGATAACAAAATGGGAAGCCATTCTTCTCCACACTTTTGCGCTGCTGAAATATTTCGTTATGGTACAGCGGCCGGGCGTCATAGAGCGGCATCGCGTTGATGTTCTCTGCATTCAATGCTTTAATAAAGGTTGACGCCAAAGCTGCGGAATCAAGGACTACAGCAACCGAACAGCCTGCGGCACCTGCCGGGTCATACAGCTTACGCAGCGTCAAACCAGGGAGGGCTTGCGCAAGCCCGTTCACGATGCGGTCATGATGGGCTCTCATACGGCTTATAATCGTTTCAAGCTTCTTCAACTGCTCTACCATCACTGCCCCGGCAAATTCGCTCATCCGATAGTTCTGTCCGGCAAAAGCAAATACACATTCGGAATCAATTCCATAACGCTCTTTGTCGCGAAAACCGCCGTGATCGTGATAACGGACAGCCCGCTCAAATATGTCGGGATCGTTCGTCACGACTGCACCGCCTTCCCCACATGTAATCAGCTTGTTCATCTGAAAGCTGAATGCTCCGATATCCCCGATTGTCCCGCAAAACCTGCCTTTATAAGTAGTACCGCAGGATTGCGCCACATCTTCGATCACAGGCACTTGATAGTGACACGCAACCTTCATGATGCCGTCCATATCACATGGATAGCCAAGAATATGAACGGCAATGACTGCCCGGATCTCATCGTCCTCACTAAGCTTAGTGTGCAAATCCAGAGGATCCATATTCAAGCTCTCATCCACATCTACAAATACCGGAACTGCTCCAGCGGCAATAACCACAGCTGCAGTAGCGATAAATGTGCAGGCAGGAACAGCGACTTTGTCTCCATATCCAATCCGCAGCGCTTTGAGCGATACCATCAGCGCTGCTGTACCTGAAGTAACAGCAAGGGAGAAACGGGCCGCGGACACTTCTGTAAACATGTCTTCAAACTGACGCACCTTGTACTTCATATCCACTCCATAGTAACGGAAGGGAGACTGTGATAAAGCGATCCCTGCGGATGCCTCCGCCTCTTCTTTCCCCATAAGGTTTGCTCCCGGATAATAAGGCGGAAACTTCTCACTTCTTATCGGAGTTCCGCCATGCAACGCGATTGTTCTCATTTCATCTGCTCCTTCTTATTACTGTTTTTCCACAATCTTAATCCCTTTCATGCCCTCTTAAGCCCATTCTACATTTGCTATCCGAAACGTATGAGTCCCTGTCCACTGCTTCTGAGGAAAGCAGACCCTTTCAGAGGTGCCATCCTGATGGAGCTCGAATCCCGGATCCTGCTCTGCAAGCACAATGAGCGTCTTCCCCGCTTCCTGCAGAATATCCGCAATTTTATATCCTTTCGTGCTCTGATCCGGGTGAGTTATCATAACATAACACTGCTTAAGTGCCTTCGACACCGGAACATCTGTAACAATACAGTCGTAAAGGTCACCTTTTGCTTTGCGCAAGATTCCCGTAACGACTCCGCTCACAGCGCCTTGGCCGGTAATCGACCGGCTGCCTAGCTGCAGCAGCGTTCCGCCAATCAAACACATATGCTTGACAATCCCATCCACCAGACGAATGAATCCCATTTCTCCATGCAATGACATGTCGCCTATAATCAAAGGCTGTTCCGTGTGATGCACAGAACTAAGAATGATATCTGTTGTACGGCCATAACTAACCTTGACCGCTACATCCCCATCACGGCATACATCCGGCTGCAACTGTTCAATGGTATCAATTCTCGGCTGCTCTGCATGCCCATAAGGCTCCAGCAGCGTAACAAACGTGCTTTTCAGATCGTTACCTTCCCTTCGCAGCACAAGCTTCGGCATCGTATATTGATTGGCTTCGTCATTGTTATCCTTCTCTCTGCCTTGAACACGAGTAGCGCGAATGGATGGAGCACGGGCAAGAAAAAGCTCATTCTCGCCTTCTTCTAACAAACCTGTTATTCTCAACCTCGCATGGTCTTCTTCGTCCCCAGTTGTCTCCAGAGTAAGCGCATATTGTTGTCCTGTTGTTTGAGCCAGTTGGACATCATGAATGTAGATGTAACCCGGATAATGTCCATCCGCGCTGCCTATCTCACTAAAGGTTGCCGCTTTCTCTACCTTGACCCCTTGCGGAAGCAAATATTGGCCGTAAGGGGTTAATGGCATTTCAGTTTGAAAAGAAGCATCGAGGTTGGCCTCTCCTTGAAGTGTATACTCATGCCGGCTGCCTCCAGAAACACGGAACAAATCAACCACGTATCCCTCATGTCCATCACCATCCGGAAAAGAAACAAGCCATGGCTCCCTGCTGTACGTATTCATCTCTGGAAATGCATGATTGTAACTGGCGCGCATCATTTGAAACGTAGCGTCAGCAGTTATGAACGCTTCGATTCGTCCCCCGTCTCTGGCTTGCTGATCCGTCTCCAGATCCATATCACGGCTATCTACGACAACCGTATTATGGCCTATTGCTGAAACCGTAAAATAATTAGACTTAGTATAGGTGTACCCAAGGTCAGGAAGCAGCTCCTGCCCCTTCGCAAAAAGATTCAAGCTGAGCGGATCGGAATGATAGTGGAAACCATACTTTGGTACAAAGCTGAGGTATAGCTGTGTCTGCTCCAATCCTCTGCCTATAGAGAGCATACCGATTCCGGCTGACGGCCAAAGCGTAGGGCCATTATCGATATGAGATTCTGCCGGACCTTCGGCGGCCCATGTATCCTGAATCGGAACATATTTCCCGTTCGGATAAACCATACGTTTGGATATTTCAGCTGCTCTGCCGATAATCGGGTCACTCGACAAATCCAGATTGTCAAAATGCTGCCCCGAACGGGAAGAGACATATCCTGGCGGATCACTCCAGCCCTTAACCCGCTCCACACTCCTATTCAATGCAAGGCTGGACTGGTCATGATAGGAAGGGGTTATCTCATTCCAAAAGCCATCGGCATAAAATCTCTTTTCAATAAACGCCTTTATGGATTCTACGACATCATGCATGTAATCAGGCTGCCCGAGCAGCTTGCTGATGTGTATGAGTCCATGCCAGTTGCCTTCGACCATATTTCCGAGAAAAGGCGGTAAGCTCCTGATATAATCTATGGAAGGAACGAGCAATCTTTCAGCCAGCTTTTGCTCCACATCTTCGCCAAGCTCCCTGCTTAGCAACTCGAGTGCATTTGTCTTCTTCACCTCGGCATACGTCTGCAGCAATGGAAGCAGGAAGGTCAGATCCGTGATCGACCAGAATCCCCACATTCCGCCCCAGTAGTTATACGGAGGACCCGAAGCAATACTTAACGGATAGTTGTTCCAGTAATAATCGGAGGTTGGTACATAGCCTTCATATGCCTCAATGAAACGGTGCAGCAGCCTTGCCGCTCCAAGAGGATCTATATAGGAGACTGCTAAGGTATCAGCAAGGGCACGCTCCTTTTGCAGATGCCATAGATGGGCTGTGATAAAATACTTTTTGCCCGCTGCATCCTCATAGTACGGGTATTCAATGATTTCCCCTTTACGGTTTGTTGCGGTAAGTGTTTTATTTTCACGGTATAGGGGATTCGGATATATCGTCCCCGTCCAGTTCGCCGTCATATACTGACCATCCGCCGATAACGTATACAAATTCTCCGTATTCAACTCCGGCATTTCCGGCAATCCTACAAACAGGAAGCCCGTCTTATCCGGTATCATCTGCAGCACCCGCTGAACTTCATGTGAAGCTGGGGCAGAAGCAAGACGGATCCTACTATCTTTGGACGCTGGCAAGGACGAGGACGAGGAAGCCGCTGCCGGATTAGAATTTCTTGCCGTATCACCGGCACGAATCATACTTTCCCTGTCGAAAACAAGAATTGAGCACAAGCTGGCAGTTCCATCACCCCGGTCCACTTGGAGCCGCAGCTGATACACCCCGTTGTGGAGCGGCTCGGGATGCTCAAAGGATATCAGCAAACGACCCTCTTTCTCCAAAACCTCATATTTTTCTATTTTCTTCCATCCAGATGACAATTGTTTCCACTGCAGCTTCACAGTTGCCGGATCTAGACCGCTTCCAATAAAGGACAGTTCTTTTTTTGTAAAGCTTGTGTAACTCATCACCCATTCAGGAGGCATCCATGCTCGGGGTTGACTTTCTTCCATCCATGGATGAAAGACAAGACTGCCCAGTCTGCCTTGATCCACTACATTGCCGATATACTTGACCAAACCATTACCGGTATCCAAGTAACTGGATGTACGAATGGGAAACCAGGAACACAAAGGCAAGGTATTTATGTGGTGGATATGAATGATATTCATTCTCCACTCGTCTCCCGCAGCGATACCACTTGATCCAAGAGAGGATAGAGGTATACTTGCCTCTAAGTAGAACAAATCGTTCTCCTGGAAAGTCGTATATGTAAAATGTATCACTTGCGTCCGGTGCGAATGCTCCTTGGCAAAATTGGGTCCTAAGTTCCAATCCGTCAGAGGAGGGCTTCCAGTATCACTGACAGGAAGCGTTACCACGAAATGAGCCTCACCATAAGCCTGCGGACTAATCAGGATTTCCACGCTCGCAAGCGCTTCCTTTTCTACTAGTGAAATGGCTCCAACAATGTACAAACGATATGGATCATAACCTATTTGATATACCGGACTCTCTTTAACCGGCTCGTTATAATAAGCGGTCTTAAATTGATCCAGTACGGCTGCTTGCTTCCACGTCGGCGTAGATGCCTCTGTGATCAAACCAATCGATGGGTTCACTTCCGGAACAATCGCCCATGAATTCGCGCTGCCTTGAATCCGATTTCCCTTCATTCCAGTCCCTCTTTCCACTTAGCCTCTCTCAAAGCGTCAGATAAATCGCTTTCCAAGCCTCCTCCCTTTTCGCTTGCTGCCTCCCTTAATATTTTTGGCAACTACCTTGAACTATACAAGGAATTGCTGTAAGCGCATATAGTACATTTTAGAGATTTTATATGCAAACTAAACGCCTGCAGATATCTTTTTTAATGAAAAGCTATCCAAATTTAATATTTACCTTGCTATCCGGCATTTCTGAGCACTAACAAAAAGAAACCCAGCCAAAGAGGCATGGATTCCTTTTTTCTTGCAGATAAGGAAATAGGATAGTAAACTATCCAAACTCAAGTAATTTCGTTTATTCGGACACAGCGGAATCCTGTGTTCCCCGAGGAACTATCTGGCGTATTCCTGCTTCTTGCTGCCACCCGATAGCGGTTGCAGTAGGATTTGTGACACAAGTAGGAGCCGCCACGCATCGACCTTGTATCCCCTTTTCCCCGTCCAATTGGGTTGTCCGTTTCACCGGATACATGATAGGACGGATCGAACACATCTGCGCACCATTCCCACACATTACCCGCCATATTATACAAGCCGTATCCATTCGGCAAGTATGATCGGCCTGGAGCCGTGCCAGCATAACCGTCACTGGCATGATTGACGTCCGGGAATTTACCCTGCCATATGTTGCATCGGTGCTCGCCGCCCGGCTTAAGCTCATCGCCCCATGGATATCTTTTCTGATTCAGGCCTCCACGTGCGGCATATTCCCATTCTGCTTCCGTGGGCAGGCGTTTGCCCGCCCATCGGCAATAGGCAGCCGCGTCATTCCAAGTAACATGCACAACGGGATGGTCTCCGCGATCGTCCACATTCGAGTCGATTCCTTCAGGATGAGACCAATCGGCTCCTTCAACACCCCACCACCAAGGTGTGCGGGGAGCTGCGCGGTAGGCATTCTTCTCTTTCGACTGCGGAGTCACGAACTGATGGAAAACGTAAGACCAGCCGAACTTCTCAGCCTCCGTCCGATAACCTGTTGCTGCGATAAACCGCCCGAACTGTTCATTCGTAACCGCGGTTTCATCCATGTAAAAGGAACGGACGGAAACCTCCCTTACAGGGCCCTCCCCGTCCTCGGCAAATCCCTCCCGATCATTACTCCCCATCAGGAACGTACCTCCCGCAATGAAAACCATAGCTTCATATGGGTTCGCTGTTAACTCCATACAGGTCGAAGCTGTCGTTTCTATGCTAGTCGGGGAGTCACCTGATGCAGCATGATTTTCATAGATAGATTTACCTGATTGTACGGATTGTACGGCATCGCGATTTGCAGAGCAGCAAGACGATGAACTAGACGATGTGCTTGTCGATGTGCTTGTCGATGTTACCCTTTGCTTAGTCATGAAACAACCTCCTCACCTCAGAACAAGATAATGCCAGCGAATCCGGAAGCAATAATAACAACAACGGGATGGAGCTTATATTTGAGAACGCCGTAAAGACAGCCAGCGGTTATTAGCAGCGTCATTAGTGTTGACCATGTAAGATAAGGGCCAGATTGCGATATAAAGCCGAAGCGTATAGCCGCATATATAATCAACGCTGTAACAGCTGGTCTTAGTCCATAAAAAAAGGCTTTTACCACTCTATGATCTCGAAAACGCATCAAAAATGCAACAATAATAATAATGATAACCAGTGAAGGTAAGACCATACCCGCGGTCGCAGTGATCGCACCCGGTAAACCAGCAATATCGAAACCAATCAAAGTCGCGCTGTTAGTGGCAATGGGTCCAGGCGCCATTCCTGCCAAGGACACAACCCTCTGAAATTCTTGATCCGTCATCCATCCGTAAAACCTCACATCACGCTCGATCATCGGAATAACCGTATATCCTCCACCGAACGAAATACATCCCATTTTCAAAAAAACTAGAAACAACGTTCCCAGCATATCTATCCCACCATTCTAGATATAATATTCCGGAAACACAAGCTGCTGTTCGGACGAGGGCTCCGGCGTTTTCTCCATCTGAACCTTCAATCCCAGCAGCTCTTTTACTTTTACGAGAAGAATACCAACCAACCCGGACGCAAGGACGGTTATCGGATGAATGGAGGTTAACAATAGCAGCCCCAGAGCAGCAATAACGATGGCTATTGTCGTTTTATCGAGCAGAGAGGTTTTCGCCATCTTATAGCCAGCTATTAGAATCAATGCGACAATGGCTCCATGTATGCCCTTTAATGCTGCAGCAATTTTATGATTGTGTTCAAAATAATGATTAAATATGCTTAACAAAAAAACGATCACAAACGTCGGCAGCGTGATACCAAGCACCGCCATACATGCACCCGCAACCCCTGCCTTATGGTGCCCGATAAAAACAGCCGAGTTAACCCCTACTCCCCCTGGAGCAGAGCCTGCTATCAATACGAGTTCGCTTATTTCCGATTGCTCCATCCACTTCCGCTTCTGGACGACTTCCCGCTCAATAAGGGGAATCATGGCGTATCCCCCACCGAAGCTCGAGGGGCCGATCCTGAAAAACACCCAAAATATTTGCGCAAGAATGGAGATCCGTGCTCTAAGCTGTGAAATCATTTGTCGATCACCTTCCTCTTGCTGCATGCAAGAATAAGCGTAAACACCCGCCGATCGGTCGTTCAGCCTGTTCATTTATTTTATTCTTCAAGTCCCAATCGGATAAGCTGCTCGGAAGGTGCGTTAAGCTTTATTATGGCTTGTTTCAATGCCTGCTGCAGCTCATGAACCTTTTCCTGCTCCTGATCAGCTAGATTCACTAGCTCGCTTGGATCAGTACTCTTATCGCTTAACCAGGTTGGTGTCGGCCAAGATGCACAATCGCTCACTACTCTCTTCCCATCTTGATAAGGTCCCAGATTATAAGGAATAAATTTGGCCATGCAAGTGCCATACCAATTCAACGGCCCATTGCCAGCAATCGGAGATTGGTGCAGTGCCCAGCGACCATCGGTGATCGTAACACTTTTTCCGAACATGCCACTGATGGCATACTCCCTTAAAGGCGCATGTACCGACTCCAGCACTGGAGTCAAATCAAGCCCATGCCGGTCCGGAGGACAAGGCTTACCCGCCGCCTTTAAAACGGTCGGATAAATATCAACCAGCTGAACCAATTGGTTTCTCCTCGTTCCTTGCTCCCCGCCGGGATAAGCCACGATGAAAGGAATATGCGATACGGCATCATATTGATGAGTTTGGAGCTTACCCATACGCCCGTGATCCCCGTTATAAGTCCCATGGTCTGTTGTGAAAATTAGCATTGTATTGCTCCATAAATCCAGCTCGTCCATCTTATCAAGCAGCTTGCCCAGCCATTTATCCACGAGTACGACATTAGCTGCATAGCAGGCTTGCACATGATTTTTTTGCTGCTCCGTCATATGTTTGTTCCATTCATCATAAGGAGCTTGCGGAATAAAGCGGTCCACGTCATAACCCCGCGGGTCAAACATTTTAACGTATTCCTCCGGCGGATCCCATGGTTCGTGCGGATCGAAGCAATCCAGGTGCAAATAGAAATCTTCGTGCGAATGGTTCCCATCCAGCCACTCCGCAGCTTTGCCAAACATCTGCGCGCAGAAGTAATCTTCCTCCGATTTGCGTGTGAGATGAATGTTGCGGAAATGCCGTTCCAATTTTGTATGCTTTTCCGATTCGGGACAAGGAAAGTCAACAGGATCGGTTTTCCACGCATCCGCTTCATGACCGCGAATAAATTCAAAGCCTGTGTACCCCATATGATAGTTGCCTGCGCCTTGCTCCCACATATGGAAGTGATCCGTAATGAAATAACTAACAGGATTCCCGTTATCCAATTGCTTGCTTAAGGAAGAATTGGGCGGACCGGAAATTTGCCTGGGCAGATCCAGATCATCCTCCTCTAACGGACCCCATCCTCGTTCCAGAAACTCATAACGTCCAGTATAAATATCTCTTCGTGCCGGCATACAAGGCGTCGAACCGCAATAGGCATTGTCGAATACGATACCCCTCTTTGCCAGACGATCCATATTCGGAGTCGGGATGACCCAGTCTGGCTGCTCAGCGCTGATTACTTGATTCAGCGGACGCCCCTGATGATAGGGACCGCAATGATCCCTCCTTAACGTATCGCATACGATTACAATACTGTTCATGTCACTTCACCTCAGTCCTTGCATTTTTCAATTCTCGCTTAGTTCAATAATCGTGTGAATATGGACTTTAGGAACCGTAAACACGATCCCTTCCTCTGTCTGTTCGGTCATCAATCGTTCGTTATCAGGTCGCGTAGTAGCCGTTTGAATCCGTTTATCGTTAATGTATACCTGAATGTCGTATACCGGCGTTATATTCTCAATAGGATCATAGAACGAGCTGTTCTTTTCTCCGGCATGAATGTTCTGAAAATTGATCAGGTGCAAATATTTCTTGCCATCCTTCTCCATCATGTTCGCTTCTACATGAACGGGTGCTTCTACCTCATAGTACTTTTCTCTTGCATATTGATCTAATAGATTCATCATAATACGACGCACCCAGAAGTGATTGCTGTTCCAATAAGTCCGGAATACGGGAGCTGCCACATAGATAGCCGTTCCTTTGCCATATTTATTTACGCTGATTCCAGGGAAATCGCTGATAGCACCGGCTGGCGGCATTGGATGTCTAAAAGCACGATTAACAGCAGGAACGGTTAGTGGCCATTGAATATAACTTAGCGTTTCTGACGTTGCCGGAATGGTCTTAATGAACTCTCCTTCAACCAGTTGAGGAATTCGGGCAACTCCATGCCATAGATCCTCATTTTCTGTGAAGTAAGCAAACGGATAAGGCGTACGCTCCAAATAATGCAGGCCTAGCACATCAGCAAGCTGGAAATCCTTCGTTTCCTTGGAATAGGTCGCAGCGCCTTCAGCTAATAATAAACCTCCGTTAGCGACAAACGAGTCCAATAGTTGAATGGACGTCGAGGATAGATTGACGTTTTCCGTAAGAACTACCACTTTATAACCTTCTAGATCCGGGAAATTATCGTTGTAATAAATATCAAATTGATGATGACCTTCAATCAGCATCTTGGCTGCTCCGAACGTAGCCGAATCATCCTTGTCATGGTACCAGTTATTCGTATTGTTGGCGATTAATGCGGTATGACGAACACTTTTGCCCCCAATGCAATAGGCCTCCCGTGCTTCCACGAAATTAAAGGCTTCGCCAATAATGTCATAAACACCCGCTTGCAGTGTTCCATCCGGCATGACCTGATCGCCAATATTGATGATTCCACCGTTCGCCATGATGCACGCAAATTCAAATTTAAGCTGCTCTGCTGTCTTACAAGACATCAGTCCCCAGCCTTCAGTGAATCGCACCGTCATAATTTGAACAGGAACATCAAGCGTCCGGATGTGACGGGCCCGGATCGAATGTCCCAGGAACGAACCCGTAGCGGACGGCTGGGATTCCCATAATCCATAGTCGCTTGTTGCATTAACTTCGGCAGGTTCTCCCATACGCCAAGCCCCATTGCAATTAACCAGTACATCCGGACGGATTTTCTTGATGACATCATAAATTTCCTTCATGCACCGTGCAGCAGAGTCAATCCCAAAGCCGATGACGAGCTCGCGATTCGTTTCCAGAAGCTCTGGAGTCAGTACTTGTCCATACTCCTCCAGAAATTTCTTCTTGCAATACTTACAAAAGCAATAATGATTATGAATGTAAGGAATATCGAACAGATACCCGTCCATTTCGTATTTCTCAGTAATCTCCTTCACTTGCGGGATAACCAGCTCTTCCCGATAAGGACTGTTGAGGCAAGGTAGTTCCCACACTGTGCCTTCACTGCCGCGAACTTTTCCCTTTTCATCCACTTGGTACCAATCCGGGTTATGAAGCACTGCATGGGCATCGGTTCCAAGTGAGTAGTAGGCAATGACCTTCATGTCATGCTTCTTGGCCTCCGTTAGCACCTCACCGAAAAAGTCACCCTTTAATCCGCTATGTTTATGTCCCACCTTATTATCATAAAACGCATTACCAAAGTGGCACTTGGTGAATACACCAATAACGTTTACTTTCGCTCTTACAAAATGGGAAACAAACTCCTCTGCATGGAAGTTTGCAATCGCATCGCGGGGAAATTCCGGCATGTGAAAATCTATATGAACTTGTCTGATATTCTCACGAATCCAATTCGTACTCATAGTCATCATACTCCTTATTATCCATTCGATCATAGGGTAAGGAGGAGCAACTCAGCATAGGCGCTCCTCCTCCAATTGTATTATTCCTTCGTTCCGTACTTATTTTCCTTAGTCCAATTGTTCGTCTTCAAAACGGCCGTCATGTCATTCTTAAGTGTTTTTTGCAATTCTGACTTATACTTCTCTTCTGACACGGTTCCTTCCAAATACAGTTGTCCAATTTTCACCAAGTCCTCATTGAGCTTCTTATCAATGTGTGCAGCGTAGAAATTAACAAGGATACGTTGTCCAACAAATTGGAAGCCGCTTAAGTTAACTGGTAAATCAACATTGGCAAGCGTTGTTGTAACATACATTTTGTTACCCATAAGCGTTGCTACTTCTGGTGAAGATAAATATTTCAGGAAATCTACAGCAACATCCAGCTTGTCTCCTGTTACTTTTTTCGGTATTGCGAATACAAGATCGGGATATCCGCCAAGCTCATAATTTTTCTCGGCTGCATTCGGATTTTCATTTTTGGTCAAGTAAGGCAAAGCAAATGTGCCGAATTCAAACTTCCGCGCTTTCGAATCCTGAATCGTTTTTAATTCAAAGTTGCCGGCGAGCACCATTGCAGCATCACCACGCAAAAACATTTCTTTAGCCGCATCGCCGTTCATAGCATTGTAGCCCTTGGCCCAATATTGTGACCAGTCCTTGATAATGGGCATAAATCCTGTCCAATCCGATGATTCTAAATTTACTGCGCCTTCATCCACCGATGCCGCAATCTCATTAAGGCTCAGCTGGGTATTTTGATCGAAGTCATAGCTTCTCACTTTTTCTGCGGCAATTTGATTCGTCATCATGTTTACAGCCCATAGAAGATGATTATCGCCAGGCTTTGAATTTGCGAAGGCAAATGGCGTTACACCAGCTGCTTTCAACTTGGATTGTACATCGATAAATTCAGTCCAGGTCTTTGGAATTTGAAGATTGTTCTTCTCGAACAGATCCTGATTGTAGAAGACGCGGATGGACAAGGTTTGCAGCGTAATGCCAGCGATCTTCTCGGAAAGCGGATTTTTCATTTCGTTTAAGATGGACTGCGTGAAAGTATCTTTCCAAATTCTATCGCCTGCGTATGGATTAGGCTTGTCGTATTCCGGAGTTAAATCCGTAAGCAAATCTTTATTTAAGTCTTCATGCGTCCAGGTATAACGGCTAGGAATAATATCAGGGGAAGTTCCGCCAATGAGTCCAGTAGTCAACCAGGTTCTGAAAGAATCGCCATCGCTAGGCGCATAGTCGAGCTTGATTTTAGCGTTCTCATGCTTGCTTGTATAACCGTCAATTATTTCTTGCCATACTTGCTTTGTCTCTTCATCCTTAGGAGTTTCTACCGCAAACGTCAAATTGACCTGCTTGCCTGTAGCTTCTGCTGATGAAGCTGGCTCTTTGCCTGCGTCTGAGTTGTTCCCAGATGCGCATCCGCCAACTACCAAAGATAAAATGAGTGTCATTGATAGTAAAGCACTTTTTCTCTTAAACATGCGAACCACCTCTTTTTTTTAATTTTCTATCCTAGCCCTTCACAGCACCAGAGGTAACTCCAGCGATAAAAGGTTTGGTAGCGATCATAAAAAGCAGCAAGAGCGGAAGTGAGGCAATAATATATCCAGCGAGCCTGACCCCCATGCCTTGATCCATATTTCCCGTGATCGTACTTAACGCAAGAATGACCGGCTTTACGGAATCACCGTTAGTAGCGACCAATGGCCAAATATAATTGTTCCAGCCAGCCAGGAAGTTGATAATAGCTACGGTTGAAATGATCGGAAGCGAGAGTGGAATGACGATTTTGAAAAAGATTTGACTCTCACCCGCGCCTTCCATATCCGCTGCTTCAATTAAGCTTTTTGGGATCCCTTCGAAAAAGGTTTTCATTAGAAAGGTAGCCATCGCGGCTCCAAACGCCATCGGCGGAAAAATCTGTCCTTGATACGTATTAAGCATATCCAGCTTCTGAACTAACAAAAACTGGGGAATGAGTATCAAATATCCCGGAATCATCATTAACGATAGGATCAGCACGAACAAAAGCTGTTTACCAGGATAATTAAATCTAACGAATGAATAGGCTGCGAGCGAAGAAATCAGTACGACACCGATAACGATAGCTGAGGAAATCAGCAATGTATTCCCGATAAAGGGCCAAATTTGCTTGAAAGCAGTCGAATAGTTGTCCAATCGTAGGGGGAAGGAAACACCCCAGAAATTATGAATCGATTGTTCCGTATACTTGAGAGAGCTAACAATGAGCATATAGAAAGGAAAAAGTGTCAAGATTAATAGCATAAATAGGGAACCGTAATGCGGAACCGCCATTATATTTTTTTTCATAATAGAGTTCCCTCCCTAGTCGATTTTCTCGGTATTCTTAATAAATTTATTATTGATTAAAGTCAATAGCAGAAGAATGATGAAAAGCGAGAGTCCAATTGCCGAAGAGTAACCCATCTCGTTATAGGAAAATCCTGTCGTATAGAGATACAAGGCTGGTGTCAGAGTAGTATCCCCTGGTCCACCATTGGTTAATACTAGAACATTTTCAAAGCTTTGAATTTGCCCAATGATCGTCAAAACCATAATCAGCTTGATTTGGCTGCGCACAAGCGGCAGCTCCAGCCGCATAAATCGCTGCCAAGGATTCATGCCGTCCAGCTTGGCAACTTCAAATAATTCTCCTGAAATCGACATGAGGCCTGCTAAGTAAATCAGGAAGTTGATACCGCCGATCCACGGGAAATTCACGAAAATAATCGACCATATCGCTGTTTTACTTTCACCAAGCCAAGCGTGAGTCCAGGAATCCAGCCCGATTAACTCAAGAAACTGGTTCAACACACCATACTCTCCTGCGTAAATCCACTGCCAGGTTAGAAAAATAACGATACTCGGAATAACCAGCGGAATAACAAACCAAACCTTTAGTGCATTTTGCAGCTTAGCGCTTGTTACATGAAATACGAGAACGGCAGCAATAAGAGGTAAAGTTAACTGAATGATAATTCCACTTAACGTAAATACTCCAATATTCACCATAGCAGCATGTAACGTTTCATCATGAAACAAGCGCACAAAGTTATCCAAGCCGATAAACTCTTTCACATTCGCCCCATTCCAATTGTAAAACGACATCTTCACTGCGTTGAAAAATGGAATATATTTGAACGTGCCGAGGACGAGGAAAATAGGGATCAGAAATGCGTATCCTTTCCAATGCTTGCGGAAAAAATCTGTTGTACTCGTCATATGTTGTCTGTCCTCCAATCGATACTCTAAACTTTACCTGAAAACGCTTAACACGTACAGGAGGCATTCTTTGATCATGATGGGGGGCATTTTTTGATGAACCGAATCGTATTTTTCCTATACAACGTATTGTGATATACTAATCCACAAGTAAAAACGCCATGTGGCGTCCTTTGAGGGCATTTGTGCCAGGGGAGGGAATGGGTGTGGGTTCCAGCCGCTGTTAAAGATTTGTTCCCTGAATGGAATGGATGTAGAGGTGAGAACAAATCTTTAAAGGCGGACGCTATCGCTCTTCCACCCACACCCATTCCCTCTTCCAGTTACAATCGCACGAATCACACGAATACCAACACCAACATCAAGTTCAAACGGAATGCCAGAAGGTTTTTTTCTCTTGAATAGAGGGATTAGAAGTGATTTCCTAGCGGGTGCAGGCGCACGGGATGAAAAACACGCAGTTGAGAAGGAGCTGCTACTTTAACGATGTTTTTCATCGTTAAAAGCATCAGATCCGCTCCACATCCTTGCTTTAACGATGAAAAAGAGGCTGTCGATTAACTGTGTACAACTTAGAACGTTTAACTGAAATCGATCAAAACTTGCCAGTTAAACGTGTTTAAATCGATTTTCAGGGGTGAAAGCGACGTTTTTCTCACAAAAAATCGATTTTTAGAGGATCGTATTTTTTAATCCACAGTTAATCGACAGCCTCAAAAATATCGTTAAGTGCAGCACATAGCACAATGCACACGCAGCACACGATCGTTTCGGCGGGTGGGCGGGTGCTCTAGGCTGCTACACCGCAAGGCCGCTAAAGTTGCTATAACGGATTTCCCGTCCTTGGGACGGTATTATAGATTAACCCGGAGACAAAGGGGCGAGATTCAGGTGCGAGTTTTAGTAGTGGACGACCAACGATTGTCGCGTGCTGGCATCATTAAGATGATAGCCTGGGATAGGCTAGACCTGCAGTTAGCAGGAGAATGCGCAAATGGGCATGAGGCACTTGAGATGATTGGCGATCTTGAGGTCGATATCGTTATTACCGATGTACGGATGCCCATATTAGGCGGTCTAGAGCTGATCGAACATGCCAAAGAATTATATCCGCATATGGCATTCCTAGTTATAAGCGGCTTCGACGACTACACTTATGTACGTAAATCGATCCATCTTTCTGTTGCTGATTATTTGCTGAAGCCCGTTGATCAACTGGAATTGAACGACATATTGGAGAAGCTCATCGCGAAAACAGAACATGGTCGCCGTAAAGCAGCCGCACAATTGAAAAAAACAAGAGAACAGTTTTTTTATCTGCTGCTTGAAGGCGCATACGATCAAAATGAACAACTGCTGATGGATTGGGAAGATATCCGCCTCTCAGAACATGAGGATCACTTTATTGTTGCTATGTTTGATAGTGACGATGACAGAAACAAGGTTCATGAATATTTCCATCATCTTGAAAATCGTTGCGAAGTCATACTTATTCGCACGCGGGCGCATTATTATACATTCATAGCTGCGGGATCAGCAGACGTTATGGAAAATGTTTGGTCTGAACTTCGGGCTAAACTGCGGGATCGGGATTTATTTCAGCTTGCCGGAATAGGGACACTTGTCAGTGGAATCGAAAACGTGAAGGAATCGGCTGCTAAAGCTTACGATGCTTACACGCTGCAAGCAAGCTTACCTATGGCGCCGGATAATGAATTAGACGTATTGGTACCAAAAGCGTTGGAACCCACTCAAGTATCCTCCCTCTCTTTAAATTCCGCTTGGGAACGGGAATGGTTCATTTTGATCAAGCAAGGCAATCGAGCCGCTATATTAAATAAGCTTGAAGAGCTTCATAACATTACAACCGAGCCGCTGTTAAACACTGAACTTATGGAAAGCGTCTATCCCTACGTGCTTTTGCGGGGTGCCCGCGCTATCTACGAAGCTGGCAGCCTTACTGAGATGACCTACATGGAAGCATTTCAAATTGCCAAGAAGCTTCCGTACATTGTCGAGCTAGAGGCTAAACGTAATGTTGTTGCCGACTTTTTCATCCGTCATCTCCATGCTGAACCCCAGATCCCTGCTCAGAAGGCTAAAGAAGCCGTGGAAAAAGCTAAATCCTTCATCGATGCCAACTTTAACCAAACGATCAATTTGACTGATCTTGCCCAGGCTTATTACATGAATCCAGGCTATTTCAGCACTTTATTCCGGCAGTACACCGGACGCAACTTCCTTGAATATTTAACCCAATTGCGAATGGAACACGCCAAATCGCTGATTTCAAGTAACCCGGCTGGCAAGATTAGCGATGTTGCTGTGTTATGTGGTTATCAGGACTTGAAGCATTTCCGTAAGCTGTTCAAACGCTACAGCGGTGTAACCCCTCTCCAATACAAGGAGGATACGAAAATTGATTAGGAGCATAATAGCTAATTTTAAAAGCAGTCTACAAAATAAACTGTTATTCTCTTACTCATTAGTTATTGTTATCCCGCTGGTGTTCCTTGGCAGCATTTTGTATGTTTCGGCTATTAGCATCACCAAAACCCAGACACAGGAAAACCGCTTATTGGAGATGAAGCTGCTCTCGGAACAGCTTCAAGAATATTTCAATTCACTCGAGTTGTACAGCCGTGCGATTTATACAGGCGAAATTCAAGGGCTTTTAAACAGCGGCTTACCTGACGATATCATTGACCAAACCCGCTGGAAAAGCAGCCTGTTTCAACAGTTCTCGGAATGGTACGGCTACATGGGAATTCGCGGGGACATTCATAATGTAACGATTGTCACTTCAGATGGAGCTATGATTCAGAGAGATCCGCTTTATGTCGAGGAAAATTTTTCAGATGAGATCTGGTATCAGCAGGCATTAAAGCTCAAGGGGGAGGTTTATGTAGCGGGTCCTTTCGAGCGTACTTATTTCATCCCACCTTCCACTGCGTCCCCCTATGTTTTCTCCTTAGTACGGAAAATCAATAATACAACAGGAAGAGCGGATCTTGGCGGCATAGTCATCGATGTGAGTGTTATGGATATTTACAGACTGCTGAATGAGCTTAACTTGAAAGACATGATCATTCTGAATGCCGACAATCAAATCGTATACAGCAGTGCTATCGACAAAATCGGTCAACAATGGATGGACGGAGAAAAAATAAAAGGAAATACCTCGGCTTGGATGGACATCAACAATCAGCGTATGTTTGTCAGCTCCACTTATTCAGATGCAACCGGCTGGCGATTCGTATCGCTGGACCCTCTAAGCAGCATTCAAAGTAATTCCAATAAATACCGGAACATTACGATCGGCATCGGATTCATTGCCCTGATCATTGCCATGATTATTTCTACATTTGTTTCCAGACGCATCACCAAACCGCTACGAACGCTTCAGCAAAAAATGAAAAAGGTTCAATCCGGTGACTTCAACATTCAATTGGACGTTCAAAGTACAGACGAGGTTGGACAGTTGACCCAAAGCTTCAACAGAATGACGGAGGAAATTCATACGCTCGTCAATCACGTTTACAAATCGGAAATCATCCAAAAGGAGGCGCAGCTTAAAGCTCTGCATTCCCAAATCAATCCCCATTTCCTATACAATACGCTGGATTCGATAAATGCCATAGCCGTAATCGAGGATGTCCCCGTGCTTGCAAGAATGACCAAAATGCTGTCAGATATGTTTCGTTACAGCATCTCGACCGGCGAACAAATCGTCCCTCTTGAGGAGGAATTAAAACAAGTCGTCCGTTATGTTGAAATTCAACAAATTCGCTATGACAATAAATTCAGCCTGATCGTGAACATTCCGGATTATTTGCTCAGTTATCCTATTCCGAAGCTGACGCTGCAGCCAATTGTGGAGAATGCGATCTACCATGGACTTGAAATGCTGCCCGGCGAAGGACATATTACGATCAACGGCTATGAAACAGCCACACAAATGATCCTAAAAGTCAGCGACAATGGTCCTGGCATTCCTGAGCCTGTTCTCTTGAATATCCAAAGCAATTTGCAAGGTAAAGCGCCTAACGTAGATCATATTGGGCTTGCTAATGTACAAGAAAGAATTGAATTGCATTTCGGCTCTGATTACGGAATAAAGCTTGAGAGCAAACTAGGGGAAGGAACTACCGTGACTTATATACTCCCCAAAACTAAAAACAACTAGTTGAAAACCATACAAAAACGCCCGCAAACAAGCAGCTATCACTGCTTCGCGGGCGTTTTTGTATAATATTTTAGCGGCATTAACCTACCGTTTCCAATTTGAATGAGGCCTTATTAGCACCAACAACCGTACCGTTCCCGTTCGTGAACTGCTTCGGACACAGCTCATACATCCAGTCGATCGTCTCTTGCCGGTCATAGTTGATTTGCTCCAGAATGGAAGCGACAATAAGCGGCCACTTCTCTTCCGAGCCGTCCATAACCTTAAGAGCAAAGGCCAGCTTTTCCTTTTTCAGCCCGAAGCAATACACACCTTTAGCACCACCTTTGGCAACGATATTATCATCCTTAAGCAGTGTTGAGCAGATCAGACCCGTACCAGATACCATCTCGAAATTTCTATTCATCATCTGTGTAATTTGTTCAACAGCCGAACGAGTTATTTTGTCCTCAATTAGCTCCGGGCATGCAAGCTTTAGAAAAGCTTTTGCCATATGGTGCAAAGGTAATCCAAATACGGGAAAGCCGCAGCCGTCTATGCCAATCACGATCTGTTCGGCCGGGTATTCCGCCAGCATTGCCAGTGTCGCAAGGATTTCTTGCTGCACGGGATGTTTCGGATCTGCATAATCACTTGTACTGTAGCCTTTGCTTTTGCTGTAAGCTAGAATCCCCAGGTGTTTCCCTGAGCAATTATGATACAGATGTCGTTCAGGCTTTCCTTGCGCGACTAATTCATGCCTGGCGTCCGCATTCAGCGGATACGTCGAATGGCACACCAACTCGCTCTCGTCTATTCCAATCTTGCCCAGCATAGATTCCAGCGCTTGGACTTGATACGGTTCTGCACGATGCGAAGCAGTCATGATCGTTTGTTCCTTCTCATCGAAGTGATAGCGCTCGCCGATCCCGTAGCGGAAAGCAGGTATCGCTTGGATTGGCTTGGCGGCCGAACGCATATAAGTGACATGCTGCGGATTTCCTACCTGATACATGACATCGCCCGAATAGGAAATACCACAAATATGCCCTTCGTATTCACATTCAACCAACTCGCCTCTGTATTCTTGCACTAACAATTTATTCATTGGTTTACCCTCCATCTTGTTGATGTTGTCAGATTTATTTGAAGTGAGACAGGATCGATACCGCAGCCTGGAGCTTTTTCGGATCAACGGGTTGCAGTGCCTGATTGTTAACTCTGACTCCTGTCCCCATGTGAACCTCATGAACCGCTGTTTGCCTGATGAAATCGTCCAGCTTCTCCACACTTAGCCCGCTCCCGGCCAAAATTTCGATAGGTAAGTCCCCGCTAGTCTTGACCAGCTCCGCAATCTCCTGCTTAGCATGCAGAACATTAGACTTCCCGCCCGATGTCAGAACTCTGTGAACTGCCGGATACTTCGCTAATGTTTGAAGCGCGGCCTGTTGATCTTCCAGCTCATCGAAAGCGCGGTGAAAAGTAACCGCCATATTTCCTGCTTCACTAAGCAGCATCTCCAAGGCGGGAATATCGATCTGCTTATCCAGATTCAACATCCCCATCACCGTACCGGCCGCACCGAGCTCACGGATCATCCGAATATCTCGAACCATGACTTCAAGATCGTCCAAATCGTAGCAAAAGCTGTTGGCATGGGGGCGCAGCATGACATTCACCGGAATATCAACTGCACGCACTACCTGCTCAATCAACCCATAGCTCGGTGTTACACCGCCTTCCATAATGCCTGAAATCAACTCAATCCGGTTAACTCCATACTCCTGTGCAAGTTTAGCATCCAATACACTGGTTGCAATTACTTCTAAAATCATTTTGGAAGCCTCCCTATATCAAACGTACGGAACTTAAGATATCAGAAATTCAATTTGATAGCAACTCCTATTGCAGCTAGTTGATTCCGCAAATAAGCGGTGGTAAACGGATCAGCCTACTTAAAAAACAAGCTTACTGACAATCCGCTTCCACGATTTAAGACTCATAAATATAACAATATTTATATTATTTAGTAATAAAAACCATACTTTTAACTCGAACCGGTTAATCTTTGGTTTATTTCAAAATCAACACTAGAAACTAAGAATCCAACCAGCCATTATTGCCATGGGGGAGGGAGCCTCCAAGGTTGCTGAGAAGCAAGTTTTGATCGATTCCAAGTGGAAGTTTGAGTTATCAACAGTTATTCGACAGCCTACCTATGCCCACTATGGCTTCGTTCAAACTTTCAATCTCAATGCCCCATAAGGATTATTTGTCTAAATACAAAAAAAGGAACCCAGCCAACGGGGCCAGGTTCTAAGTGTTTATATTAAAAGGGGGTCTTGTTTATTATAGTACCAAGAAAACATTATGAAACCATAACAGGAATATTTCATTTATGTAACAAATTTGAAAGCGCTCCGCATTTGTGGTAAAAAAATCCCCATTTCACTTCACACATATTCATGAAAATTGGCATGAAAAAACGGCTCAACCTAATAATCAGTGCTTGACAGTCAAGCTAACATCGATGGCTGTTAAATGCTACGAAAATGCCAGCTTTATAGCGGCCCGTTACTTGTAATAGCTATTCTCATATCGCGAGGGTAACACGTGCGCTAATGGTCACCGCGGTCCGTTAGAAGCGGAAATGCAGCGAAATGAGATTGTAACGGTCACGGATGACCCTTATAGGCTGAAAAGTGGCTATTGTGGGGAAAAGCGCCTTTTAATGGTCGCGGATGTCCATTAGAATTGTGAATATGTAAAAATCAGCCTCTAAAGGTCAGCGGTGACCATTAGAGACAGGTCATTTCCGTATCTGGAAGATATCTTCCGTCGTTGTGATATACGGATTCTGCATCGGTCTATTTCTCTTTTGTTGTTGGGTAGGACTTTCAACCGTACAGGATTGGCAGATGTTTTTCCAGTTTTAGCTATCCATTCATTTGTCAAGCACTGATTGTGGTGTTGAGCCGAAAAATCTTATGAAAAATTTCAATTGCACAATCCACATGTTAGACGTATAATACCCTTAATTAGAATAATTCTAAATAAGGAAGTGCTTACTATGGCTGAATACGATTTTCACCACCTACGTCACGTAAAAAAACAGACTAAAACGATAAAAACGTTATGGGTCGTTCTTCTTCTCACATTATTTTTCACGATTGTCGAAATCATTGGGGGACTGCTCTCCAACTCACTAGCTCTGCTTTCTGACTCAGCTCATATGATTTCCGACGTTTTGGCGCTGGGGCTCAGCATGGTTGCTCTCTATATGGCCACAAGGCCGCCTAATGCGCGGTTTACGTTCGGATATTTGCGATTTGAGATTATCGCCTCTTTCTTGAACGGCTTGGCCTTGGCCATTATTGCCATCGGGATCTTCATTGAAGGGATCAACCGTTTTCTCAACCCGGTGGAAATCAAGTTTGAATTAATGCTTATTATTGCTTCAATAGGCTTTGTAGTTAATTTGGTAACAACAATCGTGCTTCATAACAGCATGAAGGAAGAGTCCAATTTGAACATGCAGAGCGCGCTTTGGCACTTTCTGGGTGATTTGCTGAGCTCCGTAGGCGTTATTATCTCGTCAATTTTAATTTATTTTACAGGGATGTATTGGTTTGACCCATTTATTAGCATTGTTATTGGGGGCATTATCTTCCTCGGCGGTGCCAAAATTATCCGTGAATCCTATCTCATTCTGATGGAATCCGTTCCACAGCAGTTCGATCTGGATGAAATTCGCCGGGATATCGCCCAAGTCGAAGGTGTCGAGGATGTTCATGAGATGCATTTATGGTCGGTTTCAACGGATCATTATTCGCTAACTGCCCATGTATTTATCGATAATAAAATTCAGCCATTCTGTATCATTCTGGCAATTAACGAGACACTGCAGAGCAAATACGGCATCGAGCATTCCACGATCCAAATGGAGGAAGCTCACATTCATCCGCATGGTGAATACGGCAAGGAATTTCTTAAGCACAAGGAAGAGGCTGAGGCTGAGGCTGAAAAGCTGCATACAGAACATACAGAACCGGTTTCAGAACCTCTCTTATTAAAATAAAATAGACTCAACTCAGCAGCTCACTCCGCGTTCCCGCTCAGCTCCGTAGATCTGCGCGGGAGCAGTGTAAGTGGAAGCAAAATCTCTCTGCCGCCAGCCGCGGTGCTTCTAGCTTCGGACAGCAGCGCCAGCGCCTCTGGCGCCAATTCCTCACCAAGTTGCTGCAGCAGACAGCACGCAATTAAATGAGTTTGCCGCTGAACGGGCATATCAAAGGTCGTTATCGCCGGATAACTGGCCTGTGAAAATAATTCATTATCCATGCCGATCAGCTTAATCTCATCAGGAACACGCAGTCCCCGGGCATGACACTCAGAAAGCAGCCGCAGCGCCCATGCATCACTATAAGCATAAATGCCAATAGGGCTTCGCCTGTCGCTAAGCTGCAGCACCTGATCTAAAAAAAGCTCCACACCCAGCTCACCAACGTCCAGGATGGCACTTACAATCTGTTCAATCTGATCTATCTGATCTATCTGACCAGCCTGTTCAATCTGATTACCATCGTAATCAGAAACACCAAAAGCACCAACAGCCCTTGCCTCGCAGCGCTTCACACCTTCAGCAAAGCCCTGCTCACGCTGGGCATTAGCTCCTGGTGCAAGTCTGTCCGCCGCGTAGAAGACGCTCCGGCAGCCTTGCTGCAGCAAATAACGCACTGCTTCCGCAGAAGCACCGGGAAAATCCAAGTTAACGGCGATAGAAGCCACATCGCTCGGCCATCCCCACCCGTTAAAAATAACAAGGGGCGTCCCTTCCCCTACAATCTGCCGCGTCGTATCCACGCTCATCGCCAGCCCGTGACAGATCAGACCGTCAGCGCGGCGCTGGAGCAGCAGCTCCATATGCCGTCTCTCCAAATCGGGATTCATCCCGTTGGACGAAAAAACGGATAAATGATAGCCAAAGCCGTGAACCTGATGCTCCAGTTCCTCCGCAAAGCGGCCGTAGTACCCTCCAAAGTTAGGGATAATCAGCCCCAGCTCATTAGACTTCCGGCTGCTTAAATTCGCGGCCATCGCATTGCGCCTATATCCAAGCCGCTGCACCGCCTGCTCCACCTTGCTAATGGTATCTGCAGTCAAAGGTACACTGCGGCGGTTAATAACATTAGAAACCGTAGCCATAGAAACACCCGCTTCCCGGGCCACATCCCCTATCGTTGGTTTGCGGTTTTTACCTATATTCATATGGAAGAATTCCTCTTTTCAAAAGATTGAAGCGTTTAAATGAAGTCTAAATTAACAGTATAACGAAACTCCTCAACAGTCAACACACCCCTGGACCAAAAAAATAAGGCCCGGACTCCATCCAAGGAAGGAGCCGGGCCTATTATATAGTTATACGCCTAACCATTTCTTAAACATATGCTTAGTTGTATCCGCGTTAATCGCTGCAATCGAGGTAGTGAGCGGAATGCCTTTCGGGCAAGAGCGAACACAGTTCTGCGAGTTTCCACAGCCTTCAATGCCGCCTCCGTCTTCCATCAAAGCATCGAGACGCTCATCCTTGTTCATCTCACCCGTAGGATGCGTATTGAACAGACGAACTTGCGAAATCGCTGCTGGTCCGATAAAATCCGTTTTTTCGTTAACGTTCGGACAAGCCTCCAGGCAAACGCCGCAGGTCATGCATTTGGAAAGCTCATAGGCCCACTGCCGCTTGGACTCTGCAAGCCGGGGACCAGGCCCCAAATCGTAGGTTCCATCGATAGGAATCCACGCTTTAACTTTCTTCAGCGCGTTAAACATACGTCCGCGGTCGATAACAAGGTCACGCACAATCGGGAACGTGCTCATAGGAGCCACGCGGATCGGCTGTTCCAGCTTATCCACAAGCGCTGAGCAGGCTTGACGCGGTTTGCCGTTGATCACCATCGAACAAGCGCCGCACACTTCCTCCAGACAGTTGGACTCCCAGCATACAGGAGTCGTACTCTGACCGTTAGCGTTCGTCGGGTTACGTTGAACTTCCATCAGTGCACTGATGACGTTCATGTTAGGACGATAAGGAATTTCAAACTCTTCCACATATGACTTAGTATCCGGATTTTCTTGACGGGTGATGACAAACTTTACCGTTTTCTGAGATGTAGTCGTTTCAGCCATGTCTAGCTTCCTCCCTTCTTCTTATCGGCCGAATAGTCACGCTTCCGCGGTTTGATCAAAGATACGTCTACATCCTCGTATTCGATCTTCGGACCTTCAGTCGTCCACTTGGCTATTGTCGTCTTTAAGAAATTCTCATCATCCCGCTCAGGGAATTCCGGCTTATAGTGAGCCCCGCGGCTCTCATCGCGCAGCAGCGCCCCAAGCGTCATAGCTTCCGCAAGCTCCAGCATGTTCCACAGCTGGCGCGTGAATGCGACGCCCTGATTGTTCCATCTCGCGGTATCTGTCATATTGATATTGCCGAATCTTACCTTCAGCTCTTTAATTTTATTAATCGTTTCCTGAAGCTTGGCATTGGTGCGGACAACCGTCATATTCGTATTCATCCAATCGCCAAGCTCTTTGTGAAGCACATAGGCATTTTCCTTGCCGCTCATGGATAGCAAGCTTTCAAAACGGTCCGAATGCTTCTTCTTCTCACGGTCAAACAACGTGGAAGAAATATCAGCCGAATGCTTCTTCAAGCCGCGGATAT
Source organism: Paenibacillus eucommiae (assembly GCF_017874215.1). GTDB lineage: Bacteria > Bacillota > Bacilli > Paenibacillales > NBRC-103111 > Paenibacillus_AI > Paenibacillus_AI eucommiae. The sequence continues at coordinate 188,831 of NZ_JAGGLB010000011.1, forward strand.
ACTCAATTGCTTTCGGTCCGGCTACCATGCCGTCAAAAATAGCCGACACGAGCGAGTTAGCACCAAGCCGGTTCGCGCCGTGATGCTGGTATTCACATTCGCCGGCTGCAAACAAGCCAGGAACATTCGTCATCATATTATAATCGACCCACATGCCGCCCATGGAATAATGAACAGCCGGGAAAATCTTCATTGGAATTTTACGCGGATCATCGCCCATGAACTTCTCATAAATCTCAAGAATACCGCCAAGCTTAACATCAAGCTCCTTCGGATCTTTATGAGACAGATCCAGATAAACCATGTTCTCGCCATTAATACCGAGCTTCATATCCACACATACGGAGAAAATCTCGCGCGTCGCAATATCACGCGGTACAAGGTTACCGTAAGCCGGATACTTCTCTTCAAGGAAATACCATGGCTTTCCGTCCTTATAAGTCCACAAACGTCCACCCTCACCACGTGCTGACTCGGACATCAGACGAAGCTTGTCATCTCCCGGAATAGCCGTCGGATGGATTTGGATCATCTCGCCATTGGCGTAATTAACGCCTTGTTGGTATACCGCACTTGCTGCAGTACCTGTGTTAATAACAGAGTTCGTTGTTTTGCCGAAAATAATACCAGGACCACCAGTAGCCAAAATGACCGCATCGCCAGGGAACGTTTCTACCTGCATGCTGCGCAAATCCTGAGCTACAACACCGCGGCATACGCCGTCGTCATCAATAACTGCACCTACAAACTCCCAGTGCTCGAACTTGGTGACCAAACCGGCTGTTTCCCAGCGGCGAACCTGCTCGTCCAGCGCGTACAACAGTTGCTGGCCCGTAGTCGCACCGGCAAAAGCGGTACGGTGATATTGTGTGCCGCCGAAACGACGGAAATCCAGTAAGCCTTCCGGTGTACGGCTGAACATAACGCCCATCCGGTCCATCAGGTGAATAATTCCCGGTGCCGCTTCGCAAAGCGCTTTTACCGGAGGTTGATTTGCCAGGAAATCCCCGCCATAAACCGTATCGTCAAAATGCTCCCAAGGAGAATCGCCTTCCCCTTTCGTATTTACCGCTCCATTAATGCCGCCTTGTGCACAAACAGAGTGGGAACGTTTAACCGGAACCACGGAAAAAAGCTGGACATGAACCCCGGCTTCCGCAGCTTTGATCGTGGCCATTAAGCCTGCGAGGCCTCCGCCTACGACAATTACTTTTGAATTCGCCATTCTAGTTCGCCCTCCCTTAACCGATATTTCCGATATATGTCCCAATAGCTGCTGCTGTATCCGCGAAATCCGAACTTGTAAAGGCAACCAGAGACAGAATAAATAATACTGACATGATCACAAACACGCCTAACCATACAATGGTGGAGATGCGCTGCGCGCGAGGTCCAACCGTAATTCCCCAGCTTACCAGGAATGACCACATACCATTGCTGAAATGGAAGCTAGCCGCTAGAACACCAACTAAATAAAATGCAAACCACCATGGATTCGTGGCAATATCATGCATCGTACCGCCAAGCTCCGCGTGCTCCACGCTACCGACAGCCACCTGTACACGAGTTTGAAAGACGTGCCACGCGATGAAGATAAACGTGATGACACCAGTTACCCGCTGCAGGAAAAACATTTGGTTACGGAAATAACCATAGTTGGATACGTTATTACGTGCCTGGTAAGCTACGTAAAGCCCGTAAACGCCATGATAAAGCAGCGGAATCCAGATTCCGAAGATTTCCAGGAAAAGCACAAGCGGCAAATTATTCAGCCATTCGATCTGAGCAACGAACTCAGCAGGTCCCTTGGTTGCCGAGTAATTCGTCAGCAAATGCTCGATTAGAAAAAAACCGACTGGAATAACGCCTAGTAAAGAATGAAGTTTTCGAAAATAATACGAATTTCCGGTCATTGAATCCATTTCCCCCCTAATTGTAAAAAATCCGACAATATCAGTCAAAGCCACATATCATTGTACTCCGGGTAGATACAAGCGTCAACCCAGAATCATCCACAATTCATTCACGCCTATTTTGCCATATCTCTTTATGATTATACTAAAGGGAGCATAAAAACTGTGAACAGCCTGTGACATATACATCGTACCTCTTTATCGCTTATAATGGAAGTGCTTATTTTTTATAATTGGTTATAACTATTTAACATAAGGAAGGATGATGGTAAGCATGGAGCTCATGGATGTATTTGCCGTTGTTGTCGAACAGGAAAGCCTCAATAAAGCTTCTCATGTATTGAATTTATCTCAACCAGCCCTCTCGCGCAAAATTATGAAGCTGGAGGAGGAGCTGGGGGTAGAGCTTTTTTTTCGCAAAGGAAAACGTCTGGAGCTTACCCGGGTTGGACAGATTTGTTATGAGCATGCACTGGAGCTGCGCCATTCCGACCGTAAATTTAAGCAGGCTATATATGAATACAAAGCGTCCGGCAAACACAGCTCTATTACGATCGGCGCCAGCTTGACCACCCTGCAGGCCACACTGCCCGATTTGATCACCATCTATTTAAAGGATCATCCCATGACCGAAATCAAAGCATTGACCGGCAAAACACATGAAGTAGTGACCATGGTCAAAGAAAAAAAGGTTGATATTGGGCTGGTTGCTTCCCAAATCAACGCCTTCGGCTTAAGCTGTGAGCCGCTCTTCAATGACCATCTTTGCCTCGTCCTGCCGCTTGGACATAGCTATATTGACCGCTCAGCTCTCGCCATCCGCGATTTACATGAATTGCCGATGATTCTTTTCTCCAAGGGGACTTGGTACCGCATTTTGATGGACGAGCTTTTTCAGCGCTTCAATATATTTCCCCAGGTGCAGATGGAGATCGATTCCTTCGAAGCCATTATCCGGCTGGTCTCAACTTGTAAAACAGCAACACTGCTGCCCCAGTCTTACCTGCGTGATGATTTGATCCGCAACAGCGAGCTGATTTTACGCAACATTCCTGAGCTTGAGCAAACGACCCGCACCACGTCGCTTCTCTACTCTGAGGACGCTTCTGCTCACCCGGAGGCACTGAAGTTCATCGATAAAGCCAAGCAGCATTTTTCTCTGAACCGTGCTTAATCCACGACTTCCAGCTCGAATTTTTCAACTTGCTCATTCGTACCAATGATAACCATAACGTCATTTTCATTTACTACATCTGCTGCCGACGGGGCAATAATAATGCCGCCCTTCTTGTTAATAGCGACCACACTGCAGCCGTATTTGGCCCGTGGGTCAAGCTGTTGAATCGAAAACCCGCACAAATGCTTGGGTACAGATAACTCAGCTATCGTATAATCCTTGGAAAGCTCAATATAATCCAGCAGGTTAGGCGAAACGAGCTGATGCGCCACACGAATACCCATGTCCCGCTCAGGAAAAATGATTCGATCCACACCTAGCTTGTTTAACACCTTGCCATGCAGCTCGGAAAGCGCTTTGGCGACTACTTTTTTCACACCCAAATCCTTGAGCACAATCGCAGTCAAAATACTAGCCTGAATGTCGTCGCCAATGGCAACAACAGCACAATCGAAATTGCGTACCCCTAGGGACTTAAGCACCTCGTCATCTGTCGAATCCGCTACAACAGCGTGTGTGAGCTCATCCTCCATAGCGTCAACGGCCGCTTCGTCCTTATCGATTCCCAGAACCTCATAACCCAGCTTGATGAGCTCTCTGGACAGGCTGGAACCAAATCGCCCTAATCCGATAACCGCATATTGATATTTCATTGCTTGCTTCCTCTATCCTATTGTAATTTTCCCTTCCGGGTATTTGTATAATTCTTTTTCCTTTTTGGGCTGCAGCGCGTATGCCAGCGTAATCGGCCCTAGCCTCCCGGCGAACATGGTTATGCTGATTAGAATTTTGCCAATCATCGTTAACTCCGGCGTAAGCCCCATCGATAAGCCTACTGTACCGAAAGCCGAGGTGACCTCGAACAAAATAGTTAAGAAAGGTGCGCTCTCTGTAGTGGACAGCAGCATGGCAACGAGAATGACTAGAAATAAGGCCAGCATGGTAAGTGTAATAGCTTTGAAAATACGGTCCTTCGCTAAGCGAAAGCGGAAGAAAACAATATCCTCCTTCCCGCGAATCATAGCCAGCATGGCCCCCACCAAAACCGTAAAGGTCGTAGTCTTGATCCCGCCCCCTGTAGAGCCTGGCGATGCGCCGATAAACATAAGAATAATGATGAAAAATTGGGTTGCCTGGCGAAGTCCTCCAATATCAAGACTATTGGCACCCGCCGTTCTCGGCGAGACCGATTGGAAGAAGGAGGCCAGCACTTTACCACCGAAGTTAATGGAACCCAGTGTCTTGGTATTGGTATATTCAAAAATAAAAATCACAATGGCGCCGAATATAATCAGAAACGCAGTCATGCTAAGCACAACCTTGGAGTGTAAAGACAGCTTCTTCTTGTTCTTGTACTCCAGCAGATCGGATAAAACAACAAATCCGATTCCCCCCAGCACAATCAGGGCCATAGCTATCACATTCGTCATGAAATCGTCGGCATACGCCGTCAAAGAGCTGAAAGGCCCGGTAATAGAACCAAACAAATCAAACCCGGCATTATTAAAAAAAGAAATGGCATGCCAAATGCCAAAAAACAGCGCTGTTTGGAAATCAAGATCAAATGACCAACGAATAGTGAACAGCACCGCTGCAATCGCTTCGATAATCAATGAATACACCAATACTTTTCGAAAAAGCCGAACAATCCCTTCCATACTTCCTTGATTTAACGCTTCCTGCAAAACGAGCCGTTCTCTTAATGTAATCCGCTTGCGCAGCACAAGAGCAAATAATGTAGACATACTCATAAACCCCAAGCCGCCAATTTGGATCAGAATCACAATAATAATCTGACCAAACATAGTGAAATGAGTTCCTGTGTCCACCACAACAAGCCCTGTTACACATGTAGCAGAGGTCGCTGTGAACAGCGCATCAATAAATGGGGTGGGAAGCCCGTCCTTTGATGCAAGCGGCAATGATAACAGAAATGTTCCGATCATAATGATCGCTGCGAAACCGAGCACAAGAACCTGAGGAGGTGTAAGCTGCAAAATGGTTGATGACTTCTTCATATTTCCTCCTGTGCAAGCAAAAAAGACACTGGAAATCCAATGCCTTCTTAGGTATGGTTCCTGACGTAAAGCCTACGAGGTTAGCTGACGGATTCGGATGCGCGGTTCACCCTATTTGTTAAAGCACCAAAGCGCAGTAACAAAATTCACCCCACTTACATGGTTCCCCCGTTTTCGTGTAGAAATTCGGCTTCTTATTCAATTGATTTGAATTATATACCCCTTTGTCTCCCCACACAAAGTTGTTTTCAGCCGATTTGTGGTGATATTCATGGCATAACCAGCTTTATTTCCTACATAAAAGGCTCTTCCGCTTCGAAATCATGGATTTGCCCCGTTTTGCGTTCTCTTTTGATAAAAAACTTCGAAATTTCAAAAATAACTTGAATGCTATGAGGTCCCCACTTCATCCTGCAGCGCCTTAAGAATTTCCCCTGCCAGCTTTTGGCCAATTCCCAGAGTACGGAATTCCTCAACCTGCGCTTCTTTCATTTTTTTCACGGAGCCAAAATGCTTCAGTAGCATCTTCCTGCGCTTCTCGCCGATACCCGGAATCGAGTCCAGCTTCGATACAACCATCGATTTGGCCCTTGTTTCCCGGTGGAACGTAATTGCAAAGCGATGCACCTCGTCTTGAATGCGCTGCAGCAAATAGAATTCCTGGCTGTCCCGGGGAAGGGGAATAACCTCTGGCGGATCACCGATCATCAACTGTGCGGTCTTGTGCTTTGCGTCCTTGACAAGTCCACATACGGGCACATACAGCCCAAGCTCATTCTCCAGGATGTCCAAGGCCGCGGAAATCTGCCCCTTGCCTCCATCCACAACGATTAAATCCGGTAAAGTCAGGTTTTCCTTCAGCACCCTCTCATAACGTCTGCGAATAACCTCACGCATCGTCTCATAATCGTCGGGGCCTTGTACCGTTTTAACCTTGTACTTGCGGTATTCCTTGCGGTCTGGCTTGCCATTTACGAAGACGACCATCGCTGACACCGGGTTCGTCCCCTGGATATTCGAATTATCGAATGCCTCAATCCGTGATATCGCTGCAGTCCCCAGCCATTCGCCCAGATTCTGCACAGCCTTCACAGAGCGCAACTCGTCCCGTTCCACGAGTCTGAATTTCTCGTTCAGCGCAGCACGGGCATTGTCTTTCGCCATATCGACCATCTGCTTCTTCAGACCACGCTGCGGGAACAGCACCTTCAGCTTCAGCCACACTTCCAAGGCTTCCTTAACATCCTTCTCCCTTGTATCCGCAGCCTCTGAGGGAATGTTGGTCTCTGCTATTGCATCTACTGCTTCTACTGCTTCTACTGCTTCAACTTCATCCATTCCTGGATGATTAAGTGCAAATCCGGTCAGATCAGCAGCTTCCGATCCCGCAGAATCAACAGCGATCTCGCCTGATTGATCAGCAGCCTCCTGCCCGTCAGGTTCAACAGCGGTCGCTCCAGATGGATCAGCAACCTCCAGCCCAGATGGATCAACAGCGGTCACCCCAATTGAATCAGCAGCCTCCGCTTTAAGCTCAAGCTCCCTCTCTGGTGGTGCCGGCAGGAAAATTTCCTTCGGCAGTGCAGGATTTTCACTATACATCTGCATTACGTAAGTAATGAAATCTTCATATTCTTCACCATAGTATGGAAAAAGTGAAACGTGACGTTCTATCAGCTTACCCTGGCGCATGTACTGGATATGTACGCACATCCAGCCCTTATCAACGACGTAACCAAACACATCACGGTCAACTGCATCAATCGTTGTAATCTTCTGCTTCTCCATAACAGCATCGATATAAACGATATGGTCACGCAGCTCCTTGGCCCGCTCGAAATTAAGCTCTTCCGAGACTGCCTGCATTTTCGCCTTCAGCTCATTTTTGATGTCCTCATGCCCGCCATTCAGGAAACGGGTGATTTGCTGCACCATCCGCTCGTTATCCTCCGCCGCTACATCTTGAACACAAGGTGCCAAGCATTGTCCTATATGAAAGTATAAACATACTTTATCCGGCAAAGTCTTGCACTTGCGCAGCGGGTATAAGCGGTCCAGCAGCTTCTTCGTTTCCTGGGCGGCATAAGCATTCGGATACGGCCCAAAATACTTGCCCTTATCCTTGATAACTCTCCGAGTAACCTCCAGGCGCGGATGCTCCTCTTGGGTAATCTTGATATAAGGAAACGTCTTATCATCCTTCAGCAGAACATTGTAACGCGGGTGATGCTGCTTAATCAGATTACATTCCAAAATAAGCGCCTCCATATTACTGGAGGTAACGATATACTCGAAATCGCGAATCTCGCTCACCAAGAGCTGGGTTTTGGCATTATGACTGCCAGTAAAATAAGAGCGCACACGATGCTTCAATACTTTAGCTTTACCAACATATATAATCGTGCCAACGGAATTTTTCATTAAATAGCAGCCGGGTTTATCAGGAAGCAGTGCTAGCTTGCTGCGTATCGTTTCCATGCTTTTTTCGCGGTCACTGCCAGCATCCCCGATATCTGTATACTCATTCATATCCTTCATCCCACCCTTATAAACTTATTATGATTGCACGGTGGGTACCTGCTATAAGCTGTGAGTTGCCCTTCATAATTATATCAAAAGCCGTAATTGTCAACAAGCGAACACGCATATAAAGGCAATCATACAGAGTAAAGTGGTGACTACATTGTGCCGCAAAAGCTAGTCCATCAGCACCCCCTACTTTTGGATCATTAACGATGTTTTTCATCACTAAAAGATGAAAGTTCTGGAAGCCTCGCCTTTTAACGATGTTTTTCATCGCTAAAATGCCTTTATCGTAGGAATCAGGGCTTGGTTTGGCTTAATAGTGATGTTTTTCATCCTTAAACGATGATATCTCCTGAATTTTTGCCACTTAGTGATGTTTTTCATCACTAAAGGACAGTGTGATCAACTTATCCACATACTCCAGATACTCCAGCCTTCCCCAGCAACAAGTACAAGTCCAAACAAAAAAATTCTTCCCCCGACCAGCGGAGAAAGAATTTTAAGTCAATTTTATTCGAGTTGATTCCTTTAAGATTAATTTCAAAAAAGATTGAAAAAATCGAAGCTTTAACGATTATTGGTGGCGAGCTACTACATTTTTCAAAGCATCCTTGGATTGGAAGCCTACGATTTTGTCTACAGGCTGACCGTCTTTGAACACGATAAGTGTAGGAATGCTCATTACACCAAATCTGGATGGGGATTCCGGATTGTCATCCACATTTACTTTAGCAATTTTCAAAGTTTCCAATTCTTTGTCAAGCTCTTCAAGAACTGGAGCAATCATTTTGCAAGGACCACACCAAGGTGCCCAGAAATCTACAAGCACAGTGCCTTCCCCTTCTACTTCTGTTTTGAAATTAGCGTCAGATACATTTATAATCGCCATGATCGTTCCTCCTGATATTAAATTTATATTGGATTTTATATGCAACAAGTAGTATTCTACTGATGTTGTCAACATGTAAAGTATACCACAAAGCTAGTCTATTTCAACCGCTCACCCAGGTGCCAGCATTTCACAATTGCCTTCGTACCATCTTACCCATTTGACTATAGCTAGGGCATGTTTTCGGATGGACGATTAAGGGAAGTCTGTATACTCTGCTCCTGTTTGATGGACTCAATTCGTTCCAGTAAATTGGAGCGAACCTGATTTAACTGCAGCAGCTGACGGTCAATTCCCTCTAACTTTTGCTCGTACACCGGAAGCACCTCCTCACAAAAAGCTTCCTTGCTGATCATTACACAGTTGAGAAAATTTTCAATCTCATCTGTATTGAAGCCAAGGCTTATATAAAATTGAATCGTCTTCACCCGCTCAATGGCTGTGCTGTTGTAGACCCGGTAGCCATTTTCCAAACGGTCTGAGACAATCAGATGCTTGGTTTCATAGTACCGCAAGGAGCGTATGCTGGCACCGGTCAGTTGTGATAATTCTCCGATCCGCATTTGGAACGCCTCCTTTTGCACAATCAATTTATGAGCACGATGTGTTTGACTTGGTAGTCTTATTCGACGTGTTCAATGTTTATTAAGCTTATTATAAACCATAACACTAATGTCATAGTCAAGCGTTTTTTGGAAAAGCATCCCTGAGTTCTCATATTTGTCACTTCCATTATCTTTACAAGCTTCATCAAAGTTGGGTATACTATGCTTATACGCGATATGGATATGAAGGGGGTACAAACATGAGTGATCCCAAACACCCGGAGCTTCATGTGAATGAAGAGCCGCGCAATGACTTTCTCGATGCGGCAATAGGCTTCGGAGCTTTTTTTGGTTTTTTGCTGCTCATGGGCGTTGTGGCCACTGTTATTAAATTGCTGATGGGCTAATACACGGCACCGATTGAACCTTTCTGCTTAAAAGGCGGAAAGGTTTTTTGCTTAAAAAGATTAAAGGAGCGATACCATTGATTCAAGTTACGGAAGCAAGAAAGGCTATGCTCGACTACATCGGGTTAACTGATGAAGACTTGCAAATCTTAAAAAACAAGGAAGCAGAATTCAAACAAATTGTAACCGCTTTAGTGGATGAATTGTATGATGACATTACCAAATGGCCTGAATTAAACGCAATTATTAATTCTCATAGCACGTTGGACCGCCTCAAGCAAACTCAGCACTGGTACTTCCTTTCCATGACATCGGGAGTTATAGATAATGAATTCATTGAGAAACGATTGGCTATTGGCCGAGTACATTCCAAGATCGGGCTGTCTACGAATTGGTACCTGGGAACTTATTTAAAATACTCAGACCTCGCCGCCATTCATTTTAAAAAAATACTTCCCCATCAATGGGTGCAGGTTACACATTCTCTTAGCAAAATGTTCAGCCTGGATTCCCAGCTCGTTCTCGAAGCCTATGAGCAGGATGAGCAGGCCAAAATTCAACAGCTCGCCGATGATCAGCAGGAGATTCTAACAACCGTTAGCAAAGCCGTACAGGACCTTGCTGCGATGATTGTTGAGCTTACCAGCAGCAGCCAGGCTGTAGCAGAAACGGCCATTTCCACAGCAGAGTCCCAGGATCAGTCGCATTCCAGGCTGCAGGACCTGAACAAGGAAATTGAAGATATATCCGATATGGAAACAACGATGAGAGACATATCCGAGCAAACGCACTTACTTGGCTTGAATGCAGCGATTGAAGCCGCACGCTCTGGTGAGCATGGCAGAGGCTTTCAGGTAGTCGCCAATGAAATCCGCAAGCTGGCCGCAAGATCCAAGAACTCGCTCGATCTGATTCACGATAAGCTGGAGAGCGTATCGCAGGCTCTGGAAATCGTTGAAACAAATTCCAGACAGACCTCTATCTACGCCCGTACCCAAGCAGCCAGCGCACAAGAGCTCACTTCCTTCGTACAAATGATTGACCGGGTTGCTGAAGAGCTGGATGAATTACGCAAAGAGTAAACTATACATAAGCACAAAAGCAACAAGTTTAAAACGTTACACATTAAAGTTATGAGCCTTCATTTTTTTGAACAATCTGAACAAAATAAAGCCGAAAAGGGCAATCCCCTTTCGGCTTTATTTTAATTTTCCCATTAATCCCTTTCCCTCAGAAAGAAAGCCCTTGCCAGCAGTCCGTTGAACGTGGCTTGCTCTGCACTTGTAGCTGAAAGAGGGACCAAAGTCTAATCAAGGGAACAAATCTTTAACAGCGGCTAACAGCAGTTGGAGCCCGCATTTACTCCCTCCGCCTTGCACCCAAGTCTCGAAAACCCTCATCAAAGGATGCAACAAGGCGTTTTTTCCATCAGCTTCCGCGCTTGTTCTCTCCCTCGACGTGTACCACACTGACAAAAGGCCGAATCCGGTCCATAATTCGCTGGCCCTTGAACTCCTCATCCCCATCCTTATTCGTGAAGCTGAAATGCTTCTCTAATCCGGCTAAATCATAATTGGAGGTGAAAAATGTAGGCTTGCGATTCATCCGATGATTCAGAATAGCTCCCAGCACATGATCACGCAGCCATGGATTCAGATTCTCAGCACCGATATCATCTAATACGAGCAGATCCACATCCTTAAGCAGATCGATTGTCTCCTTCAGCTTGTAAGGCTCCTGAAACATTCCTTTCAGATCCTCAGCGAAATCTGGCGTGTAGACAATCGCACCTGTCATGCCGACCTTAGCCAATTGGTAGAGCATGTAGCACATAAGAAATGTTTTGCCTGTTCCGAATTTCCCAACAAGGTACATGCCTTGGGGCTGAAGGCCTTCCTCAGTCGCTTGAATCACATATTTATTAATTTGGCCTACTGCCTTTGCCCGATCCAAGTCCTTCTCTACAATTTCCGCAAAGGAATAGGCGCGGCTGAACACATTCGGATCTACGTGAAAGGTTCGAATCCGGCTGCTGATGGCATCCTGGGCTTGCTTGGCCGTAAATTTCTTGCAGGCAACCTTTTCCTCATGAATAAAAGACCTTCCGTTCACAGTTTCCGCATTAAGAATCGTATAATGTCCTGTCATATCATTCGGGCAAAGCTCGAGCCCCGGGCAGTTGGAGCAGCTTTTATATTCGCTCACATATTGGTAAAGCTTGTTCATATTGATTTTGACTGTGTAATCGTCTACTTCCGGATACTTTTGGCGAAACTTGTGAATCAGCGGATCAGCAAGAACGTTCCTTACCTTTTCCTCCGCTTTCTTTTTCCATTCTGAATCCGGTAATGATTTTAATATGTCGGATAAGGATTCCATGCCTTCCACCTCCCCCGGTAATAGACTTAGCTGCTCAGCTTATCCATCCACTTATCGAGCCCGTAATTGTTTATCGATTAAGCTTTTCATCCAGCTTCTGAGCTGTTCTTCGAATGTCGTCAAGCTCCTCATCCGTCAACCTGACTGTCTTCTTGTCGCTCTGCACGATAGGGATGTTCGGCTTTTGCTTGCCGCCCTGCCTGCCCCGCGTTGCGGACCCGCCACCGGCTTTTGCTGCTTCCACCTTCGATGCTGCCTTTTCCTTGAACCTGATTTTCTCACGAACATAATCAACAGCCTGCTCATAACTAAGAATCTGCTTGCCCAGCATATCGGAGGCTACAGCCTCAATCGAAGATTTCGACCAGGATCGGCGGTCAATATGAAGAAAATGAATGAGTACGTTAATGACTTCTTCTTTAAGCTTATAATTCAAATCGATCTTTCCAAAAATATCCAATACTCCGTCAGGAATAGCTCCCTGGGTGAAAAATTTCTTAAGTACATACGTATAGGGCTCATTACGGAGTATGTAATTATACTGATGATCCGTACATTCGCCACGAAGCTGCCCGGGTACGTCCAAATAATATTCCATTTCCACGGACATTTCAGCCGGCTCCTCCTCTTGAGGAACGTTCGTATAGCTCTGGGCATGAACCTCTGATTTGGCTAAGGTGCGCTCCCTTTCCTCATCCCGCTTCTTTGTCTGTCTGAAAAATAAATTAGCGTTATATTGCAGCAGATCCGTCTGCAGCATGCCATCCTCTGTAAAAACGCCGTCCTCGTCCAGCAAACGGCACATATCCTGCAGGGACAAGCCATATTTTTTGGCTGCAATATTGATGGATACGATCTGCTCCGGCTTATGCTTGAGCGCTTCGACAAAAACTCTGTTGTTCGATTCCCGCGGGAACCGCATAATAATGTCGGCATACAGAAACCCTTTGGTCGTGACATCCAGATTGGAGTCGGCCTGTCTGCCCGCTGAAGCTTCGTATAAGGCTTGTTCCAGCTCGTAGTCAATAACCTTCGTATTTAGCTGAAAGAGGTCGTAGAACGGCACTGAAAGATTCTCAGCATTCGTCTCACGGCATTCATCAGGCTCCGGAGCCAACAGCTCATCGCGAAGTGAAAGCAGCATAAACTTGCCTACCTTGTCCCGCAGCAGCAAAGTTAAATGCTGGTTTCTAAAAAATTCATTAGGACCCAGCGGCGCAGACAACGCGTATTCGTACATATAGTCTTCTTCTTCAGCCAGGTATCTTCTAGAGGTTTGCAAAAGTCCAATAGCTTCCAGTTTGGAGGATTGCTCGATAAAATACTTGCGGCCGCGTTCGCCTTGTTCAAGCTCCATCATCAGGAAAAGTCTGCGCTGCTGCTCCAGCGGTGAATACCCGATCCGCTCTGAATTAAGCTGCTGGTACAAGGTCATGTACAGTGTTATCGCGTAAGCTCCCAGCATCGGTTGATACATCATCGTTAACATTTTATAATCCAGGCTGCTCAAAGAAAAATCCCTGTTTACACAGAAACGGTGATTTTCCGTAAAATGCAGCATATTCGTTATTCGCATATATACTTCAAACTCCATCCCAACAAAATCAGCGAGTACCTTTCGACAATCGCCTTCTATAAGTCTACCACAAAAATCGACATACAAGAAAACAAAAAAACCTACCTCACGGATAGGTTATACTTCTGACTGCATAAGCAGCGCTGCGCCACAGCCTACTCACCTAGCGGACAGACCTTCCCCCTCTTCATTCTTCATGTACTGTTCAGGGTTTAATTGCTGGGCAATCTGCAAGTCCAGGTCTGTACGTTTCAAATCCTGATTCTCCAGGCTGTTCACCCATAAACGAAGCAATTCATTCATGCGTCTGGCGTTCTTAGTCGGGAGCTGATGCCTGGCACCCTTAATAAAATACAAGGAGCTGTTCGGAAGATGATCATGAAGGATATGAGCATACGGATGAAAATTAGTGTTCTTCTGCCCGTAAATGAGCAGTATCGGGTGACGGATAGCATGCAGTCTTTGCGTACAGTTGTAGTGCAGGGAATACTCGAAATACTCTCTTATATTGTCGGGATCTCCATGAAGCGAGCTCCTGCGTAAATTTCGGTAAGTAAGCGGCATGTCCGCATTGCCCAAAGAAATCGCTGAGGCCAGAACATTGCGCAATGGACTCAAGCTGGAAAGCTTGGTTGACATCCACAGCAAACTTTTGTTAAGCCGGTCGGTTATTTCCGATGTGCCGCTGACGATGATGCCTCCCAAGAAACGATCCGGATAGGCGAGCAATGCTTCAAGCACGATAGATGCTCCCACTGAATACCCGCAAAGGTAAGCTTTCCTGATGTCCAATGCATCAAGCAGTTGACGGATATCTTCGGCAATAAGCGGATATGTCAGCTTTCGCCTCGAAGGCAGACTTTCTCCATGACCTCGGATATCGAATGTGATGACTTGGAAACTGTCGGACAGCTGTGCTTTTTGATAATTAAACACTTGTGCTGACAATAAAGAGGGATGAATCAGCACAAGCGGGATTCCTTTTCCGGTGATGTGATAATGCAGCAGAGTTCCGTTCACTTCTAAGAAAGGCATGGCCAAACCTCCTTGCGGGAATTTTGAAGCTTCCCTTTTAGAGTGACCATTTTGAGCTGATATTACCAATCCCGTTATTAAAACATCTTAAATCCGCGAGTCCGCAGCGCTTTGATAGCTGAGCCGCTCAAAATAGCACCGATTAATCCACCTATAGCAGGAATATAATCCGCGTAGCTGTATTCAGTAAGATTATCGGTCAATGATCCCGCATTGCCCCAGTAAACGACAAAAACAATGACAACAGCAAAATACCCATAAATTGGAAACCAAGTGGTTTTCATCAGCATATTTAAAATAAAGCCAATTCCAAAAAATAGGACGAGCAGCAGCACCGTCACAATAACAAGTTGAATCACTCGTTTCATCCTCCCCGTAGAAAGCTGTCTGGCTTCAACGTTTCTATTTATAGTTCTTCTTATTATTGTAATGCACACCTTCACTAAGGTAAAGTGTACACAAATTGAACATTTATAAAGATACCCTTTCTTCTCAGCTTTCTTCTCTTGGACACCCATTGTTCATTTGCCCTTTTTTAGGGAATTGGATACAATGAATTGAAAAATGAAATGAAAAATGAATTCAAAAATGAAATGAAAAAGGAGTGACTTCGTCATGAGTGAAGCTGTACAAACACTGGAGGGCTGGTATGCTCTGCACGATTTTCGCTTAATAGACTGGATTGCTTGGAAAGCAGCCCCACCGGAACAGCGCAGACAAGCGCAGCAGGAGCTTAATTCTTTTCTGCAAGATTGGCAGCAAAAGGAGAACGATAAGCTTGGAAGCACAGCTGTTTACAGCATCGTTGGGCAAAAAGCGGACTTTGTTTTTATGCACCTGCGTGAAACCTTGGAAGAATTAAATGAGCTTGAGCATGCTTTTAATAAATCTGCCTTTGCTGATTTTACTATTCCTGTGTATTCCTATGTTTCTATAGTAGAGCTGAGCAGCTATTTGGCCAAGCCTGGAACAGACCCTATGCAGGATCCGGATCTCCTGGCCAGATTGAAGCCTATTTTGCCAAAAGCTAAGCATATCTGTTTCTATCCCATGAACAAAAAGCGTGAAGGCAACGATAACTGGTATATGCTTGGTGCTGATGAGCGCAAGACATTAATGCGCAGTCATGGTATGATCGGCCGCACCTATGCCGGTAAAGTGAAGCAAATCATTACCGGATCTGTCGGGCTGGACGACTGGGAGTGGGGAGTCACACTATTTGCTGAGGACGCTTTGCAATTCAAAAAGCTGGTATACGAAATGCGCTTTGACGAGGTAAGTGCCAAATATGGAGAATTTGGTGACTTCTATGTCGGCAATTTACTTGATGAATCTGGTTTTGGAAAGCTCCTTCGTCTCTAAAAAAACTATTTAGGCGTCCTTTGAGGTTCGTGTTCATGACGTAGGAGCATGGGGAGAGAATGGGTATGAGCTCCAACCGTTGTTGAAGTCGTGTTCCTTGATTAGATATGGGGGTAACAACACGACTTCAAAGACGGCCGCTACGCTTTTCCGCTCATACCCATTCCCTCTATCATTTGCTTAGACATGAACATACAAAACTCAAACGGACAGCCTATAAGGTTTTTTCTTGGGCGGAGGAGATTTTAGGAGATTTTAGGAGATTTTAGGAGATTTTGAAGATTTAAGGAGATTTCCTAGCGGCGCTGGCGCTCGGGATGAAGAGTTGCTAAGAGTTGCCACTTTTAACGATGTTTTTCATCTCTAAAAGCATGGGTCGCCTGCAAATACTTACTTTAACGATGAAAACCATCGTTAAAATCCTTTTTTTCGAGCAAGTGGGGCCCTCCGTCCTCTTTTAACGATGAAAATCATCGCTAAAGTGATGGTTGACTTGGAAGCACTTATTTTAACGATGTTTTTCATCGTTAAGTGAAGCACCTATATATAAAAAAGAAGCCCGCCTTGGATATCCAAGACGGGCTTCTTTTTTATTCGGCTTTTTTTGGTGATGGAGCTTTGCATTCGTCTGTATATCACGAAGAGGTCAAAGACAACCTGTTGTCTCTAGTCGTCCTCGTTATCCTCTTTCTCAATAGCAGCAAGCTCGGCTTCCATCTGGGCTTTGCGGGCCAAGTACGCTTCTGTATCGCGATCGCGCTGTCGTCCCTTTTCCTTGAGCCGTTCAATCGCGGGCAGAATCAGAATGTCGATTTCCTTCTGAATCGTGGGTACAAGATCGTACTTCCCTTCAGACTCCAGGAAATGCCCTACATCAATCAATGCATTATAACGATCTAATTCATCGCGGGTAAGCAATCCTCTAACTTGGACACTGCAGTGTCTCATAGGAAATTCTCCGTTCTAGAAACGACCTTTGCGAATTACGAGTGGAATACCTCCGATAATATAAAGGTATCTCATATCGACTATCTTCTTCATCATTGCAGCCGTGTTGCCCTTAAGCTTGCGTGAACCAACAACGCCAATAGCTTGTCTTTTACCCAGTGATGCCACAACCCCTTTGTTCGTAAACTTGAACGTTTTGGGCTCTGTATTACGGATTGAAGCTATTAAATTATAGGCACAAACCTCTCCTTGCTGGGTAGCAATTTGCGCTGTCGGAGGGAATGGTCTGCCTTCATCATTCATGACGATGGAGCAATCCCCGACGATATAAATATTGTCAAATTGCGGGGAACGCAAAAACTCGCTGACCTTAATTCTTCCACGCATCGTTTCGAAGCCTGCTTCATCCAGCATATGATTGCCGCGGATTCCGCCAGTCCATATAATCGTCCCTGCTTTGATGAATTCATCTCCGGCAACCAGCACGCCTTCTGGTGTACATTCCTTAATCGCAGTTCCAATTTTAAATGTAATGCCTTTCTTCTCAAGCACATCCATTGCATAAGCAACGAGCTCGGGATCAAATCCCGGTAAAGCCGTTGGGGCCGCTTCGATATTATATATTTTCACTAATTCCGGATCTACGTCGAACTCTTTGCAGAGTGCAGGAATACGATCGGCAAGCTCACCGATAAATTCAATACCGGTAAATCCGGCGCCGCCGATAACAAAAGTCAAATAATCCTTGCGATCCGGCTCACGCTTATATTTGGCAAACTGATATTCGATATGTTCGCGAATGAAACGGACGCTGTTAATGCTGCGAATGTTCAGGGCATGCTCCTTTAACCCTGGAATTCCGAAAGTTTCTGGCTCTCCGCCAAGTCCAACAACCAAGTAATCATAGGATAAAGTTCCATCCTCCAGAATAACCTTCTTCTCGTGCGGACGGATTTGGGTTACGGTCGATTTGACAAAATCAACTTTAAATTCATCAATCAGCTTTAAAATGTCTACTCGTGCATTCTCCGGCTTGTCCGTACCCGCTGCAGGCATGTGCAGATGGGTTGTGATATAATGGTAGTCATGCTTATTTACAAGCGTTACGTCAGCTTCATTATAATTAAGCTCTTTCTGCAGACGAATTGCTGTGACAATCCCACCATAACCTGCTCCTAAAATTACAATTCTTGGTATTCGACTCATGTCTCTCTCACTTCCATGTCCGTTTTTTGACTGCTTTAGCGCTCTTTAGCATTCTCTTTTTAATTTGTGAAAAAATACACAAACCGCTTCGAATATGAGTATTGCCAGTAGCTTACTCAAAAGCTTAGCAAATTATGAAGATCTCTATGCATATTGTCATAGTTATCAAAATTATTACAGTTATTAAAGATATCACAAGAAAAAACCAGTTCTCACCCAATCATATATAATATAAATATAAATATCAAGTTCTATTTTGGCTATAATAAGAGCTATAAGTGGCACTAAGTATAACTTATCGGACCTATAAGCTATTTATATAAGGAAATCGCAATTTTTCTATTTCATTCATAAAAATCTACGTTTATAATGGAATAATGATTATTTGGAAAGTCATGAGGAAATCGCAGAGGAGAGATTCAAGTGAGTGAGAGAGAAAGAGAAGAAGAAATACTGGATATTAGTATAATCGGGGGAGGCCCGGCAGGAATGTTCGCGGCTTTCTACGCCGGTATGCGTCAGGCTTCAGCGAGAATTATTGAGAGCATGCCTCAGCTCGGAGGGCAGCTAGCCGCGTTATATCCGGAGAAATATATTTATGATGTTGCCGGATTTCCAAAGGTAACCGCGCAGGAACTGGTCAACAATTTATTAGAGCAAATGAAGCATTTCCCCATCGATGTCCGGCTTGAGGAAAAAGTAGTTCAAGTAATTAAGAAGGAAGAGCGCTTGTTTGAAGTCATCACTGACAAACAAAGCCACTTCAGCCGTGCTGTTATTATTACTGGAGGTGTGGGCGCATTCGAGCCACGCAGACTTGAGCTTCCAGAAGCGGCGCAGTACGAGAAGAAGAACCTGCATTATTTCGTCAATGACCTGAATGCATTCGCTGGCAAGAAGGTATTAATCAGCGGGGGCGGGGATTCTGCGGTGGATTGGGCTTTAATGCTTGAACCCATAGCCGAGAAAGTAACCCTTATCCATCGCAGAGACAAATTCCGTGCCCACGAGCATAGTGTCGAGAACCTGATGAATTCAAAGGTGGAAATCATCACACCTACTGAAATTATCAAGCTTCACGGCAGTGATCAAATCGAGCAAATTACATTAAAGCACTGTAAAACCGGTGAAGAAACCATTCATGATGTGGATGCATGTATTATCAATTTCGGCTTCGTCTCCTCTCTCGGACCGATTGCCGAATGGGGCCTTCAAATTGAGAATGGATCGATTCAGGTTGATTCTCGTATGGAGACTAATGTGCCTGGTATTTTTGCAGCTGGTGATATTACAACCTATCCAGGAAAGCTGAAGCTTATTGCTGTAGGCTTTGGAGAAGCTCCGACTGCAATTAATAATGCCAAGGTATACATTGATCCAAAAGCCAAGCTGTCCCCAGGACATAGCAGCAACATGAAGTTCTAATATATGCAAAATAGAAAATTATAGGCAAACATATAAAAAAAATAAATCATATCCAATATCATAATGGTTCGTAATGTTCTGTATGGGGTATTCTAACTGACGTTGTAAGCGGCAGATGGAATACCCCTTAGTCTTTTTTATCTGTCCGGTTAGTTAGTTAGTCTTTTCAACAAAGGAGCAAGCTTAGTGTAAGTGAGCTTTTGATTTCTCTTGAATGACTAGGTTAAGCTTTCGCCTCTGTATCTCTGCAAGAAGCAAGTCGATAAAATCAATTTCCAGCTGTAACTCCACCGCTTGGTAGTAGGATTCAATCAAGGCTTCGTCACTCATTACCTTCATGCGAATCACCTTTTTTTCCTCAATTTGTAATTATATTATCATGGGAAAATAGATAGAACAATCACCCCATTGTCCACACTATAATGTGGATATCCTGTGCGCGGTATGTGCATAAGTACCCCAAACGTATACCGACACCTGTGGGTTTTGGGGATATAGTTATACACAAGCGTTTGAGAATGATAACCAATAAAAATAATTAATCACTATGCGTGCACTGAATCACAAAAGTAAACGGACAAACCTACATAAATAGACATCTTTAGACAAAAGTTCACAAAGTCGATACACAAATTTAATCACCATTTAATATTCGAAGCTTACAATGAGTTTAATAAATATGATTTCAGGAGTGAAAAATGAACTATGGTTGTTTACGATATCGTCCTTAATGGTGAAATTAAAGAAACTATTAAACCCCTTAGAAAGAGTCTCAAGGAAATTTATGCTTACATGCTTGAGCAAAGCAAACTGATGAAAGACAAGTATGGTGAAAATGTAAAAATTAAAGGTCGTATGGTTTATTGAGAAGCCAACTACAATTCTGTTTCTTTAGTTGGATCTCCTACTGCGCCGCGCCGAACAGGCTGAAAAAAATCAATACTAAAATAAAAATACGCCACCTTACGGAATGTGGATTCGATTCCTGTGAGATGGCGTATTTATTTTATTTTACAAAGAAAAACCCTCCTCAGCACCGATAACGATTTCGCTATCATCTACCAAGAAAGGTTGTTATCCGTTAATCCTGATCTATACTAAACATTAAACCTCGACTTTATCGTCACATTTCTCCGGGGCGCCCTCTTCGTCTTTCACTTTAAAAGAGGAACCACAGCCACAAGAAGCTACCGCGTTCGGATTATTGATCGTGAAGCCTCCACCCATGCCAGAATCCTTGTAGTCAATCTCCACTCCGAACAAATACTTGGAGCTGTCTTCGTCAACGACTACCTTGAGGCTATGAATGTCAAATACTTTATCTTCATTCTTCTGCTCATCGTCAAATCCCATGCCGTAAGAAAAGCCGCTGCATCCGCCAGCATTCACGCTTAAACGCAGGAAGAGAGCGGGATTTTCTTCAGCTGAGATTAGCTCTTTAATCTTATCTGCTGCTGATTCGCTGATTGTGATCATTTAGGTACCCTCCTATCGAGATCATTTGAAACCTACTTTTAATTATACTCCTAAACCCTTTAATGCTCAAGGGGCGCGAGTATGTTAGAATTTCAATGGAAGGGAACCTGTCTCCATTTCATTCAGAAGGTATGGATCTCATAGTATTGAACGATCAGATCATCAAGCTGGCTGCTGCACAGCTGAACATCGGGATGGAGAAAACCCAAATGACTCCCTAGATGTACCATCCGGTTTCTTAAATGTTCGATTTCTGTACTGAGCCTTTTTTTTGAATTCAGAACCTCTGTCGACTTCACTTTTATCTCACCTTTTGTTCATCAATCTCACAATGATTTAGTATACAGGAATATGCCACAAATGGAAATATTTTTTCTTAAGATTGATCCAGGTGTTGCAGTTTTGTAACTTTTACACAATAATCAAGTTTGATGTATTGCCCCACCCCAAGGGTAGGTTTATAATGGTATGGATGTGCTTCGCTTTCCACTAACCTGGTAGAGCTGAATTTCTATGGCTGCACGCGGCCAATACTGTGTCCTATTTCATTTATTCCCTATAACCATGACTCATAATTAAAATAACAAAAAGAGGAGGCACGCACCCATGAGCGTCATCATAAGCACTCCAGACAAGCGAATGGCGGAAATTGCTGACAAGGTAGAGAACGGGCAGCGGTTGTCGCTGGAGGATGGATTATTTCTGTATCAATCCGAAGATTTATTAACGATTGGCCAATTGGCAAACAAAGTAAATCTCCGTATGAATGGCAAAAAAGTTTATTTTATCGAAAATATGAGCCTTTATTTCACAAATGTTTGTGAAGCGCACTGTGCATTCTGCCATTTCCGCAGAGATCCCGGCGAAGAAGGAGCCTACACACTCTCCCCTGATGAAATGATAGCATATGTGGAGAAGCATTATCACCCCGCTATGCGTGAGTTCCATATTACAGGCGGCCATAATACCGAAGTTCCATTCGAATATTACGTAGACTCAATCAAAGCTTTGAAGAAGCATTATCCCAACGTTACAATCAAGGCTCATACGGCTGCTGAAATTGAATTTTTCTCAAGGATTAGCGGCTTAAGCTACAAAGAAGTTCTACAAACCTTGATTGATGCAGGTCTTGATACACTTACCGGCGGTGGAGCCGAAATTCTTTCGGAGCGTTACCGGAAAAAGATGGGTGTCGGCAAAGCGACAACTGACCAATGGCTGGAAGTTCAGCGAGTTGCCCACTCTATGGGTATCCGCACGCACGCAACGATGCTGTATGGATCTATCGAAACCCTTGAAGAACGTATTCAGCATATGATCTATCTTCGTGAGCTGCAGGATGAGACTAACGGCTTTTTGGTGTTTATTCCTAACGCTGTTCAGCCAGCCAGTGTGAATGCAGGAATTAAACGGAGAGTTGCTGCTTTTGACGATTTGAAAACTATAGCGATCAGCCGCCTTATGGTGGATAATATTCAGCATATTAAAGCATACTTCATCAACCTTGGAACACAGCTTGCTCAGATAGCTTTGACATTTGGCGCATCCGATGCTCACGGAACCATTGTGCAGGAGCGCATTTCACATGCAGCAGGGGCTTTATCCCCGGAAGGCCTGACACGTGATGAGCTGATCTGGTTGATTAAGGGTGCGGACCGCATTCCGGTTGAGCGCGATACTTTTTATAATGAAATCCATGTGTATTAGAGATAATATGATTACTTATCGTTAGAAGGGACTTATGTTTGATGAAAAAATTTGTCATTCTCGGAGGAGGTTATGGGGGGTTAACCATTGCCACTCAATTACTGGAGCATGGTGTGCCGGAAGATACGGAGATTTACCTCGTTGACCGGATGCCCTTTCAAGGATTAAAGACAGAATATTATGCACTAGCTTCCGGCACCATCGCAGAAACTCATATCCGCATCAATTACCCTGTTGATCCACGGCTTCAAATGGCTTACGGAGAAGTTGAAGCGGTCGATCTGGAGAAGAAGCTGATCCAGTTTGCGAACAGGGAGCCGCTCGAGTACGATTGGCTGGTTATTGGCCTTGGCTGTGTCGACAAGTACCATGATATTATTGGCGCTGAGGCTTATTCCAATAGTATCCAAACCTTCTCGCAAACTCGTGCTACTTATCAAAAAGTGAATGATGTAGCGCCGTACGGCCAGATTTCCATCATTGGTGGAGGACTAAGCGGCGTTGAGATGGTGTCAGAGCTGCGGGAAAGCAGACCTGACCTGAACATCCGGCTTATTGACCGCGGACCAAGCCTTCTATCCGGCTTTCCGGGAAACCTGCAAAAGTATGTGCGGGAATGGATGGAACATCACCAAATTGAGCTGAGATCCTTAGTTTCCCTGTCTCGTATTGAGGGCGGCGATCTGTATAACCAGAATGAAATTATTCGTACAGATGTTACCATTTGGACGGCAGGTATTCAGCCAAGCCCTATAATTCAAGCCCTGAATGTAGAGAAGGATCCACAAGGACGGGTAATCATCAATCAATTCCATCAAATACCGACCTACACAGATGTCTATGTTGTTGGCGATTGTGCCAGCTTACCCTTCTCACCAAGTGCTCAAGCTGCTGAAGCTCAAGGCAAACAGATTGCTGAAGTTATGCTTTCGATCTGGGAGGGAGAAACCCCGCGGCTTGGTAAAATAAAGCTCAAAGGGGTCCTAGGTTCATTAGGCAAAAAATCCGGCTTCGGTATTATGGGCAAGCGCACGGTAATGACCGGCAAAATAGCGCGAGCGCTCAAAAGTGGTGTACTTTGGATGTCCAAAAGACATTTCGGGTAATCGTTATTCTCCCAGGAGATCGTACATCGCTTCGATCTCCTTAATTTTAGCGATAATATGTTCATACAATCCTTCTGCAGAAGCTGCATTCACTATTTCTCCGTTAAGCAGTGCATATGGCTCCATATAGCATTGACCGCAATTCCCCAGGCAGCCATACTCAATCACATCATAATCCGGGTCTTCCTCCAGCTGTTTCATAACTTTATCCGTGCCGTGATGCATATTGCTTGCGCAAAATTCTATAATCGGTCGCATGTAAAAAATCCACCTTAAGTAAGAGTCTATATCGTAGAATCTTTATTTTTTATGTTAGTATCTCATATTTTCTGCAATTTACATAGTCTCTTGAGGAAAGGCGTCTTGTGGCGTTCTTTGATGTTTGTTTTCCTTACAATTTTCCGGGAAGGAGGAAATGAACGATGGGTTCCACCGCTGTTAAAGATGGATTCCCTGAATTTAGGCTAGCAGCGGAAGGAATCCATCTTTAAATGCGGAAGCTACCGCTCTCCACCCCATCGTCCATTTCCTCTTTCAACCTACTGAGTAGGAACCCTTCTACCTCAAACGAACAGCCATCAGACGTCTGCTTTGTGAAGGAGAGGATAGTGAATGCCGGGAGTCTTGCTAATGAAAAAAATGCAGCCGAAGGTATCCCTTCTAGCTGCATTTTAATTTACTGCACATGGCTACTCATTTCTACTCATTGCTATCATTGCTATCATTGCTATCATTGCTGCTTATCCCTGCTTATCGCTACTAATTGCTGATCATTTGCTGTTGATTGAACGTTTGTAAAGTAATTAGATTACCAAGCAAATGCCACAGAGATAATTACTAGAAGGATAAAAAGAACCAATATAGAAGCGGTATTGTTAAAGCCACCAATGCCAACGCCTGCTGCTAAACCCATTTTTACGCACCCCTTTCACTTCGGAAAAGTTCTTATCTCCTTATCATACGTAGACTGGACTTTTTATGACTGGTCATCCGCACAGATGCATGGCCCAAGTTAGCAATTCCTGTTTAAGACGGTGGAATACGGACTTTATAATTTTTCATTAATGTATTATAATAAATAAGAAAGGAGATGATTCAAATGACTGAGAGCACACAATCTTCTGTTTACGACGAAGTTCTTGAAGTTCTTGATAAGCTTCGCCCTTTTCTGCAGCGTGATGGCGGCGACGTCGAGCTTGTTGATGTCGAAGACGGCATCGTAAAGTTGAAATTGGTGGGTGCCTGCGGCAGCTGCCCAAGTTCGACCATTACACTGAAAGCCGGTATTGAACGTGCATTATTGGAAGAAGTGGAAGGTATTGAGGAAGTAGTGCAGGTATTTTAAGATATAAATAGTTAAGAAGGGCTTGCCGCTAAGGCAGGCTCTTTTTGCTGCTCGTATAGTTTGGCAGTAATGTGAAACACTATGCTGTAAAGAATTCAAGAAAGAAGAGGGTGTATGCTTATGCTGAAGCAAGTTAGTGCAAGAATTCTCGCTTTAAAAGGAATTATCGGCAGCCTCCCGTTAGGAACAGACAACGAAGAAATTGGACAAATTGAAAACTCGCTAAATCAAATACTGTTAAGCATGTCCATCTTTGAAAATCCCGACCTTCCCGATGAAGACAAGCGCAGCGCCATTGCCAGTATACGTGGACAAATTCAGCAGATCAATCAAAGACTGAAGGAACTACAAACATCGACTGCAGCTGAATACAGAAAAAGAGTCGGCAGCAAAAAAGCAAGCTTCGAGGCATTATCGGAGGTAAAGCAGCGGCAGGAGAATGCAGCAGCCTATGAGAGCCGCAGCACCTTTCATGCACTTATGAAAATGAGCGACATACTCAGCCTTTTTCAAACCCTGCTTATGGATCTTAGCGGTAAGCTGGAAAAAAGCATGCAAGCAGCCCAATTCTCTACACCCGTTCACCATGATACTAGCTTTGACCGCGATCCAGCAGCTTCTACTTTAAACCCCTAAGCACTAAGTATCTAAATACCTAATACCTAATCACCTAATAAACTAAGCCCCTTGAAATAAATCAGCATAACAAAAAAAGCAGCGAAGGAAGGATTTATTCCTTTCGCTGCTTCAAGGATGGAAGAGTTTGTATAGGATCAAGTCCGCCTGATATATCCATAATGTTACCTGTAATAAAATCAGAATCAGTTTGACATAAGAATGCAATCACTCTGGCAACATCCTCCCCGGTGCCCGGACGGCCAATGGGAGTCTCCAGATCTACTTCTGTTCGGGCTTCGTTAATGGTACGTTCTTTATGTTCTCCCCGGATATCTCCCGGACAAATCATATTTACAGTAATGCCGCTTGAAGCTTCCTCTTCAGCTAATGTTTTAGTAAAAGAAACAAGTCCGACCTTCGCCGCCGCGTAGGCAGCCCGATGCATCCAGCCTCTAGCCTCAGAAGCTTTGCCGAAACCAAAATGGATGATGCGTCCCCACTTCTTTTTACGCATCATCGGTATGACCAGACTATCGAGCTCCATAACACCCAGCATATTTCCACGGGTAATGTACTCTATTTGATCAAAATCATAGTCAGCAAACGTTTTTCTTTCCCTCACGAAAGGACCTGCGTTATTGATTAAAATATCTATATCTCCTAATTCGCTGTGCACTTCGTCTACGATGCGAACAATATCCTCACGTCTGGAAATGTCCCCTTGAACAGCCATGCTGGCAACACCGAGCTGCTTAATATCTTCAACCAGCGCAAGCGCTTCTGCCTCGCTTTTCACATAATTGACCACAATGTTGCAGCCCTGCTTTGCCAGCATTATAGCAGTCATTTTCCCTAGGCCTTTTGCGCTTCCGGTTATGAGTGCCGTCTTTTGCCCTTGTTGTACCATGGCCTCCTACTCCTTTGCCAGTCTGGCGGTAATATAAGTAAATACCACAACGAGCGTTCGGCAAACCATTTCAAACCCTGTATGAATATCCTGTACGTTCCTCGCTGCACTCTCCACATGGATCCGCCTGCTTGCCACGGGCTCCCGCAAATTGAGATCATCCAGCATCTCCGCATTTATGAAATGAGTTTCTGTGTTGCGTTGATTGCGAAGCCGGTCGAGTGGTTTACTGGATTCAACCTTCAGCTTATAAAGCTGCTGTTCCAGTTCAGCATAATCGTTCCGTTCACGGAGCCTGCGAAGCACTGTAAAATAGGAAAACCGCGGCTTCATTTCTTCCGTTCTCAAATTTAGCAGCTCATCCAGGAAATACCCCAGCTTGTCCAGAATAGAGAAGACTCGGAGGAAGGTATTTTTATAAAAATATACAAATCTTCGATAGTCGTTAAGCTCTTCAACATTCATATCCTCTAGAAACTGGCTGTGGATCCGCTTGGCATAGTTCTCGCTGCAATAGTGACTCTGCTCCAGCTCATTCAAAGCATCCAGGAAGCCTTGGCTCCAGATAGCTAAACGATGGTGTTTATTAGCATTACCTTGTGAAGCTTCTGCTTTTTTCTGTGAAGCAGCTATGTAGGTGCGAACAGCGTTGCCAGCTTCCAGCATAAGCCCTGAGTCCGTTCGAGGCGGCTCTTGAAACAGAAATCGAAGCATTCGTTCACTCCTTTACAAATAGACAATTACTACTCGCTTGGCATCGATTTGCGGATGTCCTGCATCCGGTCACGCTGTACCAAATACATCGCTGTCAGAACACCCACCCCACCTAAACACTGAAAAAGAGTGATGGTCTCGTTAATCATTAGAATACCTGCAACTGCTGCGCTTATCGGCAGCAAATACCCATACACAGAAGCTTTGAACGGCCCTATACGCGCCAGACTCCAGTTATGTAAGGTAAACCCTATAGCGGTGGCAAAAACAGCCGTATAGCCAAGGCTGAGCCAGCCAACATACGTGATCCCTGAGAGATAAGCAGCGTCCATCTTCCATATCACGAAAGGAAGCAAGGATAAGGCTCCTGCAGTCATTTCCAATGAAAGGAGCAGAATAATCGGATATTTAATCACCAATCGATTCATGCCGATCAAATATACAGCTCCAAGCAGGCTGCGAAACAGCAGCAGCAGGTCCCCCCGCATCGTATCGGTTCCCAGATGGAAACCCGAAGCCCCTGAGGAAACAATCAGGATCACACTGATAAAAGCGAGAGGAATCCCTAAAGCAACTCTCCAGGTAATCCGCATTTGACGGGCTGATAAAGCAATAATAACCGTAAGAATCGGCATAAAGCCTCTGCCCAGCACAGCCGCATTGGCCGCTGAGGAGAATTGCAGAGAATACTGCAGCAATGATTCCATACCAATCGCAGTAAGCACACCCAGACCGCTGATCAGAAGGAGATCCTTTTTCGCTATCCACAGTTTTAAAGAGCGGGATCTGTAATAGAAGTAAGTATACACCCATAGAAAAGGAATAATACTAGCGAACCGAATACCG
This sequence comes from Paenibacillus eucommiae, assembly GCF_017874215.1. Classification (GTDB taxonomy): domain Bacteria; phylum Bacillota; class Bacilli; order Paenibacillales; family NBRC-103111; genus Paenibacillus_AI; species Paenibacillus_AI eucommiae. The sequence goes on from NZ_JAGGLB010000011.1 coordinate 216,956, forward strand.
TTAAAAACTAACGCATCCCATTCGCCCCCTCCTACTTTCATGGAGATGATGTTAATTCCCCAAAGTATGTAGACAAGAATAAATCCCAAATGCGGCAATAACCTGCTTAGCAAGGGATTCATTGAAAGCATTCCTTCCTTCGCCTGTCCACAAGACTTACGGCATCCTCATGGTCGAAAAAAGAGGGAGCCAGTTCAGGCTCAAGCACATAGACAGTTCCTGAGGCAACCAGGCAGCCTCTACTATAAGCGCCGGGTCTTTGGGTCTCTTGCAGCTTTTTGTCCGTATAAGCACGCTGCAGCTCTCTTACAGGAGTATCTATGCCAAGGAGCATAAACTTAAAACAGTCTATAAGCTTGTCCCCTGTGTAATAAAGCTTATTATGTGAGGTCAACCTCATGGTAATGGAAGCCTCCGCCCTTATGTATTTGCCCTCCAGTATAAAGTATATACCTCTTGGACGGATCATCGTGGTCATACGGCAGCAGAATGAGCACTTACATCCTGCCAGTATGTAAGCGTTGGCAGTTCCAATTGGCGACCGGAAACCGTGGACTAGGAAAGAACTGCCCCTGCATTCACAAAGAGCAGCCCCGGTCCCTGTTAATCCTTATACAACCTTATACATTCTTATACAACCTTTAAAACCTTATATTTTCGAAGTATCGCGTTTATCGTAATAAAAAGTTAGAACACATAAATAACTTAGCATCCCGAACAAGCATGCAATAATAACTGCATGAATCATTCCTGTCAACAAATACAGCAGTTCATCACCAATGGCCCAAGTAACAATCGCACCGCTAATAATTTGGGTCAAAACAAGTATCAGCGTCCATTTGCTGCCCTGAACCCATCTGTCCGAATAATCCGTACTTTTTTTGGATATCAGGAACAGTGTTAATATACAGATGAATAGCAGCAAAGCAGCAACTCGATGCGTAAATACGATCCCGGTAGCACCGCTTATTTCAGGAATGATCTGACCATTGCAAAGCGGCCAACCTGCACATCCGCCTGAAGATTCTGAGTGCCGCACAAACGCTCCCAGGTAGACGACAACATAACAAAATACCGCAGTCCCCCACACCATGATCCGAAATCCACCCGTTATTGACCCTGATTTTACTGGTTGAGCTGTAGACTTTAAGTTGCCGAAGCTTAGGGGGAGCTTCTTCTCGGAAATAGCCTCTAATCCATAGGGACTGGCATACCCTCCCCATTTCGTAAACACCAAGGCTAAAAGCAAGGTGCATGCGAAGGCCAGTAGAGATAATCCGAAATGAAGCGCCAATATGGTTGCCGATTGTGGACTGTTAACGGCCATAGCTCCCATAATAGCTTGAATAATTGTAAAAAGCACAGCCCCTGTAACGAACAATTTTGCATCTTTGCGTTTCACATATCGAAAAACGAGTATGATTGTAGCCATCAGCAGCAATGTAACCACACCTACTACTAAACGATGACTGTATTCAATGAATGAGGAGATGGTGTATGCAGGTATAAATTTGCCGTTACATAACGGCCAATCGTCGCCACAACCTCTGCCTGAGTCGGTCTTTGTCACCAAAGCTCCCATAATGAGTATGAGAAACATGCCGATCGCGGACCAATTTGCTAATTGTTTCACTCTCTGCTGCATCCTTGCACCTACTTCTACGTTGAAAATAAGGTATATTCTTTCTGTACCATATTTCATTATAGCTGTAATCGACAGTCAAATCCATTCGCAAATGTTACAAAGGTTTGAAACACATGTCCTCTTATTAAGAAAGAGGCCTAACCCAAATGGATAGCCAGTAAGTTTTTTCTCTTGATTGAAGAGATTTTCTATTGCGCGCATGCGTTTGGGTGAATGAGCGAGCTGAGCTGCTTCTTTAACGATGTTTTTCATCGCTAAAAGGACCTAGGCACCTCAACATCCTTACTTTAACAATGAAAAACATCGTTAAAACCACTTTTAGGCACCCACAGGGGCCATCCGGCCTCTTTTAACGATGAAAATCATCATTAACGTGACGGATTAGCCGGAAACCCATACTTTAACGATGAAAAACATCGTTAAGTCTAGCACACTCTCAATTTTGGGGAGGCGGGCTCTAACTCCGAGGCTACTTCTACATGGCTGCTAGGGGATTGCTCTTACCCCAGAAATTAAACTACTTGTGTGAATTGGGTGCGTTGCAGAGCGCAGATCAATCAATGCCAAACGGCCTGCCACCAGATGTCTGCTCTCTGAACCAAAGGGATAAGGACTTTCTAGCGTGTATTAAAAATAAAAACTGCTCAAAACAAAAAAACTGTCCCCAGGATCTCTTCAGACTTTTAGGGACAGCTCCGTATGTTTCTGCTTCTCATTTACTTCTCATTTACTTTCCGCTACCTTTGACTAATTCTCACAACTTCTCACTACTTCTTCCTACTTTTGCCTACTTCCGCCTACTTTTGCCTACTTCTCTTCGCTACTTTTACTACTTTACTACTTTTACCACTACTTCTTACTTAGCCATAGCCTTTGACACTGCTACCGCACGATCCAGAAATTGTTCAATTTCTTCACGAGTCTTGCGAAGTTTACTTACGAAACGAACCAGCTCCTGCCCTTCGCGAAAAGCAATAAAGCTGGGGATTCCAAGGATGTTAAGCTGCTCACAGAGATCAGGAACCTCATCACGGTCAAGCTCTATGAAGGTAATTTGGTCCGCATAGGTCTTCTCGATATCTGGCATAAATGGCTCTATATAATGACAGTCCTTACACCATGTCGTTTTGAAAATAGCTATGGTCGTCCGCGGCTGAGCAATCATTTCTTGAAAATCTTGCTCATTTGAAATTTTTTTCATGGCGATCACCTCTTTTTTCAGTATTTATTTTAATTTACTCACTTATAACATGAGCGAAATGGACTGTCAAGCATCTGCACTTTTCGTTTACTTTTCGTATACTCTTCAGGATCTAACTGGTATGCCGTTGTATGACGCAGTCCGGCCACATGATGATACAAAGCATCAATATTAAGTCGAGTTCCACGAATTACATCCTCTTAACAATAAAAACACCCACTCACTATTTACAGTATAAGTAAAAAGTGATATCATTATTATATCAATAAAGTATCACGAAAATATCACTATAGGGTACAATTAAAGGTACAATACGACACTTAAAGGAGAATGATTGCATGAATGAACGTAAAGCGCCTTCCATTAATGGCTTTATTGGTTTAGTTTTGTTTCTTGTCGTTATTGCAGCAGGAATTTATTTATTGACTTTGGGGGCTATTGCACCAGGAATTATCCTTGTTGTAATTTCCTTCATATGCAGCTCTACCGTTACGGTCGTTCAGCCTAATGAAGCTTCCGTCATAACATTTTTTGGTAGCTATCTTGGCACCATCCGCAAGAGTGGGCTTTGGCTTGTCGTACCGTTTTCATTGCGCAAGAAAATTTCCCTTCGTGTACGTAATTTCAATAGCGTGAAGCTTAAAGTCAATGACACAGAGGGTAACCCGGTTGAGATCGCGGCAGTTGTTGTTTTTAAAGTCGTTGATACTTATAAGGCTCTGTTCGAGGTTGACAACTATGAGAAGTTTGTGGAGATTCAAAGTGAGACCGCTCTAAGGCATGTCGCTAGTAAATACCCTTACGACAGCTTTAATAATGAGGGCTACTCGCTGCGCGGCAATGCAGATGAGGTAGCAGCTGAACTTAGCCATGAGCTGCAGCAGCGGCTTGCTGTGGCAGGCGTTGAAGTGGTGGAATCACGTCTGACTCATCTGGCCTACTCGACGGAAATTGCAAGCTCTATGCTGCAGCGCCAGCAGGCTTCCGCGATACTTTCCGCCCGGCAAATTATCGTGGAAGGCGCGGTAGGCATGGTTCAGTTGGCAATCAGCAAGCTAGAGGCAGAGGGGCTACAGCTCGATGAGGAGAAAAAGGCCGCTATGATCAATAATCTGTTAGTAGCGATCGTATCGGACCGTTCAGCGACTCCGGTTATTAATACCGGTACGCTCTACTAAGGTTATGGCTCCCAAAAAGAATTTCCCTCTGCGCCTGGACCCGAAGCTCTATGAGGCTGTCGAGCGCTGGGCTGAGGATGAGTTCCGCAGTGTGAACGGGCATATTGAGTATCTACTTCGCGAAGCGCTGCAAAGATCGGGACGTTTGCCGCGCGCACGCTCTGCTAATGAACCCCCTCCTCATGAACGGAATGAAGACGAGAACTTAGATTCAAAGAGGCCTGTTGACTAAACCAGGAACTAGTAATAAAAAAGTCTTCTTTTTGTAAAATCGACAACAAACAAGGGCTGCAAGGATATATATCCTCGCAGCCCTTATTAGCTGTATTTAATCTCTTTCAATGGAAACAGTTCGAGTGCTATCATCCCAGCCTACCTTTGCGCCTAATTTCTCAGCAATGAAACGAACTGGAACATAGGTGCTTTCTCCGGTAATAATTGCCGCTACTTCCAGCTGCTCCGATTTTCCATTTACTAAAGCCGTTTTACTACCGATAGTAAGTACAATCTTCGCTTCAGATAAATCGTCAATTATCGTAACCTGCTTAAGCTTTCCATCCCATTCCACTTCGGCATCCAGGTTCTCCGAAATAAAGCGGACCGGAACCAATGTTATACCATCCTTAATATAAGGTTTACCGCTTTTTCCCGGGTCTTTGCCTGCTAGTTTATCCATAATCATCTGAATCCGTTTCTTTGTAAGCTGCAAATCTTCACGCAGCAGCTTGTAAGCTATTGATTTTTTATCAAAATTGCTGATTATCTTGGAAGCGTTCAGCAACTTGCCCCAGCCATTTCCACCGATTTCTAAAGTGGGTCCGGATCCCTTGAGTTTATCAGCCTTTACTGGCTTGTTCAGGTTCCAGCTCTCGCTGGTTGCGGTCACTTTTATAGCGCTCAAACCTTTATCGGCACCTTTAGCGATCGGAATCATTGCTTCAATGGCCGTTTTACGGGTCAAAAGATCGCTGTCGAGATACATATCTGCCTTGATATACATTTGATCTGTAAACATCTTGCTTTCTTTGAGGCTATTGTTTAATTGAACTACAGCCCCATTGATAAGACCCTTCACCGTACCGGAAAGGAATTTAACAGCCGTTTCTTTATTTTCCAAAACCGTTTTAATCAACGGATTCAATTTCTTATCCTTTAGAAGCTCTGGCGCTACAACATCATATACTCCACCCAAAAATTTCTGTAAGCCAGCTTCATCCGCTGCGATGCTCACAACCAGCTTTTGAATCAGTTCCGCTGCTTCGGTTCCAGACACTTCGGTATGCAGCTTATTCAGTGAAAGCGATTCTTCCTGTACCTTTTCGGTTACAGCAGTAACTGTTAAGGTTTTGGGATTTACCTTGGCATTCCCCACTATGTAGTCAACTAGAAGCGGCAGTAATTCTGAGGATTTCTCCATAATAGGTCCGCTTATAGTAGGCAGCAGTGTTTGAACGATTGAAGGGTTTTCACCACTTTCCTTAATCAAGCTCTTCAAGAGGATCTGCCCCAAATTAAATGTAATCGGCTTCTTAGCTCCATCCACTTCAATCGCTGTTTTTTCTCCATCGATATAAACCTGGAAAGGAACCGCTCCTCGATGTGTCTTCAGCTCCCCTGCGTATGAAGCATTTTTTTCATCTTCCTTTTTGCCGCTGAGTTGAATGGACATGTTCCCAACAAGCTCAAGTGCGGCCTTCTGTGCATCCGTAGCGGATGCACTAGGAATAAGTTGAATAGCAATATTCGTGCTTGATTCGCTTGATTTCACCTTGACAGTATTAGTCAACGCTTTGTTCACATCTACTCCACCAATACTATTACAGCCCGCAACGACTACGAGTGATGCTGCAAGCAGTCCGCTCGCGAGCCTTTTCCCATATTTTCGAATCATTCCCACATCTTCTCCTTTACTACAATTGGACTAGTCTGCCTATTTAAAACTATAGCAATAGATTATACGCCTGACTAGGGCAAAAAGACTCACATCTTTGAAAAAATAACCAGGAAAAAAGCTAAAAAAAATACAAAAATCCAATTGATTCCAAATAATACTCGAAAGTTATTAAAATCTGTATGTATAGAAAAGTCTAAAAGATAAATAATTCATTAATATAAAGATCCATTGATAAGATAATAAATTAATAAATAAGGAGGCTGCTTATGGCAAATATAAATGAAAAAAGGAGCCTTACTCTTTTGGCCGGGAAAACGATTAAGCTGCCAGTTACGCTGTTTAATATGCTGTTCGATAAGGTGAGCTCCTTGATGTATGCAGTCAAGCAGGCAGATCACGCGGAGCTTATGACCCTTTCACCGGAAGCCGTAAAGCGGCTTAGATACAGCCTCAATCAATCTTATAAACAATTAAAGGCAACCGCAGCCCATACTCCAGCAAAATCCGCCTTATCAGGGTTATCAAGCTCATCAGACTCATCAAACTCATCATCCTTACCAGCCTTATCAAAATTATCCACCTCTGACCAGCTCATCTTGAGCCGCATACGCCAGCAGACAGAGCTTCACAACAGAAACAACCTGACTCGCACCGCAGCCTACTGGGCGATCTATCAAAGTCATCCAGAGGTGCACTGGGCGCTTCTAGCCCATATGGTATCCCGTAACGGCGGCTGGTGTATGACCGACTTAAAGGGTGACCTGCTCCCCCACCTGCTGAACACTGCAAAGGCAGATTGTCTTTTTGCTTTTCTGGAGCGGGCTAATGCCCTCATTTTTCAAGATGCCTATCCGCAATTGCTGCTTTATATCGAGAGCAGGCGCGCTGGGCGGGACAGATTTGATTTGCTTCCGCATTTGCAGATTTCCGCTTTTATGACGCCGGTATGGCAGGAGTTCTGGCAGTATGGTGAATCTCCCCTGCTTACAACCGCTTTGATTATTAATGAGCAAAATTATATCGAGCAAAGAATCGTACGCAATGAGCATTATAAGCGGCTTGTGCTGGACACGGTTACTTTCCGGGCGCAGTCGCTGATGCAGTTGAACCAGATCGTCTTTCCTTACGGACATATCCCGGCTGGACAGCAGGAGGCAACTTCACCTGCAGGTGAAGGGGCGAGCGCAGATGAGCGGCTCACTTCTCCTGCAATCGAGTATACAGCCCCCCGCTGCAGACTGGCTGGCTTGATTCTAGAGGATTTCCATGATGTAAATGAACGAATCGAATTCGGTAAAAAGCTCTATGCCCTCTTGTTCGGGCTGCCAATCGTGCGGGAAGGCGTTGCTGCTTATGCTGCAAGCGTCCGCCACAGTGGCTCGCGGGCTGATTATTGGCCGGGACTTTTCACACCTATAAGAAAAGCCCCTCCGCAAACAAAATTTACGGAGAGGCTGGACGGCAATAATCTAAAGAAAGGTGCAGCTCCGTTATACAGCCCGCCGCTAAACGATGCATGGCCAGATGCACCTCTTGACGCCGTTGAACCAGGAGACTGGTTCTTGCTAACTAAGCCGCGGCATGCCATCGCCCATCTAGGCTCGATCCAGGCCCCTTTCTTGTTTGATATGACCTCAGAGGCTTGCCTGGGCTTAAGCAAAATAGAGCTGGCTATAATAGCCGGACAGTCTTTCGATCTTTAAGTTTAACCACACCGCCATCAGCCTTCTTATTTTTACCTTCTGCCGATAAGCCGTCCTGCTTTTGCGATCAGCTTTTGCAAGGGTGCCGGGAAGTTTTTCACATCTTCCTTAGTCACGACACGTGTAGCCATGATCATCAGCGGATAAAGTGCGAGCACAACACAACCAACCAATATAGAATTGACGCCCTCGTTCAGACGGTCAATGCCGAATGGATGCACATAGCTATGCGTAAGTATCTCAGCGCCAACACCTACAACTGCTATGACAACTATAGAGAGCATTAAACCAAGTAAACGGCGGGTCCCCAGAACTTTGAAGCGGAAAGATCTTCTAAGAGCAGCAATATTCAGCCAGGACATAACAATAAAGCACAGTCCGGTTGAGGCCACAATTCCATAAATTCCTAACCAAGGTGATAGCATAAAGCTTCCAATCAATTTAATGCTAATACCAATAATAACATGGAGCACAAGCGGCTTCATGCGTCCCAGTCCCATAAGAACGGCACCTGAGGTTTGCATAATAATTTGGAACATCGCACTCATTGTCAAAAAAGCAACAATATACGGTCCGTTATCGAGTCCGTATTGGGATTCTTCATAACCAAAAATAAATCCGTCCAGCGGTCTTGCTGCAATACTGATAAACAGCACCATAGGTAAGCCGGATAAAATAGCAAGCTGCAGCGTTCTTGAGGTTTGATTCGCCACTTGCTTAATATCTTTCCGTGCATACGCCGCAGAAATGATTGGCACAATGGACTGACTGAGCGCAATAGCCAGAATAATCGGAATACCTGCAAGTGACTGCGCTCTTCCCCCTAATATCCCTACCAGTTCGAGCGCCACCTCTTCACCCAATTCGCCGCGGAGCAGCGGGATTATAATCGAAGAGTCGATCGTATAGATGAAGGTGACTGTGATCGAGAAAAACACAATTGGAATTGAGAGCTTCAACAGATTTTTATAGATGGTTTTATAGCTTAGAGAATTGGCAAGCTCTTTGCTTCCTTGACCGGTACCAGGCCTCTCGCTCAGGCGACCGCCATTCTCACGCCGCATCTTTCGGGCAAAGTAGGACATAACGGCAAAAGCAGCTATACCGCCGATCGCCCCCCCGAAAGAAGCTCCCGCTATCGCCCATTCCAGACTGACACTGAGCAGCACAAAAGCCAAGACTACCGCTGTTATCAAGCGGAAAATTTGCTCCACGACCTGCGAAATACCGTTAGGCATCATTCTCTGCTTGCCCTGAAAATAACCGCGCATAATAGCGATCAAGGGAAAGAAGAGCAGTGCAGGTGCAATGGCCCGTGTCGCCAATATCGCATTCGGATCTCCAGATATGTCGCGGGCGTACCAAGGTGCCAGTACAAATAGAAGAACCGCCATAATAAATCCGGCAACAAGCGCAAACAACGCTGCAGCACGATAGATCCGCTCAGCTTCAGCCTGGCGTCCCAGCTCTGTTTTCTCGGAAACCATTTTGCTCAGCGCACTTGGTATTCCGGCTGTTGCAATCACAAGAAGCATAGAGTACAGATTGAAGGCAATTGTATAGCTTCCCATTCCCTTGTCACCCAGCAAGTGTACAAGGGGAATCTTCTGGAATACACCGATAAACCGCGCTATTAGTGCGGCCGCGGTTAAGATCAAGGTACCTTTTACAAGTGAATCCTTAGCCAAAGTCGTTCCTTCTTCCGTTATTCCTTATTTCACCTTAATTTCCTCCAACGGCTTATGATTGCCGTACACTGGCTTTACTGCTCCGTCCTGTGCTGCCCATCTGATCCCGTTCGCAATAACCTTGAGTACATTTCTGTTATAGAAGGTTGGATACGTTTCATGACCCGGCCGGAAATAAAAAATCTTCCCATTGCCGCGATGGTACGTGCAGCCGCTGCGGAACACCTCTCCGCCTTCGAACCAGCTAACCAGAATCAGCTCATCGGGCTTCGGAATGTCAAAATGCTCCCCATACATTTCCTCGCGCTCCAGCTCGAAATATTCGCCCAATCCTGCAGCAATCGGATGAGCCGGATCCACTACCCAAATCCGCTCTTTTTCGTCGGCTTCTCTCCACTTCAAATCGCAGGAAGTCCCCATCAGCTTTTTGAATATTTTAGAGAAATGCCCGGAGTGCAGCACAATGAGTCCCATTCCATCCAGGACCCTCTGATGAACACGGTCTACGATCTCGTCCGCCACCATCTCATGGCCCCTATGTCCCCACCAAAGCAATACATCCGTGCGGTCCAGAACGTCCTGGGTCAATCCATGCTCCAATTGCTCCAGCGTAGCGGTATGCACCTCGAAATCATCGTTTGCGATGCCTTCAGCGATAGCACCATGTATACCTTCCGGGTAAACCTTCTGTACTTCTTCATTCGATCTCTCATGTAAATTCTCGTTCCAAATCGTTACATTAATCATCGGGATCACTCCAGCATCTTATTTGTATTAAAACGCGAATACCCATAGCAGAAACACGACAATCATGACAAGCTGCAGCACAACCTTCACAACAACGCTGGAGAAAAATCCGATCACTGAGCCCACACCGGCTTTTAGCGCAGGTTTCCAAGGTGTTTTGATTATGAGCTCACCAATAACAGCTCCCAGAAAAGGACCGATAATAATACCGAAGGCAGGAATAACAAAAGGGCCCAGAATGATCCCGATAGTGCTGCCTATGACCGACGCCTTGGAACCGCCGAACTTCGTTACTCCAAGGGCACTAACCAAATAGTCGGCGACAATGATAGCTATAACGATCAACGTTTGAATCAACCAGAACCAAACTCCAAATGGCTCAAAGCTGATTAACCAGCCGTAAATAAAAAAGGCTCCATAAACAGCCAAAGCGCCGGGAAGCACCGGGTATACAGTGCCAGCCATACCTATTACAAACAACAGGATGACAAGCAGCCAACCGACAATTTCCATGTACGAACCTCCAGTTCAACCCGAATGATTGGCAGGCTTAAGTAAGAATATAATCATAAATAATTTTTGCTACTGCATGCTCATTATTCGTCACTGTAACATGATCGGCAATAAGCTTTACACCTTCTTGTGCATTTCCCATAGCCACTCCAAGTCCAGCCTTGCGAATCATTGCCGTATCATTCTCGCTGTCACCCATAGCAACTACTTCGGACATGCTAATATTAAGAACCTCACAGAGCTCTAGAAGGCCGCTTGCCTTACTTATCCCCCTCGGGTTGATCTCAAGATTGGAAGGATGAGAATTCGTAATCTCTAGCTCGCCCCAGGCAGCTACAAGCTGTCTAATCTCTGAAAGCACGGTTAAATTCTCTGTGAAAAAACCAAACTTCAGCCATTCCGGGCTGTCTATATCTTCAATCCAATTCTCCGTATTATACATGCCCTCAACCGCATAAGCCCACCACCAGCTGTCGTATTTCACGGCAACAGTATGAAGCCTGCGCACCAGATCCGCGGAAAGCTTATGACGCTTGAGCAAATTACCCGGTGCTCTCCAGATCTCGCTGCCGTTAGCCGTAATCATCGGCGTCTGCAGGCCAAGCTCCACGGCAAAAGGCAGTGCGCTTTGCACGCCACGCCCTGTCGAGAAAATAACGGTCACTCCGGCTTCCAACGCAGCGTGAATCGCCTGGCGGTTTTCCTCGGAGATCAGACTCTCTTCATTTAGCAGCGTTCCATCCATATCGAGTGCTAGCAGTTTATAGGTTCCCATTTGCTCCTCCTGTTGGAAACGAACAGGATAATCCCTGTCTCGCTTCCCTCTCTTGTTAGTAGCAATTTAGTAAGCAACTGCAACTTGTTTAGGCAATTCCTCCATAAATGTCACGTGCCACAATGCAAAAACATAAATGGTCCAGATGCGGCGCGCATAGTCGCCTTGGCCATTGCGGTGCTTCTGCACCATTTGCTCAACAACCGGGATGTTGATGTAGTCTTCGATCCCGCTTGCTTTGATTTGCTCCAGCAGCGTTCCGCCCATGGGACCCTTCAGCCATTCACGAAGCGGTACGGGAAAGCCCAGCTTTGGCCTGTTAAGGATAAAGTCAGGGATGATCCCTTCCATCGCTTTACGGAAAATATATTTCGTAGTCCCGTTGGCGATGCGGTATTTGGCTGGAATGCGCCGCGCGATTTCGAACAGCTCCTTGTCCAGAAAAGGAACCCGCAGCTCCAAAGAATGAGCCATCGTCATTTTATCAGCTTTCATCAGAATATCGCCAGGCATCCATAAATTCAGATCTATATACTGCATGCGCGATACCGGATCAAGATGCTTCGTTTTATTATAATAATCTGCTGCGATTTGTTGTGGGTTCTTATAGGCTCTCAGCATCTCTTTGTCGAGACGAAGCACTTCAGCCTTCATATCCTCCGAGAAAATCTTGGCGTTACCGAGGAAACGCTCTTCCAGCGGTGTAGTTCCGCGGATTAAGTAATTGCGCCCTGTTATCCCGCTCGGCAAGGCACGGGCAATCCGGTTCAGCAGCCGGCGGATTGGCAGCGGCAGACGCTCTATCGGTGCTAATGACATGGGTTCCCGATAAATCCGATAGCCTCCGAACAGCTCATCGGCTCCTTCACCTGAGAGCACAACCGTTACATGCTCCTTGGCCAGCTTCGCCACATGATAAAGCGCAATGGCTGAAGGATCGGCCACCGGTTCATCCTGATGCCAGATCGCGCTGGGCAGTGCTGAGAAGAAGTCGTTGCTTGTGATGATTTTGGAATAATGATCTGTCCCTAACGCATCTGCTGTCTGTTTAGCAATCGTCGTCTCATTGTTCGGACCGTCGAACCCAACAGAAAAGGTGCGGATCGGCTCTATCCCGCTCATATAAGTCGCAATGGCCGTCGAGTCTATGCCGCTTGAAAGGAAGCAGCCACGATCCACATCGCTCACCATATGATGGATAACGGAGTCCTTAAGCTTCTCGCGGATTTCCTCCACATAATACTCAAAGGGGCGGTCTTCAGGCTCGAACATCGGATCCCAATATTTATGTATCGATACATCGCCATCAAAGCTGACCTTAATACTATGTCCCGGCGGCAGCTTATGAATGCCATAAAACATCGTATTCGGCTCCGGAACGTATTGAAACGTCAAATAATTCATCAGACTGTCGGTATGGATCAGACGATTCATACCCTCTGCTGCAAGAATACTTTTAATTTCGGAACCAAACAGGAATTGTCTGTCATTCATGTGATAATAGAAGGGCTTGATACCGAAATGATCTCTGGCACCAAACAGTTGCCGCTTCTTCTTATCCCAAATGACAAATCCAAACATACCGCGCAGATGCTTCACACATTCTTCACCATACTCCTCATAGAGATGGACAATAACCTCCGTGTCCGTATGCGTGCGGAATTGATGCCCTCTGTCGATAAGCTGGCTCCGTAAAGATTTATAATTGTAAATTTCTCCGTTAAAAACGATCCATACCGAATCGTCCTCATTCGCTAAGGGCTGATGCCCCTCTTGAATGTCAATAATCGAAAGCCTGCGAAAGCCAAGCCCTATTCGATTATCCACCCAAAAGCCGGAATCGTTCGGTCCCCGGTGGACAATTACCTTCGTCATCTGTTCCAGCATCGAAACAGCCGGTTCTCTATCTTCGAAATACATGACCCCGGTGATACCACACATGGTGTTTCACACCTCCACACTATCTTCAAAATATGCAAGCTTTACGATAAATAAGTATAGCATAACTTGCCTTTCTTTACTCACCATTACTTATCTTTACTCAGTCTTTACTCTTTAGTCGAATCTTCCTCAATAAACCGGGCCGGATTTCCACTTAAAGCCCCGTTGGAATATTTATCGTAAGCCTCAAAAATTTTCGCGGCAATTGGAGAGGCTCCAAACTTACCATATCCGCCTTCTGGAACAACTACGGCTACAGCAAGCACGGGATCTTCAGCAGGAGCAAAGGCAATAAATACTGCATTATCTACCTTGCCTCCCGATACATCTTGCGTGGAAGTCCCTGTTTTGCGCGCTACTGTGTAGGGCAGCTCGGCAATTCCTATGGAGCTGCTCTTCATACCTTTAATGACAGCATCCCAGTAAGCGTCAGGAAATTCAGTTTCTTCCAGCACCTCTGGCTCAATCTTTTTAATAACTTCACCTTCATAGCTTCTGATTTCCTGCACAAATTGCGGCTTCATTCGTTTGCCCCTGCTCGCCAGCGTAGCTGTAAATTGAGCAAGCTGCAGTGTGGTGTATTTCTCATTTTGCCCCCAGGAAGCAAAAACCATAGCTGATTGATAGCTGTCATTCTCGGCATTTTTTATAAAATCATTCGAACCCTCATATTCGAAAGGCAGCCCGCTGCCCGTCTTGACCCCGAGTCCGAATTTGGCCATATATTCCGCCCATTTCTCAGTAACCAGCGGATTCTCGCCCCCATACTTCTGATAGAAAGGGATTCCAATCATTGCAGACATAAACGTATTGGAGGAAACCTCAATAGCCTTAACTGAATTAATCATACCGTTGCGGGCTCCGCTGGAATTTTGGATCCTACTGGTGTTGCCTCTGCCAAAGCTGAATGAGCCCACATCGTTATATGGCGTATTGATGCCGAAGAACCCTTCATTCAATCCAATAAGTACGGTTAAAGGCTTAATAGTCGAGCCTAGAAATACGAGAGAAGATGGGTGCTTGTTCTTTTCTTTGTCCGGATAGTCGGCATAAGCAGTTCGGATCGTACCATTATTGACAAAAGGTAAAATCCGGTTATATTCCTCTGTACTGGAAATGCCACTCGTCCAAACGTTCACATCATAATCCGGCATACTGGCCATCGCTACAACATTGCCTGTCTTCACTTCCATGGCTACGGCATAGCCCGCTTTGGCATTGCTTCCTCTGCCTATGGTGCTGTTTCTTCTTGCTTCATTGGATCTGAGATACGCCAGCTGATCGGTAATCGCATGCTCGCTGGCCAGCTGTACATCTTTATTAATCGTCAGGATCAGATTATTGCCTTTCTCCGGCTTCGTAACCGTAACCCTGCCAATAATTCTTTCCAGTGCATCCACAGGGTACGTCTTGGAGCCATTAGTGCCGCGTAATACATCCTGGTACATTCTTTCAATACCATCAAAGCCAACAGCTTCGGTATCCAGATAATTTACTGCATCGGGGTTATTTTGATAAATCTCCTTGGATCTGTCCGTGGAATAAGAACGCAAATAACCGATAAGCTGAGTGGCGATCGTCGTCTTATTCTCTTCTTCCGTTTCATAGGTGCGGATGCTTTCCTCTGTAACCTCAAGCCACTTGTATTCATCACGATGCTCCAGCAGGAAAGCAATTTCCTCCTTGGAAAGATCGGATTTAATTTTGCGTGGAACATTATAGTAGCTAGGAAGCTTTACTTTGTTTTTATTAATGTCATACCCCAAATCCATGGACAGGATGATGTCTGCTGCTGTGATTTCCTTTTGATCCTTTTTCCCGTGCTTTTGAAATGCGTATGCAAGCTTATGGGCCAGATTAATGATGAAATCCGGGTCCTGATCGGGCTCAATCCGGAAAAAAAGCGACTGCATCGGCACCGTATAAGCCAAAGGCACGCCTTTGTTGTCGAAAATGTTTCCACGGATGGGGGCAATTTTCGTCGAGCGATTTTTTATAAAGCTCTCTTCCTCCGCATATTTCTTGCCCTCTACAAATTGAAGAATGGCCAGCCTCACAATGAGTACGGAGAACAAGAGAAACGTGCAGAAGAAAAATAAATTGATGCGAAAAGAAAAGTGGCGCCGCTTGTGCTGCTCTTGCTTCTGCGGATCTTCCGTATGCATGGATGATTTCATTGAATAACATGTCCTTTCCACTGCCTTATTTCAATTATGGAAAAAGCTCGCGCAAAGAGCGGATACCTTTCCCCTTGAGATGATCGTAACGTAGGATTTGGATCGCATCGATACCCACTTGCTTGGGTGCCCAAATATCATTTAAATCATGATCACCAATGTACAACAGATCTTCTGCAGAAAGCCCGGAGCGCGAGATCGCCAGCTCAAAAATGGCCGGGTCCGGCTTCTCCAGACCCACTTCGGTAGATACGATAACTGGATCGAAAAACGCAAGAATTCCTTTGCTTCGCAGGATTTCCTTCAATGTTGGAGCGAAATTGCTAACAATCCCCAATCGGAGCCCCATCTGCTGCATAAGCTGCAGACTCTCCCTTACATCCTCGAACAATTCGTATTGCTCAGGGGCCATATACATATCGTAAAGCTCATGACAGCAGTCATGAACCTCGTCTATACTCCATGCTTCGTCTACACCCAGCTTTTGCAGCACATACTTGTAGAGGTTGACCCAAAACATGCGGTCAGATTCTGGAGAACAAGCGGTGAATGGCTCAGGTTGTTTGCTATAATAAAATAGACGAAAAGCTTCCGTAAACAGTTCATTGATCACAGTCGCATCACGTGTTAGAGAGCGGTGTGACAAAAATTTCTGCAAAACCAATTCTGCTCCGGGAACCGTCAGAAGAGTTTCACTCGCGTCGAAATATACCATTTTGTAGTGATTAAGTAATTTTCGCATCATAGCTCCTTCGGAAATTCGTTGAAATCGAAGCCTTTTTGCAGTCTATTGTATAGTGTACCATATTTCACAGCCATAGAAAAAGAAGCCCTCTCCCTCAGCTTTCAAGTGAGTAGTGCTTCTTGTTTTCACGCTTCTTTGATATGCGTCTGGTCGAAATCCGGGGGGTTAAACCACTCTCCGCCACTTGAAACCCAGGTGGAATCCAGCGATACCCACTCCTGCTTATCTTCTAAATAAACTTCATTCCAGGCATGTGGTCCATAGCCGCCCTGCCCGTCATAACCAAGCCCTGTGACCACTTTCACTTCAAGTCCCACAGCTCTAGCCATTACAGCGTAAAGCCTTGAATAATCGATGCAGACTCCTTCACGCGTCTCGAACGTATCTGCCGGCGTTTGTTCCTTCCAGATGCGCTGCTCCTCATAAAGCTTCACTTTATCCCAATCATACTGGACACGTGTTCCAACCCACTCGTAAAGAAGCTTGGCCTTTTCTTCCTGCGTATTGCCTTTGGCCGTAACTTGCACAGCAGCTTCTGCAATATCCGGAGATATGCTGGCATCCAGTATTTCATATTTGCGCTGTAAAATTTGGCCGAACTCCTGCTCAACCGCACGTGTAAATACAGGAACTTTGTCGGCAATAAAATCACCGGTGAAAGGCATGATAACTTCCTGGGCACCCTTCTGATACCAACCCGATGCTTGAATATAGCCTGTCACTGGAGTACTTGGAAATAAGGAGACGTATATAAATAATATAGCCACCAGCATCAGCGCTCTTGTCATTCCAGCAATGGACCCGAGTAATCCTCCTACTAAAAAGCTGACAATGGACTTTGCTCCTTCTTTTCTCTCCTGCGTTCTTGTCAGCATCTTCTCAGTAAGTGGATCTACGAGCTTATACAGAACCAACTTTACCAAGAGATAACCAATAAGGAACAGAAGCCCAAATCTAAGCAGCGGAAAATCCCTGATACTAGTTACCAATGTATAATAAATCTGTTCCCACATCCCTATTTCTTCAGAGGGAATCTGCACATTTTGCAGTTTAAGCCAGCTTTGAATTCTGGGAGATAACAGCTGCACGCCCTGCCACGCTATGAAGATGCTAAGAATAGCTACGATCCCGTCTACCAGCATAAGCAGCAAATGGCGTGCTGAGCCCGATGCGCCGCGGCGTATTCCTTGCAGAGCAGAGCCGGCCACAATCAAAAGAATGGCGATCGAAATCAGATTAAGGGTAGTCCAGTAATGTGCTGCGTCCGCCATGCCTTTCTCCCTTCTTTTATGAAGATGAGCCGCTGTTTTTCTTTGCCTGCTCAATAAATGTACTTACCACTCCGTCAGCCTGCATCGTAAAGGTGGCCCCCAGAAAGGTGACCTCCACATCGTTAGAGCCTACCTTGCCTTCTACTTTAAGATTTTTGGTAGTAATTACAAAGGCTCCATCCTTGTCAACTGTATATTTAGCATCCTTAGCCTCGGAAGCCAGCGCTTTTGCTGCGCCATCTTTGGCTTCTTCCGTCGCTTTGGTAACGATTGTTGTCCCTATACTTTGCAGCTTATCCTTATAATTAGCACCGTATACCACAATAACTCCAATAATAATGACTACAAGCACCCATTTCACTAATGTTTTAACGACTCCAATAACAATAAAAAGCACTATAATAGCTACAGCTATGAAATACCAACGATCTTGAGCAAATGTTATCCACTGATCCACTACAAATTCCCCCTTTATACTCTTTTTGCTTTTTACTTTTTGTTCGTATTGACATTTCACTCTTCATTTCTTTTTTTCCTCAGCCGCTCCAGTTTTCTTTGAATTTCAGCGCCTTTATCCCCATCTTTTCTGTATGTACGTAAAGAGGCACGGAATTTAAACAAAGCAATAACCAGCAAGGCTCCTAGAGCAAACCAAACGAAATTATCCATGCCAACCTCCCCAGATTACTAAAATTTGGATTGAATTGCAATGAGATTCATACTCTCAGCTTTAGAAATAATCATAACTGCAGGACAAGTAGCGTACATCTTTAAGAGACAACTATTAGGCAAGCTATGCCAGTCAGGCGGTGTGATATGAGAACAGCAGTATGGCTTTATTTATTTATGTTCGTTGCCTTATTCGATCTGCATGCACAATACCCCATTCTTTCCCCCTTTGCATTATCTCTGGGAGCTACGCCATCCTTTGTCGGTTTGATCCTTGGTGTTTATTCGATCACACATTTACCAGGCAATCTCCTTGCGGGTTATGGCGTAGATAAGTATGGGAGTAAATTTTTCATTATCTTTAGCCTAATTGTAGCAGGGATCGTGCTTATTTTTCAATCCAGAGTTACGGATCCCTGGCAGCTCCTCTATATTCGTTCTATCAGCGGCTTTGTACTCGCCTTCCTGTCTCCAGCTTGTCTGGCCATGCTTGCCAAAATAGCCAAGGACAGAGTTCACCGCAGCAAGCTAATGACAGGAAATGGACTCGTCCATACCCTTGCATCGGTGCTTTCTCCCGCAGTGGGAGCCATCCTGGTAGCCAAACTTGGCTTTACCGCCTCATTCACGGTTCTCGGCTGGATTCTCATTGTCACAGGCCTTCTGGCCATTCCAGGGCTGAAAGAACGGACAGCCAAGAAGGGCCACCCTCTACTGCAAGGCCAAGCTTCGCCCCTAACCCGGGAAGAGCAGCTTCTAATTGAGGCTGAAACAAATGCCGAGAAGAATCATGAAGCAGCCCGCGCAAGCTCTGTTCCTTGGCTCTTTTTTATGATTCCGCTAGCCATTTCATGCTCTCAAGGCATTTTGTTTTTTGAGCTTCCCTTAATGAAAGCTACGGAAGGCTCGATCCTGACCTCTGGTATCTTTTTTTCGCTTGTCAGCTTAGGGGCTTTAAGCACGCTCAGCATGCTTTTTCTCAATCAAATTTCTGCTTTTTTGCGCACAATTGTTGGCTGTTTATCGCTTGCTCTGATATTCTTTGGTCTTGCAGTACATTGGCCAATCCCTTTGCATGTGTCCCTGTTTCTAATCGGCATGTCCAAAGGTGTCATTTTCCCCGCTTTATCGACATTTCTTGCCAATATTACAAAAAGCAGCAGGTATGGTCGTGTCTTCTCACTGCTGTCTATAGCCTTTTCAATTGGTGCCTTTATAGGACCTATACTCGCCGGAAACCTGAGAGGGCAGATGTCCTCCTATTTCATAGCTTTTCTTATCCTAATGCTCGCGCTTTTACTCCTTCCACTGCGTACCTTCAAAACTCCAGTAACGGCATAAAGGGGGGGGGAGTGCTTATCCCCCAATGTTGTCAGGTTAAGCTGGCCAAATATGTGCGATTTTTCGCCTACATTTAACCGCTTCGGCTCCGAGTAAGCACATTGTGGTTGGTTTTTCGCCTACATTCAGCCGCTTCGGATTGGGCGTGCCTACTAATCGGGGAATGCTAAACCTCAACTTGCATGTTAACCTGACAACATTGTGCTTATCCCCTCAACTACATTCGTGAGCAAATGGCAGGTTTTCACTTTGCACATTTCCCGGGAAATCTGTCATAATAAAAGCAAACCCGTTGCCCCAAAATGGCAACATCACTGAAAGGAGAACCTCCATGTCTATTGCAATAATTGTCGAAGGCAAAAACGACAAAAGCCGCGTAAAACGACTGGTTACTGAAGACATTTTGATCCTCTGTACATTCGGCACACCCGGAACCGAAACTATAGAGCAATTAACCAGACAAGTTGGCCAAAGAGAGGTTTACCTGTTTACTGATAATGATGCTTCCGGTAAACGGATCCGCGGAATTCTTCGAGATCGGTTTCCTGACTCCGAACAAATATATACCCGTAAAGGCTACGCTGGTGTTGAAGGCACTCCGGACGAATACATCATTTTACAATTAGAAAAGGCAGGCCTGGAAGAGTATATTATCTACCCTCCTGCAGAACCTGCCTACAAGTAACTATAACTATATATCATTCCGAACTACTTTTCTTTAGATAAGGTGATCACATCTTTAACGATAAATTCCGTATCCATCTCCGGATCAACGGTGTAATACGTACGTAGAACTCCCTTGGGATCGGCAATCAGGATCGCATTGGAATGCGTGAAGTTGCCATCTTTGTCTTTCACAATCATAACTCCGAACTGCTCCGCCAAATCGGCAATCTGCTTTTCTTCCCCGCGAAGAAATCTCCAGCCGCCAGGCTCTGCGTGGAAGGATTCAGCATACTCCTTCAATACCTCTGGTGTATCCCGGGACGGATCCATTGTAATGGAAACAATCTCCGACTTGTCACCCAAATAGCCTTTTTCCTTGAGGGAATCCTGAATCTTCGAAAGCATAAATGTCGTTGGCCGGCATACATCCGGGCAACTCGAAAAGAAGAAATAATACAAACGGACTTTACTATCTAGTTCCTCGGAATTAACAACTTTCCCGTCCAAATCCAGCAATTCAAATGCTGGTGTCGGCTTCATGGCTTTCAGATGATCATCCTTTACGGGATCTGAAGTAAACCAGAGCTTATATCCAAATGACCCTATCATAGCCAGAAGAATCACTGCAACAGCCAATTTAAACCAATTTTTCTCAAAAAAAGCACCCATATTTCAGCCTCTATCCTATAAAATGACATTAACCGCCAGAAGTAGTATCAATAACCATCAACAAAACCAGCAGGAACAAATAATTAATCGAATAAATGAACATACCTTTCGCCCACTTGACCTCATCCTCCGCCTTGAATCCTTTCACGCAAAGCAGTACCCAGATAAGACCCAAAGCCGTTGAAACAATCAAATAAATTTCGCCAACATAACCATATAGATTCAGCATTACAGTAACAGGTACAAGTAAAACAACATAACGAAGCATACTGATTCTGGTAACAAATGTTCCTCTAACTACAGGCAGCAAAGGGAACCCCGCAGCGCGGTATTCTTCCATCCGGCGTATGCCCAGTGCCCAGAAGTGGGGTGGCTGCCATAAGAACAAGATAGCAAACAGGATCCATGCGCCCATATCCATCGTTCCGGTTACAGCACAATATCCAATAATTGGCGGCATTGCTCCTGAAAAGCTGCCGACGAAGGTGCTCCATACGGAGGTTCTTTTGAAAATAGCGGTATAGACCCAAACGTACAGGAATAAACCAATTATTCCCAACAGCGTCGCAAGTGGCGAGCCTACGAGGAAATATAAGGTCGAGACACCGAGAATGCCCAAAATAATGCCGTACCATAAAACCGTCTTAGCGCTTATTCTCCCGCTCGGCAGCGCGCGGTTTTGTGTGCGGGTCATCTTTGCATCCATCTCACGGTCCAAATAGTTATTAAGCACACAGCCGGATCCAATAACAAGTGCGGTTCCAAGCATCGTAAAGAGCAGCATCCACAGATTTACATCCCACTTGGAAGCAACCCAAAAACCGCCAAAAGCCGCAAGCAAGTTGGAATAAATAATTCCCGGCTTGGCGAGACGATAATAATCCTTCCATGTGACAGGCTCTGCGGAAGCTTGAGTCATCTGTGCAGCACCAGGTTGTCCAGCCGCGCTCAGTACTCCTGCTCCTTCTGAAACCGCCTCATAGTTCATTTGTTTTTCCAATTCGTGACCCTCCTATATGGTAAATCTCCTGAAGACGAATATTTACTATTACAATAATAACAACCCTCATCCGGTTTGACAATGAACGAAGCACGATTGTCATGATATTGTCGATTCTCTCTCCTCATCCTGCCCGAATCATCATCCATCCAACCTATTTTCGATCCCATTCCCGGCTTCGGTTGCAAAGTGCTATTTTCGACAAAGTTTTTGTAATCGCTCTTCTAAGGCTAGACGGCACAAAATGGATTTAGTATAGTTGAAATAGATAATACTTACCAGATGATTGCGGAAATGACCTCTAGCCTTTTTATTTTCAAAAAAGGACCGCACCTTTTTATGAAAGGAGGGAACTTATAATGTCTAAGGTATTGATCATCGAAGACGACTTCAGTGTCGGAGAAATGATGTCCATCTACCTTAACGAAGAAGGATATGAGGTCAAAAAGGCCGAAACAGGCCGCTTGGCAGAACGTTACTTCCATGATTTTGAACCCGATGTTATTGTGCTCGATATCATGCTGCCTGATGCGAACGGTATGGACCTTTGTACGACTTTTCGTAATTCCTCATCAACCATTCCAATTCTAATGGTTTCTGCCAAGAGCGAAGTGTCCGACAAGGTCCGCGGGCTTCAAACAGGCGCTGATGACTATTTAGGCAAGCCGTTCAGCATGAGAGAGCTTGCAGCCAGAATACAGGCTCTGCTCCGGCGTTCCCAGGCCGCAGCAGTCCCATCCTCCGCACCAAAACCTGCAAAACCGGAGCAAGCGATCCAGCTTGATATTGCCAAGCGGTGCTTATTTGTCCACGAACAGGCTATTGAAACTACCTTTTCCGAATTTGAAATCATGAAGCTCTTTTGGCAAAATCAAGGGCGGGTATACAGCAGAGAAGAGCTGCTCAATCGGGTTCGGGGATTTGACTCTTATGTGACAGAACGGGCGATTGATGTACATATTGCAAATTTACGCAAAAAGATTGAAAGCGATCCTAAGGAACCGAAGTATATCAAGACGGTTTGGGGTGTGGGCTACAAGTTTCTAATGGCCTAGCGAAGCAGAGTAAGCAATAGTAAGGCAGACTAAAGAGCAAGGATATCGTTAGTAAAGGTTGTGTAAATACAGCAAGTATTTCAGCTGGTCATGCAGCAAGTAGAAGGAAGCTCTCCGTGCTTCCTTTTTTTTGTTGGAAAAGAACGTGCGGCACAGTCACCAAATGGGCGAATGCACAATATGATATCGGGAAAAGAAACTTTAAGGAGGATGTTACAATGATGAATAACCCATTCAACATGGGCATGCAAGCCCCCTACGGATATGCTGCGCCCGGCTATCAAAGCCCCTGCCAGCAGCAAATGCCTGTGGCAGGAGCTTCAAGCTTCGTCCCTATGATCCCCGCAGGTTCAGCGATTCCAACTACAGGAGCAGCTCAAACAGGTATCAATGTACCAGGGCAGCTGCCGATAGAAGAATCTTTTATCGAAAATATATTGCGGCTTAACCTCGGTAAGATGGCCACCATTTACATGACCTATGAGAACAACTCGCAATGGAATGCCAAGATATTCAAAGGAAGACTGGAAGCCGCTGGCCGCGATCATATTATTATCAGCGATCCGAAAACTGGTATGCGTTACCTGCTGCTCATGGTCAATCTTGACTACATCACCTTCGATGAAGAGCTTAAATACTCGCCTTCGTTCGGCCGGAATACCGACATACTTTAATTCCGATAATCACATAGGGTTAACGGCCACATTGTTTTTTAGTAAAGCCTCAGGTGCAAAACCTGGGGCTTTTTTCTGTTAGATTGCCTATTCGGGTAAATTATCTATTCAGGAACTTTGGCAAAATGCCACATGTGAAGCTTTCGCAGTCCTCCCTGGACCCAAATTCCCCAGGGAACAGCATTATTGTGCGCAGCTTCCAGCCGCCCGCTCTTCATTCGCAAGTACTCCTCATAAGGAACATCATCCCAGATTTCCACAAAAAGACCAGGCTGATCACTTCCTTCAAAGAGCTCTAACCGCCGTTCCCACAGCTGTAATTCCTTCATATAAAGCAAATAAGCACCGCGCATTTCCTCAACAATGGTATATTCCACAAAAACTTTATGCATTTTTTGGATCTCCCGATGATTTATTTTAACGTGTAACATGGTAAACTAAGAAAAGAGAAAAAAAAGCTAACCTATAGGAGGAACTATACTTGGACACAGGAACACATCTTGTTATAGGCTTGGGACTAGCCGGGCTGGCTCAAATTGATCCTGTCGTAGCTGCAGACGGTGTCGTCACCACTGCGGTGTTGATCGGAACCTTAATTGGCTCCCAAATTCCCGATTCTGACGGATTGCTGCGATTTAAAGGAAATGCCATTTATATCCGCAATCACAGAGGCCGTTCCCACTCACTGCCTGCATTGCTGCTGTGGACGCTTTTGATCACAGGCATGCTTGGCGTTGTATTCCAAGGTCTGCCGCTGCTGCATGTCGGCTTATGGGTAGGCATCGCCGTATGCTTTCATGTTTTTACAGATTTATTTAACACTTATGGAACTCAGGCTCTACGACCGTTCTCCCAGAAATGGGTGTCCTGGAATATTATACACATATTCGATCCCTTTATCTTCATTTGCCATTTGATCGCTATATTTGCCTGGTCGTTTAACTTGGCTAGCCCCACTCTAATTTTCCCGGCTCTATATGCGGTACTAGCCGTTTACTATGTGTGGCGTAGTCTCGATCATTTTATTCTCGAAAGAGGGCTGCCGGGCAAAGATCCAAGCTATAAGCCTGGAGATAAGTACAATCTCATTGTAACGATTAATTACTATGTATGGAATGTAGTGAAGCACAAAGAAGACGGCACATATGTACTTGGGGAAATGCGCAATGGCGTTCTCAAATGGGTGGATGAGGTGAAATGTGCATCACATCCGGCTGTAGAAGCCTCCAAGTCACATGAGAACATTAAATCTCTCCTGTACTTCTCCTCATATGCATGTGCAGAAATGAAGGAGCATAGCTGGGGCTATGAGGTTAGATGGGCGGACGTTCGTTACCGTCACCGCAAGCAGTATCCGTTCGTTGCCGTTCTGCTGATGGATCACAATCTTAATCCGCTTGATTCATACATCGGCTGGGTGAGTGATTCCCGTTTGGAGAAAAAGCTGCGTGTTGATACCTATTAACAAGACCTTTTGACAACACCAATTAGCATCCTTAACATCCAATACAATAAGCAAATAAAAAGCTCAGGGGATTGAATCCCCTGAGCTTGATATTGCATAATTTGCGGATTAACGGTTTTGACCACCGGCAAGTGTTTGCTCAGCGATTTGTACGAGGCGACGAGTAATGTGTCCACCGATAGCACCTGTGTCGCGGGTAGCCATGTAACCGTAATAACCGTCTTGAGGAATTTGAATGCCCAGTTCTTGAGCTACCTCATACTTCAATTGATCTAACGCTTGGTTGGCTTGTGGTACTACCAATGAATTGCTGCTACGTGATTGTCCTGCTCCCATTTAGGATCAGCACTCCTTTCGGTCTATTAAGCTGAGATGTATTTGCAAGCTTGCAAAGATAGTATGTGAAAGAAATTAAATAATATTCGGACTTGCAAAAAAAAAATTTTTCAAAGAATTACGATCAACCATTTAGAAAGCGGGAATCCTTTATGAGTAAGCCTTTAGCACTTTTATTCGCCTGTGTCGGTATTCTATTGTTATCTGCCATCAGCCTGTTTATGAGCCTCAAAATGCCCTGGCTGGCACTCCTTTCTTCCCTAGTCGCTTTAGGGTTTATAGGGTACGGTTTCGTGTTGAAAGCCAAGCTGCGCAGAAAGAATAACAATGGCAGTTGACAATGACTTATCCAGAGGACTATACTTTTATTACCATTATGAAAATATTTCATTTTTGTAGCATTTATCGAGAAAGGTCGAACGATCATGCAAACGCCTATCGATCCAGGACAACTCGAATATATTCGGGAATTTATTGCTTTATTAGGCCAGCAAGTCAAGAAATGCACCGATTTACAAATTAAAAAATGCGCAGAACTAAGCGTAGATGCTTGCAAAATTAACAATCAGGAGCTGTCGCTGCTGTTCTTATTGAATGAACGCGGCACCCTTGCTGTCAAAGAAATTGCCTGCAGCCTGGAATGCACCAGTCTGAGCACGCTCACCCGAATGCTTGATAAGCTGGAGGAATACGGATATATAAACCGTAAGCTTGACTGCAACGACCGTCGCAGCTTTCTTATTAGCCCTACCCAGAAAATAGCGGCTATCGTTGAGAGCTACCAGGAACAAATTCAATCAGTAGCCTATACCATGCTGGAAGCTTTATCCCCTGCTGAACGGCTAACGCTCATTGAGCTTTACGGCAAAATCAAAGGTAATCTTAGTAGAAGTGATTCCAATTATATTTCTGAGGAGCTGCTTTCCTTCAGCCCCCCCTCCATAAAGCAAAGCTTAAATAAGTAGCTGTTTAATAACACTACTTTTCTTTATTTTATTTATTACCGAATTGCAAATATTTCATATTGGTAGTAATTTTCTATATTTTCAAAAGAAACGTGGTGATCAGCAGTGCTCAAAATTGGAATCGCCTGTTACCCTACTTTGGGAGGATCTGGAGTAGTGGCTACTGAGCTCGGCAAAATTATGGCGGAGAAGGGCCATCAGGTCCATTTCATTACCGATCGCATGCCTTTTCGGCTTGGGCAATTTCATGCCAATATTTTCTACCACGAGGTTGAAGTCAGCGAATATTATGTCTTTCGGTACCCGCCTTATGATCTGGCCCTGGCCAACAAGCTTGCTCAAGTCGCCAAACAGGAAAACCTGGATTTGCTGCATGTTCATTATGCTGTACCTCATGCCATATGCGCATACTTGGCCAAGCAAATGGTCGGAGATCATTTGAAGGTAGTTACAACCCTCCATGGCACTGACATTACAATTCTCGGACACGACCCGTCTTTAAAGGACCTTATACGACTCGCAATCCATCAAAGTGATGCGGTCACTGCTGTTTCTCAGGATTTGAAAACGGAAACCTATGAAGTACTTTCCATACAGAAGCCTATAGATTTGGTTTATAATTTCGTAGATCAACGTGATTATCTGGCTCCTAGCAACCCACAGCTACGGGCCCAATATGCAGCACCACACGAGAAAATCCTGTTACATATGTCTAATTTCAGGCCCGTGAAGCGAATTGAGGATGTACTCGATATTTTTGCCCGGGTTCATGAGAAGGTCGCTTCGCGGCTTATGTTTGTAGGAGAAGGCCCCGAGCTTGCCAAGGCGGTTCATCGCGCCAAAGAGCTCGGCCTGCATGACCGTGTTCATTATCTAGGCAAACAAAACAATATAGCCGAAATCATCTCTATGTCAGACCTGCTGCTGCTCCCTTCCGAGAAGGAAAGCTTTGGCTTGGTTGCGCTTGAAGCGATGGCTGGAGGCGTGCCTACCATTGGCTCTAACGCCGGAGGTATTCCTGAAGTTGTGAAGCATGGCGAGAACGGATATTTAGCTCCCGTAGGACATACGAAAGAGATGGCGGAGTACGCCATACAGCTGCTGAGCGACCCATTGCTTTATGAGCAGTTTTCAACAGCTGGCCTGCTTCGCTCCCGCTCACATTTCTCCGCAGCAGCCATTGCTGAGCAGTACGAGCAAATATATTACAGAGTAGCCTATCCTAAGCTTTGTGAAACTGCGGTCTCATCCTAAGAGAAAAATCTTTGTGGGGTCTTTTGATGATCGTGTTTATTAAGTATGTGCGTTGCGGAGGGAATGGCTGTGGGCTCCAGCCGCTGTTAAAGATTTGTTCCCTTGAATGGTATCGATGAAGAGGTAGGAACAAATCTTTTAAGGCGGACGCTTACGCTCTCACACCCACAGACATTCCCTCTCTTTAGCTACAATCGCACGAATCACCCGAACACCAAGCTCAAACGAACTGCCAGCAAAGTGATTTTCTCTTGGTTGGAGGAGACATCCCCGGGGGAATTGGCGCTGGGAGAGAAGCCTCCTCCTACGCCTACGCCCCACGCTAGCGCGAAGCTGAGATGGAGCTGATGCTTTAACGATGTTTTTCATCGTTAAAAGCACCTGCTCCTCTCCATATCCTTACTTAACGATGAAAAACATCGTTAAAATCCTTTTTCACCCCCGCGAGAGGTCATCCGCCCTCTGTTAACGATGTTTTTCATCGTTAACGTGTCGGATCAGCCTGGAACACTTACTTTAACGATGAAAAACATCGTTAAGTGAAGAACTCGCTCATTTCCGCGGAGGTAGGATGCCACTACTGCTCTTCCTCCCACAACCATCCCCTTTTTTCTTAGGTGCGAGGCGCAAGGCGCAGAACAAGTCATTCTCAAACGGGCAGCCAGCAGGCAACAGGTTCCAGAAACTAAAAAAAAGTCGCCGATCTATGGTTATAAATGAACCATACAATCGGCGACTTTTTTAGCGCTTAATTAACCAAGAAGCCCATAAGCTTCTTTACTTCCCGCAGTGTTTCATTTGCGACAATAGCGGCTTCTTCGGCACCTTTTTTCAACACATCATGTACAGCTCCTGAGCTGCGAATTTCCTTATACCTTTGCTGGATAGGCTCAAGTACGGACACGATATGCTCTGCAAGCTCTTTTTTGAAGGGGCCATAGCCTTGGCCTTCATATTTGGCTTCGATCTCGGCGACGCTTAACTCTGCGAAATGGGAATAGATCCCGATCAGGTTGGATACTTCCGGCTTGTTCTGCGGATCGTACTTGACCTCGCGTCCGGAGTCGGTAACCGCTCTGCTCAGCTTTTTGCGGATAACATCCGGCTCATCCAGAATGGCTATAAAGCTTGCCGCGTTAGGGTTGCTTTTGCTCATTTTCTTGGAAGCATCGTCGAGTGACATCACTCTTCCGGCAATTTCCGGCATATAAGGCTCAGGCATTGCGAACAGCTCGCCAAACCGGTTGTTAAAGCGCACCGCCAGATCGCGGGTCAGCTCCAGATGCTGCTTCTGATCATCGCCAACCGGTATCAAATCAGCTTTATATAGCAAAATGTCAGCGGCCATCAAAGATGGATAGGTGAATAAGCCCGCGCCAACCGATTCTTTCCCACTGGATTTATCCTTGAACTGCGTCATGCGCTCCAGCTCTCCCATATAGGTAAGCGTAGTAAGGAGCCATCCCAGCTCCGCATGGGCAGATACTTGCGATTGTAAGAAAATCGAAGCCTTGGCAGGGTCGATACCAGCTGCTAAATAAAGAGCCGCTACAGACTCGGTCTGTTCTTTAAGCGCCGCGGGCTCTTGAGGAACCGTAATTGCATGCAAATCTACAATCATGAAGTAGCAGCTATGTGAATGCTGAAGTTTCACAAAATTGCGGAGCGCCCCAATGTAATTTCCGATCGTAAGCTGGCCGCTTGGTTGAATACCTGATAATACTCTTTTCATCTTATTTCCTCCTTGAGTCTTGCTTCAATCTTGAGATAGCTCCTGGCCTTAGCCTTAGCCTTAGCCATGACCTTGCTCCTGGCCTTGACCCTTGACCCTGACCTAGGTCGTCGTTGGATAAGCAAAAATCCCCTTCGAAATATCCCTCTAGAAAAACAAAAAAAGCCTGCCGCCGCAAGGGACGTTAGACCGTGGTACCACCCTAATTCGCCCTCTGCAGCAATCGCAGAAGACCTTATAGCCCCGTTAACGGAGGGCTTCCGTTCGGTATAATAAGAGCATCTGAGAAATCCGGGCTGCTGATTCACAACCTTCATTAATCTCTGTACTCTGTTCCACCTTAAGCTCAAGGATCCATTCGACTTCCGTGCTTCACCGGTTTGCACCAACCACCGGCTCTCTGAAGAAGCTGCAGCAAGCTTACTTGTTCCTGTCATCGCAGTCCTGATTTGTTCTAATTATTACTCAGCTGAGTCGAATTGTCAATGAGCCATCCCCCTGCTAACCCTACTGCAGCTTCCAAATCACCAAAGTAAAACTTATTTTTATGGCCTAATTCTATATGTTTTTGTCTGGTTTCTTAATGTTAAATATGCATATACTGCTGTAAAATGGGAGCAAATCGATCTTCAAAAGGAGAATTCATATGCCCCTTCAAACAAACATTCATCTCATAGGAAACGCTCATCTCGATCCAGTCTGGCTCTGGCAGTGGCAGGAGGGCTATGCCGAAATTAAAGCAACCTTCCGCTCTGCTCTCGATCGGATGAATGAATTCCCCGAATTCGTGTTCACCTGTGCTTGTGCCGCATATTACAAATGGGTCGAGGAAAATGCTCCCGAAATGTTTGCGGAAATCAGGCAGCGTGCAGCTGAAGGGCGTTGGGTCATTGTGGGCGGCTGGTGGATTCAACCAGACTGTAACCTTCCTTCAGGAGAGTCTTTTGCCAGGCACAGCTTATACAGCCAGCGTTATTTTCAGGAGAAATTCGGTGTCATGTCGCGGGTTGGCTATAATGTAGATTCATTCGGACATCATGGCATGATACCGCAAATATTAAAACAAAGCGGAATGGATTCCTATGTATTCATGCGTCCTATGAAGCATGAGAAGCATTTAGAGGACAGCCTGTTCTGGTGGGAGTCCGAAGATGGCAGCAAGGTCATGGCCTTCCGCCTTGCTGACGGCTACCACTCCAATGATAGAACCGAGCTGCCTGAACGCATACGCCAGCATAAAGAAAAGGCAGAAGAAGAACAGCACGACCACATGACCTTCTATGGAGTCGGGAACCATGGGGGCGGTCCAACCATCTCTGCGCTCAAGAGTATTCAGCAGCTGATACAACAAAATGACAAAAATGATATTTTGCTAAGCTCACCCAATGCTTATTTCGACCATATGGCAAAGTTGAATCCGGCTATTCCTGTCATTAAAGACGAAATGCAAATGCATGCTGTTGGCTGCTATTCGACACATTCAGAATCAAAGAATGCCGAGAAGTTCTCCACAATCGCCAACATCAAGCTGCAGCTTCCCTATCCGTCTGAATCACTTAAGCAAGCCTGGGAGAATGTGATGTTCAACCAATTTCACGATATTATAGGCGGCTGCAGCATTAAGGAAGCCTTCGATGACGCTAAAGAAAGCTATGGCGAAGCGCTGAGCATCGGGGCCAAAGCCCTAAACGCCGCACTGCAAAAGCTTTCCTGGTCCATCAACACCATGAAGCCTGAAATTAAATCGCTCAGTAAGGAAAAGGATTGGCATCTTTGGGAGCAGGGCGACTCCGGGACGCCTTTAGTCGTATTTAATCCATTATCATGGGATATAACGGTGCCTATTCAAATGACAAAACAGGTTTCCAGCGTTTCAGATGATCAAGAGCAGTTTATCCCTATCCAGACAGTCCGCGCCTCACGTACAAACTTGGAGGATAACTGGGATACCCTTTTTGAAGCACGCATTCCAGCCTTTGGCTACAGGGTATACTGGGCGTACTTGGATAAGAATATGGAGCCTGCGACAGCCGCCCGCCCGCTTCATGTAGAAGACAATGTTCTGGAGAATGATTGGATTCGTGTAGAATTCGATCCACTCACGGGCTTCATTCAGCAGCTTTTGGACAAAAGAACGAACGTCAACTTATTCACTCCTGGCAGCCAGGGAGCCGTCCCTATTGTGATAGACGAGAGCCACAGCGACACGTGGGGGCATGGATTAGATGAGTACCGCAACGAAATAGGCCGCTTCTCGGACGCCACATTCAAGATTTTGGAAAAGGGGCCTTTGCGTGCTGCTATCCGAATTTCAAGCCGCTATCAAAACTCATTTTTGCGCCAGGATTTCATCTTGCAGCATGATTCACCCGATCTCAAGGTTAAGGTATTCCTGGACTGGAGAGAGCAGCATAAAATGCTTAAGCTGTCTTTTGATCTGGCGATGGAGCAGCCAAAGGCGGTATGGGAGATTCCCTATGGCTTTATTGAAAGACCTGTTAACGGTAAAGAAGTACCTGGACAGCAGTGGGTCGATATGAGCGGATTGGTGCCAGGCAGTGATGATCAAGCTTGTGGGCTGGCTATCGTTAACGATGCAAAATACGGCTACGATGCGCTGGAAAGCGATGTTCGGATTACCGCGGTGCGCAGTCCGCTATATGCCGATCATTACGGTGTGCGGGACGATTTAGCCGAGTTTATGGATCAAGGGATCCAGGAATTCAGCTATTCTCTGATTCCACATTCAGGATCTTGGCAGGACAACCGCATCGTGCAAAAAGCTTACGAGCTTAACGTGCCTCCGCTCCAGATTTGGGAAACCTACCATGAGGGCCCATTAGCCCAGCATGGAACCGGCATCCGGATTTCCTGCAAGCAAATCGTGGCAGCTGCCTTCAAGCCTGCTGAAGATGGGGACGGATTTATTCTCCGCTGCTACGAATGCACTGGAAGGAAAACAGACGCAAACATAGAATTACCTATGCTGGAGCGCTCCTGGAGCAGCAGCTTTGGCAAATGCGAAATCAAGACCTTCCATATCCCTTCCAGGCCGGATTTGCCTGTTAAAGAAGTCAATTTCATTGAAATATAGGAGTGATCAACTGTGGAAATGACCGGTTATGAAGATACGCTGAATGCTTGCAAAAACCTTCTTATGCAGCCTCTTTCCTTCAATGACCTTGGCATCGTCCTTGTGGATGCCCTTTCCGCAAAGCATGATCCTGACTGGAGCGTAGAGCTGCATCGTCATCCTTGGTTTGAATTTAATTATGTTTCCACAGGTTCGGTTTACACAACGATAGAGGGGATAGAGTTTCTAATCCAGGAGGGTCAGTCCTATCTGATTCCTCCCGGAGCAGCTCACGCTCATCGGAATGCCGAGGGAATAGGAGATGACGGTTTCTGTCTGAGATGGCAGTTTAACCTACTGTCCAATAGGAATGAAGGCTTGAAAAGTCCAGCCAGTTCACATAGTGCTTCTGGTGCTTCTAATTCCACCAGTTCATCCAGTTCCATTAGTCTCTCTATGGGGCAAGCGGTAATTGATATTTTCCAGGAAGCAAGACCGTATGCTTTATCCAAGGAGCTTACAGCCCCGCTAATGAACATTCGCAGTGACCAGAGCAGCTTCAGCATCCAGTCAGCTTTTGTAGGTTGGCTTGCCGTTTTATTTGAAGAGTGGTCCTGGGAGGCTCCTGATTTATTGCATCACTCACATCAAGCAGACAAAAATGATTCTATGGTGCAGCAAGCGCTGCTTTATTTGGAGGAATATTACGCCTCGTCCTTCAAGGTGCAAGATCTTGCGACCGCACTACATGTCAGCTACCGCCATTTATCGAGATTGTTCAAACATAAAACGGGCATATCCATTATAGAAAAATTAACCGATATTCGGGTCAGCCATGCCAAAAAGCTCCTGAAGGATTCCAATATGACACTTCGAGAAATCGCCCATGAAACGGGATTCGTCAATGAATTTTATTTCTCCAATCAATTTCATCGCTATACATTTACTAGTCCCAAAGAATTCAGAAAACTGTCAAAGGCCTCAAGCTTGGGTCATACTTTCCCCTAACGGAAGCCGCGGCCCTTTTTATCACAATTTCATTTCAACTTGTTCGTTCTGGTAATAAAAATTCGGGGTCTCCAAGCGATCTTCAAAGGTTTGATGGAAAATAGGGGTAGTCGCTGGCGAGAGCGGAGGAATCAGCCATGTCCAGTCACCGGTAACGGGGCGCCCGCATTTGCTTTCCTTGGCCTGGAATAAACCAAATTGGCGGGCTGCCGTATGATGATCAACGATCGTTACTCCATGCCGCTTAAATGAATCGAGGACAGCCACATTCAATTCCACAAGCGCCCTGTCTCTCCAAAGGGTTGTTTCCCTTTTAGTATCAAGTCCCATGACCTTCGCTACTTGAGGCAGCATATTATACCGCTGTTGATCCGCCAAATTACGTGCACCAATTTCCGTGCCCATATACCAACCATTAAAAGGTGCTGCGGTATAAGAAATCCCTCCAATCTCAAGCCGCATGTTGGAGACCAAAGGCACACCATACCAGCGCAGCTGCAAATCTGCAAAAGCGTCAAAATCGGGATGGCTTATCGGAACCTCCAGAACAAGGTGTTCAGGAATATCAAACCATTGGAGCCCACTGTTCCCCATTTCCAATACAAGCGGGAGAACATCGAATGGCGTCCCTTTTCTCTTCCATCCAAGCCGGCTGCAGAGCTCGCTGAAAGCAAGTGAATCCGGATCGCCGATGATACCATTCTCTGTCTTGTAGCCGGCATAACGGATCAATTGATAATTCCAAATACGAGTCTTCGCACCGCCAGGCCTGCTGGGTTTGAAAACTGTAATCATAGGAATTATTTTGCCCCCATTGGATGCCTCCCAGATATGACGATACAAAGCCTCCGCCATCTCCTCCACCGTCTCAGCTTTCCGCTCATCATTGACCTTGAGACTTTCCCAAAAGAAGCGCCCAATACAGCGATTGCTATTTCGCCAGGCCATTTTGGCGCCATATTCCAATTCCTCTTTTGTATGTTCATAAAAACCGGAAGTGTTAATTTCCTCTAATACCTCCAGTTGTCTCTGTTCCATTTCTTGCTGTGACTTTCCAAGCTCCCTGCAATATTGTTCAATAAATTGCTCCGCTTTCTCCATTAGCACACTTTTTACCAGCATACCCTTCACTCCATTCGTATCCTGTTATCATTATACCCAATGACTTTAACGGAAACGAAACCGGTTTATGACAATATGAGCAAAATTCCACTTATGTTCACGCTTAGTCTCACTGCCCCTCTGAAGTCCGAAAGGGTCAGCCCTCTTCAAACATAAGAAAAACGCCTTGCGGTGTCCATTGATGTGCGTGTTCGTGACGTGGGAGCGTTGCGGAGGTAAGGGGTGTGGGCTCCAGCCGCTGTTAAAGATTTGTTCCCTTTAATGAAATGGATGAGGAGGTAGGAACAAATCTTTAAAGGCGGACGCTATCGCTCTTCCTCCCACACCCCTTACCTCTCTTTAGCTACAATCGCACGAATCACACGAACACCAAGCTCAAACGCACTGCCAGTAAGGGTTTTTCTCTGGATGGAAGAGATTTCCCGCGGACCAAGCCGCTGGGACTGAAGATCGGCCCCGCCAACAGGCACAACCGGGAGGATCTACTACTTTAACGAACTTTAACGATGTTTTATTTTCATCGTTAAAAGCATAAAGTCCCATCCACTTCCTTACTTTAACGATGAAAATCATCGTTAAGTGGCGTACGCTCATTTCAGCGGAGGCGGGCTGCTACTAACAAGCATCCTCCCCTGATCCACGAACAAATGGATAACGGACTGCGAGTAGAAGTTACTTTCCTGAGAGAGAGGGATAGTGGCGATAGGATAATCTGAGCTTCCTTACTGATTCCATCGGAGGATGAAGAGTTACACCGTCTACTTTTCCACCGTAAAGCTACACTGTGTATTCGGGAATTTTTCACTCCAGGCTTCACCCAGAAAACTTATACTAAATAAGTCACGAAATAGAACGCCTCGCGGCGTCCTTTGACTTAAGGTATTCTTATATGCCTCCGAATGCTGTCCCCATCTGCTCTTCACATGCACTCCATATGCTCTTCACATCAGTCGCCGCCGCCACCGCATCCGCTGCCACAGCTTGAAGAGGAGCAGGATGAGCCGCCACTGTCGCCAGATGACCCGCCGTCGCCTGAAGAGTGATGCCCGCTGTCGCAGTTAGAGCTGTCAGAAGAAGCATCATAAGAGCTGGAGGTGCAGCCTGAGCCACCATCCTGCCTGTTCGTCTTTTCCGGTGTCAGTTCGTCCATTTGGCGTTGAAAGCCGTCAGCGTCTGTTATTGAATAGAACATCATCGCGCCTGCCAAATAGGGCAGCATCTCTGTTGTTCCGTTTTCAGGCTTGCTGTAGGGGGAACGACCGTTTGCTTGCTGGATTTGCTGCTTAGCCAAACCAATGAGATGATCGATTGTTTCTGCAACCCCTGGCCATCTCTGCGCGCATTTATCGTTAAAATATGTGCCGCGGAGCGTTTCAGGAGATTCCTGCTTGAACGCTTCGATTCTTGACGGATCCAAAGGATTCCGGCAAAATCCATGCCAAATCAGCTCGCTAAATGGCGTAGCTGTGAACAAATGACTATACACCCAATCAAACCAAGCCCGTTCCCCAGGCATCGGCTGTACCTCTGTATGAGGAGCATGATGCAGCATATAACCGACGAAAGATTCACTGAACTGCTGGTATTCACGGGTAAACATAAGCATTTCATGCCAAATGTCATCCACCGGCTCACTGAACATCGGTACGTGACGCAGCACCGCATTCATCATGAAATACCGCTCCAGCTCCAGCAGCTTCCATTCGTATTCAGCCAAGCTCAAGGCCGGATACTTAGCCAGTACTCTTGTTTTAAGCTTTTGCCGGAATTCAGCTGGTAGAGCTTGCTTCAGCCGTCTTTCCATATCCTGTAGAGGAACATCCTTGCGCAGCCCCAAATCAACAGGCCTCTCCAGTTCATAATTAATGGTTCTGCTCCGCTTTCCTTTGGCTCCATTCGCTCCCTTATCTGATTTAGTCCGTTTTATTTTCGACAATATAGAGAACAACCTGAACATAGACATTACAAAAAATACACTAATGATAATAATTATGACTACAACCCACCACATCCGGCTTCCTCCTCTTGTCCAGCCGTTTTCACAACTTTTTTTAGCGATCAACCTTTTGACGTTTACCGCCCGGCTGTAATTTTACTATAACATGAGTTAGAAAGAGGCTCCAGCCTTACTATCGAATTTGCTAGTGAAACGATTCACATCTTTGTGATAAAATAAGAATAAAATCGTATCGCATACAAAGGAGCTAACTGCAAATGATCCAACAAGAAGATTGGCAAGGCGTTCCCATCTATACTGTATCCAATGATGTGCTTTCCTTCAGCTTATGCCCTTCCATCAACAACAACCTCTTTCGTGTATGGGACAAAAAGCTGAACCGGGAAGTACTCAGAGTACCTGAGAGTCCGCAAACCCTTAAAGATGCGCCCGTTCATTACGGAACGCCCATTTTGTTTCCCCCTAACCGGATCCGTAGAGGTGCCTTCGAATATGACGGCAGGAATTATCAGTTCCCTATAAATACCGCTAACGAAAACCATATCCATGGCCTGATCGGGCATCTTCCTTGGCAAGTAACGAACATTTCCGAAGAAAGCGATCATTTGTCCATTACTTCTACATTTCGTACAGAAGACTTTCCCGAAGTACTCAAGCATTATCCGAACGCACTCACTTTGGAAGTTACCTATGAGCTGAGGGGAACTTCACTTATTCACACTTTAAAAGCAACAAATAACAGCAGCACCAAAGCTCCATTCGGTTATGGCCTACATACATGGTTCTTGTTGGATCATGCTCCGCAGAACTGGACCTTCGAGCTTCCGGTGAGCGGCGTCTGGGAGCTGGACAAGGAGTTAATTCCGAATGGGACGATTTTGCCTTTGGGCCGCTTCGAAGAGCTGTCAGAGGGAATATCCTTGGAGAACCAGGATCTGGATACTGTATTTCAAATAGGGGATCATGAGCGGCTTGCCGTTCTAAAACAAGAAGGCTGTGAGGTTCGTTACAGTGCATCCGATATTTTCAAGCATTGGGTCATCTATACAAAAGGGCAAGCCGACAATTACATATGCCTGGAGCCTTATACCTGGGTGACTGATGCGCCAAATTCGGAGCTGGACCCGTCCATAACCGGATTGACAGGCGTCGAGCCTGGTGAAACGCTTGAGCTTGAGATCAAACTGGACATCGTTCACACTTAGTTGATTAGTTGATTAGTTGATTAGTTGATATTTGATTGGATTGGATTGGATTGGATTGGATTGGATTCGATTCGATTTATTCGATTTGATTCATCGCATATGTGGCGTCCTTTGAGATGTGTGTTCAATAAGTGGGTTTGATCATTAAGTGGGTGTAGTGGGTGACATGGAGGGAATGGACGTTTGAGGTTGGAACAAATCTTTAAAAGCCGGCGACTAACTTCCACCACCCCCATTCCCTGATATGAACGTATCTGTCAACTCCGTAACTCAATCGCCCTAAATTCCTCGGCACGAAGGCAAAAAAGTATACTCGACGGTTGGCATACTGATATTCGTGGGTCGGAACCACAAGTTGTGCCTTGCGTCTGAAGGGCTTTCACGAACTCTCTGCGCACGTTCGCCTTGTTCAACTAGTGCATGGGAATGGTCGTGAGTTCCCTTCTGCCTGTCCTTTGCCTTCGGGCCCAGCTATTTAAGTTCTCTTCCATGTCAAGGCCGCGAAGCGTTCACTTTAGCCTTGACATCTCCAATTTGCCATCACACTATTTTTCCCCAGCTTCAAGCTGGGATACCTCACGGTGAGTGACGGGTACAGGGAGCGTGCTCCCTGTGTTCCCCCGTGGGGGACGGAAGGGGGCTTCTTTTTCTTTTCAAGCTGCTTCAACGGCTACTTTCTGCTCTACCTCTTGCCCGATAGCCCAAATAAACCCTGACAGTTCACGTGCAATCGCCGTCACTACCGCGTTTTTATTTTTTCCTTTACGTAGCAAATGAAGGTATCGATCATGTAATCGGTTCTGTGCCTTCCATGAAATCTCCTGAACCTTTGCACTTTGGTTTTCTAATCGTTTCTGTAAATTGCCTTTTATTGCGGGTTTGTAGCGATACGACCACGATGACTCTGTAAGTACACTTCGTAGACGCGAATTACCTG
>NZ_JAGGLB010000012.1 GCF_017874215.1 Paenibacillus eucommiae
AGGTGCTGTGGAGGGGGCTCCAAGTGTTTCGCAACGTCTTGGATACGTATCGATTCTTACTGTAAATTTCCGGAAACGTTGTGGGGCAAGCTTAGACTACGGTGACCATTAGCGCACGTGTTACCCTCGCCGATATGAAAATAGCTATGACAAGTACCGGGCTGCTATAAAGCTGGCATTTTCGTAGCATTTAACCGCCATCGAATGTTAGCTTGACTGTCAAGCACTGATTATTAGGTTGAGCCTCTTTTTTAATTTCATTTCCCCGACTTCGTATCAGCACTTTTTTCTATAAGCCCTTTGTCATCACCCCCTTAAGTTCGAAGTCCGAAGTTCGAAGTTCGAAGTCTGAAGCCCGAAGTTCAAAGTTCAAAGCTAGAATTCAATCCGAATCAGTGAAAGTGGTGGAAGCTCCACAGCAGCTCCTGCAGAGGGAGGTTCCGTTATCTCCATAGGGGAGTTTGTATCCTTCGCAGACATCTTGTTAGCCGAACGCCATTCTAATGAAGGCAGCTCTACCTTGGCCGATCGACAGGATGAGCGATTGCTGAGATACAGCCATAAGGATCCTTTACTGCGAATCGCGAAAGCGTCCACCATCTGAGCCCCATCTTCCCATTCCGGCTGCTCCAGCTTCACTGGAACCATCTCCCCTGGAAACACTGGGCGATACAACCGGTACAGCTTGGCAATCGAAGTCTCCGATATCTCACTATTATCGTTACGAACCATGCCCATGATATTAATTAAATGATAGTAATTGGCTACTTCCATATCTGGAGCCAGCCTGGCAAGGGCCTGAATCATCCCCACATAAAACATGCCATGCCGAACATCATCAGGTTCGTAGAAATCCTTGCCGTCCCAATGAGAGGCCGTCGTCCAATAATTCCACTCCGTTAGCGCAACCCGTGCTGATGAACCATGCTTACGGCAGTCGGCAATCAATTCGCGCAAATCTGTAACTATTTTTTGGGCGCTATCTGCTGCATTAATCATTTGCTTCTCAGGCTCTACATGCCACTGGCCTTTATAGCGGTTGAGCGAAATTACATCGAACAGCTCTTTCGCTTCCTTCAACACTTCTTCGCGCCACAGCGAATCCGGCTGCCATACGCCAATCGAGATAGGCTCACCCAACACAACAATTCGTGCTTTTGCGTAGCCTTGCCGCACACGCGGAACAAAAGCTTGCAGAGCCTGCACATACATCGCTGCATCCATGTGAGCCAGCTCCCACCTGCCGTAATGCTCGTTACCCATTTGAAAATAAATAACCGGTGGCTCTATACCTCGCTGACTATACCAATCCGTACAATACTGAGCCCACTCCCCGGCTTCATCAGGTGTTCCCGTACCGATATTAATCGCCAGGAACGGTTGGATACCATGCTTGCAGCACATTTCCAAGTATTCTTCAAAGCCGAAATCATATTCAAGCCGCCCTTTGTTAACCGGGTCCTGGCAAACTTCCCGGAGATGAACCGGCCCCGTTCCCTTGCGCCAATGGTAAGAAACAGAGGTACAGCCGCCGGGAAAGCGAAGATTAGGCAGCTCCAAGGAGTTGATCAGCTCCTGTAATTCTTGATTAACTCCTGGCTCATTCAGCGGACGCAAGTGAATTTGATCAAAATATACCGCTCCAGGACCTTGGACAGCTACTACAAAAACAGCCTCTGGATCACTGGCGGGACAATCCAAAACAACGGTATATTTCTTCCAATATGCACTATCAATCTTAAGCTGCTGCACGCAGTAGTCGGGGGCTGAGGCGGCAAGCGGCCGCAGCGAAACCTCTATCGTTGCAGGCTGATGACGAACCATCGCCCAAATTTCTGCTTCCAGGCGCTCACCAGCCTTAATTTTGCGGCCCGTTTGTAATAAAGAACCACTGGAGCGATCGGCATAAACAAGCACCAATTGGGCCTCTCCACCGTTCATCCCCATACCTTGAACGAGCTTATATTGTCCAGGACCATAA
Source organism: Paenibacillus eucommiae (assembly GCF_017874215.1). Lineage (GTDB taxonomy): Bacteria > Bacillota > Bacilli > Paenibacillales > NBRC-103111 > Paenibacillus_AI > Paenibacillus_AI eucommiae. The sequence continues at coordinate 1,982 of NZ_JAGGLB010000012.1, forward strand.
TGAAGGCCGCGTGGCAACCAGCCCGGGGCAATGCCACTCGGCCCTTCAGGACCAGCAAACTTGGGATTATCAAGACGCTCCGATAACAGCACCCGATTCGTAAAAATGCCCATCTCCAGATTGGACCCCATAATCCCCGCTGAAACGCTCACCCCTTGACCTTCACTAATCTCCACCCGATATGTCATCTTAAATCTCCTTTTCTCTTTTCATCATTATTCATTTAATCTTATTTTTCTTATTCAATGCCGCTGACATATGTAGTTTATCAGCAGGACCCGTATCGTTCTATGTAATAATCATGACATTATCCTGTTTTCAAATAAGAATTTATGTAATCCCACTTTTCATGCCATATGACATCTTCACATGAATTTTAATGACTTTTCATCATATTTACAGTATGATTAATGCAGATACAAGTATAATGGGATGATAACGGATTAATGATGGATTGATGGTGGATTGATGATGAGTTGATGATGGATGTAGATGGATTAATGATGAGTTGATGATGGATGTAGATGGATTAATGATGAGTTGATGATGGATGTAGATGGATAACGAGTTGCTGAGCAGTCGATGATGGAACGATGAATGGAGAGGGATAGCATGAATGGAACATCCCGAAGTGGAGATGCCGCTTTACAGTTTGAATTAAGCAATGGACGATGGATGCGAATTTATCCTGTTGCCCCCCATACGTTCCGGATCCGGATGAACAGCTCGGGACAATTTACCGAACCTGCGCTAATACGCAGCGGCATTGTTTGTCATCCCGATGCTCTGTGCGAATTTGCCGCAGATCGATCCGCTCATATGGTATACATACAAGCCGGACAAGCTGGACTAGCCATCGACACCAGGGACGGCCAGTTCCGCTTCATCAAGCCTGGCGGACAGGAGCTCCTTGGCACCCTAGCTGCGCCAAAATGCGATGTCCCCGCCGGTTTCAGCATTACATTTATGCTACACGATGAAGAAGTCTTATATGGAATCGGTGACTCTATGGAGGGCCGTTTACAGAAGCGTGGACAAAAAGCGGATATGTGGTGCAATAGAACTTACCCTTATATTCCTGTTCCTTTCGTTATGAGCAGCCGAAACTGGGGCCTTATGCTCGTCACCACCCATCGGCATGAGTTCGATCTGGGCTGCACAGATAAAGATGTATTCAGCCTAACAAGCCCGGAGGGGGAACTTGATCTCTATCTATTTGCCGGCAGCAGCTTCAGTGAGCTGCTGGACCGGTATACGAACATCTCCGGCAAGCCTAAATTATTACCTATATGGGCCTACGGTCTTTCTTTTATCGGCAATGAAAATACGAATGCCCGCGATATTATTCATGACGCCCTCAAATTTCGCGAAGCCGATATTCCTTGCGATCTGATGGTGCTTAATAACGGATGGTCACAGACTGGCGACGATGGTTCCGCTAATCATAAGTGGCATCCCGATCGTTTTCCCATGCCAGCTCGTTCTTCTTACAGGCCTATGTCGTTCATCGATACCTTAACCATTCACGGTTTCAAATTAAGTCTGCGGTCCTTCTACGATTACGATTTTGCCTCTAGCGAAGAACGCCCTCAAGCATTAATAGCTGACGGAGCAAATTCCTTTCAAATACTTGAATCCGACGACTGGGAAGCTCATCAGCAGCCTCCTTTGATATTGGGAGTGGAGGAACAGGAGCAGCACAATCTATACCCGGTATTACTGGTAAAAAAGATACACGACGTATTCCTTCATCAGACAGGACTGCGGCCTTTTATCGTACATACGAAAGTTGGTTATACCGGTATCCAGCAGTTCGCTGCGACACCCTCGGGCCAATATGGAAGAATTGATGAGGCCTTGGTTGCTGTCTTAGGATACGGTCTTATTGGACATAGCCATACAACGATCAACATGGACCTGAGTACCCGAGAAGGCATTCATATAGGATTTCTACAGACATGGGCGCAAGTCAACAACTGGTCTGACTTATGGCATCCTTACCTGCTTGAGGACTCGATGCGAAAATTATTTCAGAAATACGCCAAGCTCCGCTACCGGCTGATGCCCTATCTGTATGCTGCTGCACACGCAGCTGCCCGCACTGGTCTGCCTGTCGTACGGGCGATGCTGCTCATGTATCCGAATGATCCAAACTGCCGGGAGCTTCAGCATCAATACATGCTGGGCGAGTTCCTGCTTGTGGCAGCTTTTTCGAAACCTGTCTATTTGCCTGCTGGTATTTGGATTGATTACTGGACGGGCGAGCGCTACAATGGACTGCAAACTTTGAATTACACCATTCCGGACGGAACCGGGGGCCCGTTATTCATTCGCGCGGGTGCCATTATTCCTTATTGGCCAGATATGGATTACATCGGTCACAAGAAAGTGGAATGTCTTACCTTACATGTGTACCCACATCAATACAGTGAATTTGTTCTGTACGAGGATGATGGCGAGACCCTTCAGTATACGGAGGAACAAATTGCAGTCACACACATTCGCTGCGAAGCAGATGGAGAACGAACACGGGTCGACATTGCCCGGCGGATTGGAACCTATAACGGGATGCCTGCACACCGCAGCTATGATCTGGTCATTCACACGGAAAGCAAACCACTGAGTATTTCTATAAACGGCAAGCCACTACTCGAACAAAAGCACCCTTCCCGGACAAATTCGGCTTCTTCCGGTTGGAGATATACCAGGCGTGCAGGAACGATACAGCTTCATGCGGAAGAAACTACCCGCAAGGATTCGCTGCAAATTGAGATCGTTTATCCAGCTTCAGCTTCCCGCAAAACGAAGAACCGGACAGAGATGCTGGAATCCTTCCACGCTGCCGATCAAGAAGCGGTAAACTCAACTTTACACCCGCTGACAGTACTCCATACTGCCTTAAACAATGGCGATCCTGAGGTTATGAAGGCTGCTCTGGATGACTGGTGGACGCGTTTATTAATCAAAGCTGCTGTGCCCAGAAAATGGCGGCTTCATCTGTTGAATGCGGCTTTGCTCGCTATCCGCCATGCCGAGCGTCACGGCGGGATCGCTGAAGATGTTTTCGGCCAAGATCTGGACACGCTGTTTATGCTCCAGAACGTCACAACGCCGAACCAAGGGCTTGATCTGCTGCAGCGGCTATTTGTTCAAAGCATTCAGCAAGCCTGTGAACCAGTCATGCCTTCCCTGCATCCCGCAGTCCGTGAAACAATTGCCATCGTCAAGCGGGACATCGCAAAAAAGCTTTCACTGTACGAAATAGCCGCACAAATTGGCTCTCACCCTTCTCACCTAAGCCGATTATTTCTCAAGGAAGCCGGCCTGTCATTTACCGATTTCACGCTGAAAGAGCGTATGGAACGAGCAAAAGAGATGCTCGAAGCTGGCCTGAAGGTTCATGAAGCCGCTGCCGCCACAGGCTTTACCGATGTTCCTTATTTTTCCAGAACCTTCAGCAAATATTGGGGTGTACCTCCTGTTACCTTTAAAGGCAGCAGTTAATCATGTGGCGTTGCATGATCGCGCTCCTACCATAAATTATCTGTTTGCAAACAAAAAATTGGCATGAAATCAACCGCCGCCTGAATAGATATAAGTGAAAAGGGCTTTTTTCATTTTATCTTAGGTGGTGCTGCCTGTTATGGAATGGCTATGGATCATTATTGCAGTCGTTGTTGTCATCGCAATTATTATCGCAATTATTCGGGCCAACTCGCGCTGGACGGTCGTTGAGTCAGACGCCGGAGCAAGAATCGATCGGATTTATCGGCTTGAGGCCTATCTGAAGGCTCAAGGGGTGAAATCAACAACATCTCCAGGGGTCGGCAACACCATTCAACTCAAAGTACTGAAAAAAGATGCTGAACGCGCCAAAGCTTTGTCCCGTGAGTTCGAGCAGGAGGTGTAAAGCGAGGCGTGCTTGTGTTGTGGAATGAAGCGTATACCGAAAAAAAGCGCAGCGCCTAAAACGGCGCTGCGCTTTTTTTATGCAGGTAAGGCTCCCATATACAAACTACTTTACATTATCGAACTAAGGTTTTGTGATAGATAAATTGAAATAAAGATTTTTCAGATGCCAAAACTGAATTGAAAAAACAAGGCATTTTCGTTATTCTATAAATGATAATATTTCTCATTTATTCTGTATGGATGGAGGCAACTGATGGAAAAATTTTCGAACTATCCTTTTATATACCGCCAAAAGCATGAACAGCCGGATTTCATAGTGTACCTGGAGCTATGTCATGAATGAGCTCCAACGAATCGATTCGCTTTGGTTCAAGCTGCGATCCATCGAGAAAGTTCAATCCGGCGATTGGCTTTACTCTCTAGGCTACTTGTCTTCCCACCTGCTGCTGGTGAATGTCGATGGCGAAGCACAGATGACTGTCAACGGCAGTTTGCTGCGGCTTGAGCCTGGCTGTGCGTTCATCTGCCTATCGGGCGATCTGCTTAGTATTACTCCGTCTAAGGACGGCAATATGTTCGTCATGGAGTTCGATACGCTTGAGGACAAAAACGGTTTGGTGGCGGGATTGGAGGTAACGAAGGGCAGCAGCAGCTTCCTGCTCCAGGGGTCCATTTCTCTCTCGGATGCTGCGACAGCGGAAGCTCTGAGCTGCAGGGCACTTTTGGACTGGCGAAGCGAAGGCATGCGTGGGCGAATGAAGGCCCAAGCCGTCTTTTATGAGCTGCTTGGCCTTCTGCTGGAAGAAGCTAGCTCAGAAGCAAAGCCTGCCGAAGAGGCGCTGTTGCGGACGATTGCTTATATGGAGCGGCACTACGACCGGAATATTACGATCGATGAGCTGGCCGAGTTGGCAGGACTTAGCCGATACTACTATATGCGGCTTTTCAAATCATCTTATGGCATAAGCACTATGGACTACTTGACAGAGCTTCGGATGAATAAGGCCAGACGTCTGATGGAAGTTTCCAAGCCGAAGCTGCGCGAAATTGCCAGACAAGTCGGGTACAGCGATGAGTTTTATTTCATCCGTAAATTCAAGCAGCAGGTAGGCATCCCTCCGGCCACCTATATTCGCAACCGGGAGCGGCGTATTGCAGCATACAGCTTCCCGAATATTGGCCAGCTTCTGGCTCTCCAGATCGTGCCGTTCGCTGCGCCCATGGACCAAGGCTGGACAGATTTGTACCGGCGTAAGTATCAAACTGATATTGTTACGGAGCTCAGTCATAATTACGAGTTTAATCTGGCAGCTCTTCGCGCGGCTCAGCCTGATTACATTATTGGTGTTGATGCATTTTTGCCTCCGGAGGAACAGGAACGCATCCGCGCGATCGCGCCTTCATTGTTCGTCCCTTGGGGGAAAGACGATTGGCGGGGGCATCTGCGAAGTATATCGGAATTCCTGGACATGACCCAGGAAGCGGATGCGTGGCTGCGCAAGTATGAGAAACTGGCTGCTGAAGTACGCAGGCGGTTCCAGAGCATCGCAGGACAAGAGACGGTACTTGTCGTTCATTTAAACAAGGAAGGATACAATGTCTATGGAAGCAAAACGGTGGCCGGTGTTCTATACGAGGATCTGGGCTTGCTGCCTGCAGGCTGGTCCGCCGGGATAGATTACCGTGAAACTGTGGAGCTTGAACAACTGGCACAATTCGGCGCCGACCGTATTTTGCTGATGTTTCCCCGTGGGGAAGATATCCAGGTCCAATGGGAAAGATTGCAGCATTCAGAGCCGTGGAAACAGCAAGCGTCCATGCTCAGCAGCAAGGTTACTCCCATCGCCTTTTGGCCATGGTTCGATTACTCAGCTTTCTCGCAAGCGAAATTTCTAGCGGCGGCGCCTGCAATCTTCGGATTATAATAATCCCCTCACCTGTTGTTTGCTAAGTCCAGCTTTATTATATCTTGTGACCTTCGGTCCGGTAGGAATAGCGTTTAAGTTCTGCGGTGACCGGTGGAGGCACCATAATCCATGGCGGTTGGGCACAATCTTCTATGTTCATAGGGGCATGCATTGGTTATACTAGTAAACGAAACTGATAATCATTATCATATAAGGAGAAAAAATAATGAAACTGTCCCTCAAATTTCTTTCCCTCCCCGCGGCCCTTGTGCTGCTGGTCATGCTGCTGGTAGCTTGCGGAGCCCAGTCACCAGCAGAAACAGCCGCGGAGCCTACGCCGGAGTCGACCGCTAACGGACAAGCAGCACCAACACCTGAGCAGCCGAAAGAACTGGAAACCCGTGTGTTTAAAGACTACGCCGGACGAGAAGTCACCATCCCGTTACACCCTAAACGCATAATTGTCAATCAATTCATGGGGCATTTACTTGCCGTAGGCATGAAGCCTGTAGGCGCTACCAAACCGCAATTAACTCAATTCGAGGACTCGTCCTTTCTGAAACCGCTTGGCTTGACGGAGGGTGTGGAAGATCTGGGCGATACGATCTCGCTGGAAAAGACGCTGACCTTAAGTCCCGATCTGATCATCGTTCAACAGAACAATGCCGATGATAACAAAAATGTCGAGGAGCTGTCCAAAATAGCGCCTACCGTTGTGTTAAGCTACGGCTCCAAGACAATGTTCGACCAGCTGAAGGAAATTGCCGATATCGCCGGTGTGCCGGAGAAGGCTGAGCAGTGGATTGCCCAATACGAGAGCAAGGCCGAACAATACCGCAAGCAATTGGCCGATGTTATCGGCCCGGATGTCACGTTCACCGTGATGGAAGCATGGCCGAAGTCGGAAATTATGATTTTTGGGAATTTGTTCGGCAGAGGTACCTTCAGTCTCTATAATTCCTTGCAGCTGAAGGCCCCACCCAAGGTGCATGAGGCGGTTATCGATAAGGAGCCTTCGTACTTGAAGGTCTCGCTTGAGACATTGCCGGATTATATCGGCGATTACGTCTTCTTGACCGTGTACGATTGGCAGGACGGTGACAACAGCAAGCTGGAGGAGGAGCTCAAGAATGCTCCGGTCTGGCGCAGCCTGCCAGTCGTCAAGGAAGATCGCGTCATCAAGGTTGATGTCAAAAGCTTCCTTCCCGGAGATCCTCTGTCGATCGAGAAGCAAATGGAGGAGCAAACAAGGCTGCTCCTTGAGAAATTCAAGAAATAAGGTTACTTCAACCGCTTGATGATCCAGACATTTCAGCGTAACCAACCGCGGAATCTGCTTTCTTTGCTGATCAGCGATGCATGAAATGGTTGCAAATGGTTGCCTGATCCGCCATAGCAGCCCATAATCTGCAGTGCATTAATCGAAATTATATCCCCATTTTCCAATCTTAAAGTTAAAAAAAGAAGCCGATAATTGCTTATCAGCTTCTTTTCCATATTCTGCAACTGTCTTCACTTCTTTATTTGGGTATATACTCGAAAAGAAAAGAAGCTCCATTACGGTAAAATCGGGGATCATACAAACCCATACGCTTATCATCATCAACTATAACCACGAAGGGGGACCATTCGTACAGCGTCTCAGCTTTCGGATTCTGCTTGAACAGAAGCTCTAAATCAGCATTTTCATGGCTCGTTAATTGCGTTTCCACCTTGGAGCCACTCCAGATTGAAGCTTTGCTAAGCTCGATGCTATCGCCATTTTTAGTAATTACAGTAAATAGGCCAGGAATGAAGTCTGCGGACAAAGCCACCTGCTCGTTATGCTCGGCAGCCTGCTTGTACAGAACAGCCCCTTGGGCTGATTGAATCGCCACATGTAGAACGATCAAGAGCCAGACTACACGATAGATGCGATGGACGGAACCCCGCTGCTTCTTGTGCCAATAGCGTGCAAACAACCAGCCACCGAGCATCAGCGCCCAGAACACAAGATCGACAATCGGTACCGTTCCAAAGGTGATGCGTGCCGAGGAAAAGGGCTCAAAGAAACCGGTCCCCCAAGCGTTGAACAGATCACTGGTATTGTGAATAAATACGGCCAGAGCTGCCATCAAGTACCAGCGCCACCCTCTGATTTTCCAAAAAAGTCGAAGCATAGCAGCAATGAAAGCAGCCCAGACCGGCACCATAAACAAGGAATGAGTCAAGCCACGGTGCCACATTTGATAGCGGCCAGCTGTGTCCCATAGGGAGGAGATAACGTCAATGTCAGGAATTTGTGAGCCCGTTACCGTGGTGAAAAGTAGAGCCGATTTCTCCCTTACCGTCATCTGGCTGCGGTCAACAGCTGCGTATAAGGTTAATCCGAACAATGTATGAGTAATAGTATCCATAACGATAATTATAAAGCTTTTCCCTGCACAATGCGACAAAACACGGCAACTAAAACACATAAAAAACACAAAAAAACAAAAAACACATTATGTTATTAATGTGTTTAAAATCGATTATTTAGGTGGTTTGGTTTATTCGGGTTATTGGGATTATTCAGGATCATTCAGGGTTACTTTTGAGTTTTAATTTGGCCTCGAATTTCTCCGTTTGGATTTTGAACCGTGTGGACATTTACATAGGCGTTACCTTTTTGAAACTCATTGATGAGATGGGCCAATGATTTACCTGCAAGAGGTCCCACCAAATCACTTGCGGTTATTACGCCTCTAATGACTCCTTTTCTCACGGAGATGCCAAATTTAGATGGACCAAACAAGAAAACGACAACGGGACCATTAACTCCTCTAGGCCCAAGATGAATATGCCCCTGTGTTACGTTCGCGATATTTCTGACCACAAGCTGGAATCTCAATCTCTTTTTATCTCTACTAAGATGAAAAATAGCATCTCCAGAAGCTAAAGTTCGTACTGGGGGGACCTCTTCCCTACCCGTTAAGCATGCAATGAAGGTTTTAATGACTACTCACTCCTTTTCTTCAAGATACATCATCATATTTCCGAAGAAAGAAAAGGGTTTGTACATTAATCAATAAAACTGCGCATGTTTAATGAGAATGGGCATGGAAATTATGAATTGTTTTAATTCGGCACATTACAGATAAGCCGCTCAGCAGCCCACCTCCCCGGAATTAAGCGTATGCTTCTTCACTTAACGATGTTTTTCATCGTTAAAGTAAGAATGTGGAGAGGACCTGCTACTTTAACGATGAAAATCATCGTTAAAGTGCAGGTCCTCTCGGTTGTACACGCTGGTGTTGCCGTTCTTCAGCCCCAGCGGCTTGGTCTGCCAGGAAATCTCCTCCAACCAAGAGAAAAACACCTTGCTGGCAGTCCGTTTGAGCTTGGTGTTCGTGCGATTCGTACGATTGTAGCTGAGAAGAGGGAGGGGGTGTGGGAGGAAGCGCGATAGCGCCCGCATTTAAAGATTTGTTCCAACCTCCACATCCATTCATTCAAGGGAACAAATCTTTTACAGCGGCTGGAGCCCACAGCCATTCCCTCCGTAACGCACCCAAGTCCCGAACACGCTCCTCAAAGGACGCCCAGGAAGGGCGTCTATCTTATTACTTCAGCTTCATGATCTGCAAGGTCATAACCGTTGCTTCCGCACTGGTTGCCAGCTCGTTCGGGCCAAAACGATTGTCGTCAGCGGCCTCTATAATTCCATTCTTGCCCGCTGCGTCCACATAACCTCTTGCCCAAGAGGGGATCTGAGCATCATCCGCATAGGAGGTTTTGGCCACCTCGGTAACGGAAAGCTTCAGCGCGCGAACGACCATCGCCGTCATTTCCGCGCGGCTGATTTGAGCCTGCGGATGGAAGCCGCCATCTTCGTAGCCGTTGACGATGCCGTTCTTCACAGCAAGTGCTACAGCGTCACGTGCTCTTGCATCGATCTGCTCCGCATCCGTAAAAGCAAGTTCTGCTCCTTCACCTTGCAAATCCAGCGCACGCGCCAGCATATAGGTGAACTCGTCACGGCTTACGTTCCGATTCGGATCAAATTCCACTCCTTCAAAGCCAGTAATTAAGCCCGCAACAGCACCACCATCCGGACTATTACTATTGAAATCATTAGAAACGATGTAGCCAGGTAAACCAGGATCTCTCCGGTACTTGCCAAGGTTCACCCAATCATAAGACAGGGAATCGCTCTGCACCTGCCAGATTTCGTATAACGAGTAGCGCCTGTCACCCATTTCATCCAGCACCATCCAGCCTGTCGCCCCTGCATAAGCTCCAGAAAGCGTCACTAGCTCGCTCTTTAATTCCTTTGCATCCCCCGGCTTGTCCATCTTTTGAAACACAGCCGCCAGCATCCATGGAATATCATAGGCAAAAATAGCTTCTGGGGTAACCGCTGCACCCAGCTTCTTCTCAAGCTTAGCCTTCACATCTGTATACAAAGGATTAGAATCAATACCAAATGTAACCCCGGTAAGCTTCACAGCAGCTGCAAAAAGAGCCGCCTTCTCACTCGCTAACAGGGAGGGGCTAAGCGTCAACGTATCTGAACCAAACCAGCGAACATCCTGCAAGGAAGCCGTCTGCTCAGCCAGCTTGGTCTGCCCGGCCTGACTGAAAATTTGATTAGCTTCATCAAAGGAAACCAGCATAATGCCTGTTGCTGAGCGATCTGCCTTGGATGCTTTCAGCCGCACTTCAATCTGCTCGATCACCGATTTGAAATCAGTCGTGTTCGATTCATAGACAACAGGCTCAGATGCTGTCCCGCCAAATTGTCCGAACTCTTTCACTAACAGCTCTGACAGCTCTTTGCCATAAATATCATTGCGGTACACCGGTATGATGTGACGCATATTTTCCTGCTCCAGTAAAGTAGCAAGTGCATTCGCTTGTTGACGGTCGCTTGGCACTACCCGGAAAATCCCATCATTGGCTACACCAAGTGATGGCGCCGTACTGCCATAACTAATAACTATCGTACCCTGCTCATCCGACCACGCTTTTAAACTAGAAACTTCTGCGCTGGAGCCGGTAATAAAAATGTGCGTTCCATCTGCACGAAGCAGTTCTGCCTGCTTCAGTGCCTCTGCCGGATCGTTCTGGCTATCGATTACCTTAAGCTGGAGCTGATAATCCATTCCGGCTTTGGCCAAATATTCATTCGCTTCATCCACGGCTAGCGAAATTGCTGTTTCTTCGATCTTTCCTTTGGATGCAAGTTCACCGCTTAGCGGAAGAATCGCACCAATGTGAATCGCAGCTGGTTTCTTCCCAGTATCAGAACCGTTCGTCTCCGCACCGGCATAGGCCGGAATGAGTAGGGTGAAAAGTAACAGAATCGTTACTGCATAATTAAATCGAAAAAATCGTTTCGGTATCATAATTTCTCCTATTTCTCCTTATCACAAGACATCTCGTGGTGATGAATTATCTCATATTCCCAATAATACTTGCACGGGATTCCTGCATCTTTTTCACAAAATTAGTCATGACATCAAAAGCTTCATTACGCTTATTTGATAATGATTGCATTCTAAGCATATCCATCTGCTGGCTGTTCCCTGCAGCATCTATTTTTGATTGCAACTCCTTAACCAATGTTTCATCTCCGTTTTTACGAGCCTCTGCGAGCTGCGTATTTAATTCGACAATCAGCTGGTTCCGTTTCTGAACTTCCTCAATCTGTAATTTCAATTGATTCTCAAGAAGCTGCGTCCTTTGGGATTGGACCATTAATAGTGCCGTCTCAATATCCATGGACGAAATCTGGATCATGGTTGCTCCATTTTGTTGGAGTTGAACCTGCTTCTGCTCAGCCAGCGTAGAATTACCGCTGCTCTTGGCAGCTTCGATTTCCGCTGTAAGCCTAGCTTGATCCGCCTGCAAGCTGCTTACCGCATTCTGCTTCTGGCTTATTTCTCCAGCGTAAGCATCAGCTGCTGAGGCTGAGGATATAGCTGCCGTTGAAGAAACAATGGCTGCCAAGGTGAGCACTGTAAGTATTTTTTTGGTAACTTGCATTACAATCATTCCTCCTGATAAAATATTCAAAAAAACCAATTGGAAATAAATACCATTTTGTTGCTTGGCGCTATTTCTGCTGTATTATACCATAAATTGGTCTGAACATATAGATAAACGCTCATTGTTTCATCATTGTTTCACAGATTGCTTACGGAATTTCAAAGGGGGCTGCCCCGTATATTTGCGAAAAGTTTTAATGAAGTAGGCAGCATCATTGAAGCCCACCTGCTCACTGATTTCCTGAATGGAAAGCGTGGATTGTGTCAGCAGCCGCCGGGCATGAGCCACACGTGCCTCAGTGACATACTGCGTGTAGGTAATTCCAACTGCTTGTTTAAAAAGATCGGATAAATACATCTTGTTGAAATGCATTTTTTCGGCCATGGCATCCAAGGTGAGGTCCTCATGTAAATGAGCATCGATATATTGCTGGATCGAACGGATTTTGCTGCTTCCTGCTTTTTTCACAGCTGCTGAGGATAGGCGCTCCAACTGCTCCACACATGAAACTGACCATTCATATAGACCTTCGAAAGTATTGAAATGCTCTACTGAAACATCCAAAAGCCCCTCGCTGGAAGGTAACAGTGAGGCAGCCTGAAATTCATTGTACAAGGCGTTTACAATTTCACTGAAGCACATACGGATTTCGTTGTCACTCAGGCCAGGCCCTTTATGCAGCCAGAGGTTTCTCAATTCTTTTGTCAACCAGGCATACTGCCCTTGAAGCAAATTATTTTTCCATTCTGCCAAATCGATACGCTGCGTCCCGCTCCCTGCTTGCTGAACGGAGCCAGATCCGTACGCATCGATATCCCCCCTGCAGTGGAAATGGCCCTTTTGGGCATTCATCCTTTTGTAGCATTCAGGAAGCTTATCGACAGATACGAGCAGCGGATGATACAAAGCTGAAACTGCAATACCCAGCTCGCTCTGTAATTTTTGCTGCAGCTTATGAGTAATCTGAACTGCAAGTGTATGGGCCTCAGAACGGCTTAAGCTGTTAGAAAAAGCAATAATCGCAAACAAAGAGCCTTCATGCAGTTCGGTAATATCCGATTTGTATGAGGCCAATACTTCTTCTGCGACTGCTGCGGCACGAGCTTCCATCTCTGCAGGATTTCTCCATAAGGTGGAGCTCTTCCTGATCCATTTGTAATCATCAATTTGAATGTTTATGATTTGCAGATGATCCTCAGCGCTGAAGCTGTAGGGTTCGGCATGAGATTCTGCCACAGCGCTTAGCGTTCCTGCCAGCCAGTGGCGCAAATAAGCTTGCTTGCCAAGCCTGTTGAAGGAGCCTCCCCGCTTCTTGTCCTCTTCTTCCAGCCGCAGCAGGATGGGAGCCAGCTGCTGTTCTGTCATCTGATGCTTGAGCAAATAATCAATAACACCAAGCTTAAAAGCTTGGCGTACATATTCAAAGTCCATATAGGAGCTGAGCACAATAATTTTCGCATCCCGATTCAGCTTCAGCATTTCTGTACAGAAATCTATCCCATCCATGATCGGCATACGGATATCCGTAACAATTAAATCGGGCTGCAGACGTTTGTAATCATGAAGTCCTTTTAGCCCATTGTCAGCCTCATAGATGTGATCGTAGCCAAATTTCTGCCAATCGATGCTTTCTTTGAGCCCTGCCCGCACGAACGGTTCATCATCCACGATAAGCACGGATTTCATCTGCTGCCACCCAGCCCTTCATTGTTAGCTAGCGAAAAAATAATAACAACCACAGTTCCAATACCCGGCTTGCTGAACATTTGCACATCGGATTCTCCATCCGCAAAATGATGGGCTATCCGCTGCCTCACATTGTCCAAACCGACGGCGCGGCGCGTGCCCGGATTCAGCTTGTCATGAATGCCCACCCCATCATCGATTACTCGAATCTGGCAGGTGCCCCCCACACGCTCCACCTTAATATGAATGCCTCCCGGACCTTCTTTGGGATAAATACCGTGAAAAATAGCATTTTCCACCAGCGGCTGCAGTAAAAACTTCGGCATAAAGACGCCCAACAAATCGGGATCAGCCTCAATGTTCAAATGGATTCCGAACTCCGTACGGAACTGATGCAGCCTCACATAATGCTCGATTAGGCCTAATTCACTGGCTAATGTCGTCACCAACCGCTTGGATTTTAAAGAATCCTGCAGCAGTTCAATGAGCGAGGTAGTCAAGGTTTCAATTTCACGGGTCTTATTTTTCCTGGCAAGAAACACGGTCAAATTCAGTGTGTTATATAAAAAATGCGGATTAATCTGTGCCTGCAGAGCTGCCAGGTCAGCTTCCTTCGCCTTCTTTTGCTCCTCTATAATATCAGCGATCAGGCTGCGAATCTGATGATTCAGCATATTGAACCGCTCTGTGATCTCTTTTACTTCTGCCGGGCCTCTTACTTCCATTTCCCCTAAGGCCGCACCAGAGCCTAGCTGACGCATAGCAACCATCATCTTTTTAAGCGGCCTTATGACCTGACGGCTCAAAATCATCGTAATCACTAGCGCACACCCATAAGTAATCAAAACAAGTAAAATCGATTTATTCCGCAAATCACTAGCTTCCTTCACCATCAGTTCATAAGGGACGACCTCATATACGAGCCAATCCGTCACATTAGAGCTTTGGCTTACAACCACATATTTCTTATTGTCCTTCATCAAATCGGTTGTGCCTGTTTCCTTTACATGCAGCAGACTTTGCGGGTCAAGTGCATTTCCCTGCTGATACAGCAGCTGACGGCTCTGATTGAACACATACACAGAGGACCCTGGCTGGGGATTCTCGCGAAAAATTCGTTCAAACATTTGAATATCAATTTCGTAAATCAGTGTCCCAAAATGCTCCGTAAACTGGACCGGGTCATTAATCTGGCTCAGGTGAATCCAATGTTGATCGCCAAACCGGTAGCTGCCCCTAAGCAGCTTGCGTTCCTCAAAATCCCGATATCCCGGAGAATGATACAACCGTTCCTGATCAATAAGAGTACTGTCGGACACCATTAAATCGGTGCCAGAGGTGGAATTGTATACCTCTCCAGATTTGGACAGCAGAACGATTGACGCCAAATATTCCTGACTGTATTTATAGCCGCTGAGCAGCTCTCTAATTTTACTGATATTCTCACCTTGCTCATATGGATTGTCCGGATCCAGCTTCCGCCCCTTCTCAAGCAGCGCCCATAAAACTTCATCCTTGACAATATTGACAGTAAGCCTTGTAAAATCTGTAAAAAAAGTATCCATCGATTCAACCGCATGATTCGTATCATATTGAATAAGCTGCTTGGTCTTGTTGGCAATGTTCGTAGTGAAGGCCGAGTAGCTTATCATAATGACGATGATCAGAGGGGTTAGCACGGTTAAAGAAAAATATACGACCATTTGCGTCATGAGACTTCTTGATGACAGTCTGATCCTGCCCGGTCTTATACGAAATCTCATAACAAGCTCCCCCTCTGCCCGGCAATCTTACCTTCAGTCTACCTGCTACAAAGAACTTGTCAATAGAAGGTCTATAGGGAGATGCTGGATGGCTCGATGCTGCCGCTTTCCTTCCATTGCTCGCACAATTGCGGAACAAGAGCGGATAAGGAAGCATAGCCAGTCTCCGTGATGACGAACGATTCTTCAATCCGGTTGGAGCCGTCAGGATGGCCGAACAAGCTGATGTCCGTGTTGACGGTCATGCCTGGCTGGAACACCTCTGTGGACGCCTCGTTCGGATACGGCGATTCCGCTTCAGCTACTCCGCAGCCATGCAGCGGCGGATACAGATCGTACTGGCTCACCCCGCTTGCGCGAAAAAAGTCTTTAACAGCCTTAACCAGCTCAGACTGCTTGCCGCCTGGAGCAAGCTTGGATTTCGCAGCCTCATTAGCGCCGATCAGCAGCTCGATAAATTGTTTTTGCTGCTCTGCCATGTTTCCTACGACAAAAGGAAAGTTGATCGTGGCAATATAGCCTTCGTATTGAACGGATAACGCCGCCATCACCATATCACCATCGGCAAGCTTCTTGGACGTCGCCCGTCCAATAATCGTATTTACGCGCTCACCGCTTGATACAAGGCAAAAAGGAACTACTTCCGCTCCCTCGCGATAAGCCGCCTCATGTGCCGCCGCTGCCAAATGATGCTCCGTTGCTCCTACCTTGGCAGCAAGCAGCAGCGCCTTGTAGCCGGCATCGGCAATCCGTGCCGCTTCCTTCAGACAAGCAATTTCGTCTGCTGACTTCATTAGACGTGCTCCCGTCAACAGAAAATTGCCGTCAACGATTTCACATCCCTGCAGATTGTCTGCCATCGCCATAAATACCTGATGCGACATCGCATCCATGCCTATAATGCCGGCTTTCTTCAGCGGCGCTGCCTGGCGTATTTCTTCGAAGACATTGTGGAAGCTTGTATACGCAGCATTCGGGTATTCAATTTCCTCCGGAACCGTCACACAGGCAAAATCGGGAATGACCCGGATATCGTCCCAAGCGCTCGTTTCCCGGCAAATCATCTCCCCTTCCGGAGCAGCCAGCAGGATCGGCTCCCCTTCAAGCGGAACAATCAAAGCGCCGCGCTCAAACAGCGCCCAGAAGTTGCTGACATACCGCAAATTTTCCCGTCTGTATTCATCTCCATAAATAATGCAGACATCCAGCTGCTCTTGGCTCATCCGCGTTCTCAGTTTCTCTATTCTTTGTTTAAATTCTGCTTTCTGGATTTTAATCATGTAGATACCCCTCCTGGATTATGCTGTCTTTTTTCTGGCTTACATCTGGAACTGGCTAATTAAACGTATACCTTTTGAGGCAGTCGCTTAACTGTGGACAAATACACGCCAATAAGGGCCTAACCTGCCACGGGGGCCAAAAAAGACCCCTCCAAGTAACTATTTTCCTGCACATTGCAGGTATTCTCGGCCCATAACCGATTTCAGGTGAAAAAGCCGTCTTGTGGTGTCCTCTGAAGTACGTGTTGGTGACGCAGGTGCGTTTCGGAGGGAAGGGATGAGGGCTCCAGCAGCTGGGGCTGAAGAACGGCCCCGACAGCGTGTACAACCGAGAGGACCTGCTACTTTAACGATGATTTTCATCGTTAAAAGCATCCGTTCCGCTCCAATCCTTACTTTAACGATGAAAAACATCATTAAAATCCCTTTTAACCACCCTGAGAGGCCATCCGTCCTCTTTTAACGATGAAAATCATCATTAACGTGACGGATTGAGCTGAAACACTTACTTTAACGATGAAAAACATCGTTAAGTCAAGCACACGCTGGACGTAATCCGCACGCTATTGGCTTGCTTGGCTACCAGCTTGCTTTTACGTAAATCCAGCCGGACAGCTACTTTATAACCTCTGGCTTATCTATGCTTTTCAGAAACGCTTCTCCGTATTTGACTCCCGCCTGTGCTCCCCGCATCAACGCTTTTCCTTCAATTTGCTGCAGCGCCCCGGACACAACGGTACACTGGGAAGCATATGCTCTCATTGCCTCCATCTTGGCCTCGAAGGTAGCTTCGATGTCTACGATATGGGAAACGTGTGCCAACAGCTCGATGACCTCAAAATAATACAGCGATTTCGCCTTCCACGGCTCCCCAAGGTCGAGCGATGCGTTCCAGCCCGCCTGCCAGAAAGCGTCACTGACGATTGAGGCTACCGCTTTATGCGTGTTATATTCCCGCCAGTAATGAGTGAAGACGATATCTGGCTTGTATTTGCGGATTGCCTGCAAGCACATTTTATAGGTCGTTTCATTTGCTGGGATCGCATAATCTCCATAATCATAAGCCTCGTAGGTATGAATACCGAGGATATCCTTAACAACCTCCCGCTCCTTGCGTCTTATTTCTACAATGTGCTCTTTATCCTTCAAATCTGTATAGCCCTCATTACCATTGGCGAACATCAGCACGTTTACTTCTATACCTGCATTTGTCATCTTTTTGATGGTGCCGCCAAGACCTAACACCTCATCATCCGGATGTGCGCAAATGACAAGCGCTCTCTCAATATTCAGCATATCTATCTCTCCTTTTTAGATTTTTAGATTTTTAGATTTTTCTATTCTTCTATTCTTCTATTCTTCTATTCTTCTATTCTTCTATTCTTCTATTCCTGATCGAAATCAAGCTCCAGAATGACCGTCCCTCTTCCAGGAACCGTTACATTGAAGTAGGTCCCTCTCGGGCTAACCGGCGTGCCAGGGAAATCTGTACATACTTTGATTTGCGAGATGCTCCGCCCGACATCAATTTTGGGAGACTTATAGTCCAAATTTCCGTTCGCAATGAGCAACCGCCAGCGATTCTGATCGATTTCCATTGCATTAACGCTTATTTTTGAGCTCTGCTCCAGCACTTTTGGCGATTCCGAGCAATTACCAATCCATGCCACACACTCCTGAAGGAACGTATCCGTTACAGCCGAGAAATGAAGCCCTTGCACCCAAGAAATCGCATCATCAATCGTGGAGCTATCGGCAGCACTATTCCCAGCGTCATCCCTGCCCGTTTCCTCCCACAAAAACTCTGGCTTCGACGAGCCTCCATCTGGATATATGGCCATAAAATAAGCATCCCTGCGCTTAGATTCATTAGATTCATTAGATTCCACATTAAGCTCAGCTGCAGCAGCAGAAAGTCCCAGACTGGCAGCACGATCCGTCATTTTGCCAATCAGAATGACCGGTCCTTTGGTATAGGCCAGCACACTTTGCAGTTCATCCTCCGGCCACAGATGCGCATTCGTTACGAAAACCGGCCCTGTCAGCAGCTCCAGATTCTCAATATTTGCCGCGGCATACACAGGGGCTCCGAGCGATATAAGCGTATGCAGCCATTTGTGGCTGGAGTAATCTCTCGTTTCAATATAATGATGAAGCTCAGTAGCAAGCATCTGATCCGACCATAGGAATGTGGCGCCAATCAGGCGTTCAGGCTGGCCATTAAAACCAAGCTCCCAGCGGCGGTTGATCCACTTCCATTCCTGCCGATCTATACCGTCTGCCAGACAGCCCATCCACCCCGACGAACAGCGTTCCAGCTGCCCTTGACGGTCATAGCGGTATACGTTCGGCAAGGTTAGGATATCTCTTTCCAGCACAGCCGGGGCATGACGCAAGGCGTCCCAACGCTCGGTCGTATCCTGAATTGTATTCAGGCAAATCAGCTTGGTGTCGGGCACGTAGCTTTTGATCAGCATCAGTGTCGCCTTAAACTCATTGCAGGGCTCATACTCCATTCCGCCTGCTCCTAAAGTCAGAGCTGCTGCTCCCGCCTCAATAACAAAACCGTCAATCCCCGTATTGGCCAAACGCTTGTAATCCACACCAAAACGGTACATCGCTTCAAAAGGATCCCTCGTCCACGTCGAATTCAGCACAAACTTCTTCTCCAGCGGATGCAGTCTTGCTGCTATTTTGCGCCAAAACGTCTCCCAGCGCTCCGCATAGAAATCAATCCATTCAAAACGCTTATTCGCCCAAATCCAGTCCGCTCTTGCACGCAGCAGCTCCGCATTTCCTTCGCAGTCGCCGCTCAGCTCTGAAGGGAGCTCAGCCCGGCCTGATGCCGTGAACTGACCGACCATATCGTCCGAGTAATCGGCTTCCGCCAGACTGATTCTCGGGCTCGTATAGCCATCCGCCCCATGATAGCCGTCAAAGCCGTAATCTTCCATAACAGCAGCCAATTGCTTAACAAAAAAATCCTCATAATAGGTCCCGTCTGCAAGTCTGCCCAGCGGATTCAACATCTCCGTACGTTTGACCGAGCTAGTAACGACATGCAATTCAGGATGCTGGCTGCACCATTCACTGCTATAATACTTTCCGTCCAGCTTATAGATGAACAAATCGAAAAAGCTGCAGTATACCTCAACGCCACGCTGCTGCAATTCACTTAAAAGTCCGCGGAGCTGAGTACTGGTCCACTCTTGTCTCGCCCTGTCCCTTCCGTACGGCCTGGCTGTATACGAACATATTTCTGGTGGAAATACACGCTCTTTTTCGCTGCGATCATGAAGGTGCACAAAATCGGGCGAATAGAAAAGCAGCGAAAGCGCAGCAGGTACAAAGCCTAAATTGTCCAAATAAGCGGGGACACCGTAATTCTCCTGTTCATTGTCGAAGCCAATCAGTTCTACCCACAGCCATTTTTCAAAGTTCACAGAAATCCCTCCACCTTTCTTGTGTCGTAAACTTACATCTTGCATCATCCAACCTACACCTTGCATCATCAACCTGCACTTTGTATCATCAACACATTCACTTTGCAGCCTTAACCCTTAACCCCTGACATCACAAAACCATTAATTAAAAAACGTTGAAAAAACAAGAATACCAGAAGTGCAGGTACAACCATTATAGCAGCTCCAGCCATAACAAGGTGAGGCGTAATAAAGCCATATTGACCGACTAATCCCGCAATGCCTATGGGAATGGTCTTAAGCTCCTCACTATTGATCACAATCAATGGCCAAAGCAGCGAATTGTAAAAGGAAATGAAAGCGAGCGTTCCCAATGTTGCCAATGCAGGCACGGAAAGGGGTAAATAAATCCGTACAAAAACACCTAAATTACTGCAGCCATCCAGCCGCGCAGCTTCATAAAAATCACGGGGCAGGCCGAGAAAAAACTGGCGGATCATAAACACACCATATCCCGAAAACAGCATCGGCAGAATGAGTCCAAGGTACGAGTCGATCATCCCCAGCTTTTGCGTAATCATAAACAGTGGAATCAGAACAACGGAGCCTGGAACCATCATGCTGGATATAAACAAGGCGAACAGAAAGGCCTTTCCTCTGAACGTAAGCACTGCAAAAGCAAATGCAGCAGAGGAAGCCAGCACAAGCTGCAGCACAGTAGTCGTGGTCGATACGAAAAGGCTGTTTCCCAAATAACGCAGAAGTGAAAGCTGCTTGAATACCTCTACAAAATTAGACCATTGTGGAACAGCAGGCAGCAGCTTGGGAGGGAATATATAGAATTCATCCAGCCCTTTTAGCGACAAAGACAGCATCCACAGAAACGGGGCACAAAAAAACAAAGCCAGAACAAGCGTGAGCGCATATTTGCCAAAGAGACTAATAGCCAGTGAACTTGTTGGTTTAATTGTAATGCACCCACCTTTCCTGAAACTTCCATTGAATTAGCGTGACGATCGCAATCAGCGCGAACAGAACAGTAGAAATCGTTGCCGCAAGCCCCATATTGAACCCCTTGAAGGCCGCATTTACGATAAAATAAACCAGTGTTGTCGTAGCGTAACCGGGTCCTCCCTCTGTCAATAAATAAACAGCTTCAAAAGTTTGCAAATTGCCGATCACCGATGTAATCACAATAAAAAACATAGTTGGAGAAAGCAGCGGCAGCGTCACCTTGCGAAACACATAGAAGGGACTTGCGCCATCCACTTTGGCGGCTTCATACAGCGTTTCATCAATAGACTGCAGACCCGCTAGAAAAATAAGCATATTGTAGCCGGCTGAGTGCCATAAGGAGAACATGATAACGGCAATAATTGCTGTAAAAGAGCCCGATAGCCAGCCAACAGGAGAAATGCCGAACAAGCTTAGCATATAATTGATGAGTCCAGTGTCCTTCGTGTACATGTTTCCCCAGATTACGGACATGGCAACCATGGAAGTGACAGCAGGTATAAAAAAAATAGAGCGGAACACAGGCTTCCCAAAAGGCAGCTTGTTGACCAAAAGCGCCAGAAGAAGTCCGAAAGCTATCGTTAGCGGAATCGAAATGATGACAAACAAGAGCGTTGTTCGGATGCTTGCGATGGCTTCCTTGTTTTTCATGAAATCCGCCCAATTGTCGAGTCCTACATAGCGGATCGGCGACGTTAAATCCCATTGGAAGAACGATAAACCAAGGCCCATTACAGCAGGCACAAGAACAAAGATGATAAAACAGATCATTGAAGGGAGTATAAATAGATAGGCTGAGAGTTGTCCCCAGGTGCGGTTCATCATAGCCTCCCCTTTCCATTTTTTTGGCGGACAGGCTCTTATACCCGCCCGCCGCATTGCGTGCTTTTTTTACTTTTGCTTTGCTTTTTTATCTTTGCTTACTTTTTCTTATCTTCGAAAATTTTATTTCCCTGTTCTTCCATAACCTTTACTGCATCTTGAGGTGTCTTCGTGCCATACCATACCTGCTCAATTTCTTTGCCAACAATGGTTTGCAGCTCCAGGATTCCATTTTTTGCTAGATAAGGAGTAGCTGTTCCAATCAATTCCGCATATTTCTTCAATAATGGGGACAGCCCTTCCTGAGAAGAAATACGTCCGGGTACACCTGCATTTGTTTTGGTAATAATCTCATTCAGGCTCTCGGTACTTGTCAGGAATTTAAGAAATTCATAGGCTTCCTTAGAAAACTTGGTCTGCTTGCTAATGACGAAGGCTCCGCCCAGGCCAGTAGTAAACTGTCCTTTAGGACCGGCTGGTACTCTAACCATATCCCATTCGAAAGGAACATCCTTGAAGGAAGGGATCACCCAACCTCCGTCTGCCATCATGCCTGCAAGCCCATTGAGCCAAATCGGACGGTTCGACTTCCCTTGCTCAGGCTTTGGTGTAATGCCCATATCCATATTGTCTTTAAAGAACTGCAGGGTATCGATTCCCCCTTGATTGTTGACCCCTACCTTGCCCTCAGGCGTAACCATCGTAGCGCCAAAAGCGCGGAAGTAAGAATCGCCTGTGAAATCTGCTGCCATGGTGGACAGTAGGCCGTATACTTTTCCTTTGTCCGATTTCAGCTCGGTCAGCTTCTTAGCTGCTGCTCTCACATCTTCAAGTGTCCAGTCATTGGTCGGATAATCCAGCTTGGCTTGATCAAAAAGGTTTTTATTATAGAACAATACCTGTGCTGAAACATCATACGGAAAACCATAAATTTTTCCCTCATAGGTCAAGTAATCAATCATCATCTTGTGGAAGTCTTCCAAATTCAATGAAGCGTCATCCTTGATGTAATCATTGAGCGGAAGCAGCATATCATTCTCCTGCCACTGCGCTCCTAAGCCCGGCGTAAATACCCAAACATCCGGCATCGTGTTGGAAGCAGTCATAACTTGAAGTTTTTTCCAGTATTCTACATAGGCCGTATTCTCCAGCTTCACCTCTATATCGGGATGGGCAGCATTCCACTGGTCAACCACTCTTTTATAAGGCTCCAAGGTTGCAGGCTCCATGGCCGTTGCGAGGCGAATGGAAACCTTTTCCTTTTTATCAGGAGTCTTACTGGCTTCTGGTGTATTTGTCTGCGCTGGACTGGTGCTTCCTGCTGCTTCCTTATTTCCGGATGAACAGCCTGCGAGCGTGATGGCTGCTATAAGCAGCATAATAAGAAATGTGACCCCGCTTCTCCTCTTCAAACTAACTCCTCCTTATATACGTGTGTGTAAAGCGCTTGCATAGCTAATAGTACCTCTTTTTCAGCTAAATAAATTGGCATTTGTTCATGAAAAATATAAAAATATTCAGGTTGTATGAATGAAATTAAAGATCGCCTTCGCTGCCTCTGCACGGGTCGTATCGGAGCGGGGGTCAAAAATCTCAGCACCTCTGCCCTGCATCAGACCAACCGAAATCGCCTTATTCACATGCTCCCTCATCCATTCTGATACTAGAGCTCCATCTTTATACTGAGATAATTCATTCCCGGCCTGAATGCTGGATCCTGACCTGTACTCATACGCTCTCACAAGTAGCGCTGCCATTTGCTCCCTGGTAATTTCAGCGTTTGGTGCAAACTTCGTTTCCGACAAGCCTTGGATAAGCCCTGCAGCATATGCGGCTGCCACGTCTTCAGCATACCAGTCGCCAGCACGAACATCTGTAAATGGAGTCGATGGTGTATCTTTTTGTAATCCCAGAGCTTTAACCAGCAAAGAAACAAATGCCGCCCGGGTTGTCTTCTTATCAGGCTGGAACTCCTCGTCATTCACACCTTGGACGATTTGCTGCGCTGTCAATACCTTTAAGGTACGGTGTACCCAATGTGTCTCAGGAACGTCTGCAAAGGTTTTGTCGTATTCCAGCACCGCATAGATCCCCGGTTTCCCCACGCTAGCTTGGACCTTGCCATGCTCCTTATCAATAGATCCCCCTACATACTCCCATACTACAGTAAGCTTATTATAATAATAGATGGCTACAAGATCAGCGTCTACCTTCTTCACATCATAGGGAAGTGTGAGCTCGATTGAATGATTAAATGTATTCAACTCTTTTACCTGACTGGCAGTCCGAACCGACAGACCTAGAACGTAGGCCTGACCGCCCATCGTAAGCCTGGACTTGCTCCCATCATGCGATACTTCATCCGTCTTTCCCAGTCGTACAAAAATCCGCTGACCGCTTGCTTGGGTGGTAGTAAGAGCTCCTGCTTCCTTCAGCGTACTCACTGGTATTTGGACTTTCATACCACCGGAAATCACTTCGAATACATGCTGACCGATAAAATCAGCGGCATTCAGAGGTAATGATAGCTCATCCTGCCCTTCCTCCAAGGATATCGTAACTATGCCGTTTTGTGCTTTTTGCAAGTCCTTGTCGCTCACTACCTTTATTCGGCTATCCTTGCTGTCATCCTTTTCCTGACCATTCACACCCGAGTTGGCTGGTGGATTGGGATTCGGATTGGGATTGGGATTCCCTGGCTGAGCAGATTCAGATTGCGTCGTTACCTTGACAGAAGGCCCGTCCACACTCCAAAGACCTGATTCATTTCCCGCCTCTACCTTGAATGAATATTCCGTAGCCGGTGACAAACCTGTAACTGCAAAATCATACACATTTCCTGATACAGCCGCTATTTCGCTGCCATTTTTATAAACTTTGTAGCCTGTAATCTCGTTGGAATCAGCAGCTCCGCTCCAGTGCAATGCAATGCTGGTCGTAGTCGTAGAAGAAGAAGTCAATAGACCGCCCCCGATCCACGCTGGCGCACTTATAAGCGGAGTCGAATCCGTGATCGTTATTTCAAGTGATTGATCAGCTCCGGCATTAAACACAAAATCCAAGCTATTGTCTCCAAGCTGAAGTGAAGTCAAGTATTCTTTTTTAATGGTGACAGAGTTTCCATCTTCGGCTACCAAGTATTCGGATCCCCTCTTCAGTCTTTTCCCGGTATTCCAGACACCCGTCAATGTATTTCCTTTCAGTTCCATAGACACTTGAACATCTCCGGAAGCGTATTTATCAAATGGCCATTCAGCCGGATTTATTAGGGATTGATCAGCTTCATTTCCGTCTGAGATAACATACAGCCTGCCTTCTCCCGGTAAAAACGTTGCAGAAATCTCCCCGGTTGCCTCATTATAGTTCGTGCTGATTTCCTTTCCGGACGTTTTGGACAGCTCGTTTACGTTAACAGGTTTAGGGTTCAATTGGAACGAAAAAGTTTGGCTATCTGTAATGGATTTGTTCACAACCATGATATAGTCCTTGCCACTGCTATGCTTGAAGTGAGACACAATGACATCATCACTTGCATTCGCTGGCTGCCAAAAAAAGTTTTTCGGCACCTTGCGCGTGCCCTGCACAGGGGTAGCTCCTGAATGATAAACCCCTTCCGACTCCAACTGCATAAATACAGGCCCCCAGCTGGTAACCTGAGCGTTCAGATTTTTTACAGGTTCATATAAGTCCGATTTCTCGCCCGCTCTGTCAATAATCGAGCTTGTAAACGGTCCATGCCCTTCGAGTGGAGTAGACCAGGTAAACCAGCTTAACGCTTGAATTCCATAAGCCAGATTCGTAAACACGTTCCATCTCATTTGATTTTCATTAGGACGATCCATCCAGCCTTCAATCCCGACGGACTGCAAGAAACTATGCGTTTTCACGTCTTTTTGCATGCCCATATCACGTATCAAATCCAAATTAAGATAATAATCTTCCTTGATTTTCCCGCTCATGAACGGATAAATATCGAAAGATAAATATTTCAAACTTGTCGGACCAACAGCGTCCACCCATTCCTCAAGAAAATCCTGATATAAGGAAGTGAATGCAGCTCTGAAATAAAAATCGCCTTCCAGCTTAATACCATTCCAGTGGGCGTTCCCATCTGTATAGCTCTCCCCGGCCGTCCGCCATACTCTTCCGACTTGCCCATCACCGCCACTTGTATGCGTGAGTTCAAAGTAATAAGAGGTATCTGGCTTCAATATGGCGTTCACATAAAAGCGCGGATAATCTCCATTATTTGTCCCTTTCAAGGAAGCGGAACCGAGCATTTCATTTTTATTAACGCTATCGTAAATAGTGACGGTCAAGGCTTCGTCAGCTGTCCATCCCGCGGTTTCCATGTTAAGCTCAATAAACTGCAGTATTCTGTTTAAATGTTGTGGCGTTTTAAAGGTTTGCCCTAATTTCTGCACCCCTAATCGCTCATCGCTAACATACTCTCCAGTATCCTTTGCTATTTGTTCCACCGTTTTGTCTACCGGATCTGCATTTCCGTATACTTTGAACACTACATCCTGATCCGGATTCATAACACCATTCTCAAAAATCGCCCCATTTGCATATACATCAGATCCCGAGCCCATGACAACGATTGAATTATCGCCGCCTCCATTATGGCTCAGCTCCAAATAATAAGCCGTATTCGGTTGAGCAGGAGCATTTACGTTAAATACAGGAGCACTGTATCCATTCGATTCAGTCAATGATGCACTCCCAAGCAGGCTAGTTTTTGCAGGAGAGTCCCACAGCTGCAGGGTAAGTGATTCGCCTGCCCCCCATGTTTCGATATCCAGTACCGTAGCAATGCTTTCTATGCTTTCGCCTGTTGCCGGGGTCTGGAACGTTTGCCCTATAGGATTGCTGCTTGTCACCGTGAATTCGGCGCCTTGCATCGTTTGCGAAGTCAGAAGCGGCCGTTTTGCAACACTTTTTTTATAGACATTAAAGAAGAAATCGAAGGTTTGGGCAACCCCGTTCACATAAGCGGTCGTTACAAACGGCAGCTTAGCTTGCGGCGAATAATAGCCTTCACTAGGGGCAGATTGAATCGTGACTGAATTATCGCCACCTCCAGCATGCGTCAGTTCCCAGTAATACATTTGATTTGGACTTACCTGTGCATCGATAGAAAAATTTACTTTTGAAACGTTGGTGGTAGAATTCCTCGTGTCTGAAGCGATCAAAGTTTGCTTGGCCGGAGAGTCCCATAAAGATAATGTTAAAAATTCATTGGTCCCCCATGTATTATAATCGAGCGACAATTCAATAGACTCTATATAATTCAAATCATGTGAGGTTAGAAATGCCTGGCCAAAGCTGCTTGTACTCGTTAATGGATGTGACTCCATACTAAATTGTTGAAATACGGGCGCTGATGCAATCTCAGTACGGCCCCCATATACTTTGAAATATACATCATACAATTGAGTCGTCCCGTTCTCAAAGGCGCTTCCTCCGGTATAAACCTCTTCCGTGGACACAGCAACTGGAACCGTATTCCCACCATGAGTGAGTTCGAAATAATAAGCCGTATTTGGCGTTACCGACGTCATCAATTCGAATCTGGGAAAATGCATATTGTTGCTATTTGATAATGTTGATGAGGCCAATTGCTTCGTTTTGTCCGGTGAATCCCACAGCGTGAGCGTCAGGTTATTGTTCTGCCATTTTGTCACATCTACATTGAGTTCAATTCCATAGATGAAATGACTATCCGGCAGTGTAGTGAAGGATTGCCCCAGAGAAAGACTTGAATTCGTATTTCTCCAGCCTCCAACGGTCGTTTGCGACACTTCTTCTTTGGGCGCAACATTCATCATTGTAAAAGGATCAGCAAATAGTGGTAGCATATTCGCATAAGGAACGGAATCGGGAAGCGTATGCAAGGATCGATTGTAGATTCTTGCGTAGCTATCGAACCTGATAGCGGGCGGCTCATCCCTTACATAAATACCGCCAAGCGCTGAATAATCCTTGTAGCGGTCTATAATACTGTCAATTTCCCGGTCTGAGTAGCTATTAATAAAATTAACTCCTGCCCCGGTTGCAATCGCCTTAACTCCTGCCTTTGCGGCATACTCCAGCATCGTCTTGTTGTCCTCATCCGAATTGAGACCGGAGTCCACGATGTTGATGACATGTGTGACTTCCGCATCCTTTAAATAATTGTACTGCGCTTCGCTCACATGCGGTGTGGGCGGCGCCAGAAATGCGCCGATCATAAACTCATCGGTCACTGCCGCGTTGACCACCGTTTGAAAGGTGAAACTCACCGCCAATGTCACCACAAATGCCCGCAAAACCATTTTTTTGAACTTTCTTTTCAATCCCTTCAATTCCTTCGATTCCTTCAATTTTTTCAATTCCTTTGACCTCCCTGTTCATAATTTCATAAATAGTCGCCTTGTTAAGCGCTTTCATGTTTTATATTACAGTTCTTTCAAAGTTATATATTGTAATTTGTTTAGGTAAAACATAACAATATTTAGAATATATACGATATATAATACATACTATGAAATTTCCTGGCGGCTAAGGCTCTGGGATCTAGGGATGAAGCGAACTGAAAGGACCTGCTACTTTAGCGATGTTTTTCATCGTTAAAAGTAGCAGGTCCTCTCCACAACCTTACTTTAACAATGAAAAACATCGTTAAAGTCTCTTTTATCCACCCAAAGGGTCCATCCGAGCACATTAAGCGATGAAAAACATCGTTAAGTGAAGCACCTGCTCAATTCTGAGGAAGCGGGCTGCTATAAGGTTATGCTTCGGGGCATGCTATCCCTGCGCTTAAACTTTCTGAACATGAAAAAAACAGACCTCTCAGTCTGTTTCTTCACCGTTTATGTTTGTTCAACCACACGTTCTCGCCATATTCGGCCACGCCTTCATCTTTCGCATTCCATTTTACGAAATCCGAGTAGGATCGGTATATGTGTCTGCGCATAACGTCTTCTGCACGGTCAGGATCGCGCTGCTTAAGCACCTCAACAAGCTCCCAATGCTCTTCCATCTCCTTCATCTTCGAGGAACGGGAACCCATTATCCGATTGATGAGTGCGATTTGGAAAGAAATTGACTTGTACATGCTGATTAACCGTGAATGATTAGACAGCTTCATAATCGTCTCATGAATATAGAAGGAATCATTCAGCAAGTACGACACCGGCACGGTATCATCCGCAACCTTGTCCTTCATACCGTTGTAAACCCTCTCCAGATCCGTCAAGTCTTCCTCTGAAGCATTCTGCGTAGCCAGGCGGATAGCCAGGCCTTCCAGCATCGACCGAATGGAGTATACTTCAAAGGCATCCGTAATATCGAGCGAGCAGACCATCGGTCCCTTGTTCGGAATGATGGTGATAATGCCTTCTCCCTGCAGCTGCCGCAGCGCTTCCCGTACTGGCGTCTGGCTGATGCCTAATTCTTTGGCCAGCTTCGTCTCCACAACCCGGTCACCCGGGTTCAATTCACCGCTCAAAATTTGCTGTTTTAAATATACAATCAGATCTTCACTGATGTTTTGTTTTTGAAACAAAGCCGGTCTTCCCGTTTCTTCCTTCATGGATTTCATCCTCTATTTGTTAAGTGGGGGCAATAACTTCTATTTTACCACAACATCCGATAAATAGTTATTCATTATATAGAATATTTTATATTTCTCTTACCCCACTTGTCAAACAGCTGGAAAAAGAACTACACAAGGTAAGAAAAATGTACGTTTGCATGTGCAAATGAGTGGCTTAAAATCCATCTTTTCACACCTGCGAGCTCATGGATTTGGGCTTGGGCTTGGGCTTGGATTTGGGCTTAGCCTTAGCCTGGGTTTACACTCACACTTCCGCCACGTGTCCCATGAGGCCCAGCTCACCTTCCAGGAAAGTCAAATCTTCTTGCAGCAGCTCGATTTTCTTTTTCAGCATCATAGGACTGGACGGGAACAAGCCTTCGAAGCGCAGCGCCAAATCAAGCCATGGTGCCTCAGCATAAAGCGGCTCAGCCCGCTTGGCATTGTCCAGCTCAGCCCGCGCGATTGCCAGCATTTGCTTCTTCAATTCCTTTTGACCAGCAGCTTCCCCAGCCTTGATCCGCTCCTTCAAATGCAGGAAATGGTAAGTGTTGCGGGTTGTCACTAAGGTCCGGTAAACAAACTCGCTAAGCACCTGCTCCTCACGGAACAGCTCACCAGGCACGCCCTCCTGCACACCAGCAGCCGCGATTGCTTCATACTGCTTCACAGCTTCCCCTGCATAATAAGCCGCCTTGTCAAACTCGCGCAAAGCAACCTCCCAGTAGTCAGTACCCGCTTCGAGACGCATCATCCCCTTAAGATCAAAAAGCTGGCTATGCACCACACTGTGACGGGCCATCCTGATCGATTCGGAAAACGTTTCCTCCATTTCCTGTAGAAAATACAGCTCAGCAATAAATTCAGGAAGCTCATCAGCCCTTTGGCGCAGCAGGAGAGGATGGGCGGGACCAATAAATTCCGGACCGGAAAAATAAGGAGGAATGAACGGGTAGCGCCCAGCGCTTTCGCTCATATTCGCCCATGCCGCAATCATGCCTTCCGCATGCTTGCCGAAATCCCGTTCCGCCAGCATGCGCACAATGTTTGCAGCGTCCAGCTCCGGCATCCAGTTCATCCACCAGCCGATTTCTTCCGCACGCGATCCCCACATGCCAAAAAACATCCATGCCTGCAGAACACCACTCGGCTGTGTGTCACGAACATGGCTCCACTTTTCAGCGATTCGCTGCATGCTCGGAAAATAAGGAATGTGGAACGCTTCCAAGCCTATCGCCGTTTCGGATTTTACGAAAAGTCTGGAGTTCTTGTCCTGCAAAATATTTATTTGCGCCAGCAAGTTATCAGCCGGACCTGTATAATCAACGCTGTAATCCCAAATCAGCTTGTGGTATCCGTCCTTTTTCGCCCACTGGTCTTTATCGATCGTATTCAGCCAATCCACCTCATCCGGCAGCGTCTGGACAAGCTCTAGCTGAGCTTCGTCAGACGACCATCTGAAGGCGCTGTATGGCCACGCCATAACTGCTGCTTGCGGCTGTGCCCTGTGCACGGCTTCTGCCGTCACCTTCAGCAGATGGTTCACCACATCCTCCGGTTTCCTTCCTGCACATACCGGACAATCGGTTTTTGCCCCCGGTGCTGTACCTTCCAGATCGGGCCGCATAAAACAGTGGTAATAAGATTCTCCCCCAACAATTAAAATAAGGCCGCCAAGCTCTGGAACTTCCTGAAACAAGTTTTCCATTACCTCTTCATGCAAAGCCAGACTATCCTCTGAAGAAGAGCAAAAGCAATGAATGCTTTGAGCTTTATCCATATTGCCTGCTATTTTGGAGCCGCGAAGCTGTGGACTGCGCTGAAAAACAGGATGCTTGGAATCCAGCTTCGGACTGACCGCAACATAGTAGAGCTTGACCCCATATTTCCCTGCCCTCTGGGCCGCATCCCTAAGTGTTGCTATATTTTGATCATAATCAGCATGATTCAATTCAGGAAAGCTTTCATTTCGTGTGTAGCATAACCAATCCCCGTAAAGCGTCATCGCATTGATGCCTTGATGAATAAGCTGACGAAAAGCATCGTCGCTCAAATATTCAGGACTTAAATCAGGTACCAGGAAATTGGCACCGAACGGAGCTTGACTGATCTGCGTATTCCAACGAGGCTGTTTGCACACGATCCCCGCGGATACAATTGGCGCTTTCTTCTGCATCATCATTTTTTCCAGGTACACGAGACTTGACCAGATTCCCCCGATACTAGTCGCAGTAATTAGAATTCTGCCCGCTTCCGCCGATATTTCAAAGGCTAGTGTCTCTTCCTCACCATCGGATGCCAGAAGAAACTCAACCGTTTGTTCAGAATCGTCTGACAAATCCACCTCCATAATCCGCAAGAACTCAGAGAAATCCTCAATAGCCTCCTTCATGCCAGACACCTGCAGATCGCCCTTCACATTCCACACTTCTGACAGCTCAATTTCCCCGCTTGCTGCGTGGATGCCCTTATCCCGGTAAACCCATCGATGCGCATTCCGGCGCTGCCGATGCATCGGCGAATGGTTGGCCGCAAGCAACCTGTCTCTGATCAAAAAAGAATTGTGCATCATAAATCCTAATCACTCCTCTAATGAAATCGATTTCAAATTCAAAATTGGTTTTTGTACTTATTTCAGAAATTACCATTTCAAACCTTATCCTTGCTCCAATGCTCCAACTCACCATTACATATCATATATAATATATATGATATCCAGGAAAATTAGAACATGCATTTTAATTTTGTATAACAGCGTTCTAGAAAATGAATGTGTAGGTTCGTACATTATCGTTTATGACCAAAGCCGAGTGAAATGATTTAGCGTATAACTGCTTGTCCAAGCGTCATCTGAGTTCCAAATGGAACTAAGAAAATGAACGCTTCCGTTTTTTACAGCAGGCAGAGTGCTCCAACCAGGCAGGCTTTGCAAGTCCTTTTTGACAGCGGGCATATTGTTGGATGGCCGGGCTAAAATAAACAATCTATCCCCTACAGCATATTGTTCTAGAAGATTCGGATCAACGTGGATATAATAGTTTCCGTGATTTGGCCGAATGTGCTGTATGTGCTTATCCCTTTTAAAGCCCATCGGATGATAAAGAATTCGTAGTAATCCTCTATTCCGATGCATTAAATATAGCTTTCTATTAGAGTCATAGAAGAGGACAACTGCTGTTTCCTGTGCAGACTTTCTAGTCTGAAGATCTCTCCATACCTTCTCACATCTGCTATCATATTCCTCCAGCCATTTCTTGGTAATGTCATGTACACCAAGAATTTCACCGAGCTTTCTTAGCCGGCTAGGCATCTCAGCATACTCATTCAAGCCAACGGTCGGTGCAATTGCACTGGCCTGCGGGCATTGCTCATAGCCGTAACGGCTAAGCAGTACGAGATCTGGGTTAAGTTCACGTACTTTCTCCAGATTGACTGGAAAACCAATATCCTGTGTCCGCTCCAACGTTCGCTCCAACTGATGGATGACAGGTTCACTGCTGCAGAACCGCAAACTTGCTCCGACAGGAGCAATCCCCAATGCAAGCAGGTCTCCTAGCGTACTTGCATCGTCGTACACGATACGTTTGGCTGACGAAGGGATGAGCCGTGTTATTCCACGCCAGTCCGTAACCTGATGCTGATGATTTTGTATACGTGTAAATTGCCCGGGAGATATGCCCATTAATTGCTTGAATCGACGGTTAAAATATTGCTCGTCATCATAGCCGACTTTGTTGGCAACCTCCCATATCCTTTCATTCGTACTGCTTAAAAGTCTCTTGGCTTCTTCCATTCGCAGATGGGTAATATAGCTGCTTGGATTGCAGCCAGTCAATTGTTTAAAGCTGCGCAGATATTGCCAGCGTGGGAGATGTGCCCTATCAGCCAACTGCTGTACACTGACATTCATGGAATAACTATTGTGCAGAAATTGCAGAGTTTCTTCTACAGATTGCTTTGGATCCAAGCATACTTGCTGCTCCTCATGTGTTCGTTGTTCAACTAAAAGGGTAATCAGACATAAAAAATGTTGCTGCCTCTGCAGCTGAAACACTATATCCTGTTCATTTGGCTTATCAGCAATGCTTTCTGTCCATTTAAGAAGATTTGATAGTGGTAAGTGAGTTTTTCCAGCAATTGACCTTACAAGCGGATCAGATGCCCCCCGATTTCCCTTCTGTTCTATCGCATTAAAGGTAAACAAATAAAGCCTGCTGGATATATGCACCTTCAGGCTGCACTGGTGATTCGGCAGAAGAAGTGTACAAGTACCAGGCTCAGCTGTGCTGTTAAACTGCTGGATTTGCATACTCAGCCTTCCTTGTATTACGATAAGCAATCTATAATCGTCTGAACTACCCAACTCAAGCGAATCTTCACCGCCATATGTCAAGGTAAGCACATCGGTTAACACAAGCGAGAACATGTTACCACCTGCCGCATAATTGATGTTTTTTAACTATAGTAAAGGATTCTAGAACTTTTAATAGCCACCTTCATGAAAATGAAAGTGGCCTCAAATAATGTAGAAAAATTAATATCTATTCAAACATATCAGTTTCTAATATTTTTGGGAAATCCTCAATCAGCTTGCGAGTAGCAACCACGTCGCTATCATTGTATTCAAGAGGAATATAATGGACTTTTCCATTTTTGACAGGCTCCAGGTTTTTAAACACCAAACTTTCCCTTAACTGCTTAAAGCCTTCCTTGGCTTCAACGTTGTTGTCATAAAGAATGAACAGACGGTCTGCAATCAAAGCGCCTGGCATCGCTTCCTCGCTTATTTCAATATATGGAGAGCCGTTTATCGGATTTAGTGAAGCCACCTTCTCAGACATTTTGTAGCCAAGAGGATGATTAATAAGATCGAACAAGCCAAAATTTTTCATAAGATACATTTGTTTGTTCCAATAGTACACGACGACAGCTGCGGTCTCATTCTCTCCAATTTTCCCCTGCTCTCGCAAGGATTGAAACATCTTCTCCGTTTTTCCCTCTAATTCATTAATGATGGCTTGAGCCTCTTTTTCCTTGCCGACCACTTCACCAATTGTCGTAAGGCGATCCTTGAGGGGCAAGGATTCATCAAAGGTAGCGACAGGCCCGATTTTGCTCAACATGTTATATTCATCAGTTTGCGTCTCATAACCCAGAATTATCAACTCAGGGGATAAGCTCAGAACCGTTTCAAGGTTGGTAGGCATTCCGATATCTGGGGCCTGCTTGCTTAAACGATCCTGGATTGGTTTTAAAATAGATGAGTTTTGCAAATAGCGATGAGGATAACCTAACGGTTCATAGCCCAATTCTAGCAAATCAATGACAGCCCCTGAACCTGCAGCAACAACAATTTTTTGTGGATTAGCAGGGAGTGTGACTTCACGCCCTTCAAAATCAGTGTACTTTTTCGTCACTGCTGCAGTTTCCTTGGCAGCGTTTGAACCTGTAGCAGTAGGCGCTATAGTATTGCTCTGTGTCTGAGATCCACAGGCACAAAGCAGGGTGATGCATAGTAATAACATAATGGACGATACATAGTTCCTCATATAATTCCTAATCCCCTGTTCACAAATTATTATAATTGATAACAATACTCATTATCAATTGATAGTTTCAGATTAGCACATAGTCAAATCAGTAACAATGGATTTTTGATAGGATTTTTGTACAGGTTGTACCGTTATCACACATGGGTTTGGGTATATCCTTGCAAGCATTCCCGCCGCGCTGCTCCGAACCCCTGGATTGGCAGTCGCTTTGATGTTAAGCACAGTTTTTCCCTATCGTCACTATCCCTTCTTTACTCAGGAAAGCAACCTCTGCTGACTTAACGATGTTTTTCATCGCTAAAAAGTACCAGGTCGACTCCACAACCTTATTTAACGATGAAAAACATCGTTAAATGGCAGAACCTCTTGGTTGTAACCGCTGGCGGGGCCGATCTTCAGTCCCAGCGGCTTGGCCCGCGGGGAAATCTCCTTCCATCCAGAGAAAAACCCTTGCTGGCTGTCCGTTTGAGCTAGGTGTTCGTGTGATTCGTGCGATTGTAGCTAAAGAGAGGGAATGGCTGTGGGCGAAGGAGCGGTAGCGTCCGCCTTTAAAGATTTGTTCCTACCTCCTCATGTATACCATTCAAGGGAACAAATCTTTAACAGCGGCTGGAGCCCACAGCCATTCCCTCCGCAACGCAATCAAGTCACGAACACGCACCTCAAAAGGCGCCGCAAGGTGTTTTTGTTAAACTGTTTTATAAGCGATGTGAATCAATCAACGTGGCTGCCGTATGAACTAAATCAGTCGACGGACTATCCGCTCCAAAAAAACGGGAAGATATACAAAACCCTTCCAGGAACACAAACAGCTGGCGGGCAAGGAGTCCGGGTGACTTCAATCCAGCCTGTTCACATATAGATTCCAAGCGCTTAATGATCGATTGCTTGTGGTCAACAGCCGATTTATTCGCCATATGCTCGGGAAATGGAAACTCTACAGCCACGGCCTGATAAAGACAGAACGTCGACTGGGGGGACATGGGATGCCGCTTTGCAACGGCTTCGAATATGGCGAGGAGCTGCTGCTCCGGTTGTTTAATGCCATGAATTGTATGCTCAAACCATTCCCAGTACATCTCGCCGGACCGCTCCAAGATAGCAAAGATCAGGTGATCCTTCGAAGGGAAATGCTTGTACATCGTCATTTTGGTAATTCCCGCTTCAGCTACAATCGTATCGACACCAACAGCATGGAACCCTCTTTCAAAAAATAATCTGCTTGCAGTAACCAGCAGCTGCTCCCG
This sequence comes from Paenibacillus eucommiae, assembly GCF_017874215.1. GTDB lineage: Bacteria > Bacillota > Bacilli > Paenibacillales > NBRC-103111 > Paenibacillus_AI > Paenibacillus_AI eucommiae. The sequence goes on from NZ_JAGGLB010000012.1 coordinate 38,175, forward strand.
CGCAGCTGATTTCTTACCCTCAGTTTTGTTCAAGTAAACATTCACCTCTTATATCTGCATCCTTATAGTGTGATCTCTTATAGTTGACATTATACAGATCGGTATGTATACTGTCAAAGTAAGTATACAGACCTGTATGTATAATAAAAGGAGGAAACACATGAAAATTGGAGTTATCGGTTCCGGGAATGCCGGGCAAACGTTGGGCAGCGCACTAGTTAAACAAGGTCATGAGGTCAAACTGGGTACGAGAAGCATTCCGAAGCTGGACGAATGGCTTCAGCAAATAAACGACGATAGAGCTAGCGCCGGTTCTTTCCAAGATGCTGCTAAGCATGGCGATATTATCATTAACGCGACTGCTGGAGCAGGGGCTTTAGAAGCGCTGCACGCAGCGGGCAGCGCCAATTTGCAAGGCAAAATTTTGATCGATGTTTCTCTTCCTCTGGATTTCTCAGAAGGTGCATTGCGTCTGTTCGTTGTGAACACCGATTCTTTGGGGGAACAAATTCAACGTGCCTTTCCGGATGTGAAAGTTGTGAAAACCCTGAATACGGTAGCCTCAGCCTTAATGGTAAACCCACGCAGCCTTGCGGATGGTCAGCACGATCTGTTCATTAGCGGAAATGATGCAGCTGCCCGAAACGAAGTCATAGGATATTTGAAGGAATGGTTCGGATGGGAGAGCATTATCGATTTGGGCGACATCACTTCAGCACGCAGCACCGAAATGCTGTTTGCTCTTTTAGTCAGAGTTCATATGTCTCTTGGCCACTCTAATTTTAACTTTAAAGTTGTGCGCTAAAAGGGATGTAAAGGTTATGGACATGAGTTCCGCTATTTTACCATTTTTCTCTTTTTCGCGAGAGTTACGGACCTACGTTCCGTTATTTTCCTTAGATTTATGATTTTGGCGCGGTTTCAGCATCAATAGCGGCTTTCATGTCCGTAAGGCAGCAAAAAAACCTTGAATTGCTAAAATAACGGATCTGAGTCCACAAAAAAATGAAGAAGGGAAGGGCTAGAGCCCTTCCCCACCAATTTCAGCATCTTAACCTATTTCCCGTCATTGATTTGCTTGATCATAGCTAGCGGTACCTTCGGCTTACGGTCATAGGTCAATAATCCATTGATCTCCTGCTCCACATCGGTTAGCTGAGTATAACAAAAACCCTGAACAACTGGGGATTGCAGCAAGGGCTGCGTAACAGCCTTGTATCGTTCCATGTAATCCTCGTCGCTTACAGCTGCCGAGTATCCCCAGCCCTCCCAGTCGCTTTTTTTGAAAGAAATCCCTCCATACTCGGACACCATAATCGGGGTACCTTCATAAGGGAAGCCTGGCACATGGATCGTGCGATTCGCCGGCTTGGCATGAACGGCTTTTTCTACTGAACTATATCTGTCTTCAAGAACGGCTCTCTTGCTCTCATAATCATGAATCGTACAAACATCCGTCTTGATATGCTCCCAGCCATCATTGGAAATGACCAGACGTGTGTCATCCAGCGATCTTGTCAAGTGATACATGGCGAGCGCGTGCTGCTGCTGAAGCTTATCCACCACAATATTCGGAACACCCCAGCTCTCGTTGAGCGGCACCCAGGCCACAATACAGGGATGATTGTAATCCCGCTCGATAACTTCCTGCCATTCCAAGGTCATGCGACGCACATAGTTTTCCGAATAAGCCGCGGCATTAGCCATTTCCCCCCACACCAATAGGCCCAAACGGTCACACCAATACAAGTAACGGGGATCCTCTACCTTTTGATGCTTGCGGGCTCCATTAAAGCCCATGGCTTTCGTCAATTCAACATCCTGCTTAATCGCTTCATCCGAAGGCGGCGTCATAATCCCATCCGGGAAATATCCTTGATCCAATACAAGCTTCATATAATAAAAACGGTTATTCAAGCAAACCTTGCCGTCCTCCACAGAAATTTTCCGCATGCCAAAATAGCTTTTCACCTGATCAATGACGCTTTCTCCCTCATAAAGGGTAAACTCCACATCATATAAATTCGGCTTTTCCGGCGACCACCAGCGACCTTGCCCATGATCATTAAAATCGTGCAGACCAATCCTTCGGACCATTTCTGCTTCATTCACCTTGCATGTATCTTCAGCAACAACGCTTCCCTGAAAAGATACAACTGTTTTTAAAAGCAGCTGCTGCTTTAAGCTTCCTCCCATAAAAGCCCTCAGCTTGATTTCATTCGAATCAATATACGGGGTCAGCTTCACCTTCTCCAGACAGGTGCCCGAGAGCGGCTCCAGCCATACAGTTTGCCAAATGCCGGTAGTCCTTGTATAGAAAATACCCGCTGACTTTTCGGCATAATATTGTTTTCCTTTCGGAAGCGTGTGATCCTGGCTAAAATCCTGGGCTTTGACGACAATCGTATTCTCACCGTCTGCGCATTGTTCCGTAATATCGACCGAAAAAGGGGTATGCCCGCCCTCATGGAACTTCACCAGCTGCCCGTTAATCCACACCCATGACAAATAATCAACCGCGCCAAAATGTAAAATTAATCGTTGTCCTTTATAGGATTCGGGTATGGCAAATTTTTTCCTGTACCAAACCACATCGTGAAACCCTGTATCCTCAATGCCGCTCAAGCTGCTCTGAAAGCAAAAAGGAACTTGAATCCTCTTACTGAAGTCATGTGCAGCAAACCATTTCCCCCTCGTTCCCGCCTGCTCATCATCAAATTCAAATTCCCATTCGCCGTTTAAATTCAACCACTCAGCTCTTTCAAATTGTGGACGCGGATAATCCATTCGATACGGCATCATTGTCATTGAAGTCACTCCCAGCTATTAAAATATGAAAAATACACTTACATTGCAATTTTAATATGTACATTATGATTTTACAATGTTAAGGAATGATTGTAAACTATAAAGAAAGGGATAATGAGAATAGGGGCTGTCCGTTATTACACTATCGAATGATAAAATGAAGCTTGTTCCACCCACCCAAATCCAAGAGATCGCAAAAGCCCTCTCAGGAGATTTAAGACTGCGCATTCTGGAAATTCTCGGCGACCAGACCTTAAGCGTCAGTCAGCTTATGTCCGCTCTAGGGGCCGCACAGCCAACGGTGTCCATCAATGTACAAATTTTGGAACAGGCTGGCCTCATCATAACCACACAAGGAGCAAACAGGGAAAAGCTCTGTTCGAGAATCCATGACACGCTGCTGCTCCAATTGCCTAATGCGCCTGGAGAATCGCTGCATGAATTAGAAGAAGTCAGCATGCCTGTTGGCATGTACACGGACTGCTCGGTTCAACCTACCTGCGGACTTGCCAGTAAAGAAGGCATCCTCGGATGTCCGGATGATCCGAGAAGCTTCTATTTACCCGAACGTTCAAGCGCTGCGCTTCTTTGGTTCAGTGAAGCCGGGTATGTGGAATATCGCTTCCCCAATCCAATGCCTTCCAGCATGGAATTATCCGCCATTTCACTCAGTGCGGAGCTTTGCTCCGAAGCGATCGGATTCAATGAAGACTGGCCTTCGGACATTACACTGTTTGTCAACGGACTAAAAATCGGAATGGTCACAACTCCGGGGGATTTCGGAAAAACCAAGGGGCTTCATACACCCAACTGGTGGGCTTACGGCAGTCAGTATGGATGGCTATGCGAATGGCGCATTGATCATGAGGGAAGCTTCCTCAACGGTGCACACAGCTCCACCACCCAATTAAACGAATTGAAATTGCAGTTTCACAAGCCCATTACAGTCCGCCTGGAGGTAGAAGCAAACGCAAAAAACCAAAGAGGGCTGAACCTCTTTGGATCTGGCTTTGGCAATTATGAGCAGGATATTAAGCTCACCTTTGTTCATGTGAAATAAGGTGAGCTGGACACCTTGTGATAATTACTCCTTCTGACTTCTGTTTTTGAGCCCATAATAAATCACATCGGCCATTTGATAATAGCCGTCCTCCGCTGGATGCACACCGTCCGTCTGTCTGACGATTTGCTTGGAGCAGCGGCTGTTTGCGGATACAGAATGGCTCGCCATATTATGCACCGTATCCAGGTTCACGTTAATCGGCAGCATAAATATGCCATCTGCTTTCCGATGTTCAAACCGTGCAAGGAGCTCTTTGTTCCACAAAAAAATATTTCTTTTATACCGCCAGCGGGTTTGTCCCGCACCATAGTTGCTTCCGAAGCTATCCTGGAAACGGGATGGGGGGATCGCAACCATCAGGCCAATCTGGATACTCGCGTTATAATCTTGGATACTGGCAATGATCTTCTCCAGCATGGGCATTTCTTCATCGATTACACGCTGCACGCCAGCATCGTTAACCTTATTAAACACATCATTAATTCCGAGATGAATACATACATAGTCCAGATCACGATAGCCGTTTGTGCCCATATACCGGGTGAAATTAAAGCTTTTATCAAAGACAAACGGACTTTCTTCACCTGAAAAGTATGAATCCACCCGCCATCCTCCACGCCCTTCGTGGCAATTCGGCGCCGTGCCCTTAGTGCCTAGCAGCACAATGCTTTGCGGGTCATTTTGAAATAAATTCAGCAGCTCATCCGTATAAAATCCCGCGGCCGTCGTGCTGTCACCGATGAATAATACGCTTTCGGGTATCCTTGCGTTATCCGAAGCTGTATCCGAGACTGTATCCGAGGCCTTATCCACAACCGCCTCGCTTCCGCTTACTTTGATCATTGTTGTCGCCGTAGCCAGCTTTGTGATCGTGTCCGCGTACAAACTAATGGTCAGAGGATACTCCCCGGGAGCATCCGGGATAAGAGTCCACCTTTCATTCTGGTGCTGGCCGATATCACATATCACATCGACATAGTAACGGTCTGCATCTTCAATGATCAGATTATCAAAATAAATGTTGATTTCCTTACCCACCACGGCTGGAATTTCCTTAGGCAGCAAAATTTCAGGATTGACCATACATTTCACATCCTTGTTCAAATGATGCTATTCAACAACATCATACAAATAAAACCAGCCGCTGCCAAGCACTTATATTTCAATTTTACCAAAAGCCTTCCAGGTTCCAGGAGCACCGGCTGCGGTACATATCCAGCCGAATGCACTTCCGGGCGCCGGGCTTGCATTTTTTACCGTTTCCCCAAGTTCCCAGTAGCCGACAGCCGGAATAGAGGGAAGATGGAAATCAGCCTCAGTGCCGATTTCAAAGCGGTTCAAGCTGGCTCCAGCCTGCGCCAACACCGGAAAGGCAACCTTACCGTTTCCTCCGCTGCCCAACCTCTGAAATGCACAAACCAGTTGAGCTGCTGTAGCAGATACGGGTACAAGAATTGATTTGAACTGCCACTGTCCGCTCCCGGCGGCAGTTAGCGTATCAGCATGGCTATTCGTTCCGTCATAACTTACCACCTTCACATCGTTCCCTGAATCCGCTTTCACCCATGCCCCAAACCATACCAGTGTCCCCGGCAGCTCCGGGTATTTCGTAGTGATACCGGCAATAGGCTGCCCCCACCATTCCGTCCCGGCCGTCAGCTCGAACGCCGGATATCCATCAAGCCGCTGCTGTGATTTCAGCAGATCGCCGCTTGTGCCTGCAATCCGGGAATATGCCGGGAAATTGCCATCATAGTAATTCTTCGTCCTTGCCGCGGTACTTTCGATATAATGCCCTCCACTGACAGCGAGCCCTGCATCCACGCCAATCAGCTTCACATCATAACGGCTGTTGGCCCGCAGAATGACATCTCCTTTAATGATCGAAGTATTCCCGTTCCCCCAAATAGTGAGCAGTGAGTCTGCTTTACTGTTATCGTACACCTGAACGCTTTCAATAGTCAGCTTGTCGAGATAATTACTGAAGACAAAGGAAGTGTTGTTAACTCCCCCGTTATCTACCCCTTCACTATTTAGCGGCGTCCAATGAATACCGCTTACTTTCACACATTCAACAGGCTTTGCCGGATCAATGCCGATTGTTATTCCGCCTCCGCCCAGCAGATGAATATCGCTTTTGACATTAACAGCCGTGGGATTCTGCGCATCCGTGTAGCTCATACCCACTTGAGCATTACGCTCGAAATAACATTCAACGATATTCACATTTTTTAAATCATAAGCAATGATACCAGCCTTGGCATTCTTTTCTATCGTGCTGTGGCTAACGTTCACATTAAGGCCGTTTCCGATTCGCAAGCCGATACCGCCATTACTATAAATATCCGTGCTCAGCACATTGACGTTATTGTTATAATTGGGCGTTCCGTACGAAACCAGCCCATCTCCATAGTTGGAAACAATTTGGCAGCGGAAAAAGCTGTTATTGTAGCCATTTACATGCAGCGCTTCAACCCGGGTACCCGTAATAAACAGGTTCGAAAAAGTACTGTGTGTTACCATATCGAAATATACCGCACTATCCGCAACAGCATTCCCGTCAAAGGAAAGATCCTTTATTTCCATCGTATCATTCGTAGTCCCTTTAAACATCGTATGCAGCACATTGGGTGAAACCGCGATAAGGTATGTAACATACTGGCCATCGCCAGAAATACTGACAACCTGCTGGGGAAGGTTGATGACTGCCGATATTGTATACACTCCTCCTGGAATGTAAATGCTTCCTGGCCGTGTAATTGCATTGAAAGCAGCCTGAATTGCAGCAGTGCTGTCAGTAAACGTTTTGGCCCCAAACCAGCATACATTGAAAGAACCGCTAAACTGGCGAAGCCACACGCCGCCGCCCAGAGCGTTGAACACAGTACCTCCGTTTGCAGTGCCCGACGCTCCCCAACTGAATATGCCACCCCTTAGTGGATCAGAAACTAGAGCACATGTATTTGAACCTCTAGAGAATGCCAGCAGGGCAGGAATATCGTCCAGGCAAGGAGCACCATGCTCCTCGATCAGTTTCTTTTTATCCTTCTCTTTTTCCTTTTCCTTCTCTTTATCCTTTGTAGCTGCATATGCAATGCCGGCTCCACCATTCAGCAGCATACCTGCCATGGTAGCAGCTCCTGCGGCGCCCAAAGACATCAGAAGCTTGCGGCGGCTTAGCCCGTAGCCACGATCCGCCTCTCCTCCACCAGCTTCCAATTTCTCCAGCCTCTGCGCCGCTAATTCCATCAATTCTAACTTTTCCATCTTTTCCAACTTCTCTAACTGTTCGAACCTTTCCAACTTTTCCAACCGTTCCGTCTGCATTTCCTTCATCTCATTGTCCATTCTTCATCGCCTCCACAGAATTATTGATTACTGCAATGTGAAATTTATTGCACTCCAGTAAAATCGGAGCGAAAGCCGACACAAAGGCAAAAACGAAAGCAAAAACGTTGAAATTTAAGAATTCAAGATAATCAGACAGAACTGTTATGTAATTCAAAATGCATGCTGCCATTCTGTTCTTTTACATACTTTAATAATCGATCCCAACCATTTGATGACAATCAATTACTGGAACTTGATAGCTTACGGTCTGTCCCTCCTGCTCGAAAGCAAGCTCCTCCATTTGAGGCACCGTATACACGCGATTCACCGTTTCCGGCAAGCGAAGAGTGACATCGATCTGATAGATCGGGGTAATATCTTCGATGATTTCCATCTGCTTGCCCCGCTTCACCGGGAATGCATACAGCAGATGGTTCACATACCTGGCTTCGTGCTTCTGATGCTGCAACGAAACTACACCTTGTGCAGGCAAGCTGGTGGAAAGAGTCTTCCTGTCGCCGAGCAATCTGTCAATGGCCATCATCACGGTTTCTCTTACCTGCAGGCTGCCATTTTCCCTATAATCCTCAAATACATTCCAGGCGAGGTAAATGCCGTTCGGGCTCTCTACCATACCTGGTCCGCCATCATTGCGGCTGTTAGGGGTATGCGTGAAATAGTAAGCATTTAAGTCGCGGTTAAAATAAGGATCCTCACGGTTACCAAGCTCCGTGCCGCCATTTAAGGCAATCTTTTGTCCCTGTGTATAGAATACGAAGGATCCTTCCCCGAGAATCGGCAGTGGAGTATGCGGCTTATAATAATCGGGCTTGAAGGAATTAACCCCTTTCCACTCGACACCAAGATCAAGCGCGAAGCCGTCTCCTGCTTCATTCAATCCGGATTCTCCGGTTGCCAGAACTTTACCGCCATTCTGCAAATACCGTTCCAGCAACTCAGCCAATGAGGAAGTAATCCTTACTTGATCAGGTAAAATGATAACCTTGTACAGGCTAAAATCTGTTTCCAAATCAATAATATTGAAGAGAATATTGCCTTCCTGGAGAATGCGGTAAGCACCAGTGTCAGAAGCGCCCATTCGCTCCGAGTAACGGGCAAGACCCTCAACAGCTAGGATGGCGACATCGGCCACATTTTCCACCTGACTGCACCATGGCTCCTTAGCTTCCACCTCCCTGAATGCCCTTCCGACCATCTTGTAAACAATCGGGTCCATAATGCCATCAGGATGCAGATGATCTCCTACAGAGCATTTCGTCCCGTGTGCCAGGCATAATGCCATCTCGAAACGAAAGGCGTTCTCATGTTTGTAACCGCCAAACTCTCCCCAATTCATCTGAAACCGCCCAGTCATCCCAAGGAGCTCTTTGCCCAACTGCTGTAAATATCGGGCCGACATAGGGAAATAATCGTACCCCCAGCCGCCAGAAGGCAGTGATTCCACCTCCAGATGGCTGTCCATAGCCGCAATATCTCTGCGTCCACAGTGAATGCCACTGTTATGAAATACACCGAGCTCCGGCTTAATCGCCCGCACCCGCTCGTTTACCTGCTTCGTATAATTTGCATACACCCGTTCAGCAAGTTCCATGACAGCTTTCTTATCCCGCGGGTCCTTGCCTTCCTGCAGCAAAGTAGTCCGGCAGTAATGGCAATAGCAAGCCTTCGGATATACAATATCGAGGAAAATTCCATCCGCATCATAGCCTGCTGCCACCTCTTCAATCTGCTGCACAATCCGTTCCAAATAAGGCGTATTGAAGCAAAACACATGAAGACCCGGCTGCAAAAAACCCGGATCCCAGGTAGTAAGATCATTCTCATCGCGGTTCAGCCAATCGCCATGCACATTCACCAAATGTTCACTTAAGCCTACGTTCAGATAAACCGGCGTCTTTACGCCAATTTCATGAGCTGCATCAATCATCTCCCGCAGCAAATCAAACTTCAGGCCCGGATGCTTCTCGAATTTTTGAGTGTCATAATAAGCCCAGCCATGAAAGCATTTAGCAAAGATTGTAATCGAATCGACATTTCCGAGACGCAGCATTTCCTGGAACTGCCCCTTGGAGAACCGTTCTCCAATAGCAACCGATCCATGGTTATGAAAATCAAGATGAATTTGTCTAAAACGCATGTGTGTTCCTCCATTTTGTTGTATTCATTATCTCTTGTTCAGAAACCAGACGTCTTCTGGCTGTTCGTTGAGCTTGGATTGTTCGGTGCTTGGCGCAGGTTCGGTGCTTGGCAGGTTCGGTACTGTGCAGCTTATACCCCGAATCAGCCCGCCCTCCGCCGAAATGAGCGTGTGCTTGACTTAAGCGTGTACTACTTCCACTTAACGATGTTTTTCATCGTTAAAACAAGTGTTCCAGGTCAATCCGTCACGTTAACGATGTTTTTCATCGTTAACGTGACGGATTTGGAGCGGGCTTATGCTTTTAACGATGAAAAACATCGTTAAAGTAGCTGGTCCTTCTCAGCTGCGCGCGCTCTTCATTCCCAGCGGCTTGGCCCGCGGGGAAATCTCCTCCGATCCAGAGCCCCCCTTTAAAACCCTTGCTGGCTGCCCGTTTGAACTAGGTGTTCATGCGATTCATGCGATTCGTACGATTGTAGCTGAAGAGAGGGAATGGCTGTGGACGGAAGAGCGTTAGCGCCCGCCTTTAAAGATTTGTTCCAACCTTTTAAATTTCATTCAGGGAACAAATCTTTAACAGCGGCTGGAGCACACAGCCATTCCTTCTGCAACGCACCAACGTCACGAACACGCTCCTCAAAGGAAGCCGCAAGAAGTCTTTCTCATTCCTTCACACTACCTAGAACAATGCCTTTCATAAAATACTTTTGCAGAAACGGGTAAACGACCAGCACTGGCAGAGCCCCCATGAAAATCTGTGCTGCCTTCACCGTACGATCTGAAATTTGCTTCAGTGTTTCAAGATTCAAATCTGTCAGCTCCGAGAAGTTTTTCTGAATTACAATCGTTTGCAAGTAACTTTGCAGAGGGTATTTGCTTGGGGAGTTCATGTAAATCAGACCATCAAACCAGCTGTTCCAATGCCCTACCATCGTGAGCAGCAGAATGGTCGCCAAAGCAGGTACCGATAAAGGCAGGAAAATCTTGAAGAGTGTGGTGAAATGCCCCGCGCCGTCCATGAAAGCAGCCTCTTCCAGCTCCTTCGGCAACCCCCTGAAAAAGTTGAGCAGCAGCAGCACACTAAACACAGGAACCGCGCCAGGCAGAACAAGCGCCCATATACTATTCAGCAGACCCGCTGATTTAATCACCATATAGGTTGGAATCAAACCGCCGCTAAATAAAATAGTCACAACAAAAAACCAAATATACCAGGTCCGCGATTTGAATTTGCTTGATTCCTTGGATAAGGGATACGCGAGCAGTACAACGAGCAGCATGTTGATGGCAGAGCCAAGCGCAACACGCTTTAGTGAAATGACGAATGAACTGACAAATTCCTTTTTCGCCAGCACATAGCTGTACGAGGTTAGGTTAAAGTCGACTGGCCAGAGCCGTACAATGCCTGCCGACGCCGCTGCGTTCGAGCTGAGGGACAAGGCAAGCACATGGATCATCGGCAGAATGCATAATAAAGCGAGCAAACAAAGAAATGTATAATTCACGATCTGAAAGCCGACTCTCCATTTCGAATGCCGCATTCGTGTGAGCCCCCTTTCTCTAGAAGATACGATATTTAGCAAAGCGATAGGCAAGATAATAGGCGACAGATATCAGCACGAAGGAAACGATAGAATTGAGTAAGCCGATGGCGGTTGCAGGCCCATATTGCGCGCTGACCAAGCCCATGCGATAAACAAACGTATCGATAATATCGCCGCTTTCATAAACCTGAGGATTGTAAAGATTGAACACCTGGTCAAAGCCGGCACTAAGTATGCTTCCCAAGCTGAGTGTGCCCAGCAGAACGATGATAGGCCTCATTCCCGGCAGTGTGATATGCCAGGTTTGTCTCAGCCGGTTAGCACCATCCACCACTGCAGCTTCATATAAAGTAGGATTAATGCTCGTTAGGGCCGCCAAATAGATGATCGTGCTAAATCCGAATTCCTTCCATTCGTGAGTCGTTACAAGCACATAAGGAAACCAATTATTATCACCCAGGAAATAAATAGGTTTAATATGCAACAAACCCAGCAAGGCATTTACGATCCCCACAGAGGGTGACAAAATATCAATCAACACACCGCCCAATATAGTCCACGACAAAAAGTGGGGCAAATAAATTAGCGTTTGTATACCCCGCTTGACAAGGGTGTGATAAATTTCATTCAACAGCAGCGCGATGATGATCGGTACGATCAAACCGACTGCGATTTTCATAGTGGCGATAAAGACGGTATTTTTCAGAACCTCAAGTGTATCAGGGAGCCCCCATACATATTTAAAATTGTCCAAACCAATCCATTCAGATCCAAAAAAACCTTTGGCTGGAATGTATTTTTGAAAGGCGATAACAATCCCGAACATGGGGCCATAATTGAATATAAGAACAAAAATCACACCGGGTAAAAGCATCAGATGCAGCGGCCAGTTAGCCAGCTTTTTGGTCATGTCCATTCACCTTCTTCCAAGTAGCATGGGTGAGAGAAGCAGTCGCCTCACTCACCCATGAAATTCATACGGCGATTGCAGGCTTGCTATTTCTTCGCTTCGTACCAGGCGTTAACGTCCTTAAGAATCGTTTCACCGCCCAGCTTGAGCCACTGATTTTTATATTCTTCAAAACCATCGATCGGAGTAGTGCCAAGTATGATTTTCGTCATAGCCTCTGTTTCCAGCTTAGTAAGCACAACACCATTTTCAATCATCGAGGGGAGTGGTGTTGATGTGAATTCGTTATTGATATAGAGATTATTTTCCCGATATAAATGAGCTATCGACAACGAATTTCCTTTATTGAAAATGAGATTCCAACCCCAATTGCTTTGATCGCCGGATTGATATTTCAGGATTTTCTCGTATACCCCTTTGTCCTCGGGAGTTAGCTTAGACGTATCCTTACTATCGAGTGCGTCGATAATCCGCAGGCTTTCGTCCACATTCTTGAACGCCTTATAGGCGGAAATCGCATTGAGCAGCCAAACCTGATTATTGTCTTCCGGAGACGTGTTGAACTTCTGGTAAATTTCGTCCGATTTGTTTTCATAAAAGGTTTGCAGCCAGAAATCGAGCATTTTGAGAATCGCCTCTGGATGTTCAACACCTTTCTTCACGACCCAATAACCGGCTACTCCCAATTCAACTTGAGACTTGACAGGCTGATCGTCCACCGAAGCGAGCGGAAAAGCTTTCCATTCCATCGATGGATCTTTGTCTTTAGCCGCTTGAAGGGGGTATAAACCTGCATAGTAAGGGTTATAGAACATACCAATTTTACCGTTGGATATCATCTCGAAAACCTTGGTAACATCCTTGGCGCCGAATTCAGGATCTACTTGACCCGCTTTGAACATCTCCTGCAGCTTGCCAAGCGCCGACTTCATTTCCGGCTGAATCGTTCCATAGGTCAGTTTTGCTGCTTCATCCTTCAGGAACAAGCCTGGATAGGCATGAAAACTATTATAGAAGCCTTTGAGAAGAGCGAAATCTTTGTCCACCGCCAAACCGAAGGTATCTTTTTTGTTGTTGCCGTCCGGATCCTGGGTGGCGAAAGCCTCACTGATTTTGAGCACATCCTCCATCGTCTTAGGCTCAGGCAAATTCAATTTTTTCAGCCAATCCGTCCGGATGTAAATCATGTGTGATCCTTCTCTGCTGGGTGAACTGAATGGAATAGCCATCAGCTTACCATCGATTTTAGCGGATTCCAGGGCCAAATCCCCTTCCTCGTTCAGAAGACTTTTCACACCGTCCGTAGCATGCTTCTCGTAAACTTCCGTCATATCGGTTAGCATATCTGCCTCCGCCAGCTGTTTGAACTGGGTAGCAGAAACGAGGAAGAAATCGGGAATATCGCCAGAAGCAATCGTCAAATTCATTTTTTGATCCAATTGACTGGGGTCAACTGCCCATAAGGTTTTGACCTTGATGCCATACTTCTCCTCATAAGCCCGGGTCCACACATTATTTTCAATGGAATCCCCTTCCGCGAATTTAACGGTATTTTGCTGCGATCGTACTGTAGTCAGTGTAATTGGAGGATCATACTTGCCATCTTTGCTCACATTTTCTGTTCCTTCTTTCTCCACAGCATCGCTGCTCTTAGGAGTTGGTGTAGCTTCATTCCCTTTTTCACCGCTGCTGCATGCAGCAAGCACCAATACGAGCGCTAACAACATCCATACTATACCGCGCTTGTTTCTTTTCATTTTCAGTCCCCCTTAAATGTTCTTACTTTTAACGTCCTATATTTCTTGCTATATTTCTTGGATGAGCTCATCCAGCCTGTTACAGCTTTGCGCACCTTTAGCTTACTAACTTCGTCATGTTCTGAAAAGCCGCAATTTCCGTTTTATTATTCCTTTCGCTGCTATTTAACCAACAAAAAACAGAAAATGAATAAATGATTTGGAAAAGAAGGTTTCTATTCTATAGCTAAATCCATTATTATGAAGAAAGACTCCTCATAGTAGAGCTTATTAGAAACGGGGGCTGTACAAAGCATGATTTCCAAAATGCGGATGAAACGAAACTCTCTATTCGTCAAGTTATTGCTCAGCTTTATGGTCATCGTACTGATTTCTTTTCTTTTCAATACCTTTTCCTTTAATTTTTTCCAAAGCAATTTACGCAAAGAAATCATTACCTACAACACCCTGAATATGAGTAATACCGTAAACAATTATGAGAAGCAATTCCGTCTTCTGGATGATGTTGCGACGCAATTATTTTTCAATGCAGATGTCGCTATTCTTGAAAAGGGCAGGTCTAATTTTTTTGCGATGAACAGGCTGACCAAAGAGATCAATACGATCCTGTCCAACACCACGAGCTTGAATCTGGAAAACTTATTTCTTTACAACGATACCTATAACTTCATTATTGATAAAAGCGGCCTGACCCAAATGGAAGAGATGCATGAAAGTTATTACATTAGTGATACGTACAACGCTGATTTCTGGAAGCAGCAGGCAGACGGAGATTACCATATGAGAATTTTCCCCGCTGCGCTCTTTCATAAGAAGAGTTTTAACGGCATTGTCGGCGAAGCCGGTGTGTATTTTCCCGTGGTTATCAAAAACAAACTGCAAAAACGCATTTATTTCGCAGCATTAATCAAAGCTAATGAAATTTACCGGGAGTTCCATTTTTCGGTCAATGATATGTTCTATATTGCGGATGATCTAGGGAAATTGTTCTACAGCACAGCGCCCCAAGAAATGAGCAATCTGGCTTTGTCCGCGGATCAACATGTAGCTTACGACGAGGATAAACACAATTATTATTTTTATGAAAAAGGCGAGTATTCCGGTCTTACCTATGTGAATGTGCTTCCCAATCAGCAAATCGCTGCCAAAATAACCCGTCTGAGCTTCATTCTCCTGATTCTGCTCGTGCTGTCCGTAGCGCTCAGCTTGCTCAGCTCGGTGCTGCTTAGTATCAGGTTCAAAAGTCCTGTCCAGCGTATGCTGGAATCTTTACAGAAAATGAATCCAAACTTTCAAGTGAGCAGCACGATTAATGAATTTAACCAAATCGGCGACAGCGTAAGAACGATCATCGCTTCCAACCAGCAGATTCATTCGGATTTGCAAAAGAAGGATTCACTGCTCAAAAAATACGGCTATTTAACAAAGGTCAAAAGCATTCCTATTGGCAGCAAAGATGTCCAAAATCTGATCGACACGACCAAGCCGTTTTATTTCGTTATGTTCCAGCTTCATTTCACGAGCACCTTTCACGAATCTCTGCCCAAAGAGTTGAACTGGAATGCTTATTTTCTTGAGTTTATTAATTTAAGCATGCAGCAAAGCTTCGCCCAATCGGAAACCCTGCAAATTGAAAAAGATTTGATCGCAGCCATCATTTTCACCGAAAACGATGCTTTGACACTAGATGCACTCACAGAAACATTGCTGACCATCAAAAAGGTGTTCGATCAGGATCTTGAGCATTATTACATCACGATGGCTGCCAATCTGCAATTGCGCAATCCAAGTGAATTCACTAACGCCTACGAAGAAACCATGGGAATGCTCCGTGAACGCAAGCTCAATGCTGCAACACAAATCATCACCGAGCTGCCGGTCGAGCAAAACGATTTCCACCTCTCGCCCGTAGACGCGCAGGAGCTATCCAGCCATATCAAAGCGGGTCACACGGCAGATATTCTGCTGATGATTCGCCGTCTGCTGCAGCAGTTGAGTAAGAACGGTAAAGCATTCGCCTACAAGCAAATGGCCAGCGAGGTCATTTCGCAAATCCTGCTCTCGCTGATGACGCAAAAAATTGAGGTTAGCGAGCTTATGGCGGAAGGCCCCCTGTCCCTATACGAGCAGGTGAATGAATTTGTCTCTGAGGAGCAATACATGTCCTTTTACACCAGCTTGGTCGAGAAGGCCGTGTATTTAATCGACGGCAAGAAAGCCGACAAGGATCCTATTGTCGACTACGTGCTTGCCTATATGGAGCGCCATTACAGCGAGGATATCAGCCAGGAGGCGATCGCTGGCAAGCTCAACATCTCCGTAGGCTACATGGCTAAATACATTAAGAACAAAACAGGGCAAACCTTCAGTGATTATCTCGAAGATATCCGCATCCGCAAAGCCAAAAGCATCCTGGAAGAAACCGATGATAAAATACATGAGGTCGCCGTTCAAGTCGGCTATCACAACGCCAACTCCTTCACCCGCATGTTCAGACGCATTACAGGCTCTACACCGAATGAATACCGCCTGGAGCAGCGTACCGGGAAGTGACACTTGAAATTAGACTTTTATCCCTATGCATGTTATAAAAGGAAGGATGGAAACAGCAAAACAAGAAAGTAGAACAAGGAGCGTAGAAAAAAATAACAAAGGAGTGATCTTTGATTTTGAAATGGAATAATCTTTGGCGTGGGGCAATGATGGGAGTGACCGACATCATACCAGGCATTAGCGGCGGCACCATTGCCATAGTTCTGGGTATTTATGAAGACACGATTAACTCCATTAATCAACTGTTCAGTACTTCATGGAAAAAAAGTCTCAGCTTTCTGATCCCCCTGGGCATAGGTTTATTAGCAGCTATTTTTTCTGCAGCAAGAGTTATTTCGTGGCTACTAGAGGTATACACACAGCAAACCTACTTTTTCTTTATTGGACTGATCCTGGGAATTGCTCCTTATTTATTGCAGAAGGTCAGCTATCGCACTACATTTAAAGCACATCATTACTTGATTCTCCTAGTATCTCTAGTCATTGTCAGCGTCCTTGGAACGATGGGTGAACGAAGTAACGAAGTGCTGGAGATGACCAGCTTCATGGATTATATAACCTTATTTTTTATTGGCTGGATTGCCAGCACCGCACTCGTATTGCCAGGTGTCAGCGGATCTTTCATGATGCTGCTGCTGGGCTACTACGAAACAATTATTCACGGTGTTAAAACGTTAGATATTGCTATTATTATCGCAGTTGGCATAGGCGTCGCTTTCGGTATCATCGTAACGAGCAAACTGATCTCCTATTTACTACATCGTTTTACAACCGTTGTATACGCAGCTGTTGTGGGCCTGGTAGTCGGCTCTGCTTATGTGATTTTCCCGGAAATAGGGGATTCCATTGGGGGCATTATCGCCAGCATCCTCACCTTTGGACTCGGCGTCGTAATTGCTGCTGTTTTGGGTAGGATTGAATATAAAAACGCTTAGTTTCAATTATTCAGTGATGAATCTCTACTTTCCAGTAAGTCGACAAAAAAGCCAGCCTAATACGGCTGGCTTTTTTGATGCTGAATTACGAAGGATTTGAAACCCTGTCCAATGATCTCAACTCATAATCTTCAATGAGTGTTGCCATGGTTTTAATGTCACTTGAGCGATCGCTCCGCAGATTACTTTTCTACGGAATATTCTTTCAGGATGCTCGCGATAGCCTCCAAAGAATGTGTCCCTTTCGCAATATCAACAATAAACTCAACGGCATATTGCCGTTCCATTTGTAGTTGAAATCCATTCAACAATAAAAATGATTTGACTACAAGATACGCTGTTCGTTTATTACCATTGTGAAAACAATGATTTTTGACTAACGATTCTAATAAAGCAGAAGCCTTATCAAACAAAGTTGGATATTCATCTTCTCCGAACACGCTCTGCTGGGCTCTATGCATCGCAGAGTCCAACAGAGCATGTTCCTTAACGCCCGCTTGCTCTGTATCATTCATTTTCTTCATCAAGAAATAATGCGCAGCCACGGCCTCTTCCTTCGTCAGAAAAATTGTCATCGTTAGCGGTCCCTCAAGTCATTTAATATTCCTTCATCCTCTTCGAACACATCAAAGAAGGCCTCTAACACTTCAGGGCGGACATTATCAGGAAGTTTCATTTGACGGACCTTTTTAAGCACAATTTCTCCTTGATCGTTCTCGATAAATTCAATCTCATCTCCCTGTATCACATTTAACTTTTCTGCAAGGATTTTAGGCAAACTTATCCCTAAACTGTTGCCCATTCTCCCTACTTTACGAGAGTAAACTTTACGTTTATTATCTTTCATTCTGACCACACCATTCATATTGGTATCTCCTCTCATAGTATGATCCAAACACAAAAAGTAATACCTTCTAACTGTATAAACTTTATAACGTATGTACATTATAACAAACTAGACAACGCGATAAAAGCAAAAACCACAACGGTTGTGGTTTACATGATAGGGGCGAGGGAGTCGGCTTCCTTTGAGGTACGTGTATGTAACGCTAGTGCTAAGGGAAAAGAATGAATGTGGGCTAAATCTGCTGTTAAAGATTTGTTCCCTTGATTGGACTTCGGTGGTAGGAATTTATCTTCGCATGTGGACACTATCGCTTTTCCGCTCACACTCACTCACTCTGCTACAATTGTACGAACACCAAGCTCAAATGGACAGCCAGCTAGATAGAAATCAAGCGGAAAAACTTACCAGATTCTAATTATATCTTCCCACGTTATAATTGTTGTTGAGGTGTACAACATGAAATTCATAGCTCCAATGCTGTTAGAGACCGCAGCAGCCCCATTTGACAATGACAACTATATATACGAACCAAAGATTGACGGTCATCGCTTGATCCTATCGCATACCAACTCTTTAACCCGCCTCTACACTCGCCACAACAACGATTGCACTCGGCAATATCCAGAACTGTTATCTGTACCATTTACAGAGGATATCATCCTGGATGGAGAAGTTGCGGTAACGAACTCTGAAGGCTCCATTTGTTTCGAATCTGTTATGGAGAGATTTGCAGCAACCAAGCCCGGTAAAATTAGAAAGTTGAGTGAATCCAGACCGGTTAACTACGTCGTATTCGATATTTTAAGATACAAGGGCGAGGATCTCCGGGGGTATCCGCTTGAACGGAGGAAAGAAATTCTAAAAA
Source organism: Paenibacillus eucommiae (assembly GCF_017874215.1). Taxonomy (GTDB): domain Bacteria; phylum Bacillota; class Bacilli; order Paenibacillales; family NBRC-103111; genus Paenibacillus_AI; species Paenibacillus_AI eucommiae. Next base: position 56,948 of record NZ_JAGGLB010000012.1, read on the forward strand.
CAGCAGTCCTGCCTGTAAATCCCTACATAGCTCAGATTCCATTTTATGAAGATAAGGGAATAGATTTATTCTCTCATATACAAGCGGCTGCATCTTCCTGGACCAATGTAACCGTCGTGTCTGTATTAGTCTCGGCCACTTTGAACGAGTCACCGGATACCAGACGGACGAAGGTATATTTTACCTGCATTAATCCCGTTGGTATGGATGATTGCCCTCTGGCTTTTTGATAGGTGAAAATAACCTGATCGCCAACAATTAGACCATGACCTGCTATTGTTAGGGTTTTAACTGTTGTATCTACGGTAATCGCAGTACTATCCCACTTTGTAGGGGTGAGCGTGTAGCTGCCTAGCAACACGCTACTGCTTCCACCTCCGCCGCCCGATCCGGGAGGAGCTACAACAATAGGGATAGCTGGTGGAGGCGTAACATTAATTATGATGTCATTCATATAGTAATCCCCCTTATAGCGGGTATACACATCGTTGTGTCAGACGTTTTAATAGTTCCATCAGGTGATGTGTACTTTATATCCGTTTCAAGGGTGCCGGTTGGCCAGGCGGTCGTATCGTCCACACTAAACCGGAATGTTCCTGGTTCGCCTGTTTCTTCTATGACCACATCTGCAATGAGCCTGCCGCTGCTATCTCGTATCTGTGACCGCAGCTCGCTGGCAGCCACGCCCTCCCAGGTAGCTGTATAGTAAACCGTATCTCCACGCTTGATGGGATCGAGGTAAACTTTGGCCATTTTGCTGTGCCCTCCCCTAAATCTTTCTTATTTATTTCACTGGCTGACCGGATAATTATGCTCAATCCGTATATTCATGTCCAATCAATATTAATATTCCTACATATATTGGTGGAGTAGCAACAATTTCCTCTGTGAAAGGAGAAGCGAATATGTCAGGGATTCTTCATCATCGCAATAACACCGTAGAAATTCTTGTCCTTTTCATCCTCTTGGTTATCATTTCGTGTACACTTTGTTTTTAAACTCGCCCCTCATTCATAAACAAACAAAGCTCCCAATCCGCAAGGGAAAGAGGATTTTTATTCATTCTCATAAATCAATAATATCCTGTATATATGTCCAAGCAATATTAAACAACTTGCGTATATTGGTGGGGTAGTAACAATTTTCTCTGTGAAAGGAGTGGCGAATATGTCAGATGGGATTGGTATTCTTCATCATCGCACAAACACCGCGGCAATTCTGGTTCTTTTCATTCTCTTGGTTATAATCTCGTGCACGTTCTGCTTTTAATCTCGTAGATTGAAGTGCCCCCACAAACTTTATTCTCGTGGGGGCACACACTTTTACTAGGTCGTGTTCTACTGTGCAGGCTGACCGCTGACCATCCGCAGCTCATTAGCAAGTCTATTAAATTCTTTCTGGGCATCTTTGCTACTGGTGGCTCCGTAAGCGGCCTTTAGAAACTCAATCACCTTGTTCGCGTCTTTTGGATCCATCTTTGGTTTAACCTCCTCTACTTTTTCCGGCACCTTCGGCAAGTATTTTTCCAAATAAGCTTCTGGTTTCGTGTCCGTCCCAAACCCATAGCTTGGAGTTGCTTTTGTCCGCACCTCATAGTGCAAATGGGATCCGGTACTGCGCCCCGTTGTGCCTTACCTGCCGATCATCTGGCCTGCCATTATCTGCTGCCCTACTTTGACAGCAGCACTATCCAGATGCGCATAACAATGGAGCGCCCCACGAATATCCTTGACGGCAACCACGATACCAAATCCACCAAAGCCAGTACCGGGCACACCTTCACGCGCATGCACGACTTCCCAACCTAAGGCGTATATGGGAGCTTGATGAGTCAGTACGTCGATGCCAGTATGATGCGCCGGCAGTCCCGTAAATGGATCTTTCCGCGGTCCATAAGGACTGCTAATGCGGAAACCTTCAAATGGATTCATGGTCCGTCCTCTCTTTCGGCTGCTGCGCTGCGTTATAATCCAAAACTGCCTTTTCAATAGCTGCTCGAATTTCCATGGCTGAAAATTGAACCCCTGCAGCATCGAGCCTTCTAATTACATAATCCTGAGCAGAACTAAGTTTCTGTTCCCCTCCAAGCTGCTTAAACGTCTGTTCAGCAAGAGCAAACCCCTCGGAAGCAATCTTGTGCAATAACTCACGTTGTTCTTGGATTGTCTTCCTGCCGGCTACTATGAGTTTGAAATAAATTTGTGCCATTGGTTAGTTGCCTCCAATCATAAGTTCATAAAGTTCTGTTATCGCCAGCATTGTGTTTATGCTCTCTTCTTGCATGGCCACTTTATCGGCTTCCTTCTCTTCATACACTTGAGTAAGAGCCAGCATAAGATTTATGTTTTCTTCTTCAAGGGCTGCTATCTTATCCTCCAGAGTAGGCCCCGGATCAGGTAGAGGAGGTAACGGAGTTACGGTCTTCGTTTCCTCCTCCCAGGTAACCTTTCCTACGTTAAAGGACTTTTTCAGCGGCCTTCCTCATGCGGCTGGCTTTGTTAAGCACTTGAACTTTCTTACAAAAAAACCTGCTCCAAAGAGCAGGTTTCCATTTTCCATATGCATATCGCTATTGCCGTTACAGTTACATTTCCCCTCTAAACCGTCTCCTTCCACAACCGCCGAGCGTTCTCGTATCCCATGCGGGTTGCAGTTTTGTCCGGCTCCATGCCTTCGAACTCGATCGATATTGGCCCCTCAAATCCAGAGTCCTTGATCACCTGGATAATGCGCCGCATATCCATATCTCCCTGACCAAAAATAGAACCACGGATATAATTCCCGTTCAACGTCTGTATCCAGCCTTCTCCAGGGAACGCATTACTTTTGCGAATGTAGAAATCTTTGAAATGCACGATTGCGGCGTAGCCAATTGCTTGTTTCACGGCGGCGTAAGGATCTTCATCTACGCATAAGAAGTTGCCCACATCCAGCAGCAGCTTGAAGTTGGGACGATTCACCGCATCTACTATGCGCATTACACGATCACTCGGCGTGATATAGAATCCGTGGTTTTCGATCGTTGTCGTAATACCGAACCCGGCCGCATAATCAGCAATGATACCGCACGCTTCCACAATTTGCGCAAAGTCTTCTTCGAATTGGCTAGAGCGTTCCGGCTTTTTGTCCCAGGCCACAACGTCATGGCGCATCCGCAAGGCGCCAAGCCGTGCTGCTGTCTCTACTTGTTTTTTCAGCCGCGCGATTTCTTGCTCAAACTCCTCCATCGTCGGCTTCAGCACATCTCCTGCTACCGCGAAGTTCGCCACTTCCAGATCAAGCTGTCGCGCCTTGGCCGCAATCGCATCAACAAGCTCCGGCTGTCCTTCCAAGTCAATCCCGATTGGTGTGATTTCCACGTGATCGACTTTCTGCTCCTTCATCCACTCCATTGCCTGCAAAATATCGATCTCTTGCGTTCCAAGGCTCGGATGCAAAGAATACGAGCTGATCCCCAGTTTCATGCTTGACCCTCATTTCTGATTTCAAAATTTATATGCTTAGAATCCCTTCCGACAAAAAAGGCTCACATAGGTTGCGAAGGCATGTTTTATCCTTTTACAGCGCCCGCCACCATACCTTTCATGATTTGCTCCTGGAATATCAAATAAATAATAATCGTCGGAATAACTGCGATCGACATGGCAGCCATCGTCAAGCTGTAGTCTGTGCCGTAGCCGTCAGAGAAAACAGCCAAGCTGAGCGGCAGCGTCTTTAAGGCCTGCTTATTAATAAATACTAGTGCGAAAGCGAAATCGTTCCAGAATCGCAGAAAGGCTAGAATGGCAACCGTGGCCATAGCCGGGATGGACAGCGGGAAAATAACCCGGAAGAATATGCCCCAATACCCGTTGCCATCAATCATAGCCGCCTCTTCCACTTCCTTAGGTATCGACATTAAATAGGCTGCGATGACGAAGATAGCAATTGGTAACTGAAACGCCGTATACGGTAAAATCAAGGCGGCGTAAGTATCCAGAATATGCATCTTTTTCATCATAATAAACAGCGGCACGAGCGTACTGTGAATCGGAATGAGCATCCCAAGCACGAATAGCGACATGATTGGCCCTTTTAAGCGAAATTCAAGACGTGAAAGAATATAAGCTGCAAGTGCAGCAATTAATAGGGTCAGTGCGACCGCACACAACGTCACAATAACGGAGTTGAGGAATGCTGTACCAATACCAGCTACTTCCCATGCCCGGGTATAATTATCGAACTTCCAAACGGATGGCAGCGAAAACGGCTTGCCGAAAAAGTCCTGATTCGATTTAAACGAACTTATGAACAGCCAAAGGAGCGGATAAATCGTCACTAATGCGTAGACGACCAGCAGAATGCTAGAAATCCATGATTTTCCTTTTTTAGCTTTTTTGGAGAAAGGACTATGACTCTCACCCGTTGGTACACCGCCTGAGGCTATCGTCCTCATTCCTGTCCCCTCCTTTTTTATGGATTACTGTATCCTGTATGAATGGCTATCACTTGTTATGATTTGCGCTTCATTAGCACCTGGCTGCCAAGTACCAACCCCATGCTGATGATGATTATCAAAGTAGAAACCGCTGACCCGTAGCCATAACGGAAAATTTCAAAGGTATTGTTGTACATATAGGTGGCGAGCAATTCCGTTGATTGAGCAGGCCCACCGCCAGTCATAACATAAATGAGGTCAAATGACGTTAAGCTTCCTGAAATACACAGGACAAGCGCAACCTTGATCGTATCCCAGATCATTGGAATGACGACATAAAACAATCTTTTGCCTTTAGTGGCACCGTCGATTTTGGCGGCGTCTTCCACTTCGGATGAAATATTTTGAATAGCAGCTATAAAAAGGATCAAATAAGGTCCGATGTTCGCCCATATAATGGGGATGCTTACGGAGTACATATTTACTTTGGGATCGCCTAGCCAATCACGGATCCATGAGCCTAAGCCCACTTGTTCCAAAACAAAATTTAATATACCGATCTGTGGATGGTAAATGTATCCCCACATGATCCCGATCACGACAGAGGCAACAACCATTGGCATAAATACTGCGGAACGGATAAAACGGTGAAAGAAGGTATTTTTCCACAAAACGAGGGATAATATGAGCGCAATCGGCACCTGGCCGAAGATGGATGCACCCACGATAATCAAGTTGTTTTTGAGTGCTCTCCAAAATATGGGATGACTCAATGCTTCGATGTAATTATCAAACCCGATGAACTTTGCTGCCCCAATGCCTTTCCAATCGTAAAAGCCGTAATATGCCGACCAAATGATCGGAACTAGGACAAAAACAGAATAGATCAACAAGGCAGGAAGCAGGCCCACAAAAATAAATCCTTTAACTCGGCTCGCGGTTACCATAACTAGCCTCCTTTGAACTTGTAGATGATGTCATGTAATAGGAACGATATCGGCCATTCTCAAGGAAAAACCGATATCGTTCCAGTGAATTCGCTGCTACTTGCTACTTGCTACTATTTGCTATTGCTTGGTTCTTACAATTACTTGGCTCATGCTATTACTTAGTTCTTGCTTTCACTTCCGCGTCCTGCAGCTTCTTAGCAGTAGCTTCAGCCTTGCCGCCCATCAGAAGCTCTTGCAGGCCGTTGTTGATTGCATCTGTTCCAGCTGAAGTCAGGTATGCATCGTATACGGGTGTCAATTTTACAGTTTTGTATAAATCAAAAGCTTTTAAGAACAGAGGCGTTACTTTAGTTGTATCCAATTCGATATTATAGTTGAGTAAAGTGTTGCTGTGTGCCAAGGCATTCATGCCTTCCGGACCAGAAACCGTGTAGATCAAATCTAGTGCAGCGTCAAGCTGTTTGCCTGTTACCTTTTTGCTTAAAGCCAAACCGCCGCCTGGCCCGCCGGAGATCGAGTTCGGATCGCCTTTACCTCCAGGAATGGAAGGAATAACTCCGATTCCGACTTGTTCAAGCTGCTCTTTTGTGCCAGTAGCCGCCATATTCGTGAGCGCCCAAGAACCGTCGATCATCATGGCTGCTTTGCCTTGGATAAAGTATTGCTCCATTTGTGTATTATCTAAGCTGTTGAATCCTTCTTGGAACGCGCCTGCTTCCGCAAGACCCTTGAAATAAGTTAAGGCTTGAACAAATTCAGGATCAGTAAATTTTGCCCCATCTTGCTTTGTTGCTTTTAAGAACCATTCAGTTCCAGTCACGCGATCACCAAGTGATGACATGATGCTTGATTGAGCCAGCCATGCGGCCTTGTTGCCAAGCGCAATTGGTGTGATTTTTTTGTCTTTGAATGTTTTGACAGCAGCCATCAACTCGTCCCACGTCGTAGGTACTTTTATGTTGGCTTGATCGAACAGTGATTGGTTATAATAAAACAAGGATGTAGCCGAACCGCTCAAAGGTGTTGCATATACTTGGTTGTCAAATGAGAGAGGCTCAAACGCACCTGGTGTGAAGTTGTTTTTCCAATCCGGATTTTTATCCAGCAGTGATGTGATGGGTTGAATTAAGCCGCCGGAGTAGAACTCTTCAATGGATGTTCCGGAATCTGTGTAAAAGATGTCAGGCATTTCGTTAGCCGCAGCAACCGTTTTCAGACGCTGACGATATCCATCTGGCGGAATCGCTTGGGCGTCCAGCTCAACTTCCGGATGTGCTGCCTTGAATTTATCGATTTGTGCACGGACAGCTTTGGCCCTCAAATCATCTCCAGAGAAGTTATGCCAAATGGACAATTTCGTTTTTTCAGTCGGGGGATTGGTTCCTCCAGTTGATGTATCTGTACCACCCTTATCTGTTGTATTGGCTCCACACGCCGCGAGCAGCGTCGATAATGCAAGTATGGCTGTAAGAACGATTGTATTTTTTCTTTTCAAATCAAACCCTCCTCTTTTGTTATGTGTTTAGTATAGTCCTTATAAAAAAGATAAAGTAGGGGATATCCTTCAGCCATAAGGTAGGCATAAATCAGTTTTTTTATCCCCCTCTCCTCTTGGAGCTTCAAAAAAAAAAGCCCCATCAGGGGCTTCTCGTAAACCATTAGAAACAAATTTCATGTCCTTTGATACTTGACTCATAGATGCCGCACAAAATTTTGGTGATTTCCACCCCGTCCTCAACTGGACTGATCAGCTCAGCCAGACCGAGAGCGCTGCTCACAAAATGGTTGATCTCGTTCTGGAATGCCTCTTCCACATTGAAGCCGGGATAATTAACCTGGGGATGCATATTCAGAATCGTATCGTGTTTCTCAGAGACGATCACGAAATCCGGTTCGATCTCCGCTCCACCTTTTTCGCCAAAAATTTCGACTGTAGAGCGCGGTGTTTTGGCATGCAGTGTGAAGCTGACATCGACAAACAGGGAGGCCCCGTTCTCAAAGCGGATCAACGCGTTAGCCAAATCTTCGACTGTATTTTTCGATGAATCGAAATCAGCAGCCTTATAAAAATCCAGGTTTTTGATATTGGAACGGTTGCCTAGTTTTTTATACGTATTGCCCGTAACCGAAACGACTTTCGGACGACCCATCAAGTACCAGCACAGATCGATGATGTGTACGCCAATATCCATCAGCGGACCACCGCCGGACCGTTCCACATCCGAGAACCAGCCTCCCGGGTTACCGAGCCGGCGCAGGATGGAAGCCTTAGCGTAATAAATCTCCCCAAGATCCCCTGCATCGATGAACTTCTTCAGCACTTTTGCACTGCTGCTGTAACGGCGTACAAAGCCGACCTGAAGCTTCTTGCCCGTGCGTTTCACTGCATCCTGCAGGAGAAGCGCCTTATCAAGATCGGTGCTCATCGGTTTCTCGACAAGCACGTGCTTGCCTGCTTCAAGGGCCGCAATGCTGATCTCAACATGCGTATTATTCCAGGTACAAATGCTAACCGCGTCAATATCCGGGTCAGCGAGCAGATCAAGGTAATTCGTATATACCTTGCCAGCCCCATATTTATCTGCATTTGCTCTAGCTCTTTCTTCGATTAAATCGCACACGGCGACCAATTCAACATGTTCATTTTTTGCATAGGAATTAAAGTGGACTTCGGAAATCGAACCCGCACCAATCACGGCAACTCTTAATTTACTCAAAGTAATTCCCTCCCCAAAATGAATACCGCAATGCTTGATTTCACATCTCTCGTGAAGCTCAAGTATACTTGCGTTCCCACGCTTTTCAAATGGGTTATTTCTCGGCATTAGGGGTGATTATTTTCAGTAGTTGGAGAATTGACGAAACTCGGAAGGTGTCCTGCCCATGTATTTTTTGAATTGCTGGCTGAAATATTTCATGTCCTCGTACCCGACTTCGAGCGCTATTTCACTTACTTTTTTGTCTGTACTCCGCAAAATATTCGCTGCCCGATTCATACGTTCCTGCGTTATAAATTCAATATAGCTTAGGCCCATTTCTTTCTTGAACACTTCACTTAAGTAATTCGGATTCAAATGGACGAACTTGGCCACCTGCTGAAGCGTCAAATGCTGATCCAGATGTTCCCGGATGTAGACAATCGCGCGGTGAATATACGAATAGCGGCTGTCACTTACCAGCTCATGGAACGCATTCATAACGGAAAGGAGCAGCTTGAATAGCTCTTCATGGGGCTTCGTATCAGGCTCAAACGATAACAGCTGCACGCCTCTCTTCTCCACGTTACGATTCTCCATGGCGCGGTCGAGCCAGCGGTGGGCCACGATCACGATCGACTGAAGAAACGCCCGCAATGTCGCGGGAGTCACTTTAGTATCCTCCATCTGCTCGCGAACGATCTCGTTAGACCAGCGACGGAGCTGCACAGCATCGTTGCTCATCAATATCGCGGAGAGCTCACTTTCTTCCTTCTGCGAGCAGACGGTTCGCCCGCCCACGCAGCGCTCAATGTCACTCGTAGTGAACAATCCCTGATCCCCGAATAAAATGCGAAAAGAGTATAAGTTCTCCGCTTCCTTGTAGGAGCGCTGCAGGTCTTCAACTGATGTCGTGGTGTCCCCTGCTGCTGCGAAAACAGCACATTTTAACGTATCACGCATCCGATGTATCGCCTTCTCCAGCTGTCTCGTCCCGGTTAGTCCCTCATCTGTTTGAGAAACAACAATAACTTTGTCCTTTTTAAGCAAGGTCACGCAAGGGAGCAGGTCAGAAAGAATGTTCTCGACTGCCCCAAGCAGCAGACTAGAAGACGTGCCTTCCCCCCAGCCTGAGGCTCCTACCAGTGTGACGCGCATGGGCTGGCAACTGCCACCCGGGCCTTCGCGGATAACCTGATTTTGTTCAAGCCAGTCTCTTACCGGGGCCATCGAAATGTCAACAGGTGCTGCCCCTTCCCCGCTTCCGGTCAGCATCCGCTCGAACAATTGGTTGCGCATCGCGGCCGCCTGCTCGGTTTTTTGCTTCATCGACTCCCATTTATCCAGTATATTTTTCTTCGCTTTCATAGCAGCCTTAATGATCTCCTCGGGACCACTCGTCTTCAGCAAATAATCGGTTACTCCTTCACGGAGTGCCTGCTGGGCGTAAGCGAAGTCATCATACCCTGTCAGAATAACAATCTCCGTGTCGGGCAAGTAGGATTTGATTTCCTTCGCGAGCTGGATCCCGTCCATTCCTGGCATGCGGATGTCAGTGAGCACAATATGAGGCTTCTCGGCAGGGATGCGTTCAAGCGCCTCTTCAGCCGACTCGGCTGGTTCTAGCAGCGTCAAGCCAAGTTCCTTCCAATCGATCACCGTGCAGAGACCCGTACGAATAATAACTTCGTCGTCTATGATCATAATCTTCATGATAATTCCTCCAGGATGGGAATGATGAACGAGATTCGCGTGCCGCTTCCCGGCTCGCTTTCGATGTGCAGGCCGGCCTCGCTCCCGTAATGCAGCTGCAGCCGGCGGTGAACATTCCCCAGGCCGTAGCCCGATTTGACCGGTTCCGGTTTCCCGTCTCCCTGTTCTGCCATATTGCTCAACTGGTGACGGATATTCATTAGTTTATCTTCGGCCATACCGATCCCCGTATCCTCCACGACAAACTTTATCGCATCGCCCCGGCGCTCACCATGTACGTAGACGCTTCCTTTGTTTTTATTCTTCTGCAGACCGTGCATAATGCTGTTTTCAATAAGAGGCTGCAGCAGCAGCTTAAGCATCATTCGGTCATGCAGGTCTGAATCCACATAGAACGCCCAATCAAATTTGTCTTGAAATCGTTTCGACATGATGAGTATATAGTTTTGCGCATGCGCTACTTCCTGCTGCACCGAGCAAAACTCCTGGCCATTGTTCAGACTGAACCGCAAGAAGTCACTCAATGTTCCAACCATCTCGGCAATCTGTTTATCCTTATTCATCAAAGCGATCCAGTGGATGGACGACAACGTGTTGTACAGAAAATGCGGGTTAATCTGCGCCTGGAGCGCCTGAATATCAACGCCCCTTTTCACTGCCTCATTTTGCTGCAGCTGGCTTTTAAGACGTTCAATCCGATCTCCAAGCTTGTTGTAGCTATGAAGCAGCAATCCAACCTCGTCAGAGCTTTTGACCTCAATAGCAGGTATAGGCTCGTCGGGATTAATATCCTTAAGCTTGCGTGAAAGTTCGGTCAGCGGACGCGTCACCCAAGTAGTAAAATAAAGCACAAGCGCTATCGCGAGCAGCGCCGCAATCCCGATCGCACAGGCTGTCAGCGTAAGCACATATTCGTTCTGCGCGGTGTATACCTTCGTCGGGATGACGCCGACAATCTTCCAATTGAGGCTCGGCAGCGAGTAATAAAGCACGGTATTGCTTTCGCCCTCCGCTTTATAATCCATAACCCCGCCTGTCCCTTTCAGTTCGCCAAGGATCGGGATTTGCCCGCTGAGCAGCTGATTCAGATCTTCACCGCTTTGCGAGGACAAAATCCGGTTATCTTCATAGAGCAGCCAGATGGACCCTTTCTTCTCCCAGCCCGCGTCCCTTAGAATGCGTCTAACTTCTGCTTCGTCAATACTGATCGACAGGTCCCCGATCCGCTGATATTTACCGATACTCCGGATCGGCCGCACGAGCGAGATGACACGTCTGATCCCATTGTCAGTCGTCTGATTCTCATAAAGCGGCGTCCACCATGAGCTGCTCGATTTATAGTAGAGCTCGTTGGCTTTCAGCAGCTCTGGCAATTCAGAGTGCAACACATTCGTATTGGACAATGTCGGATGTCCGAAATCGGACGTAATGGTAATATTCGAAATATATTTTTTGGAAGACCCCAGGTTCATGAGAAAAGCCATGTTCTGTGAAAACAAGGAAATATCCGCTTGTCCATTGTTCAGATAAGCCTGAATATCCTTTTGCCCAATAATGAACACTGACATATTATCAACATCGCGTATAATAAAGTCCAACTTATCCGAGATTTGCTGAAGTGTATTCATACCAGATTGCTTTTCTTTCTCTTCCGTCAAGTTGGAAGCGATCCAATAGGATACGACGCCAGTGGCCAGGAGCGGTAATATAACCGCGATAAGAAGGAGCAGCGACAATTTGCTTTTTAGCGATTTCTTGAACGACAGCTTCATATCCCCCTCGTTTCCAATCCTATTGATTATGAGAAAAAAAGACCATGCCCAGTACATTATCTTGAGAATGGTCTTGCTTATTATTCCTACAGTTTTCAAAACAATTAATAATTGCAGCCGCGCGCATCAACCTTAATGATTTCTACCGGCTTGCCCTTCCGAACTCCAGTAATGGTATTGCATAAATTAGGAATTACGCAAGAATGATTTGGAATAATTTCCACCCGATCCCCCACGCGAAGCTGCACCTTGGCAATGTCAAACTCCAGGAACCCATGCTCTTCATTTAATCCAGTAATTTGAACATCCGGCAGCCCTGTAACAATCCCAAATCCTTCGCGATGATGGGCTTTATCACTCGTCAGCGTCTTCGTTCCGGCATCTATGGTTGCCCTGCCCGGTAGTGGAACGCTCACAACGGTCGCAATAATACGAAGTGCACAATCGGACTCACCAGCAAGCCCCATGGAAACCCCAGACGCATCGAAAAAAATATAATTGCCTGCCCGAACCTCTGTCACCCCATCCAAATTCTCGCACATCAGAGCCGCCGGCGACGAGCCTCCGCTGATGATCTCTGTACAAAACCCTGCGTCTTTCAACAGCGAAGCCGTTTCGCTAAGAACTAGCGATTCATGCCCGGCCGCTTTTCTAAAGCTTTCCTCATCTTTGTTGCGGTAAATGGTTCCAAAATACCCCATAATCCCTTTAAGCCGAATCCCTGCAAGCTCCGAAATCGCACGGGCAAACGCCAAGGTGTCTTCCCCCGGCTGCCTTCCGCCGCGATGAAGCCCTCCATCCACCTCAATAAGCACCTCGACCGACTGACCCGAACGTACCCCTACGCTTGAAAGTCCCTCGGCTGCTTCCATACTATCCACGGTTACAATGATGTGAGCTTTCTTCTGCAAAGCCTCCAAGTGCTGCAGCTTGTCTTCACCTACAATGGAATAAGCGACCAAAATATGATCAATTCCAAGCTCGACGAACGTTTCCGCCTCGGACAACTTGGCTACTGTAATGCCTGAGGCTCCGGCCGCCAATTGCTTGTTGGCGAAATAGGCCGATTTGGTTGTCTTGATGTGCGGCCTGTGTGCAATTCCTTTGTTGCGAAGAAGCTCTGCCATTCGTGATATGTTGCGTTCTGCAATATCTAAATCCACCACAACTGCAGGTGTTGTCAGTTCTGTATACACCTTTCATTCCTCCTGTTTTTGGCAAGCTCTCTGCTGTCAACGAATCTAAATGAATCTAATCAATCTCATCCAAAGCATAGATCATCCGGATTCTTAGTGTCAACCCTCTGGCTCGCCTTTAACTAGCCTTGGACTCGCCTACAACTAGTGGACGACTAGCGGACGATCACTCGGTAGATATAATCGTAAGTATTTGTGTATACTAAAACGGGAGATCGTTCAATGGATCAAAATGGATCGTGAACGTACGCAATCGTTACAACGCGAGTTCCTTCACCCACATGTTTAGACGCATTTATTAGTGAAGTTACGCAGACAAACCTACTTTCTTTCATCTGACAACTCACTCCTTTGATCCCTCACTGACTCTAATAAAACAAAAGACACCCTTGCGGGTGTCCTATTCTATATGAAGGCGAACCGTGCCTTGGAAAATCCAAAATTGAGCAAGCATGATGGTGTGATTTTTTAGGGAGATGGCAAGATCTACTCCTGTACAGCTAACTTCAAATCTTTAGCATTGATAACTAAACCAGCAGAACGAATGAAATCAAATCCAAGAATACCATCGATTTGCATACCATAATTCATTTCCCCAATCTCCACTTCAAATCCTTCCAAGGAGATTCCCCCAATACGAACAAAATCAAAGCGTTTGGAATAAACAACCTCTACCCCACCCACGCCTCTAATCGTATTTAATAAATCTCCCGATTCTACTCTAACACCAATTTCATCTACTAGATCCGCGTTAAAAATAGTCCCTGCGGAACCTGTATCCAGTAATGCGTGCTTTAATAGAAGCTCCTGATCACGGTAACAAATGGTTACAGTAACAAACGGTAATCCATATATGATTTCAATATTCATCTAGGTCCTCGTACCCCTGACCATTTCTCCCTAAGCTGCAGATGTTCCCGGGAGGTATGGAAAAAACCGTATTCTCTGTTCGGTTTCTCCCTATGTAACTCGTAGTAGCGTTTCATAGCAATCTTCGAATCATCAAATCGATCAATAACGGCTACTTCATCAATATACCAGTACCCATCCTCGGAGCGTGAAGCCAGTGCCTCACAGACAACCCATTCATCGGGAAATTGTTCCCGCACTTCTTCCCAGCGCATCTCGCCACCTCCAGCAGAATCTGTTCACCTAATTATATCATAAGAAAAACGCCTTGTGTGGCGTCCTTTGATGAGCGTGTTCATGGCGTTGGTGCATGACGGAGGAATTGGCTGTGGGCTCCAGCCGCTGTTAAAGATTTGTTCCCTTGAATGAAATGGAAGAGGGGTTGGAACAAATCTTTAAAGGCGGACGCTACCGCTCTTCCTCCCACAGCCATTTCCTCTCTTTAGCTACAATCGCACGAACACCATGCTCAAACGGACAGCCAGCAAGGCTTTTTCTCTTGATTGGAGGAGATTTCCTAGCGGGCGCAGGCGCTGAAGATGAAGAGCGCGAGATGTGAACTGCACTTTAGCGATGTTTTTCATCGCTAAAGGCACGTGGGCATGTCCACATAGGTACTTTAACGATGTTTTTCATCGTTAAAATCCCTTTTAACCACCGCGAGAGGCCATCCGCCCTCTTTTAACGATGAAAATCATCATTAACGTGACGGATTGACCTGGAACACTTACTTTAACGATGAAAAACATCGTTAAATGAATCGCACGCTCAAAAGGACTGCCCATAGATGCTGCTTCCTGAGGGAAGGGGATAGTAGCGATAGGGAAATCTGTGCTTCCTTTCTGATTCCCTTGGTGAATGAACAGTCACACCGAGAACATTATCACTATATGCACCACACGACTTTAGTAAAAAGACACCCTTGCGGGTGTCTTTTTCTGTATGAAAGCTAGCATGAAGGTGTGATTTTTTAGGGAGATGGCACGATTTTTATTTCACTTATTATTCAAGCAATTTATCCAACAAGCGAATGATCATCGCAACTGACTCAGCACGGGATGCAGAATCACTCGGTTTAAATAATCCGCTGCCAGTACCATCTACGATACCTGCAGTTGCGAAAGCATTAATTTGTTCAGAAGCCCAGTTCGTACCTACATCTGAGAATAGATTGGACATGCTAGGAACATAGTTCGTAAGCCGAGCTAGCATCACAACGATCTCAGCGCGTGAGATCTCTTGATCAGGACGGAAGGAACCATCACCATACCCCGTGATTATCCCTTTTGCCTGTAATGCTGCAATCGTTTCTGCAGCCCAATGCCCTTTCGTGTCAGAGAAGGAAGAACCGCTTGAATCCGTTAAACCAAAAGCTTTGGCAAGCATCGTGGCGAACTCGGCACGAGTTACCTTTTTGTCCGGACGGTACGAACCATCACTATAACCCGAGACAATACCCATCTTAGAGGCACGTCCTACTACTGAAGCACTCCACGAAGATGCTGGAACGTCCGTAAAGCTTACTGCCGGAGCAGATTTTTCTTTTTCCACGATCGCCTTAACTACGTCTACATCTGCTTTGTCGTTCAAGACAGGCTTGGAAGACGTTGGCGTTTGTATTGGCTTCGGTGTTGGCGTTGGTGCTGGCGTTGATGTTGGTTGTGGTGTTGACGTTGGTGCTGGTGTTGATGTTGGTGCTGGTGTTGTCGTTGGATTTGTAGGTGTCGACGGTTCATTTCCCTTTGGTTTCACAACAGAAAACTCATCGATCTTATTCCCCGCACTCGTACGTGCTTCCACATGAATCTTATCCTCAGTAATTTCAATGGCGGAATATACAGGAACGTCTTCATCAAATATATAATTCAAATAATTATATTTAGTTCCATCATAGAATTTCCAGCCCGCAGCACCACCATCCAGATATACAGTACCCTCATTGGTAGTTTTATTTGGCTTTCCATTCAGCATTGGATAGGTCCGTGCATACACATGATCATGACCAACTAGCACCAAATCAACTTTCTTCTGTTCTATGATAGGTTCAAAATACGTTTTTGTGTACTCAACTAGGGATTCCCGGCCGCTTTCTGTATGGTAGACAGGACGGTGGAACATCAAGATAGTCCATTTTTTATCATTCTGATCCAAATCTTTTTGCAACCATGCTGCTTGATCCATCATTTGTTCCTCTGTACCTTCAGAGTTCAATACGACAAAATGAGTATCATTGACCTCATAGGAGTAAGCATATTGCATTTGAGATTCTGGACCGTTCTTAGGGAAATTTGCACCTTTGGTGAATACTTCTTTCCCTTCACTCTTCACATCATGGTTACCCAGTGATAGAGCACTTGGAATTTTGGTTGCATAGACCGAAGAAGCTTGCCAGTACTTTTGCCATTCTTCAAAAGCGCCGCCTACATCAACTATATCTCCACCATGCATAATGAACTGTGTTGAAGGATATTGTGCCAAAGCGTTAGTCATGAGGTTTTGATAGGTTTCAATTCCATGCTCTTGATTCGTATGAGAATCCGTAACAAACAAGAATGAAGTCGCCTTGGATTTGTTTTGATCCAAAGTAGAATATTCGTGCCACTCCAACCACTTACCCTCATAGCCTACACGATATTTGTAAGTGGTATTTGCCTTCAAGCCCTCAATCAGAGCTTTATGAAACCGGATTTCACCCTTCGTTCCATTTTCCTTCATACTAAGCACTTGAAGCTCGCTCTCAGCTTGCTGCTGTTTGACATGATCGGCATCAGGGCTTTCTTCTGTTCCCCATTGACTTGCTTCGATGTATTGAATTTCCGTTACGGTTTGATCCGGTTTTGTTTGCCAGGCAGCGCTCAGTTGTGAAGACATATCTTCTGTCACATAGGTTTGGACATATTGAGGTTCATCCGTACCATACTGCTCCACGACTTCATAATTGACAACTTTACTGTTCTGATCACCTTTGACAGCTTGAACCTGATAGGTGCCAAGTGCCAATGTAGTTAGGCTTGTCGTTAATTGTCCTTTAGCATCTGTTTGACCAAGGCTGCCGCTCAGTAACTGACTGCTAACATCAGCTTCAGAGATATAGCCTGTTGTATGGCCATCTGCTAGAGTAACCTCGAATAATCCATCCTCAGCTTCTGCTGAAGCATAGTAACGTTCACCTGCTTTTGCAACCATTAATACATTAGAAGACGTGTCATCATCCTCATATACACTAGACGTTACAGTGTTAACTGTGACCACTGAGCTTTGCTTTAATAGCCCGGTGAAAACAATATCTAGACCTTCATTCGGTTTGCCCTCACGGTCTAATACTGTAAATGTAGAAGGTGTGCCCAAACCAACTCCCGTCATTTTCAGCTGATATGGAAATGCGATCGTATAGCGAATAGGAGCAGCTATGGGTGAGCTAGTCTGAACTTCGCCAGCTGTAAGACTCGTATTGCTCATTGTTATGGTTTTGTAATCTTCACCGCGCACTAACACGGCATGAGAGCTCACTCTGAAGTTAACAGTAACGACATCACGAGCTGCTGCTTTTACGTTATCAAGGGTTACCTGAACAATTCCGTGCTCATTATCAATATCTGAGGTTAGGGCAACTCCAGCCGCCTGAGTAATGCCTTCAACCTGAAGGGTATTCGGATCATAATTTAATGTAAATTTGGCCTGTTCTGCATGCAAGTAATCTTTGATACTAACTCGAACAGGGTAGATTTCATTACTTACTGCTTCTTGGTCAGCAGTCATGAACAAACGTTCTCCTGCATTTATGGTGAAGTTGAATGTTTTCCCCGCTGGGTTTCCATTCTTATCCTTCACTTCAATAACAAGCTCATGATAACCGCCATCCACATATGCTCCCGGATAGGTTAATAAATTTGTATCTGGAGAATAGTTCACTTCCTCCGTAATATCCGTTCCATCCAAATGAACAGATAAGGTATCCAAATCCAAACCTGCTCCGCTATCAGTCAGCTCTACCTTTAATTTATCAAGTGGAGCGCTTAATACTTCATTCTCAATAGGGGCTATAGGTTTAATGTTTGGAACGTCTTTATCCTCATTCACATCCCCATAAATAAAGGTAATATCATCTACCCAAATAGAGCCCTTATTTTTCTTACTCATATTCGACTGTTTCAATTGGAAAAACAATTCAAGGACAATCGGACCTGGTTTACCCTGCGGAACATCCGCTACAATATACTTCCAACCATACCAGTTAACACCAATTTGATTTTTATCATAGAATTCTGCCTGGAAAGAAGATCCTTTACTATCTCTAAATTTTGTCGTTAGCAAATGTCCTTCATTGTTCCCATAAACCCACATACCTACTTTAGTTGGGTACCTTGTTACTGGGATATTCCCCGTCTTATACCCTACTTCAATTTGAGAGGGGTTATCTACTATGCCAATCATATCGTAATCAATTCTAGCCGAATATTGTCCATTTCTTACATACTTCTTGTTTTCCTCCGAGTGCAGCGTAGCCTCATACAAACGTTTAGGATTAAATTTCACATTTGAGATTCCACTTTCAAAATCTTCAACTATGACGGATGGCTCAGTGTCACCTACTGCATAGACATGATTATTTTGACCAATGACTGGAAAAAATCCTCCTACCAGCAACGTTATTATTAATGCGACCATTAATGTCTTACGAAATATATTTTCTTTCATTCCCTTTCCTTCTCCCCATACTCATTTTATTATTCAAAGATTACTATAACAGTGTATTGTAAAATTAAATGTCCTTATCTATTAAGAAATTATTAAGTTCATTTTCTGATACAAAAAAAACCACTCCAGCCTAGGAATGGTTTCTAACTATGGCTTAAATCTAAAATTTCACAAACCCTCGCAGGAACATCATATTTATTAAAAAAAGCATTTGTTTCAAAGCCAAGCTCAGGAGGGTAATCATCTAGTAAGAGACAGCCCGACACTAGGAGGAATGTTCCCATGGAACAGAACAAAAACGTAGAAATCGAAAATACGAAAATCGAGAAAAAGTCAGATTCCAGCGTAGTCGCTTCATCAGCCATTAAATACGCCGCATACATTATTATTTTCTTTGGAGCCTTGTACTTTTTGGTCCGTTATGTGTTCCCGCTTTTTCAATAAGAATTCAATAAGAGTTGATTAAAAGTTGATTAAGAGTTTAACCAGTTCCCCTTTTGTTAAGGTGGACTGGTTTTTGCTATGCTTAAAGCAAGCTCAAACGAAGCTCATAAATACGCTGAGATAAGCTCTCCAACTGATCCTTGATGAGAATCACCCCGGAATGGCTATCCGGGATTTGCTCATAACCGCAATGCACACCCGCTAATCCGCCTGCAATGGCAGCAATGGTATCGGAATCCCCTCCCAAATTGGCTGCCTGCTGGACAACATCCAGGAAAGAATTTGCATGCAGCAAAATATGCAGCACCCAACTGAATGAATGAACGACAAAACCGCTTGGCTCGCAATTTGGTCCTTCTTTTAACAAGCGTGCATATGCGCTATGGCGGATTTCCTGTTCGATGGAATCGGTCAAGCTCTCCTGATGCAAAAGACGGAACACAATCCGGCTGTATATTTCACAGGCTTCATTGCATCTGTTGTCGTAATGCGTCATTTTCGACTGCATTCTTGCCTGCTTCTCCATCTCAGCAGCATTCGGATAGGACAAGCCTACCGGTAGACAGCGCATTAAGGATCCATTTCCGGCACTTTGTCCCAAATCCAAATCAGCCCCAAATGCCGCCTCCAGCCAATTCCCGCGATAGGTGCTCAGCACCCGCCTAATGATATTGCCAATATCCTTCGGATCCGTTCTGTACCATGCCAAAAATTTCTCTCCAATAGCATGCATCGGCTGATGAGGGTTCTCACAAATACCTTCGGCCACACAAATCGTCATCATCGTATCGTCGGTGACCTCCCCTTTTTCCAGCTGCCACACGCCTCCGCCAATGATCTCCTTCAAATAACCATGCTTCTTCATAATCTCATTGCGATCCATAAACTCAGTCGTTCCCCCCAGCGCATCCCCGATCGCCACGCCGAAAAGCCCGCCTTTAATCTGATCCTGCAACCGTAAACTCATCCTATACTCCTCCTCCTTTACATTCAGCCTCTAATCAGCCTTTGATCAGCTTTGATCAGCTTTAATCAGCCTTTAATTAGCTTTACTCGGCTCTATTCAGCTCTATTCAGCTCTATTCAGCTCTAATCAAACTCAGTTTAGCTTAACAGCTCACCGATGCTTAGATATTTATGATGCTTCGCCAATACGGCGTTCACTTGTTTTACTCTTTCTGCTAAAGAGCCGCTCAGCATAAAGTAGGGGATTTTACGTATTTCCAGCTCCGCAATGATCTGCTTCTGGAACCTGCTGCGCGCAACCTCTCCCGATCGATCCCATGTATCGTCATAAGGAATGTCAGTCTCACAAACGAATACAAGGTCGTGACGAACTGCTGCAGCGTCCGCTAATGCCTCCAAACGAGGAAGCGCAGTACCATGATAATAGCGGGAAAACATAAGGGTCGTGATTGCATTCGTATCTACAAATATAGTATGCTGCGCATCCAAAATAAGAGAATCTTCCCTGACCAAATGCCCTTCCGCAATTTCGACCAGCTGCTCCTGGGTCAATCTCCGGTCTATTTGATTCAGCTCCCAATATTCCCGCCCATACTCAGGCATCCATACGGTATCATGCAGCTTGGCCAGATGCTCACACAAAGTGGTTTTTCCAGTAGAAGGAGCTCCCAGTAATACGACACTCCTGACCAAATCACGGTACACAATTGGATTCAGAAATCGACGCTGCTCATAAGGACTACTACGGATCATAGTTCCCGATATGGGAAATACGTCCCTCTCCGGATCCACCTGTCTATTCACGGCACCAAGCGCGACGCTCATATGATCCCCATACAATTCACTGGAATAAAAATGACTAATCCGCCTGCCCCCAAGCAGGTTAAGAATATACACTTCATGCATTTGTTTAATTTCTGGTGTATATCCCGTCTCTGTCGGACCGTCCCACGCCTCTATAACATGAACCGCCGGATACAAGGCTCGAATCCAACTTGCCCTTACAGACAGCGGCACATCCGTCGTCTCCGGACAATCATATATGATGACGATCACTTCATCCATTTCCTCCAGCGCCGTTTCCACCACATATTGATGGCCGCGGTGAAAAGGGGCGAATTTCCCCAAGGACAGTCCTGTTGATTTTGCCAGTTCTGCTTTTCCTTCCATGGTCCTCATCCCTTTCTCACGCAGCCTTTTGGGTAAAATATTGCCGTCTCCACGATATAAGACCAGCAATCGCAATGCCTAAAAAAACCAGATACAGAAACGATAATGCATGCAAGCCTTTATAGTAGTACATATATACAGACAAGACATCGACCACAATCCATACGTACCAGTTCTCAAGAATTTTGTAAGAGAGTAAATATTGCGCAATCATGCTTAGCGTGGCAATTAGAGCATCGGCGTAGGGAATAGAAGCATCCGTATATTGGGTCAACATATATCCCCAGCCGAGAGTTACTGCGACTAACAGAATCCCAAGTGTAACCATCATAGACTTAGTCATTCTGCGCGTAGGCCGCACCTTCGCTTTCCCGCGTTTCGTTGACCATATGACCCAGCCATAAATGCTAAGAATAAAGAAAAAGACCTGCAGCGTCATATCTGCATACAGCTTTACTTCCCAGAACATATAGAAGAAGCATCCCACGTTCACCAGCCCAATCGGCCAGGCCCACATGTTCTCTCTGGCTGTGAACCATACACATAACAATCCTGTTGTCGTCGAGATAATCTCCAAAGTTGTCGAAGAAGTTTCATAAGCGATGAACAGCATCACGGCCAGTAAACCCAGCATCATCCACGTCTTATTCATGCGCTTGAACCTCCTTTAAGCCTGATGTGCTTGAATCAGATCCATCTTTAACTGCCAGAGTTCCGTGCTTAAATCGACGGGATACATCTCGGGATTAAGCTTGCGGAGATACTCCGGCCAAAACAATTCGAACTGCTCCTTATGATACGCACGTATTTGCTCAAGCTCTGGTAAAGCATACACAAGCTTCCCTTCCAGAAAAATAGGCTGCAGCAAAGGAATCGCTTCGTAATCCTCAATATATTTGTGAATATACGGGTGGATGGGATCGAACAGCTTGATGCGTTTTCCCTGCTTGATGTCCTCTTCACCGGGTAAAGTCATGTAATCCGCTTCTGCCTTGCCGGTTTCCTTATTGATTATCCGGTACACTTCTTTGATTCCGGGATTGGACACCTTTTCGGGGTTGCCAGAAATTTTGATCACAGGCACATAGCCGCCATTCTTTTCCCTGGCAACAAGCTTATACACGCCGCCCAAGGCTGGCTGGTCTCCTCCAGTAATCAGCTGCGTGCCTACTCCCCACACATCAATTTTCGCATCCTGAGCTTTCAGGTTAAAAATAATGTTTTCGTCCAGGTCATTGGAGGCCACAATTTTCACATAAGGAAATCCGGCTTCATCCAGCATCCTCCGCGCCGACTTCGACAAATAGGCCAAATCCCCGCTATCCAGGCGGATGGCGTTCATCCTTTTCCCCTGCTTTTCCAGCATCGTGGCAATCCGGATCGCATTCGGCAGCCCGCTTTTTAGCGTATCGTAAGTATCTACAAGCAGAGTCACCTGATCGGGGAGGACTTCGGCATATTTCCTGAACGCTTCCTCCTCCGTATCGTGGCCCTGTACCCAAGCGTGAGCATGCGTGCCTTTCGTTGGAATCCCGAACATCATCCCTGCCCGCATATTGGAGGTGGCATCGAACCCGGCCATGTAGGAAGCTCTGGCTCCCCAAACTGCCGCTTCGGCTTCCTGCGCCCGTCTCGTACCGAATTCCAACAGCACATCCTGTGGTGCTACTTGTTTAATTCTGGAAGCCTTCGTCATAATTAGCGTCTGGTAATTGATAAAATTAAGCAGCGCCGTCTCAATCAGCTGAGCCTCCCACACTCTGGCTTCCACACGAATCAAAGGCACATTAGGAAAAACAAGCGTACCTTCCGGCACGGCGTATAAATGGCCAGTAAAACGAAAGTTCCTTAGCTCCTCAAGAAAGCCTTCCTTGTAGCCTTCTTCCTGCTCCTTTAAATAGTTAATCTCCGCTTCGCCGAACTTCAGATTTTGAATATAATGAACGACCCTTTCCAGACCTGCAGCAGCAGCATATCCATTAGCAAAAGGCAGCTTGCGGAAATACAGCTCGAATACGGCTTTATCGTTCAGTGATCCCTGTGCCCAATGCGCATACATCATGTTTATTTGATATTTATCCGTATGAAGTGTTAAATTATCGGTGGTATTCATAGGTTTTCCTCCATTTATCGTTTAGATTGTTGATGCTGGCTATAACCATACTCTCGAATCACAGTAGATTCTTCCACCAATCATCGTACAGGGTAACGGGGCCCTTTCGTTTATGCGCCGTTGCAGCGAAGCGCGCCTCAATTCTGTGCTGCGTATCCTCCGGAAGCTCTTGGCCTTCCAAATAATCGTCCAGCTCCTCATATTCCATCCCAAGCGCCTCTTCGTCCGGCAGCCCTGGCTTCAGATCTTCGAGATCCGCTGTAGGCTTTTTCGTATATAGATGCTCTGGACAGCCCAGGGCTTGGAGCATAAGTCTCCCCTGCCGCTTATTCAGTCCAAAAATAGGAGCAACATCACAGGCACCATCACCATGCTTGGTAAAAAATCCCGTCAAGGCTTCTGCAGCATGATCAGTTCCAAGCACCAACAACCCAAAATGTGCCGCCAAATCATACTGCACCTTCATCCGCTCACGTGCCTTCACGTTCCCTCTATGGAAATCGCTCTGTCTCTCTCCAGTAGCCTTCGTGAACTGCTCTACCGCTGCATCGACGGCAGGTTTAATATCTACGTGAATCACCCGGCCCGGGTTGATGAAACCAATCGCGTCCTGCGCATCCGCTTCATCCATCTGCACGCCATAAGGCAGCCTTACGCCCATGAACAGCATATCCTGATTGCCACTTTCCGTATTCCTTTCAGCAACGGCCAATTGGGCCAGCTTCCCTGTAAGCGTAGAGTCTTGGCCACCTGACAGGCCGAGTACAAACCCCCGTGCCCCGGTATGAAGCAAATACGCCTTCAAAAAATCAATTCTTGCCCGAATCTCCGCCTCCACATCTATCTGCTGCTTGACCTTAAGCTCTTCTCTGATCTGCTCCTGAATATTAGTTTGCTTCATATTTGGCAAGTTCCCCATAGTTTCCATATCCTTTTACATCTCCTTCTTTTACATCTCCCATATTTACTTACCCGAAACTACCTGCGCTCCAAGCGTATGCTGAAAATGTCCCAACGCCCAATCATGTCCCTGAGGGTTGAAAGATGCCACGGCATCCTGATGAATGACGATTTGAAAGCCCTTGTTATAAGCATCAACCGCAGTATGGAGCACACAAATGTCAGTGCAAACTCCAATTAAGTGAAGCTCCTGAATGCCTCTCGCTCTAAGCTGCAATTCAAGATCCGTCCCGCAAAATGCGCTGTATCTCGTTTTATCCATCCAATATATAGCACCGCGGTTTGCTTCATACACATCTTTCAGCTTGCCGTACAAATCGCGTCCCTCTGTGCCCCGAATATTGTGCGGAGGAAACAGCTTATGCTCAGGATGATAAACATCCGTCTCATCATGAAGGTCTACAGCCATCACCACATAATCGCCCTCATCCACAAAAAGCTCCGTAACCCCGGCAATCCGCTGCTCAATATCTATACCAGGCTGACCACAAGGCAGCTTACCAACAACAAAATCAACTGTATAGTCAATCACAATTAATGCCTTCGGCAATACTTTCGTTAATACTTCCATTCCAATCATCTCCTCGATATTGTTTTTATAATACTATTAAAACGACAGTATTAAAACTTAAAAGAGAAGCCTAGCTGTAAATAGACAGCTGAGGCACAATATCTGTAAAACGGTATAACTGCGCGGCACGCTGGGAATACCGGTTCGACATTTTAGGCTGGCCGCTATGATCCTTTGCCTCCTCAATAATACCTTTGCGGCTCTGAGTGGAAGTAATCTTGCGGATAAAATTGCGCTCCTCGAATTCCGGCACGACCGTCTGAATCACCTGATACAGCTCACTGATCGTAAATTCCTCAGGCAAAAATTGCTTCGCAATCGTAGTCGTAAGCATCTTCATCCGAATTTGCGCCAGAGCGTCTTGAACAATAACCCGATGATCAAACGCCAAATCCATGGACAAAGCTTCCTCAATCGGAAACAACCTTACATCTGCTGCATCGTCTGCCGCTTTACGCTTCTCAAGAAAGGCCTCATTAACGAGAGCAAAATAAGCATGAGAGATAATCCAGCCCCTCGGATCGCGTCCCGGCGTGCTGTATACATTGAAATATTCAATGTGCACATCGGCAATTCCCGTTTCCTCCATAAGCTCCCTTTTCGCAGAGTCGTGAATCGTTTCGCTTTCCTTGGAAAAGCCTCCCGGCAGCGCCCACTGTCCTTCATAAGGCCATTGCTTCCGCTGAATCAAAAGAATCTGAAGCTCCCTTAGGGGAAGCGACTTCATCGCTGCATGCCGATCAGTAGATGTAATCGTGAAGATAACAATATCTGCAGGCGCTCCATCCGGAGTCCGGTACTTGGCGGACGTATAATTGTGTTCATGCTCGACAGGATCATTCATCTGCAATCCCTCCTTTCTTTGTTGCTTATGTTTTGGTTTATGTTATTAGTTTATGTTCGTAATCTATATTGTCGATTCGATAATTTCATTATGACATTTTAAAATTATTTGTCAAGTCCATTTTTTAAAAAGCATAAATTAACTCAAAACCCGTTTGGTTCAGACATTTACCCTAAATCCGATTATTTAGTGATGTTTTCATCGTAAAAGGTCACTAAAGGAGCATTGAAAGCCACTTTTTGCTCACTATTGGTTCACTTTCGGCTCACTCTCCGCTCACTCTTCGATCACTCTTGAACTTTAACGATGTTTTTCATCACTATCTGAGCCCTTTTCCATAAATCCGGCGCGTTAGCGATGTTTTTCATCGTTAAAGAAGCATTGAGAGCCACTTTTGGCTCACTCTTAGGCTTTTAACGATGTTTTTCATCACTAAGAGAGCCATCTACCATACTTCTGGTGAGTTAGCGATGTTTTTCATCGTTAAAGTCGTTAAAGGAACATTGACGCTACCTTTTGGCTAACTCTTGAACTTTTAATCCAGTTTTCATCACTATGGGGGCCATCTACCATAAATTCGGCGCGATAGCGATGTTTTCATCGTTAAGCGAAGCCGTAAAAGATCCAATTACTGGGCTACTCAAAACACGATTTCTTTCAAAGAGCATGGATGCAGCAAAAGTGAAGGCGCTATAAAAATAGTGAAGCCAGGGGGTCTGGTATTTACGAATCCAGCACCCCCTGGCCCTACACCGGCTGCATACTGCTTAAATAAAGCCGCATAATCAGCTTGTTCGTTTGTTCGTTTGTTCGTTTATTAGCTTATTTGCCTATTAGCCTATTAGCCTATTAGCTTACTGGCTCATTCTTCTTTTTTTATGCCAGCCACAAAATCTTTCACATTGCCGCTGCATAGCAAAGGAATATGTTTTTTAATAATTTCTATATCCAAATCCCACCACTTGGACTGCAGCAGCAGTTCGATTTCTTCCTCAGAAAATCTTTTTCTTATTTCCTTGGCTGGATTTCCGCCTACAATTGTATAGGGAGATACATTCTTTGTCACAACAGCACGAGTAGCTATGACGGCACCATCACCTATCGTAACTCCTGGCATAATCATAGCCTCAGAACCAATCCAAACGTCATTTCCAACTACAGTATCACCTTTTTCCATGTACCCATTTGCTGCATTTTCATTTAAATCCGGGGTGAAAAAGAATGGATACGTTGAAACCCAATCATATCTATGGCCTTGGTTGCCACTCATAATGAACGAAGCCCCAGAGCCTATTGAGCAAAACTTACCGATGATTAGCTTATCAACTCCATCTAAATCCGGAGATAAATACCTCACACAATAATCTTCAAAATGCTCCCGATGATAATAACCGGAATAGTAGGAGTGATCCCCAACCTCAATATTTTTATTTGTAATGTGATCCTTCAGCACATATCCTTTGGTCCAGCTCTCAAAAACGTTAGGCTTCATATCCTAATCTCCCTTGTCTTCAATTTGAAATGCATCATGCTCAAAAAGAAGCCAACCAGAAGAACAGCAAGCAAGATCCTATTCAATTCGCCATACAGCTAAAAAAAATAAAAAACGGGTACGGTGAACACTCACCATACCCGTTACAATAATTGTAAGAGAGGAATCGAGTTGTTCTTATCTACTGTTCGCCGGTTGGCTTATGCTTAAAAAAGGGCAGACTTCTCCCGTTTAAGCCAAATACCGAGACCGAACAGTCGACAATACCAACATTCGCTTCCACCTCTTCAACGTTTTTTTAGAATCATTAGCTTACCCTTTGAAGTATACATTCACCCTTTCTCCAAAGTC
This sequence comes from Paenibacillus eucommiae, assembly GCF_017874215.1. Taxonomy (GTDB): domain Bacteria; phylum Bacillota; class Bacilli; order Paenibacillales; family NBRC-103111; genus Paenibacillus_AI; species Paenibacillus_AI eucommiae. Next base: position 84,210 of record NZ_JAGGLB010000012.1, read on the forward strand.
AACTCACAAGGTTCGGATATGTTACTCTCAAGGTTCCGATTTGCTACTCTCAAGGTCCTACAACAATCTGCGAAATCCGCTATGTGCAATCGGCCCCCGCAAGCTTTGTTCTATCTTGCCCTCACGCAGCGCATTGGCCATGACATCGAACACTTCATCCACCGCTTCGTCGTACAGGCTCACGATAGCATCCGTATGTGCAAGTGTCGGATATACCGCCGTGCCGGCAAGAAATCCCCGCTCCAGCATGAGCTGCGTAAACAACGTGCGAAGCTGCTCAGCCTGGTCGTCCTGGAAGCGGAAATTCGCCAGGCAAGCATAGCCGTCTCCTACAGCCACTGGCAATCCATGTCGGAAAGCATTACGCGACCATGAATCCTTGATTTTCTCCCCAATCCTTTGGACATGGGCGGCTACTTCACTACGCTTCATTTTCGCAAGCGTGGCCAGCGCGGCGGCTGGACCGACACTTTCGGTCCAATACGTGCTGCTGATGAACGACAGATGAGCCCCTTCCATCGCCTGCTCCGTCCCGATAACTGCGCCAATGGGATGTCCGTTGCCAAGTGCTTTGGCGAATACAGCCAAGTCCGGCTTGACGCCGAGCTGAAGATGCGCCCCACCATAATTAAGACGCCAGCCAATCGTGATCTCGTCGAAGATCAGCAGCGCTCCGCAGCGATGGGCCTCATCGCGTACAAATTCAAGAAACCCCGGCTCCGGGTCCCGGTACCGGCAAGGCTCCATAATGACGCAGGCCAGCCGCGATCCATACTGATCCACAATCGACCGGAACGCCTCACGGTCGTTGTAGCCAAACGTCGGGACTGTTCCGCTCAGTTCCCGCGGAACACCTGACGGATTCAGCCCCGGCAGCAAATGTCCGTTGAGCGCCTCGGCTTCACCAAGATTAGCTGCCAGGTACCAGTCGTGCCAGCCATGGTAGCCGCATACGGCCACGACCGAACGTCCCGTTGTCGCCCGTGCAATGCGGATCGCTGCCGCACACGCTTCCCCGCCCCCGCGGGTAAATCGCGCCTGCTGCGCCCATGGATGAATCGCGCACAACTGTTCAGCCAGCTCGACCTCTTCCGGGGGATTAAGCGTACACATACTTCCCCGCCGGACAGCATCGATGACTGCATCGGAGACGTCCTCATCAGCAAAACCAAGCAGACATGCCCCAATGCCATTCGTTGATAGATCATAATAATGCCGGTCATCCAGGTCCCATACTTCGCAGCCGCGGGCCTCTCTGTAATAGGCAGGCCAAAGACCTGGCGCCATCTGCTCGGGCCGTTTGCTGAGAAGCTGCACGCCTCCGGGAATAATCTGCTTGGCCCGTTCATACAGCCGCTGCGTCACGCTCCCGGAAGCGCCGCCCGCGGAAGTCCCCCCTTCTGCAGGACTGACTTCTTCACCTGTTATCTTCTCACTTTTAAGAGCATCTTTCTCCTTATGACCATTGTCCGTTTGCGACATTACGTTCCCTCCCGTTCAAGTTGTTCACTACGTGATTTATCTAGTGCCGCCGGCGCGCCACATGTTTCTGTTTCACCGTTTCGGCCAGATAAGCATCCGTTTCAGCCTGGTCGAAACGATCCGGCGAGAATGCTTCGATGTTAATGCTGGTTCGTCCGTTTTCCACTAATTCAGCCAGCAGCATGCCCGAGACAGGATTGTAAGCAAAACCTCCAGAGTGAAAAGCCACACCGATATACAAACCGGGCAGACACTCCACAGGTCCGAGAATCGGCTCCCCGTCCATCGAAAAGGTTAACAATCCGAGTCTCCTTTCATCCCAGTCGACACAAGCAAGTGAGGGCACATAAGGAGTGAAATTGGACCTGATTTCCTCTTTCAACGAGTCAGGAGCCTCAAGCGCGCTAAGCTGATACGTAAGTTCAGTAATGCGCTGCTCTTCCCGCTCAGCAGTCTCGATTCCGAACAATAAACGGCCGCCTGCAGCCGGACGGACATAGCCGCCAAGCGGGTCTGCATTGACTGCCGGTATCGCAAGTGGCGCCGTCAGCGCCTGAGTCACGTAACGTTGATGGACGACAGCTTTGACCGGAAGCCTTATGCCCTCTTGAGCAAGCAGCACGTTCGTCCAGGCGTACACCGTGCTGACGACGGCGTCCGCCTCGATCGTTTCGTGGGCAGTACGCACTCCAGCGACTTTTCCGCTTCGCACCACAAGTCCTGTCACCAGTTGATGCTCACGAATGTCGACGCCAAGCTCACGGCACTTTCTTGCCAGAGCCGGCACATATTCATCGGGTTCGCTGTATCCACCTAGAGGGTCGTAAAGTCCGATAAACTCGTCACGGGGCTGCAGCTCAGGCCAGCGGTAGCGCATTTCTTCTGCGTCAAGCACCTCGAATGGAGCTCCGCAGCGCCGGTAAAGGGGCAATAATCGCTCACGCTCCGGCCACGATTGAGTATCAAAAAGGTTTAAGGCTCCGACTGCACGGAACGAATAACCGTCAAGCTCCTCCGAAAGCTCGCGAAACAACTGCAGGCTGATTTGACGGGCAAGAACACCAGTTTCGCTCCAGAGCAGCCCAGTTATAATACCGGCAGCACGGCTGCTTGAACCGTTCCCTACAGCTCCTTTATCGATCAAGATTACTTTGCAGCAGCCTTTGCGCGCCAAGTGATAGGCGGTACTAAGCCCCGTCACGCCCCCGCCCAGGATCACAGTCGTTTGCATCGTTCTATCCATTTGTCATGCCTCCTCATCCATTTGCTGCTATTGTATGATTTCCCCTGCAGCCGAACAAGGGTCCGCACAGACATCTTGCGGCGTATGATGACTGAAAAGAATAGTCCTTCCGCCAGCCGCTGGAGAATCGGGAGAACCGAAATATATCTGCCTTGACCCGCTGTGATACAGGTGATAAAATTTCTAAAATACATTAACGTTCCCGGGGTTGATATCAATGAACATTCACGAGCCGAATAAACGAGCGGGTCAACAGCCTCTTTCGGAACAACTCGAGTTCAATGTAGAACTCGGCGCTTTGCAGTTTCATGTGTTTATCAATTCCGGGTTCTTCCATACGAATAGCAATTGGCGCATATTGAATCATAATCATGCGATGTATGAAGTCCAGTTTGTTCACAAAGGAACAGTCGTGCTGAGTCTCGAGGACAGCTGCCATGAAGTACCAGAAGGCAGCTTCTGCGTTATTCCTCCAGGGGTATACCACTCGCAGCAAAGTCCTTCATCCGGGGAAGAAGTTCATAAATCCTGCTTTTCATTCCGCTGTGATGTCCTGCCGCATCCGAAGGCCGATTATCCGCCTGACGTGACCGACGAGCTGTTTCGCGCGTTCGTGTTAATGAATACTGCGTTCTACACAACACAGGATCGTCAAGGAACTGCTGCGCTGCTTGCCGCGATCAAACAAGAATTAAACACAAAGCCGTTCGGATATTTCTTCAAGGTTCAAAGCTTGTTTGCCCAAATTCTCGTAGACGTCATCCGATCTTCACCCGGCATCCAGGCTAGCATCCAGACAGACTCCCACTCAGAACTAGCGCCCCAAACTTTCGTTGACAACAGGCTCATTATTATCGAGACTTTCTTCTCCGAGCATTTCGACCTCCCTCTAAGGGAAGACGATCTTGCTGGTCAGCTCTACGTCAGCCACCGGCAGCTTAACCGTATTCTTCATGATCTATATGGCATGTCATTCCGCCGCAAACTGCTGAGTACCCGAATGAAAGTAGCCATGGATTTATTAAAACATACGACACTGTCCGTAAAAGATATCGCGGCAAGGGTCGGCTACCCATTCGCTGAAAATTTCCACGCCAATTTCAAAGCACATACGAACATGACACCGATCGCTTTCCGCAATTATACGGCTTCACGACCGGAGTAATCGGAGTCCTTTGATGAGCATGTTCGACTTTAGTGCGTTGCGGAGAGAATGGATGCGGGCTCCAGCCGCTGTTAAAACACAAAAAAACAAGCATCTTTCTCACAAATAATTTGTGCCAAAGATACCTGTTTATTTTTCTTGGACTTTATCGATGGCCTCCTAAAAGGCTCCCATATCAAGACTGCACCATCACAACTTGTCCTTATAATAATCAGGCACAACAACGCCTGGCTTGTTGAACCAGTTGGGGAGATCGACGCCGGATTGCAGAATAACATTGCCCCAAGGGTCAAAAGCGCCCGTGCGGACAATGGCTTTAGCCTGCTTGGCCGCCTCAGATAAAATCTGCTCATGCGGCATGGTTGCCATTTCAACTCCATCAAATATATGCTTGATTTTCGTGTGAAGAGGTGAGTTAAATTCGGCTAGCTGCTCCGCGAAATACACTTTCTCTGCGATGAAATCCCCAGCAATTAGCGACAGCACGGTCTCCAGATCCGGCAAATCCTGCTTGACCGCAAGATCGACGCGGCGCACGCCTTCCGGAATCGGAAAGCCCGCATCGCATACGATCAGCCAGTCCCCATGGCCCATCGAGGCAATAACTTCATTTAATTCTTTATTTAAAATGGCTCCTCTTTTCATAGCTGTTCCTCCCGGCAAAAAATGATTAGTTTTGCGATTCCTTGATCGCATCTTCCACATTGTCTTTGGAAACGAAGATGGAAGGCAGCTCGATCGTGGTCTCGACGGATTGGCCTTTCACCACATCAAGCGCGATTTGAATCGCTTTTTGCCCATATTGATTCGGATAAATGCCCATCGTTCCGGCAATATCCCCTGCTTTGATCGCCTGCAGCGCATCCATCGTTCCGTCATTGGACACAATCGTGATGCCCGTGCGGTTCGCCGCCTGGATCGCCTGCAAAGCTCCAAGCGCCATCTCGTCGTTGGCCGCGTAAACCCCGTCAATCTTCGGCTGCGCCTGCAAAATATTTTCCATAACCGTCAGCGCCTTAGCCCGGTCGAAATCCGCCGATTGCGTGGCAATGACTTTAACATCCGGCGACTTGGCTACGCCTTCATTGAAGCCTTTGCTGCGGTCCTGCGCCACATTCGTACCCATAATTCCCTGCAGCTCGACAACATTTCCTTTGCCGTTCAACTGCTTGGCCAGGAATTCGCCCGCCGTCACACCATGCTTGATTTCGTTATACCCAAGGTGAGTGACAATGCTTCCTCCATCCACCTGACGGCCTGTTGTAATCACCTTAATGCCCGCTTTATTCGCTGCTTCCACTGCTGGAACGGTACCCTGACTATCTACAGGATCAAGGATGAGCACATCGATTTTTTGCTGGATCAAATCCTCCACACCGCTAAGCTGGACAGACAAATCATCATTCGCATTAACGATCGCAATGTCGACGCCCTGTTTGGCCGCTTCTTTCTCTGCCCCTTCTTTAACCGCCACGAAAAAAGGATTATTCAGCGTATTGATCGCGTAGCCAATTTTCAGCTTTTTACCCGCTTGTGGACTGCTCTGTGGACTTCCTTGAGGCGTGCTGCTTCCAGCAGTCGTATTATTATCCTTCGTATTGCCGCATGCCGAAACGATTAACAACACCAATATCATGACTGCCACGAACGCATTCTTTTTCAATATAAACCCTCCCTATAAACTTCTGCTCTAGTTCTACTGTAAGACTAAGACTGCTATTTCTTTTCCTTATTGATCAGACGGTCGATAATAACGGCAACAAGCACGATAATACCTTTGGCCACATTTTGATAAAAAGGAGAGATGTTCACCAGGTTCATCCCTGTGGTTAGAACTCCGAGCAGCAGCACGCCGACCAAGGTTCCGACGACTCCGCCTTTCCCGCCGAACAAGCTGGTTCCTCCAAGAATAACAGCAGCGATGGCGTCGAGCTCATAGCCCGTTCCGGCCACCGGTGTTGCAGCGGAGAGGCGCGCACTTAAAATAATTGCCGCCAAGCCAGACAACAAGCCCGATGTCGCATACACAATAATTTTATGGAGATCAACATTTACACCTGCTAACATGGTAGCCTTCTCATTGCCTCCAATGGAGTATATATACTGGCCGTGAATCGTTTTTCTTAAAATAAAGAAGAAGATGCCATACACGACAAGCAAGAGAATGATTGGAAAGGGAATGGGCCCCACATAGCCTTGACCGATGAACTTGTAAACCGTATTTTTGACGATTATGGGATTGCCCTTCGTATAGATCAAGGTCAACCCCGAAATTAAGGTCATCGAAGCCAGCGTTACGATAAAAGGCGTCAGCTTCAGCTTGGCGATCAAAATTCCATTGAACAAGCCGATCACAAGCCCCGCTCCGAGTCCGGCGGCTATTCCGAGATACACATTGCCTGTATTTAGCATTACCCCTGCGGAAATAGCGCCGCTGAAGCCAACAATACTCCCTACAGAAAGATCAATCCCGGCTGTCAGGATGACGAGCGACTGTCCCACGGCTATAATGCCGATTACCGACGCCTGTCTGAAAATATTAATCATGTTGGAAGTCGTAAGAAAATTAGGCGTTAATAGGGTAAAAATAGTGCATACCACGATTAAAATTAAAAACATGCCATATTGTTGAAACAAATTCAGCGCATTTTGACTTCTGGCCATCTGCACCTGATTCATGTCATTCACCTCGTTACCTTGTTTGTACTGCCGCGCCAGAGGCAAATTCCATCAGCAGATCTTCGCTGGCCTGGCGTTTCTCAAGCTCGGCGACGATCTTCCCCTGGAACATAACCAGAATCCGGTCGCTCATTCCGAGAACCTCATCGACATCGCTTGATGCAACAATGATGCCTTTCCCCTCATCTGCCAATCCGGAAAGAATATGATAAATCTCAGAGCGCGCTCCGACATCAACGCCCCGGGTCGGCTCGCTCAGCAGGATGACCTGCGGAGAGGTAATCAGCCATTTGCCCAGGATGACCTTCTGCTGATTACCGCCGCTGAGCTGCTTCACGGGATCCTTCAAAGATGGCAGCTTGATTCCAAGCTTTTCTACATGTGCGCTTGCCGTCTTTTGGATGCGGTCCGCAGCTTTCACGCCATATCTGGAAAATTGCTTCATCGAAGCCAGTACCATGTTCTGATCGGAGCCCATCTCCAGCACCAAGCCTTCTTCTTTGCGGTTTTCTGTCACAAGTGCAATCCCGAGCTGCTTCGCTGCAGCGGGGGAGCCGATGCGGACCTCCCGGTCTTCAATCCGGATTTGGCCCGAATCAGGCCGTTCCGCACCGAAAATAACCCGCATCAGGTCCGACTGGCCTGCGCCCAGAAGTCCAAAAATGCCAACGATTTCCCCGGCACGCAGTGTTAAGGAAACATCCTGCAGAGCACCTTGCTTTTGCACTTGACGCAGCTCCAGCAAAGGGTTACCAAATTGACGCGTTGATTCAGGGTAGTAATTGCCGAGATTTCTGCCAACCATGCGCTCGATGATCGTATCGTTGTTGAACTCGCCGATTGGCCCTTCGGCCGTCATTTTACCATCCTTCAAAATCGTCACATGATCACAAATCTCCTGTATTTCATCCAGCCGGTGGGAAATATAAACAATGCCGATTCCTTTGGAGCGGAGCGAGCGAATGACTGCGAACAGCCTCTCCGTCTCCCCTGAAGTTAAGGTGGCCGTCGGTTCGTCCATTACAAGCACCTTGGAATCGTCAGACAGTGCTTTCAGGATTTCCACGAGCTGCTGATGACCAAGCGACAAATGCTTGATTTTCTGCGATGGATCGAGACCTATACCGAACCTGTCCAGCAGCTGCTTCGTTAAAGTAAGCGCTTTTACCCGGGATAATAAAAAATTAGATTTGCCAATAGCCGCTTCTTTGCCCAAAAACACATTGTCCGCAATCGTCATTTCAGGAACCAGATTCAGCTCCTGATGAATGACACTAATGCCGTGGCGCTTCGCCTGGGCCGGATTATGAATCTCAATTTCTTTCCCTTCCAGTTCGATGCGGCCCGAATCCAGCGTATACTCCCCGGCAATGATCTTCATCAGCGTTGATTTCCCCGCACCGTTAGCGCCCATCAAAGCATGAACCTGCCCCGCTTCCAAGGTAAAATCAACGCTGTGAAGGATCTGGTTCGCTCCGAAGCGTTTATTAATGCCGCTAAGCTTCAGCAGCGTGCTTCCCTGATTTTGCTCATTCATATCCCTTCACCTACGCCCTCATGCTGCCGGCAAAATGCCTCCAGCTGCACCCGCGTCGGAAGGGATGGAATAACCTCCTGGCCTGTCACCGTATACGCGCCTACCGTGCAGGCGAACTGCACCGCTTCGCGGATCGTTTGCCCTTCCGCAAGTGCCAGAGCAAGCGCGCCATTGAATGCGTCTCCCGCACCGGTCGTATCCTTGGCCGTTACTTGAAGCGTTGGCACATGAATCACTTCATCAGCAAGAACGATAAGCGCTCCAAGTTCTCCCCATGTGACGACAACTGCTTTCGGCCCTTTGGCGAGCAGCCGTCTGGCCAGCATAATGCAGTCCTGCTCCTCCAGCGGCCTCGATGGCTCCCATCCTGACAATATCTTAAGCTCGCTTTCATTAGGCGTCACGATCGTGGCATGCTCCAGCAGAAAATCAACGTTCGCCTGCGCGGGAGCCGGATTCAAGATGACGGTCTTGCCTCTGTCTTTTGCCAGCTTCATCGCGTATGCCGTTGTCTCCATATTGCTTTCCAGCTGAACCAGCAGCGTATCCGACTCATCAATGGCGCTAATCGCCCGGTCGATATCCGCAGCATATACGTGCAGATTGGCCCCTGGGTCCACAATAATACAGTTGTCGCCATGCTCGTTCAGGAATACGAAGCCGACTCCCGTCGTAGCGCCTTCCACCTGCTTAAGGTGAGCAATATCCACCTGCTCTCCGGTCAATAACCGGATGGCATCATCGCCGTAATGATCGCGGCCTACGCAGCCGATAAATCGGACCTCACCGCCCAGACGGGCGACGGATACAGCCTGGTTCGAGCCTTTGCCGCCTGGACATTCGCTGAACCCTTCAGCCAAAATCGTTTCTCCCCATTCCGGCATACGTCTCGCATTCACGACCAGACCGACGTTATAACTGCCCATAACCGCAATTTTCGCCTTCGGTGTAGTAACCATTAGCAATCTCTCCCTACACTGGTTTACGCTTTATTTAATAAGCGGTGCTTTCCTCTCCGAGGCCTGATACGATCTTCACGCCCCCGCTCGTACCGAGCATAACGGCGCCAGCTTCCAATATTTCAAGCGCCTTTTCCATATTGCGGATTCCACCCGACGCCTTCACTAACGCCTTGTTTCCCGCAACTCGCTTCAATAAGCGGATATCTTCGGCCGTAGCGTGGCCGCCTTGTCCCCAGCCGCTTGAATTTTTCAAATAAGTGACACCCGCTTCAAGCGCCAATGTGGCTGCTATTTCTTTCTCCTCCTGCAGCAGCATGCCGAATTCCAGCATAACCTTGGTAACGATGCCTCCCGCTGCTTCCACAATGGCTTCGATCTCTCTTTTAAACTCCGCGTGCCGGCCGCTTTTGAACAGGCCGAAATTAGGCATAAAATCGATTTCATCAGCCCCGGCTGCCACGATATCTCTGGCCTCCATCACTTTAGACAATGTGCTTGAGCCGCCCATCGGAAAGCCAAAAGCGGTGCATACCTTCACTTTGGAGCCTTTGAGCTGCTGCTTGGCCGTAGAAATCCAGGCGGGCAGTATCATAGCGCCGTCAAAGCCGTATTCCAGGCATTCGCGGCATGTTTGTTTAATATCTTCCTCCGTTGCATCAGGCGCAACTAGCGTATGTTGAATCTTCGAAGCAACTTCTTGTGCGGAAATACGGTTTGTCATAGTTTTCCTTCCTTTCAGCTTTTCCATAGTAGCATCTTTATAACAGCTGTTCAGCCTTCACGTACATCCGATGTGCAATGCCACGGATTTGCTCCATTTCTTCCGGTGTGGCCGTTTTCAAAGTTTCTTTGACAAGCGACTCGCATACATCGCGGGTTTTCGTATAATCATCAGGATCGAGCCCTCTTTTCTTGAGAAGCGCCGAAAGCCATGTTTTGCCATAGCTCGTGTGGATCGTTTCATCGGCCCAATCGAAATCCATATCATGCTGGCTCATTCTGTCGTTCATTTTCTCGAAATTTTTGATCCGGTCGATTTTCTTGCCAATATTTTTGGATTCAAAATAGAACAGCATCCCCAGCCGGTAGATCGGATCCTGACCGCGGCACGAATCAAAAATATAAGTACCAAGCGGTAATTCTGCATCTTCGAAGCCCCATGATTTCAACCTTTCGTATCCCATCCTGCAGTGCCTGCTCTCGTCGTACAACCAACGGGCCGCATCGTATATATAATCCCAGCCCAGCGTATCTGCAAATGCGCATAAAATAAATCCGGCATTCTCAACCGCCCAAACCTCGTTCATATGGCTTACAGCGCTGCGCAGCTGCAGCTGGAATCCGCTGCCGTAAGGGAACGTAGCATCGATATTATCCGGCCAATAAAACCGCACCGGAATGAACCGGTCCTCCCTGACAGCGATTTCAGAAGGAACAAAAGCTTCGACAGCTTGAATACCTTCAACTTGATACGGTGTTTCCAGGCTGATTCCGCCAACTTGCTCCCATACATTCTTTTGCTGGTTGAACCACTGCTCCGCTACGCTGCGTTCAGCTTCCGGTGTGTGGTCCAATATAATAGGAATGAAGTTTTCAAGGTGCTCGATATGCTTCGTTTTCTCCTCGATCGCCAGCTCCATGAACCGGTAGGTCGGTCCGTCGCCAATCTCATCGGCAAGATCCAAATAGGAGCGATAGGCTTCCTTCATGGCCGGCTTAATTAATCTGGACACCACCATCAAATAGGCTAATGCGCTTGGCGCATGCGTAACCGATTTCAAAAAATCAATCAGCGGCTGATCTTCGCCGGTTTCCAGAATACGGCTTGGGAATCTGAGCTCGAATACCCGTTCTCTGAGAGCATGACCTGTCATCGCATCTTCCCAAAGTAATTTCGGCAAGGTTGTTTTTATATCAAAATACGGTATGCCCGGAAGCCAACCCGCCTGACCAACAACGAGCATCCGCTCACATAAATAAAATCTTTTGAGGATCACCGCAGTATCATACCTCATATACTTTCCTCGATGGACACCTGGTAAATAAGGGACCGACATATCATCACTCCTTTGTTGTCTTTAAGCCATTCTTAAAAATAAGGGTTGAAAATAGAGGCACCGTTTCATATAATTGGTATACGTTTTCACTTGTATATATACCTCTATATACGTATATCCAAAAACATCATATAATAAGGACCCCAATTCTGTCAACACTTTAAGTAAGCGATTCCAAAAACAATCAATGAGGTGAGCGGTACATGAGTAATTATGTCAATAACAATGGGCTAAGCAGCAAAAGTTTACATGCACCCAGGGTCGAATTCCAACAATCGTGGTGGGCCATGAGGGGAATCGGCCGAAACAATCGCGAATGGTCGATGGAAGAAAAATTCGAACATATCGCTGCTGCCGGATTCACAGGAATTCTCGGGCGCCTTCCCGAGCCTGAGCAGGCCGGACTGTGGCGGCGCAAGCTGGACGAATTCCGTTTCGGCTTTGGCGTCGAGGCGTTTCCCGAAAGCCGCGGACAATTCGCCGACTTCGTCCGGCAGGCCAAGGATTTCGGTGCTGATTATATCAGCGCCCAGGTCGCAAATTCTTTTGTAACCGGTTTGGACGCTACCTCTTTATTAAATGGACTGATGGAAGAAGCCGCTCTTGCTGATATTCCATTTTTCGTGGAGACACACCGCGGTCGTATCACTCAGGATTTGCTGCGTACTACCGAATATGTCCAGCAGCTCCCCAGCCTGCATCTGACGATCGACTTGTCCCACTATGTGCTGACAGGAGAAATATGGCGCGATGTAGAGAACATCGACCCTTGGTTCGAACCGCTGCTCGAAAGAACAGCCTGCATACATGGGCGCATTTCCAATGGACAGCAAATTCAGGTCGATATCGGTGCTGGTGTTGGTGTTGGTGCCGATGCCGATCATCCGATGACCACCCATTTTGCACGCTGGTGGGAAAAAGCGATGCGACTTTGGCTGGCTAAGGCGAAAGCAGGCGACATCCTGCCGTTTGTATGCGAGCTCGGACCCGAGCCATATGCCATTCCCGCGATTCACCAGAATCGCTGGGAGCAATCACTCGTCGTGCAACAGTTGGCCCAGCGCATATGGAACAAGGTTTCTGGAAGCGATGGTCAGTAAACTGAGTTTTTGTTTTTTTGAGGTTTTCGGCGTCCATAGGAGCAGAACGTGGGAGCAATTCGTTACATAACGATGTTTTTCATCGTTATGTGATACCATCCACGGCAAACTGGCGACTTAATGATGTTTTTCATCGCTAAATGCCCCTTTTATCCGTCGCCAAGGCTTTTTCTAGTCACATAACGATGTTTTTCATCGTTATGTGATACCATCTCCGGCAAATTGGCTACTTTATGATGTTTTTCATCGCTAAACGGCTCTATTATCCGCCACCAAGGCTCTTTCTCTCCCAGTAATCATGTTTTTGATTCCTACAACATCTCCGCACCTTATACCTAATTGCTGTGTCAAGAAACGTATGTATGCTAATATATAAGCTTGGTTTCAAGTGGGGCGTAAAAAAATCAAAAAATAAGCGATCAGCCCTTTGGAAAAGGCCGATCGCTTATTTAAATTCAGTGTCTCTTAAGAATCGAGGTCAGTTTAATTTGATCACTTCGTATCCAAATTCGTGAACATTCGATAGGCATGTCTGCCTCTGAGTAAATGACCTGCTCCAGGAAAATAACCGGGGTTCCCTTTTCAATTTGCAGCATGTCCGCTGTTCGATCATCCGCACTTTTCGCTACAAAGGACCGTTTGCCCCAATCGATGACAACCTTATAATCGTTCTCGATAATCGAAAACAGCGTATTTTTGGAAAAATCGAAGCGGTCCAGATTCGGAAATTTGCGCGCAGACAAATAGTTTTCCAGGAACACGACAGGCGTGCCTTCCAAGAAACGCAGCCGCTGAATCGCATATATTTTCTCATCTGGCTCAAGCTTCAATGATACCTTGATTTGAGCATTCGCTTCAACCAGCTGCACATCGAGCACCGAAGTCGTGAAATCCCGCTCATTCTCATACATCGTTTCGGCAATGGATACGAGTCTCTCCGCTAAGGAGGATTCAATCTGTTTGCCAACGACAAACGTTCCTTTGCCATGAATTTGTACAAGGATGCCTTCATCGACTAAATTTTTCAAAGCCTGCTTGACGGTTCCACGACTGATCGACAAAGAGACCGCTAAATCTGCTTCTGCAGGCAGCTTTTCCTTCGGCTTCCAATCTCCGTTTGCGATTTTGGTTTGAATCCAATTCTGCACCTGCACATAAAGCGGCTCAGGACCGAATTTATCTATAATGTTCTTCACCTAATCACCCTTATATACGTTTATAGACTTAAATATACCTCTATAATCGTTATAAGGCAAGTCATCAAAGCAAAAAAATGAACCTGTCCTACGAGAAACAGGCTCATCCTGGTTTTTATCGCAGTTTTTCGATAACAATGATACAGGTACTATCCGGCAGCGGGACAACCTTCCCGTTCTCGTCCATCATCACGATTTTTTCCGCCAAAGCGTCTGAGTAGCCTGCCTGTAGAAAATGTCTGCTTTCTATGATCTTCGCCTGCCCGCCCAAGGTTTCACTAATGAAAGCCGTGTAGCCGCTGGGTGTGAAATAGCCAAACTGCTCCTGCACTTCGTGTACATAGGCTTCCTCACCCCACGTATAGGTATACAGAAATTCCATAGCATCATTAACAGGTATCAGCACTTCATCCTCGTTCAACAATTCATAGCAGATGTTTCTGCCAGCAAAATCGCTCGCATAACGCCGAAGCCAGTCCATCCCGTCCTTGTGCAGAAAGCGAATACGCCGTTGTCCAGTAACAGGCTCCGTCATAATGCCGTCCCGGATGACAATCCGACCGCCCGGTGATAAGACGTTGAACGCGCTTTGCAGCGCCGCCGCGACGGTATCGTGGTTAAATTTCTTACCGTTAAATTCAATATAGGAATACAGCTCATGCAAAATGGAGGAAAAAATAACCGTATCCACGCTGCCTGGCTGCATATAATCCTGCAGATTGAGCGCATCGCCCTTCATCACTTCCCAACGATGGCCTTCCAGCTGCTTTTTACGTTCCAATGCCTCTATGACATTTGTTGAAATATCTATGCCAATGGGCAGCTTGTCAGGCAGCTCCTGCTCAATAAGATCCAGCATGACGCCTCCGCCTGGGCCGATATCGATGACGCGGTTGCCTACGATATAGTCGAGTATGATTTTTTTGTAATCAGCCGTTTGGTTCATCGTCGCCAAATACGCTTCCTCATTATGGAACCGGTCGTACGCATCCCGGCGCAGCTCGAACAAATCGAACAGCAGCAGCACAGCCTTCTCATAGAGGGGAGACTTCTCTGCTTCCACGCAAAATTCAATCAGCTTTTCCGCAGCAGCCGAGAATTCGAAGGTGAAGAATAAGGTATCAGGAATATGCGGCTTTCGCTCCAGTCGGTGTGACAGATGAGACAGATGCGATAGATGCGAAGATTGATTTGACTGCAAAGGCTGCGAACCCGCTCCCACTCCAGCTCCAGCTCCATTTAAGCATCCGGACTCCAGCTGTTCAGGTGAAAGATCCCGCAGATACTTCTCAATGATCCGCTTTTTGTATACATTAATTTTTTTTGCACCTTTGTAATCGTAGTACATGGAGCTCATTAGATGCTCGAAGCTGATGTGCCGGATTTGGGACAAATTATCTGCTTGGCGGACGAGCAGGAAAACCTTAACGAACTCCTCCAGGGAGAAGTCTTGAAGCGCTGGTTCCACATACCATAGCGTTTTGTCCGCTAGCGGCTGCAGCAGCTCATCCAGGTTGAACAAGTCTTGTAGCTTGGCATATTCGGCTTCGAAGTTTTCTCCCTTGCTAATGGCCTCTGCTCTCATTTTGCGCAGCCTATTATTAACAGGAAGAGGCTCCTGGAGCTTGCCCTCAGCAATCCAGTCTACAATGTCCTCAACTTCCGTGCGTACAGCTGCCCACAAATCCGCGGATACAGCGGCAATGATGCAATGATTTAAAGGTATGAGGAGGCTCTTCAGCTCTCCTGCAGACAGAAGCCCGTTCTCTACTAAACTTGCTAGAGGGGCATTTTCATATAAAGAGACTTCCCCGCGAATATATTGGCCAATGAGTCCATGTGTTTCTATCAAAGCTTGAATAACAGCCGTTTTCTCACTGGATGCGCCATTCAAGCTGCCAGCATACAACTGTGCAGAGCCAACATTATGTACAAAAAGATTGATGCCCCCTTGCTGCCACAGCATGCGTTCGCGGAACGTTCCTCCTTTGGCCGTCTCCGACCAGACAAGTACCTCCTCCAGTACCTCTTTCATCCAAAAGGTAAGCGGCATACGATCCAGCAGCAGCAGCGTTCTCTCCACATAATCAAGGACCGGATTGGCATGAGCCAGCTCCTGAACTGACTGAATGCGTTCATAATTGACGATACGTTCTTCAGCGGATACGATGTACTTCAACCAAATTTGATCGGTCAGCATACTCGCATCCCCTTGGCGATACCCGGCTATTGCCGTTAATGAATGCAGCATGACAACTCTCCTTCATATCATTATGACAAGCTCTGCTCCAACTGCTGGGATATCAACCCTTCCAAGTTCTTGGGTATAATCCTGTAGACACACCGACTGCTGCCTGATAAAATGTGCTGGTTTCGCTCCACTGCCACACTATCGCCCAGTACCTGCTGAAGCATCTCTTTTTCTTTACTGCATATGCCCGCGCAAGCTTGTGCTGCTGCGCAGATAGGGCAATGCTTTTCTATAAAATAGAAGCTGCCATCCGCATTTTCAATCGTTTCCGCCATATATCCCTCAGTCGTACGCCACTCCGCAAGAGCCTTCAGCTGCTCGCTTAATGGTAAGCTCAGTGGGGCTTTATGCTGATATTCCTTCACCAGATTCCGGTTTCGGATTTCCAGCAGCTTGTTCAAGCCTTCTTCCCCAAAAGCTTCCCTCATGGAGTGAATTAAACTGACTGTAAGGTCAGCATGTCCATCCGGAAACAAACGGTTAGCCTCTGGTGTCAGCCTCCACATTTTGGCGGGACGCCCCATGGACCTCGGCTCTTCCTCAAACGTGACCAGCTTTTGCTCTTGCAAATTGTACAAATGCTGCCGCACAGCCATTCCGGACACACCAAGCAATGGTGCCAGCTGAAGGGCATCCATAGGCCCTTCCTGTTTCAATAGCTTCACAATAGCCCGGCTAGTCCTTTCGGCTTGGGAGGCTTTTTCTGCTTTTACTTCTTTTCCCGCTTTTCCTTGCGTCTCTCTTGTTTTCATTAGTTGGCACCTACTTTTCCAAAAACAAAATTGAAATAGGACTGTTACCCACATAGTAAAGAAACATCTTGACAAAGTCAATATCGCGGGCTTACATTGAACATTATAAAGATTTATGTTTACTAAGTATCCGGATACCAAGTATACATAATTAAACTAGAGAAATGCATGGAGGCAGAGAATCATGTCTGAAAGTAAAAGTATATTTAGCCCGCGTTACATCGCATTAACCATTGGTATCATACTCGCAGTTATGGCCGTCGGCTTCGAAGGCTTGGCCGTTACTACAGTGGCTCCAGCCATAGCGGGCGACTTAAATGGGATAGATTTATATGGTTGGATTTTTAGCGCCTACCTGCTTGCGCAAATTGTTGGCACCTTGGTAGTTGGCCGCCTCATAGACCGCAGTGGACCGGCTTGGCCTTTCACGGTTGCGCTTATTGTATTTGCAGCTGGATTGATAATTGCAGCGCTGGCAGACAATATGATTGTTTTGATAGGATCCCGGGCTTTGCAGGGATTGGGTGCAGGGGCCATGATGACCTGTGTGTACACAGCCATATCCCTAAGCTACCCGGATGAGCTCCGCACGAAAATATTAGGTGCTTTTGGCACGGCCTATGTGCTGCCTTCCATGATTGGACCTTACGTTGCAGGCGTAATAGCTCAGCAGCTTTCATGGAGATTTGTGTTTTGGGGAGTACTTCCATTTCTGGTGCTGGCAGCCCTGCTGAGCCTTCCTGTCTTCAGGAAATTAAAATCTCCAGGTATACAAAAAGGCGGAGCAGGGGCCACTTTGTTCGCCATCTTACTAGCGATAGGTACAGGTTTGTTCCTGAGCGGCCTCGGCATGCTCCCGAAACCAATGGGCATTCTGCTGCTGGCTGCCGGACTTGTTCTTATGGCACTTCCACTTCGCAAGCTGCTTCCAACAGGCACGCTGACCTTGCGCAGAGGCTTGCCGTCTATTTTGGCAACACGCGGGCTATTTTTCGCAGCTTACGTCGGTACTCAGAACTTTCTAGTGCTTGCCTTAACAGAAATTAAAGGAATTGCCCCCGATATAGCCGGATTAATCGTAGCAAGCGCTGCGCTTAGCTGGTGCGCCGCTACCTATGTTCAATCCTACTGGGATTCAAAGGATAAAGGACAGGGCCGCAACAAACGGATCGCCCTTGGCGTAATCCTTATAGGAATTGGCATTGCCATTCTCTTCTGGGTACCTGCAGTCAGTATTCCGCTCGCAGTAATCGGTCAAATGATAACCGGAATTGGAATGGGCCTCGCTCATCCGACCAGCGGCGCCGTCGCTTTCACTAACGCGGGAGACGAAGGTGCCGGAAAAGTTTCAGCAAACCTGCAGTTCGCAGACTCCTTTACCCCCGGTATTGTCATCGGAATAAGTGGTGCGATAGTTGCTATTAGTCAAGCAGCGGGCATGTCTATGGAAGCCGGAATTATAGGCGCCATGGCACTTCATGTGATATTGATTGTATTGAGTCTGTTTGCGAGTATGCGTTCGAGAGCCAGCAAGTCCTTGAGTACATCCGCAAGCCAGGCTAATGGAGCTTCTGTTCAAGACACTGCCTGAACGCCTGTGAACAAATCATTGGTTCAGTTATTCTCATACAAGTATTGCAATTTCCAAACATTGTAATATACTTGATTGAAAAATCTTTTATTGAGAGGTGTTTCCCGTGCAGCCTATATTTGAAACAGAAAGGTTACTTCTAAGACCATTTGAATTAACAGATGCAAGTAAAGTACAGGAGCTCGCGGGAGATATAGAAGTAGCAAAAACAACCTTGTCCATTCCCTACCCCTATCCCGATGGAGCAGCTGAGTCTTGGATTAGCGGTTGCAAAGAGCGGTCACAAGAGGGTGTCGGCTTCACTTACGCCATAGTCAGTAAAGACAATCATAGCTTAATAGGTTGTATGAGTATTAATGTATCCAAGTCTCACAAAAGAGGTGAGCTTGCCTATTGGTTGGGAAAACCTTTTTGGGGACATGGTTATGCTACTGAGGCTGCCAGACGTTTGGTTGCATTCGGATTTAAGGAGTTGGATTTAAACAAAGTATGGGCAGCTGCCATGACCAAAAATCCAGCCTCCTCCAATGTGATGAAAAAGGTTGGAATGAAATTGGAAGGACAATTTCAGCAGCATATACTCAAGTGGAATGAATTTGAGGACTTGGTCTTTTACGGGCTAACCAAAAGGGATTACACCGATAGCATCCTATAGAGTTCTCAATCAGGAGGAAGGCAAGAAGTAGGAGTCTCTCATGGCCTAATAGCGATGAAAAACATCGTTATGTGAACATAATACACTTGGCAGCGAGCGGCATACGGTATTTACTTTCGGTATTTAGAAGCTCCGGCTGATCTAATGGAATGGCAAGCCTGGGACGATATGGATAACTAGTGCTTATAGCATTTTGCCATAAAAAAAAGGATGGAAGCACAAAACGCTCCATCCTTTTTTTATATGCAAGAATTGCACTATAAAGCTAGTAAACTCACATTCAAGCATTCTGGGGCTTATTTAAGGTCATAAATATATTAATAAGGAATATTAATGTTGCTACCACCACAATGAATCCGCCTGAAGCCATAATGGGAAGCCCTGCAGACTCTGACACCAAGACAAAAATGAAATGGCCAGCTACCATAACAGGTACGCCCACATTATGGAGCCAAAAATGAACCTTGGCCAGCTTCTGGTTAGCCGTTTGCGGAAAACAGTGATAAATCAGGCCAAACAAGGCCATGGATACCCATCCTAGCAGGTTGATATGTGCATGATCTGAAGTGAATTGAAAGGATTCGGTGATCCCCATGACCATACCCAGAGTAACCCCAACGAAAAAATACACACTCGCAATTTTAATAAAACTCTTCCCCATTTGACCACAACCCTTTTTAGTGTATTATCCTGCAAAAAACGACATTTGCTCTGCAAGAATCACCCGCGGATGATACCCACATATGGATACTTATACACCAAATTAATTGTTAATACAAGAAATTTCTCCCTCCTCTTCCAATCACAAAACGAGCTTCATTCAATTCATTTTTGCTATCGCTTTTTCCATAGTTTCGTAATGAATTGCCCCTTGAAATCGCTCATAAATAATACCTTGCGAATCCAGCATATATGACGTAGGGTAAGACAGAATCTGATAGGTGTTCGCCACATCGCCTTCCTGATCCAGCACAATGGGAAAAGTAAGGGCAAATTTTTGTGCAAAATCACTGACTACGCCCGGATTCTTTTCTGTTTGTGTTAAATTCACGGCCAAAACCACAACATCTTTATTTGCATAATCCTGCGAAAACTTCTCCATATGCGGCATCTCAGCCTTACAAGGCGGACACCAGGTAGCCCAGAAATTCAAAAGAACCTTTTTACCCTTGAAATCCGCCAGCTTCACTCTCTCACCCTCCAGGGTCAGCAGTTCAAAATCGGGTGCCTGGTTCCCTTTTTTTATCCCAATCTTGACGCCTTCCGCTGTCTGCTGCTGATTTCCCGCTTCTCCAGCCAGGTTGCCTTTTGAATGACCATAAGTACCCCACGTAAGTAAAATAAGTCCCAAACAACACCCGAGCACAAGCTGGTTGATGACCGCCCTGTTTCCGAGAGGCCCCCTTTTTCTGAACAAATAAACAAGAAGCACTACATTTAACGAAGCATAAATCATACGCAAAATCATATCAGTACTGTCCACCGCCAAAAGCAAAAGCACATAGCTGCTGCTCCCAACGAGCCATCCAACGCCCAAAACATCCAGATTCATCTTGATGGAAGTGCCATCCTTCCGGGAGCGGACCCAGAGAAACAGAACCGAAACCGCTACAGCCAGCCAAAGTCCCCGTTCCCCACCGCTAAAATAAAGCAGAGACATCGGATAAGCAATAATCGAAGCAGGGTCAAAAATAATCAGACTAAACTTCCACGTAAAAAAGCCAAGAATTAATGCACTAACAAACTTATCACCTGTCTTCGCCTCAACCGCGGCCATTTTCAAACGATACCTCAATGCCCAATATCCCATAAAGGCAGACAATATAAAAATAACCAACTCAAAATTAAGCACCAACGGCCCCACATTGATTGTATGCAGAATAACACCTTCCTTTTTGAATAAACGGTTCTTAAAAAACGTCAGGTAACAAACAGCCTCTTCGGATCTATCCTCGTTATTCATTCTGTCCTATCTTTTAGATGAATGCAACTATGTGAAATATGAACAAACCTACAAGGAAGAAATTGATTGGCTGGATTCGATACCAGGAATTGATCTACATACGGCGGCAGCGATTTCTGCTGAGATTGGTCCTGAAGTATCCACCTTGTTTCCTACAGACGCTCCATTAGCATCGTGGGTAGGAATCTGTCCAGGAAACAACGAAAGTACGGGTAAGAAAAAGAATTCCAAATGCCCTCAAGGAAACAAACATGTGAAGGCAGCACTTTGTCAGGCGTCATGGGCAAACGGAAAGTCCAAAAATCGAATCGGACATTTCTTCCGCAAAGTCCGCAAACGACGAGGTGATAAAAAAGCAAGTGTCACGGCTGCCCATATGATCTTACGAATTGTTTATGCGCTCATGAGGGACAAAACAAATTACTAGGAAGAATAGAAACCGGATAAATTGAAAGATAAATCGCTCAATTACTTCATGAAACAAATACAGGATTTGGGTTTTAATATTCAAGTCACTCCACAAAAAGAAGTAGTTTAATTCATTAAGGGCGTTAACTACTTTTAAAAGTAAAAGGCCTTTTTTTGCCTTCTAACATCATTTTAGCCAAGGAGTTCAGTTTGATTTTCGCATAAACTTATGTGAACATAATAAACTTGACGGCGAGCTGGAATACGGCAAGGATGCTGCTTATGGTGCTGGTCAGCGGCGATTAGGCGATTAATGGATGGCAAGCATAGGACGCATAAGTCTTGTTATAACACTATGCATTCCTCCTTCAACTGACTGACCAAGACAAAGAGGATGGAAGCACGAAACGCTCCATCCCGTTATACAAGCAAGAATTGTACTAAAAGCTAGGTAACGTTTCCATACGAGTACTGGTGTCTCACTCACATTCGATTCACTGTCGTAAAATTCCATCCTTGTGCTGAGCACTTTAATGTTTCGTTCACACTGAATCCTTAAACATATCTATTAATGAACACAACGATTGAAACTATGGTCAGAAAAATGCCGCCAAGCCGATATAAGAGCAAAGAGACTTCACTGATTTCCACATCTCCGTCAAACTTCCACCAATTTTTAATATACCACATAGCTTTAGGATAAATAGCACCAATGAGTCCTAACAGAAAGAACACAATTAAAAACAGCATCATCATTCCTCAACTCCTTAGGATTATTTTCGTAATTAGCAATGAATTTTCTATTTAGTATATGTGTGAGCCATAGTTATACCCTCTGTATTGATTTTGTTGTCGCAAACTTAATTATACACGATTTATCTATAGTATTCATATTTCTAGGTATTGCATCTCATTTTACAACTAAGCTTCGTAAAGTAATCTTGTAGTCAAACATACTTTTATTGAGCTTTTTCTCAACTTGGATAGGCGAGAATTCCACTGAAAGTATAAATTCATTAAGAAAATGGAGTTAGATGGATAAATCTGTTGATATATATGTATATGTATAGTAACATGTAATTATTACCAAATAAAGGAGGATTGTGTATATCAGGAATTACCTAAATTAAGGAGGAGACGAAAATGAAGAAAGTTATACTTTTTATTTTTATGATCGCACTATTTTCACTCAGTATGAATGCTTTTGCAGCGAGTGAAAAGGAATTTTCTTATGAAGGAATAGCTTACAACAAGATTGAACTTAATCAAACCAAAACACTAAGTGATATTTCCGTTAAAAAGTCCGAAAAATCTGTGACTATTGGATTTAATTTAGACAACAAGAAATATAAAATAAATGCCGACTTGTTTGGAAGCGATGACAATGGGACAAATAAATACTATGCGGAAGCCAATGAACATGGAATACAATTTAATATTTCAGAATACAAAGGAAGTTTTAGTGGCGTAGCAGTGAATAAAGATGTTTCGCCCATCAACTTTACTGAAGAAGATACATTGGGCTTTGTTATCTCTTCGGGTGAACCAAGTGCTGAACTAATCGATAGTTTACAATCATATAAAGTGGAAAATCAAGATCTAATTAATTCATCAGTCGATAACATTAATCGCACCCCCCTTGAAAGTACTAATGCTATTATGGCGACACAACTACATGTTCATGCAAATGCTACTGGAATTCCCTTTTTAATTTCGGGGGGGTCAGCTGAAGGCTGGTGTAATTCATTTTTTCAATACGGCACTTCATATAGTATTACTAATATGCAGTATTATATAGTCTACAATTGGCCTTCAGATGGAATTTCACTTTGGACTGACTATATGGGAAGTGTTAATGCTTATTATTCGCCTACGTTTCCATCATCTGGGATGACTAATGTGTCCGGCTCTTGGATCGTTAGTAGTACTACAGGTATGTTCATGGCAGAAGTAAGTTATTCTGCATTAGCAGGAACAATCCCCTTGATGTATACGAAATATGATACTAGTACCATTTATTAAAAACGTAAACCTCAATTAATCGAATTTTATTATGAGCGTGGTTTATATATTGTAAAAAACTATTTAAGGATGCCCCAGATTAAAATTGGGGCATCCCTTTTTCTATTCAATCGATTGTAGATTATCAAAATCACATTGTCTTGAACACAGACTTTTTAAAAAACATCGCACTCTGAATTACAATCGTACACGTAGGTTTTCTAAAGTACGCGCTCACATCCCAATTAAGCTCCAGCAATCCAAAAAGAATCTTAACGGCTTCCGCATGTGTCGTTTCGCCATTCAACTTGAACAATTTGGTCATATCCAGAAGTTCTGCTTCAATCGCAAAACGGAAGAACAGCTCTTTATGATAACTATAAGGAATATTCCAGCATGATCAACATGACAAAAGAGAGTAATGGCATTAAAGTTACGGTAACCGAGGCGATTTTTGATGGAGAAACAGTATCACTAACATATTCTTTAGAGAGCAAGCAAGATTTAGGTGATGCTCCTTATTTACATGCATTTCTAGATATAAAAGGAGATTGGAGCTTTTCTTTTGCTTTAAAGGCAACCAAAAGAAATACACAATCGATTGACCTTAGTGCAGAATATGATGGAGTCCTTGTACACATAGGAAAAGTATCCGTCACACTGATGTCTGTTATCGTGTATTATGACCAAATGGTTACTGAAAAGGTAAGAAACAAATGGGAACGGGTAGATGTTGAGCTAGAAATTAAAGATGACTTTGGAAATAATTACTTAGGTGAAGGAAATGAAGAATCAGTTGATAACTAGGATTATAAGATAAGTTGGAGCAAAACGTTCAAGAAATTAGACCGCATACAACGAGGCTTATTATTACTCCCCATATCACATTAGTAGAATACACATCTGATAATCATGATTCAGTAGATGTAACGAAGGATGAACTAAAAGAAATTCCAAAACCAAAAATCGGGTAAAGGTAAAAAAGAATTTGTATTGGAAGACATTTATTATTGAATTGAGAAAAACGGCTGACGGTGTCCATTGAGATGCGTCTTCGTGACTAGGGTGGGTGAGCGAATGGTTCTGGGCTCCAGCCGATGTTAAAGATTTGTTCCATGAATGTAATGGATGTAGGGGCAACAAATCTTTAAATGCAGACGCTGCCGCCCTTCCACCCACACCCACTTCCTCTCTAAGCTGCAATTGCGCGAATACCAAGCTCGAACGGACAGGCAGAAGACGTCTGCTTTCTGAGCGGAAGGGATAGCGATGGCAATGAAATCTTAGAAGATTACCACTGACTATGTGCTTTGCTCTATAACCCCAAAATAGGTATTGAGGAATAAAAATAGCAACTTACAGCAACATCCTCCCCGAAGCTGCGTCTAATAACATTAGAGCCACAAATCTATTAATGGAGGATACATAATGAAATTCCGTAAGTGCCTTACCCTGTTGCTTCTTTTTGTTCTATGTATGCAAATGATGGCCATACCGGCTAATGCCGCGTCAACCCCAACTATACGTATTTATCTGGATGGCAAGCAAATTCAGAGCGATGTGCCTCCTTACATGATTCCCAAAGGAGTTACATTGGTCCCAGTAAGAGTAGTCAGTGAAGCGATTGGCGCCGAGGTAACCTGGCTGGAAAAAACAAAAACCGTGAACATCAAGAAATCGGACACCGCTATTACGCTGACTGTCAATAAGAAAGCAGCTTCGGTGAATGGCAGCCTTATTGAGCTGGAAGAAGCCGCTCAGATGAAACAGGGGAGAGTTATGGTTCCGCTTCGCTTCGTCAGTGAACAGCTCGGCCTTCTGGTCGGCTGGAATCAGCAGGAACAAAAGATAACGCTGCAATCGGAGAAAATAACGCCGCCAGTTGTAACGATCCCGGGCAATGGCAATGAAGGGAATGGAGGGAATCCAGGGAATGCAGGCAATGAAGGTTCCTCTTTAAAAGGTGCTTGGGTATCAAGTGTTTACAATTTGGACTGGCCTTCCAGTTCTTCTTATGGCAAGAAAGAAGTGCAGCAGCAGGAATATGTGAAGCTGTTGGATGATCTGCAAAGTATGGGAATGAATGCCGTCTTCGTTCAGGTTCGCCCTTCCGCTGATGCCCTTTATCCATCGCAGCTCGTTCCCTGGTCCAAATTTTTGACTGGAACGCAGGGCAAGGAACCCGGCTATGACCCGCTCGCATTTATGGTTGAAGAAACGCATAAAAGGGGAATGTCCTTCCACGCCTGGTTCAATCCGTTCCGGGCAACCAATGATGCGAATACCGACAAGCTGGCTTCCAATCATGTTGTGAATGAGCATCCAGACTGGATCGTGACAGCCGATAACAAGATGTACATAAATCCCGGTATTCCGGAAGCACGCCAGCATATTATCGATACCGTGATGGAAGTTGTGAATAACTACAATATTGACGGAGTCCATCTGGATGATTATTTCTATCCCTCCAGTGGCTATTTCAAAGATGATGACACCTTTATTGCCAATAACAGCAAAAAAATAGTGTCCAAAGGCGACTGGCGCCGCGATAATATCAATCAATTCGTGCAGCAGTTAGGGCAGTCCATTCACTCCGTCAAGCCTCAAGTCCAGTTCGGCATAAGCCCTTTTGGTGTGTGGCGCAACAAAGCAGTGGATAAAACCGGATCAGACACTAAGGCTGGTGTGACGGCCTATGATAGCATGTACGCTGACGTGAGGACCTGGATCAAGCAGGAGTGGATTGATTATGTGACTCCGCAAATTTATTGGAGCCTCTCCTTCACCG
Source organism: Paenibacillus eucommiae (assembly GCF_017874215.1). Taxonomy (GTDB): domain Bacteria; phylum Bacillota; class Bacilli; order Paenibacillales; family NBRC-103111; genus Paenibacillus_AI; species Paenibacillus_AI eucommiae. Next base: position 110,040 of record NZ_JAGGLB010000012.1, read on the forward strand.
CTGCGAGATATGATACACTCGTCGACTGGTGGGTAAATGAAGTTGGCGGAACGAAGGTCAAGCTGTACATTGGCCACTCTCCGTATAAGCTGGGCACCAAGGAAAGCGGCTGGCACAGCTCAGAAGAAATCATCAATCAGCTACTCTACAATACCCGGCATGCGGCAGTAGAAGGTGATGTATTCTTCAGCGCGAAGGACCTTCGGAAAAACCCGCTTGGACTCGTACAAGCACTCCAGGCCTATTATAGGGTAAACTTGTTAGCTGAGGCTAACTAATGCTAGCTAAAACTGGCCGACGCAGCTTAACTTCAAATAAAGTAATACTGTTAGAACACATTATACGTCCCAAAAGGACCTGGCTCCAATGTGAAGCCAGGTCCTTTTTTTCGTCGTTTTATGTAGCAGTCAAAGCCAGCCAAACCAGCGCAGAATTGTCCAAATTGAGCGGGGATCAGATCGCAACCTGTCGTGGGGAGTCCAAAAAAATGTACAACTACCACATCTTTTTATTCTAAATAAACCCAATAAATGAATTAATTTCTAATACATAGACTTTAATGCGTCTCTTGTCCATTTGTGCTCTCCAGCTGCTATAAAAGATATGTATCCGTGTGTGGAATGGAGGTAGAGGTAGGAACAAATCTTTAAAAGCTAACACTATCGCACGAAACGTAAGAACACCTAGCTCAAACGGACTGCCATCAAGGTTTTTTCTCTGGATCGGAGGAGATTTCCCCGCATGCCAAGGCCGCTGGGACTGAAGAACGCGCGCAGCTGAGAAGAATCTGCTACTTTAACGATGATTTTCATCGTTAAAAGCACCGTTTCCGCTCCACATCCTTACTTTAACGATGAAAAACATCGTTAAGTGTGGAAAGTAGTACCCGCTTAAGTCAAGCAACACTCATTTCGGCGGAGTGCAGGCTTCCAAGGTCTATCGCTTACGCTATGGCTTATTATGAAGTCTAGCCTTCAATTTCGTAGCGAAAACTTCTAGAAGGATCGCAAAAGCAAGTATGAAATAGGTGATCATCCCGATTTCGCCAAGATCCAAATAATAGGAGCTGGCCATGAACATATCGAAGCCGATTCCTCCCGCTCCAGCAGCTGCGCCCATTGCGACAGCCACACCAAAGTTAATTTCAAATCGGAAAAAGGTCCAGGATAAGATCGACGTCAATGCTGTGGGCAGTACCGCTTGGTTCACAATTTGCCACCAATTCGCACCGCTTCCCTTCAATGCCTCAATCACACCTTCGTCCAGTTCTTCAAAGGATTCGGAGTATGCTTTGATCAAGTAACTAACAGAGTGAAAGGTCATGCCTACAACAGCGGCAACACTGCCAAGTCCGGCTGCTACTGCAAAAATCAGCACCCACAACACAGTAGGGACAGCCCTGATGAAAGCAGCAATGCTTTTGATTATATTCGAAACCTTATTATTGGATAAATTACGTGCAGCGAAAAGTCCAAGAAATAAAGCAATGATTCCTCCAAATAAAGTTGTGAGAAAAGCCAGACCTACGGTTACTAGTATGCCATAAAGTGCTTCACCGAAGGTAAGATGTTTGAAATGGGCTTGCGTAAACATGACTTTGAAATTTTTAAACGAAGCCAGAAGTCCATCTAATGTGTTAACACCGCGATAGTCAAACGTAATAAATCCATAAATCGATAAGATCACCAATCCAAGCAATGTAACTCTAATCATAAAAGCAGCTTTATTGAAGGGCTTTAGCGGTACAGATACAGGTGCAGGCAGACCCGAATAATGAGGATCGGCAGATTTAAGCATATCCATTATATAATCACCCTTCTGACATAATTGGATATGGTTTCAATTGTAAAAATTGCGACAATGATGGCAATGACCACCAAGCTTGCCGCATGGTAATTCAAGCTTTTGTAATAGAGATTGAACGAAAAGCCGATTCCCGTTCCTGTGAGAATTCCAATTAATGTTGCGCTGCGGATATTCGTCTCTATCATAAATAAAATCCAGCTAATCATTTGGGGGATACAAGTAGGGATCACGGATTGAAAAATAATCGTGAAATAACCAGCACCTGCAGCACGCAGCGCCTCAACAGAATCCGTACTTGATTCATCGATGGTTTCCACGAAAACACGTGTCAGAAAACCGAAGCTTACAAAAAACAAGGCAAGCCATCCAGTTAAAGCGCTTTGTCCAAAGGAAAATAATAAAATTAAAGCCCAGGCAGCAACATCAATATTTCTGAAAATTGTGCCAAAACCTCTGCAAATAATGGCAATAAACCGATTCACACGTGTTGTATTAGCTCCCATAATCGCAAAAAATCCAGCAAATAGGGCTGCTACAGTAGTCGAGGCGATGGAAATCAGTACCGTTTCAATTAATTTATTCATTATACTTGGAAGCTTCTCCAATGACTCGGCATTCGGATAAAAATTAGTGACAAACCAGGTGATAGCTTTAGGAATCGAAGCGAATCCCTTCAGGATACTAAACTCCGTTATTATTATGAAAATAACGGCCAGAGTCATGATAATGCCAATGACGCCTAATGATTTCCATCTTTTCCTGGCAAAAAAATCATCCGACATGTCTTCCTCCAACATCGATGATGAGGTCACCAGCCTCAGAGCCGTAAATCTTGCAGATTTCTTCGGATGTGATTTTTTGAGGTAATCCATCAAAAATAACCGTCCCTTTATTGACCCCAATAATTCGGTCGGAATAGCTCAATGCAACATCGACTTGATGCAAATTAATTAGTACTGTAATCCCCAATACATTGGATATATTCCGCAGATGATCCATAATCACTTTGGACGCATTCGGATCCAGGGAAGCGATCGGTTCGTCACATAATAGCAGCTTGGGATTTTGCAGTAGTGCTCTGGCGATACCTACACGCTGCTTCTGCCCGCCGCTTAATTGATCGCACCTTTTGTAAATATGCTTCGTGAGCCCCAGCAGTTCAAGAATTTGCATCGCCTGCTGCTTTTCATCAGCCGTATACCAGCCCAGTGATCCCATCAAGACCGATTTGTAACCCAGTCTGCCATGTAACACATTTTCAATTACCGTCAATCTGTTCACCAAATTATAATGCTGAAAAATCATCCCTATTTTCGTTCTTAACTTTCGCAGTTCAGCTTTTTTCAAATCCATGACTTGCACGCCATCAAAGTTAATTTCTCCACTGCTTGCATCAATCATCCGATTAATGCAGCGAAGGAGTGTGGATTTCCCTGCCCCTGAAGGGCCAATAATGGAAACAAACTCTCCTTCTTGCACAGAGAAATTAACGTCAGATAACGCCATCGTATCTTGGCCGTATTGTTTGGATACATGCCTTACATCTAATAACGTTGTCATAGTTAACTCCTCTAAAAACCATTATTTGGGTTATCCCTCAACTATCAGTTCGATAATTCTCTAACCGGATTAAAGAAAGCATCATCCACGACTACGAAAGCTTCGTTTTCCGTTTTGGCGAATATCCCTGTTTTACCTGAATCCTTTGTTACAAAAATATTCGTATTTGCCGCGGTTTCTGTTGATGTGAAAGCTTCGACTAACTTCTTGATCGTCTCGGCACTTATCTTATCTGTGTTCACTACTAATGGGGAATTAAGCACAGGTGTTACGGAAATTAACGAGAATTCTTTACCTTTAACCGTGTCAAAAGGCTCCGCTGCATCCTCTTTTACTTTGTAAACAGCACCTGGGCGATTTTCGTCACCCGATTCTAGACTTACATAATTAGCCACACAAGTATCACAGAATGCAGCCACATCCACTTTTCCAGATATCAGGTTCACTGCTGAGCCTTGGTGCGAGCCTCCATAAAGTACTTCACTAAAAAATTTATCTTTTCCTCCTTCAAGTAAATCGTCCTTCTTTAGATCCTTGTATTTATCAATTTTATTAAAGTAAGTGATGATTCCATTGGATGGCACCTTGAAGCCTGAAGTGGAGCTGTTTGATACAAAAGAGAACTTTTTCCCGGCAAGATTATCGATTTTAAATTTGTCGCCATCCTTGAACGGAGCTTCATTACCCTTGTTAACGGCTAACCAGCTGTAGTAAACCGCATCCTCTGCTGTCCCCGATTTACCACTTGGAATAACCAATGGTTCTACTTTTCCATTCTTGTTTTTAGCTTCTATATATCCCTGTGCACCCAAGTAAGCAAGGTCTACATTACCGTTGGCTATCGATTCAATGGCGATAATATAATCTGTAGTTGTTTTATGCTCCACTTTTTTACCCGTTGCCTTTTCAACCAGCTTACCAACTTCTTCACGAGCTGCTTTAATGTCTTCGCCTGATTCGTTAGGCAACCAACCGATGGTAATGGTCTTGCTTTCTTTCGCCGAATTGGAGCACGCTGCAAAAACTGCACATAACATAACCACTACAATCAATAAACCAACCTTTTTCATTGTAAAGCCCCTCTCGACTATTTAATTTAACGGATGAACAGCTCGCTTACTGACACACTGCCAAGTGGATAGTCCCCGCTGCCATAGAAACCATGGTAGTCGGCTCCACCTGTGACAACCAAATTAAACTTTGCTGCAAGCTGCAGCGCTACCCGAGTATCCGCAGAAGAGTGCGTAGGATGATAGGCTTCTACACCCTGCAGTCCAAGGCTGACCCACTCTTCAATGGCATCGAAATTGCCAAATTGACCAGGATGAGCCAGCACAGCCACCCCGCCTGCCATCCGGATAGCACGGATGGCATCCTCAGCATTCGGATAAGTAAGCGGAATGAATGCCTTTCCTGGTTCCTTCGCGGACCGTGAAAAAAGCTTCTTCTGCAGCTCACCATTGATCTCATCACAGTAACCCAGATCCATCAAAGCATGCATAATATGCTGTTTGTAAACTACAGTCCCAAACTTTGCATAGCTGCTGACGAGCTCCCAGCTAATGTTGTAGCCCATATCTGCTATGATAGATACCATCTGTTTAGAAGCCTCATGACGAGAAAGCAAGGTTGCTTTGCATAGATCATCCAGTGCTGGATGATGTGGATCGATATATAAACCCAGAATGTGCGCTCTACGATCACGTTTCGGATCGGAGGCTGAAATTTCAATACCCGGGATAATTTGCAGCTGGTATTGCTCGCCATATAACAAAGCCTTTTGTATACCTGCTGTTGTATCATGATCTGTTATGGCAAGATGTGTCAGCCCGGCTGCCTTTGCCTGCTTTACAACCTCCTCTATGCTGAAGGAATTATCAGATGCATTCGTATGGCAGTGCAAATCAGCTTTAAGCATAGCTGATCTCCTTAGCTTGGGAATGGAATGGCTTGGCATAATAGATCGTTTCGCCTTTCACTAACGTACGGTGGACCAGCGGGTAACCATGGTGCAGCTTCACGAATACGAGATCCGCCAATTTACCTTTCTCGATGGAGCCTACTTGATCACTGATGCCCAGCTTAGCTGCCGGATTAGCGGTAACCATGGCCACTGCTTGATGGAGCGGCATATGCTCCTTCTCATGCAGCATGAATACGGCCGGGAGCATGGAAGAAGGCAAATAGTCGGAACAGATCGCATCGGAATATCCGGCTTTAATCGCATCTATGGCTTTCATGTTATTGCTATGAGAAACACCTCTTACCAAATTAGGTGACCCCACAACGACCAGGAGATTTTGCTCATGGCTGTATTCTGCAGCTGTCAGGTTTATTGGAAATTCACTGATCGTCACGCCATAGTCAATCATTTGATCTACCTTGGCGATCGTGTCATCATCGTGAGAAGCAACAACAATTTGATGTTGTATCGCATGCTGCACCATTTCGCGAATTTGCTCCCATTGGATTAATTTCGAGTTGCTTTTCAGCGTCTCAACCATCAATCTGAGCTCCTCGTCACGCACACCGTACGTTTTAAGCAAATAGTTCTCGTAGGTATCTTTTTCTGTGAATTGACCTTGACCCGGGGTATGATCCATGATCGACAATAAATCAATTTGGTGGGTGTCAATCAAGTTTTTTACAATACTCATGCCAATAAGGTTCGTTACTTCATAACGTAAATGGACACGGTGATGAATCATTGCTCTTTCTTCGCGCAGCTTAACGATATGTTCAATCACATCTACGACCATAGCGTCATCTCGGACACCAACACCATCCGCTAACGATAACGAATGATAAATCGTCGTTACGCCACAGCCTGCAAGCTTTTTCTCTAATTCAAAGAACGACATGTGCAGCGGGAAAAATGTATTCGGCCGAGGTTGAATTTCCTTCTCCAAAGCGTCACTATGCATATCGATCAAGCCTGGCATGACATAGCAGCCTTCTGCATCCATACTTTCATGGGAAGAAGCTATTTCGAGAGAGCTGCCTGGAAGGATGTCAACAATTTTACCATCTTCAATAATTAGGCTGCCTTCTTGCACTCCGGATAAAGTTACGATGCGAGCGTTATAAATGTGCAAACGATTTGAAATCATCCTGATCAACCCCTCCAATGCATGTTTTGTTCTTGTTGGATAGCCCTCTCATAGCGCAGGCGAAGCCCAGACCATTCACTTTCATATCTTTCGCGCACCTCGTGAATCAGATAACCATTAAATTCTGCGGGCAGCTCTTTAAAAATATCTCCCAGAGGAATCTCTCCATCCCCGATAGGCATATGCATGTCTCCGCGGCCAATCGGCGCCAGCTCATATTGATTTTTTTCAGAGGAAAAGCAAGCTTTGCCGTAATTATCATGCATATGCAGATGAATAACGTGAGGCATCATCCGTCTAAGCTCTGTTATCAAATCTAGCCCAAACATTTTATGTGATAAATAAAGATGTCCGATATCAAGTGTAATGCCAATAAAGGGATGATTAATGGCTTCAACTTGCTCCACCAAGGATCCGGGAATGACTGCGTAGCAATAGTATGGACAATCCAAGTAAGGGCGCATGTTCTCCAAGGCAATCCGCACATTTAATTGCTGACCTAGCTGCCCCAGTTTTCGCATAATGCTCTGCTCTTCCACTAGAAGCTCTTGCTTATTCTCTTGCGTATAATCAAGCCAGGTATGTGGATATAAGAACTCTTCTTCACCGATATATCTGCCAACATGATAAACCATCGTTTCAGCACCAACTGCTCCGCTTACCTCCAAAGAGGCAGTTAATGAAGCTTGCTCTATGCTGGTATCCCCTTGCCGAAATAAGTTGATGGAATAGGGAGCATGTGTGGTGTAGCGAAGGTTAAAGCTGCTAAGCAAGCTTCGATACTTCTCCAAACGCTGATGATCAATCACACCATTGCGGATCACATCCATGCCGTGCAGCGATAATTCTACGGCTTCAAAACCCAGCTCTTCAATTTTGATCAGCTTGTTCTTTAGCTTTTCCAAATTGCCCATGGTGTCATTAGGCGGCAAGCTAACTCCCATACCCCTTGTGTTCATATGCCTATTCACTCCTTTCTCCGAACCTGCCCCTTACACACGTTCCAAAACAAAGGCTTGAAGATCAAGAATATGATCCGCAATCCGTTCCATCACGTCCCAATCATGAAATACACCAATCATCGTCGTGCCTTGAGCTTTCATTTCACTGAGCAGCTCCAATACGCTTTGTTTCGTTTCCTTATCCAGGGAAGCCGTTGGTTCATCCAGTATGAGCAAACGCGGCCGTACGATAAAAGCACGAGCCAGATTAATGCGTTGCTGTTCTCCCCCGCTAAAGGTAGCCGGAAAAGCTTGGATCAGCTTGCGTGGAATCTGCAGCCGTTCTAACATGGCTTCCGCTTGTAGTCGTGCAGTTTGAATAGGAATACCAGAAGGCAGCAGCTTCTCTGCCACAATATCAACGGCTGATACCCGCGGGATGACCTTAAGGAATTGCGAGACATAACTAATTTCACTCTTCCGCAAATGTGCAACTTCCCGTTCAGTTGCCTTAGCTAAATCGATAGGACCATACCGCGCCGAGTCATATTTAATTTCCCCCAGGGTTGGGAGATACGTACGATAAATACATTTGAGAATCGAGGATTTCCCCATACCACTAGGTCCGGAAATTCCCATGAATTTCCCTTTGGCAATTTCAAAGGACAGGTTTTGAAACGGATTTACTTGCATATCATGGCTGAGCGACAGCTGAAACTGCTTAGAAAGTCCGGTTACTTTTAGCATAGAAATTCCTTCTTTCTGCTTTCACTTATAACAAGGAATGAACAAGAAGCTGGGTATAAGGATGCTGAGGATCCTCTAGGATCTGATCCGTTAGGCCATGCTCAACAATTTGCCCTTGCCTTAATACCATAGTGCGATCAGATAACATCCGTATCACACCCAGATCATGGGAAACTACAATCATGGCAACGCCTAATTCCCGCTGAATGCTGCGGATTAAATCCAGCACCTTGGCTTGTACAGATAAGTCCAAGCCGGTCGTTACTTCATCCAACAGCAGCAATGGCGGGTTATTCGCTAAGGCTTTGGATATTTGAACCCGCTGCTGCATGCCTCCGCTGAAATTTTTCGGCGGCTCATCCATCCGTTGCAAGGGAATTTCTACTTTTTCCAGCAGCTCTGAAGCGCGACTGCGGATGTTGCCCACATGATAATGATCGGCCGCGATTAGCTTTTCTGCAATATTGCCGGAGCTAGAGAAGCCCATACGCAGACCTAAATAAGGATTCTGATACACCATACCCATAAGGTGGTTCCGGATGTATCTCTTTTGCTGGGAGGATTCTTCAAACAGATTGGATATACCATCTTTATAGGTGGCAATCGACATATATCCAGATGTAATTTCCTCATCATAATAAAGACATTTCACCATCGTGCTTTTACCAGATCCACTCTCACCCACTACACCTAAAATTTCCCCTGGATACAGATCAAAGCTCAGATCACGGCACGCCCATACAGTTCCACAATCCGGGCATCGTCCGCCTTTCGTGGAATTTACTCCCTCTAGACATGAGGAACAGCCTTTGCCATATTTTTTAGTCAGGTTGCGGACTGTCAGTAAGGGAAGGTCTGGTTTGCTTTCATTTGTTATAACCATTAGAACATCCCCTTTTCTTGCTGCTCACATCTTCGATTGCAATAGTCGGTATCTGAGCATTGGTAAATAATTTGACCTAACTTGCTATCAATCACTTCATCTAAAAATGTTTCTCCGCTTCCACATAGACGACAGGCTGCTCCTGGAAAGGACTCCACTTCAAACGGATAATCCTCAAACTGCAGGGAGACTGCATTCGTAAAAGGCGGCACTGCATATAGCTTCTTTTCTCTCCCTGCACCCAATAAGGTCAAATGATCCGCTTGATGCAATTTGGGATTATCCCAACGCGGAATCGGGCTTGGTGCCATAATGTAACGGTTATGTACAATAACCGGATAATCCGCACCTTGCGTAACTGCCCCCCATTTAACGATGCTTTCATACAGCGTCAACCAAATGCCGCTATAGTCCATCTCACCATGCTGAATCTTCGTTACTTCCTCGCTTGGCTCCACATGCCGCAACGGCTCTGGTTCAGGGACCTGGAGGACTAGAATTTGATCAGCACGCAACCGGTCCTCCGGAATCCTGTGACGGGATTGGATAATCGTCGCTTGTGTTGTATCCTCTGTAGATGCAATGTGGCTGGTTTCTTCAATCAGCCGACGAATGCTTACCGCATTCACACTATCATCACTGCCCTGATCGATCACCTTAACGATATCGGATTGCCCAATCAGCGATAATGTTAGCTGTAATCCGCCTGTCCCCCAGCCCCTGCCAATCGGCAATTCTCTGGAGCCAAAGGGAACCTGGTAGCCTGGAATAGCGACAGCCTTCAGAGTCTTGCGGCGTATTTCCCGCTTCGAGCCTTCATCGAGAAAGGCAAAGTTATACTCTGCTGTATGGAACCTCATCTTTTCCAGCTTTTGCATGGTTGGTCTCCTCCTCTGAGGCTGACTTGTTCTTACGTACTTGCGTTTTACGTATTTGATCCAGATAGGTTTGAAAGGTCACATAATGCGGCATTTTCAAGTGGGAAACGAACCCGCCTGATTCAACACTATCAATATGGGTCAAAACGAATTCTTCATTTTGTGCGGGTGCATTTCCCTTGGTTTCCAAGCTTCGCTCAAGAATCGACATCGAAATTGCCTTTAGCTCATTCTGCCCAAAAACAAGCCCATAACCGAGTAAGAACTGCACGTTGCCTGATTCCTTATCCTGTGTAAATGAGTTGATTGATTCCACCTCAGTCATCAAAACCTCGCCAATGTATATGCCTTCTCCATCCTCATCACTATCAAACGGATGTGGGATATGGACAGGCGTATACCCGACACGCAGCTCGCCAATTGTAGGATGAACCGCACCATATCCGCGCATAGAGCTGTAAGCTAATGCTGTCATAGCCCCGGTCTCGCCTCTCGAGAGGGTCTGCAATCTGGCAGATCTGCTGCACGGAAAGGTTAGTTTTTGCCGTGTGATATCATAAGGTTCCTCATCATCCGAGCTTTCCACATCCGCCATTAAATGCTGCTCTCTCAGCAGATCAGCAATCTTTGTGAATTTCATACTGCTCTCGTCCCAGGGTGTATCGCTTAAATAAGTCTCAACAAAAGCCTGGAGATCCTCTGTTGTTTCATTTCTTAAAGAGAAGTTCAGCATACGATGCGTATAATCGTTCGTAGGACCTAGCACTTGTCCCCCCGGCATATCGCGGAATGAGGATGAAATGCGGCGAAGCACACGCATATTCGCTGGCTCGGACACAAGAGAATAGTGATTACGCGGCAGCGTAGAACGATAAGCGCGAATCAAGAAGGCCGCTTCTGCAGGATCACCTTCCGCTTGCTTCAGGGCAAGGGCTGCATACTCCGGCGCATACATCCCGCCTTCCCCCATAATACGATCCACTAGCAAGCGAAGCTGTTTTTCGATCATGGAAATGTTCAGAACCGCTTCAGAATCCTTTGAGCGATAATATTTCACAAGCTGCTCTGCTTGCTGAATGGCTTCTTGTCCCCCTGTTACGGCTACATATGCCATGCTCCAGCCACCCCTTCCACAACTGTAGTTCTTGGAATTGCGATTAATTCACCATTCTCTGTATAGAGAATGAGATCCACTCCTAACGGATATTCTTCAACCAAACGAGCCCTGCTCTCGATCCATGCAAACGAAAGCCCAGTTACATAACACATTGTCTCCGTTTGAATCCCAGGCCCTGTAAGTTTCAAAGAGCAGCCTTGATGCCCTGATAACAATTCGTTATTTACAAAATGCTTCACGCGAATGAAAACAGTTGCTGACTTTTCCGGGGAAGAAAGTGTGCCCTTTCTAAGCTGTGATTGCAATTGGTTGATAAATCTCAACTCTTCATTACCCTCTACAAATACATAATCCGCATCTGCAAAATCAACTAACTTGCAATATGTCAAACGCCGGATTGTTTCTGTCCATCCTTCCTGTCCATACATTTGGACTGCAAAAGTTACCTCTCCATCCAGCAAAGTAAACGCAATGGCGGCGGCAGCCTTAGAGGTTCCTACAGGAAGATCGACTCCATCCATGCTAACTCCCAACTCGCATATCAGACCAGGTCTCGACATCGCATGCAGCAGAACACGGTAGATCTCTTGTGTATCATGAATCCGATCAAAGCTTGGCTCTTTAAGATTAGGATTAGGATTAGGATTTGACATTTTGATCCCCCATCGTGTCGAAATTCACCTTGGACATCATAAGCCGTGAGTGCTCCAAACGTTTCTTATCATCGATTTGCAGCTCTTCCGCTATTAATAATGTTTCCCATTCTAACGTTTCTGGCAATTTGGCATTGTAGGCACAATCGACAACCGCGAGCTGATAGGCACGCTCGGGCTCTTCACCCATTATCGCCCCAAACCCATACACAGACCCCACTAACTCCACAGATTCCACAGATTCCACAGAAACCGTGCATTCCGTAATCAGAATCTCGCCCATATAAAATGGATTACCTGAAACAGAATCTCGGGCTTTATTCATAACCAGGCTTCTTTCCGGCTCTCTTACAAGGGTTACCTGGTACTTTTGCTCCACCTGTAAAGCAAGTTTTTCTAACAAATCCGGAGCACCTTCCACTAAAATATGCGTTAAGCGTGATTTTTTCATTTAACTTCTCCTTATTCGAACTGAATCGATACACGGCAGAGATCGCCGCGGTATTTGGCTGAGGTATATTCTAGTAAACGCTGGTTCTGATCTCTCATCACACTCTCAATGTGAAGCAACGTGGTGCTCGGTGATATTGTTAAAAGAGCCGCTTCTGCTGAGTTAGGGTAAATGGCTTCAAATGTAGACCAGATACGAGCCAGTTCCACTAGATAGCCCTCTCGCAACAAAGCATAAAGTGATGTAAAAGCAGTCATTTGCTCTGGAAAATGCGGGAAGTACTTTTCAGGCAGCCAAGTTTCATTCCAAGCAAGCGGAATCCCATCTGCATAACGAAGAATTTCGAGACGAATCCCCTTTTCATCAGGTGCCATTTGTAAAAGCCCAGCAATTCGCTCAGGAGGAAGCTTCACTTCACTCTTTAAAACCTTGGCACTTGGTTTGCAGCCCAACTGCGTCATCACATCCGTAAAACACATGGCTTGTGTAATCGTATATTGAATATCCATCGGCTTCTCACACACATAATGCCCTTTGCCCTGCTGCGAGCGTATAATTCCTTTTTTGTTCATAAAATCAAGCGAATGCCGAATCGTATACCGATTCACTTTAAATCTGCGGCTTAAATCCGCCTCGGACGGCAGTGGACCGCCAATCACATACTGGCCGCTTTCAATTTCCTTTTGGAGAATATCTGCAATAGCTAAGTAAGGAGAAACGGCTAGGGTTGGTTTATCGATTGAATTCAATTGGACCACCTCCACTCTTTAGCTGCATTAACTGATTTAACTGCATAACTGCCTTCTTAACTGCATCAACTGCATAACTACCTAAACTAAATTAACTACATAACTACCCTAACTAATTAACTACAATAAATATAATTAACTACATTAACTGTATTTTCGCATAAAAACTTCCATATTTTTCATATCTTCTAAGCCATCTATAATCGCTTCTCTGGGCCAATCCCACCAGGCAATCTCCTCTAACTTACGAACCAAGTCTTTTTCGAACCGATAACGGATTAGTTTGGCAGGTACTCCTGCCCATATGGAATACGCTTCTACGTCCTTGGTCACAACCGAGCCTGATCCAATCACAGCGCCATTGCCAATCGTAATACCCGGCATGATCGTAGCTCCATGTCCAATCCATACATCATTGCCAATTTGGGCTCGCTTCCATTTGCGCCAGTTGAAAATTTCCTCATCCAGCTCAGACCCCGTATCTATGTCATAAGAACCGCTTCTATAAGTAATATGATGCTGCGTAACCCGCCACATGGGGTGGTTCCCCGGATTGATGCAAGCATGGGAGGCAATTGAGCAAAACTTGCCTATCTCCGCATAATGAACATTTACCTCATCCATTAAATAGGTGTAATCACCTATAACCGAATCTACAAGCAACACTCTAGGTCCAATCTCCGTCCAAGCACCCAGGCTGCTGTTGTATATATTCGCTGTCTCATGAAGGGTAGGCTGCTCCGACAGCCTTTTGCTTTCTTGAGTGTGGTTCAAATAATACATCACCCTGCCCCTTTCTCTCTTCCGCTACTTCATATTCGAAGCTTAACTTGGCGACAACATGGCTGTATTAACTGGATGTGAATGTATTGTAAATATAAACGACTTGCGGCGTCCTTTGAGGTGCGTGTTCGTAATGTTGGTAGTTCGGGGAGGTGAGGGAATGGAATGGATGTGGGCTCCAGCTGCTGTTAAAGATTAGTTCCTTTGAATGGTATAGCTGAGGAGGCAGAACAAATCATTAAAGATAGACACTACCGCTCTTCCTCACCACAGCCATTCCCGATGAAAAACATCACTAACGTGACGGATTGATCTGAAACACTTGCTTTAACGATGAAAAACATCGTTAAGTCAAGCACATGCTCAATTCGAGGAGGCTGGCTGCTTACCAGATAATTACTTCATACTACCTACTACTTCTACTTCTTCTTACCATTTACCCCTACTTATTCCTACTTAGCCCCACTTCTTCCTATTACTCCAACCAATCCGCACTACTACTTCTTACTACCCCTAACTACTTATTACCATTAATTACTAATAATTATCACTAATTATTACTGTTGATTACTATCACTCCTACTCCCATATCCCTTCTTTCTCAGTCACGCTCAAACCGATAACGGACTGCCAGCAAAAGTTGCTTTTCTGAGGGAAAGGGATAGTGGCCATATGGAAAAACTGCGCTTCCTTTCTGACTTCCTTGGAGAATAAATGTAATTGAAAGTTGTTCGTTGGGGATTGCTTGCTTGGGGGAGAGCGCAGCTCTGACATGCTCTGGTTTGACGGTTAGCTCGTCCTCAAAACTTGCACTTTCTTATAAGCTCACAAGAAACCCGCCAGCAGGTGCTGACGGGTTTCTTTTTTGTCTTTCAGGCCGACACAAGTGGCATTAACATGTAAACGGACTGTTTTTATTATCTTATCTGTTTAATTATCAAACTCTTCATTACCCTGACTGAAGGGGATAGTGATCACAAAAAAAACTCAGAGCCGGACACACTTTGATACGATAAAGCACTTCATTAGCTATTGGGAGATGAAATGAGATGAAGCGGAGTGAGTGCTTCTAAATCGAATAAGTAAGCGGCTTCGAAAGATTTGTAGAGCTCTCCTTCCGATCAAGAATATGATCGAGAATCAGCTTCTCGAAATGGCTGAAGCCGCTGTCCTTTTCCCGTGGCCGATCGAGTGTTATCGCGATGTCGAGCGCTATTTTCCCGTTCTCGATCAGCACAACGCGGTCGGCGAGGGCAACAGCCTCACTTACGTCATGGGTGACGAGCACCGCTGTAAACCCTTGCTCCTGCCACAGCTGCTCGATTAACTGCTGCATCTCGATTCGGGTCAGGGCATCGAGCGCACCAAGCGGCTCATCGAGCAGCAGCAGCCGGGGAGCTCCGGCTAGTGCACGGGCCAAGGCAATACGCTGCCGCTGGCCTCCGGAGAGTACTCCCGGCCACTCCCCGGCGCGCAGCTCCAGACCAACCTGGCGCAGCGCCTCCAGCGCTTTGCCCTTGTCACCCGATTTCACGCCGACCTGCACATTGGCGAGTGCTTTCTTCCAGGGCAGCAGGCGTGCGTCCTGGAACAGCATCCTCGTATCTTCCCTGATGCCTTCGACGACTGTACCATCAGACAGGATGCTCCCTTCCGTCGGTGCATCCAGCCCTGCGATCAGCCGCAGCAGGGTGCTTTTGCCACAGCCGCTTCGACCGACGATGGCCAGGAATTGGCCAGCCGGAATATTCAGCTTGATGTCCTGGAGCACATCGGTTTTCTCAAATTTCTTGGCTACGCTTTTTATACTTAATTGTGCCCCTGTTCCTACTCCTACTCTCGCAGCTGATACTCCTGCACTTGCACTTGCAACTGCTCCTACTCCTATTCCTCCTCCCGCACTTGCACTTGCTCCTGCACTTGCTCCTGCACCTACACCTGCAACTATTCCCGCACCTGCCTGTCCATGCTTCATCCCTTTCATCCATCTCCCCCCTATCTTTTATAGTAACTAGGATGCCACTGCAGCAGCAGACGTTCAAGCAGCTTGGCTGCAAGATCGGACAGCTTGCCGAGCAAGGCATACACGATAATTGACAATACCACAACATCCATGCGCATAAACTCCCGGGCATTCATGGCCATATAGCCAATGCCTGAGTCAGCCGAAATCGTTTCTGATACGATCAGCGTCAGCCACATAAAACCAAGAGCATAGCGAACGCCAACCAGAATGGAGGACAAAGCTCCAGGAAGAATAACGTGCCAGTAAAGAGCTGCTCCTCTCAAACCGTATACTTTTGCCATTTCAATCAAGCCTGGATCAATGGAACGGATGCCATGCAGCGTATTCAGATAAATCGGGAAGAAAACACCAAGCACAACCAGAAAAATTTTCGCCTCTTCACCGATTCCGAACCAAAGAATAACTAACGGAATAAGCGCCAGGTGGGGAATATTCCGGATCATTTGAATCGAGCTGTCCAGCAGGCTGTCTGCAATGCGGAATACACCATTCAGGATGCCCAGCACAAATCCAATCCCCCCGCCAATCGCAAATCCGATAAACGCCCGCTGTGCACTGCTGCCAATATAGCGAAACAAATCCCCCGATTTCGTCAAGGAAATAGCTGCTTTCAATACCTGCAGGGGGGTAGGCAAAATGCGGGTTGAAAGAACCCCATACTGGCCTAGTAACTGCCAAGATACAATAAACAGCACCGGTATGATCCATGGTGTCACGCCGGACTGACTCAATTTTCTAAAAAAAACACGCATAATTGACTCCTTCCGCTTAACCGCCATTGTCCGTTTTGGTGCGCAAGCTGTAAGCGACTATTTCGCCAGATGGAGCTGCCGCTTGCTTAAAGCCTGCTGGTATCACCCGCTCCGGCAGGTGTGGAAACAGCAGCTCAGCTGCCCGGTAAACTTCCTCCAGATGCGGATAACCGGATAAAATAAACGTTTCAATTCCCAGCTCCGCGTATTCTTGCATTCGTGCTGCGACAGATTGGGGGGCCCCCACCAAAGCGGTCCCCGCCCCTCCACGCACCAGCCCGATTCCTGCCCACAGGTTCGGACTGATGATCAGAGAGGATCTATCTCCCTGATGCAGCTGGGCCATTCTTTTCTGTCCTTCGGAATCATAGCCGGCCAGTATTTGTTGAGCTGCAGCAATCGTCGCATCATCCACATAACGGATCAGGTCATCGGCGGCCTTCCAAGCCTCCTCTTCGGTTTCACGGACAATGACATGCAGCCTTATTCCGAATTTGACCGTTCTTCCCCGCTCTGCGGCGAGTTTTCTGATGCCCTCGATTTTACGGGCAACATCGCCGGGAGGCTCTCCCCAGGTTAAGTATACGTCGATATGATCGGCGGCAATTTGCTGGGCTGCCGGTGAAGAGCCTCCGAAATACAAGGGCGGGTAAGGCTTCTGCAAAGCCGGGAACAGAACCTCTCCAGCCTTCGTCTGCAAATAGCGGCCTTCATAGGTAACTTCTTCCCCGCTCATAAGCCTGCGCCATATGTGCAGAAACTCATCCGTCTGCTCATATCTCTCATCATGGGCGAGAAACATGCCGTCGCCAGCAAGCTCATGCGGATCGCCGCCTGTCACCACATTGACCAGCAGCCTGCCCTCTGACAACCGGTCGAAGGTTGAAGCCATTCTGGCTGCTGCTGTCGGCGACATAAGCCCTGGCCGGATAGCGACCAGAAACTTCAGCCTCTTCGTGGCTGGGATTAAGGAGGAAGCCGTAACCCAGGCATCCTCACAAGCTTTACCGGTAGGAACGAGCACTCCATTGTAGCCCAGTTGATCTGCGGCTTGGGCGATTTGGCGGATGTAGCTGTAATCGACGGTTCTTGCTCCTGTGGACGTTCCCAAATATCGGCCATCGCCATGTGAAGGAATAAACCAGAATAATTCCATTGTAATCTCCTCAATCCTGTTGTAGGGTATTAGGTCTATTTTTTAATAACAGCGTCACTTACCTGGATTGCGTTTGGAATCAGGCCAAGTTTCAGGAAGGCATCAGCAATTTTTTGCTGCTCGGCAATAGTGGCATCACTAATCCGTTCAATCCCAAATCCGCGGTGCGATAAGGCTTTTTCTAAAGAAGGAACATCAATTCCGAGCGCCGGGGACAGCAGCTTAGCTACTTCTGGTAAATTGTCCTTTGCCCACTTATCTGTTTCCCCTAATTGATCTAATATCCCGTCTATGGCATCAGCATGCTTTTCGGCAAAGGTGCGGGATGCCAAGTAAAATTCATAATTTTTCACCAGACCTTCACCGTCTGCCAACACGCGCGCTTTAGTAGCTGTTTGTGCTGCTGAATAGAATGGCTCCCAGATTACCCATCCATCTACATTTCCACTCTCGAACGCGGCTCTGGCATCAGCAGGTGGAAGGAAGGTTACCTTTACATCCTCATAAGCCACTCCTTCCTTCTCCAAAAGCTTCACTAACAAATAATGCACATTGGACCCTTTATTCAAGGCAATTTTCTTCCCCTTCAAATCTGCAATCTTCTGAATGGAGGAGTTTTCTGGTACAAGCAAGCTTTCAGCTTTCGGACTTTGCGGTGAGTGTCCCAAGTATACAAGTGGCGTTCCCGCAGCCTGGGCAAAAATAGGAGGCGCCTCGCCGGTATGGCCAACATCAATACTGCCCACATTCATCGCTTCCAGCAGCTGCGGCCCGCCCGGGAACTCCGTCCATTCCACACGGTAACCGATTTTCTCCAATCTTTCTTCCAGTCCACCGTGCTCTTTCATAATGTTAACCGAAGCGTATTTCTGGTATCCGATGCGTACTACCCCTTGGTCTTTTTTCCCCTTCGTATCTGCAGTCGCCGTATTCGCTGGCTTGGAATCAGAGGAGCTGCAAGCTGATAACGTCAGCATCGCCACAGCCAATAACACCAACAATGCTCCATGCAAAAAGCCCTTCTTTTTAAACGCCTCATTCCTTCTACTCATCTCTTTCACTACCCCTTCAGTATAATCAGATTTTATAAAGCCAATAATTCCTAGTTATTTACTGAGCTTTAATATTATCGAAATTATCACCTCCTCCACTTAATGTCAATCATTTGAATAAATTTGAGTGGCTATGAGCAGGAATGAGGAGTTTACCCATCTATATCCATTTTTTATTTCAATTCCTAATTGAACTCTGCAGCTATTTCGTATAAAATATGAATATATATAAATCCAATGTGATTAATCGGAATTATAACGGAACGGCAGGTGATTTTGGTGCAAAATCAGCGGTTAGATTTGTTAACCTTACAAGAAGCAATGGATATGCTGGGTGTTAGCCGGGCGACCATCGACCGTTGGCGCAAGGATAAGCAGCTGCCCTTTATTAAAATAGGAAAAGAAATTTTGCTGGAAAAACAGAAGCTGAATGCCTGGATCCAGCTCCACTCCCATGCCGGCCCACATCCCAAGCAGCCTAAGGAAATGTCCGATTCTGATCGTATTGTTTCAGTCGGGTATCAAAGCGGCGCTGCCTTACTATGGAGTCCCTTAATTATAAAAAAGCTGGGTCTTTTCGAAGAGGAATTACAACGCATGTGCCCTTCAGCCCAATACCAGGTACGCTGGGTGAATTCACCTAACGGCATTGAACTCGTGGAGGGGCTTATTGCCGGGCGTGTGCATATTGCGTCTTTAGGCGACTACCCGATGATCGCCTGCCAGACACTCAGCCAGATTTTGCCCAATTTCAAACCGACCTTTTTGGCTTTTGACGGAAAAACAAGCCATGGTGGCGGCATCTCATTAGTAGTCCCCTCAAGCAGTCCGTTTCAGCGTATAGAGGATCTGGCGGAGAGCACGATTTCCATCGTTGCAAATTCTAGTGCATCCTGCAGACTCGGTGAAATGATGAGTTCCTTCGGGCTGGATCAGGAGCCTGTCATTCATAGAAGAATGGGTGAATGTCTGAACGGTATTGTTGAGGGCAGCATCGGGGCCAGTGTTTTGTGGGAGCCGTATTTAAGCTGGGTACAATGGCTGGGCAAAGGTATTCCGATAGGCAGCGAAGCTGCGGGAGGAGATTATTTAACCGGACTTATGGCCGATGAACAATGGCTGCTAAGAAATGAAGTCGTCATGATTGCCTATATGAAGGCCCATTTGAGGGCGCATGACCTGATTCGCCGCGCTCCCCTCAGGGCTGCTGAAATGATTCACGAGGCCAGCGGCTTTCCGATGCAGGTCGTTACCTCCGTGCTGTCGCAAATTCGCTGGGATGCCTCCCTGTACAGCCGGGATTTGCAAACGCTCGCCAACATGAAATTCCAGGGGGCCGAGCGCCTTCCTGGACATCAACGCAAATATGATGGCTTCGCTGTTCAGGAGCAATATTTGCTTCATGCCGTGGAGGCACTCAAGCTCCCCGTCCTTCCCGACTCGCCGCTGCCAGGTGAGTGGTCCCCCGAAATGATTTATTGACAAAATCAAACTTTACCCGTATCTTAATACTTAATTGAATAAGAAACCCACTAGGGGAGCCTAAATAGGCTGAGACGAGGAAAGTGATCCTTGGACCCTTGAACCTGATCTGGATCATACCAGCGTAGGAAAGTGGAGACGGACTCTTTCGTATATTCGGCGTTCACCGATAGATGATAAAGCCGCTCCATTGTGGAGCGGCTTTTTTTTGCGCACACTTATTCAAACACATACAAGGAGGAATTTTGTTATGAGTTTGAGTTTGAATTCGAGCTTTAGCCGGCAGCTGCGTCAAGAGGCAGACCCTATTTTCAATGCAATATACGAACACCCGTTTGTACAAGGAATTGCCAAGGGTACTTTGGGCAGGGAGCAGCTGATTCATTATGTCAAACAAGATTTTGAATATTTGAATGCCTATATGCGGGTTTACGGCTTGGGCATTTCCAAATGTACTGACCGCCAGGATATCGCCATGTTCAACGATAAAATCGGCTTTATTTTAAACAGCGAGGTGCATCCACACCACAATTTTTGCCGGGTCGCCGGTGTCAGCTATGAAGAGCTTCAAGGCTACCCGCTCGCTCCCACAGCCCAGCATTACACCAAACATATGCTATCCGTTGCCGCACAAGGTACATTAGGAGAAATCTTCGCTGTCCTGCTGCCTTGCCCCTGGACCTACATGGAATCGGCAGCAAGAATCATCCGCGATGTGCAGCCAGGTTTAGATCATCCTTTCTATGAGTGGATCCGGTTTTATGGCGATACTTTGATTCAACCGCGGATGCAATTGCTTTGCGATCGGCTCGATGAATGGGCAGTAACGGCTTCCCCACAGGAAAAGGAGCGTATGAGGGAGCATTTTCTTATTAGCAGCCAATTGGAATATAAGTTTTTTGATATGGCCTATACGCTTCAGGACTGGCCTGTGCAAGTGCTTGGAGGGGAACCTGTTGAGCACTAAGAAAAAAGCTCTAAACCTGCGGGAAATTGTAGTAATGGCTTCCATCTCCGTTGGATTCGGTGTCTTGTACTTACTTTGGATTTTTTTCGGGCAATTTATAAAAGGAGTTTTGGGGCCGGTCGCTTGGGGCGGGATAGCAGGATTATGGGTTATGGCTCCTATCGTTTGTGCTTATATTATTCGCAAGCCTGGCGTAGCCTTGATCGCGGAATTAGTCGCAGCCGGAACAGAAATTATGGTCGGTTCGGTCAGTGCCGGAACGGTGTTGATCCTCGGCTTCACCCAGGGCCTGGGTGTTGAAATTGCATTAGCGCTTTTCCTCTGGCGCAGCTATCGTCTGCCTGTGTTGATGCTGGCGGGAATACTCGGCATGGTCGCCAACTTCCTGACGATTTATGTTTTGTATGGCTACAGCCAGTACAACCTCGCCATTACCCTGCTGATGCTGGCAGCTATGCTGGTCAGCGGTGCGCTGCTGGGCGGCTGGGGCAGCAAAAGCATCGCTGATGCGCTTGGCCGCACGGGTGTATTAAACAATTTCGCCCTGGGCAGGCTGCTTCGTGAAAAGCAGCATGGACAGTCCGTTGATCCAAGCTAGGCAGCTGACGGTACGCTACCCATTCCAGCAACGGGACTCGCTCAAGGACGTGGATCTTCATATTGCGAGCGGAGAAAGAGTGCTCATACTCGGGCCCAGCGGCGGTGGAAAAAGCACCCTGGCGCTCGCCATCAACGGTATTATTCCGCGCTCTATAGAAGCTGAAGTGTCTGGAGAAATGACAGTCGACGGAGTCCCCTCCCGGGATGCAGGTCCCGCCCAAATGTGCCGCAAGATCGGCATTTTGTTTCAGGATACAGAGACACAGTTTTGCATGACGACGGTGGAGGACGAGATTGCATTTGGGTTGGAAAATATGGCTCTGCCGGCTGCTGAAATGGAAAGCCGAATCGTGGAAAGCCTGAGGCTGACTGGTCTTGCTGACCGTCGTTATGCCCGGCAGCAGGAGCTGTCTGGAGGCCTGAAGCAAAAGCTGGGGCTCGCCTGCTTGCTCGCCATGGACCCGGAGGTGCTCATCCTGGACGAACCAACAGCCAATCTGGACCCGGCGACTACAGATGACATGTTTGCTTTGTTAGCCAGGATTGCTGAGCAGTCGGGTAAAACGCTTATTTTTATCGAGCATAAGCTGGATGATCTGCTCGTGTATATTGACCGGGTCATCGTGCTGGGCGATGCGGGCAGTGTTATCGCGGATGGGCAGACGCGGCATATTTTTCAGCATGAGATCGACAAGCTGCTGGAGCAGGGCATTTGGGTGCCGCGTTTGTGCTTGGCCGCAAATCAGTTGGAGCAGCAGGGAATGGTGTGGGAGAAGTTCCCTCTGAGCTTGGCTGAGTGGGAGGAAGGGCTGCTGCATGGATTGGAAAAACTTGGGCAGCATGCCGAAGCAGCCTCTGTTGTTATTGCAGTCCCTGCTGTTTGTGCAGCCCTTGCGGGTATCAGCAGCAGCGCTGTAAAAACAGCCGCCAGCACCAAGCCACCCTTGCTTGAAATAAGGGAAGTCAGCTTTTCCTACGGGCGGAACCATTTGAAGGACTCGGTTAACGTCCTCCATTCTACGAGCTTCAGCATCACTCAAGGCGAATTCACAGCACTGCTTGGCCCGAATGGAACAGGCAAAAGCACACTGGCTCAGCTGATGATTAAGCTGCTCTCGCCAAAAACAGGACAAATTTTACTGCACGGAACACCCATTGAGAAGCTGAAAGTGCAGCAGCTTATGCGGAAAATCGGGTTTGTTTTTCAGAATCCTGAGCATCAATTTATCCGCGATACAGTGGAAGAGGAATTGTCCTACGGGCTGCTGCTTTCCGGGTATACCAGACACAGCTTGCGCCCCCGCCTCGATGAGCTGCTGCAGCGCTTCCGGTTAACAGAGCAGAGAAAGCAAAATCCGTTCAGCCTCAGTCAAGGTCAAAAAAGGCGCTTATCGGTTGCCGCCATGCTCACCAGTGAACAGGAGCTGCTTATTTTGGATGAACCTACATTCGGCCAGGATTACGCAAATACAATCGCACTGATGGAACTGCTGCGGGATTTACATCAGGAAGGCAAATCCATTGTGATGGTCACTCATGACATGGAGCTCGTTAAGCAGTACGCTTCAAGGGTTCTGCTGCTGCACGAGGGACATCTGATTTATGATGGACTTCCGCAGTCTTTATTCAATGATGAGCACATGATGCGGCGAGCGTCCATCAAGCGTCCGCTGACGGATGAACTGGAGCAAGGATCACGGATCTTTATGGAGGCGATGCAGCATGCTCGAACATTGGCAGAAGCATGATGCTTTTCTGCAGCGAATCAACCCTACCTTAAAGCTGGCCAGCTTGCTGCTCGTGATTTTCGGAATGGTCCTCGTATTCGATCCGTGGACACCGCTGATTATCGCCGTATCGACGGTATGCGCGTTAAAGCTGCTAGGAGGCATCCCCTGGAAAACGATCGGCTTGTTGATCCTGCCATTCTCCTTCTTTGCCCTGAGCTTTGTCTGGATGAGTGTGCTGTTCCCGGGTGAACGCGGTCAAGATGTGCTGTTTCACCTGGGACCAGTTCCCGTCGCCATGGAAAATGTGATCACAGGTACAGCGCTCGGCTTACGCTCACTAGTTTTCGGTTTATGGTCGCTGCTGTTCGTGCTTACTACCGAGCCTACCAAGCTCATGCTTGGTCTCGTGCAGCACTGCAAGCTGCCTCCCCGCTTTGGCTACGGGATTATGGCCGCTTACCGGATGCTCCCGCTCTTCCGCCAGGATTTGAACCAGATCCGTGCAGCACACCGGATTCGCGGATTGGGAGAAGCCCGGGGCCTTCGCGGACGCTGGGAACAGATAAAGCGCTATGCCATTCCGCTCTTGGCCGGAGCTGTCCGTAAAGCCGAGCGGGCTGCCGTTGCTATGGAATCCAAAGGCTTCGACGGAAGCAGAGAACGCAGCTTTTACCGGACGATTGCCTGGACGCGCCAGGATATCCTATTTGGGATGGGGCTTATTATTTTAGCGGCAGGTTTATTTGGGATCAGGCAGTTGTGGGTGTAGGTGCAGCGGAGTTTAATGGAGTGTAATCAAGTGCAATGTAGTCCAATTGAGTGCAATAGAGTGCAATAGAGTTTAATGGATACAGCACAGGAAACGGCCGAAGAAGCCTGAAATGGAGGAACTGAAATTGGCGCTGAACGATGAACGGCAGGACAAACAGATGGAACGGTATTCAAGGCAGATGCTGTTTGCGCCAATTGGTGAAGCAGGACAGCGCAAGCTGATGGGCAAAGCTGTACTGATCGTAGGCATGGGGGCTTTGGGCACGGTGCTGGCCAATCACTTGGTGAGAGCCGGTGTCGGGCGGGTACGCTTCGTGGACAGGGACTATGTGGAAAAAAGTAATCTGCAGCGGCAAATGCTTTACGATGAAGAGGATGTCCGGCATGCTTATCCAAAAGTCATCGCTGCCGAAAAGAAGCTCAGCAAAATCAATTCCGGCGTCAGGCTGGAGCCGATTGTTGCCGATGTAACGGCTCATAATGTAGATGCCCTGCTGCAGGACATGGATCTTGTCTTGGACGGCACGGATAACTTCCAGACGAGATTTCTGCTGAATGATGCCTGCTGGAAGCTGGGCATTCCCTTTACCTATGGAGGAGCGGTCAGCTCCCGTGGAATGAGTGCGATCTTCGTTCCTGGTGCGACTCCTTGCCTGCGCTGCTTCATTCAAACGGCAGATGGCAGCGGGCAAACCTGTGACACGATTGGCGTAATTTCGCCTGTTGTCGATATCGTCGCCTCCTACCAAGCTGTTGAAGCGCTGAAATATTTAGTGGAAGCTCATGGGCAGCGAAGAAATAGTCTGGTCACTTTTGATCTTTGGCACAATCAATTTTTTGAGATGAAGCTGGGCGAGCCCCGCTCCGATTGCCCCTGCTGTCAGCTAAAGCAATACCCTGCACTTCAAGTAGATGAACAAGATGCTTTCCTCTCCTTGTGCGGGCGGGAAACGATACAAATAACAGGAAACAACCAGCTAGATCTGGAGCTTTGGCGCGTACGGCTGGGGCAAGCCGCCAAGGTAGACGCCAACCCTTTCTTACTTAGAGCTGAGCTGCCTGAGGGCGAACGGCTTGTGCTTTTCCCGGATGGACGTGTGCTGGTGCAGGGCACGAACGATATAGTCCGGGCTAAAACACTGTATGCACGTTATATCGGTGTATGAGTTTACAGCTGGAACTATAAGGAGGGACCTTTTTTGCAAACATTTCGGTTATATGCCATAACAGGAGAACAATTTCATCCGGGCCGGGATTTAATTGAGGTTATGGAAGAAGCGATTTTGGGCGGAGTAGATATCATACAATTGAGGGATAAATCGGGCAATAAGCAGGAAATCCTGCGCAAAGCGCATGCACTGCGGGAGCTGACGCGCAAGCACGGTGTCACCTTTATCGTCAACGATCATATCGATATTGCGCTCGAGGCAGATGCCGACGGGATTCATCTCGGGCAGGACGATTTGCCATTAGCTGAAGCCAGGAAATTAGTAGGCAATAAAATCATCGGCATTTCCACACATGCGATTCATGAAGCACTTCAGGCAGAGAAAGATGGCGCAGACTACATCGGTGTTGGCCCGGTCTATGCCACGAAAAGCAAAGTAGATGTGGTCGATCCAGTAGGCGTCGGCTATGTACGCGAGGTTGCTGCGCAGGTTCGCCTTCCCTTCGTGGCAATTGGCGGCATTAAGCTGCACAATGTGGAAGAAGTGCTTGAAGCCGGGGCCACATGGATATGCGCAATCAGCGAAATTGTGGGCAGTGATGATGTTCGGGGAACCTGTGAGACATTTATAAGCAAATTGGAGAAAAGAGGCTGATCCAGTGGAGCTTGTTATAAACGGTGAGCGTAAAGAGCTTGAAGTCTCTACGCTTCAGGATGTCATTGATCATTACGGACTACAAGGAAAACCTATTGTTGCGGAAGTAGGTGGCGTCGTGCTTGTAAACAGTCAATGGGCGAAGTGTCCCGTACTGCCGGGCATGAGAATCGAGCTGGTTCATTTTGTTGGAGGAGGCTGAATAATGCCGCAAGCGGATGAATTCGAAACAGATGGGTTCAAAATCGGTGGAAAGCTGCTGTCTTCGCGTTTTTTTATCGGCACTGGTCTTTTTCCAAATCCATTTATTCAAAAGGAAGCGATCAAAGCCTCATGTGCCGAGGTGCTTACCTTTGCAATTCGTCGGGTTAATCTGGAGTCAACGGAGGATGATTCCATTCTTCAGCATTTGCAAGACAGAGAGTATGTGTACCTTCCTAATACTTCCGGTGCGCAAACAGCGGATGAAGCTGTACGCATCGCCCGCTTGGCGCGTGCCTCCGGCCTGAGCGACTGGATTAAGGTGGAGATCAGTGCTAATGAGCGCACGCTGCTGCCAGACCCGATTGAAACTTTAAAAGCTACAGAAATTCTGGTCAAAGAAGGCTTTGTCGTCCTTCCGTATACTTCGGATGATCCGATCCTCTGCAAGCATCTCGAAGAGGCGGGCGCAGCAGCTGTCATGCCGGGTGGCGCACCCATAGGTACGGGTCTCGGTATCCTTAACCCCTATAATTTAGGGCTGATCATTGAGGAAGCCGGGGTTCCCATCATTATCGATGCCGGCCTCGGCTCTGCAGGTGATGTCGTTCAGGCAATGGAGCTTGGCGCTGCTGGCGTGCTGATGAATACACCGGTGGCTAAAGCGAAGGACCCGGTTATGATGGCTCAGGCGATGCGGCTTGCTATCGAAGCCGGACGACTTTCCTATTTGTCCGGACGTATGGCCAAGAAGCGGTATGCTTCGGCAAGCAGCGGACTTGAAGCGTACGTATCCAAACTATAGCAGCCTGGGAGAATGCGGAGTTATGTGAGGTGCGTGTTCGTGACTTGGGAGCTCTACGTAGGAAAGGGATGTGGGCTCCAGCCGCTGTTAAAGAATCTTTAAATGCGGACGCTATCACTCTTCCACCCACCTCCCTTCCTCTCTCAGCTACAGTCGTACGAACACCAAATCTCTCAAACAGACAGCCAGCAAGGGTTGTTCTCTTAAGCTGGGGATGAAGAGCTGATACTTTAACGATGTTTTTCATCGTTAAAAGCATCAGAGCGTCTCCATAACCTTACTTTAACAATGAAAAACATCGTTAAAATTTCTATTATCCACTCACAGGTGCCATCCATACTCTTTTAGCGATGAAAAACATCGTTAAGTGGCTGATTGTCCTGGAAAACCTTACTTTAACGATCAAAAACATCGTTAAGTGAAGCATAAATTCATGGTAGGCGATTCACTCAAAGTTTCCACCAAAAACTTATACTTTTTAATAAGATAGGGGAATTAGTATGGGAGAAAGCATCGTGATCATGGGAGGCGGCGTGATTGGGCTATCCTGCGCCTTTGAGCTGCAGAGCCGTGGTTCTAAAGTAACCGTTCTGGAGCCAAATAACTGCGGCGGCCAGGCGTCTGGTGCTGCAGCTGGCATGCTGGCGCCGTATTCCGAAAATGTGGAGGGACCCGATGATTTTTTCCGGCTTTGTCTGGATAGTCTGCGCCTTTATCCCAAGTGGCAGGAAACCATCAAGCAGGTGTCCGGGCAAACTTTTGAATATACGAACTCAGGCAGTCTTTACACCGCTTTCCATCAGGCAGATCTACTGGCGTTAGAAGGAAGGCTCTTGTGGCAGCGTCAGTTTGGCTCCTCTGGTAGCATCTTGTCTGGAGATGAGCTGCTGCGCCTAGAGCCCTTGCTCTCAAAAAATGTGCAGGCAGCCTTGTACACACCAGAGGAAAGCCATGTGTATGCCCCTCATTATGTCAGTGCTTTGGAGCAGGCATGCCGGGTCATTGGTGTCAATATCCAGGAAAATTTAGAGCGAGTAGAGATTGTGCAGTGGCAGCAGGAAGTGCTTGTCAGGTCGG
The DNA here is from genome assembly GCF_017874215.1 of Paenibacillus eucommiae. GTDB lineage: Bacteria > Bacillota > Bacilli > Paenibacillales > NBRC-103111 > Paenibacillus_AI > Paenibacillus_AI eucommiae. Next base: position 138,160 of record NZ_JAGGLB010000012.1, read on the forward strand.
CAGACCATCGTTTATTCAGCGGAGATAAGCTGCTGGTTTGTTCCGGAGCTTGGGCTGGAGAGCTGGCGTCCACGTTTGGCCTATACATTCCCGTCCATCCGATTCGCGGGCAAATTTGCGCTTATGAATGTGAACCAGCCGTGCATCCGGTTAACCATATGGTGTTCAGCAGCCAGGGTTATTTGGTTGCCAAAGAAAATGGCACCTTGGTTTGCGGTGCATCCGAGGATATCGCCGGCTTCGATACTTCAGTGACGGCTAAAGGCATCGAGCGTCTGCAAAGGTGGAACAAAGGCGTATTCCCTTTCCTGAACGAGCTTGTACCATTTCATCGTTGGGCTGGCTTGCGTCCCTCTACACAGGACGGACTTCCCCTCATCGGACCTGTGGGCGGATCCAATGAATCACTTGGATCAAACCGATCAAACCGATCAAGCCAATCAAGCCGCGTCATGCTCGCCGTTGGACATTATCGAAATGGCATTCTGCTCAGTCCCGTGACTGCCAAGCTTGCCGCAGATTGGGTCTACGGAAACAGCTCTATTAGCCCTACTAGCGGTATTAGCACTACTAGCAGCTCTACACGCTCATCTATACGCTCATCTACACCATCATCTACACGCTCAATTGAAGCATTTTCGCCAGAAAGGTTTGGAAGGGGTTTACGGGTATGATCACCTATAAAGCTTTAACGATTGCAGGTTCGGATTCAGGCGGCGGCGCTGGGATTCAAGCCGATATTAAAACATTCCAGGAATTAGACGTATTTGGCATGAGTGTGATTACCGTGCTCACAGCTCAAAATACACTAGGCGTGCAGGGCGTTTTCCCACAAGCCTTGGAGGCCGTGGAAGCTCAAATGGATTCCGTTTTGTCAGATATTGGGGCCGATGCGGTTAAAACCGGCATGCTGTTCACTGCCGATATTATTAGGCTCGTTGCGCGGAAGCTGCAGCAGCATAAGGCGCAGAACTTGGTCGTGGACCCCGTTATGTATGCCAAAGGCGGCGCACAGCTGCTGCAGCAAGAAGCAATGGACGCCTTGAAACAAACCCTGCTTCCGCTTGCCAAAGTAATCACGCCGAATATTCCGGAAGCCTGCGCGATTCTAGGCATTCCGGATATTCATAACGCTACAGATATGCGCGCAGTTGCTGAGAAGCTGCTTGAATTGGGCCCCCAATATGTACTGTTAAAAGGTGGTCATCTATCCGGAACCCAAGCCATTGACCTGCTGGTAGCCGCAGACGGCTCAGAAGCAGTCTCTTTTATATCGGATCGGATCGAAACTCCACACACTCATGGTACAGGTTGCACCCTTGCATCAGCCATAACCGCGGAGCTTGCCAAAGGCCGCCCTGTCAACGAAGCCGTACAAACGGCCAAACAATTTATTACTGCCGCCATCAGCCACTCCTTGAACATCGGAGGCGGCATTGGGCCTACGGACCATGGAGCCTATCGGCGGGCTCGGCTGCATGTCCTAAGTTAAGGAGCTTGCCTTGCGCGGTTCCTTTTTCTTTTGTTACACTAGCGATAGTTCGTAGGCGGATATTGTTGGTTCTGTTGGTTCTGATACTGTTGATACTGTTGATACTGTTGATTTAAAGTTTGATTGGCTGTATGGTCCGCTTCTCTGCTGCAGTTTGCATATGGACCTATATACGTCGTTGGTCTGACTGGCGCGATTGCTTGCTTCCATTGATTTTCATTGAGACAATAAGTATGTGCCATGATATTGGAAGGTGTGAATTTTAAAATGTCAGAACCTAAAATCACTTCTGGAGTTGGCGCATTAAAAATGGCCAGCAGATGGGTGTCATCAACGGTAGCTACTTCATAATGCCACCAGCCTTGCGGGATATTGGTTACTTGCCCGGGTGTAATAGCGAAGCTGAGAATTTGTTTTGTAAATGGATTCAGCATGGATACAGTAGCAGCACCAGAAATACAATAGACTAGCTCGGCTGCATTTTGGTGATAGTGGGGTTCAACGACATTACTTGCACTTAGAAAAATATCCAGCAGAGATACATTATCCAGTGTATTTAACTGTTGAATCCCTAATACGTTAATAAAATTCCGATGATCCTTCCTGAACAATGGACTTTTATTAACATCAAAAGCGTATTGAGTCGATGGAGACGTATAATCTATATACATCGTCATAAATTGCATTCACCTCTTCATAATAGTTATGAAAATTTTATCTTTATGGGCATGTTATGCATTTACAATTTGTTAGGTGCCTATATAATGACTGGGGGAAGCCTATGCATGCAGCCTACAAGCCGTTTACAGACGGGATTATTTTAATCGGGGATCTGAAAATAGACATAGAAAACTTTTTAAACTACCATCATGAGTATGAAACCTTTGAACATACAATCTCAGTTGCAAAGAAAGCCGCTCAAATAGCGCATTTATTCTGTATAGATCCCGAACTCGCTGCACAGGCAGGTTTACTCCATGATGTTAGCAACGTAATTCCGGTAAACATGATGATGAGTATTGCCAAAAATGTATCTGTCGAAATATTAGAAGAAGAGTTTAGCTTCCATCGCATCATTCATCAGAAGCTTTCAAGAAGCATGGCAAATCATGTATTTGGTTGCGCAAATATAGCCGTATTGAATGCAATCGAGTGTCACACGACCTTAAAAGCAGGAGCAAGTCAATTAGCCAAGGTACTATTTGTTGCTGACAAGATTTCTTGGGTTCTCCCAGGTGAACATCCGTATCAAGAGAAAATGAGAGAACACATTCAATTGCTAGATCTGAACGGAGCTGTACTGGTTTACTTAGATCATGTTTGGGAGCAAAGAAATCAAATGAAGTTAGTGCATCCATGGCTTATTGAAGCCAGAGAAGAATTACTTGCAGCTAAGCGTGGTAATAATAGGGGATAGGTAGAGTAAAGGAGCAAAGTAGCAAAGGGGTAAAGGGGTAAAGAACATTTAGAGGAAGGATGTCAAAAATGGATCTGCGAAAAATACATTACTTTATTGCAGTAGCGGAAGAACTTCATTTCAACCGGGCTGCGGAGAAATTGAATATGACGCAGCCTCCTCTAAGCCAGCAAATTCAAGCACTTGAAGAAGAGCTCGGCGTGAAACTGTTTGAACGCAACAAAAGAACGGTTCGTCTTACCGCTGCAGGATCGGTTTTTTGGGAGGAAGCCCAGCTTATTTTATCTCAATTGGAGCGTTCCATTAAAATAACGCAGATGGCTGGCCAAGGAATAGTCGGACATATCATCATTGGTTTTGTAGATTCGGCTGCCGATGGTATCATGGTCGACATGTTGAGCCTATTTCGTGAACGTTTCCCCAACATTCAGCTTACCTTGCGTGAGATGACGTCCGCCCAGCAATGGCAGGCCTTGCATGACGGAACCATTCATATTGGATTTCTACGTTTTATTGAGCCTGCCAAACATATCGATTTTCGTGCCTTAGCGAAAGAATCCCTTGTTGCCGTGCTGCCCAAGCATCATCCGTTAGCCGAGTTGCCTGCGTTGTCTGTCTGCTCTTTGAAAGACGAACCTTTCATCTTGTTTCCGCGTCATTTTGGCGCTCCCTTTCATGACCTCATTATCGGCTTTTGTGCACAGCACGGCTTTTATCCGAATGTCATGCAGGAAGCTGTTCAGATGTACACCATTGTCAATTTGGTCGCTGCGAATCTGGGCGTTTCGATCGTCCCCTCTTCAGTTTCCGTGTTTCAACGCAGCGGGGTCGTGTTTCGCCCCTTTGAGGAAAGTACGCCGCCAGTCCCTCTCTATGCCGCTTGGAGAACCGATTTGAATGAAAACGTCTTGTCCAAGTTTCTTGATACTGTGAACGAAGTGGCTAATTCTAAACATCATCCATCTTAATGGGCGAGCGCTGAAACGATGTTATTACTCCTTAAGATGTTGTCATCCAGATGCTGTCGTCCAGATGCTATCATCCGAATTGTCATCCGGATACTGTCGTAATGTTAACCCGTTAACCGGTTTTGCCAGGGTCGCGTTCCACAAGTCCATTTAATATATGATCTATTTGTTTCATCACTTCAGGGTCGAGACTAACCCCCGCAGCCTTAACATTTTCATGAATTTGCTCCGGTTTGGAAGCCCCGATGATCGCGGATGACACCTGTGGGTTTTGCAGCACCCATGCGATTGCAAGCTGTGGCAGCGTCAATCCGATTTCGCTTGCGAGCGGGATAAGCCTTTCAACCGCCAGCAGCACTTCACTGCGCAGCCATTGGCCAGCCAATCGTTCGAAAAATGGAGCACCCGCTGTCGTTGAAGCCCGGGAGCCCTGCGGCATTGGTTTGTCCGGCGCATATTTACCGGAAAGAATACCTTGGGCCAGCGGCGACCACACCATTTGACCTATTCCTTCCCGCTTGCAAACAGGGAGAACTTCCTGCTCCACCACACGCCACAGCATCGAATATTGAGGTTGACTCGCAATTAGAGGAACCCTCAGTTCCCGTGCCAACGCCACCCCTCTCTCAATCTGTTCGGCTGTCCACTCACTTATCCCGACATACAGCACTTTCCCTTGGCGAACAAGGTCCGAGAAAGCCAAAAATGTTTCTTCAAGCGATACCGTCGGATCAAAGCGATGGGCAAAATAAACATCGATATAATCCGTCTGCAGTCTCCGCAAGGAACGATCACATGCTTCCATTATATGTTTGCGGGAAAGACCTCTATCATTGTGCCCTGTTCCTGTCGGATGAAAAACCTTGGTGCACAACTCTATGCCTTCCCGGCGAACTTCTTTCAAAGCTTGACCTAACACCACTTCCGCCTTCGTTTCTGAATACACATCTGCTGTATCAAAAGTCGTAATTCCCACATCCAACGCAGCCTGAACACAAGCACGGGCCCTATCATTATCCACTTGAGCACCATGCGTAATCCAATTTCCCAAAGCAATCTCACTAACGGTTAAACCGCTCAAGCCTAGTTTTCGATAGTTCATTTTTTGTACCTCCCTCGTAGGTTTATTCAATTGTAACAATCATCTATATATAGTTGAAATATTCTTTTATGGTAGTTTTGATTCAAAAAAAGTATTACTGAAAATTTGCATCATTTCCATATTCCAATTCTCGTACGAAGGCGCTGGGCACGATGCACTGAATGGATCTGTTACTTTAGTGATGTTTTTCATCGCTAAATGCACCCGGTCGGCTCCACATACTTACTTTAACGATGAAAAACATCGTTTAAGTGGGACACACGCTAATACGGACTGCCAGCAAAGGTTCCTCCTGAGGGAAAGGGATAGTGGAGATAGGAATAAACGGCGCTTCCTTTCTGGTTACTTGGAGTATTAATGGTACTACCGCTTACTTTATCACTACAAAGTTACAAAGCTGCAAAGCACAATAGGATATCATTCACTCCAAGCTTCACCAAAAAACTTATAATAAAACAAAAAGGAAACCACTTAAACAAGTGATTTCCTACAGAATGTCGGAATTTTATTTGCGGTATTAATTTGGCTCAACACCACAATCAGTGCTTGACAAATTAATAGATAGCTGAAACAGGAAAAATCTGCCAAACCTGTACGATTGAAAGTCCTACCCAACAACAAAAGAGGAATAGACCGATGCAGAATCCGTATATCACAACGACGGAAGATATCTTCCTGATCCGGAAGGGACCTGTCTCTAACGGTCACCGCTGACCTTTAGAGGCTGATTTTTCCATATTCACGATGCTAATGGACATCCGCGACCATTAGCAGGCGGTTTTCCCCACAATCGCCCCCTTTTCAGCCTGTAAGGGACATCCGTGACCGTTACAATCTCTTTTCGCTGCATTTCCGCTTCTAACGGACATTTTTGCCCTGCGGTGACCATTAGCGTACGTGTTACCCTCGCCGATATGAAAATAGCTTTGACAAGTACCGGGCCGCTATAAAACTGGTATTTTCGTAGCATTTAACCGCCATCGAATGTTAGCTTGACTGTCAAGCACTGATGATTAGGTTGATCCCTTTTTTCTCTTATCTTTTTCTCTTATCTTTTTCTGGCTCAATTAGTTTTACGGCATTAAATAGTATGTTCAGAAAAACGCAGTACCAAAGGCTGCAAGGTTGAACAAGCATGAGCGATGCTAAGGGCATATTTATTTTCTTCCTTCTGCTCCCATACCCTCTCATGGATCAGAACCCACGTACCGTCATCATTTAAGCGATATACATAATTTTTCTTCCATGCAGCATCGACCATTAGTGTCACCTGCGGCATAGGGTCCAGACTCATATTAAAAATCGCAACCATCTTGTCGCCCGACTCTTTGTGCTCCTGGGCACTGACAAAAACATTCGGATGCTTGGCCGCCGCATAAACGGGCAGATTCGTTCCACCAAGCCACTCGATAATCCCTCTAAACTGCTCCTTACGTTTGTAATTATACACGGATGCGGAATCATTAACCTGCAGGTTATAGGCGTTAATCGCCACGCGGCCCCCCAGCCGGTTCGTAAAGAGAACGGTCGATGGCGCAACCACCTGATCAAATTCATCTACAAACTCGGACAATACCTGCGTCGATTCGTTCAGGCCTCCAATCTGAAATACATTGGACTCCTGATGAACCGTAACCGTTAAGTTCGTATAATACATCCTTTCCCCAGCCGTATGCTCCCTCCATGGGGTAAGCTCTGTAAGCCGCTCATAGCCAATGCTGTCGCTAAGCGTGCTTTCCAGATTCGTCACCTCGGCCCCGATCAAATCACCATATCCGTTTTTGCAAAGATAGAAGGCCGCCAGACCGTCAAGGAAGACCCCTCCTTTGAATAGCTCCATCAGTTCATCTTTGGATAGATCCAGAATTTCCTCTCCACAGACCATGACTGGCCCTGCCTCCGATTTTATCGAATAAGGAATCCCGAATCTGCCCAGAACAGACGCCCAGGCCGGCGCTACAATAAAAGGACCTTGATTGCCGGCAATCGGGCGATAAGCATGGGCAAACGGGCGGTATAAAATCCGCGGACCTGCCATTTCAAAATCGGCAACTGAACGCCTCAGCCCGGAGAAGAACGCTTTGCTTTGGCCTACCATCGTGAAGTATCCTTCTTCCTCCAGCGGGCCGTCCGTATATTGCGTCACATACGTTTGCGATCCGTCAAGGCCGTAGAACATAGCCAGGGTCATGAGGGAACGCAGCTTGGCCGCGGAGAAAAAGAAGCGGGAATGCGGGTAGGGGTCCGATTCATGGATCAGCTCCAGATCTCCACTTAACGTCTGCTTGGAATACAGGAAATGAAAGCTCAGACCGGGAAAATTATTCGCCACATCGCTATTGTAGTCACTGCCAAACAAACGAACCAGCGGTCTCGTGCTTCCAGCAAAGGCTCTGGCAACAGCTTCCGTCAACTCTCCGTCAAAATCACAGGATCCAGGCTGACATAGTGCCAGTCTTGTTTGTGGTGCAACCTCATCAACAGCTGTCCGTACTTCACTTGCAAGCTCGACCAGAGAGTCTTTCATCAACCTCGCCCAGGCTTTGCGGTAATCCACTGATAGCTCGTCGCCACGTCGAAAAATTGCTTCTAATTCTTCCCTCGACAAGTCCTTGCTCAACCCCATTTGTTGCGAAAAGCGCCCCAAGTGCAACGGACAGAAGCAGCCAAACTTCACCACATCATGATTGCTGATTTCATAATCGTCTTCAAAAAATACAAATGGAGGACGGCCCCTCTCCACGACCGTTTGCACATAGCCGCTCAATAGCTTTATATATTTCTTATCCAAAGGACAATTCGCTGTTCTGGAAGCAGCACCGTCAATGCTTATTATTTTTTGAAAAGGATGCTCCTGCTCATTCAAGGGCTGAGGTCCTACTGATAAGCTTGGCGAACACCACCATCCCACTTCAATGCCGTCTTCGGCCAGATGCTGCCGCACTTCCTGGATCAGATCACCGAATTTCTCAAAAGCATGGACGGCAGTAGGCAGCTTCGACTCCCCGTTCCACTGTGGAAATACGAGGATGAATTTTTTAATGCCTGCTTCCTGCTTTAATCTGCGAAGGGCTGCGAGCATCTCTTCTTTCTTACTGGCAACAAATAAAAAAGGAACGATTGGATCCAATTGAAATTCAGCAGTCGTCACGTCACTACCACCCTTACTTCATCTATTAGTTTAAGTTAAGCCCTATTTTACAGTCACCCTGCAAATTAATATTTAGCTTCTAAAGCGTTTTTTTTATACTTACATTTGCATTATAGACCGTTATATTTGCACAGCCTGAAAGGGTGTGTTTTCTTAGAGAAAACCTGGCCGACGTCAATGAGGCGCACCGGCCAGGCTTTTTTACAGCGCTTGCTTCAACTGCTCTTCACACGGTTCACACGAGTTCTTACGAGTTCTTACGAGTTCATACCAGTTCATCACAGTTCATCACAGTTGATTACGGTTCAAGCCGATAGAAATTAACATTGTCCAAGTAGACCTTCTGCTCATCATCGAAGTTTTCCAGGATGGCATACACAGTCACTCTGCTAGTTCCCGCCGGCAGTCCCAGCATCCAATCGATGGTCGACCAGTTCCCGGCGGTATTCATAATGCGCCTCGCTCCAGGCTTCACTGAACCCAAATTGGCGTTCTGCGCATCATAGAAATCAAATTGGAGTCGAATCGTGCCGTCCCCCGCAGAGCCCGCCGGGGAGAAATAATCTACCGACATCCCATGAACGCCGGATTGAACCGGCACATCCTGGATAATTCCGCCAAACTTGATGCCTTTCGCTACAAGACTGTAATCTCCGTTCTTGTGCTCTTCATCCGTTCTCTTCATCTCCAGACCATTGTACAGCCATAAGTTCCAAGGGTCTGCAGCCTCTGGAGTTACACCTCCGCTTTCGAAGGATGGGTTGAGATTGATTGGAGTTTTCGGACTGTCAGCGTACAGATCCGGACTCAAGCGATAAAATTTGACTTCATCCAGGTACACTTCTTGTTCATCATCCATATTTTCCAATAGAACGTTAACATTCACTGCCGTTACCCCTTCAGCAAACTCGCCAACCCAATCTATGATCGTCCAGTCTCCTGCTGTATTGCTGATAAGCTTTCCGGCAGGCGTCAAATTCCCCAAATGTATATTCTCTGCATTATACTGCTCAAACTGAAGCCGGATAGTGCCGTTGCCAGTTGATCCCCCTGGTGTATAATAAGCGACCGACATCCCATGAACACCAGCTTGAACCGGCACCATTTGATAAACACCACCGATTAGACCTATGCCTTTGGCTTCAAGGCCAAAATCTCCGCTCTTTTTCGCATCAGTGCTTCTTTGCAATGTACCATCCTCTTGATATACCCATGCGGTCCAGGAATCGGACGTCTCTGGAGTTGCCCCTGCAAATTCGAAGGATGAATTCTGGTTAATTGGTATCTTCGGGTTGTTCTCGTACTCATCAGGACTCAACCGGTTGAGGAAGAAATCATCAATGTAGACTTCCTGATTCGCATCCATATTCTCCAGTAGAGCATAGGCTTCTACCCTGACGATTCCCTCGGGCAATTCGCCTGCCCAATACATGCTTACCCATTCTCCAGCAGTATCTGCGATCCGTTTCGTTTCCAGATAAGGTCTAACTGTACCTAAGTGTTGATTGGTAGCACTCCAGAAATCAAGCTGCAATCGAATGGTTCCTTTGCCTGTTGAACCTTCTGGCGAATAGTAGGCAAAAGACAGCTCATGAATGCCAGACTGAACCGGCACCACTTGAATAAGACCGCCAAAGTTGACTCCTTTAGCCTTAATACTGTATGCTCCGTTCCTTTTCACTTCATTGCTTCTCTTCATCTCCACACCGTTGTACAGCCATAAGTTCCATGAATCAGCCAAATCCGCTGTAGCTCCAGCGAGCTCAAAGCCAGGATTCGCATTCATCAGCTTTCTCGAATTCGGATCTGCACTCCTTAGCATGATATAAGTATGTCTGCGTACAGACTCAACCGGATCATTCAAGGACAACTCCTTGAGCAGCAGATGAACGGCTCCTTCTGCATCCTCTTGCTTCAGCCAGCCTACTATGGCGTCCATTTCAGCTTTGGATATACCTGACCATATGCGTGTGTACCCTCCCAGGGTTTTGCTGTCAACAATATAGGGGCTAAAAGCTTGCTGCAAGAACGGATCGTCTTTGAAAGACACAATCAGATCCCTCCGCTTTTCCGCCAGCCTTATTTTCTCCATAACCTTCTGTACAAGTGTGATCGCTGCCGTCTCATCCGCTGGCTGTGGTACAGCTGTTTTCTCCACCGTGTGGCTTAAGAAAGATGCTTCGTAGTATTCAAAGGAACGCAGCAGTGCCTCAGCACGCTTCTTCTGCTTCACAGTTACAGCTTTGGCAACAGCCGATTCCAGCAGGCTGCGGCTTAATGCTATATCCTGAGGCGTGACCGCCTCCAGATAGCTGTCATCCAGGAAGTTCATATAGTTCATGCGCGGTTCGGATTGTGCCCAGTCAGAATAAAACTTCGTATCGAACATCCGATTTTCCCAGAAATCTCTCCAGATCTCATAGTAAGCTGCCAAATCTTCAGCCGCTGTTTCCCCAACAGCACGCTCATACCATTCGTCGATCAGAGCTTCTGTATCCTGATCAGGATTCCACTGCAGCCGGGTCGAAAGCCAAGGCTTTGGTCCTTCTCCGAAATTCGGCACCATCTCCGCATACTGGGCAGTTACACCAACGTTTTTAGCGTACTTATAATTGTCATCCATGATATTAAAATAAGTTCTTGGAACCATATAGGGGGTTCCCCATAAATATTCGTAATAAGACAGTCCCGGGGCTGCTTCCACCCAGTTTTCTGTTACCTCATGTCCTGCGGTCTTCAAATTGGGGTCTCCCCAGGATAGACGATCATCCGTAATATAAACAATGACCCGCGGATCAAGCGTGATATTCGCCGGCGGATCATATACCTCCACATACGCGAGAAGTCCCAAATATTTATCCGGGTTCACAGCAAACACGCCTTTGGATACTTCATTTACCCAGTTATAGTATATATCAGACATATCGGTAAAGCCGACTGAATTGACTTTATCCGGGTAATCAGGATGGCTCGGATTATCCTCACAATAACCGCTTCCGTTAGCCATACCATCATTTACACCCAGTGAATACGAGGTAGCCTCTGGATTAGCGGCGAAATAGGCGTTAATATTCTTAATCGCTTCATCCACAATACCCTCTGCTGTAAAACACGGCTGCCAGCCGCCATGCGTGTCCAGATAAGCTCCTGCCGGGTAAAATTCCGGATTGGAAGTCTTGTATTTCTCAGGCGGGAACAAACTAAATAAATTATGCTTGAATTCAACGCGTCCATGCATCCGGTTGCTTCGAGCCCAGTCTGCACGCTCTGGCGTGTTGGTAGCATGCGTATCAAATTCACGGGAGAAGAACGCTGGCTCCTGGCGAATCAAATCGTTTGCAGGTACCGCTATATCTGTATGCTGCGGCACGTCTTCCCAATCTTCCCCTGGTGCCAGCCAGCGTACACCTACATAGCGCTCCAGAAACTCATCAACGCCAAACTCCGTTCCCCATGAGGTCGGACCCGCTATCGTAATACGCGCTTCATTCTGCTGAATAACGAAGCCGTCTCCATCCATCCCGGCAAGCGGATTCACCTGGCCTTCACCTGTCGGCAGCCCCTGGGCACCTACATAGATTTCGACCTCGATACCGGCAGGCAGGCTTTCCACTGAAGCAGGATCATCAATCAGAATCGGAAGCTCCGCTCCCGTAGACTTCTTCATATACGCTGCCAGCTTGGCCGCCGCATCCTGTGTCTGATCATCTGCATTCAACGCTACCCTTATTACAGCTGCTGGTTGACCATTGTCCACAATTTGCAGCGGCGGACTTGTCGGCCCCCCCGGGTCCGGTGTCGGGCTTGGCGACGGGGTGGTTTCTCCCCCCGTAGATGAGCCTGAAGCCTTCACCTGTTTACGCTTATCCTCTGTAACTAATTGCGAAGCGATTGTAGCCGACACTCCACTTGCAAAGCTCACTTCATCCGGCCATTGCTCCAGCGTTACACCGCTTACATGAAGCTTGGCTAATTTAATCAATCCTTTTCCTTTAAAATGCGCCGCTGCCTCAAATAACAAAGTGCCGATGACTGCGTTCAATCCTAAATCATAGTTTGCACCGTTCGCAGTATTTAGCACCTGGCGGAAAGTTCCTAGCAGTTTGACATCTTTAGGTTCCACAGTGTCAGCGATGTTCACCTCAACATTTACGAAACCGCTCTCATTATTAGCAGGATCAACTTCCTCCAGGATTCCTCCGGATCGCATGATCGTTTGCGCTATTTCGGTTGTTCCTGAAGCAACAATTCTCACTTGTCCGTTCCATTTATATACGATGAGTGTCCCTTGCAGTGACGAGTTTCGAACGATGATACTGTTCTTGCCGCCTCCCATTGCATAGGTTTTACCTTTAACCGTAACTCCTTCTAAAGTGAGTTCTCCTTCCCCTACACCTTGAGTGATATACAAATCGCCAGAAACAACGAGATCTTTCAACGTTACGCCGTCCGTGTTTACGACCAGGTTTCCAGTGATATCTTGGTTGATAGTACCCTTTTCGTTAACTAACGTGCCCATCACATTATCGATAAGTTGAATAATTTCGGCTCTTGTGATGTTCCCTTTAGGAACAAATTGCTGATCTGCTCTTCCCTGCACATACCCTTGTGCATGAAGTGCGTTAACCGCTTTAACCGCATAAGAGGATATAGAGCTTTCATCTGTAAAGCCCGCTGTGCCTTGTTCGCTGATAGCGATTTCAAAAGCTCTCGAGACGATCACAGCCGCATCTTCACGGGAAATATAGGAGTTGGGATCGAATCTGCCATCGCCTACACCTTCAATAATTCCAGCAGCAAATACTTTGGAAGTTGCCTCTGCAAACCAGTCATCGCCTTTTACATCGGAGAAGGGATGCTCCGAGCTTTCGGCAAATTTGAAAATTTGATTGATCAAAGCAACGAATTCTGCTCTAGTTGCTGCCTGCTCCGGATGATACCGGTTATCGCCATATCCTTGCAGCAGCCCTTGACCGATCCATTTGCTCATGACAGGCTCTGCCCAATGCCCCGTCAGATCGGATAGCTGAAGCTCATCACTCACTTCGCTTGTATCACTTGCTGCAAAAGCTGCGGAACTAAAGGGCAGCACAGCCGTGATCATGATACAAAATGACATTAGCAACGATAGTACACGTCTCAATCTCATGCTCATTAGAATTATCATCTCCTATTATCATAGTGGTAAACACCTGAACCAAACGTCTGAATAGTCGATTGTTGACAAAGACTCTCCATTGATGATTATTTTACATGATTCGTTCCATTTAATATTTAGCTTCTTAATCGTTTTTTTTGCATTTCCACTTGCATTATAGAACGATATTTTTGTACTATGAAGGGGAGAAGGAAAGAATGAGGGAGGTGCATGATGAACTATAAACGTTATAAACTCAGAGAAGAAATCATGATCCGCAGTCTTGTTACTTGTTATTACTACGAGCTTTCCAAGACATTCAAATATTCGGGCGAGAAACATAATTTTTGGGAATTGCTTTATGTGGATAAAGGGGAGATTGAAGTCGAGACGGATTCGGGATATTACGCGATCAAACAAGGAGATTTACTATTTCACGAACCGAACGAATTTCACCGATTAAAAAGCAATGGCAAAATCGCCCCCAATATTTTTGTTGTTTCTTTTGTATGTAATTCCAACCCGATGGCTTATTTTGCTAACAACAAATTATTTCATCTTGGTGATTACGAGCGCTCCATTCTTGCCCAGCTTATGAAAGAAGGACTGGATGCCTTCGGCCCCAACCCCACCGACAGTTCTCCAAAAGTACTTTCATTCAAAAAAGAAGCTTCCTTTGCCAGTGAACAGCTTTTTAAAATATCGCTCGAAGCCATACTGATCCAACTAATACGCAAAGAACAAAAAACAAAGCATGAAAAAGCTTTGTCCACTTCAACCAGAGAAAACCAGGCGATCCATTTTTCTGAAAAAATTATTAAATACTTAGAAGAAAATTTGCATAAAAAAATTACACTGGATCACTTATGCGCGGAATTTGGAATAGGGCGTACGCAGATTAACATTATTTTCAAAAAAACAACAGGGATCGGTCTGATTGAATATGTCAACCAGCTGAAAATTGATCATGCCAAAATCTACATTCGCGAAGAAGCCTACAATATCACTGAAATAGCTGAACTTCTTGGATACAGCAGTGTCCATTACTTCTCCCGCCACTTCAAAAAAGCTACCGACATGACCCCATCTGAATATTCTAAAACGTTGAAGGCTCATACTTTTGTTTAAGGTTCGGCATCATGCAAATTGTGTAGAGCAAAAATGACTAAAAGAAGCCCTGTAACAAACCCATGGGCTTCTTTTTCGTTAGTTCTATGCTTGACACGATTGAAGGGATCAGCCCGAAATCGTCTGCTGCAAGCAAAACAGCCTGCTGAGGTTGCTCAACAGGCTGGCCCGCTGTTAACTGGAGCTATAAGTTACGTAATTTACTTTTGCAGCAAATTTGTCAGTAACACTGCCGCCTCCGCTCGGGATGCTGTTTCGTTGGCAGCAAAGCGGTTGCCGTCACGGCCATGGACAATATCATGCTTCACTGCTGTCACTACAAATGCTTTCGCCCAAGCTGGAATCCTGCCGTCATCACTGAATGATGTTGCTGTGTCAGTAACAAGCGGTAAGCCTGAGGCTCGAACGATCATCGCAACGATTTCTGCCCGGGTAATTTGTGCGTTGGGCCGGAAGCTTCCGTCTTCATAGCCAGTAATGAAACCGGCTTGTACTGCCAAGGCTACACTCTCCTGAGCCCAATCAGGAATCTCAGCTTGATCTGCAAATGCAACGCTGCTGCTGACATCCTTATCCGAAAGCTTCAAAGCCTTGGCAAGCAGCTTTGTAAACTCAGCTCTTGTTACCGGCTTTTCAGGCTTGAATGTCCCGTCGGAGTAACCATTTATTACTCCCTCCGATATAAGCTGAAGAATCGCTGCTTCCGCAAAGTGACCCGCTATATCAGCTGGCTGAACGAATGGAGCTTGGGCCTTGGGTTCCGCCCAAATGGCAAACTTGGCGAATTGAGTAGTTTCCCCACTGACCAATCCGGATTTTTGATCCACTTGAATGTGATTCAAAGGTACCCATTTTCCAGTTGACTCGTTGAGCCCCGCGAGTACAAGGTCATAATGCTCTAAATCGATATGCCCGAGTGTGTAAGGCAAATAAATGCTAACCGTTTTTTTGAATTCGCCAGCCACCTCTTTCGTAAATACAACCACATCACTAACCAGAATCCTGTTTTCATTTTTGGGAAGCGAAGCCGTGTTGTTCCATTTTTCTATTGTTACCTTCGTGTTCTGTGTGAGAGCATTCGCCGGAATTTCAACCTTCGCTTTATTCAGCGATACCGTTCCCCCTTTATTCCAAATTACCACCTTTGAAGTAAGGTTAGGATTAGGAGCAGGGTTATCCGGCTGAGTAACATGGTCTCCCGGCGATGGACTGGTCTGCGGTGTAGGCTGCGGTGAAACCGGCGTTTGTGGCTCCGCACGAATCACCTGCACCGTGTAGCTTTTATGCTGCACATTATCTTCTGCCGTTACGTCTAGGGTCACTGTATTCGTTCCGACAACCAGATCCACTGTTTGGCTGGCCTCTGCAACTGTTTTTTCGCCGCTGTTGATCGCTATCTTCGCTTTACCATGCTTCGTAACCGCTGAGATATCCAGAGATGTGACTGCGTTCTCTACTTGCAGGGTGTACTTATTATCACTCGCGTTTGGAAAAACAGGCGTCAACACATAGGCTTGGCTGCCATGACTCAAGGATAATACTTTCAGATCAGCATTGTTCGAAGCGACATGGGGCGATTCGAGTAAGGCCACATCGTCTACCCATAGGGTTCCGGTGCTATCAGCAGCCGTTCTCACAAGGATTCGCAGAGCCGCTGTGTTCTCATGGAACTGATCCAAATTATTCACGCTAAACTTCGTCCAATCATTAGTTCCCCCTGTACCCGAAACAATGCCTGTGTTAAGCAATCCTAAATCATGCCCCAATTCATCCACCTGTATGATATCCACCTTAACCCCCTCCGTCTGGGAGAGGCCCGCAGTCTTAAGCCACAACGACAACGTGTATGATTTCTCTGCATCAATCACCGCTTTATCACTGCCAATAAAGGCTTCCTCGGTGCCTGCTGTCAATCTCGCGCTGTAATCGCCGCTGTGCTTAACCGCAGAATCTGCAGCGGCGCCTTGCTGCTTTGGCCAAAGCCCAAGCTCGAACCCGCTGTTTTGCAACAGATTTACTGATTGCGGAGGCTGTACATCACCATATCCGGCTTCAATCTTTATTTCACCCAGCTGCGGCGACCAGTGCGTCTCGTTATCTCCTCTAATCACAATTTTCAAATAATGAATTCCCCATGGCAGATTGTCTGCTGATTTGGTCGCCCTGTACCAGCCCCAATCTGTATCTTCTTTAACACTGTCATATTCCGTTAACGGCTCCCAATGCTGATTGTCATGGGAGGTATAGAAATCCACATTATCTGTAGAGTCCGAGTAAAACTGAGCCTTAAAGCTGCGCATATTAAATCCATAATAGACCACATACTGATCCGTATTTTGTGTTCTCGAAAGTCTGCCTGCATCTCCGCCTGCCACAATCGGATTCGCGGATTCAATTCCCAGACTCTCGGATTTACTGAATACGTGCTCCAGACTATCAAGCGTATCCGTAAAGCTGGCAGCGAATTCACTATCAGCGATGACGACATCGTCTACCCACACAGTTCCGCTAGCTCCCGCTGCCGTCCGCACGATTACCCGCAGGCTGGCGGCTAAAGAAGCAATATTGTCGATTCTGTACTCCGTCCAATTTTGGGTTCCCCCGGTCTGCAGCCTGCTGCCTGCCGCTTCATACAAACCGATATCATTCCCCTTAGTGTCCAGCTGCATCAGCTCCACTTGCACGCCGTCCACTGTGGAAATATGATCGGTTTTCAGCCACAGCGATAAGGAATGCTTTTTATTCCTTCCAATTGGAGCGATCGGGCTGGCGATAAAACGGGGACCGCCGTCCGCAACCATTTTAGCGCTTTGCGCGCCCATATGTTTGATAGCTGTATCCAATTCAGCTCCTTGCCCTGTTTCCCATAATCCAGATTCGAACCCGCTGTTCGGGACAAGACTATCCGGTTCAGAAGCTTCGAAACCGTAAGCTATGCTAATATCGCCAAGCTGCGGAGACCAATGATTAGCGTTGCTTGCTTTAAACACAATTTTTAAGTATTGGGTGCCTTGCGGAATATCGGCGGCCGATTTGGTTACTTTGAACCATCCCCAATCCGTGTCTGTACGTACGCTGCTTGTGACAGGTAGCGGTGTCCACGTCAAGTTATCCGGTGAAACAAGAAAGTCGAGCAAATCTGTAGAGTCTGAGTATATATTCGCACTGAAGCTTCTGATGTTAGGTTTGTTATAAACAATGTATGATTCCGTATTGTCGCCTCTCATCAGCCTGCTTCCATCCCCGCCTGTTGTGTTAGGATTTGTTGTGGCGAGCAAGAAATTGCCGGAATGCTCAGCGATCGAATCGAAATCGTCCAAAGTATCGATAAATGTTTCAAGCAAAGTCTGGTCCAGCAGCACAACATCGTCTACCCACACGGTGCCGGTCACGCCTGGCTTCGTCGTTACAATAACCTGCAGAGCAGCAGCCGATGTACGGATATTGTCAATTGTATATTCGGTCCAATCCTGCGTGCCTCCGGTAATCAATGGTCTTCCTGCCTCATTGTACAGCCCAAGCTCGTTTCCTTGGGCATCCAACTGCATCAGCTGCACATTCACCCCATCCGGAGTGGAGATTTGATCCGTTTTCAGCCATATGGAGAAAGAATGCTTCTTCTTCTTATCGATGGCTGCAGGTTCGCTTACCAGAGCATGCTCCCCACTGCCCTCACTGCCTGCCGTGATTTTCGCGCTTTGTTTGCCCATATGCTTCACCGAGGTATCGATCTCAGCCCCCTTGCTGATCGGCCAAAGTCCAGCCTCGAATCCGTTATTGTCAATCAGGCTTTCCGGCTCGCTTACTTCATAGCCATAAGTGATTGCAAGCTCACCCAGCTGAGGCGACCAGCTGTTGGCGTTGCTGCCCTTGATCACAACCTTCAAATAATAGGTGCCCCATGGTATTTTACCGGAAGTCACAGTGATACCGTGCCAGCCCCAATCCGTCTCTACCTGTTCGCCTATCCTGATAGGAATCGGCGTCCACTTTTTATTGTCTGCCGAAGCATAGAACTCTATTTCATCCGTAGAATCCGAATACAGTTTAGCAGCAAACTTTCTGATGTTGGGACGATAGTAGACGAGAGATTGATCTGTGTTTTCTTTGCGCACGATCCGGTGGAGATCGCCGCCCGATGTATTCGGATTCGCTGTTTCAAGGGCCCATTGCTCCGTTTGGCTGTAAATTCCGTCGAAGCTGCTGGCATCATCGGTATCGGTCACGTTCACAGCCTGGTTCGTCAACAGATCGAGTATGGCCTTTCTTGCCAGCAAAATCGAGTTCGCGTCCACATTATAGCTGGAGCCGCTGTTCACTAGCGAATCGGCGATTTGCTTAGCCGCGTCCGGTTTAACAACAGCTAGCATTTGCAGCAACTCATGGTCCTGTATGCCTTCGAGTTGGATTTCGCTTCTGATGGAGCTGAACAGATCCAGATTGCTTTTATCAGGATACACAAGCCAGCTGTCTCCCGGATAAGGCGTATCTGCTGTATGCAGCACATCCGGCGCATTCCAATAATTGAAGCCCCAGTGCAAATAACCGGTTAACCCGTTCTTAAACGTGTAAATGTGCGGCAATATCAAATCTGCCAGCGGGGCGTCGATATTCCGCACCAGATAGTTGCCCGTGGGCAGATTGCAAATGTAGAGCCACACTTCATCCCCCAGGCTTTGCCTTGTTTTGTAATAGCTTTTATTCGCGTCGAACACATCCTGCTTCACCACATAAGTATCCAATTTGCCATCAAAGGCCGATGAAAAAATATGGTTCGCCTCAATCGTTCTGATTCCCGGTGCAAGCGCATGCACTTTGTCGTATAACCAGTTGTCGTCAGCGCGGTCCGTATCGTTGCCCGGCTCATCCCCGCCGCTTTGATAGAATAGGTCCAGCCAGCCTTTGGCAGCCAAATGATCCTTGAGGGCAGGCAGATACACATCCAGCCAGGCCTCAGCCTCCGGCGATTGTGCTGGTGCATGCGCCAGCTTGGTCACCCCATTGTCCTTCGTCAGCATTTGCGTTTGGAACCTGCCATTAGATTTGGCGTTGAAAATACTTACTCCATGCAAACGACTCATTGCTTCGGCATCAATAAACATTTGCACAAATCTGTCGAACTTGGTCCAATCAAATGAATAAGTGCCGCTATCATCTATTTGAGTATCTGGTTCCAGAAAGGCAATTGGGTCTACCCATATCGTATTGTTGCGGTGCTGCTTCATATATAGAGCAAAGTTGTTCATGAGCGTCCACCAGCCGTCCGACCATCTGGTGACGCCATACTCATGCTCTAAGGCCATCCAGGTGCTCGGATCCCAGCCAGCCGAAGAAAACCAATTATCCACTTTATAAGCCGATTTGTTCGGATCGGTCAATACCACATCATATACAGTGAGCTGCACATCAACTAAAGCATCGCCTTCATTCGAATGTACCGCCACCGTTCCGGTATAGGTGCCTGGGCCGGCCGTCTTGGGTACATACACACTGTACCAAATCGGCTGTGTTGTATTCGCTGCCACATTCAGTGAAGCTTCGTTCCCGATGCGATCCGGATAATACATGCTTCCGTCGGGAGCGTTCACCTGTTTCTCTGGAGGCAGCTGGTCGGTATGTGAGGGCAGCTCAATATAGTCCACAAACATGGCGCTAATATTCGAGGCGTCAATGATGCTCCCGCCTGGCCCCATTAAGGGCCCTGCTGTGACCGATACATCCGTCAGCTCTGCAGAGGATCTGATCGCTATTTGGGCAGCTCGGACCTCATTCCGGGCTGTTAATAAGTGAATGTTTGTAGAGGGATGCTCCGGAGGCACAGTCCCCCGAAAAATCTTCGTCAAACTGTCTACCGTCCATATCATGGCAGCTGACGCATGAGCCGAAGGAAGACCCATTCCCCCAAACAGCGAAATAACCAGTGAAAATACGACTAATAATGTAACCGGCCTACTTGTTATCCTCTTAGACATCATATCCATCCCTCTCCTTCAACTTTTTACAGCGCCCGCTGTTAATCCAGAAACAATATATTTTTGCAAAAACAAGTAAGCAATAATGACTGGAACCGACACTACAACCAAATCCGCAAATACTAAATTCCAATCACTCGAATGTTCGCCGAAAAAGAAAAATACAGTTAAACCAAGCGTGTATTTACTTGCGGAATTCAGGAAATAAACAGCAATTCCAAAATCATTCCAGACCGTAATGAAGGTGAGAATAACAGCCGTTGCGTTCATGGGCTGCAGCAGCGGGAAAATGACCCTGAAAAACAAACCGAAGCCGCTAGTTCCATCAATGATCGCCGCCTCATCAATATCGCGAGAAATACTGTTATAAAATCCTATATACAGAAAAGTAACGATCGGGTACATCGTTGCTGTATACAATAAAATAATCCCGAGAAACGAGCTTGTCAAATGTAATTTGTAGAGAAACACATACGTGGTAATGATCGATAAGGGCAGTACAATGCCTGAAAGCAATAAAGCTTGAACGGCCTTGGTAAACCCGTCATTTCTTCTTTGAATGATGAAGGCCGATGTAGAGCAGAGCAATAGAACCAAAGCTACACTGCTTCCCGTAATGATCAATGAATTCCAGAACGCTGTTGAGGCCTGGGCGATTTCAAACACCTTGGCGTAGTTATCGAATATATGCCACTTAGTTGGCAGTGAAAACGCCAGATTGGCAGCTTCCGTAGAATTCTTAAACGAATTCAAAATAATCAGCAGAGTGGGAATGATGATCAAGGCACTAAAGAGAATACCTACGATTTCAAAAGATAGTCTTTTTAATACAGGACTCACCTCGCTATACCTCCACTTCTTTTTTACTCAGAATTTTATTCAATATGAGCACGACCACAAGAATCAGGATGAAAAGCAGCAGATTTGCCGCTGTCCCTTCACCATAACGTTGAGCCGCAAAGCTTTTGAAAATAATCGTATTGATCACATTGGAAGCTCCTCCAGGCCCCCCGTTAGTCAAGGCGATGACAATATCAAACACCTTCAGCCCGCTTATTAAGGAAATTAAAATATTAGCTTTAATAATGGGTATCATCAAGGGGATCGTGATATAACGGAATTTCTCCAAGGCATTCGCACCATCAATGGTCGCAGCTTCATAAGGCTCATTGGATATCGATTGCAATCCGGCTAATAAAAGCATCATATGAAGTCCTGCATATTTCCAGATTTCAACCATGCTCACGGAATAGATAACAATGTGGGGATTCGTAATCCAGGATTGCGTCCAGCTATCCAAATGCAGCAGCCTTAAACATTCATTTAAAAGGCCATGAGAGGGGTGAAAAATCGCTGAAAAGGCGAGCGCAACCGCAACGGTGCTTAAAATAACAGGAAAGAAAAAAACAGTTCTTAAATACATCGTGCTGCGTAATTTCATATTCAGTAAAATAGCCAGCAGCAGCCCTAAGGTAATTTTGAAAAAGGTGGTGATGACGGTAAAAATAAGGGTATTTTTAAAAGCCAAAAAATTGTCGCCGCCATCGAATAAATTCAGAAAATTTTCCCAGCCGACAAACCGGGTGACACGCAGTCCGTTCCAGTCTGTAAACGCATAGTAAAAGCTGCCCAGCGATGGAATAATGAATAAACCAATAAAAAGCAGCAGCCCTGGCAGCAGCAGCCAGTGGGTATAATAGTGTTTCATCAGTTTGTTCATCACAGCACCTCGTATGATCTCGGGAACCGCCAGAGAGCGGTCCCCCTTTCGTTGCATTCTTATTTGAAGTTCGGATCGTTATTAGCTTTTGCATTTTTCAAAAATTCTTTATCGAATCCGCTAAGTGCCTGCTCGGGTGTTTTCGTACCGACAAGCACATCCTGCAGAGCACTTCCTAAATCGCCATAGGAATAATTGAAGCTAGTCTCCCAGTTGGCAATCCCTCTGCCCTCATCAATGACTTTCTTGCCTTCAAGCTCTGCTGGAGTCAGCTTGGTTTTGGTTACCCCCTTGATCAGCGGAATACCGCCCTCGCTGCTGAAATACAAGTTTTGCGTGTCAATCGATTCAAAATAATTCACAAACCTTTGTGCTGCCTCCTGATTCGGCCCCTTCACCACATACATGCCCTGCGGAGCAAATACAGGAGCAATGTCCTTGTCATTTCCGTCTAATGGCATGATGAAAAACCCAATATCCTCCACATGTTCAGGGAATTTCTTTACAATATCATCCATCATCCAGGTTGACATATGATACATCCCTGCTGTACCTGTAGCTACTGCCTGCTCCGCGTTGTCGTACGTATCGGATAAATAATCCTTGTTGATGTAGCCCTTATTTTTCAAATCAAGCAAGGTTAGCATCCCATTCTTCATATTGTCATACTGGGTGAATTTGGCTTTGTTCGTGTTGATATCTGCAGCCAAATCCGTATATCCTTTCTTGGAGGCGTAGGTAAATGGCAGCAGCTGCAGTGTCCATGCGTCCTTGCCTGAATAAAACACAGGTGTTTTCCCACCGTTTTTAAGAGCTTCGCAGACAGCCAGAAATTCTTCATACGTTTTGGGGATTTCCAGGTTCAGACTTGCAAATACCTTTTTATTGTAAAGCACGCCTGCAACGCTGGAGCCCCAATAAGGTGCTGCGTAGAAATTACCATTCGCTTCATCCAGAGCTCCCTTCCATGAATCCTTAGGGAAATTTGCCATCCATGGCTGGTTTTCCTGATTGACCACCACATCGTCAGGGTTGCCAAAATCTTTAGTAATGGCACGCGGTCTATACAGCAAAATATCTGGAAGATCCTTGGTGGCAAATCTGGTTTTGATCAGATCATTTCCTGCTTCCGTATCCGGCACCTTTTCGACAATAAGCTCAAAGCCGTGCTCCTCCGCATCTTTGAGAATGGCTTCCCAGCCGCTTTTAAACCAGCTTGCATGACCGATCACCTTTAACTTCACCTTTGCTGCGGGCTGACTCGTTGCTGTACCTGCTGCAGTTCCTTTTGCAGTCTCTTCGGGAGTCGCAGTCGCAGTTGCAGCCCCTGTCTCTTCTGTTTTCTTGCCGGCGCATGCAGACATGACCAACACGATCAGGATGGACATCAACAGAACCAGAGCTTTCTTTGAACCTAACTTTAAACCTAATTTCACCATTTTCTATAACCCTCCTGTTTTTGTGTAACTGCTTACAAGATGAACTACACTGATTTTAAACCCTGTTAAATAATTGTTAAATAGAGAATCTTTCAGCCCCAGGTGGATAATATTACATGGATGATTCAATACCTGAGCATGGGTAGTTTTTTCCCCCGCTTTGTGTTAATCTCGACATATTGAGGTGAACATCATGTTCTCATTTAAAACATTTCAGACCAAATTATTTGTGACCTACTCGATTTTCCTGATTATTTTCACCCTCATTATTAGCATTCCCATGTATTATTACCTGAAAAATACGACCAAGAAAAATATCCTTGCAGGTATTCAGCAATCGGTCGCCGGGATCAGTGAAAGCCTGGACATTTACGCCAATCAGTATGAGAACATTACAACCCAGCTTTATTTGAAACGTGATGGAAGCGGTTCCCAAGTAAGCGTGGTGCAGGCGCTGCAAAATTTAATGCTCATGGAAAATGACGCAGAAGTATTAAATGCTTACACTCTGATAGATAACAATATAACATTATTATCGGAAATCAATAAAAATATTTACCGGATTAATATTTTCAACGAGCATGGGCTTTTCTTTTCGAATCAACCGTATGACAAATCTGTTTTGGACAGCTTGAGCGAGGACGCGGATTGGTTGCAGGAGCCGCAGCTTGCTGATGGCGCTATGGTAATGGAATATGCAAGCCAGGATCATTGGCGTGCAGATGGTGATCCGGTTCCCGTCTTTTCCTTTCTGCGGAGAATGAAATGGAACGGTGTAAATATCGGCTATTTGGAGGTTCAGATTCGGGCGGACGATTTAATCAAGCCGGTAAAGCTCACCAGTATTCCAAGCGCTTCTCTCACTCTGTTTAACCAAACTGATGTGTTGTACTCCAATGATGCCAATTTTAAAGACAACAACATCAGCAGATTAATGGAATTTAATGCTATCATCCCCTCTGCTATGAATAATGGACAACAATCGATTCGTCATCATGGAAATACAGAGAGCCTTATTTTTCAACGATCCCAGAAAACAGATTATACGATTGCTTACGCAGTCTCAGAAAACAAATTGTTTGCGTCCCTGCTTATTTTTCGCAATGTCACTTTTGCAGCCGTTTTCCTGCTTATTTCATTATCAATTCTCGTCTTCTATATTCTTTCCAAAACGTTAACCTATCCGATTACAAAGCTTAGAAAGGTCATTGATTCCGTAGACTTGGATGATAAGAAAATAAAAATAAACAATGAATTTAAGATGGACGAAATAGAGCTGTTGAATCGTTCCTTCCGCACGATGAACGAACGGCTGCAAAATTCCTTAGAAGAAATCGTTCAATTTCGGACGATGGAGCTGCAGTCACAATTTGAAGTGCTTCAGGCCCAGATCAATCCTCACTTTTTATTTAATATGCTGGGTGTAATTGCTATTTTCTCGGAGGAGGAGGGCGGGACCAAGGCAGCAGATGTGTGTCATAAACTAGCAAGCTTCTTAAGATACACGGTCATTCAAACGAATCCTATCACCACACTCGAACAGGAAATGAGCTTTGCGCGCGACTATTTGGAGCTCATGCAAACCCGCTACAGGCACCGGCTTCAGTTTGAACTGGTACTGCCGGAAGAAATGAAGCGCATCTCCATTCCCAAGCTGACCTTGCAGCCATTGGTGGAAAATTCAATCAATCACGGATTTCAGCATATGGATCGGGGACTCGTCATAACGATTCGCGGAATTGTAGAGGGTGACCGTTGGTACATAACGATTCTGGATAATGGCAGTGGAATTGACCCGGAACAGCTAAAGAGCCTGCACGAGAAGATGGAAATGTATGAGAGGCCTATTCATGTCTTTCCCAAAAAAGAGCAGCTTACCCTGGGAGGAATGGGAATTATCAGTACCTATGCCAGGCTTAAGCTGTATTTCAAAAACCGCATAGCGTTCAGAATTGGCAACAATGCAGATTATGGCACATGTATTTCTATATCAGGATGGATTCCAGATGAATCAGATGAACACAGCCAAGAGGAGAGCCCATGAATATTTTATTAGTTGATGACGAGCCGATTTTTATCGATAAGCTTAGACGCATTATTGAAGATTACAACCGGGAGCATACCGCCGGGGCCCATATTATCGGTGAGGCTTATAGCGGCCAGGAAGCGCTGCGGTTCATTTCGGACACTCCGCCTGATCTTATTTTCACAGATATCAAAATGTCCAATATGAATGGAATTGAGCTTTCCAAATGCTTGCAACAGGATCACCCGGACATAGCGATCGTATTCATCAGCGGGTACCCCTCATTTGATTATGCGAGAGAAGCGATCCGTGCGAATGTGGCGGATTATTTGCTCAAGCCTATTGAGCCGAAGCTCGTTAAGGAGCTGCTTCATCGTATGCTGCCGCAAATTGCCCATCATAAATACAGGCAAAGCAAGGAGGTTATTCAGAGCCTCATAGAGTCCAATTTGCCGCTAAACAGTAATAGCGTTCCGGATGCAAGTGCAAAGATGATAAGCAGTAACCATATCACGGAAGCTAAAACGAAGACGATATGTGAGTACGCAGCCTATTACGTGCTTGCCGTACAGAAGCTTGAAGCTGTCAACCACAAGGATCGTCTTTTTATCCAACAAAGCGAAAATATGCATGAAACCTATATCCATAACCTGCAAAAAATAGTGGGATCGCTAAGCTCTATCTGGATTTTCAATTCGCAGGATCGGCGTTCATTGATCATTGTTGTTGGCCTTCACGAAGCTGACGAGCAGCAACTACATTTTATTGCACAAGCGACCCAGACCTATTTTTCATTTGGCGGAGTCCCGGTTTCTGTGACATACAGCCAGCAGTTAGACAGCCTTGCCAATCTCAGAGAAGAAATACACCAGCTCTTGAATGTGCTCTATAACCGTCTGGTTATTGGAAGCGCCCAAATGATCAGCTCTCAGGAAGGAACGAAGCAGCCCCAGAAAATCTTCACCCAACTGACCAATCAGATGGAAACAAAAATACTTTCCCTGATTTCGAAAAAAAATGAGGCGGCATTAAGCAAGGAATTTCACCAGCTATTTAAAATCTGGCAATCCGAGCAATGCCCAAGTATTTATATTGAAAAAAGCATGAAGAGGCTGATTCGCCTTATGGAACGGCATTTGCAAGCCTCCGATGCCATCGTCAGCAAAGCCTTGGAGAATCGCATCGAGGAGATTTTATACACAGCTGCTTCCTTTGAGGAGGCGGCCCAATTTTGCTGGGACATGATCACGGAGCTGCTGCAGCTTCAATCCGGCAAGCCCAGCCCTACTAACACCAAAGCGCTCTTTGAAAGCATTCAGCATTATTTGCAATCGCACCTTAACGAGCCCATCGGCCTGACCCAGCTTAACGAAATCTTTAAAGTATCGAACACCTACTTGTGCAATCTGTTCCGAAATTATGCGGATGCCTCTTTTGTCGAATACTTCACGGCGCTGCGGATGGAAAAAGCAAAGGAACTGATCCGCGATCATCCGGATATGATGCTGAAGGATATTGCCGAGCTCGTTGGCTACAGAGACCATCACTATTTCAGCAGGGTTTTTAAAATGATCACCGGGCAGACGCCAAGCGATTTTAAAAACAACTGATGGGTGAGATTCCCAAACGACTAACAGAGATTCACTAACAAAAAAACGACAGTAGAGTACTCGTTTTGAAGTAGGTAAAAACGTCCCCAACGTTGACACCTACTCCTTTTTCAATCAAGCAGAATTTATGCTGCCTGGCCATGGATAAATTCAGTTAAACGGTCAGGATAGTTCCATATAAGGTTGTGCGAAAGTCTCTTAGAGTAATCGAATCCTAAATACACTTTGACTAATAGCCTATTCGTCAGGTCCAATATCGTTGTATACATATATACAAAGAAAAAGTGCTTAAATAATAGCACTCTTGTCTTTACAATATTAGTAATCCCTTCTAGCTGCCCAAAGGACTCCCCTTCTGAGAAGTGTCCGCGCCTCTGGAGCCGCATATGCTTCTGCGCTATGGCCGAGCAGCGATTGAAACACCCGGGCAGACTTATAGGTATGCAGCCAAACTAATGGCTCTTCCTGCCCCGTCACCTTGGAATGGGCGCTGCAAAGTACCTCAACTGGAGCATCCCCCTCCTGATTAAAATACAATTCATCCTTAATCGTAAATGGGGGTATGCCCGCAACGATTGGATGATTCGTGTCCAGCGGCTGCACATCCATGAAATCGTAATGATCATGACCGCTCGAACCTTGATGATTCCACACCCGGGGAACAATAGATCTAAACTCCGGCCAGTCAGATGCCCCGGCATCCGGAAGGGAGAAATGAAAGCTGCCGTTCGAGAAATGCAGCACGGCCAGTCCACCGCTGTTGTCTAAATAGCGGAGCAAATTGGACTTGGACTTCTCCAGTAAGCCTTGCGGATCGTGCCAATTGCAGTAATTCAGCACAATAGCATCATACCGGGCTAAATCCAGCTCCGCCAGCTCATTTGCCTGCAGGATCACATCAACCTTTACACGTGGATCCTCCTCAAGCGCTTCAATGATAGCGGGCATCGTCTCCTCCCAATGATGCCATTTATGATGCTCATTTCCAGATAACAGCAGTACCCGAATTTGTTCTGACACAACATGGGAACGCTCCAGCCCACTTACCCCAATAAGTGCTTGGTTCAATTCCTCATCAGAGTAAAATCTGGAACGAACGCCTCCTGCCGGAACCTCCAGCCCAACTGTCCACACAATCGCATTCAAGGTTAGCCGGCGATAATTCTCATCCTTCCACAAACGATAAGCATGTCCTATTGTCGTACCGAACCCTCTTCCGCCATCTTCGCGTTCAACGGCCCAGGCAATCACGTTAGCTAACGGATTCTGCTCATCTGCAAATTCTGGCACGCAGCCAATCGGAATTAGCCGCTCATCCCCGGTTCCGAAGCGAAGCTGGAAATACACCTCATCATTTAAATACAAATCAGGCGAAACTCCCTCTGTGATCGGGTGAACCTCTTGACTTAGCTGAAACCTTTGACCAGTGTCAATCCTTGAATACCAGTTCCGCTCACCCTGTTCATCCTCCCACTCGAAATAACCGCCTGCCCAATTCATAATGCGCTGCCCCTCTTCACGGGTAAAAAAAGTCGAAAAATGAATCAGCATCAAGCCACAGCCGCGCTTCATCCAACGCTCCATCTTTTGCATACGCCCATCTAAAACGAAAGGAACATCCTTGGACAAATCGCCATCCCGGCCATCCGTATACGCTACAATAAGATCCGTTGTCTCAAAAGTAGTTTCATCATCAGGCCAACCTTTTGCGTAATATTCCACCTTAACCTGTCCACCAACATTGGAATGCTCGAGGGCAACCTTAAACAATTGCGCCGTTTTCTCATATTCATGAAAATCAGCAGGATGACTTGGATCACAAGCTAAAATCACAATTTTCTTCGCCTTCATTCTTCCTGTCCCCTTTTTATCCAAATGTTTGTCTGCTACTATTAAGTTAACTCGATTCATGACAGAAGTGAATGTCCCCAGTTCTTTTTTTCATATCTATAAGTCCAGAAGTCCAGAAAAAGAAGAAACTACAATTCCATAAAAGAACATTACAGGCTGCATAAATGGTGGAAAACGATGGAGGAAAAAAAGGAGGAAACTATGGAGAAATTCAGGCTTAGAGCAGGAGCATTGATTATCGAAAACGGTGCTATTCTGCTGATAGAGTTCAAAAATGATGACGATGATGGCGTGCATTACAATCTTCCTGCAGGTGGAGTAGAGTCTGGCGAAACATTAGTTGAAGCTGTTAAGCGCGAAGCAAAAGAAGAAGCCTCCGTTGATATTGAGGTTGGTTCCGTCGCATTTGTATATGAATACCAGCCTGCCAAAAACAACAATCTTTACGGCGATGTCCATTCTGTAGGGATTACATTTGAATGCAGCCTGATAGAGAACTCAGTTGCAAAGCTTCCAGCCTCCCCAGACCCTCATCAAATTGGTGTAAAGTGGATCCCCCTGGCTGAATTACATTCAGTTCAAATTTATCCTGAAATAGCAGCTGATATTATTAATTTTTACAATGGAAAAGGCTATCGAAATTATGTAGAGGAACATGAAATACAAGCAGAGAAATGAGACTTCATCTTTACTCACTTTATTTCCTATATAGGACATTAAATGAGGCTTAGCTTATGGACATACGTTCCGTTATTTTCCTTAAATTCGTGAATTTGAAGCAGTTTCAGCATCAATAACGGCTTTCATGTCCGCAAGCGCCGTAAAAATGAGGGAATGGCTGTGGGCTTCAGCCGCTGTTAAAGATTTGTTCCCTTGAACGGAAAGGATGAAGAGGTAGGAACAAATCTTTAAAGGCGGACGCTTTCGCTCTTCCACCCACACCACTTACCTCTCTTTGGCTACAATCGCACGAATCACACGAACACCAAGCTCAAACGGACAGCCAGCAAGGCTTTTTCTTTTGATTAGTAGAGATTTCCTAGCGGGCGCGGGCGCTGGGGAAGAAGAGCACGCGCAGGTGAGAAGGATCTGCTACTTTAACGATGTTTTTCATCGTTAAAGTAGCAGATCCTCACACCCACAACCCTGCTTTAACGATGAAAATCATCGTTAAAATCCCTTTTAACCACCCTGAGAGGCCATCCTGCCTCTTTTAACGATGAAAAACATCGTCTTAAGTGGAGTACACGCTCATTTCAGCGAGGGTGGGCTGCTACTGCTACTGCTACTACCACTCTTCCTCCCCTGATCCCTTCCCTCTCAACTAAAAAGTGCCGAACCTGCCACGATCAAACGGATAACGGACTGTCAGTAGAAGTTACTTTCCTGAGGGAGAGGGATAGTGGCGATAGGATAATCTAAGCTTCCTTTCTGACTCCCTCGCAGGATGAAGAGTCACACCGTCCACTTTCCCACTGTAAAGCTACACTGTGTATTCGGGAATTTTTCATTCCAGGCATCACCCAAAAAACTTATACTTTCTGGCGTGTAACGCCAGAATAAGTTCACAAAATAAACCCCCACCATCCAAAAATGGTAAGGGTTCCTGCTTTCCTCAATAATAAAGTTTATTGTACTCCCCCAGTACCCGCCATCCGAGTCAGGTTTTATTAATCAGGTCGTCTTAAACAGGTTGTCTTAATCTCAAAATTAAAACATAAGCTGCAACCATAAAGAAAACAGAACTTATAAACACCCCTTGATACCCGCTCATCGGTAATCCAAATGCCGTTAGGCTGCCCGCATGCTGTACGGTAAAGCCACTTATATAGGACCCTACAGACAGCGAAACTGCTCTTGTACATT
Organism: Paenibacillus eucommiae; assembly: GCF_017874215.1. GTDB lineage: Bacteria > Bacillota > Bacilli > Paenibacillales > NBRC-103111 > Paenibacillus_AI > Paenibacillus_AI eucommiae. The sequence continues at coordinate 169,039 of NZ_JAGGLB010000012.1, forward strand.
CAATCAAAGCCAAGTAGACCGTTTTATTTGATTCAGGCGTATACTCTAAAAACAGATTAAACATCACTGTCCCTGCCGCTGTCAGCAAAAGACCATAGCTGCAGGTGACGCCAAGGGCAAACAAGAGATAAGAAAAAAATACAGGTAAGTACGGGATCAGCAGCAGCAGCATCGGGATGATCCACAGCAGCGAGCTGAATCCTCTGAGTACCGCCAGATTCCCCTTCCGCCCATCCAGCCTTGTCAGCATCAGGAGAGCGATAACACTGGTGATCATCATCAGCGTTTGATAGATGGAAATATGCGTACTGCTTATGCCGATCTCCGTTATCAGATAAGGAAATACTAAGGGCGTGAACAACCCGATTCCAAAGGACAGCAGAATATTATAGATTAACAAGCCTAAATATCCCCTGCTGCCGCTTATTTGCTTAATAATGCTCCAAACATAAAGCATATTCAGCTTAGGCTCTTTGGACTTTGCACATTTCGAAGGCTCTAAACGTTTCGAGAGCTCTGCACGCTTCGGAGGCTCCACAGGTGCCGGGGACCCCGGCGGATGTTCAGGAATATATCTGGAAAACAAAACAGAGGCAGCTCCAGCCAGCATAGCCAGCACAAAAAAGCCTGTAGATACATACAGCTTCGGATTATCCAGCACCCACCCGAAACCGAGTGTGCATACCATGGAAATGCCAAAAATAATGCCCTGACGAATGGAAAAAAAGCGCACCCAGCCGCTCGCACCCACAATATGATACAGCCAAGGAAACAGCACGATGCGCCCGATACCTACCACAATATTCGATCCGCCCAGAGATAGAATCGAAACCCAGATGAGTGCTCCCGGCCCAATCCCGGGTACATAAGGAGCAGCGGTAAAAACAGCCGCCAGTACTAACGACAGCGCCGTAAAGAGGTTGAAAAACAGCCTTTTGCGGACAATGGTGTTGACATAAAAAGAAATCGGAAAAGCAATAACACCAGGCAAATAAAACAATGCGTACAGTACTCCAAAGTGATATTCGGTAAAGCCAATTTTCAGTAAATAGTCATTCAAGAAAACACCGGTAGTTAACGTCGTAAATATACTGTACAGCAAAATTTGCACATGTGAATATCGCACAGAGGGGTTAAGCCGCAACATGTTCCTGCCCGCCCCTTATCAAGGAACAAGCCTCAGAGAATTACCGGCATAGATTTTGTCCAGTACATCCTGCGGCAGCTCCAATGCATTCAGAAATTCCTGTAAGTGATTATCATACTGATCCCTACCATAAAGAATACGATCCTGGAACTCCAGCAAAAATTCCTTAGTAAACTCTACATCCCGCTTTAACGCATTTAAGCCTGAGAAGGCCGATAAGTCGCAATATAAATTAGGATATTCGCGCATCATTTGCACGACCTTGCCGCCAGGAGCAACCTCTCCCCGGGGATAATCTGACGATTTGTAGCCTTCGTCCGCGGAAATATGCGACCAGAATCCGGGTCCATGCCCCAGGAAATTGGTTTCCGGACATTCCCTGATCGCCCGCTCATAGGCTTCTATTCCGCCGCCATACCAATAGCCGGGCCGATTTGGAAATCTGCCGTCACTCCCCGCTCCATAGTTGACTTCCACGATGACGGGCAGCCCCTTTTTCCCGCAAAACTGAAACAGCCGGACGGCGTCCCAATTGTCATACATCATACGCAGCATGATTTCTCCGCATACCCGGACATTATATAATTCAATAGCCGCTTCCAGCTTATCAATCGCATGTGGATGTCTCGGGTCAGGCGCGTAACCCAGTACAAATTTATCCGGAGCCTGCTGAAAGCTTGCCAAACAGCTCGTAAAAGGAATCGGACCGTCCTCATTCCCTCTCGTAATCCGGTAATACGCAGGCGAATATTCATGGTCCGGTGTTTCCAAGGTCAATAACCAGGTTCTGTCTATGTTGTTTTGGGCCATATCGGCTAAAATTTTATCCGTCGTATATCCGAGATAATTAGGATGATTGTGACTGTCAATAATCATGTTAGATAACCTCCATTGCTGAGCGACTAATGGGCTGCGGGCATTTTATCCGGCCAATTGGCGACACAAATATATTCTAAATCTTCCTTGGAAACACAAACCGCTTCATGAAGCGTATTACGCGGAATGTAGACGATATCGCCCGCTTCCATAATATGCTCGGTGTCATTCAGCTTAATTTTGGCCTTTCCTTTTAGCACAATATAAATCTCTTCCTCATCATCATGAATGGAACCCGAAGGCGTTGTTTCTCCCTCTTTAATTCTGACGAAGTTGCTGGAAATAGTTTCAGCCTCATCTACGGACAGGAAGGTAGCATTCCCATCGGCGTAACCGGAACATTCGCTGAGCTTTTTGACAAACGGCTTGATCATTTGTATGGCCTCCTAGAGTTATGGTTGTTGATTCATTTTCATTGTACTCACCGGACACCGGTTATTAAATGTGCAAAAAAGACATCATTCCGCTATATATGTCCGAAATTTCTGGATACAGCAGGAGATAGGAGTATACGTCTTGAACTTGTAAAAAGGACGCCTAATGCGTAAGTTTGGAGGGATCTCAGTTGCCAATTACCGGCCCGCATCTTAACACGGATTCTCTGGAGCATTTAAATATTAAAGTAAATATCGGCTCTCTTCAGTTCGATATGATGCTTCAAACCGATGTTATCTCTGCCGCCCGTTTACAGAAACATAATCACTACGCCTTTGAAGTGCATTATTTCATTTCGGGAGCCGGCACCCTGCATATTGGTTCGAGGGAAGAGCCCCTACAGCCAGGATCAACGCTTCTCATCGGCCCTGGCGTCTACCATTCCATCAACATGCAGCCTGGTAATCCACTCCATAGACACTTTATCCAGTTTACATTTGTAGAAACCAGCCATGAGTCAAATTCATTCCAAAAGCAGGAAAGCCTTGAACTTCTCAACTTTTTCACTGACATCCAGTATCATTTATTTTTAGATGAGGGTATGGAGCAAACGATCTGCTTAATTGAAGACATTTATCAAGAGATGCAGTTGCATCTTGTAGGCTTCTACAGTCAAATCCAGATTTTGTTTACCCAACTGATCATCCGTTTGATCCGTTCTCTATCTGCTGCCCCATCCCGTTTCATGATCCCGCAAAAAATGAACGATGATAGGAGAACCCTCATTATCGACGATTTTTTCGACCGCTACCGTGAAGATTTGACGATTGATGATTTGGCAGCCCAACTGCATTTAAGCACCAAACAAACGAATCGTATTTTAGAAAAATACTACCACACCTCCTTCAAGCAAAAGCAGCTCACCACCCGTGTCCAGGTAGCTATGGATTTGCTGCGGACGAGTAGCATGACGATAGAAGCTATTTCAGAGCATGTCGGATACACATCAAGCTACAACTTTTGCAAATTATTCAAACAAAAAACAGGCTTAACCCCAACGGAATACCGGGATCAGCCTGCTTTGAAATGATAGGTTTGTTACAGCTGTAAAGCGGCAAAGCGATATCTGTCAAGTTAGGGATATCGCCTGCTTGATGCGATCGATCTGACCCAAATGACCGTGAGCATGCTTGATGAACGCTTGAATCGCACCGGCCAGACTAACCGTCTCTCCTTTGAAATTCACCCCTGTTTTGCTCCAATCCCCGGAAGACAGACGTTTAAATAGCTGGCTGTTATAAATAAGCAGCGCATGGAATATAGCCAGATTCTCGTTTGCATCACCGTGCCTTGCCTGCGACCCGTCTACCCAAAGATCTTGATTGAAGGCTGGAAGCCTCACTTCAGAGCCTGCGAGAATTTCCCTGATCCGAAAAGAAACTACAATGTTGTGATCTACCAAATGGGACAGCACTTCCGTAACGCTCCACTTGTCTGCAGCCGCCTTCCATTTCAGCTGCTCTTCACTTAACCCCTCTATAGCCTTGTTCAGCAGTTGGTATGTGTCAATATAAGATTGAATATCAATAACGGTCTGGCTCATGATTGTGTCCTCCCAATATTAGGCCGGATAATGGCAAGCTGCATAATGGCCTTGATGTATTTCTTTCAGTTCCGGCTGTTCACTCCGGCACCGATCCGTCGCTGCAGGGCAGCGGGTATGAAAGTGGCAGCCCGCAGGCGGGTTAGCTGGTGATGGAATCTCCCCTTGTATGGCGATAAATTCCCGCTTGCGGGTAGGGTCAGGCCAAGGAATGGAATCGATAAGCGCCCTTGTATAATGATGAGCAGGATAGCTGAACAGCTCTTCGCTGTCGGCAATTTCCACCAGCCTGCCAAGGTACATAACACCGATCCGGTCCGAGATATGACGGACGATGTGCAGGCCATGGGCAATAAACAGATAGGTTAATCCCAAATTCCGCTGCAGATCCTGCATCAAATTCACGATCTGGGCCTGGACAGAAACGTCCAGGGCGGATACCGCTTCGTCAGCTACCACAAACGAAGGACGAAGCGCAATCGCTCTGGCGATACCGATTCTTTGGCGCTGACCGCCGGAGAATTCATGCGGATACCGATCCGCCCATGCGGGATTCAGCCCTACGACTTCCAAGAGCTGCTCAACCCTTGTTTTTTTCTCCTTAATACTAAGCGATTCATGCACCCACAACGGTTCGCCAATAATATCGCCAACCTTCCAACGCGGGTTCATAGAACCATAAGGATCTTGGAATATCATCTGCAGATTCTTCCGTGTTTGGCGCAATCCACCTTCGTTCAAATCCGTCAGATTTTGCCCCTGAAATACAATTTTACCCGATGTTGCCTTCTCCAGCTGAAGAATAACCCGGCCCAAGGTTGACTTGCCGCTGCCGGATTCTCCGACCAAACCAAAGGTTTCTCCTTTGCGAATTTGGAAGGATACATCATGAACAGCACGCACAGAGCCTGAGCTGCGGCCGAACAAACCTTTTTTGAACGGATAAAATTTGCTTATACCTTCGATTTCAAATAGATGAGCATCCCGCGAATGATTTCCTGCATCTTGACCGTGACCAAGACCAAGACCAAGATCAAGATCAAGACCTGCTTCACCCGCGGTGTAGACATCCACTTTCCGGTTATCTTCGGCAGCCGCAGCAGCCAAGCTCCGCTTGCTGGATTCCGTTGCTACCAAATCTCCCGCATACCAGCAAGCGGCTTGACGCCCATTAACCGTAAGCAGCGGCGGACTTTCCTTGACGCATTTGTCTGTCGCATACGGACACCGGGGATGAAACCGGCATCCCGTGGGAAGCTCAGCAAGATTCGGAATGGTCCCTTCGATCGAATACAGCTTCGTGCTGCGGTCACTTTCCATAGTAGTAATCGACTTTAATAAGCCTTGCGTGTAGGGATGATGCGGCTGTTCAAACAGTTGATAAACCGTAGCCTCTTCTACAATCTGACCAGCATACATCACGATAATCCGGTCCGCCATTTCGGCAGCAATGCCCATATCGTGAGTGATCAACAAAATCGACATATTGAACTCTGCTTTAAGCTCCTGCAGGAGTTGAAGGATCTGCGCCTGAATCGTCATATCGAGCGCTGTTGTTGGCTCGTCGGCAATCAGCAGCTCCGGTCCACAGGCCAACGCCATCGCAATCATCGCCCGCTGCAGCATGCCTCCCGACAATTCCCCCGGGTACTGCTTCATACGAAGCTCAGGCTCGGGAATACCGACCCGGTTAAGCAAATGCACAGCCCGATCCCACGCCTGCTTGCTGCTGCCCTGCTTATGTTGAATGATGGTCTCCGTAATTTGGCTGCCAATTGTAAATACCGGATCGAAAGCCGCCATCGGCTCCTGAAACACCATAGCCATTTTTGTACCACGCAAATTTTTCAAGCTGTTTTGAGACAAGGGAACCAGGTCGACACCGTCCAGCACGATGCTTCCATTCGTAATCCTGCCATTCTCATAGTCGATTAGCCGCATAACCGACTTGGATGTGATCGTCTTCCCGCTTCCCGATTCTCCAACAAGGCAGACCGTTTCCCCAGGCCGAATATAAAGAGAAACGTCCGAAATAGCTGTAAGCAGACCTTTCTTTGTGGCAAATTGAACGGTTAGATTGTGAATATCGAGCAGTGTTTTCAAGCTTCCACCTCCTTCTCTCAGCGATCCCATAACGAGTATGAGCCAGCAGCTAAGACCTACTCTTCTTCGGATCAAGATAGTCCCGGAATTTATCTCCCATTAGATTAACCGAGAGCACGAATAAAGTGATTGCAAGTCCAGGGAAAGTAGACATCCACCACGCAACGGTCAAATAGCCCCTCCCCTGCGACAGCAGCGTTCCCCAATCGGGTATTTCCTTGATGACGCCTAATCCCAGAAAACTGAGCCCGGATCCGACCAGAATCGAAGTTCCGAGTCCAATTGTGGCCATCACGAGCAGCGGCGACCAAGAGTTCGGCAGCACATGCCTGAAAAAAATCTGGAGGCTCGGCGTGCCAATCGATCTGGCAGCGGTAATAAACGGACGGCCTTTGATGCTTAATATTTGACCTCTCAGAACCCGTGCATAGCCTGGAATAGCGGATAAAGATACAGCTAGCACAATGTTAGTCAAGCTCGGCCCAAGCGCTGCGGCAACGGCCAAAGCCAGCAAAATACCGGGAATGGTCATCAGAATATCGATAAAACGCATGAATACCGCATCGACTACACCTCCGGCATAACCGGCAAAGGCCCCAATCGAACCCCCGACAATAGCTCCAACGATCACTGACGCAAAACCAATAAACAGGGAGTCACGACTGCCATAGACGACCACACTGAACACATCTCTGCCAAAATAATCCGTACCGAACAAGTGAGCAGCGCTAGGCGGCTGAAGAAGATCGGCCGGCACCATATCGGTCGGAGAATAAGGGGCGATCCACTGTGGAAAGATGGCACAAGCCATAATGAAGACCACAACGAGAGCGGCTGCATAGACGAAAACCTCTGCAGCGGCAAACCGTCCGGGTATGGCTGATATGGAGATACGCGGCGTCTTTCCCCGCCACAAGGGCTTCACGACAACAGCTTGCTTCATGTTCATCCTCCTTATATGCGGCTATTGGGCCCGCCTTACCCGTGGATCAATACTGGAATAAGACACATCCACAAGCCAATTGATACATACATAAACGATAGCGGAGAAAAATACGACTCCCTGCACAACGGGCAGATCCTTGGCCATTAAAGCGTCCGAGATCACCCTGCCAATGCCTTGTCTGGAAAAGACGGTTTCAATGACGACCGTTCCGGCCATCATCTCTCCCATCAGCACGCCAATCATCGTTAAAGCCGGGATTAATGCATTGCGCAGCGCATGCCGGTACATCACCAGCTTCTCGGATATCCCCTTAGCACGCAAGGTGACGATAAACTGCTCGTTGATTACCTCAAGCATGCTGTTGCGAACCATCCGGACGATAAAGCCAGCACCGACAATACCCAGAGTCAGGGCCGGAAGCACAAGCGTTTGCCAGCCATCCGAGCCCATTGCCGGAAACCAGCCCAGATAAATCGAGAAAATAAGAATCAGTAGGATGCCCGACCAGAAGGTAGGCATCGAGATGCCGAATAACCCAACGATTCTTGCTGCAATATCAATCGCCTTGTTGCGGTGAATCGCCGATAGCACACCAAGCAATACACCAATCGTTGCAGAAATAACAGAACTGGCTAGCGTCAACGCCAGCGTTGCCGGAAAGTGCTGCAGAATTTTGGGAAGCACCGGCTCACTGTTAATTAATGACTTCCCGAAATCCCCCTGCAGCATCTGAGTGACATAGGACGCGAACTGAATATGAAACGGCCGGTCCACGCCTAACTGATGGCGTAATTCTGCAATCATTTCCGGGGTAGCAGATGCAGGATCCAGTATGGTCATAGCCGGATCTCCCGGAAGCAAATAAACGATACAGAATACAAGCACTAAAGATCCTAGTATGACAAGCAAGGAAGTAAAAAATCTTACTACCATCATCCTGAGCATAAGCTACCTCCTTAAAGTTTTCCTCGAGGAAAACTTACTTCACAAGCGATACATCGTTAAATAATGGGTATCCAAGCGAATCGAATTTTAATCCTTCAACGGTTTTCGATGCTGCAACTGTGTATGGAAAAATATAAATAGGGATAATGACTGCTTCATTAATGATCCATTGCTGGGCCTCCTTGTAGATTTCCTCCCGTTTTTGCGGATCCTGTTCAACCGTTCCTTGCTCCAGCAGCTTATCCAGTTCAGGACTGGAAAGCCCAGGCAAGCTTGTGTATCCAGTACCGCCAGCAGTAGCAGGCGTATGATAAATAGCTCTTAAAGCATCCGGATCGGAATTCACCTGGCTGTTGCCATGGAGATCATAGTTTCCATTTTTATATACGACAGTTAATAAATCCTTCGTGATTTCAACGTTCACAGCCACGCCAATTTGCTTTAATTGCTGTTGGACGATAACGGCAATATCGTTTCTTTTCTCCCTGTTAGGCGAAGCGTCCACATAATGAAGGGTCAACTGTTTGCCATCCTTCTCACGGACTCCATCAGCACCTCGAACCCAGCCCAACTCATCCAGCAGTTGATTGGCTTTATCCACATCGGGCTGCCAGCTGTTCTCAAGCGACTTGTCATAACCGAGTATACCTGGGCTTAGAGGCGACCAAGCTCGCTCATACGTGCCAAGATACAATGTTTTTACAATCGCATCCACATCAATCGCATATTTCAGAGCTTGCCTTGCCTTCAATTCATTCCAAGGTGCTTTATTCTGATTGAAAAAGAGTGTGTAGGGCAATCCGACTGTATTTACTTTAAACAGTTGAAGCTTAGGATCGTTTTGCAGCGCTAAAATGTTCTGCGGAGGCACCGTTTCAGCTGCCAGTATTTGCCCGCTTTGTACACTTCCAATTCGGGTTGCTTCTTCAGGAACGATTTTGAAAGTAACCTTGTCCAGATAGGCCTGCCCTTTATTGGCAACAAGCTCTGGAGCCCAGTTGTAGTTCGGGTTTCTTTCCACTGTTATATCCGCATTCTCCTGCCAGCTCACAAATTTATAAGGGCCTGTTCCTACTGGATTCTTGCCGAGCTGGTCCCCATATTGCTTAGCTGCTGTAGGCGACACGATACCTAATAAAGCTTGACTTACGTTGCCTAAAAAGGAGCTTGATGGCGTTTCAAGATCCAACTTTACCGTGTATTCATCAATAACCTCTGAAGATTGGTAGGGCCTGACAAGCGCTCTGGCATTGCCAGCTTTCGTCTCCGGATTAATAATACGGTCAAAATTGTATTTCACTGCCTCTGCGTTAAAGGGGGTTCCATCATGAAACTTCACATCTTTGCGCAGCTTGAACGTGTAGCTAAGTCCGTCAGGAGAGATTTCCCACTCTGTTGCCAGCCAAGGCTTAATCGAGCCATCAGGCAGCTGGACAACCAGACTGTCATGAAGCGTCCGAATCACCCGTACTGCAACAGCCCAACCGCTTCTGTGCGGATCCAGAAAATCCGGCGAAGTCGCAAGCGCATAGGTCAATTCACCGCCCTTAACCGGACCCTTCGATGGCGCCGCAGTTGGTGCCGACGATTCTTTAGCTGGGCTCGAGCCTGCTGCGCCTGTCACATTCTTTCCTGTGTTGCCGCCGCAGCCTGTCAGAACCAACATTAAGACTGCGGTAAGTGCCGTGTATTTCTTCCAAGCTATTTTGGCCATTGCAAAAATTCCCCCTCTTATATGTGATTGTGAACATCTAATTAAATAGCTTGCTTCGTCGCCTGAGCAGTAACCTGACCCGTAGTCAGATCAGGCTCCTGCCCTTTAACGTGAACCTGATCAGCAGCATGATCTGTAGCATGATCTGTAGCATGATCTGCAACATGGTCTGCAGCATGATCTGCTGCCTGCTCTGTATACTGCTCTGTATACTGCTCTGAGGCATGCTCCGTAAACGACTCCGTTCCCGTAGCAGCTGCTTTGCGCTGCTCACTATAGCGATTAGCCGGTACTGCTATTCCCAGATTACCGCGAAGAGTGTCCGCCTCATATTCACTGCGGAATATGCCGCGCTCTCTCAGAATCGGAACGACATGATCGATGAAATCATGCAGGCCGCTAGGTACGCCGGCAGCGATGATAAAACCATCTGCAGCCTCTGCCTCAAACCATTCCTGAAGCAAATTCGCCACCTTCTCTGGAGTCCCGATGAAGGGCGTGCGGGGCGTTGCCACTCTAAGTGCAACCTGACGAAGCGTCCTGTTGTGTTCTTTTGCATCCTGCTTGATTTTATTTGTCGTGCTCTGGAAGCTCTCCTGGCCCAGATCGCCAAGCTCAGGAAACGGCTCATCAAGCGGGTACTGCGAGAAATCGTGATGTTCGAAAAACCGGCCCAAGTAATCAAGTGCATTTTTGATACTTACCAAAGCTGCCACTTCTTCATATTTGCGCTCCGCCTCTTCCTCTGTGCTGCCAATAATCGTACCGATACCAGGAAAAATCAGCACATCCTCGGGTGAGCGTCCGTATGCAGCCGTCCTGCTTTTCACATCGTAGTAAAACCGCCTGGCTTCATCTAACGTCTCGTGACCGGTGAACACGGCATCTGCTCCCTTGGCCGCCAAATTTTTGCCATCCTCTGACGAGCCTGCCTGAAAGATAACCGGCTGTCCCTGCCTGGATCTGCCAATGTTAAGCGGCCCCTTGACTGAAAAAAACTCGCCTTTATGATCTAAGGTGTGAAGCTTATCAGGGTCAAAGAATACGCCGGTTTCCTTATCCCGGATAAAAGCATCATCTTCCCAGGAATCCCACAAGCCTTGAGCAACCTGCAAATATTCATCAGCCATGCGATAGCGCTTGTCATGATTCGGATGCTCCTCCAATGTTTTACCGTAGTTTAATGCAGAGCCTTCCAATGGAGAAGTAACAATATTCCAGCCGGCACGACCGCCGGTAATATGATCAATAGAGGCGAACTGCCTGGAGACGGTAAACGGCTGGCTATAAGAGGTGGAAAGCGTGCCTACCACGCCGATTCGCGAAGTAACTGCTCCGAGTGCGGACAAGATCGTAATTGGCTCAAACCGGTTAAGAAAATGAGGAATTGATTTCTCATTAATATATAAACCATCGGCTACGAAGACAAAATCCAATTTGCCCGATTCTGCCTTCTGGGCCAGCTCCGTGTAGTGTGCGAAATTGACGCTGGCATCAGTTACAGCATCCGGATGTCTCCATGCCGCCATATTGCCCCCTACTCCATGAAGGATTGCCCCCAGCTTCAAACTTCTTTGTTTTGCCATTTGAAATCCACCTCTCCCTAACTAATAAATTAAATTATTCCTATATGTTTAGTATGAATTAAAGGATTGAAAAAATCTTATCATCGATGGCTCCTGCCGTCAACCACTATGATAATAGGTTTTTTCTATTCTGAAATAGAATAAATCTATAAGAGCCTGCTTGCATTTCTTCCTTCTGAATCAGCCAGGTTTGCTTCTTTCACCAGCTCCACATGCAGCTTAGCGCCGTGAACCAGCACCTTTTCATCCACATTGAACCGGGGATGATGAATGGAATGAACGCTTCCCTCCTCCTGGCTGCCAGATCCGATGAAGACCAGCGCACCCGGCTTCTGATCGAGGTACCAGCCGAAATCCTCCCCAGCCAGACTTGGAGTATCCAGCACTATCGTGCTTGCCTTCCCCAGCAAGCGGCCTCCTGCCCGAAGCACATGCTCAACGGCTGTCTTCTCGTTAATCAAAGCCATTCCTTCCCGCAGCTGCAGGGCGAAAGCCCCTCCATAGGCATCCGCAATCGCTTGCCCATGGCGATGGATTCCGGCCGTAATCGCTGCGACCGTTTCCTTACTGAAGGCACGGTACGTCCCGGCAAGCTCACTTCGGTCAGCGATGACATTAACCGCCGATCCGGCGTGAACCGTACCAAAGGCTAATACAGCTGGCTCGACAGGGTTCACCTCGCTGGCCATCATTACCTTCGCTTCTGTAATGAACTGCGCCGCCATCAGGATCGCATCCACCGCTTGATGCGGAGTGCTGTGATGGCCTGCTTTTCCCTGAAACTCCACCTTGAAATGGCTGGACGCTGCCATCGCATACTTCGGGTGAACACCCAAAGTACCTACCGGAAGCTCCGGCTTCACATGCTGGGCAAAGCAAATATCAACCCCCTCCAAAATTCCGGCTTCAATCATATCACGCCCGCCTGAAAGCAATCTGCCATCAATCGGGCTTGGCAAGGCACCCTCCTCGGCCGGTTGAAAAACAAATTTCACAATTCCGGTAAGCTCGTCCCTGAAGGTGCTTAAAGCTTTAGCTGCACCAAGCAGCATGGCTGTATGCACATCATGGCCGCAGGCATGCATCTTGCCTGGATACTCTGATCGGTAGTCAACCTCATTCAGCTCAAAAATCGGCAGTGCATCCATATCGGCTCGTAACAAGACGGTCCTTCCAGGACGCCCTCCCCGCAAAGTGGCTGTAACACCCATACCGAAGTGCTTGCCTACATGCCGTTCAACCTCCAATCCCCACGAATCCAACAGCTCAGCGACTTTAGCAGCGGTTCTGCCTACATCGTAAAGAACCTCCGGATATTTGTGGAAATCCCTGCGCAGCTCAACCAATTCTTGCTCCAACGATTCGATATAGCTCAGAATAGGTCCCGTATTCATAATGATGCCGATGCTGCAGCTGTGCACTTTGTTTGAATCACGATGATGACTCCTTTTTACATCAAATTATATAATTCCCATTGGTTTTGTCGGCTTAACCGTAAATCTACTTTATCATTTCTACAGCTATTCGGCTAATAGAGATATTCTATTTGTATATACAAAAGTCCGATAGCAGCACTTAACAGTAAGATCCTAAAGATCCTTTCGAAGAGCTTGACGTTAAAAACGTATCCGACTATCATAGCGGTATACGATAGGCAGTAATTGAAAGGCGTGAGGGGGAAGCATCACAGTGCATATAAGAAAATACGGTACAAATGAGCATACGCTGGATCGGCAGCTGGAATCGGGAGGTATACACCCCTTCTATGAAATCTTGTATATTCTTGACGGAGAGGTGGAGCTGCAATGGATGGGACAAACACTCCAATCATCATCTCCCTGCTTGTTCCTGCTCACGCCAAACACCCCTCATCACCTGAACAAAGTATCCGCAAACTACAGGTATTGGTATATAGAGATCGATATTCCCGATCCGGCAAGCTTTCCTGCTCTGGAGGAAGCCAGCCTGTGGAACCACTCTCAAAACAGCATGAATTGGCAAGCCGAATTACCAGTAATGATTCAACGCACACTTCATTCGATTGAATGTACGCTCGAATCACTTAATGGCTTAAATAAAAAAATTGCCAAAGAGCTTATCGCCCTGGACATGACCAAACTATTCCTCCTTATTAAAAGCTTCGCAGCTGACCATTGCACCCATTCACCAGGCGTACTGCCCGCTGCCTATGATGCACTTGGTGCCAAGGAAGCTCTCGTTCATTCCACCATGCGATGGCTCGAGTCCAATTATATGAGCATGATCACTCTGCAGCAGCTTGCGGATTACGTGCATTTAAATCCATCATATTTGGATCGTATTTTCAAGGAAATTAATGGAACAACGCCCTTCCAATACTTAAAGGAGCTGCGCTTGCATGCAGCAAAGAATTACCTGGAAACGACTACCATGACCGTACAGGCCATTTCGGAAGCGGTAGGCCTGCAAAGCATTTACTACTTCAGCAAGCTGTTTAAAGAAAATTTTGGAAAAAGCCCTACACAGTGGAGAAAAGAGCATACGTGAAGCGAAGGGATGGGATGGGATGAATGTTCGCAGGCAGCCAGATTCCGCCGTACTTATCCAGTACTTTCTTTGCTTTCCATTCCTCGTTTCAGGCCTCTTGCTTCGCATAACGATTTGCAGGAACCGGCAGGCCCAGATTGCCCCGCAGTGTATCACTTTCATATTCGGTGCGGAACAGGCCACGTTCCTGTAAAATAGGAATTACATAGTCCACAAAATCTTCAAGGCTGTTAGGCAGAACCGACGTTATCATAAATCCATCTGCTGCACCCGCTTCAAACCATTGCTGAATGATATCGGCAACCTTTGCCGGTGTGCCAATGAATGGACCTTTAGGTGTTGCGCTTTGCAAAGCTACCTGTCTTAACGTCAAATTCTGTTCCTTCGCTACCCTTTTGATTGTATCCGTTCCACTTTGGAAGCTATTTTTGCCCAAATCACCGAGTTCCGGAAAAGGTTCGTCCAGAGGATACTGCGAGAAATCGTGATGCTCGAAAAAACGTCCTAAGTAAAGGAGCGCATTTTCAATTGTCACCAGGCTGGCAATCTCCTGATATTTACGTTCTGCTGCTTCTTCTGTTTCCCCAACAATCGGAGAGATTTGCGGGAAAATCAAGACCTCATCGGGCGCTCTGCCCAAGCTGGCCGCCTTGCTTTTAATTTCTTGATAATACTTCACCGATTCATCAAGCGTTGCATGGACTGTGAATACAGCGTCTGCTTCCTTAGCCGCATAATTTTTACCAACCTCTGAGGAACCTGCCTGAAAAATGACGGGTTGACCCTGCTTGGAGCGGGAAATATTAAGGGGTCCTTTAACAGAGAAAAACTCACCCTTATGGTTCAGCGTATGCAGCTTATCCGGGTCGAAGAATACGCCGGTTTCTCTATCCCTTACAAAGGCATCATCCTCCCAGGAATCCCATAAGCCTCTTGTGACCTCAAGATATTCCGTGGCAATCCTGTAGCGTAAATCATGGTCGGGGTGCTGCTCTTTGCTATAATTGGAAGCCGTCCCTTCAAGCGGTGAGGTTACGATGTTCCAGCCTGCACGGCCCCCGCTAATCTTGTCTATGGAGGCAAACTGGCGTGCTACTGTGAAAGGTTCACTGTAAGAAGTGGACAATGTACCGACAAGGCCAATGTGGGTGCTGACCGCTGCCAAAGCACTCAGAAGGGCAATAGGTTCGAACCGGTTCAAAAAATGCGGGATCGTTTTTTCATTAATAAATAAACCATCTGCGATAAAGATCAGATCCAGCTTGCCTTCTTCCGCCTTCTTCACCCATTTCTTATACAGCTCGAAATTAACACTTGCGTCCACCACAGCATCGGGATGCCGCCAAGCGGACATGTTCCCTCCGACACCATGCAGCAGCGCACCGAATTTTATTTGTTTATCGCTAGCCATGTTTAATTCCTCCCGGCAATGTAATCATCCTGATTGTTTAAAATAGCTGTTTCACTTAATCTCAGCCAATAGCTTTTCACTAATGTATTGCCATTTTGCAAATCCTTGTCATACGCTCGTTCAAAGCCAAGCCGTTCATACAGCCTTACAGCGGATTCCATCATGTCCGACGTATGCAGATGAAGAGTTGCAGCCCCCCATGCGATGGTGCGTCTAACACTTTCTTTGATCAGCTCGGTCGCAACTCCTTTGCCTCTGGCCTTGGGCGAAACCGCAAGCAAGCGGATTATAGGCGAATCGATACCTGGCTGGCCATATGCAATATCTGATGAGCGAAAAATCAGCACACTGCCTACAATTTCGTCTTTAATAATGGCAATAATTCTTGCTTCCGGACCTTCCCCATATACGGCAGTGCCAATTGATTCCTTATATTTATCCCACAGTTCCGCAGGCAGTACAGCTTCATACTGTTGGTAGGCTTCGAGTATCAATTGATGAACAACATCTTGATCCAAAGCTTGAGCATCCCGAATAAGAATGTCGAACGTGTCGGACGTATTCCCCATAAAGCATCCTCTCCCTTTCCTTCTACTAGGAATCACACATACCTAAATCTTCAGCAATCGCTTGAAATTTAAACCAAATTATGAAATCGTGATAGCGAAAACATACGGATGTCCTGCTCCGTACTCCCTTTTATAATTAAGTCGGAAAGCATCTCTCCTACAACACTGGAAAATTTAAAGCCATGTCCAGAAAAGCCACCCGCTAACAAAACCTGCGGATACTCAGGATGACGGTCAATAATGAAATTATCATCGGGCGAGAACTCATACTTGCATACGGTTCCCTGTACCAGCCTGCCAGCTGCTTGCGGCATGTAAGCCTCCAGGAGATTGCGCAGATCTCCCTCATCCTCCTTATAGTGGCCAAAAGGTGCCACAGCATCTCCTGGCTTCCATTCGACACCCGTGTCATGCCTCCCGATTTTCAAGCCCGCTCCCCCAATGCTGGGAAATCCATAGTAACCTCCCTCTGGACCGCCCAAGGTGAAACCGGGAAAGCGGCCGGCATCGAAAAGCTGGGCTTGGGCTTCAAACCAACCCACCACTTTACGGATAGAACGTATAGGCAGACGGATGAAAGGCTCCAACGTTTTGAACCAGGCGCCTGCGCTTAATATGACTTGATTGGCGTAATAAACCCCACTGCGTGTGTGGACGGCTACGCCCTCAGTTTCAACCTTAATATGTTCCACTGGCGTGTGTGCCAATAATTCTGCACCAGCCTCCAGTGCTTTTCTGCGATAAGCGGCAACGCATTTCTCACTGTATAAATAACCTGCCTCCGGCTCGAACAAACCTGCGAAGGAATCAGGAAGCTTGAGTCCCGGCCAGCGTTGGCGAATTTCTTCCGCACTGAGCATTTCTACTGGACGCTTATAAGTTACGTGATCATTCTGCCCATCACTAAATGGATACGTCTCAAGATGCATCATATTCAAAACACCAGATTGAACTAACAGCTCCGTATCTGTCTCTTGTTCCAGCTCATTCCACAGCTCATGTGCCCGGATTGCCATGGAAATATAGGCAGCACCTCCACGATAAGCATGGCGGATAAGGCGCGGCTCACCGTGATGGCTTCCTTCTTGATGAGGAGGATCGAAAGCATCGATCATCAAAGTCCTGACACCCTGTTTAGCCAAATGATAGCCTGCACTCATCCCCATGGAACCGGCACCCGCAATGATAACATCATACGACTTATGAATCATGAACCCTCCTATTCCTTACTGGACGCTTGAGGCAAATGCAAATGGTTTAATGCTTGCTCTGCCAGCGAGGCAAAAAACTGCGCACTCACAAGCAAAGCCTGTTCGTCCAGATCAAACGCAGGATGATGCCACTCCTGACTGCCTGCAGTTCCCATGAACACAAACAATCCGGGTACTTTGCGCTGATAAAAGGCGAAATCCTCACCCGCAGGAGAAGGAACAGGCGTTATCGCATTTAATCCAAGCTGATGCGCAGTTTGCTGCGCCAACTCAGCTAATTCAGCATCATTGTGTACAGGCGGCGGCCCTTGGATCCAGCGAACTTGGGCCTTCGTACCGTAAGCAGCAGCTACCCCTTCAACGACCTGGCGAAACCGTTCCAGCACACGGATCCGCACCCCTTCATCAAAGGTACGAATTGTGCCGTCCAGAATCGCTTTATCAGGAATAATATTCCATGCGGTTCCACTGTGAATTTTAGTAACACTTATGACAGCACTTTCCTGGGAGCCCACATTGCGGCTAACGACGGACTGAAGTGCAGTCACGATATGGGCTGCAGCAACGATGGGATCAATTCCTGCTTCCGGAACAGCGGCATGTGTTCCTAGACCTTCCACCTCAACGACGAAACCATCTGCCGCCGCCATTAAAGGTCCCGCTTTAATACCCACAGTCCCGACTGCTAAATCAGGCTTATTGTGCATGCCGAATATCGCCCGGACTCCTTCCAGAGCACCACTGTTCAATATCAGCTCGGCCCCGCTCGCCTTTTCTTCTGCCGGCTGGAAGATGAAACGCACGGTGCCTTTCAGCTCTTTTTCTTTTTGTTTGAGTAAATAAGCGGCTCCAATGATCGAAGCTGTATGGAAATCATGGCCACAGGCGTGCATTTTCCCAGGATTTTGAGAAGCATACGGCAATCCCGTTTCTTCCTGGATAGGCAGCGCATCGATATCTGCTCTTATGGCAATCACCGGGCCTTCCTGACTGCCCCCTACTTCCGCAATCAGCCCCGTTCGCAAAGCATAGCCGGCTTTATGAATTCCCGCCTCTGCAAGCCATGCCTCAATGGAGGCCGTCGTCTCAAACTCTTCATGTGACAATTCCGGATTGCGGTGCAGCTGACGCCGGATCTCGATCAGCTTTTGTTCCAATGACTGCAGTGACAGCAGCTCCAGTGTATTGCTTCCCATTTCAGTTCACCTCTTGTTTTCAGCCGACACCTCGGCGAATGCTTCATGAAGGAGCTCGAAGGAGCGCAGCCGCTTGGCAAAATCCTTCACTGTTGTTGTGACTATAAATTCGTCTATCGCATATTTTTGCTGATAGTCCAGAAGTTTCTGACGCACAGTTGCCTTCGATCCTTTGGCGATTTCCGGTTCCTGAACTTCAATGGTATAAGCTTCATTAGACTGTCGTCCATATTCCTCTGCTTGCTCCACACTGCCCAAAGTTAATATTTTTCCGCTTTGCAGATGAATTTTGACGAGCTTGGTCGTCCCCGCCAATTCCTTGGCCTCCTCATCGGTATCCGCCACAATAACGGCCAGCGCCAAAATCAGCTGGGGCGAGCCACCTTTATCCCGGTTAAATTGGTTCCTGTAAGCGTCAAAAGCATTCGCAGCCACATCGGGATCGCTATTGATGAACTGGGAGAATACATAAGGCAGTCCCAGTTGGGCAGCTATTTCAGCACTTCCAACACTGGTGCCGAGGATGTAAATATCAGCGGGCTGCTCGGCTACGGGACTAGCCCGCAAACCTGCCAGCGGATGATCCTCTTCCAGATTGTTATGCACAAACTTTTCAAGCTCGATAATTTTGTCTGTTAATGAAGTTTCATCACGATTCCCCTTCTGCAGCGCTTGGGTAGAGCGTGGCAGACCGCCAGGGGCTCTTCCGACACCCAGATCAATTCTTCCCGGCGCCAGAGACGCCAACAGGTTGAAGTTCTCCGCAACTTTATAAGGACTGTAATGCTGCAGCATGATCCCCCCAGAGCCAACGCGAATCTTCGCAGTTTTGGCCAGCAAATGAGCGATTAATACTTCCGGGGACGATCCGCCAATAAATTCAGAGTCATGATGCTCCGATACCCAGAAACGATGAAATCCCAGCTCCTCAGCCCTCTGCGCAACTTCAATTGTGTGGCGGAGCGCATCTGCTGCGGTATGACCCTCGGGAATAATTGTTTGATCCAGTATGCTTAACTTGACTGCCATTGTCGTTCCCTCCCTATATCGTGTAGCTTAATTCCGGAGTAATCCTGCTCAAAAATTGCTTCGTGCGTTCCTCCTTAGGCGCATAAAAAATCTCGCTTGGCTTTCCTTCTTCAACGATAACGCCACCCTCCATGAATACCACATGATTGGCTACATCACGGGCAAAGCCCATCTCATGCGTGACGACGATCATCGTAATGCCCTCCCTGGCAATTTTGCGAATAACAGAAAGCACCTCGCCTACTAATTCCGGGTCCAGGGAAGAAGTCGGCTCATCAAACAAAATCACCTCGGGATTTAAAGCCAATGCCCGGGCAATGCCAACACGCTGCTGCTGCCCGCCGGAAAGCCGGCTTGGGTAGGCATCCAGCTTGCTGCCGAGACCAACCTTCTCCAGCATTTGCACGCTAATTTCCTTTGCTTTCTCTTTGGACAGCTTCTGGACGATGATTAGACCCTCCATTACATTTTCCAGAGCTGTTTTATGTTTGAACAGATTGTAATGCTGGAACACCATCGCTGTCTTCCGGCGTAAAATATGGATGTCAAGCTTGCTTGGGCGTTTGCAGTTCACGGTGTGATCGCCGATCGTAATTTCGCCGCCATTTGGCTTTTCCAGGAAATTGATGCAGCGCAGCAGTGTTGTTTTGCCAGAGCCGCTCGGACCTAAAATAACGACGACCTCTCCTTTTTCGACGGATAAGTCAATGCTTTGCAGCACCTCATTTTTGCCAAACGCTTTGGAAAGCCGATTCACCTTAATCATGCTACACCACCTCTGTTATACGTATTGAGTCTTTTCTCCAGAAGCGCAGCAGCTTTCTCGATCACAAGTGTTACTCCCCAAAAGATTAGGGCCGCAGCGATAAAGGCCTCAAGAAACTTCCAATTTGTAGATGCTACAATTAGCGCCTTAGCATTAATCTCCACTACGGAAACCGTGTAAGCCAGCGTAGAACCGTGAAGCATACCAATCAACCCATTGGACAGGTTTGGCAAACTAACTGCAAAAGCCTGAGGAAACACAATTCGCCGCAGTGCCTGCCAGGTTGTCATCCCTACCGAATAAGCCGCTTCGATCTGTCCCCGGTTGATGGAAAGTATGGCCGCCCGAATGACCTCCGACAAGTAAGAGCCTGCTGTCAGGGAAAATGCGATCAACACGAAGCCGAGCATGGGGATAGCAGCGGAATGAAAGGACCATCCGAACGCAGCCGCCAAGCTGTCAATCAGCATCGGGAGCCCGAAATAAACAAGCAGCAAATGCATCAGCATCGGAGTTCCCCGAAAAAACATCACATAAAAAGCGGCGATAGGATGAAGCACAGGAACCCTATAAATTCGGATTAGCGCTACCACCGTACCGATCAGAAGACCGCAGAAAACCGAAACTACTGTTATGAACAGTGTAACCGGAAGTGAGGACAGAAGCTGCAGCATCGCTGTAAAAATAAACGCAGGATCAAGCTTCAATGCAATCAGCCTCCTTTTCCGAATCTCGGGACAATCGTTCTCAGTATCGCGCTGCGCTGGCGGCTCCGCCGTTCATGAGCAACAGCTGGAGTGTCATGACGCAGCAGCCGATGCTCCACATAGAGGAATATTCTTTCCAATGTAGTGCTAATAACAAAATAGATGAGCGACAAGGAAATATACGTTTCAATAAAATGTTGGGTCGCAGAGCCCAGCGTCTGTGATTTCCCTGTCATTTCCATAGCCCCCAGCGAAAAAGCAAGCGAGGTATCCTTCAAATTGGCGATAACCAGATTGGCAAAGATCGGTATTGAAATAGCCAAAGCCTGAGGAAGTACGATCCGCGTGAAGGCTTGATAGCCGTTCATACCAATCGAATAAGCAGCCTCTACTTGCCCTCTGTCAACCGCATTGACCGCTGCACGGATGCCCTCGGATATGAACGCTCCACTATGCAAGGAGTAGGCCACAATTACAAATACCAGAACATCCGCTTTGGAAACATCGATTTGCACCAGCTTGAGTATTTCCGGCAGACCATAGTAGATCAGGAACAATTGAATCAATATGGGAGTTCCCCGAAAAAAGGACACATACACCTGCGAGCATCTTTTTAAAAAGGGGACATTATACAGACGGGGCAGGGCAACAAGAAACCCGATAATCAGCCCCAATACGATGGAGCTTGCCACAATAAACAGTGTGATGTGCAGGTACGACAGCAGCTTTGGTATAAATTCAATCACGTAGTGGATATCGAATTTTCTGCCCATTTATGTCCCCCTTTCGTCCTACTGTCTGGCTGGTAATGACTATTTCGCCTTTACTTCATCCAGGCTTTTCGTAAAGTCTTCCCCCAGCCATTGCACACTTAACTTAGACAGCGTGCCATTTTGCTTCAAAGCAGTAATCCCCTCATCCAGTTTGTCAGCCAGCACCTGATTATTTTTGCTGAGAACAAACAGCACATCCGATTGAATCAAGGGCTCTCCAACTGTCTTCAGCGCGGGTTTCCCATCAGCACCTGGATAGAAATTGAGGGCGAAATCGGTAGATAGCGTTGCATCGACTCGTCCTGTTTGGATTTGGCTGACAAGATCATTCGCCGCTCCGCTGGAATATACAATTTTGATCGCGTTATTATGCTCTTTGTTATATTGCTCTAAGAAATAGGCCTGATTGCTGGTTGCGCCGGTTAACACTTTTTTGTCCTTCAAATCATCCACCGATTTTATCGTATCATTGGCTTTATCAACGGCTACTTTCGTCAAAAATATGCTGTAAGGCACTTTATTAAATAAAAATTTCTCTTCCCGCTCCGGATTTTTCTCCATCTGGTGTGCAATAAAATCAATTTTGTTCGTCTCCAGGCTAAGCAGCAAATTGGCAAATTCCATCGTCTGCAGTTCAAACTCGTATTCAGGAAGCAGCTTGTCGAGCTCTCTCACGAGCTCCACATCAAATCCCGTCAGCTTGCCATTCTCATCGATAAAGCAAACATTCGGAAACAAGGTCCCTGTCCCCACGATAATTTTCTTCACTTCCTCCTTGCCTGGCTTGTTGCTTTGTTCCTTCCCATTATTAGAATTATTAGAACCACAACCTGCCACCACCAAAATTACCACTAATACTGCTGCGAACAAAACCAATTTCTTCATCCAGCTTCCTCCATCTCCATATTACAAACCACGTGCCGTAAATACATAATTCCTATGTGTATAATCGGAATTTACATAAAATTACTTTACCACGCTCATCGCAGTTCTGCTAATAGAGATTTTCTATTTACTTATTTAAAATTCCAATGCTGAGGCTCTTACTTTTACTCTTACTCATAATTACGGTTCGGCTTACAGAGTAAGCTTTTCTCTTTCATATAATTGCTGAAATTGTTCCAAAAGTGCACTATGTTCACCATGAAGGGTAATGATATTCGTTTGCAGAGCTGTACCGGTAATTTCAGGGATGTCGATTTCGAACAATTTATTTGTCTGGACCTCATGACGGACAGAGAGTCCGGGTAAAAAACCGATGCCAGCTTTTCTCAAAATCAATTTCCTTGCGGTTTCCGAATTGTCGACCTGGAACTGAATGTTAGGAGGCTGCTCCAGCTTCTCAAATACACGATGAATCTTCATCCAGTCCAGCGCCCCGCACTCGAAGAAAACAAGCGGCTGGTGTGCGATTGCTTCTATAGATACAGAAGGATCGCCGATGAAGGGATGCCCTTCATACACATATAAACGAATCGGGTCTACATAAAACTTGACCGATTCAATATTCGGATGAGAAATATTACGGACAAAGCCAACATCGATTTCTTTATTCAGCAGCTTGCAAACTATATCATCTGTAACACCAGTAGACAGCTTAAAGTTGATATCCGGATATAAAGCTTTTAAACCGGGTAATATTTCAGGAATCATATAGTTCGACACGGAAACTGTACAGCCAATACGCAGTTCATTGGGAAGCGCCTTGTTGGGGTGCATCTGTTGCTTGCTCTTCTGATAAATCTGCAGCATCTGTTGGGCATAGGGCAAATATCGTCTTCCTTGTTCCGTCAAATGAAGCTGCTTGCCCATCCGGTCAAACAGCTTGCAATCGAGCTCCCGTTCCAGAGATTGAATTCTCGCCGTCACCGACGGCTGAGACAGAAACAATACATCTGCCGCCTTATTGAAGCTGCCGTAATGAATAACGTAGACAAATGCTTCAATGTTCTCAATATTCATCTGGGGTCACACCTCGCTATGTTGTGTTTCTTCTTACTATACTTGGAAAAAATCATTTATACAATATACCCATGTGTTTAATCGGAATTATTGGGTGCGAGAGCCCATCCTATCATCACTACTACAGGCTGATGTCCCCAGGATTCGACAGGTTTGTTCGCTTACTTTCATAAATAGACAAAAACAGGCAGCGGACTGCCCCAAATACTGCAAGCCACCGCTAACCTGTTTCAATAGACTGTTTTATATAGACTTTATCATACAAACTTTTTCATAAAACTCTAAACGTTTAACAATAACTTCCTCAAGTAAGAAGTGATTTCGGGTGATTTGCCATGCTTGATCAGGGCCTCGATTTCATGATCGGGTATGCGCTCTATCAGCTTATCAAAGCTTTCCATGGCATTTACACCTTCGCGGACGGCAGCCAGGCTGTCTTCTCTGTATGGATATTGATCGATCGACTTCCAGCCTTGATAGCCGGTTCTTTTCAGCCAATAGAAAAACTCCAGTGTTTCAATCAGGTGAACACTGCCGACGATCATATCGTCATCCCAATGCCGGTAATTGTCGTTCATGTGTACATGGAACAGCTTATCTCCATATTTCTTCAGCAGTGCGACCGTTTCCGCTGGAGTCTCATACGCATTTAATGAATGGCCAAAGTCGATTGTAACTCCACAATTAGCCTCTGCAACCTCTTGGATAATCAATAGCGTGTTGGCCGCTGTGCTTAGATAGCTGTGTGTGCGCGGTTCTTTGATTTTGTACTCCAGACTGATTTTCACATCGGAGCGATAGCGGCAAGACTCTTGGATCCCTTCGGCAAACCAGTCTCTTTCCTGGATATAATCAGCTTGAAACAAGTAATCATAACCATCCTGACCAGGCCATAAGCTGAGCAGGTTTCCGCCCAATTCAACAGCAGCATCAACCATTTCCTTGGTGTGTTGTATGGCTTCCGCCCTGATCGATTTATCTTTAGAGGAAAAGCTGCCGTTCTTCCATTTGGCCTGGCCAAAATGGTCCGGGATGATGGATACAAGCTGCAGCTGGTATTCATCCAGATATTTCTTTATTTCCTGTACATTATGTTCAGTCACATGCCAAGAGCCAATCAATTCCACTCCCTTTACCTGGGGAATCTGCGAAACCCTCCGAAACAGCTCCGGAATTGCAACAGGCTCATCATACCCCGTAGGAAGAAAACGGTCCGCGCAAGACCCTACATTCGACAAAATTACTGAATAATTACTCATAATAGCCTCCATTTCTCTTTAGCCCGTATTTGTAAACCTAGTCGTTAATATTCTTGATTCATCTTTTGATCTATATCACTTTCTCCATTATAAGCTTCAACTCTCTATATAGCGGGCGGAGCTGAATGAAATTCGTTTGTGTCCGTTCAATTTTAAGCTCCGAGCTTCCTTCGATACGAACAGCATAGGAGTGGCCGTTAAAGGTGTAATGTATGCTCGCTTCTGCAGGTTGAAAATCCGGCTGGTTAGGCGCGTCTCCCCAGGCCATACAGAGTCCCCAGTTATCCAGCTCGCTGCGAATGGAAACGGATGTATCCGTGCAATGGAGCGCAATGCTTTCTCCCCCCTCTACATCCAGTACGATCAAAAGCTCCCCCGGCACGGTATCATCGGTTCGCATCGAAAGGACGATAATTGGCACCACATTGCCAACTGGATCGAAGACTACCGGAACTATACCTGTTTGGGTATGAAGATCATTCCAGCGGGCACCGTCCACGACCGGCAGCGTATCATAGCAGCAGTCTTCTGTTTCACATACGTCGCGCAAGTAGCGCTCTTCGTAGGTTTCGTCGAATACATGGATATCACGGATACGGAAATGTTCTTTTTCCCGGAACAGGTTGATCCGATAATTTCGATTGTAGTACCAGACCGATTGACGGTCTTCATCTTTCCAGTCATCGAGTGCACATATGGCCGACGCTGGAGTTAGCGGGTACTGCTCCTTGAACCATTGTCCTGTTTCAGCGAGGGTTTCTACAACCAAGGCTCCTTCCGCCTGCTTCTTTGCTAGCAGCTCAATTTGATCGGTCAGCCCGTCTTTAATCCGCTCCCAGCCGAAGGAATTCTCCTGACCAACCTGCGCATAGCCGAACGATACCTGGCTGGGCCGGAAGTTCGTATCGAAAAACCATCGCACCCACTCAGGATTTCCACCTCCGCCTCCTCCTTCTGCCCCGGCATAGACGGGCTCCAAAGTAACAACGCTTTGTCCATATCCGTGATCCGCTGCATCATATTGGTAAATGGGATCGCTTCCAAGCATGCGGAACACTGGCACGTTAATTTGATTGGCCTCGGTTTGAGCGGGCATAAAACCGTTGAAACGGCTTGGATAATACGCTTGATTGTAATAACCGCCCCACAGTGTATAACCGTCCGTCCCCCACTGGTCCTTGCAGTTGCAGGAAGCGATAATGCCATAACGATCTGCCAGATAGGCGAGCAAATGCGCATCGATAAACCAGGAGCCAACGGACTTCGGGTAACTGCCAAACTCAGCATGGAACGCCTCCATGAATACGTCGGCAAGGCGCTCTCTTTCTATAGGCGTATAGCCTATAGAGAACCCGACATGAGAGTGCCAATCCCAAGCATACCTGCCCCTCCAAGGGATACCTGCCTTCTCGGCCATCGGCTGTACAACCTCGAACCAGGCGCCTAGCTCTTGCAAGCTGTCTGCCTCGCGCTTCAGAAGCCCCGTATATTCAGGATCAATCAGCGCATCGTACTGGATTAACCAAGTTGCACGCAGCCCGTGCTTCCTCACTAATGCTAGCTCTGCACGCAGCGCTTCCAACAAATCCATCGGCAGCCTGGGTTCAACACCACGGATAAAATTAATGATGTTTACGCGGTTCGGATTTCCAAGATGTAAATCTCCCACTGTCAGCCCTCCTCTTCCTGCTCCTACTCCTACTCCTACTCCTACTCCTACTCCATCCTATTCCTAATCCTACTCCAAGTCCTATTCCATAGTCTGTGCTTTCCTTTATTTTAACACCCTTTCACTAAAGCAGTCTTTACACTATATTAAGCTCATCTGGCAGCCAAAGCCCCGCCATTTGCAGGCTCTATCAAGCTTGCTTGATTTCTCTTTATATAATTTTGACTTTGTTCATCTATTTAGGTTCCCGCTGTGATTGCTATCGCTCGCTCTCTGTTGAGTGACTATTTTACTCTTATTCTGGTATAATGATAGCAAACGCTTTCATATAATGCTTCTACCCGTTAGTTTTATGACCGGGCAATCCCTAAGGAAAGGAACCTGATCATCTTGCCAATGAAACGTCAAAACGCCTATGACAGACTTTCCTTCAAAAAAAAGCTGATGCTCTTCTCCCTGCTGTTCAGTCTGATTCCTGTGCTGTTATTAGGTTCTGCCGCCTCCATGCTCGCCTCTCACAGCATTCAGTCCGAAGTGAATGGCAAGCATGATATTGCGCTGCGGCAAATTGCCGATCAAGTCGATTCTGTATTGAAGCGAATGGAATACTTGTCGATCCAGATTGCCGGTGATGTGACGATTGAGAAATCGGTTCGACTCGGCATTACAATGGATCAGTTGGATGCCCTCGAAGCCACCTTGGAAATGGTAGAGACAATCAGTAAATACCGCAGCTACTCGGATGTGCTTTTCCAGGTATATCTGGTTTATCAGCGTTACGATCTTGTCTATTCCAATCGGCTCGGTTTATTGAAAACCAATGAGTTTCCGTACAATGGGGTGCTGAATGCCAAAGCCCCGCAAGCAACGGGTGCACGTATTGTATCTTCCAACACTTACCCTGGCCAAGATGATCTGCTGATCGTACGTCCAATCGGACCATCCGGCAGTGACGGAACGTTAGTGATGGAAGTAGATATGTCCAGCCTTTATGCTTTGTTAACGGCCATTAATTTGGGCAATAACAGTAGAGTACTTGCGGTAAACACGGAGGGACGAATTGTTCTAAGTCAAAATGAAGATGAAATCGGCACGCCCTTACCAGGTACATTGTCGAATAAACTGCGGACAGCAGCATCGCCTTTCACCGATACGCTGACGATGGAGGATGAGTCGTATCATCTGTCTTCACTCCGGTCAGCCTTTAACGACTGGTCCTACTTAATCTTGACGCCAAGCTCCAGCTTGACGGTGAAGTCCCAGCAAATACGCAATTTGACCTGGTTAATCGCAGGCAGCATAGCCTTCATCTGGGCCTTGATTGCCCTGTTCGCCTCCCATCGGCTGTATGTCCCGATCCAGACACTGCTCAAGCGGCTGCCCATGCTCCAGAAGCCAACAGCAAACAGCCTGGCTGAGCTGGATCAGTTTATGCAGCATATGATGGAGACCAACGAAAGACTTACGGATGAGCTGAAGCAGAAGCAGCCTATGCTCAAGGAGCACCTCCTGCTGCAACTGCTTAGAGGCGATATTACCGAAGCGGACTTTGCTCTTCAGAGCAAGCGCTATGACATTCATTTGCCAGGCCCTATATTCATCGTATGCGTCTTTGAGATCGATCAGCTCCTTCATTTCAAGAAAAGCTACCCGGACAAAGACCGTTCCCTTATGATGTACTCTCTGTCCAAGCTAATATGTGAGATGGGTGAATCTCTTGCCCCTTGCATAACTGCAAATCCGAAGCCTGGGCAGGTGGCCATGATTTTGTCTGCTCCCTATTCTTCCGAGGAGTTTCCAAAGCAAGCCGAGACTGCATGCCATACCATCCGGCTTCAGATCAAGGAGTTCTTCAGCTTCAGTGTTACAGCTTCCATCAGTAACCCCTACTGTAACTACAGCAATATTCAGGCAGCTTATGAAGAAGCTCTTGATTTGCTGCAATATCGCTTGCTGCTCGGCAGCGATATTATGATAGCTCCGGACGCAGGGGAGAAATTGATAGTCGTCCAGCAATCGACACGTGAAATGGTCAAGCGGCAAAAAAAGATTGTCAAGCTGATCGCTGAGGGAATGACCGATGAGGCGATTGACGAGTTCAACTGCATGCTGCAAGAGCTGCCGCTCGCAGCACCTGCGGCCAAATCTGTGATCGGCATCTTTACGAACCTGCTTGCCGAAATCGATCACTGCATGGAACAGTTCGGCTGGGATTTGTCCGAGCTGCTAAGCATGTCAGCCTACAGCCGGATCCATGACGCTAAGTCGCTAGATGAAGTTAAAGCCTGGTTCCTTGATGAGTTCTTTCCTGCATTCCGGACACGATATGAGAAGCTGAACGTTTCTCAACAGACCAAGATCGTGCAGCAGGTTATCGCCTATATCCATGAACATGCCGAACAGGAATGCTCCCTTCAGGAGGCCTCCAGATTATGCCAGTTATCCACTTCACAGCTCAGCAGGATTTTCAAGGAGGAGATGAACCATAATTTTATCGATTATGTGATGGATCACCGGATGTCCAAGGCCAAGGAGTGGCTCGCTCATTCCAATATGCCGATTAAAGATATCGCCGAACGTCTGCAATATACCAACACCCAAAACTTCTCAAGAGCCTTCAAGCAATGTACAGGCAAATCACCAGGGCAATTCAGGGAATTGGCACGCTCAACAGATCATAAAGCAGCGGCTTCAACAATGTCTGATGCCCTGTAGGTTAATGATCGTTTATTTAGTTCAATCCTGAGAAAACCTGGCCATTGGCCAGGTTTTGCTGTTGTTTCAGGACATGTATCCCTATTTGCAATGAGTGATCATTATTTGCAGAACGCCTGATAAAAATGGATTGTATACGATTCTGAGCTTTACAGCCTATGATGGCTCTACAACCTAATCCAAAAGGAGGGCCGTAAATGGCATCGCTTACAAAACTAGTTTCTGAACCTTCCACGGCTCCGCAAGCAAAGCTGCCCAAAAGAAATTCATTAGGACGCAAGCTTTGGAACAGTCGTTACATGTATGCATTCGTGCTGCCTGGAACCTTATTTTTTCTCATTTATAAGTATATCCCTTTATTTGGTTCGATCATTGCTTTTCAGGAATACAGTCCGTTTCAGGGGTTTCTGCACAGTGACTGGGTTGGCTTGGCTCACTTTAAACGCATCTTCGACAATCCAGAGGTAATTCAAGTGCTAGTGAATACACTGACGCTCTCTTTTTTGCAGATTGCCTTCGCCTTTCCGATTCCTATACTGCTAGCGCTGATGTTAAATGAGGTGCGTATTGAATGGGTCAAACGAATGCTTCAGTCGTTCATCTACCTGCCTCACTTTTTATCCTGGGTCGTCGTTATCGGGCTCGTTACCATTTTCTTAAGAAGTGATGGCTTGGTGAATCATATGACCGCACAATGGTTCGGCTGGGACTCGGTACAATTTCTGCAAATTCCCTGGCTATTTAAGCCGCTCATTGTTCTGGAGGTTATTTGGAAGGAAGCCGGTTGGGGAACCATCGTGTTTCTAGCTGCAATAGCGGGCGTCAATCCAGAGCTGTACGAGGCTTCCATCGTAGACGGGGCTGGCCGTTGGCGCCGGATTTGGCATATTACGCTGCCCGCCATTCGTACCACAATCATTATTTTGCTAATTCTAAGACTCGGCACTGTGCTGGACAATGGATTCGAACAAATCTTCCTTATGCTGAACCCTTATGTAGAGGAAGTCGGCAACGTACTTGACACGTTTGTTTATTACAAAGGTATTCTGCAATCCGATTTCAGCTTCGCTACAGCCGTTGGTTTGTTCAAATCAGTCGTAGGACTTATATTGGTCGTCTCTGCGAACCGCTTAGCCAAACGTTTTGGAGAAGATGGCATCTATTAATATCACATGTTGAAGGAGGACCTCTCACTATGCTTCACCGGACTTGGCTGGATCGACTCTCAGATGGCATCATCATCCTTATACTCTGCTTGGTAGCTGCGGCTATGATTGTTCCATTTGTATATATCTTTTCCGTCTCCTTTACTTCTATGGAAGAGTACTTACGGCGGACCTTTATCCTGTGGCCGGAGCGCTGGGTAACGAGCGCCTATCAATATATTTTATCCAATGACCGTTTTGTGAAATCAATAGGCGTCACCGTTTATATTACAGCTCTGGGCACCTTACTGAATCTGGCGTTTACTACGACGATGGCTTATGGACTTTCACGCCAATTTTACGGACGCAAGCTGATTTTGTTTATGGTTCTCTTTACATTTTTGTTCAGTGCAGGTATTATCCCAACTTATTTAATCGTGAAAGCTACAGGGCTGATTAATACGGTGTGGGCGCTTATTCTTCCCGTTCTGATCAGTCCATGGAACCTGATTGTGTTCTCCCAATTTTTCAAGGGCATACCCGAGGAGCTGAATGAAGCCGCACTTATGGATGGAGCCAATCCCTTCACCGTATTTAAAAGCATCATTCTCCCCCTGTCCAAGCCGGCACTAGCCACCTTTGGTTTATTTTACGCTGTGTCTCATTGGAACTCTTATTTCACAGGCATTCTCTACATCAGCAATCCGAAGCTGTGGCCCATTCAAGTGCTGCTAAGACAAATCGTCGTTGTCAATGATACCAGCGCACTAACGATGACCGAGCAAATTTTGTCCGATCCTCCACCGGCGGAAACGATCCAGATGGCTGCGATTCTGCTCG
The DNA here is from genome assembly GCF_017874215.1 of Paenibacillus eucommiae. Classification (GTDB taxonomy): domain Bacteria; phylum Bacillota; class Bacilli; order Paenibacillales; family NBRC-103111; genus Paenibacillus_AI; species Paenibacillus_AI eucommiae. Next base: position 200,112 of record NZ_JAGGLB010000012.1, read on the forward strand.
CAACGGTCCCGATCTTGATTCTATATCCATTTCTGCAAAAGCATTTTGCCAAGGGGGTGATGATTGGATCTGTAAAAGGATGAAGCTCATAAAGCTTATGGACACAGGGGGACCCGCTTAAAACAGGCTCGAAATGCTAATTCAAACAAATTGGAGGATAAACGAATGAAACTATCATGGATGACAAAGGCCGCTTTAGTCCTAGCACTTCCAACCGTTATGGCCGCTTGTGCGAAGGATAGCTCCTCACCAGGTGCGAGCACACAGCCTAACCCAAGTGATACGGGTACTGCCGCACAAACAGACAAAACCTACGATATCGGATTTATGAACTTTGCTTATACGATATTTCCGGAGCCTAACAGTAAAGGCGTGGACGCGATTAAACAAAAATTTAACGCCAACATCAAATCCCAGTTTATTTTGCAATCCGACTATAAGGAAAAATTAAATGTCATTATGGCTTCGGGCGATATGCCTGACGTTGTAGCTATCATGAATCTTGATTCTAACTACTACAAATGGGCGAAGCAGGGCGCCTTCCTGCCGCTAGATGATTACTTATCGCAATATGAAACCTTTAACAATGTGCCAAAAAGCATCTATGATCAATTCCGGGTAAATGGAAACATATACAGTATTCCTATGTATGCCCCTACCTACACCTTCTCCGGAACGATTCGCAAGGACTGGCTCGACAAGCTGAACCTGAAAATGCCTACGAATTACAAAGAGCTGTTGGAGGTAGCCATTGCCTTTACCAAAAATGATCCGGACGGCAACAATAAAAATGATACGTACGGCTTTGCACTCGGCGAAAATATTTCTCCCACGCATGCAATGGGCGCTTATTGGTCCCCTGCCTGGTACCATAAAGACGCGGATGGAAACTTCATTCCCGGAATGATCGGCAAAGGACGGATGGAAGTTATTGAAACGTTGGCAAGTGCTTACAAAGAAGGCGCAGTAACGAAGGATTTCGCAGTGCTGAACTGGGCGGCTACGAACAAGGAATTTTACTCTGGAAAAGCTGGAATCTTTATAGGCACTCCAAGTGGAATGGTAGAGGAATACTACACAGGCTTATTAAAAGTAAATCCTCAAGCTGAGGTTGTACCGATTCCATTTTTCGTCGCCCCTGACGGTTCACAGGGCAATATCAATGCACGCGGCTTCTTCGGACTTACCACTTTATCCGCCAAGCTGAAAAGCGATCCGGACAAGGTCAAGAAAATTCTCGAAATTCTCGATTATGGCCGCCAGTTTATACCGCTTGAAGAGCGCACCCCGGCAAACGAGCAGTTCGACTGGATTATGGGCGGTGAAGGCATGGGTTATGAAATGGTCAATGGCTTGGCTGCACCAAAAGCTGGCGAAGAATCCAATACACCGATTCAATACATGCTGCAGCGTCATGAGTTCTGGAAGCCTTGGGCTCCTAATAATGAAGCTAACCAATTTTCGAAGGCGGCCTACACTTCACCTGAAATGCAGAAGTTTATCGCTTCCATTGAAAACATGGAAAAGGAATACAACAAAACACCTTATAACGACCCATCCTACACCGTTTATTCCGAAACACAAGCGTTGAAAGGTGCAGAGCTCGATAAATATTTGTTGGGCGAGCAGACCAAAATGATCTCCGGCCAACGACCCATTGCCGATTGGGACAAAATGATCCAAGAATGGAAGGATCGTGGCGGCGCACAAATCATCAAAGAAGTGAATGATGGCTTGAAGGAAGCTGCTGCTGCGAAGTAATTGCATTAGATTGTAGATACAGCAGAATTGTGGAAAAGTAATTTTAGGAGAAGTATTTGAGAGCATTTAAAGGAGAAGAATTGATTATGTCATTCACATCCACTATCCCGTCTGGTAATGATGAAAGCAGCTTCGTATTGTCACGCATTCGTGAGATACTAGCTTCATTCGTTCCCGTCGCGGCCAACTGGTTATCAGAGGATGGTTCGTTCTGCGATCCTTATGAAACTCAATACAGTGAAAATTACGCACCTGCAAATGCCGCAGTTTTGTTCGCGGCTGTATACCGCACAACGGGGGATGCTGCCATCCTCCGGCTGTTCCGGGCCGCCCTTGACCGCTCTGTTATACTGCTGCAGGACCGCCAAGTGACGCCGTTTTGCCGTGTATTCCTTATTCACTACAGCCTGATGGCCATTTCGTTATTAGAAGGGAATGCGCGTGCAGAAGCAGCCGAAGCCTACGGTCCATTTATGGCCGCTTACGAGGATGATTGCCTGATCATCAACACCAATTGCGCCGCCCTGCAATGGGGAACAGAAATGCTTCTGGAGCTGCTCGATTATCGCCCGGCTGATGCCGCACATTTGGAGCGGCGCATTGCTTTTATCCAAAAAGCGCAGCTTGAATCCGGCTTTATCAATGATGAAATCAGTGAGCATCAAGCTCATGATGGCATGCCCATCGCTTATCACGCCTTCACTTTGTTTATTATGACGAGCGTCATCAGTTTGCTGCCTGTAGAGGATGGTGCAGAGAACGAGGAAGGGAATGAACGCGGGAAAAGTACATGTGATGCTGCGAGGGATAATGCACAGGAAGAAGCAAAGAATGCCTCAGAGAATGAGCTGCACGCTCATTCCCAATCGGGTGCGCAACAGTTAATATCCAAGGGATTGGAATGGCTGAAGCACACCATCACTTCGGACGGTTCCTTCGCTATGGTGGAACGAAGCAGTCACCAAACCTTTACATGGGGAGCCCTGACAGCTTTGTATGCTTATTCCGGCTGGAAGGAAGATGGCATGCTGGAACGAATCCTATCGTACTGGCTTCCTTTCCGCCATCAGGATGGCAGCCTCGGTTGCACGCCGAATACGCTGCCTCATTCGCTGCGAATTGGCTACGAAACATATACACACCTGAATATGTACAATCTGCTTGGATTAACTGGGTTAGCTGCAGCTGGACAACTTTTGGAACGTGGCTTGAGCCTTAACTTGAACTTGCATCCATCAGAGCAGCAGCATTCATTAGATGGCAGCTGCTCCGATGAGGACAGCGGCTATGCATTCTTCCGGCGCGGTGAGGACTTCTTCGCCTGTACACTGCGAATGCACCATCGCGAGTACGCCCCCGCTATGCAGGGCTTTCACTATCGCTTGGGCGGACGCGCATTGCCGCTTGCTGAACCACGCCTCACTGGATATCAGCAGAGCAAAACCAGCCAAGTCCAAGAAGGCGTATGGGAAGGCTATCTGCTTAATAGGGAGCCTGGTGATCTTGGAGAGACTGATAGATCAACTGGTTCATGCGATTCCATTGGCTCAGCAAAACCAACTGAAGAATCCGGACTAGCCGAACCTGTGTATCCCAACTCAAAGGTAAATGCTGAGCTTACAACATTGGCAAACGGCTTTCAGCTTACTAATGAGATTGAGGCGCTGCGCTGCGTCAAAAAAATCCAGCTTCTCGAGGACGGCATCGCCTTGGACTATCAGCTCGCCTTGAAGCGAACGTTTCACACTTGTGAGCATGTAATCTCACTGCTGGTCCACGACGGCAAGCATGTATTACGTATTCGCCAGGAAAGCACTCAGCGTTTGACGATGAGCTTTGGAAGCGAATGCTACACGCTCGAGTGCGCTCAAGCTGCTAGCATGGAACTGCGGCTCGAACGATCGCTGCTATCTGTCAGCGGCGTTTCCGCACAGCTGCGCATCTCGCTTCCACTTGCCGCAACTGCTCCTAGCAGCCGCACGCCAGCACAGTCTGCAGAAACAGCAGCAGCGACCACTGAGACTGCTGAGACTGCTGGGAACACTGAGAACGCTAAGAACGCTGAGATTATGGAGACAGTAAACTGGCGCACGACGCTACGTAAAATACCAGGATAAGAGTCTTCTGTTACATCTACAAACAGGTTATAAGCCAAAATATTCGATAAGAATGATTGGTGACCCACGGACTGATGTGAAAAGCCCCAAAACTTCACAAAGAAACTCCGAACGACTCACTTTTTTATTAACTTATTAAGATAGCATAAGTTTTTGAGAGAGATCAACCTGCCCAACACGAATTTGGTGATGCGTTACTATCATTTAACGATGTTTTTCATCGTTAAATGATAGTAATTCCAGGTGAATCAGCACTTTAATGATGATTTTCATCGTTAAAGTTCATTTGGAAGGCCCTCTTGGCCTGAAAAAGAGGTTTTAATGATGTTTTTCATCGCTAAACCAATATTTCCAGGCCATCCAGCCTATTTAGTGATGAAAAACATCGTTATCTCAGCCTCTGTTCCTCCCACGTTAGGAATCACCTTCAGCCAAAGAAGAAACCCTTGATCTCAGTCAATTAGTTGTGGAATCCCTTAGCTGAGTTTCTCCCTATGCACCAATTTTATAATCACGCACCTCAAAAGACGCCGTAAACCGTTCTCCTTATTATTTTAACTCATAGCGAGATAAAGGCGTCATAAGTCCAAAAAAGAATATAAACAACATCACAAGCGCAAGCCATCCATATACAAGCTGCACCCCGATCGCTTCTGCCGCAATGCCTCCGAGCAGTGATCCAAAAGGAAGCCCTCCCCACGCGATCATTCTGCCACTGGCATGCACCCTGCTCTGCAGGTGGTCGGGGGCAAGCTGTTGGCGCAGCGTAATGCCATTGACAATGACCAATATGTAACATAGATTCCAGAGAATATAGCTGGCATAAACAACATACAAGGGTCCCCCCATAGCAACACCAAGCAGCGAAACAGCATTCATGACCAGCCCGGCAAGTGTAATTCTGCCTGGTCTAAACCGTTTGCGCAGCAAGGGCAAACTCAAACTAGCTACGAGAGCCCCGATCGAGCCGCATGTGAACAGCACTCCCATTTGGGGTGCCGAATCCGCAAACCCAAGCACCTGAGCGCCAAAAACGACGATCAGACCACTGACGGCTCCCCCAATAAAACTATTACCGAAGCCTAGCAAAGTAAGACTGCGAATAAGCGGCTCCGACCAGATAAAACTCAAACCTTCCTTGATATCTAAGCCGATTGTACGAAGCAGTAATTGCTTTCTTTTTGATGCTTGTGTTGTTAGTTTTGCTTGTGATGCTTGTGATGTTTTTGTTGTTTTTGATGTTTGTGTTGTTTGTGTTGTTTGAGATTTTTGCGATGTTTGTATTGTTTGCAATTTTTGTGATGCTTGCATTGTTTGCGATGTCTGCGTTCCATGCAATCCTTGCGATCTCTGCAATCCCTCAAAGGAACGCTCTACTTCGCTGTCAGCCTGAAAAGAGCCAGCAATAGAAATAATGAGCAGTGCGGCTGCCAAATAACAAACGGCATCAATGCCAAGTGCCCACTCAGGACCGAAGTGGTAAATAATAAAACCAGCTGCCACCGGACTGCCAATCCGCACGATCGTATCTGTTGAAGTCAGCAAGCTGTTTGCTGCTACAAGCCTGCTGCGGCCGACCAGCTGAAGCAGAGCGCCGTGACTCGCAGCATCAAACCATACAAAAGCGGTCGAAGCAAGAAGACCCACGCCCAGCAGATGAACCGTCGAAACCTGCCCCATTACCAGCATTGCAAGAGGAACGCTGCCGAGCAGCAAGAAGCAGAACATATTGCAAGTAACCATAATGGCTTTCCTGTTCCCCCTGTCTGCCATCGCACCAGCAAATAAGCCAAACAGTAAATAAGGCAGCCCGGTAAAAACGGCAACCAGCGAAGTGTAGATCGGAGACTGGCTTTGCTCGTATACGAAAAGCGGTAACGCTACAACCGTCATCCCCGAGCCAAAGTAAGAGCATACATTAAATAAGTAGTATTTTAGAAAGGAAGGATCCTTCCATAAGGGCATATCAGTTGAATTCAAGCTTCACACCCCCGCTATCTCTTGATTAAGGTTTTACGCAGCAGGTACAGAAAGAAAGGAGCACCCATCAGCGTAGTTACGGCTCCAACCGGTAAGCTTGTCAGGTGATTTTCCATACCAGGAATGGGCACATACAGCGTTACACTTTGACCGACCCAGTCGGCCGCAACCAATAAAACAGAAGCCAGCAATGCGCTTACGGGAAATAAATAAAGCGGATTTCTCCCTACGAGAAGGGCGGCAATATGAGGTCCGATTAAACCTATAAATCCAATGGCTCCAACTACGGAGACTGAAGCAGCCGTCAGTACAGCAGCAATAATAAGTAGAATGAGCCGGGTTCTATGGACGGAAAGCCCCACCCCTGTAGCTATCTCATCACCAAGCTGCAGCAAACCTGCCTTACGTGCATAGGCCATAGCTAGTGGGATTCCGACAAGCGCCCAAGGCCATAGAGCATTCCACTGTATCCACACCCGGCCGTTCAACGAACCAAAGGTCCACAGAAATACTGCTGCGAGTCCCTGCTGATTTTTAAGCAAAATCAAGGAGGTCGCCGATTGCAAAACCGCTGTCATGATGACTCCGACAAGCACAAGCTTGGCACTCCCCCCACCGCGGCTTCCGGTAATACCGTAAACAGCAACAACGGCTGAAATACCGCCAATAAGAGCAATAAATGGCAGCAAGGCCGGATTGGCAGCAGCTTTTGGGGCATATGTCATCCATAGCACTGCGAATAAAATACATCCAGCCGAAGCGCCGATCAAGCCCGGCTCTACAAGCGGGTTGCGCATAATCACTTGTAAAATGGCTCCTGCCATTCCGAGCATAAGACCAGCAGCTATCGCAACAAGCACACGGGGCAGCCTTAAATTCCAGACAATATGACGGTGTACAGGGTCCATTTCCTTGTGGAGCAGCGCTTTGACAACTTCCTCAGGCGACAGCATGACTTTACCTAGCGCAATATGCAGAATGAGCAGACCAGCAATGCCCAGAAGCAGCCCGATAAGGATACCCGCTATTGCGCGCTTACTTTTGAACATGCAGGCCACCTCCCCGACGCTTAAGAAAAAGGATCATCAAACAAATGCCGCCAAGCAAAGTCGTCCAGACGCCAACAGGAATTTCCTGAGGATAAAGCAGCAGTCGGGCAACCATATCAGCCGCAGCAAGCAGCACACCCCCGCATAAAGCAGACAAAGGAAGTACAAGGCGAGCATCGAGCGCTCCTAAAATAAGTCTGACCAAATGAGGTGACAGCAGGGCAATATACCCGATTGGTCCACACTGGGCTACTGTAATAGCGACAAGCGCTGTACATACGATAAGTATAAAAAGGCGCGTACGCGCTACCTTCACTCCTAGACCTGAGGCGGCTTCATCGCCAAGCTGCAGCAGATTGATTGAACGTGCAAAAGTAAAAGCCACTGGTAGAGCTATTAGCGCCCATGGTACAATGCGAAAGACATGCTCCCAAGTCCGATTGGCTAATGAGCCGAGTAAATAAGTATAAAGTAAGTTCACATCATTGCTCGTGCCCATGGCGATCAGAATAATCAGCAGCCCGTTCAAAATAGCAGACATCGACATTCCGATAAGCAACATAGCCGCAGCTCCGTGACTGCCTCTGGCAGCAAGCACAACAAAAAGTCCTCCCACTAGACCTCCAATCAACGCGACTAAGGGATGAAGGTGAAAAGATAGTGGTATATGCAGCACCGTAATAACAGCCATTCCAAGCGAAGCACCCGCCGATACACCAAGCAGCTCAGGTCCCGCCAGCTTGTTGTTCATCGCTCCCTGCATTAAAGTGCCTGCCGTACCCAGCAAAGCGCCAACCAGCAAACCGAGTACGATTCGGGGGATACGAATTTCCCAGATGACAATCCGCTTAAGCTCTTCACCTCCACTCGTAAAAAGAACATGGATCAGCTCCTTCCATGACATTGCCGGCGAGCCCGTTTTCATACCTATCATAGCTACTAATGCTAAAATGATTACCAAAACAAAAATCGGAAGAAGTATCGATCTTCTCCCGATTCGTGGCGAATGAGGCTGATTCAGCATAAGCTTCTGCCTCCTAGAACTTATCCGGATATGTAAGCTTCATAGACTCATCGAGCATAACGCCAAGCGATCTTGTGCCTCTGCCATCTCCCCATATTGGAGACCGCACTTCATAGACCTGCTTGTTTTGAACCGCCTTCAGCTTACTCCACAGCGGCGATGCGGCAAGCTGCTCGGAAAGCGGCTTCGTACCTGGACTATAGGAGTAGCTTTCAACGAACAGAACGTCCGGATTCTCTTCAAGCACCTTCTCCAGTGAATACTGAATGCCTCCATCACCATAGGGATCAGTGGATGGATCTGTAACCTTCCAAGGATAAAGGGTTACTTCTTTCAACAATGTGCCTCCAAGCCCCGTATCCGCCACGATGGCAAAGTTAACGTCCGAACCGAACATAATAAGCGCCTTTTTGTCCTTAGGGGATTTTTCCTTCGCCTGAGCCAGCTTATCCAGGAATTTATGCTTGGCTGCCTCCGCTTCTGCCGATCTGCCGGTCAGCTTGCCTATCGTCTCCAGCACTTCAACCGATTCTGTGTAGCTTTTCGGATTAGCCAAATAAATCGGAGCTGCTCCCTTCAATCCGTCACGCAGCCCGTCATGAGCTGATTTCAAGCCAATGACAAGATCCGGCTTAACCGATACAATATCCTCCAGACTTGGTTCGAAAAAGCTGCCCCCAATCGAAGCGAATGCCTCTCCCTTGCTTCCATAAAACTCCTGCTGCGTGGCTATCGTTCTAACGCCGCTTTCTCCAATAGCAACTGGCTCAAGCCCAAGCTCAGCCAGGATGTCTACACATAACGAAACGACACAAGCTACTTTTTCCACTTTTTTTGTAAACTCAAGCTTGGCTCCAGTAGCATCACTAACGGTTATAGGCTCAAATTCCTTGGCCTCAGGCTTTAGTTGCGATTCAGTTGATCCAGTTGATCCATCTGCTGCCGGACTGCTGCTCGCATTCATGCTGCTGCCCGGACTTGAACTATTATCCGCAGTCTTTTCCACTGTCTTCCCGCAAGCCGACATTACCAGCAATGCTGCCAAAAGCAGCATGATCCATGTCATACGTTTCCCATTCATGTTATACAGCTCCCACTCTTTGTTAAATAGTAATAATTACGTATTGTGTAGCAAAAAAATTCTTCCAGAGCTAAAAGCTCGAGATCATATACATCACTATAAAAAATTGTTTACCTCCCCAAATGTATTGAGCAACACCACGCCGCTAATTGTAATATTTATCATTAGTGCTGTCAATACATTTATTTAACATACGTTATCTGCAGTGTATATTTACACTTGAATTGGGTGGTTACTAGTCATATACTTGTATAGGGCTTACGTCACCTATTTTATGGAAGCAAGTATGGGTTATGCGTCATCTTTACCAGAAGTTCTACTCGTAGGAGGTCCTCACGCTTGAATCGTACTCATTCCGTAATCCCTTATTTGGGCTTGGTTATTGCTGTGTTGGCTATGTCCACTAGTCCTGTTCTGGTCATGCTGACTACGGCACCGACATCTGTTATCGCCGCATACCGCATGCTTATATCCTTTATCCTCTTGCTGCCTATGCTGTTTTTTGGGAAAGAGGTTTGGCGTGAAGTAACGAAGCTGGATAAAAAACAATGGTCGTTATGTATTTGTTCCGGCTTTTTTCTAGCTGCTCATTACGGGTTGTTATTTCAATCTGTACGATTGACTTCCATTGCCAGCGTATCTGCTCTAAGTGCCTTCCAGCCTTTGTTCGCCATTATCGGCGGGTATTTATTGTATAGGGAAAAATTAAAAGGCAAAGCCATCGCTGGAGGCTGTATAGCCATTCTGGGGAGCTGTATTATTGGCTGGGGTGATTTTCAGGCCGGAGGCACAGCAATCTTGGGGGATATTCTCGTTTTGCTCGCTACCATAGGAATTACTGCTTATTTTCTCTGTGGTCAACACGTCCGTAAAGAAGTCTCATTAACCGTGTATACCTCTATCGTATATTTTTCATGCAGCATGTTCCTGTTTGGCTATTCACTTATGATGAATTTCTCTCTGACCAGCTTTCCCGCAACCAATTGGCTGTGGATAGTCGGCTTGGTGCTGGTGCCTACGTTGCTCGGCCAAACGATTATGAACTGGTTACTCAAGTGGATCAACACTTCGACGATTTCCATGAGCATGCTGGGAGGACCCATTGCTACCTGCTTAGTAGCTTTTCTTGTGTTTGGTACCGCCCTGAACCTTCGACAAATTGTTGGTGCCAGCATTATTCTGCCCGGCATTCTCTTGTTCCTGTGGAGCTCAAAGCCGAGTTCAGATTCGAGCTCAGAGCCAAACACAGAGCCGCAAAAAATTCCACCCAATCAACAAAAAAGTATCGACTCTCACGCGACGTAATCATGTCATAAGACCTGGTAGATTCCATTGAACTTCTTTTCCTTTTTTGCTGACGAAGACTTTTAAAAATTCTAATACATTTCCTTTTAGAGTGTCCATCTCGGATGCTCTTTTTCTGATACCAAGCACAATACAATAGAAAGATCCAAGATCAAGTGGGAGTTCAAAAGCAGGCCGGTCCCCCGAATTAGTATAGATGATATCCAAGTGGATTGCCGAGCTATCGCTTTACATGACTACTCCTCCCTTACCTGATGTAATTATTTAGTGCTTTATTTAAATCAGTTAGCACTTGTTCCTGATTTCCATTTATGATTGCATCAACTACACAACTTTCAAGATGATCTTTGAGCAGTAGCTTAGCAGCACTGTCCAAGGCCTTTTGAACAGCAGCGATTTGCAGAAGAATTTCGGAACAATCACGTCCTGCTGCAGTCATTTCCTTAGTAGCTCTTAAGTGACCCTCAATGCGGGCTAACCGATTTACGATTTGCTTACGATGCTTATGCTCATGTGTGTGGTCATGATTATGTTCATGATTATGTTCATGACCGTGTTCATTCCCTTGATCTTTAGTCATGGAGAACATCCTTTCTTTTCTTAAAATCGAATTCATTCACTTTTCTATAATATCCCCCAGGGGGGGATTTTGCAATCGCGAAATAACCACTCTCACAATAATTACAGAGGGTGGTTATTTATTTCCATCATGTTATCTTCAAGTGATGTATTTACCTAAAGTCACTGCATATCGGTACATTGGCAACATAATTTCATGAGCCCATAATTTACATTTCGGATAAACGATTGACCATATCCCCCCATGGGGGATATAATGACAATTATATCAATTCATCGTGATAACCACTTAAGGAGCATATCATGTCAAGCTATAAAGCCTATTTGGTATTTGTAAAACCTTATTGGAAATTAATTTTGATTACTCTTTTGATTGGTATGGTCAAATTTGGGATTCCCATGACACTACCGATTATTATGAAGTATGTGGTTGACGATTTGCTACTTAGCTCGCTTCCAATAGTCGAAAAGACTGAAAAGCTGATATACGTTATGCTTGGTGCATTTGCATTATTCGTATTTATTAGAGCACCGATTGAATATGCCAGACAATATTTTGCTCAATTGATAACTAGCCGAATTCTTTATGATCTACGCAATCATCTGTATGGTCATATCCAAAAGCTTTCATTAAAGTATTATCAAAATCATAAAACCGGAGAAATAATTTCCCGCATGATTAATGACGCTGATCAAACGAAAAGCCTAGTTGAAACAGGAATGATGAATGTTTGGCTTGATTTATTTACACTTTCCATTGCCATTGGATTTATGTTTAATATGGATTATAAATTGACATTGATTTCAATTGCAATCTTCCCTTTTTATGCTTTGGCTGTCAAAAAGATGTATAAGAAGTTGCATTCTTTCTCTAAATCTAGATCTCAAGCCTTAGGGGACATGCAAGGATATATGTTTGAACGAGTGAATGGAATCTCTGTCATTAAGAGTTTCACGCTAGAGGAAGTGGAGAAACGTAATTTTGACAAAAAAAATAATCATTTTCTTCAAAAAGCGATTGCTTTAACAAAATGGAATGCGTTGACGAATGGTATTATAAATACCTTAACGGATATTGCCCCTCTATTGGTTTTATTTTATGGAGGATATCAAGTTATTAACGGTAATCTTACACTAGGTACTTTTGTAGCATTTTTTGCCTACTTGGACCGGATGTATACGCCACTACGTCGTTTAGTCAATTCTTCCACTGAGCTTACTCAAGCGAGTGCTTCTTTAGAGCGAGTTGTTGAATTTATGAACGAACCCTATGACATTTCAGACTCACCTCAAGCAATGCCAGTTGATAATGTAAGAGGCAAGATTGTTTTTGATCAAGTATTTTTCCGCTATCAATCCACAACAGATTGGGTGTTGAATAAAATTCAATTGAGCATCCAACCAGGAGAAACCATTGCATTCGTTGGAATGAGCGGCGGAGGTAAATCCTCATTAATCAGTTTACTTCCACGATTCTATGATATACAACAAGGTCGTATACTGCTGGATAATATCGATATTAAAGATATAACAATACAAAGCTTGCGAAGTCAGATCGGAATGGTTCTGCAAGATAATATTTTATTTAGTGGAAGTGTCCGCGACAATATTCTGTTCGGTAGACCTAAGGCCACAGAAGATGAAATCATTCAAGCAGCACAAGCTGCCAATGCACATGAGTTTATTTTGAGCTTACCTAATGGATACGAGACTGAAATCGGTGAACGAGGGGTCAAACTTTCTGGAGGACAAAAACAAAGAATTGCTATTGCGAGAGTGTTTCTTAAAGACCCAAGGATATTAGTGCTAGATGAAGCAACCTCTGCGCTAGATTTAGAGTCTGAGCATTTGATCCAAGAATCCCTGGAAAAATTGGCTAAGGATCGAACAACTTTAATTGTCGCGCATCGATTATCGACGATTACTCATGCTGATCAAATTGTGCTCATTGAAAATGGTGAAATCAAAGAAAAAGGAACGCATGACGAATTAATGTTGCACGACGGAGCATATGCTCGTCTATTTAATGTGCAGAATTTGAAGGAAGTCGTAATAAATACAAACTAGCGAGAAACTAAGGAAAGTCCGTCCGATAACCATTCTATACCAACTGGAATGAAATCAGCATAGTCGTGGATGGCTTGTAATGTTTTTATTGCTTCACTTGTTCCAAGCTTTTGTTCCGTGTCATCCGTACACTCCAGTTTAAGAGATCGTCTGATATTATAGGCTAACCAATCTAACTTTCCTTGAAAGCCATAGTTCAGCACATCAAGCAAGTTATCGCAAATTACTCCTCCATGATTCCTATATGCACTTATTATCGTGCAGAAAGCATCCTTGCTTAAATTGCCCGTTGGAAAGCCTGACCAGTTCAATGCCACATCAATCAGTTCATACGTTGGGTTGGTCGCTCCTGCTGATTCCCAGTCTATGATGATTGGAACCTGATTTTCGTCCCATAACACATTTTTTTGGTCTAGATCCCCGTGGCTGATAACCTTATTGTTGCTCAACAATCTTGCTGATGAATGAGCTAATTTTTCCCAATGATATACCTTATTTAAGCTATCTAAAAGCAAGTACGACCATTCCAAGCTTTCATGTTTTCCTTTGTGGGCATAATCACTCCAATCCACTTCTGCTGAATAAAAGTTTTCATTCTGATTATCTACAATAAGTTGAGAAAAATCAGTATTGTGTATGTTCGCAAGGACTTCCCCCATCATTTTGCAACAGTCCATATCAATGACCCCTGCAGGTAATATCCTCCCTTGAACCCATGGAAACAGCAAATAATATTGACCATCAACTTCATGTATACAGCTTCCCTTTGATGCTATAGCCGGAAGTGCGTTTATTTTATTTTGGTAAGCCATGTTTGCGACCTTCTCTGAAAAAATAAAGTTGTCCATGGCAGTTGTACGCTGCATAATTTGCGGGTTTAAAGCTTTCACTGCGTAAGCACCTTTGTCTGTTTTCAGTTGATACATTCTATGAAGGAAACCGCCAAACACTTGGTCTGGTTCAGTTGTTAATTGTCCTAGATTGAATTCTGCGCATAACTTGCCGAAATTTAATTTATAATTCAAGTTTTCCATAGTTCGTCATTGGCTCCTATTTTCTGCCCGCGACCATTTCTAATGATAACCAGCGGCCTTGATCTTGTATGATGAAATCTTTTTCGCCATCGTGTCATGCACCATTCGTGTGTTATGCAAGGACTTCATCGATAGCCCGTCGAGATATTGCGGCGAGTATGGGGTTCGTATCTAAGTAGTAGGCGAAGGCGATTAGCCCGAATGACAGTGCCCAGCCGCGGCCTCGAGCCCATGTGGCGTCATCCACCGTTAGTGCTGAGCGGAATAAATTACGGCTTTCGGCGGATAAGAGCGTCCACGCGACCATCAAATCACATGCCGGATCACCTATACCAAGAGTGCCGAAGTCTATGACAGCACTTAGTTGTCCCTGATTAACCAGCAGGTTCCCCGGATGAAGGTCTCCGTGGAGCCATACGGCTGTGCCCTGCCACACTGGGGCTTGCAGGGTTGCTTCCCAGGCAGCCGTTAGCATCTCGGTATCGAACAAGCTGCTCAGGGCTGCAATTGCGTTCCGGACGGGAGCGTCCCGCATTGCCAGTGGCTCGCCCCGGCCAGAGTTATGCGGGCCTGGGGACGGCCCACCAGCGGGATCGATCCGCTGCATGGAGGCTATGAATTGAGCCAGTGCGGTCGCGGCTTGGCGAAGATCGTCGATTCGCCCGATGGTTGCGTTCTCGCCTTCGAGCCACCGGTACACGGACCAGCGCCAAGGGTAGCCCTCGGCGGGCATTCCCATCGCTAGTGGGGTCGGGATGGAAAGAGGTAACAGTGGTGCAAGTCTCGGCAGCCACTGCTGCTCCTTCTCGACCTGTTCAATGGCCCATTCAACGCGCGGTAATCGAACGGCCATATCCTCTCCGAGCCGATAGATCGCGTTGTCCGTCCCGGCTGATTCTACCGGCTGGATAAGTTGGTCTGCCCATTGCGGAAATTGCGCAGTGATCAGCCTTTTCACTAGAGTTACATCGATCTCTATCTCATTCGTTTGGTTCATTTGAGAATACACTCCCTCAAATTAGCGTTTATCCAACTTCGTTGCTAGTCACAACAGTCTTATTTTTTAATGATATCATAGTAAGGTTTTCAACTCGTAGTAATGGATAGCTATAACTAAACTCTCCTTCCCGTATGCTCATTCTTAACATCTGCATCCTGAAGTTTATAATCATACAATTGGGATATAATAGAAAAAATTAGGTAGCCTAGGTTGGAAGAAGGTCAGAGACATGAAATTCAGCAGAAAAAAAGCTCACGCTAATGTCTTGCCTGTACATGATGACGCTGAAAGCCCGCAGCTGGTTCAAATCGAATTTCTAAAAGCCAGCCTGCAGGAAAATATTCAGCATATTAAAGAAGTTCTCGGAAACAGCGGCGATATCGTGATCAGGGAAATTCGGATCGGCTCAGAGAGACAGCTTCAAGCGGCCCTTTTTTATACTGAAGGGCTTGTCGATACCAAATCTGTTCATGAGTATATCATGGAAACGCTCATGTCGGGCATTGAATTTACGGGTCCAAATCTATTACAGGACATGAAGGACTGCATCTTAACGGTAGGAGACATTCAGGAAGTATCGGAGTTTGTCACACTTTTTACTTCCCTCCTGTCTGGCGATGTCATCCTTTTATTGGATGGATATACACAAGGTTTTATGATAGGCATGAGCGGTTGGGAAAGCCGCAGTGTGAGCGAGCCCGCTACCGAATCGGTCGTTCGCGGACCGAGGGAAAGCTTTACGGAAAACTTGCAAACGAATACGGCATTAATCCGGAGAAAGATCAAAGATCCCAATCTATGGCTAGAACGCAAACAAATCGGTAGAGTGACGAAAACGAAAGTAGCCGTCATGTATATTCACGGCATCGTCAACGACAAAATTGTCGAAGAAGTGCACAAGCGTCTTGATCGCATCGATATGGACGGCATTCTTGAAAGCGGCTATGTGGAGGAATTGATCCAGGACGAAACATACACGCCGTTTCCGACCATTTACAATTCGGAACGTCCGGATGTGATCGCGGCCGAGCTCCTTGAAGGGAAAATTGCCATTTTGGTGGATGGGACGCCGTTTGTACTCATCGTCCCTGCGTTGTTCATTTCTTTCTTTCATTCCATGGAAGATTACTTTCAACGTGCCGACATTAGCAGTTTCATCCGCATCCTTCGTTTCTTCGGCTTCTTAATCGCGCTCCTCGGTCCGTCGATATATATCGCCATCACTACGTTTCATCAGGAAATGCTGCCGACACAGCTCTTGATCGGCTTGGCGGCTCAACGTGAAGGCGTGCCCTTCCCCGCTTTTATTGAAGCTTTCATGATGGAGGTAGCCTTCGAAATATTGCGGGAGGCCGGTTTGCGGATGCCGAGGACGATCGGGCAAGCGGTATCGATCGTCGGAACGCTCGTCATCGGGCAAGCAGCGGTTGAAGCAGGCATCGTTTCCGCTGCTATGGTCATCGTCGTCTCGATTACTGCGATTTCCGGTTTTGTTTTTCCTGCCTCCAACATGTCCATGGCGACTCGCATGCTTCGATTCCCCTTAATGGGTCTTGCCGCTTCTTTCGGCTTATTCGGGATTATCATCGGGGTCATAGGGCTTGTTCTGCACTTGTGCAGCTTGCGTTCGTTCGGTGTCCCTTACATGAGCCCGTTTGCTCCAATTGTTGTCGACGATCTGAAGGATACAGTCTTCCGGTTTCCTCATTGGGCAATGTCCTCCCGTCCCAAGTTGATCAGTCAGAAAAACCTCAGACGCGCGCGAAATACGTCTCCGAAGCCGGATAACCGGACATGAGAGCCGTTCTATGGCATCCAGACGACAGCTTGATTAAAGGGGGATGTTCATGGTACGAAAGCTGTTCATCTTATTTCTATCCGCTGTCCTGCTCGTAACCGTTACGGGATGCTGGAACCGCAGGGAATTAAACACTCTCGCGATCACCGTCGGACTTGGCATTGACAAAGCAGGGGACAAATATAAAGTATCCGCACAAGTCGTCAATCCGGGAGAGGCGGCTTCCCAAAAAGGAGTCGGCATTCGTTCACCAGTCAGCTTATATCAGGCTACCGGATCTTCCATTTTTGAAGCGGTTCGTAAAATGACAAAAGAAAGTCCTCGTAAGATTTACTCGTCCCATGTACGAGTCGTTATTATTGGCGAATCGCTGGCCAGAGAGGGTATTGGGGACGTTCTCGATTACATGTCGCGGGATCACGAGTTTCGCACCGATTTTTACATCGTGCTGGCGAGAGAGGGCGAAGCGGCAAACCTTCTGTCGATCATGACTTCACTGGAAAATATCCCGTCAATCGGGATGTTCGATTCCCTAGAAACTTCGCAGAAAGCCTGGGCTCCCACGGTAAAAGTCACGTTGGACAAGCTGATTTCCGACCTGACCAGCGAAGGCATTCATCCTGTATTGACCGGTATCAAAGGGGATATCGAAAAGGGCAAAAACAACAATGCCGTAGAAAAAAGCCGTTTTGAGTCTGTCGGGTTAGCGGTATTTAATGGCGATAAACTGGTCGGCTGGTTAGGTGAAACCGAAAGCAAGGCTTATAACTATATAACCGATAATGTACAGAGCACGGTCGGGTATGCACCATGCCCGGATGGAGGCGGAGTTTCACTAGAGGTCATTCGTTCAAAAACGAATCTAAAAGGAAAGCTAGTCAACGGCAGCCCCGCGATCGATGTGAACATTCGAACGGAAGCCAACGTTGGAGAAGTCGCATGCCGCATCGATCTGACCAAAACAAAATCGATCGAGGAGCTCGAAACAATATCCGAGCAAATAATAACGGATTTTATCGAAGCGGCAATCAAAAGGGTGCAAAAACAATACAAAGTGGATATTTTTGGATTTGGGGAAGTCTTCCGGCGTACGGAACCGAAAATCTGGAAAAAATTCGCTAAAAAATGGGATAAACAGTTCGCCAATCTCCCAGTAAACGTGAATATCGATTTCAAGATCCGGCGTCTTGGCACCGTGAACAATTCCTATCTGGAAGAAATGAAAAAATAAAGGAGCTGTCCGGATGTGGAAAATTAGCGGGATACTTGCAGTAACCGCCGTAATCGCCCTGCTTGAGGTTCCTACACTTTGGAAAAAAAAATTAGTGAGGGAACTGTGGGTATTTGCCATTCTGCTGCTGGTGGGTGCAGGACTCAGCTTTGCGCTTGTTATGCATGCGCCCATTCCAAACCCACTCGATTTGCTCACATGGATTTACAAGCCAATCAGCGATGCCGCAATGAAACTTTTGAGCTAAGGGAGTCTCGCAACAGATGTTGGAAACCGGTAGAATTAGCATTCGACAATTTACAATACTGGTCGCTCTTATAACCGTTGGCGACTCGATCCTCATTTTGCCGGCCATCCCCGCATCGGAGGCGAAGCAGGATGCATGGCTGTCCGGCATCGTCGGCTTGATCGTCGGACTGCTTGTCGTTTATTTGATCGGAACGGTTGGCCGGCTGTATCCTCGTTTAAACCTGATCGAATACAATACCAAAATATTGGGATCGTGGATCGGAACAGCCGTCTCTCTCTTCTTTTTGCTTTATTTCTTCTATAACGCTGCGGCACTTGTTAGAGTAATCGGCGATTTTATGGTTACACAGATCATGCCGGAAACTCCCATCGACGCTATCCATATATTGTTTCTGGGTGTTATCGTCATGGGCCTGCGGCTTGGACTTGAAACCGTCGCTAGAGCCGGGGAAATCTTTCTCCCCTGGTTTGTACTGCTTTTCCTTGGGCTAGTCATGTTTCTTACTCCTCTGGTGGATGCCAAACAATTGCAGCCGATCCTGACTGAAGGAATAAAGCCGATTTTACGGGGGTCCCTTTTCTCCGCCACTAACCCCTATATAGAGCTGGTCGCGTTTTTGATGATTTTCCCATACGTCAATAAGACTGAAAAGCTTCGCAAATATTTTGTTTCGGGGGCATTGCTTGGAGGAATCGTTCTCGTCGTCATGATCGCTTTATCCATCCTTGTGCTTGGCGTTGATTTTACGTCTAGAAATATGTATCCCAGCTATGCGCTCGCCAAACAAATCAGCATCGGCCGGTTTATAGAAAGGCTAGAAGCGATAATGGCCATCATGTGGATCTTAACATTATTCATAAAAACCTCGGTCTATGTATATATTCTCCAACTCGGTCTTGCACAAGTACTCAAACTGAAAGATTTTCGGGCACTCGTCCTGCCATTGGCTTATATTATTGCCGCTTCCGCCACTGTGCTTTCCCCGAATATTACGTATTTTAATCGACAAACAACGACATATTGGCCTTATTTCGATATGACATTTGGCGTAGGTTTGCCCTTGTTGCTTCTAGGGGTGCATGCTCTTCGCCGAAGAGGAGGGACATGAGATGCTTGAAAAAGGAAAAATAAGTGTTCGTCAATTTACGATACTCGTTACGTTATACTTGGTCGGCAGCGCCATTCTGATCATTCCCTCGATTCTTGCCTCCAAGGCCAAACAGGATGCTTGGATTGCGGCTATTGCCGCAGTATGTCTCAGCTTGCTTATTATTCCTCTTTACATCGCGCTTGGAAAGCGATTTCCGAACATGACATTTGCCGAATATAGCGAAGTGATTTTGGGCCGGTGGCTGGGGAAAGTGGCTATTGCGCTGTTTCTCATTTATGTTTTTGTCAGCGCGGCATTAACGCTTCGTAACATCGGGGATTTTATGACGACCCAAATCATGCAGGATACTCCGATTCAAGCCGTTCACATCCTCTTTATGATCGTTGTCGTGATGGGAGTCAAGCTCGGGCTGGAGCCTTTGGCACGCGCAGCAGAGCTATTCTTCCCTTTTATCGTCCTGCTCATTATTATCTTGGTTCTGCTAATAGCGCCTCAGATGAAAATGGTCAACTTGCAGCCCGTCTTGGATGAAGGGTTCTTTCCTGTGCTGAAAGCTACGATCGCCTTTTCCACCTTTCCGTTTTTAGGATCTGTCACTTTTCTTATGATTTTTCCTGCGGTAAACCGGATCGAGAAAGCTGGAAAAGCATTATTTATAGGTGTGCTTCTCGCTGGAGTCATATTAACAGTCATTGCAGTAGTGGGTATCTCTGTGATCGGAGCCGACCATGCGGCCCGGAGTAGCTTTCCAAGCTACGAAATAGCAAGAAGAATCAACATAGGCGACTTCCTGGAACGTATCGAAGCGATTATGGCCATTATCTGGTTTCTTACTATCTTTTTTAGACTAAGCATCATGCATTATGTTCTGTCTTTGGGCATAGCACAAACGTTACGTTTAAGCCAATATCAGGTTTTGGCAATCCCTTTGGGCGTTTTCATCATCCCATTCTCCATATTCTTAGTGCCAAACACTACCTATTTGTCTACGTTTAATAAGATCACTTTGCCAGTATTCATATTTACCATCGCCCTGCTTCTGCCTCTTCTGCTGCTCATTGTTGCCGTCTTTCGAAAAAAAAGAGGACCGAAGATTGAAACGGATAATCGAGTAAGCGGAGGCGGCTAGCCCCTGACTTCTCACACCGTGGTAAATCCGAGTTTTATAATCAAACAAATGACGACGATTTAATATTTTTTATTTTTATCATGATCAATAAGAAAGCAAGTAGTGCAAACATAATTCCGCTCCAGATGAGCTGATGTAGGCCCAAGTGAGAAATAAACCAGCCACCGACAGAAGCTCCTACAGTAATTCCAAGATTAGAAAATGAGACAAACAAGCTGTTGCCGAATTCAGGAGCTTCTTTCGCTTCAGAAGTTAACAAGGTTTGACTGACAATAAGACCTCCGGAATGTACGGCTCCCCAAATCAATACGATTACAACCATCGGGATCAAATAAGAACCCAGATAATAAGCAAATAAGTAAATTACCGCGTATAGCAGAGGAAACATCATGACAGTCTTGGTAATGCTTCTATGCAAAAAGTCCCCAAATAAAAAATTCCCAAAAATCATGATCACACCAAAGACCATCAACATGATACTTATCCATAACCCGTTCATATGTGTTACTTGTCCAAGATATTCAGCAAAGTAGCTGTATACAGAAAACATAGCTGCAAAGATGAAAATAACAGTCAAGATATTTAACCATAATTGAGGTTTGCGTAATATACCAAGCTGCTTGCCATAAGACATTTTTTCTTTAACAGGCATGGAAGGGAGCCAAGCTAGTATCCCTATAAAAGCAATCATGCTTACAACAGCCCCAAACAGGAACGCAGCTTCTAACGATATCTTTTCCGCGAGATAAGAAGTCAATGGCACGCCAAAAGCAAACCCGATCGTTATTCCGGCAAACACCTTTGTGACAGCTTTGCTTCTTTTTTCTGGAGGGACAAGTTTGGCTGCGGTCACAAGGGCCACCGAAAAAAAGACAGGATGAAAAATAGCAGGGAGAATACGGAAAGCCAGCATCACATCGAACTTGGTTGTATAGGCATAAACCATATTTGAAATGGCAAAAATAAGCACAGCGGTTAATAGAATAACTTTACGATTAATACCGGAAGCGAGTAATGTCAGGAAGGGCCCTGAAATGGCAACAACTAAAGAAAATATACTTACAAGCCATCCGGCCTGTGAAGTTGATATATTAAATTTTTGAGTTACCTGAGGAAGAACACCTATAATACCCATTTCCGTTGTAATAATTCCGAATACGCCCAAAGCAAGAATAAAGATAAGTAAAGGGTTAACCTTTTTCATTTTAAATATAAGCCTCCAATCAAATATACATATACAGAAATCTAGATATGAAAAACAAAAAAAAGACCTCCTTTTCATCTTACAGTGTCTTTTGGATATACTCGGAAAATTCCTGTATGGTTTTTTCGTTCCGACGATAGTACGTCCACTTCCCAATCCGCTCAGATTCCAGCAAACCAGCTTTTTGCATAGTCGACAAATAGCTTGAGATAACGGACTGTGTAAGTCCCGCTTTAGTCTGAATATCTCCCACACATACACCAATCCGAAAATTGAGACCTTGTTGTAAATAAGACTGTTCATCAAAGAATTCATCCGGATTTTTTAACCATAACATAATTTGACAACGCGTCTCGTTAGACAAAGCTTTATAAATCAATGAAGGTTCCATATAGATCATTATATCTACTTTTTTAGATTTGTAAATATGAGAGGTGATTTTACCTCCAATTCTTTCTCTTTAATGGGCTGCAATGTTCAATCTGTAAAAAAAAGATCCTTTGAGAACGTACCAAGTACCCCCAAAGGATCGCAGATCGAATATAACACCTTTTAACCTATGACTTCCTGAATAAATCTTTCTAAGGAAGTAATATCTGTTATGCTCTTGTTACATTCATGGCTGGCAATGCACATATAGTTACCGACAGCTTTATAATAATCCGGAGAAGAATTAGCGGGTCTTGATTTGGATACAGCGGAGAATAATGCAGTCTCCCCATGCTTATTACATAAAAAACATGTGCTTTTCTTATTTGTAGGGATATATTTGCCTTCGATACCGACGACTTTACCCTGCAAATTATAAACAATGAACATTTTGTTCGTAGCTATATCAAGCCAACTAAGGTAGGTTATATGAGAGTAATCTATCTTTGATAAATCAGGTATCTTAAGTTTTTTATTTTTGGGGAATAATTGTTTAAGCTGTTTTTCTGTTACTTGTGGAAATTCCACCAAATAGGGTTCTAATCCACTTAGATAGCTTTGAAAATCTTCATCTGTCTTTAATGCAGAAGCTTTTACTAATAGTTGCTTTTGAGTATCCGCAGCATTCTGAAATAATTCTAAGACTTTCGATTCAGTGCTATACCTCACTGCCTCCACTACTTTTGAGTCGGACACTGTCTTGCAAGCAAGCTGCAGTATTCCTGTCTGCTTTTTAATAAAGTTATATTGATGGTTTCTAATAAATGTTTCGATCATAATATGCTCAGCCCCTTATTTTAGATAAAAATTGGAAATAAGGTGCAAAGCCAAGTATTAGAAACGATATAAGCTCTTTTGGGCGATATGATCTTAACTAGATGTTCACCCCATGCAAAGTATCGCCTCTGTAACTAGGCTCTGCATGAGGATGCTGAAGTACCTGACAATCGAATCTTATTTGCCATTTCTAAACACCCCCTAACGGCTTACATATAAAATTATAAATATAATTAAACATTCTTGCAACTCAGCTTCATTAATACTCAACTTCATTTATATTTTTTGAAAATTTTGGGTGCCCTTTTAATTCCTTCTGTCCCTATGATACTGCCAACAGATGCTGCTAACACACTTGAACAAATAATTTTAACTACATAATAAATGCCTGTTCCAACTATTATATCTAGGATTACAAATTTTTTTATTGTAGATCCTTTTATAAAGTACACGACCATTTGGCTGTTTTTATCCATTTTCAACGCATCACACCTAATCTTTTTTATAAAGAGGGTATGAAAAGGTAACTTGTTCGTATTCTTCTTTCTTCTGTGAGCAGTTCGGCCAGTTTATCCATTGGAATCAATTGCCCTCGAAATTTCCTCCAATGGCAAGCCTATTCCAAAAAACGGCAGTCCTAACCCAAGAAGGTTAACTGCCGTTTTGGTATTTAACTATTTTCGCTCACCGAAGTTGCTCATGGAGCCGCGCCTATTTGACCTGTAGTGCGCAGAGCAGCTATACTTTTGCTTAGCTAAAGATAATTCTTAGCGTTTAACGTGGGCATCAGGAGCCTTGTCCGATACGAGATTCAATACGATATTGTGCTCAAGAAACGCCTTTAGCCCGCAGAGAACAATCGTAAATCCTTCCGTTGAATCTAGGGCTTGCTTTACGGTGTCATCCCCATCTCCCTCAAACCCCGAGTTTATAATGGAGACGAAAGTTTCGTTCTCCGCCCGAGAAGTAAAAATCCACTCGACCAAAGTGTTGTCACCAAACTCGATGAGGATTCGCTTGTCTTCCTCGATCTCTTTTACGTTAACTTCTGTAGAAGCACCGTACATCTCCCAATCCCACTGGACCCGTTTTCCCGTTTCCAATCTTCCGCTGCTTTTGGTGAACCAGAATTTCGAAGTAATCTCAGGGTCGATAAAAGCCTCAAACACATCTTTAACCGGTTTTCTAATAAGCATTTCTGTCTTTACAACAGGTATATGATTCAGGGTTGCCACTATGATTTCTCCTTTCATCGTGCAAAGTTCAAGTTGAAATCGAAGTTATTCCGTAATTTCCATGTCCCACTCTGGATTCCAGACTACTTCCCACAAATGTCCATCAGGGTCTTGGAAGTGACCCGAGTATCCGCCCCAAAAGGTATCATGCGCCGGGTCAGTTATAACAGCACCGGCCTTCTTTGCCTGTTCCATTACCTTGTCGACCTCTTCCTTACTACCTACATTGTGACCAATTGTAAACTCTGTTGGACTTGATGCGGTCTGAACAACTTTTGCCTCATGGGCGATATCTTTGCGCTTCCAAATTGCCAGCCGCAGGCCTGCTTGTAAGTCGAAAAAGGCAACGGCGCCATGCTCAAATTCTTTACCAATTATACCTTGTGTTGGCAGTCCAAGACCGCCGCGGTAGAATTCCAAAGATCTTTCCAGATCATCTACACCCAGTGTAATCACCGTAATTCGTGGTTTCATTTAAATACCTCCTTATTGTTCCATTTTCACATGAAATCATCATAAGAATCAGTATTACATTTTTCAGGAATTACTCTCCCGGGTCTCGCCATTGTGGATCGACCTCATGCTGGTATTCTCCATTCCAAACATCAAATTTATTTCCATCCGGGTCGTAAAACTTAAAGTTGCTTCCGCATAAACCTCTGTTTTCAACTTCCTCAACTTCTACCCCACTACCTTTTAATCTCTCATGAAAGCCATTGAATTGTTCTATATTAATAGTTTGGAAAGTGATAACGAACATTTCATAATCATCTTTAGAAATAAAATTTAATTTAGGCTTCACATGGCCTTTAGTCTCAACCAGGAACAAAGTAGGCCCAGAATCTAATTTAAAACAATGTCCTCCCCATTCTAACCCCAGAACGTTTTCGTACCACCTTTTGGATTTCAAAAAATCCGTAACCGGGACATAAACTGTTGCTATACTTCCCAAACCAACTTTGGCATTTGCCTTTTGCTCTAACATATCTTAACTCCCTCTCATTTTCTAGTAAAATATTTAGAAGGTGTGTAGAATGAACAAATGTATGAAAGCAGCCCTGTTGTTCTATCCAGTGTACGGTTCATGTACAACTAACATATTCCCGCTTGGGTCGAAGAATTCAAAATCCATTCCTTCTTCCAATTTGCTTTATCCCCCGAAAGTGATACAATATCCATTCACATCTTTAATGGTAAACTCGTTCCAGTGCTCATTCCAGTGCAGCGTATCTATATCTCTGACGAAGTTAACTCCTTTTGCTTGAAATTCCTTCAACAAAGAACGGACCTCATTCGTATAACAATAAGCATCAAAATACAATCCACCTTCTAATGAAGAATACGGCTTTACATCAGCAGGATTTGAAACCGGATGCAATATGAAAGTGGTTGTTCCCCGATTCATATGAATATGCCCACCGATATTCTCCTGCTTAAAACCAAGCATCTGCTCGTAATAATCGATTGATTTTTGCAGATCGGCTACAATCAGCACCATGGTTGGGCCAGATATTTTTTCTACGTTCTCTTGAACATTTGTCATCTTATTGTACCTCCTACTTTGGGGATGGGTTCTTTATGTAAACGATACCAAATATCTTATAGTTTAATTACTGCCACCGAAGACGATTACATAACCATCTAAATCTCTAACTGCAAATTCTTTCCACTTATGATTTCCCACATCTTCAATTTGTGGCTCATAAGCTATAACGGCTCCTTTAGATACAAACTCCTCGTATAATTGCTGGACTCCATCAAAATTGGAATATGCATAGGTGTCCCAAGTTGCTGGAGGCCCGGGCCAGTCATAAGGGAAGTTTTGTTTTGTTGGTTTAGCGTTAGGACGAATATCGTCAAGACTTTCTGCTTGTTGAAGTATGAAACCTACTCCTTCTCGTTCGACGTGACCCCAATCATCAACTGAAAACCCTAATATATCCCTATAATATTGATGGGCTTCGGCTAAATTTGATACTAATCTCACCTGAAGGGCATTTTTGATTCGGGGTTGTTGTTGCTTGGACGAAATCCCAACATTTTTTAGCAGCTCATCAATCGCGATCCCATTTATCGTCAATCCAGTTATATCACAATCAGTAATCGAAATATTAGATAAGTCACACTTAGTAATGATACTATTTTTTAATTTACAATTTTCAAAAACCACCGGTTTATATGTTTGCTCAGCATTGTAATTCGAATCCATACTCTCAATGGGCCAATCAATATTGCGAAACTGAGCACCTGTGAATTGAACATTTTCAATAATGATATCGCTCAGATTACCGTTTGTTATTTTCGCTCCGGTCATATTAACGTCATCCAACTTTAAGTCTCGTAAGTCTGCGTTGTTTATTTGGGTTCCAGCTAAACTTACATCATCAAAATAAAGCCGCTGTGCATTCACTTCTTGAAATTTCGAGCCAGAAATATCCGTTCTTTGCAAATTCACTGCCCCTGTAGTCCATTCAGACATGCTCTATTCCTCCCGTATATATCGATTGGTAATACTATCCAAATCCATAATAGCGCACATACGTTCGTTTGTAAAGCTTAAAGATTTCAGTAGTCTGCTGCTTGATATGGGCATTCAGAAACGATTACTCTTGGCTCAATCTCGCAGTAAATCCGTCCAGTAGCACCCGTAATCCAAAGTTAAATTCTTGCTCCCAATCAGGACTTGTTAGGTATGGAGCAAGGCGAGCCATATGAGGAAAAGCAGCCGCTGGCAGGGCTTGATATATTTCGTTTACATTCTTCCCAAGCTCTTCAAATGTCTGCTCTCTTTCTTGAGAGATCTTTTGAAGCCGTACCTCTTCAGATACAGATCCAAGTATATAACTTTTAATCATCGAAGCCATCCAAGGAATTTCAATATCCTTAAATCCTGCTTTGCCCAGAACATCGAATAAGGCTTCAATTTGCTGAAGACGATTATAACCAGTTGAGATTGTGCTGCTATTAAAAATTTCAACAGAATCCCGATAAGAGCACAAGACTACTCTAAAATTAGTCGCCCAGACCACAAGTGCTTCTCTCCAGGAAATATCTCCGTTATGCCAGATAATATCCGAACTAATTTTATCTGCGAGTAAGCTGAGCAGCTCCTCTTTATCTTTTACATGCCAATATAAAGCCCCCACCTGTACCCCTAAGGATTCTGCTAATTTCCTCATAGTCAACTGCTTAAGCCCAACTTCTTCAAGAAGTTCAAGCGCCGCTAAAACAATTCTTTTTTGATCAAGATGCGGTTCAGTATCTGTTTTTGGACGTCTAGCCATCTATAACACTTCCCCTTATTTTCTGTTGACAATTATACCACAATGAATTAATCTAACGTTGATCACATGAATTGAACATTGTTCAATTACATTCAAACAAACTACCAAAATGATGGGAGATAAATAAATGAAACTAAATCACTTAAATCTTTGTGTCGATGACTTATCTGAAGCACAGCATTTCTTTCAAAATTTCTTTGGCTTCGAAACGTTAGATAAAAAAGCAGATTCTATTGCTAGCATGAGTGATGGACATGGCTTCAGTCTCGTACTAAGCAACCCACGCGCATTTGGAGGAGGAACTCCAGTATATCCCGATGGATTTCATGTTGGATTTTTTGTAGATACTACAGATCAGGTAGATAACATGTACTATCGTCTCAAAGAAGCAGGTATGGATATGAACGAGGAGCCGCGGACGATTAGAGGTGGTTACACCCTTTATTTCAAGGCACTTAACGGAATATTGTTCGAAGTTACTTGTCATCAAAAGGCCCAATGAATGTTCTTTCACAGAGCCTTTAGGAAAAGTAGCATATAAGAGACTTGCAGCTAATGGGCGTAGGTCTTTTTTTGTGCTATTTGAATCTGTTTGCAGAAGTAATTTTGCGTAAATAAAGTAAAGCATTGCAAAAGGGGATAATTTCCAATTATAATTAAAATTGAAAGGTGGTTAGCCAAAATGGACGAATTCGCATACAAAAACTTTTATGATACAGTTGGAAAAATGAACGGTTGGGACTTTAGCAAAGTAAAGTGTCACACAGAAGGAACTGCATGGAACTTTTATGATGAAGTCGTTCAAAGCTGTAAACGGTCGGATTTGTTGCTCGATATTGGTACAGGTGGCGGCGAAGCCCTATTGAATATAACTGAGGCCGCATTGCTTCTAGTCGGAATTGATATTTCAAGCGGAATGATCGAAACCGCAAACAGAAATTTAACAACATCCCAGAAAATGAATGTACGTTTTTTACAAATGGCCGCTGAAAATCTTGATTTCCCGGCGAATTTCTTCAACGTTGTCTCTTGCCGTCAATCTAACTTTAGTGCAAATCAAGTAGCGAAGGTGTTAGTGCCGCAAGGCGTCTTTCTCACTCAGCAGGTTAGCGAAGATGATAAATTAAATATCAAACAAGCATTCAAAAGAGGGCAAAACTTCGGTATAACGGATGGCACGCTAAAAAATAAATATATCAAGGAATTGACTGAAGCCGGATTTAGTGATATCCATTCATTCGATTTTGTAACGACGGAATTTTACGAAACCTATGAGGATCTCATTTTTTTGCTGAAGCACACGCCGATTATTCCTAAATTTGGACAATATGAACATGATTTCGACCTGCTGCACACATTTATTGCGGAAAATCAAACGGAAAAAGGCATCAGGACAAATGCTAAACGCTTTGTGATCATCGCCAAAAAATAAAAATAGCTATCTCGACATCGAAAATAAAGACAAATCCTCATCCGTTCTTCCATTCATTATCCACTCACTCATAACAGTTCCGATTGCGCTTGCGAATTTGAAGCCATGGCCAGAGAAACCTGTCGCTATGTAAACATGAGGATGCTCCTTGTGACGGTCAATAATAAAGTGCTCATCTGGCGTCCGTTCATACTGGCATACCCGCCCCCGAAGCAGAGAGCCCGCGGCTCCCGGCATATATTGCTCGAGGAATGAGCGCAAATCGCCTTCATCCTCAGGCTCCATTCCAAATGGCAGAAGCGGCTTGCCAAGCTCAGCAGCGGTTCCGCCATCATGTCTGCCAATCTTCAGCCCCGAACCATCTATGCTCGGAAAGCCATAATATTCTCCATGCGGCGTATGACAATTAAAAGCAGGAAATGCAGCAGCGCCAAATAAACGTTCATCCGCGGCAAACCAGGCGATCGTCTTGCGTATGCGCTGTACTGGCAAGCTTGGGAGAAGGCCAGCCGAGCAGGCACCTGCCGTAAGCAGCAAGCGCTCTGCCTTATAGCTGCCTGCGGCAGTATGCATCACAACTCCCTTGTCCTGGATGTCGAGATGAGTAATCCTCGAGCCCGTTACAAGCTGTGCGCCTGATCTTTCAGCCAACTCCCGGTAGGCAAGGACGCATTCTTCGCTGGATAGCACACCAGCCCGATGCTCCAACAATCCAGCATAATGATCTGGAATATGGATTCCCGGCCATTTGCTGCGAATATCGCTGGCGCTCATCAGGGTAACTGGAAGCCCATACTGCTTGGCTAATGTATGTTTTCCAGTTAAAGTTGCAGCATTGTCGGGGTACAGATTCACCACCCCGGTCTGGCGGAACAACGATCGTCCGGTTTCTTCTTCCAGCTCCCTCCACCCTTGCTCAGCTTTCAACGCAAGCTGGACATATATCGATTCACCGCTGTAGGCATGTCTGAATATGCGGGTATCACCATGATGGCTTCCTTCTCCATGCGGAGGATCGAACTCATCGATAAGCAGTACGGACATGCCTCCTGCAGCCAACCTATACCCTGCACTGAGTCCCATCGTTCCAGCTCCTGCAATGATCACATCATAAATGCGACTGCTCATTCTCATTCCTCCTGTTTGTTTCTTCTTCATACTAGAATAATACGGTCCTAATACTTCGTCTAGTCTCGCTATCTGGACCATTTGGGCCATCAAGACCATTTGGGCAGCGAATAGGACTATTCCCTCTACTTAGCGATGAAAAACATCACTAACTGATCAAATCCCCAGCTTCGTGGCGCTTTAACGATGTTTTTCATCACTATCTGGACCATTTGGCGGCGAACATGGTTATTCCCTCACTTTAACGATGAAAAACATCACTAACTAATCAAATCCCCAGCTTCGTGACGCTTTAACGATGTTTTTCATCGCTATCTGGACCATTTGGCGGCGAACATGGTTATTCCCTCACTTTAACGATGAAAAACATCACTATCTAATCAAATCCCCAGCTTCGTGACGCTTTAACGATGTTTTTCATCGCTAAAAGCACTAGATAACGAGATCATATTGGCCGTGGACTACTTTAAGAGCAATGCCTACCTTTCATGGGTATATAGGTGTCTTTAAAGTAATTTTTTTCATTTTTGTGTTGCTTAGTTCCGCTATTTTATGGGTTACTTAGTTTTGCTGCTTTTTGGGTTACTTAGGTGCGCTGCTTATGGGTTACTTAGTTGTACTGCTTTATGTTACTTAGTTTTGCTACTTTTTGGGTTACTTAGTTGCGCTTGCTTTATCGGATACTTAGTTACGCTGCTTTTTGGGTTACTTAGTTGTGCTGCTTTTTGGGTTACTTAGTTGTGCTACTTTTTGGGTTACTTAGTTGTACTGCTTTTTGGGTTACTTAGATGCGCTGCTTATGGGTTACTTAGTTACGCTTCTTTTTGTGTTACTTAGTTGCGCTGCTTTTTCTGTTACGTGTTGCTTAGTGTGTGTTATTATTCATACCTACTTTGACAGTCAAAACAGCCCCAACCGTCTACAAAGCGGTCAGGGCTATTTATTAGAAATGGCGCACCTTACAGGGCTTCACCATGCAAGTAGTTAAAGAAAGGCTTATCCACCCAGAATTGGAATGGTGTAATGACAGCATCAGGATCGATTGCTTTCAAGCCCGCTACAACCTTGGCGGAATCCTCGTTGAGCGAGAATGGATTTACTGTATAAGGGCTGTCTTTATCCGTAATAAAATTGTTCGTAATCACTTCGTAATCCTTCAATTCTGTAGAGGAATAATAAAGCGGCTGCCACCAGGAGCTGGCGATCAGACCTGTCTGATCCTTCACATTTTTCTTGGCGTACGTGAGAATTACATTTTGAAAAGCGGCTTTATCTGCTACTGTTGAGAATTCAAATTCAAGATCATATTCTTTCGCATAAGCGATGTAGTTGCCATTCGCAATCTTTACCACATTTGGACCCGGATCGCCCCACTCTGCAAGATGAATGAAAGCTGATGTCTTAGGCTCGAATTGTACTTTCGCATCCAGACCTTCACTGCGCAGCAGTCCGATAAGCTGTACAGCATGTTTAAAATTGGAGTGTCCATAAATTAATGACAACGAAGGTATAAAATTAGGCTCAAAGCGTGAATCCTTTATGTTATAGCCTGTGATTAATTCTTGCTCCAAGGCTGTATTCACCAGAGTCTGCAGCTTAGGTGCATCGATAATATCGGAGGTCTGATAAGCACTGCTCAGCTTGGCATAAATATCTGCATCACTAATGTATCCTAGATACTTTTTGTAAAGACCTTTAGTAACTAGAATTTTCCCTAGTAATACATTCACCAATTGTTCGTCAGCTGCACTTCCAGGCTTGAAGCTGTTGTAGAATTCACCCGGCAGCAAACCTGTATCCACTGCAGCAGCTAATTCCTGAGCTACATGTTTGCTCAGACCACTGCTGGTTACTTGTAGATGGCTTAGCGCACTGTTCACTTTTTCAACAGGATATGTATAGGCCAGTTCCTTGATTTCAGCTGCTCTTACAGCAATGGAGACTGCTACAGATTTAGTTAAAACTTGCTCGCCTTGAACACCAGGGCCTTCCAGAATCCCATTCTCATATAAGGCTGCTGCCGAAGAGAAAAGTGGGCTGTCTGCCTTCAAATCATCAAAGGTAACGGCTTCGCCAGATGGCTTATAATTCAAAGCCTTGGCAACGGCTTCAATGAACTCCCCTTTGGTTATGGAGCCTGCGAGACTGATGTCAAATTTCTCCTGTAGGAATTGCTTGTATTCTGCAGCACCATCAGCTGGTGAAGAAGCCAAAGGCTGAGCGGCAAAAGCAGCTTGCTGTGAGAAAATAAGAGAAACTGATAAGAGGAGTGCCACTAGCAGTTTCGTGTATGAAGCGTGTACTCTTGTCATGAACATTACCCCCGTAAAATAGTATAAAATAATTCCGACATGATTAATCGGGAATGTATAATGGAATGTATCATATCACCCGCAAAACCTTGATGTCAATGGTAATTTCTTCTTGTAAATGATGGCGCTATCACAAAAATAACCTTTGACAAAAGCCGAGCGATCTACTAGGATTAACTTCATACTTATAAATGAATAGGGGAGAAATACGCATGAAAAAGTCAGTTGTATATTCAATAGTGTTTGTTCTATTTCTAGTGCTGTTGGCAGGCTGTGGCAGCAAGAAAGAGGAGAATACAAATAGTGCAAGCCCGCAACCTACTAACGCGGCTACCCATACAGCTTCGCCAGAACCTGCGAAAGAAGCGTCTAAGAAAGTTGCTCTTGTATTGCCGGAGAAAATCGGAGTTAACCCTTTCTTTCAATTAATGGTTGAAGGCTTGGAGAAAGCCGGCAAAGAGTTTAATGTTGAAGTTAAAACCATCGAATCTGCTGATGTCGCATCTTTCGAACAAAACCTGCGTGCAACAGTAGCTGAAAAGTACGACCTGATCATTACTGCAGCCTTCACTGCTGTAGATGCGCTGACCAAGGTCGCTGCTGAAAATCCTGACAAGTCATTCGCGATCATTGATACAGTCGTAGATGCACCCAATGTCCGAAGTGTTGCCTTCAGAGAATATGAAGCTTCCTACCTGCTAGGTGCTGCTATCGGGTTATCAACAAAAACCAATGTTGTCGGCATGGTTGCTGCCATTGATGCTCCTTTATTGAAAAAATACACAGTAGGCTTCGATCTGGGTCTGAAATCAACGAACCCGGATGCCAAGTTCTCCGTTAATTATGTAGGAAGCTTTACGGATCCGGCCAAAGCGAAAGAGCTTGCACTTGTTCATTTTGCTAATGGAGCCGACTTTATTGCTGGAGCTTCAGCAGTTGGTGATTTAGGCGTGTTCGAAGCTGCTAAAGAGAAGGGCTTCTACACTTCTGGACAAGATATTGATCACACAGTAACAGACCCTGAGCACATTGTATTGTCCCAATTAAAAGGTACGGATACGGTTGCCTATGAAACTGTGAAGGATTTTGCAAATGGTAAATTAACCTTTGGTGTTGTTGACTACGGCTTGAAGGAAAATGGGGTTGGCATCACTTTCATTACGAGAGAGAGCAAATCCCCGCTGAGCAGCTTTATCGGACAAGAAGTGGTAGATAAAGTAAAAGCTATTCAAGAGGACATCATTTCTGGTAAAATCGTTTTAAAAGATCCAACACTGGAATAGACCGTTAGATCAACCATCATTCATGAGAAATAAGACCGGCTGCAACCATGCAGCCGGTTTCCTCATGATGTAAGTGAAGGAGGCCCGAGGGTACCATGCTGCAAATGGATAAGATTACGAAGCTCTATGGCAGCTTTACCGCAAACAGGGACATTCATTTCACCCTGGAAGCAGGCGAAGTACACGCCATAGTTGGAGAGAACGGTGCCGGCAAAACGACATTGATGCGTATCTTGTATGGCATGGAGCAGCCAACCTTCGGTACGATACGTATTCGCGGGGAACAGAAGGTGTTCTCTACTCCTTCAGAGGCAATACGCAGCGGCATTGGGATGGTCCACCAGCATTTTATGCTGTTCCAGTCGTTCACGATTGCCGAGAACATTGTCATTGGGCATGAGCCTGGCTCCCGTGTCAAATTTAATCGCAGCGCCGCAGCAGCTAAGGTGAAAGAGCTTAGTCAGCAGTATGGCATGCCCGTAGACCCATGGAGCAAGGTAAGTGATTGCCCGCTCGGCATTCAACAAAGAGTGGAAATATTAAAAGTGCTGCATCAGGGTGCAGATATTATTATTTTGGATGAACCTACCGGAGTGCTCACTCCATTTGAAATTAAAGAGCTGTTGCAAACTATTAAAAAGCTGTCCGAGCAAGGCAAAAGCATTATTATCATCAGTCATAAGCTGAACGAAATATTGGAAGTAGCCGATCGGATTACCGTATTGCGCGATGGCCAGATTACAGGCACGGTCCGTGCTAGTGATACCGATGTTGAGCAACTATCCCGCATGATGGTTGGCAGAGAGCTTATGCAATCCGTAAATAGTGGTACTGAACCAGGTAAAAAGGTACTTTCAGTCGAGAACATTTCCATTCGGGGCGTAAAAGGAAAGCCTGTATTGGATCAGGTGAATTTTGCTGTCCAGGCAGGTGAAATCGTTGGCATTGCTGGTATTTCCGGTAATGGTCAATCCGAGCTGATTCAAGCCATTACAGGCTTAGGTCGTATAGATGAAGGCCAGATTCTGCTTGCAGATGAAAATATTACAAATGCCTCTGTGAGGACGATACGGGAAAAAGGCATAGCGCATATTCCAGAGGATCGCTATCAGTGGGGCGCAGCAGCCGAATCCACCCTGGTTGAGACGGGTTTGATGGGGCATCAGCATAAGCAGCAGCACCAGCGCTTCGGTCTACTGCGGTCTGCTGGCATTCGCCGTATGGTACAAGCTTGGGTAGACCGCTTCTCTGTCAAAACCGCATCCATCGATGCAGATGTACGCTATTTATCCGGCGGAAATCTGCAGAAGCTGATCGTGGCCCGCGAACTTGCTCAAGACAGTTCATTATTAATAGCTGCCGAACCCACCCGCGGTGTGGATGTTGGCGCCATG
The DNA here is from genome assembly GCF_017874215.1 of Paenibacillus eucommiae. Lineage (GTDB taxonomy): Bacteria > Bacillota > Bacilli > Paenibacillales > NBRC-103111 > Paenibacillus_AI > Paenibacillus_AI eucommiae. The sequence goes on from NZ_JAGGLB010000012.1 coordinate 235,106, forward strand.
GAGCTGATCCACGAAGAATTACTGAAGAAGCGCGACACAGGAACAGCGATTCTGCTGCTCTCTACAGAGCTCTCGGAAATTATTAAATTATCCGACCGCATTCTTGTGATGTTCGAAGGACGCGTAACGGGCGAGCTGTCATCAGAGCATATCACGGAAGAGAAAATCAGCCTGTTAATGGCCGGAGGTGGACAAATTGGCTAGAATTAGAAGCTATATCCCGGTCATTATGCACCCGCTTCTAGCCATAGCTGTAGGGTTATTGGCAGGATCAATTGCCATCCTCATTATCGGCGGTTCTATAGTCGAAACCTACACTGAAATGTGGAAGGGTGCGTTTGGCAGCTTTTATTTTTTCACGAATACACTGAATCGGGCCACTCCCATCATTCTCGTCGGACTTGGTGTAGCTGTCGCCTTCCGGGCGGGCTTTTTTAACCTCGGGTCTGAAGGGCAGATGGTTTTCGGCGCACTGACAGCTGCGCTAACTGCGCTGTACTTGCCTGGACCAGGCTGGCTACGAATGATTGCTGCTTTAGCAGCCGGAATGATCAGCGGAGGACTGTGGTCCACATTCGCCGGGTGGCTGGATGCCAAATTCAGAATGAATTTATTAATAACAACCTTACTGCTGAATTATATAGCTGTGTTATTTGCCGGGTATCTCGTTGCCTATCCACTGAAGGACAAAACAGGATCAGCCGCGATGTCTCAGACAGCTATGATTGGCAAAGAGGCCTGGCTGCCCAAGCTGTTCGCTGGTATGAGCCTGCATGCCGGGTTTATTATCGCTGCTGCCGCGGCTATACTGCTATATATATTTATAAAAGCAACCGTATCCGGCTACGAAGTGAGAATGCTTGGCAAAAATCCTTTGTTCGCAGCTTATGGCGGGGTAAACCGGAGCCGCTTGATGCTGACGACCATGTTCGCAAGCGGAGGGTTGGCAGGACTTGCCGGTGCTGCGGAAGCCTTGGGCTCGCAATATCGTTATATTGATGGTGTGCTCAGCTCCTCCGGCTATGCCTGGACAGGCATTATGGCCACTTTATTGGCTGGTTCACATCCAATCGGTACTGCCATAGCTGCGATATTCCTTGCTGCCCTGCAGACTGGAGCCATGGGTGTGGAGCGAAATACAGATGTGCCTCTGGAAATATCCAGTGTCATACAGGCCGTCCTGATCCTGTTCGTATCCGTGAAGTTCAGTTACTCCTTCCTGAAAAGAAGAAAGGAGAAAGGTGCCGATGGAACAACTATTTGATGTTACTTTATTCAACGCTACTCTCCGGATTGTGGCGCCAATCCTCCTGGCAGCTTTGGGAGGGGCTCTGTGTGCCAGAGTCGGACTGTTTAATGTAGGCTTGGAAGGACTTATGCTCATCGGGGCTTTCTCCGCTATTGCCGGCAATCACTTGCTCGGAAACGTATGGCTGGCCGTGTTATTTTCGATCCTGTGCGTGTCCTTATTCTCCCTTCTCTTCGGCTATTTAAGTATTCATTTGCGGGCAAACGTCATTATCGTAGGTATTTCTTTGAATTTTCTGGCGCTTGGCTTAACTGCCTTTAGCTTGAAGGCAATCTTTCATGTAAAAGGGGCATACTTTAACAAAGATATGATAGGACTCCCGAAGTGGGAAATTCCATGGATCAAGGATATTCCGGTCCTAGGCGACATCTTGTCCGGTCACTCTCCTTTAGTCTATCTCGGACTTGTCATAGCGGTTGCCCTTCATCTGATTTTTTTCAAAACGATACTCGGCTTCCGTTTCCTGGCTGCTGGCGAGAACCCGGTTGCCGCACGAAGCTTAGGCATTCCCGTTCGCCGCATGCAGTATACAGCCGTCATGATCTGCGGAGTTCTCTGTGCACTGGCCGGAGCGCAGCTCTCACTCGGACAAGTTACCATGTTCACAGAAGGAATGACCGCAGGCAGAGGGTTCATCGCTCTTGTCGCGACCATGCTTGGACAGTCTAACCCACTTGGGGTGGCAGCATCCAGTCTGCTGTTCGGATTCATGGATGCGGTCAGCACTAGGCTGCAAGGCTTCTCCTTACCTACTAATTTCACACAGATGCTGCCTTATGTAGTGACGCTTATTGCGATGTTCTTTTTCAAGGGCAGCAGTTATATGCAGGATGCCCGTAAGTCGAACGGCAGCTCACGTTAAGATGCAGAGATGTTGAGACTATCATGAAAAGTACGCGATAGACGCAATGGAGAAAGAGTACGAAGCGTGCACGAATGAGCGAATGCAGAGATGCTAAGAAGAAAGGGGCCTCTAACCATGCTGGATAAAGCGGAAAGACTGAAGAAAGCAAAAGCACTGCCTGTCAAAGAAGCCGATCAGCATCTTGAGGGGCGCTTACCACCAGGTCAATTTGCCACCGAGCGATTTCCGATTCTTCATGAGGGCGACGTGCCTGAATATGATATCGAGAAGTGGGAGCTGCGTGTGTTCGGAGAAGTGGAGGAAGCGAAAACTTTCTCTTTTGCCGAGCTTATGGCATTACCGCAAACCCGCATCAACTGTGACATTCATTGCGTAACACGATGGTCGAAATTTGATACCGTATGGGAGGGTGTGTTGTTCCGGGATTTTCTCAGTGCTGCGGGCATCCATTACGACAAAGAATCCATCAGGTACGTGATGTTCCATGCTGACTCTGATTATGAGACCAACGTACCGCTAGACGATTTACTTCAGGACAACATCCTGCTGGCCCATACCTATAACGGTAAGCCGCTAACCGATAAGCATGGCTGGCCGCTTCGCCTCGTTATTCCCCATCTATACTTCTGGAAAAGTGCCAAATGGCTCACCGGCATTGAGTTTATGAAAGAGGACCGCCCCGGCTTCTGGGAGAGGAACGGCTTCCATAATTACGCCGATCCTTTCCGGGAACAGCGCTTCTCTGGAGAAGCGCTCCCGATTCCAGAAGATGAATGGACAAAAAAGGAGTATGATTAATATGCTAATGCCTATCCTGCAAGTTCACTCTGAGGATATCCCTGATTATGTAATCGTTTGTGGAGACCCGCAGCGCGCCGAAATCATCTCACGAAAGCTCGACTCTGCCAGAGAGCTGGCATTCAGCCGGGAGTACCGCACTTTCGCCGGTGAAATTCAAGGCGTTCCTGTAGCTGTGACCAGCCATGGAGTCGGTTCACCCGGTGCTGCCGTATGCTTCGAAGAGCTGATTCGCGCTGGAGCCAAGACCATCATCCGCGTCGGAACAGCAGGCTCTTATTTTGCTGAGCTTCCTGCTGGCAGCCTTGTTGTCAGCACCGCTGCAGTCAGAGCAGAAGGCCTGACCTATCAGCTTGTGCCTCAAGGTTATCCCGCTGTGGCGGATAGCCAAGTCGTAGATGCGCTGTACGCATCAGCACTGGAAACAGATGGTCTCGTTCGCAAAGGAATTACGGTAACTTTGGATGCTTTTTTTGCCGGTGTAGAAGAAATCCCCCACAAGAAATACAAGCAAGCCGGCGTATTGGCGGTCGAGATGGAGATTGCAGCACTCTATGTGATTGCCTCATTAAGAGGCATCCGCGCAGGCGCCATTCTCGTGCTCGACGGATTCGCCGATGCCGACCTTGCCAAGGAGTACAATCCTCACACCGACATTGTCGCTCAAGCCGTAGAGCGTGAAATACATGTTGCCCTGCAGGCTGTTGTTAAGCTTGCTGCTGAGTAGGTTACATAAATCAAGAGGGAGCAGCACGCCTTAAATGGCGCCGCTTCCTCTTTTGCATCCATTCTCCCCTCTTCAGACCGCCCCTATTAAACTTGTAACGTATGCAGGTTTTGGAGCCATTCGCTTTGGTGCGGACTTAAAGTTGACCCAATACGGATAACAGTCTCTTAACCACCACAGCCGCTTCGGCCCTAGTTGCCCGATCCTGAGGAACGAACTTATTGCCAGTTCTGCCATTCATGATTCCTACACGAACAGCGATCTCAACTTCCTTGATCGCCCATTCGCTTATGTGCTGCACATCCACAAATACCATAGAATCTGCTGAGACTATTTCCTTGAATGTCTCCCCGGACATATACTTACCTGCTCTCACCAGCATGACCGTCATTTCTTCCCTTGTAATAGGCTGCTCCGGTGCGAAGCTATTATCCGTTATCCCCTTGATGATTCCAGCTGAGTAAGCACCACTCACAACCCCTACATACCATGAATTGGGTAAAACATCAGTAAATGGGCTTTCAATGACAGCCGCCTTCAGATTTAATGCTCTTGTTATCATCGCAGCAAACTGAGCCCTTGTCACCTTGGCTTCTGGCACGAAATGCTTGTCATCCATACCTTCGATGATTCCCATCGATGCAAGCTGCTCAATATCTTCCTTAGCCCAATGTCCAACCAAATCTACGAACGTTTTACTCACCGGGTTACTTACAACAACACTTTTCCCGATGGTAGTTGTTGTGCTGCTTAATTTATGAGTGACCACTTTGATAGCCTCCCATCTTACAGACGATTCCCCGCCTTTCTTGATTTTGAACGTCAGGGTGCCTATTGTAAGATTTCCGCTTTCTCCCAGCACATCCCCGATTTTCGTATGAGCAACGATAATTTCGTTGTTTTTGATGATGGGCGAAACCGAGAAACCTTTCAGATTAGATTTGGCCTCCAACAGCTCAAGCTTATCAGGGTCAAAAGAAAATCTGGCTTCGTATCCATATAAATCAACAATGTTTTTCCCACTCATGGTCATTGTAATTTTGCCATCAGCTGGTTTATTTCCCTCAAGCTGAAAAATGGGAGCTGTTTCAGCGTTTGCCATTGTAAGGAACAGCGTCGGCCAGCAAAGCAGCACAATCAGTAACAAACTTATTCTTTTATGCAAAATCATACCGCCTCCTTCACTTCATACTTACTGATACTTATGCACCTACACTTATGCCGAACAGGAGAATGACTCCTCCTGTTCGAACATACCTCCAACTATCATTTATTCTATAATTTTCTTGGCAAGTGCAGCTAAATCCTCGATGTCGATTTTGCCATCTCCATTCAGATCTGCCCGTTTCACTTGCTCCCAATCCGAACTGCTGGTGTCTTTGCCGTAATTGACGGCTAGGATGGCTAAATCACCTATGGTCACTTTGTTATCATGATTGAAGTCACCATAGATGCCATCCACTGTAACTTGAATGTTGACGGAAGACAAAGCAGCATCATATTCGACACCTTGACTATCTGCCAAAGTAGCACTTGTGATCGAGATTTCACTTGTTGTGTTCTGCCCAACATACTTCGATCTGAACGTCAGCTCCACGATGGGAGCTTGACCTGTAACTGCATTCCCCGGCCCCTCGCTAGCCAAAATTAATCGAATTGTTCCAGCCGGCTCTTTCACAATCTCGAGAAGGCCAACCCCCTCTTTGATAGACGCTGCCGACATAAATTCTAGAATTGCAGGATCGTACGTGAATTTAATTTCCTGAGCATACACATTCTGAGTCACACTTTCCAAGCCATATGTCACCTTAAAGCTTGTATTTCCATATATTGAACTCACATCAGTCGTTAAGGAAGTTACATTTGTGTCACCAGTTTCATCATCCAGCACATACAATTTGCCTTCACCCGGAGCAAAGCTGCCAGATAGCGTCCCAGCCATACTGTTGTAATTTGTGCTGGTCTCTCCTCCTGTGACCTTCGAAACTTCTTTCACTGAACCAGGTTTGGACGGAAGGGAGAAGGCCATCATACGAGAATTTTGAATATCCCGATTCACGACCATCACATATTTGCGGCCGCTCTCATTCGTAAATGAGCTGACAATCATCGGCTGGCTGGAATCGGCTGGCTGCCAAAAGAAATCTGTCGGAACTGCCTTGGTCCCTTGCGGTCTTGTTCCCGTATGATAAACAGCCTCCGATTTTAATCCGAGCAGCGTCGGTCCAAGCTTGAGCACACCTGCATTTATATTTTTGGCAGAATTGTATAATGCACTTTTTGATCCATCAGGAAGGATGAGTCCCTCAACAAATCCTGATGCTTCCCAATTTTGATAAAGAAAATAATTAAGACCCTTTGCACCGTACGCAAGATTGGTATAAACCTGATACTTCAGTTCATTTTCGTTAGGCTGTCTAAGAGATCCTTCCATACCTACTGATTGTATAAACGACCAGAAATCAATCTTCGCTGCAAGTGCTTGCCGACGGATGATTTCCAGATTATCATAATATCCATCTTCATATATTCCGCCCCCCAGCCCATAAGGATAATAATCAAACATTAGAACATCGGGACGTTTATTAGCCCAACGATAAACATAATCCTCGTAGCTACGGAACGCAATGTCTTGGTTGATAGTAAACCAGAAATCACTATTCATCGCAATACCGTTTTTATAACCAGACCCGTCCTTCTCCCAGTCTGATCCATTTTCCCCATAAAGAAACCATCCAACTAAATTATCTACTCCCTCTCCATTATGGGTAAGCTCCCAATAATAAGTTGTATCGGGGCTAACAGCCGCATTGATTGAAAACTTCGGATTGAGTGTACCCGAAGACCCCATGGTATCCTCGCCTAAAAGTGTTGTTCTAGCCGGGGAATCCCATAATTTGAGCGTTAATGTTTCTCCGGAACCCCATAGAGTACCACCAGCTAGTTGGATAGTTGAAATAGATGTAGTTACCGCATTTGTCTTAAAGGTCTGACCCAAGGATTGGGCCGGTGACACAAAATCTCCTGAGTATGATTCTCTAAAAAGTTGTTCTGCAGAAGCATAGTTGGGAAGCAAATTAGCTAATGTCATGTGATCGGGATCAGCCTGTCTGAAACGTTCCATCGTAGCCTGAGCCCCTGTCATTCCCTTTGTTGAAGGTTCATCTACAAAGAAGTACCCCAAAAGCGCAGGGTTTGACTTATAAAGATCGGCAATTTCGTCAATCATTTCTGTAGTAGGACGAGGAGTACCCTCATAAATTTTATGATTGTAATTTACTTTAAACCACATATCATGGTTACTTTGGGCAATACCTGCCTCATAGGCCGTACCTCCACTGTAAACATCAGATGAGCTCCATTTAACACTCAGAGGTGTCGGGCCATCACTTGTAAGCTCCATATAGTAGGTTGTATTTGGAGAAAACCATTTGTAAATGTTAAAAACAAAGTAATCTTGACTAGCTGGTCCTGTAACGGATGAACTTCCCAATAAAGTTGTCTTGCTCGTAGAGTTATATATGCTTAATGTAACTGTACTTTCTTCTGTCCAATCAGATTTATCTATAAATAGTTCTACTGTATTGATTGCTGTGAAATCATCTGATGTAGTTGTAATTGTTTGTCCCAAGGAATTGCTATTACTTAAAACTCTCTCATCGTCTGCAACTGTTTGCCCGACAGTGAATGGATGCATGATAAGTCTTGTGTCGTGCACCATACACTTTATTCCAACTGCTGTGCATTGTTCTAATGAAGCATTATTCCCCTCAAGCCCACTTTCATTATTAAGTATATAGGTAACATTCATGTCTTTTACTTCTTGATATTTATCGCTTGTGGCCTCTGGAGCAACAAATATTCCTATTGGAAACGGATCAACATGCGAAACACTCGCTTGAATTGAAGGCAGCCCCGTAAAACAAGCTAAAATAGCTAGTAGAACGAATTGAAACATAATTTTTCTCATAAATTACCTCCTGTTTTTTGAAAGCAGTTTTTTTCCTTGTTTTCAGGTGGCGTTCTACAGTTTGTTTACACGGTACTCACCTCCTTCATCACAAATTGATAGCGCTTACAATCGAAGATCAAAAGCTATAGTCTGCGCTTTTCAATTTCATACCCTGCAGCGAATGCTGAAGGGTATGAAGCTTCTCTGGCTATTATATGAAATTATGAAACAACCGTTTTGCATTTAAACCAAGTACCTTTTCTTTGACCTCATCCGGGACCCGTGAGTATAAAATATTCCCGATTTCCCAGGCAAGATTGTTATACGTGCTGTCGCTTGAGAAGAGCAGCTTATCCGGGTCTGCCAAACGAACGAAATCTTCTAGCGTTCTTCTTGAATAAATAAATGATCCAGTCAAATCAAGAAAAAGATTCTCATATTGATTTGATAAATCAATTGCCGTAATAATCGCAGCCCCTTCCCCGCCTGAATGGCCAATCAAGATCTTCACATCCTTGTAGATTCGGGCGATATCGTGCAAAAGCACAGGATTCGAATAAGCACTTTGTCCCCATGTGTGAACAAGTACAAACAGCTTCTTGGCATTGGCAAATTCCCACATAGGCCTATAAGCAGGTCCGTTAATCGGATATTTGTTAAGATCGGGATGTATTTTCATACCGACAAACCGGTCTGAAATGACGAAGCAGCGTTCGGCTATCTCCAAGCTTTTTTCTTGCAAAAAAGGGATGTAGGTTACATATCCCAGCATGTTCCTGTTTGTATGCATCATACGAGCCAAATCGAGATTGGCTTCGAGTTCTCCGGATTTGAGTGCACGCAGCATGGAAACGATAAAATAATCAACCCCAACACGTTTTAACGTTTGATTAAAAGAGAGCAGCTGTTTTTCCTCGTCCTGATAAGGAACGTAGGGGTCTGCAGGAAACCCGAGGTGGCAATGAACATCTATAACCAGCATGTTTTGTAATGGCAATCCGTCCTCTGCATAATCTCTAAGCAGCATTTACACACCTCCCTGAAGTAAAAGCTCCAAGTTGCCGAAAGCAATTTTTTCTTTATCCGATTTAGAAATATCAGCATACGATAACATCGATATCGCCGAGCCCGGCTTATTAAATGGCATATTGGAGCCCCACAGCAGGCGGTCTGAGCCGAATCGCTTAACCAGCTCTTCGTAAGCAAGCCAGTTATCAAACAAGGACAGCTCCGTATAGAAATTCGGAAATCTTTCCATATACGTATAGATGACCATATTTCGGCGATGACGAAAGGCAGTTACGATGACATTGACCGTAGGAAAGGTCTGCAATAAGTTTTCAAACTCAGGCAGTTCTGTTCCCGCGGCATCAATAATGTCTTCATAATCGATTAACAAATGAATATTTAATTTCGAAGCTATCTGAAACAGCTCATGGGTATGCTTGCTATGCAAGTAGTATCCATGTTCTTTCGGACAAAGCTTGGCAAACCTGATTTTCTCTTCCAGCAAAAGCTCTTCAAGAGCATTCCACCCTACGGCGTACTTGTAATGTGGAGAAAGGATGAGGCAGGGAATTATGTTTTCAAAACCGTCAGATCGAGCCAGCTTCAGCAAACGCTCATTTCCACTAATTGGATTGTAGGATCTGGCCATAGCATGATAAGCAACTATTTTGTCTATCCGGTAATAATCCAGCTCTTGCTGCACTTGAAGCTCGTTAAGTGAATCCAGATCTGCGCCTACCCAGTCTCCGATCATGTGATTGATGTCTATTTTTTTCATGACTTGACCTCCAGACTATGGATGAAGATAAAGTGATTTCAACATGTGGTACGCTTCTTTTTCCTTCCTGTCGACCGTTAATACGCCATAAAGACCACAGGGTTCATCCCAAAACTCTCCACGATGATAATAATCCGCCCAGCACCAAAGCATGCCTCCCTGTACGCCTTTAACACTGGAAATGGCTGCCCAGACCGCTTTGATATAGTGAGCCTGAAAGGTTTCGGAATGACGCATTTCCCCTTTTATTTCCGAAGTGCCCAAACATCCAAATTCAGTAACAAGTACAGGCTTGTCAGGAAATTCAAGGACTGTTTGTTGGAGGTGGGCTGCCGTAGGTAGTTGCGCTAATTGTTCAAGCTGGTTCAGCTCAGAAGCATGCGGTTCATATATCGAACCGTAGTATAGATTTATACAAACAAGATCGGCTTCATGAAAGGCCAAATGTCCTGGCTTATTGCCTTCCGCAACAAATGTAACGAGACGTGTAGGATCAAGTTGGCGTGCTTTGCTCATTAATCTGCGCATCGCCTCGATGCCATAAGGAGTATCGGTTCCCGACTCATTGCACATACTCCAGATGATGACACATGGATGGTTCCAGTGCTTCTCAATCATATCGACCAGAGCGGCTTCTGCATGATCGATGATCTCATCCTTATATTCCTCTTTGTTTTGTCCTTTGGGATGCCATGGATTTAACCACCAATTTAACGGAATTTCCTCCATAACCAGAATACCCAGCTCATCCATCATTCGAAGCTGCAGGGAATCGAGCGGATAATGGGTTCTGATCAAGTTGATACCTGTGCTTTTTGCTTTTAATAAATCTTCTCTTATGACCTCATCCGGGGCGGCTGGCCCATATCCATAAAACTCGTCATAACGGTTTACTCCTTTTACCTGTAAAGGCTGCCCATTAAGCAAGATCATTTGCTGATTCACTTCAACCGTTCTTATTCCAAAGCGGTCTTGCGTGCTATCCAGCCGTGTACCATCGGGATCTCTAAGTTCCACATGAACTTCATACAGCTTCGGGTGATCAGGCGACCAGTATTGAGCATGAGGCATATCGATAAGTACATGGCTGGTTTCGGAGCCGTCACCTTGGCAAGTTACCTGACTTTGCGCTGAATAAATAGCTTCGGCTGTAGGGATTTGCACGTTGATCTCACCCGAAAACGGAAGGGAGGATGCATTCGTTAACATGATATCCAGCCGTACTCTACCTCCATTTTCATGGATACTGGTAGAAATGGCGAGATTGCTGATGTAACTTAAATGAGATGTAATCAGCGAAACCGGTCGTAAAATGCCTCCATATTGGATCCATTCGATAACACTATTTCCAGGCAGCCAATTACTTTTGGGCTCATTGTCCACATATATGACAATTTGATTCATACAACCCGGCCTCAGTAAAGAATGAACCTCGAATTCAAAGGGAAGATATCCGCCAATATGCTCGCCAACGAAAACACCGTTAATCCATACTTTCGAATGCCCGCTCACTTTTTCGAAGCGCAGTCTCTGACTTGTCCCTTCACTGACCTGATCGCCTGACACAGTCATCATAAACCAGGCAATGCCTTCATATTTCCACAAAGATGGGCTATAGAAGTCCCATGCCCCTGGAAGTTCAACTCCCACCCAATCCTGTTTTGGGTACTCAGGGGAAAACCATTGTTGCTCCATTCCTTGCTTCTCCGGATCCAGATGAAAAACTGCTGATTCAACAACAACGCTGTTCCTTAAGTTATTCATTTAACATATCCAACTTTCCCAGCTGTTCGGTTGCCTCGTCTATCAGCTTTTGTCCGCCTTCTTTCAGCCATTTCTGCTCGAAGGCTGCATAGTCAGTTTCTTGACCTAATACATAGGAAATATCGAATTCCTGACTGATTTTAGCCAAATCAGTTACAATTTGCGTGTTCAGGCTTAACAATTCATCGTAATTTCTGTAAGACTCGTAAGTCAATGCTTTTCTATCCAGTTCCATCATTCTTTTGATGCCTTGCCCGGGCTCATCGCCATCGATACCTACCATGCCATCTTCCGCATTATAAATCCAGACCCCCCAGTCTATAACCCCAGGCTGCGCAACCGCATAGGTATCAGCCAGATTATTAACATACCTGCCTCCGCCTTCGATGTTTTTAATCTCTCGCCCACTTACACCTATGCCAAATCTTAAAGTATCATATTCATCCGATGGGTAAGCTGTTGTATTGATAATTTGCAGGATGCGCTCCATCTTCTCAGGATCTTTCGCCGCCTTTGCGGAAACGGTTAGAAATCCGTTTCCGATGGGGGTAGCTGGACGCTTGCCGCCGCCAGGCCCGCCGCTTGGCATAGGTGCAGAATCCCACCAGCCAATCGTGCTGCCTGATAAACCATTGGCATTCTCCGCTTCTTGCACAATTGCGCTTGGATAATAGACAACACCAATCTTGCCGCTGAACAGTCTCGGTTTCCGCTGCTCCCAGCCTTGAGTGTACCAGTCGGGATCGATCAGCTTTTCCTTGACCACGGTTCTCATAAAATCAAGAAACTTATGATGCGTGCCATTGGTAATCGAGTGCTCCAGCTTTCCACCTTCTGTTACGCTGAAGCCTGTATTACTGTAATGACCGAACATGGCTTCGAACTGGGTAATCTCTCCCATGGTATTGCCAGATCCTGCCGAACTAATTCCATAAGTATCGTTCTTACCATTTTTATCCGGATCGTTAAATGTGAATTTCCGCAGCACATCTAACAGTTCCTTGTCCGTAGCAGGCTTGGAAAGCCCCAGATTTTGCAGCCAATCTTGACGGACCATCATCGTCCAGGTATTGGCACCTGCCTTTTGGGGTAATCCCACCAATTTTCCGTCGATCGAGGCGTATAACTTCAATGGTTCCGTCCACCCTTTCGTCAGATTGGGCAATTTATCGAGATAGGGTGTCCAGTCATCAATTAAAACCCCCTGCTTGTAAAGCTTGTCTACCAGCTTCTTGTCATTCGTATGGATCATATCAGGATGCTCCTCAGAAGCGAATCGAACCAGCAGCTTTGATTCCAAATCTCCTCCCGGATATGCGAACAGCTTGAAATCAACATTATACCTTTCGTCTATCCATTTCTTCCTGGGGTTGTTATCATCCGTTGGTGTGTTAAACCAGCCGACCTCCATTAATTCGATATTGATCTTGTTGGATGCTGCCGGCTCCTCCTTCTTATCTCCTGATTGTAGTCCTGCTTCAGCCGTTGTGCCCGCTTTAGGCGTAGGCGTTTGATTACTTTGACCTCCCGAACATCCTGCGGTCAGGACAGCCGCACTGATAAGGGTGCCTAATACCATACCCATTCTTTTTTTAACCATGTTCATCTCTCCCCTTTTTCTATTCGTTAACCTTTAACCGCTCCCAAATACATACCTTTTGTAAAATATTTCTGTAAAAATGGATAGACACACAGAATGGGCAGTGTTCCGATCACAGCTACAGCCATTTTCAAGGATTCCATGGAAACACGTTGAGTTGGATTCACCAGTTGCGACGGGTTAAACTCGAAGCCGAGCTGCGGATTTACAAACATATTTCGTAAAATAAGCTGCAGCGGCATAAGATTTCTCTCATCTATATACATCAAAGCGTCAAACCAGGAATTCCAATGACCCACTGCCGAGAATAAAGAAATAGCTGCAAGTGCCGGAGCCGCCATAGGAACCATAATTCTGATCATTAGGTTAAATTCCCCGATTCCATCCATTCTTGCCGATTCCTCTATTTCTTTAGGAATATTCGCAAAAAACTGCTTTAGCACCAATACACTCCAGCTGTCGATCGCTACCGGGATAACAAACACCCAGAAGCTGTTAAGCAGGTGCAACTCTTTAATCACCAGATAAGTGGGGACTAATCCACCATTGAACAGGATGGTCACAACAACCCCAAACAATAACAAACGCCCTCCTGGCAACCCGCTGCGCGATACTGCATATGCCGTGATTGTCGTCATCACGATCACTACGATAGTGCCAACAATGGTTTTCAGCACACTAATGCCAAGTGCATGCAGAATAATGGGTCCGTTGAACAATCGTTTGTAAGCGATCAGCGTCGGAGAATCCGGCCATAGAATGAAGCCGCCCTTTTTAATCCATTCCTGTTCATGAACGAGCGACATTGACACCACATATAGCAAGGGGTACAAGGACAATAGTGAAATGACAGTAATAACGCAGATGGACAACCATTGGTACGCTTTTTCAGCGTTTATTTTTCTCATACTTGCACCTACCAAATTCCGATTCCAGAATATTTACGGGACAGCGTGTTCGCCCCAATGACCAGGATCAATCCCAATAGAGATTGAAAGAGCGACATCGCTGCTCCCAGACTGTACTGCAATTGCGTCAATCCCTGTCTATAAATCCACGTATCTATGACATCCCCGACCTTCATCGTTGCAGGATTATAGAATAATAATATTTGCTCGCCTCCTGCATACAATATTCCGCCCAAGGACAGCGTAAACAAAAAGATGATAATAGGGCGAATTGCCGGCAGCGTTACGTGCCAGATGCGTGTCCAGGGGCCCGCTCCATCCATTTTGGCCGCCTCATACAAGGAAGGGTCTGTCATGGACATACCGGCTAAATAAATAATAGTGCCCCAGCCAATCTCTTTCCATATGGCGGAGCCGACTAGCAAGCTGCGGAACCAATCAGGTGACATCAGGAAATTCTGCTGCCCGATGCCAAGCAGTCCGAGAAATTGATTGACCATTCCCTCGTTAGAAAATACGGCAAATACGATCGCATATACAATGACCCATGAAAAAAAATGGGGAATATACAAAATCGTCTGACTCACTCTGCGCAAGCGCTTGTTGTGTAAATCGAACAAAAAGATAGCAAGCAGAAGCGGAGGAAAAAAACCGGCAACAATTCTCAGCATGCTGATCCATACTGTATTCCATAAAACCTGTGGAATATCAGATTTATTAAACAAATAGGTAAAGTTGTCAAAGCCTACCCAAGGGCTCCCTGCCACACCTCCAAGCAGCTCATACTTCTTGAAGGCCAGAACCGTCTGTATCCCCATCGGATAATATTTAAATATAATAAAGTAGGCAACTGCAGGAATCATCATGAAGTAAATAAACCAAAACCGCTTGATGTCCTTTAATGTTTTTGTTGTGATCTGCAATTTTTCACCTCCTTCTATCCTTAATTATAGGAAGGAAAGGGGGAAGGAGAAAGCAGGCTATCTTGCGAAAAGGGATCAAATTTTGCGGTATTTGCAGGCCGCTGCTTAGCCGGAATATTTCTTTTTGTAGTCGTTCGGATTGACCCCTGTTACCTCTTTAAATACCCGGCTGAAATGCTTCCAGTTCTGATAGCCTACTTGCTCACCGACCTCATAAATTTTGGCACCAGGATTTTGGAGCAGCCGCTTTGCCTCTTCTACACGTAATTCAGTCATATATTCAACAAAGGTAACACCTGCCTTCTCGCTAAATAAATGACTCAAATGATGGGGACTGACACAAGCCGCCTTGGACACATCAGATAACGTTAATGGCATATGCAGATGCTCCCTTATGTACCTTTTTGCCGCAACAAGCACTTGGCCTTCCAGCTTTTCCGAGGCAACGGAGCCAAGAATGGCATTCACTTCATTGAACACCCATTGTTTCATTTCCTCCGCGCTTCGCATCCAGAAAAGCTTGGAAATTAACATCGCCGTATGATGAGCACTCATTCCCTGAGATAGAAACAATATTTCTATTCCCTTAATGACATAAACCTCTAGACGACTGGCTAGCAGATTTTCCAGCAAAAGCTTGACCTGCTCATTCAAAAGTTCGAGATTAGCCGTTTCCCAGGCAGTCCGAAGAGGATTAAGATCCATTTTGAAAGCATCAGCAGTCGTATTTCTCTCTGTTTGATAATAAATCCCCGGTCCGTGGAGCACACGCCCAAAAAGCGCCATGCAGGCTTGATCATAAGGATAAACATCTTGATACGGCTGTGCAAAAGGTTGAGAAACTCCAAAGCTTGCCGTCATTTTAATTTCCTTGGTCCAAAACTCCTGAAACCTATGGCAAAATTCACGCGAAATCTGCTCTGCCTGCTCATAGGAATCCGCCACTATACCAAGCATCAGGTTTCCGGACTGGAGTCTGTTTGTATCGGAAATCATACAGATGTGGTCCAGCTCATCCGCAAGCTCTCCTACAATTTTCTGCATCAACCAGGTCAACGTCTGCACGCCGCCTATCTGTAGTGCCCGCTCGTTATGAATATCGTCAAGATCCAGGCAGAGCGCAACCTTATAACCCGATCCATAAGACTCGAAAACCTCACGGGTTACCGTGCGGCTTTTTCTAAGCTTATGGTTGCTTTGCTTCACCGCATGTCTGAGAGCTGTATGCAATTCAGCCTCCTCAACTGGTTTCAACAAATAATCAATAGTTCCGAGCCTGACTGCTTTACGAACATACTCGAAATCTCCGTATCCACTGAGAATAATGACTTGCATATTGGGGTAGCGGTACCGCACAATTTCACACAAACTAAGCCCATCCATCTCAGGCATTCTTACATCGGTGATCAGAATGTCCGCTTCATGCGAATTCAAAAGATCCAAAGCAGCAAGAGCATCCCCAGCAGTGTCTAAAACCTCTAACCTCACACCATCTATAACCAAGTTATCGAGCATATGGGCCAAGCCTGCCCTTATTTCCAGCTCATCATCAATAATGACTATTTTCATGCTGTGCAGCCACCTCCCTTTCATGCATCGGCAATTTCAAAACAACCATAGTTCCTGAACCTTCCATGCTTTCAATGAACATGGTACTGTTATCTCCATAAATTAAGTGGATTCTCTGATATACATTATACATACCTATACGACTTTCTTTGCCGCTCTTTTGATGCATCGATTCCACAACCTCCTCCAGCCTGTCCGGGCTCATCCCTTTCCCTTCATCGATTATAGCGAAGCTCATCATATGGTCTTGCTTCTTAATCCGAATCGTCAGGCGAATGTTAGATGTATACGGAGACATTCCATGAATGATAGCATTTTCAACTAGCGGCTGCAGGATCAGGCTTGGAATGATTTGGTTCGCCAGCTCAGGATCCATCTCCATCTTCACTTGAAGCTGCTCTCCGAATCTGAGCTTCTGTATGCGAAGAAAGCTTTCGATGAAATCCATCTCCTTTTTCAGGGTCACCATCTCTTTCATATCCTCGGCGTGGTAACGAAGAATGGCGCCTAACGCAATTAGTCCCTGTTCGCCTTTCTCGTTATGCCCCTGGCGAATCGTCATTCGGATCGTTTCCAGCACATTATTAAGAAAATGGGGATTAATCTGGCTTTGTAAAGCACGAATTTCTGCTTCTTTATGCAGCAATTTGGTCTGAA
The DNA here is from genome assembly GCF_017874215.1 of Paenibacillus eucommiae. Taxonomy (GTDB): domain Bacteria; phylum Bacillota; class Bacilli; order Paenibacillales; family NBRC-103111; genus Paenibacillus_AI; species Paenibacillus_AI eucommiae. Next base: position 251,964 of record NZ_JAGGLB010000012.1, read on the forward strand.
CCACTTCTTCCACCAGTTTGCGAATACGCTCCAGCATTCTATTGAAAGCTGAGGTTAACCGGCCAATTTCGTCCTGATAAACGTTTCCGGAAAAAAAGAACAGACCATTGAAATCAACCTTTTCCGTCTGTCTGGTTAGCTTGCGCAGCGGCTTAGTAAGGCTGTAGGATAACATTAGAGTCGTTAAAATAACAGAAATCAAACCGAATACAAACCATATTACGATCCATTTCTTCACCAAACCGATACCTTGACTTAAATTAACCAAGGGAGTAACAGCAACGACCTTCCACTCACTGCTGGCTGAGCGATTATAGCTGATCAAATATGGCTTGTCGTTCAGCTTCATCATCTTGGAATTATCATAAAGCGGCTCCTCAGACCAGTCCACTCCGTAGAAAGCTTCCCATTGCTTACCGAGCTGTCCGGAGTCGGGAGAGTATACAATCTGATTCTGCTGGTTAATTACATATAAAAGCGATTCGTCCCCAAAGTGAATACCCTTCACAATTTCTTTAATGGGATTAAGCGTACCCATAATCTGAACAATACCTGCTAATTCGTCTGTATACTCTTTGCGGATAGGCTGAAGGATGGAGAACATATAAGGCTCATTACCGAAAATGCCGGAATCAAATTTATTCAGCTCAACCGTTCCCAGCACAAGTGGAGCGAAAGACAGGAAGGCGTCTTTTTGAAACCAGGACTTCGCCTCTGCAGAATTTTCAGACCAGAAGCCGCCATCCTGCTGGCGAATGTACACATTTCCGGAAGGCAAATGAAACAACACACCTGAAACAAACTTATCCGGCCGATTATTAATGAAACTAAGTGCCTCATTCATTTTCAAAGTAGCTCTTAGATTAGTGGGATCGTCCGAGTTTTCCATATGCTCCAACGCTTCGTACATCAGACGATTATACGGAGGAATGATGATCGATTTCGATATCGTTTTCATTCCTTCCACATAAGCATCTATGCGTTCGTTCACTTGATGAAGCATCTGAGGAATATATTCCTCAATTTGTTTTTCCATCGAGCTTTTATAAATCATGTAAGATTTGACTACAATAATCGAAATAATAATGGCCATCAGAACCGAAAAAGCAAACACAAGCTTAATGGCAATCGGCCAATTGCGATATCGCCATCTCATTGTCGGCATGCAGATTCATCTCCCCCTATTCATCATACTACCATAAATGGGGATGGTCATTTCAACTTAAAAATACAAGCATCACTGAATGTTTAGATGGATTGACATTTAAGTTGTTCCAAACATTGACTTAGCTCTATGGCAACAGACTTCACCTCAACCGCGACAGGCTTCAATCATGTTTTCTGATTTATCTACAAAATGATAAGTTTCTCTGTAACGTCCCTAATAAATCCTGTAAAATGTAGATGATGGCTTAAGGCTTAGAGAAGTGGGTTTGTGTGTCATTCTTAAATAAAATGTTTTTAGGAGGATTAAAATGAATACACAAGTTGAACAAACATTAGATGCCGCTTTAAGAAACTGGAAGTCCATGTCGGGTGCGGGACATGACGAAGCAGAAGCCACAGCTGATGAGTTTGAAGCTTCTTTTTATACATTTATCGATGCAGTTCGTGAGTGGGTAAATGGGTTAGATCAACGACCGCAAACATTGGAGGATTTCCTAGAGCTATCTGTGGTTCAAAAACTTACCGATAGGCTTCCCGCAGAGCTGCATTTAAATTTCGAGACTGAAGCTGAACTCATCCTTGACAATCAGGTCAGAATGGACGAGGACAAGTATGATTAAGATCGTGCCCCTATGCTCTTTAAGCAAAAATTCAAACTAAATTCTCATAATTGAGAGAGATAATAAGCATATTCCAAGGGCCTACTATAAATTAGTTTTTCATGTTTCAAAGACTTAAGATCTTTATATATATCTTTTTGCGGTTTTCCGTTAAGCTCAATAATCCACAACTTTCTTTGTTCGTCCAGCACAAAATCCACACTCAATTCTCCCAATGAACCCATATGAGTTTCCGCTTCTTGTGCAGCCTCTATGCTTACCTTATAAATAGTTTGGAAGATTTCTTCCATTTTTTCCGGCGATACGATTCGCGGCAAAATTTCCGCAGCATCCTGAACAGTTTCACACATACTCGTGTTAAAGTAATTTTCATAAGCCACTCTACAAGCCATGGAGGAAACCGTCCATTCTCCGAGTATACCTTTTTGAACAAGGGCTCGGATATCAAAATATTGATGATCAAGCTGACTCATAGGAATCCCTTGCTGAACCATGTACTTGTTATGTCCGAGAAGCTTATCCAATTTGTTCTTAATACTCTCATTTTTTCTGCAAATATATCTTGGAGCCAAGCTGTGCAAAGAGATGTGAATATCTCCATGATCCGTTAGCTCAACCCGATACACAGACTTCCCCTTAAATCCATAAGCTGGCTTAATATAAACTAGTTTATATTTCTCTAATAGTTCGGATATATTCACTTCATTATATAAAAATGTGTCTGGTACATAGGCTTTAAGATTCGACGGTGCTAATAGCTTATAGAGATCCCATTTATCAAAAAAATTGATAATGTTGAAGCATTTGTTTTTCCCAATCACCTTCTCCAGGCGCCGAATACTTATTGTTTTTTTGTTATAACTGCGGTTATAGACGGCATCAGGAAATGGGAACTGGCTTTGTTTCCAGATGCCCTTGTTCAAGCTAAGTCCAATAATACGTCGCTTCTTCCAAAGAATATCTGCCGGAGTAAGGCGTAAAGATTCAGCTTCAGATGGTGATAACGTTGGTAAAGCTTCAAAATTCTTTTTCTACTGTACCTTTTAGTTACCAAAATACCTACGAATGGGCGACTCTGCAATCTTATCACTCCCTAGCCTTTGATCTCTTTTATTATCTAATGCTAGCAAAGACATAATGGTATGGGACAACAACATAGAAGAATAGTATTTCGGTGATTTCTATGTACCTATTTTTAAGTTAAGTAGGTATTTACTGTGTCTATCTTATTAAAATATTAATATGATGAATAACGTTTGATAATAAGGAGATGAGACTATGGGAAAATATCATGGACCTCCAGGACCTCCAGGACCTGAAGGTCCAGAAGGACCAGCAGGTCCTCAAGGGATCCAAGGTATAGCTGGGGTAGCAGGGCCAGCGGGTGCTACAGGTGCTACAGGACCAGAGGGTGGACCACCAGGGCCAGCTGGACCGGCTGGGGCAACTGGCGCGACTGGTGCGACGGGCGAGGCCGGCGCTGTTGGACCGGCGGGACCAGCAGGAGCAACGGGCGCCACTGGTGAGGCTGGCGCCGTTGGACCGGCGGGACCAGCAGGAGCAACGGGCGCCACTGGCGAGGCCGGCGCTGCTGGACCGGCGGGGCCAGCAGGAGCAACGGGCGCAACCGGCGGGGCCGGCGCTGTTGGACCGGCGGGGCCAGCAGGAGCAACGGGCGCAACCGGCGGGG